>NZ_BAYB01000004.1 GCF_000685035.1 Paraburkholderia ferrariae NBRC 106233
CCCGTAAGGCCGCCTCGATCCAGGGAGGGCGGATGCGGGCCGTATGGGGTGGATTTGCGCTGGGCATTTTCTGGCTGCAGCAACAGGTGGCGCTGCCGGGCTGGCGAGGCTGGCTTGCACTGGCGTTGACGCTGGCCGGTGCCGGTGCGTGGGCCGTGTGCATGCTTGCGCGCAGCGAGGTCGACGACGGCGCTCCGGCGCCGGGCGATGCGCAGACGCTGGATGCGGCGTTTCGTGCCGCACGGCGCCTGAGCGGCTGGCTGGCCGTGTGGCTCGCGGCCGGATGCGTGGGCTTTGGCTACGCGGCGTGGCGCGCGGACCTGCGCCTCGCCGAAGCGCTGCCTTTCGACTGGCAGGCGCGCGATATCGAAGTGACCGGCTATGTGGCCGGCTTGCCGGCCCTGAGCACGGCGAACCCGAACAGTGCGCGCTTTCTCTTCGCCGTCCAGTCGTGGGGGAAGCCGGGTACCGCCGCCTCACTTCCGCGCATCGTCCAGCTCGACTGGGTCGTGCGAGGTGCGCCGCTGCCGCCACTCGTCCCCGGTGCGCGCTGGCGCTTGCCGGTGCGACTCAAACGCCCGCACGGCGAGGGCAACTTCGGCCTTCGCAACGCGGGGGTTTCGTTGCTCGAACGCGGCGTCCGCGCGACGGGCTATGTCAGCGACGCCGGGCGTGCACGACGCCTTCCCGGCGACGAGGGTGGCCCCGGTGTACTGATCGAGCGCTGGCGCGCGCGGCTTCATGCACGGATCGATACGGTTCTTGCCGGGGCGCCGCATCGCGGCATTGTGGTTGCGCTCGCAACCGGCGCGCAGGACGCAGTCAGCGACGACGACTGGCGTCTCATGCGCAGTACCGGCACGAGCCATCTGGTCGCCATCTCGGGGCTGCATCTCGCGTTCGTCGCGGGGCTCGCGGGCTGGGCGGCGGGCGCGCTCTGGCGGCGCATGCGCTGGCGCGGCGTGGAAGCGCCGCTCATCCTTCCCGCCCAAAAGGTGGCCGTGGCCGGTGCGTTCTGCGCGGCCGCCGCCTATGCCGCGCTGGCGGGGTTCAACGTGCCCGTGCAGCGCGCACTCTGGATGCTTGCGGTCGCAGCGCTCGCGCTCCTGAGCGGGCGCCATGTGGCGCGCTCGCAGGTGCTGGCGTGGGCGCTCGGCCTCGTGCTGATCCGCGACCCGTGGGCGGTGACGGCAGCGGGATTCTGGCTCTCGTTCTGTGCGGTCGCCGCCATTCTCTTTGCAGCATCCGGCGTGCCGGCAACGCGCGGTCCGGACCGCGCCGGCGCCGGGCGTGATCCGGGCGATCCGGGCGATCGGTTCGATCCGATGAGCGATACTGCGCGGACATTGGGCTTCAAACGACGTTTCCTCGCATATATCCGCGATATTGCCCGCCGCGCCGTCTCCAGGTTTGCCGACGGCGCTCGCGTGCAATGGGCGGTGACGGTAGCACTCGCACCGCTCACGGCGCTCTGGTTCGCGCAGATTCCGCTGATCGGCCCGCTTGCGAACGCCGTGGCCATTCCGTTCGTGAGCATGCTGATCGCACCCACGGTGCTGGTGGGCGTTGCGCTGCCCGCGCCACTCGATGCGTACGCGCTGCACCTCGCGCATGCCATGCTCGATCGCCTGGCGGCAGTGCTCGCCGGGTTCTCGGGCTTGCCCTGGGCCATGCTGCGCCTGCCGCAACCGGATGGCTGGGCGCTCGCCTGTGCCGCGCTGGGCGTGGCCTGGTGTCTTGCGCCGCGCGGCTGGCCCTTGCGCTGGCTCGCGCCGTTCATGTGGCTGCCGCTCCTCGTGCCCGCACCCACGGGGCCGCCGGCCGGCACCTTTCGCCTCACCGCGCTCGATATCGGGCAGGGCACCTCCGTGCTCGTGGAAACCGCGCGCCACGCACTGCTGTTCGATACCGGTCCGGGGCCCGAATCGACCCACGCGGGCGAGCGCATCGTGGTGCCGTATCTGGAGGCGCACGGCGTGCTGCGGCTCGACACCGTGATGGTGAGCCACGACGATTCCGACCACTCGGGCGGCGCGCCGGCCGTGCTGGACGCCATCGGCGTGGGTCATTTCGTGGCCGGGATCATGCCTGCCCATCCGCTCTGGGCGCACGCGCGCCGAGCCGGGGCGCAGACGCTCCAGTGCGCCGCGGGCCAACGCTGGCGCTGGGACGGGATCGATTTCGAAGTGCTGTGGCCGAACCCCGGGCCGCTCGTCGGCAAGCCGAACGCGCATTGCTGCGTGCTGCGCGTTTCGACGGCGGCGCGAGGGCCTTCCGGTGCCGCCACGGCCGCGCTGCTCGCCGCCGACATCGAGGCGCCCGAGGAGCGCACGCTCGTGGCCCGCTCGCGCGCCGAGGGCGCGGCCCGCATCGATCTGCGCGCCGATGTGCTGGTCGTGCCGCACCACGGCAGCCGCACCTCCTCGACTGAACCGTTCCTCGACTCTGTCGGGCCGCGCGTGGCGATATTTCAGGTAGGCTTCCTGAATCGCTTCCACCATCCCAATCCGGGCGTGTTCGCGCGCTACGCCGCTCGCCACATCGTCCTCGCCCGCAGCGACGCAAACGGAGCCGTGCGCATCGAGGCGAGCCCCGGCGGCCTCGCTGTCGAACGCTACGGCGACACGCAACGGCGCTACTGGATGGACGCAGCCGATGAATGACACCGCCGGACGCGGCACCTGGCCGTGCCCCCCCCGGCCGTGCCCCCACCGGACGCACGGTGCCCGCGCGCCAGCCACAGAGTGCATAACGAATACGGAGACAACAGGCCTTTGAAGAACGTCATCCATTTTTCCCACGCCAACGGCTTTCCCGCCTCGACGTACCGGACGCTCTTCGCCGAACTGGGCGACAGCTACGAGCTGCGCTACGTCGAGCGCTTCGGTCACGACACGCGCTTTCCGGTCACGCGGGACTGGCCGCATCTCGTCGATCAGTTGCTGGAGGATATCGGCCGCGGCTACGAGCACCCGGTGTGGCTCGTCGGCCATTCGCTCGGCGGCTATCTCTCGCTGATGGCGGCGCTGAAAAAGCCGCAGTGGGTACGCGGCGTGGTGATGCTCGACTCGCCGGTGATCGCGGGCTGGCGCAGCAGCATGCTGATGATGTCGCAATGGGCCGGGCTCGACGAGCATCTCTCGCCGGCGGCCGCCACGCGCACGCGCCGCACCTCGTGGGCGAACCGCGACGAGGCGTGGCGGCATTTCCACTCGAAGCCCGCCTTCGCGCGCTGGGACGAGCGGGTGTTGTCCGACTACATCGACTTCGGCATTCCTCAGACCTCGGCCGACGGCACGCGCACGCTCGCCTTCGACCGCCGCACCGAGTACCTCATCTACCGCACGCTGCCGCATACGCTCGGCACGCGGCTCGTGCACGGCTCGCCGGTGCCGGTCAGCTTCGTTGCCGGCACGAAGTCGAAGGAGATCCGCCAGGTGGGGCTGGGCGCCACGCAGCGCATTGCCGGCGAGCGCTTCGAGTGGATCGAGGGCAGCCATCTCTATCCGATGGAGCGGCCCATCGAAACGGCCCGCGCGGTCCAGCGTCTCCTTTACGCCATGGACAACGGCGGTTGAGCGGGAGGGGGCGGCGCGGTGCTGTCGGCGCCGGGCCCAGGCCCCGGTTTCAACCCCGGAACCGGTCCGGCAGTGGGCAGCGATACCGCCGTCGTTCGACCCGCATGCAGCTCGCGCAAAAAGCAGGGTTAGCCCTGCCTTTACGGTATAATCCGTTTTTCCCGCGAGCATTCAGCGATGACCAAATATGTTTTCGTCACCGGCGGCGTAGTTTCGTCCCTTGGCAAGGGTATTGCCGCCGCCTCCCTCGCCGCGATCCTCGAATCGCGCGGTCTGAAAGTCACCCTCCTCAAGCTCGATCCCTACATCAACGTCGACCCCGGCACGATGAGCCCGTTTCAGCACGGCGAAGTGTTCGTGACGGAAGACGGAGCGGAAACCGACCTCGACCTCGGCCACTATGAGCGCTTCATCAGCACGAAGATGCGCAAGGCCAACAACTTCACCACGGGCCAGATCTACGAATCGGTGATCCGCAAGGAACGCCGCGGCGACTATCTGGGCAAGACCGTGCAGGTCATTCCGCACATCACCAACGAAATCCAGGCATTCATCGAGCGCGGCGCGGCATCCGCTACGTGCGGCGAGCCGGACGTGGCGATCGTCGAAGTGGGCGGCACGGTGGGCGACATCGAATCGCTGCCGTTCCTCGAAGCCGCGCGCCAGATGAGCCTGCGCCTCGGCCGCAACAGCGCATGCTTCGTGCATCTGACGCTGGTGCCGTTCATCGCCACGGCGGGCGAGCTCAAGACCAAGCCCACGCAGCACAGCGTGCAGAAGCTGCGCGAAATCGGTATCTATCCGAACGTGCTGCTGTGCCGTGCCGACCGCCGCATTCCGGACGACGAGCGCTCGAAGATCTCGATGTTCTCGAACGTGCCCGAAGACGCCGTGATTTCGGTGTGGGACGCGGACAGCATCTACAAGATTCCGCAGATGCTGCACGACCAGGGCCTCGACTCGATCGTCTGCGACGAACTGAAGCTTTCCGCGAAACCCGCCGATCTGTCGATCTGGTCGGAAATGGTCGAGAAGCTCGAAAACCCGCAGCACGAAGTCACGATCGGCATGGTCGGCAAGTACGTCGATCTGACCGAGTCGTACAAGTCGCTCATCGAAGCGCTGCGCCATGCGTCGATCAAGACCTCGACGAAGGTGAACATCGAGTACATCGATTCCGAGCAGATCGACGCAGAGGGCGTGGACAGCCTCAAGCATCTCGACGCGATTCTCGTGCCGGGCGGTTTCGGCCGCCGCGGCACCGAGGGCAAGATCAAGGCGATCAAGTATGCGCGCGAGGCGAAGGTGCCGTACCTCGGCATCTGCCTCGGCATGCAGCTCGCCGTGATCGAGTTCGCGCGCGACGTGGTGGGCCTCACGCACGCGAACAGCACGGAATTCGATCAGGACACGCCGGACCGCGTGGTGGCGCTCATCACCGAATGGGCAGACCGCGAAGGCAAGGTCGAAAAGCGCGACGAAGACTCGGACCTCGGCGGCACGATGCGCCTCGGCTCGCAACGCTGCCCGATCAAGCCCGGCACGCTGGCGGCCGAGATCTATGGCAAGGACGTGAACGAGCGTCACCGTCACCGTTATGAAGTCAATAACGGCTACGTGCCCAGGCTCGAGGCGGGTGGCCTTATCATCAGCGCCCGTACCCCGACCGAAGACCTGCCCGAAATGATGGAACTGCCGCGCGACATGCACCCGTGGTTCGTCGGCGTCCAGTTCCACCCGGAATTCACGTCCACGCCGCGCGAGGGCCACCCGCTCTTCAAGGCGTATGTCGAAGCGGCGCTCGCGCACCAGCTCTCGCGCGCCGAGGAGAAAGCATGAACCTGTGCGGTTTCGAGATTGGTCTCGACAAGCCGTTCTTCCTGATTGCCGGCACCTGTGTCGTCGAATCGGAGCAGATGACGATCGACACGGCCGGGCGCCTGAAGGAAATCACCGCGAAGCTCGGCATTCCGTTCATCTACAAGTCGTCCTACGACAAGGCCAACCGTTCGAGCGGCAAGTCGTTTCGCGGCCTCGGAATGGACGAGGGCCTGCGCATCCTCTCCGAGGTCAAGCGCCAGCTCGGGCTGCCCGTGCTGACCGACGTGCACTCGGAAGAGGAAATCGGGCCCGTGGCATCGGTGGTGGACGTGCTGCAAACGCCCGCGTTCCTGTGCCGCCAGACCGACTTCATCCACGCGTGCGCGCGCTCGGGCAAGCCGGTCAACATCAAGAAAGGCCAGTTTCTCGCGCCGCACGACATGAAGAACGTGATCGACAAGGCACGCGAGGCCGCGCGCGAAGCGGGCCTTTCCGACGACCGCTTCATGGCCTGCGAGCGTGGCGTTTCGTTCGGCTACAACAACCTCGTGTCGGACATGCGCTCGCTCGCGATCATGCGCGAAACCGGCGCGCCGGTCGTGTTCGATGCGACCCATTCGGTGCAGTTGCCGGGCGGGCAGGGCACGAGCTCGGGCGGCCAGCGCGAATTCGTGCCGGTGCTCGCGCGCGCGGCCGTGGCCACGGGCGTGGCCGGCGTGTTCATGGAAACGCACCCGAAGCCCGCCGAGGCGAAGTCGGACGGTCCGAACGCCGTGCCGCTCAATCGCATGGCGGACCTGCTCGAAACGCTCGTGACGCTCGACCGTGCGGTCAAGCGCGCGCCGTTCCTCGAGAACGACTTCAACTGATTCGCGCAGAACCCGCGCGATCAGCGCAGCAGGCAGTGCGCGCCGCTTCGATGGATTGCATGAGCGGCGCGATGGAGGAGCAGCGCGGCGCCAGGGCCGAACGCGCAGCAGATGTCACACGCGGGCATCATGCTGTGCGGACAACGGCTCGCGCCCCGCGTCGATGTGCAAGGCAGCGTGGCAGTGCAGCGGCGAAGGATCGGACCCGAACCGCGCATTGCGGCAAGTTGAACCCGGCGACCGCGCCGCCTGTCCCACGTGACGGTGTGCCGAGGGCGGATCCTGAAGCGGATGTGCCCGAGGCGAGCGCAGACGGTGCGCGTTTTTCGTCGGTAAAGAATTACTGTCATTTCCTGAGGAAACCATGAGTGCAATCGTAGATATCATCGGTCGCGAGATTCTGGATTCGCGCGGCAATCCCACCGTCGAATGCGACGTGCTGCTCGAATCGGGCACGATGGGCCGTGCAGCGGTGCCGTCGGGCGCGTCGACGGGCTCGCGCGAAGCGATCGAACTGCGCGACGGCGAAGCCGGCCGCTACAACGGCAAGGGCGTGCTGAAGGCTGTCGAGCACATCAACACCGAAATCTCCGAGGCGATCATGGGCCTCGACGCGTCGGAACAAGCCTTCCTCGACAAGACCCTGCTCGAGCTCGACGGCACCGACAACAAGTCGCGCCTCGGCGCCAACGCCATGCTGGCCGTTTCGATGGCCGTCGCCAAGGCTGCCGCTGAAGAAGCCGGCCTGCCGCTGTACCGCTACTTCGGCGGCTCGGGCGCGATGCAACTGCCGGTGCCGATGATGAACATCGTCAACGGCGGCGCGCACGCGAACAACAGCCTCGACATTCAGGAATTCATGATCGTGCCGGTGAGCCAGCCGACCTTCCGCGAAGCGCTGCGTTGCGGCGCGGAAGTGTTCCATGCGCTCAAGAAGATCCTCTCGGATCGCGGCATGAGCACGGCCGTGGGCGACGAAGGCGGCTTCGCGCCGAACTTCGGCAGCAACGAGGAATGCCTCTCGACCATCCTGCAAGCCATCGAGAAGGCCGGCTACCGTGCCGGCGAAGACGTGCTGCTCGCGCTCGACTGCGCGGCGAGCGAGTTCTACCACGACGGCAAGTACCAGCTCGCGGGCGAAGGCCTGCAACTGTCGTCGACCGAATTCGCCGACTACCTGGCGAACCTCGCCGACAAGTTCCCGATCGTCTCGATCGAAGACGGCATGCACGAAAGCGACTGGGCAGGCTGGAAGACGCTGACCGACAAGCTCGGCAAGAAGGTCCAGCTCGTGGGCGACGACCTCTTCGTCACGAATACGCGCATCCTGAAGGAAGGTATCGAGAAGGGCATCGCCAACTCGATCCTCATCAAGATCAACCAGATCGGCACGCTGACGGAAACCTTCGCCGCCATCGAAATGGCCAAGCGTGCGGGCTACACCGCCGTGATCTCGCACCGTTCGGGCGAAACCGAAGACTCGACCATCGCCGACATCGCGGTCGGCCTGAACGCCGGCCAGATCAAGACCGGTTCGCTCTCGCGCAGCGACCGCATCTCGAAGTACAACCAGTTGCTGCGTATCGAGGAAGATCTTGGTGATATCGCCAGCTACCCGGGCAAGTCGGCGTTCTACAATCTGCGCTAAAACCAGGCAGACGTCGGCAACAGCCTTGCTGACCCTCTTCGATTCCGTTCTCCGCCGCCCTGCGTTTAGCGCAGGGCGGCGTGTATTTATCCGGCACCTTTCATGCGGCTTGTCACTGTCGTTTTGATCATTCTGCTGGCGCTGATCCAGTATCCGCTCTGGTGGGGCCACGGCGGATGGTTGCGCGTGCACGAACTGCAAGGGCAGCTCGCCACGCAGCTCAAGCAGAACGACGACGAAAAAACGCGCAACGAGCGTATCGCGGGCGAAGTGCAGGATTTGCAGAACGGCACGGCCGCCGTCGAAGAGCGGGCGCGCTACGAGATGGGCATGGTCAAGGACGGCGAAGTGTTCGTGCAGTTCGTCTCGCCGAACCAGCCGCTGCCGGCGCCGGTGGGGTCGTCGAATACGTCTACGCGCGGCGTGATGTCGGATGCGCCTGTGAAGGTCGTGCCGAATCCGGTGTCGCGGGTGCCTGAGAGGAAGAAGGGGCACGCCGCGAAGGATGGGAAGAAGACGGCGGGATGAGATCCTGGGGATCGCAACAAAAAAGCGCGGCACATGCCGCGCTTTTTTTTCGACGCTCGCCTGGTTTGGGAGATCTGCTCAAGCTTCGAAGATAGGCATGGTCATGGTTAAGGACGGCGAGGTGTTCGGACAGTTCGACTCATCCAGCCACACGAGAAAGCAGCCTCCTACCAGCCCCAACCCCACCCGGGACCATAGCCGATACCCGTTCCCCATCCATGGCCCCAGCCGCCGCTGTAGTAGCTGCCGTACACGGTAACGGGCGGCGCGTAATAGCGCGACCACGCTTCGGCCGCTGCCTCGGCGGCTATGGCGCGGTCCTGGTCGGCCATCACCTGGCGGTCGATGGCGTCGTAGCGTGCGCGTTCTTCGGGGGTGAGCGGCTGTGCGCCGGTCGAAACGCCCGACTGGTCCGTGGGCAGGCGGCTATAGATCGGCGACGGCCCCGGCGGTTCCAGCGTGCAGCCGCTCGTGAGCGCGATGCCCGCGCTGAGCGTGGCCAGCACGGCCACCGCCGTGACGCGCGGCCCCGTGAAGCCCGTATTTTTCTTCATGCTTCTCTCCCTTCGGTCGTACGCCTAAGCAACTGCGAGCCGGACCGCGCGGCGTTCAGTGCCGCCGGTCCGCCGCGGGGGCGACTCCTTCTGAGAGCCCCGGCGCGCTAAAAAGTTGCGCCACGTCTACGGGGTCGAACTCATAGCGCTGGTTGCAATAGTCGCAATGAATCTCGACGTGGCCGCGCTCTTCCAGCACGCCGTCGATTTCCTCGCGGCCCAGCATCTTCAGCATCGCGCCCACCTTGCCGCGCGAGCAGGTGCACTGGAAGCGCGTCTGCACGGGCTCGAAGTGCCGCACGTTCTCCTGCCAGAAGAGGCGGCGGAACAGCGTTTCCGATTCCTGTTCGAGCAGTTCTTCCCGCGATAACGTGCCGCCGAGCGTGCACACGCGTCCCCACGTGTCCGTATCGAGTTCGTTCGCGTGCGGCACGATGCCGCCGTCGCCCGGCAGCTTCTGCAGCAGCATGCCCACCGCGCGCTCGCCATTGGCGGCGAGCCACAGGCGCGTATCGAGCTGCTCCGAGTGGTGCATGTAATGCTCCAGCACCTCGGCGATCGAAGCGAGCGGGCCGTCTTCGCCGTTCAGCGGCACGATGCCCTGGTAGGGTTGCTGGCCGGGCTGCCTGGTGGCCGGGTCCAGCGTGATCACGCAGCGGCCCTTGCCGTTCGGGTTGATGAGCCCGGCGAACGTGGTGTCGGCGGGCAGGGCCTCGGCCGCTTCGGGCGTGAGGCCATCGGCGAGCCGCGCGGTGGCGCGCATCGAGAGATCCGAGCCGCACTGCACGACCAGCATGCGCACCGGACCGTCGCCGAAGATCTGCATGATCAGCGTGCCGTCGAACTTGAGGTTTGCCGAAAGCAGCGCGCACGCGGCCATCATTTCGCCGAGCACCGTTTGCACCGGCGCCGGATAGCGGCGCCGCGCGAGCACCTCTTGCCACGTGTTGCGTAGCGAGACGATTTCGCCACGCACCGGCGCGGCGCTGAACATGAATTTCTGCAACTGGTCGTTCACAATCTTTTCCTTCGTTTCGAATCGCGCGGCGTGGTCCGGGTGGCGGGCGGGCCTATGAGGTCCTAGCCGATCCGCACGAGTTGCGCCTTGAAATACGCGCACCGCTCCGCATACACGTCGGCGTTGCGCTTGAGGCCTGCGATGTCGGCCTCGGTGAGTTCGCGCACCACTTTCGCTGGTGCGCCGAGAATGAGCGAGTTGTCGGGGAACACCTTGCCTTCGGTGACCACGGCTCCCGCGCCAACCAGACAGTTGCGGCCGATTACCGCACCATTCAAGACCACGGCCTGAATGCCGATCAGCGCGCCTTCCTTCACCGTGCAGCCGTGCAGCATCGCCTGATGGCCGATCGTCACGCTGGCTTCGATCGTGAGGGGGTAGCCGGGGTCCGTGTGCAGTACCGCGCCTTCCTGGACATTGCTGCGTGCGCCGATCGAGATCGGCTCGTTGTCGCCGCGCAGCGTCGCGCCGAACCAGACACTCGAGTCTTCGGCGAGCGTGACGTTGCCGACGATGGTTGCGTTATCCGCGACGAACACGCTTTCGTGAATGTTGGGTGCGGCTTCGCCAAGTTTGTAGATGGCCACGGTGCTGCGTCTCCTCGGTGATGTGGGGCGTCTGCGGCGCCGCGGCGGGCATGGCCCTGCGGCGCGGGACAGGTGAATCGCGTATTGTAAACGGTTGCGCGCGGGCTGCCTGGTGGGCCAGGCCACGCAGTGCGTCCGCGCAGTGGGTCCGTGCAGTGGGTCCGCGCAGTGCGTCCTTTCTGCACCCAGGTTGGGTTCCCAGCGAGCCCTGCGCCGACTTTCGTCCCTGTTTTCCGTTTTTTGCCGCTTTTTCCGATGAATTCCGTTGTTCCCAACCCTGCCGCGGCGGTTGCCGGTACGGACAGTCCGCCCCAAAACTGGCGCATTGCCGCCCTCGACGCGCTGCGCGAGCGCGATCCCGTCGCCAAGGTTGAGGCGGTGCGCGCGCTCGACGCCCTGGTGAAGGCGCAAGGGGCACAGAGCGACGAGCGCTGGAACCCGGGGCAGCGGATCGAGGCCCCCGCGGATCTGCCGGGCCGCCCGGAGCGCCCCGAACTGGTCGAGCCGCGTCTGCTGCAACGTCGCAGCATGAGCACGCCGCAGGGCCGCGTGGTGCTGCTGCATGCTCTGGCGCACATCGAATTCAACGCGATCAATCTCGCGCTCGACGCCGTCTGGCGTTTCGCGGACATGCCCGAAGCGTTCTACGCCGACTGGCTCACGGTCGCGGCGGAGGAGGCCTATCACTTCTCCCTGTTGCGCATGCGTCTGGCGGACTACGGCCACGTCTACGGCGACTTCCCCGCGCACAACGGCCTGTGGGAGATGTGCGAGCGCACCCGCGACGACGTCCTTGCCCGCATGGCGCTCGTGCCGCGCGTGCTGGAGGCGCGCGGACTGGACGCCTCGCCGCCCATCCGCGCGCGGCTCAAGCAGGCGGGCGACGACGAATCGGCGGCGATCCTCGACGTGATCCTGCACGACGAAGTGGGGCACGTGCGCATCGGCAACCACTGGTTCCGCTACCTGTGCGAGGCGCGCGGGCTGGATCCGCACGCGGCGTGGCTCGCGCTCGCCGGGCAGTACGACGCGCCGAAGATGCGCGGACCGTTCAACTTCGAGGCGCGCCGCTCGGCGGGCTTCGACGAGACCGAGCTTGAAACGCTGGCCGCCCAGGATGCCGAGGCGCAGGCGGCGGCCGAGGCCCGCAAGCGCCCGGGCGGCGCCCGGCAGTGAGGGCAGCCTAAGGGCTGGCTACGGGCCGACTGAGGGCCGACTGAGGGCCGCCATCGCCGGTCTCGTCGGCGGCTGACTGCGTCCGACAGCGCATCCCGATATAATCGAACGATCATTCTTTTCTGGCGTGCGCGCATGAACGTTTCCCGATCCGAATTCGTAGAGGTCAACGGCGTGCGGCTGCACGTGCGCCGCTGGGGCGCCGCCGACGCGCCCATCCTGTTCATGCTGCACGGCTGGATGGACGTGGCGGCTTCGTTCCAGTTCGTCGTCGATGCGCTGGGCGGCAACTGGCAGGTGATCGCGCCCGACATGCGCGGCTTCGGCCTGTCCGACTGGCCGGTTGCGGACCAGGGCGGCGGCAACTACTGGTTCTACGACTATCTCGCCGATCTGGACGGCCTCCTTGCGCACTACGCGCCGCAAGGCGAGGTCAATCTGGTGGGCCACAGCATGGGTGCGAACATTTCGTGTCTGTATGCGGGCGCGCGGCCCGAGCGTGTGCGCCGCGTGGTCGATCTCGAAGGCTTCGGCATGCCCGCGCCGCCGGTCGCGCAGGCGCCGCGGCGCCTGCGCGCCTGGCTCGACGAATTGCGCGATCCGCCCGCGCTGCGCCGCTATGCGACGCTCGACGACGTGGCGGCACGGCTCGTGAAGACGAACCCGCGCCTCGCGGCGGGGCGCGCGCGCTTTCTCGCGCAGCACTGGTCGAAGCCGGATGGGGAGGGCGGCTACAGGCTGCTCGCCGATGCCGCACACAAGATGCGCAGCCCGCTCCTCTACCGGATCGACGAAGTCATGGCGATCTGGTCGCAGGTGCGCGCGAAGGTGCTGCACGTGGAGGCCGCAGGCTCGGAGACGCTCGCGCGGCTCGCGGGCGAAGTGCCGATCGGCGAATTCAAGTCGCGCTTTTCGGCCTTTCCCGACTGGCGCGAGCGCGTGATCGACGACGCGGGGCACATGATCCATCACGACCAGCCGGAAGTCGTCGCGCAACTGATCGAGGCGTTCTGCTCGTAGCGCTCTTCGTGTTCCGGCCCGGGTTTGTGCGCATAACGTCGGCATCCCCCCGCATGACGTCGCCGGGTAGCCTGCCAGGGGGCGGCGCCCGGACGGCCACACCGCATTGCAGTAAAATAAAGGCTGGTTCTTGACTGGATAGCGATGAACGCCGATCTGCACTGCCACTCCACCGTATCGGACGGCCAACTGGCGCCCGCCGCTGTCGCGCAACTCGCGCAGTCGGGCGGGGTGGCGCTCTGGTCGCTCACCGATCACGACGAAGTGGGCGGCCAGCGCGAGGCCCGCGAGGCGGCCGCGGCGCTCGGCATGCGCTATGTGTGCGGCGTGGAAATCTCGGTGACGTGGGCCTCGCGCACGGTGCACGTGGTCGGGCTCAACGTCGATCCCGCCTGCCCGGCGCTCCTCGAAGGTCTCGCGCGTACGCGCAACGGCCGGGCCGCGCGCGCGGAGGCGATCGGCGAGCGGCTCGAAGAACTCGGCATTCCCGACGCCTACGAAGGCGCGCTGCGCTACGTCTCGAATCCCGATCTGATCTCGCGTACGCACTTCGCTCGCCATCTCGTCGAATCGGGGCGCGCCGGGAACATCCAGGACGCGTTTTCGCGCTGGCTCGGCGAAGGCAAGCCGGGCTATA
This sequence comes from Paraburkholderia ferrariae NBRC 106233, assembly GCF_000685035.1. GTDB lineage: Bacteria > Pseudomonadota > Gammaproteobacteria > Burkholderiales > Burkholderiaceae > Paraburkholderia > Paraburkholderia ferrariae. The sequence continues at coordinate 13,437 of NZ_BAYB01000004.1, forward strand.
TCTCGCATCGCTGGGCGAAGCTCGCCGACGCCGTTTCGTGGATCAAGGCCGCGGGCGGCGAGGCGGTGATCGCGCATCCGGGCCGCTATCGCTACACGCGGCTCGAATTCGACACGCTCTTCGGCGAATTCATCGATCTGGGCGGCAAGGCCATCGAGGTCGTCACCGGCAGCCATACTCCGGACCAGTACGGCGAGTACGCCGCGGTGGCGCGCCGCTTCGGTTTCGAGGCTTCGCGCGGCTCGGACTTCCATGCGCCGGGCCCGGGCACCATTGCACCGGGCAGCCTGCCGCCGCTGCCGTCCGATCTCAAGCCCGTCTGGGAGCGATGGCTGTAGGCGCTTCGCGTCTCGTGCCTGTGCGCTGCCGCGCGTTACCCCTGCAGCGCTTCCATCGTTGCCCCGCGTTGCGCTTATAGTTGCGCTTGCCTGATTGCTTTGACGTGCGCGCGCCCCGCCATGCGCGCTTTGACGAACGACCGCCCAGACTGTCGTCCGCCCTGGTCCCCCGTTAGCTGATCATTGCCATGTCCCAGTACTTTCGGCTTCATTGCGAAAACCCGCAGCCCCGCCTCGTCAAGCAGGCGGTGCAGATCATCCGCGACGGCGGCGTGATCGCGCTGCCCACCGATTCGAGCTACGCACTCGCCGCGCGCATCGACGACAAGCAGGCCGCCGAACGCCTGCGCCGCATCCGCGGGCTCGACGAAAAGGCGCTGCTGTCGCTGATGGTGCGGGACTTGTCGGAACTGGCGAATTTCGCGATGGTGGACAACCAGCGGTATCGCCTCATCAAGTCGGTGACGCCGGGGCCCTATGTGTTCGTGCTGCAGGCAACGAAGGAAGTGCCGCGGCGGCTGTCGCACCCTTCGCGCAAGACCATCGGCCTGCGCGTGCCGGGCCACGCGATCCCGCTGGCGATCCTCGAGGAACTGGGAGAGCCGCTCCTCGCCACCACGCTGATCCTGCCGCCCGACCCCGATCCGCTCAACGACCCCGAGGAAATTCGCGAGCGCCTCGAAAAGCAGCTCGACCTCGTGATCGACGGCGGCGCGTGCCCGCGCGAGCCCTCCACGATCATCGACCTCACGGGCAGCGAGCCGGTGCTCGTGCGCGCGGGGCGCGGGGCGCGGCAGCCTCGCGCCGTTCGGCCTCGCCGAGGAAGAAGTCTGAGCCTGCCCCCGCTGCGTTGCCGCGGCGCTGCCGCAGGCGCCCTTGCCGGCCGCGCGCCGGCGCATTGATACAATACCGCGCCATGGATGCTTCACTGATACAGACGATCGTCGTCTACGCCCTCCCGGTCATCTTCGCCATTACGCTGCACGAAGCCGCGCACGGCTACGTTGCGCGCGCGCTCGGCGACAACACCGCCTACGTGCTCGGCCGCGTGTCGTTCAACCCGATGCGGCACATCGACCCCATCGGCACGATCGCGATGCCGCTGATCCTGTACTTCCTCACGAGCGGCGCGTTCGTGTTCGGCTACGCCAAGCCCGTGCCGATCGCGTTCGGCAATCTGCGCAATCCGCGCTGGGGCACGCTGTGGGTCGCGGCGGCGGGCCCCGCGTGCAACTTCGTGCAGGCGCTGGTGTGGGGCGTGTTCGGCGTCGCGCTCGCGGTGCTCGGCATCGACGAGCCGTTCTTCACGCGCATGGCCGCGGCCGGCGTGGGCGTGAACCTCGTGCTCGGCGTGCTCAACCTCTTTCCGCTGCCGCCGCTCGACGGCGGGCGCGTGCTCGCGGCGCTGCTGCCCACGCGCGCGAGCATTGCACTCTCGCGCCTCGAGCCCTATGGTTTCATCATCGTGATGGCGCTCCTCGTGAGCGGCATCTTCACCCGATTCTGGCTGCGCCCGCTCGTCTCCATCGGCTACGACGTGGTGACGGCCATCCTTACCCCACTCGTTTCGCTCTTTTCATAACATCATGTTCCCAGACCGTATCTTCTCCGGCATGCGGCCCACCGGGTCGCTGCACCTCGGCCACTATCACGGCGTGCTGAAAAACTGGGTGCGGCTCCAGTCCGAGTACCCGTGCTTCTTCTGCGTGGTGGACTGGCATGCGCTCACCACGCACTACGAAACGCCGGAGGTCATCGAGAAGAACGTCTGGGACGTGTTGGTCGACTGGCTCGCCTCGGGCATCGACCCGAACCAGGCCACGCTCTTCATCCAGAGCCGCGTGCCCGAGCATGCGGAGCTGGCGCTTCTGCTCGGCATGAGCACGCCGCTCTCGTGGCTCGAACGCGTGCCGACCTACAAGGAGCAGATCGAGAAGCTGCGCGACAAGGACCTCGGCACCTACGGCTTCCTCGGCTATCCGGTGCTGATGGCCGCCGACATCCTGCTGTACCGCGCCTCGCTCGTGCCGGTGGGCGAGGACCAGGTGCCGCACGTGGAGATGGCGCGCGAGATGGCGCGGCGCTTCAACTACATGTACGGCCGCGAGCCGGGCTTCGAAGAGAAGGCCAACGAAGCGGCGAAGAAGCTGGGCGGCAAGCGCTCGAAGCTCTATCACGAATTGCGCAACGCGTACCAGCAGGAGGGCAACGAAGAGGCGCTCGAACAGGCGCGCGCGATGTTGTCGGAGTCGCAGAGCCTGTCGATGAACGATCGCGAACGCCTCTTCGGCTACCTCGAAGGCTCGCGCAAGATCATCCTGCCGGAGCCGCAGGTGCTGCTCACGGAAGCGTCGCGCATGCCGGGCCTCGACGGCCAGAAGATGTCGAAGTCGTACGGCAACACGATCGGCCTGCGCGAGGACGCGCAGACCATCGAGAAGAAGGTCCGCACGATGCCGACCGACCCGGCGCGCGTGCGCCGCACCGATCCGGGCGACCCGGACAAGTGCCCGGTGTGGCAACTGCACCAGGTCTATACCGACGAAGCGACGCACGAGTGGGTGCAGAAGGGCTGCCGTTCGGCGGGCATTGGCTGCCTCGAATGCAAGCAGCCGGTGATCGAGGGCATCCTGCGCGAGCAGCAGCCGATGCTCGAGCGCGCGCAGAAGTACATGGACGACCCGTCGCTGCTGCGCGCGATCGTCGCGGACGGCTGCGACAAGGCGCGCAAGTTCGCGAACGAGACCATGCGCGACGTGCGCGAGGTCATGGGCCTCTCGTACAACTGAGGGCCGCTGCGTTGAGCGCGACGCCTCCCGCCGCTGCGACCCACGGGGCGCTGGCCGACCCTTCGCGCTGGGTGCGGCGCTGGGCGCATCTGGTCGCGCCGGGCGGCGACGTGCTCGACGTGGCATCGGGCAGCGGCCGCCACGCGCGCTTTTTCGCGCAGCGCGGCCACCGCGTGACGGCGCTCGACCGCGACGCCGCCGCACTCGCGACGATGCAGGGCGTGGCGGGCATCGAAACGCTCGAATGCGATCTCGAAGGCGCCCCATGGCCGCTCGCGGCGGCGCGGCGCTATGCGGGCGTCGTAGTGACGAACTACCTGCACCGGCCGCTCATGGCGCAACTGATCGATGCGCTCGCACCGGGCGGCGTGCTGATCTACGAAACGTTCGCGCAAGGGAACGAGACGGTCGGCAAACCGTCCAATCCGGCGTTCCTGCTGGCGCCGGGCGAACTGCTCGCGGTCTGCACGCCGGCGCTGCGCGTCATTGCCTACCAGGACGGATTTCTCGCCGAACCGCGCGAGGCGTTCATCCAGCGAATCTGCGCCGTGCGCGAAGTGCGCGGTTTGCAGGGGGGCGCCACGGACGAAGCAGAAAATTCCGCTAAAGCAGGCGAACGGGCAGACGAAAGCGCAGAAGAGAAAGCCGCCGAAAAGCGCCGTAATGGAGGTGCGACTCAGGTACTACCCGTACCGCGTTACGATCTGGCTGGCTAATCCGCTACAATCGCGGTTTAACGTACTCATTTCTTTGACGTTTCATGGCTAACGGCATTCAGGACGGCATCACGCTGCGCGGCAGCATTCCCGCGATCGTCACCCCCATGCACGAGGACGGCAGTCTCGATCTGCCGGCCTTCCGCAAACTGATCGACTGGCATGTGGAGGAGGGGACGGATGCCCTCGTCGTGGTCGGCACGAGCGGGGAGTCCGCCACGCTGGACGTCGAAGAGCACATTCTGATGGTACGGACGGCGGTCGAGCACGCCGCGGGCCGCATGCCGATCATCGCCGGCGCCGGCGGCAACTCCACGGCCGAGGCGATCGAACTCACGAAGCACGCGAAGGCCGTGGGCGCGCAGGCGTCGCTCCAGGTCGTGCCCTATTACAACAAGCCGACCCAGGAAGGCATGTACCGCCACTTCGCGAAGATCGCGGAAGCGGTGGACCTGCCGGTCGTCCTGTACAACGTGCCCGGCCGCACTGTGGCGGACATGGCGAACGAGACCATCCTGCGCCTCGCCCAGGTGCCGGGCATCGTGGGCGTGAAGGAAGCGACGGGCAATCTCGACCGCGCCGCCCATCTCATCAAGCACGCGCCGGCAGGCTTCAGTATTTTCAGCGGCGACGATCCCACCGCGATCGCCTTGATGCTGCTGGGCGGCCACGGCAATATTTCGGTGACCGCGAACGTCGCGCCGCGCCAGATGAGCGAGCTTTGCCGCGCTGCGCTCGAAGGCGACGCGAAGACCGCGCGCGCGATTCACATGAAGCTGCTTTCGTTGCACAAGAACCTGTTCATCGAATCGAACCCGATTCCGGTGAAGTGGGCACTGCAGGAACTGGGCCGCATGGAAGGCGGCATTCGCCTGCCGCTCACGCCGCTCGACGCGCGCTACCACGAGGTGGTGCGCACGGCGATGCGCGAAGCCGGCCTGATCGGCTGATCTCGCTGATCCGCCGAAGAGCCCGTTTTTTCAACCGACGCCATCCCCGCCCGAATCCACGACCGATCCCGGCTTTGCGCTCCAGCATCACGAAGGACCCCATGAAACGTTCTGCTCTCTCCCTCCACGCAACCCGCCTGGCGGTGCTGGCGCTGGCTATCGGCCCGCTTGCAGGCTGCGAATCGCTGAACGACTGGTTCGCGTCGGATCGCGTCAACTACAAGGACACGCCGAGCGCGCCGCCGCTCGCCGTGCCGCAGGATCTCTCGGCGGCGCCGGGCGGCCAGAAGTACGTCGCACCGCCGCCTTCGCTGGCGCTCGGCGGCGCACCGAAGGGCACGGTGACGAGCGCGGGCAACACCACGCTCGGCACGCCCACCGCGCAGGACCCGCTCGGCATGCACGTCGAGCGCGACGGCGACCGCCGCTGGCTCGTAGTGGACGGCCGCACGCCGGACGACGTCTGGCCGATCCTGCAAACCTTCTGGCAGGACAACGGCTTTACGCTCACCACCGATTCGGCCGGCACCGGCATCATGGTGACGGACTGGGCCGAAAACCGTGCCAACATTCCGGACGACTGGTTCCGCCGCACGATCGGCAAGGTGATCGACTTCGCGTACTCGTCGGGCACGCGCGACCGCTTCCGCACGCTCGTGACGCGCGGCCCGGAAGGCCAGACCGACATCTCGATCACGCATAGCGCGATGGAAGAAGTGCTCACGGGGCAGGACAAGGCCTCGTCGAAGTGGGTCGAGCGCCCGCGCGATCCGGCCCTCGAAGCGCTGTTCCTGGCGAAGCTGATGCAGAAGTTCGGCCTGACCGATCCTCAGTCGAAGCAGCTTCTGACCGATGCCCGCGCGTCGAGCGACGCGGCGATGATCGACCACACGGCGGGCGGCGTCACGCTCGACCTGCCTGAGTCGTTCGACCGCGCCTGGCTGCGCGTGGGCCTCGCGCTCGACCGCACCAACTTCACGGTCGACAACCGCGATCGCGAGAAGGGCATCTACTACGTGCGCTATGCCGATTCGATGCAGGAGCTGAAGGGCGACGGCCTTCTCGGCAGGCTCTTCTACAACCCGAAGACGGCTGCGAAGAACCAGGGGCCGGAGTTCATGGTTGCCGTGCGGTCGAAGAGCGACTCGCAGACGCAGGTGGCCGTGGTGGACCAGAACGGCCAGATCGACACGTCGTCGGACGCCCAGCGCATCGTGACCGCGCTGCACGCCCAGCTCAACTGACGCGGCCGCCGTGCGCTTTGCGAGCCTCGGCAGCGGTAGCGAGGGCAACGCACTGGTCGTAGAAGCAGGCAGCGGTGCGCGCCCCACGCGCGTGCTGCTGGACTGCGGATTCTCCGGCAAGGAAGTCGAGCGGCGGCTCGCGCGAGCGGGCCTAGCCGCCGACGGCCTCGACGCCATTCTCATCACCCACGAACACAGCGACCATATCGGCAGCGCGCTCACGCTCGCCCGCCGCTGGTCGATTCCGCTCTACATGAGCTGGGGCACGGCGCAGGCCGTGGGCGCCGACGAAGCCGGCGTCGATCTGCGCGTGCTGTGGGGCGACGAAACGGTCGAAATCGGTGCGCTGGGCGTGCTGCCCTATACGGTGCCGCACGATGCGCGCGAACCGCTCCAGTTCGCGTTCAGCGACGGCGCGGCGCGCCTTGGCGTGCTGACCGACGTCGGCGAATCGACCCCGCATATCGCTACGGTGCTGGGCGGCTGCGACGCGCTCGTGCTGGAATGCAATCACGACCTCGCCATGCTCGCGGCGAGCCGCTATCCGCCTTCGCTCAAGGCGCGCATCGGCGGATCGCACGGGCATCTGAACAACGAGGCGGCGGGCGCCATACTCGCGGGGCTCGACTGCTCGAAGCTGCGGCACCTGATCGCGGCGCACCTGAGCCAGCAGAACAACACCCCGGAACTGGCGCGCGCGGCGATGGCCGCGGTGCTCGGCAACGCCGCCACCGAAATCGGGGTGGCTTCGCAGGCCGAGGGGTTCGACTGGGTCGCGCTCTGACAGTACTGCGTCTGACGGACGGGATGTGCCCGATGGCCGCGCAGGACGAAAAAAAGCCCATGACCGAGGTCATGGGCTTTTTTGTGCCTGAAATCCGGCGGACTGGCGGGGCCGGCAGACCCGGCGCCCCCCCGTGCCTTAGTTGCGGTTGCCGCCGAAGATGCCGAGCAGCGCCAGCAGGTTCACGAACACGTTGTAGAGATCGAGGTAGATCGCGAGCGTGGCCTTGATGTAGTTCGTCTCGCCGCCGTTCACGACGCGCTGGACGTCGAACAGCATGTAGGCCGAGAAGATCGCGATAGCCAGCACCGAAACGGTGAGCATCAGCGCGGGCAGTTGCAGGAACATGTTCGCGACGCCGGCCAGCAGGATCACGATCACGCCCATGAACAGCCACTTGCCGAGGCCCGAGAAGTCGCGCTTGCTGACCGTGGCGATGGTGGCCATGGCGGTGAAAATGATGCCGGTGCCGCCGAAAGCGAGCATGATGAGCGACGGGCCGTTCGAGAAGCCGAGGATGAACGACAGCAGGCGCGAGAGCATCAGGCCCATGAAGAACGTGAAGCCGAGCAGCACGAACACGCCGACCGCGCTGTCCTTGGTGCGCTCGATGGCGAACATGAAGCCGAAGGCGATCGCGAAGAACGCCAGCAGGCTCATGGCCGGGCTGGTGGCCGCGAACAGCGTGAAGCCCGTGGTGACGCCCACCCACGCGCCGAGCACCGTCGGCACCATGGACAGCGCGAGCAGCCAGTAGGTGTTGCGCAGTACGCGGTTGCGGGTCTCCGCCGTGGTGACGGAGCCGCCGCGGCCGAAGTTATAGGGGTACTCGTTCATGCTTTCTCCTTGCGTGAAACGCGTGGTTGGCGGCACGCGACCGATGCGCGGCCCGCTACTTCGTAAGATATGCGCGGTGGCCCAGAGTTTCAACGGGTTGCCACACGCTTTTCGTATTGTCATGGAGCCTAAGCCGCCTTCCTTAAATCTTGCTGAAAGGCTTGGCGGCGCGGCCTCGCGCACGGCTTTTCCATGATTTTTGCCCGCTCTCCCGCCGCTTCGGCCCGCTTTGGCGGCCAAAGAGGGTTCAATCGCAATGATACATGGGAACATGCTACAATTGCCGATTCGTTTGAACTTGTAAACCGTTAATTTTCTGGAGTTTTTATGGCGATCGAACGCACCCTGTCGATTATCAAGCCGGACGCAGTGGCAAAGAACGTGATCGGCCAGATCTACAGCCGCTTCGAAAACGCTGGCCTGAAGATCATTGCCGCCCGCATGGTGCACCTCTCGCGCGCCGACGCCGAGAAGTTCTATGCTGTTCACGCAGCGCGTCCGTTCTTCAAGGATCTCGTCGATTTCATGATCTCGGGCCCGGTGATGGTGCAGGCGCTCGAAGGCGAGAACGCGATTCTGAAGAATCGTGAACTGATGGGCGCGACCGACCCGAAGAAGGCGGAAAAGGGCACGATCCGCGCCGATTTCGCCGACAGCATCGACGCGAACGCCGTGCATGGCTCGGACGCTCCGGAAACGGCTGCCGTGGAAGTCGCGTTCTTCTTCCCGCAAGTCAACGTTTACTCGCGCTAAGCGGGCAAACGCCAGTAGCACCCGGTCGCGAAACGGCAATGGCGTTCACCGTCCGTCCAGAAGGCTCGCGCAGCGCGCGCGAACTGCAGCAGGGATGGGGCGGTGAGCCCGCGGGCATGCTGGTTTCCGTACCGGAATGGCAGGATTGATCATGACGAGCAGTTCCACCGTCAACCTTCTCGATCTCGACGCCGCAGGGCTCGTCGCGTATTGCGAGAGCCTCGGCGAGAAGCCGTTTCGCGCCAAACAGTTGCAACGCTGGATCCATCAGTACAACGCCGCCGACTTCGACGGCATGACGGATCTGGCCAAATCGCTGCGCGAGAAGCTCAAGGGGCGCGCCACCATCGGCATGCCGGGCATCGTCAGCGATCACGTCTCCGCCGACGGCACACGCAAGTGGCTCGTCGACATGGGCAACGGCAACGCCGTCGAAACCGTGTTCATCCCCGAAGAAACCCGCGGCACGCTGTGCGTGTCCTCGCAGGCGGGATGCGCGGTCAACTGCCGGTTCTGTTCCACCGGCAAGCAAGGTTTCTCACGCAATCTTTCCACCGCCGAGATCATCGGCCAGTTGCGCATGGCGGAATTCGCCCTGCGCGCCTCGCTGCTGGGCGAAGCGGGCGGCCGGGCCACGGGTGGTGACGGCAAGGGCGAGCGCGTCATCACGAACGTCGTGATGATGGGCATGGGCGAGCCGCTCCTGAACTACGACGCGGTCGTGCCCGCCATGCGCCTGATGCTCGATGACAATGCCTACGGCCTGTCGCGCCGGCGCGTCACGCTTTCGACCTCGGGCGTCGTGCCGATGATGGATCGCCTCGGCGCGGACCTGCCGGTCGCGCTCGCCGTTTCGCTGCACGCGCCCAACGACGCGTTGCGCGACGACCTCGTGCCGCTGAACCGCAAGTACCCGCTGCGCGAGCTGATGGCCGCGTGCCAGCGTTATCTGAAAGTCGCGCCGCGCGACTTCATCACGTTCGAGTACTGCATGCTCGACGGCGTCAACGACACGGAAAAGCACGCACGCGAGTTGCTCGCGGTGACGCGTGACGTTCCGTGCAAATTCAATCTGATCCCGTTCAATCCGTTCCCCGAGTCGGGGCTCCTGCGCTCGAAGCCGGAGGCGATCAAGCGCTTTGCGCAGATCTTGATGGACGCGGGCGTCGTCACCACCGTGCGCAAGACGCGCGGCGACGACATCGACGCGGCGTGCGGACAGCTCGCCGGCGAAGTGAAGGACCGGACCCGCCTCGCGGAGCGTACCGCGCGCAAGGTGATCGAAGTGAGGCCGGTGCAGCATTGAGCGCGGCCGCTGCGGCGGGGCGCGGGTAGCAGCAGGCGCCGGGGCAGATGCGCGGGGGCACGTACTGTCATCGGTTGTATTGAAGAAAGTCAGTTGCAGAAGCGATCGGAAGCGGCACAGACGCCGCGCATTTTGTTATAAACGGTCTGCGAATCGGGGCGGGGCATCGTGCCCGGCCGGTTCCAGGATTGAAAAGAATCGACGCAAGGATTTAGGGATGAGCGAGCCGCAGCACCCTTTCGGGACAGACACCAACGCAGGCCGGCCGGCGCCCGGCGGCGCACCGTCGTCGGTGCAGCCCGTGCCCGACACGGTGGCCGCGGCAGGTGCGCGCCTCGCGCAGTTGCGCGAGGCGAAAGGGTGGTCGGTCGAGGATGTCTCGGCGCGGCTGAAAGTCTCCGTGCAGAAGCTGCGGGCGCTCGAGGCGGGAGATCTGTCCCACCTGCCGGATACGACGTTCGCGCTCGGCGTGGTGCGCAGCTACGCGAAGATGCTCGGCGCCGATCCGGCCCCGTTCACGCAGGCCCTGCGTCAGGAGCGCGGCGTGCCGCAGCCGGATCTGTCGATGCCCGCTTCGGCCGGCGCCGACCTGCCGCGCGGCCGCGTTTCGCTCACGCTGGGCGGCAGCGGCGCGCCGCGCCGCCGTTCGTGGCTGTGGGGCTTGGCGGCCGTGATCGTCGCGGTGATCGCGCTGGGCATGTGGCATACGAATAGCGGCGAGTCGTCGGCGTGGTTCGCGCGGCTCAAGTCGATGGCCAACGGCGCGGGTGCGCAAGCCGGCGCCTCGTCGGCTACCGTGACAGAGGGGCAGACCGCGGGGGCCGACAACGCCTCGGCGGCACAGGGCGACCAGGCAGCAGCGGCGCAGGCAAGCGACGCCGCGGCCGGTGTCGCTTCCGGCACCGAGACCAACGCGCCGTCCGACGTGGCGCCGGCTGCCGCGGGCAGTGCGCCGCAGGCCGCGCAGAACGTGCAAAACGCGCCGGCAAACGCTGCGACAAACGCTGCGGCGGCCAGCGGCCCCGCGCAGGCCAACGTGGCAACCGCAGCAAGCGCACCGGCCGTGGCGACGACGGCGCAGCCAGCTTCGGCGTCCCAGGGCGCAAGCGGCGCGGCGGCGGCCGGCGGCGATACCTCGACCTTCGCGATCCGCGTGACGCAGGACACCTGGGTCAGCGTGCGCCAGAAGGACGGCAAGGAAGTGTTCTCCGGCCTGATCCACGGCAGCGACGCGCGTGAGATCGCCGGCACGGAGCCGTTGAAGATTACCGTGGGCAACAAGGCCGGCATCGCGTCGATGACGATCGACGGCCAGCCGGTGGACGCGTCGAAATACGCGTCGGCGCGTGGCAACGTTGCGCGCTTCGTGCTGCCCTGATCAGGACATGGCATGCGTCGCGGCCGGAATTGACCGGCCGCGGCGCTTTTTCAATTCGCGCGGCATGCAAGGCGCAGTCAGGCCGCGGCGCGCGTGAGGCGTAAATGGGTTTCCCGATGCAAACCGACCAGCAATCTTCGTCCCGCATCAGCCAGATCTGTTCGAACGAACCGGTCCTCGGCGGCCACGCGCCGCGCCGCAAGTCGCATGGCGTGCATGTGCGCTGGGGCGGCAATCTCGTCACGATCGGCGGCGATGCGCCCGTGCGCGTGCAGTCGATGACGAACACCGACACCGCAGACGCGATCGGCACCGCCATCCAGATCAAGGAACTCGCGCAGGCGGGCTCCGAGCTCGTCCGCATCACGGTCAACACGCCCGAAGCGGCCGCCGCGGTTCCCGCGATCCGCGAGCAGCTCGACCGCATGGGCGTGGCCGTGCCGCTCGTCGGCGACTTCCACTACAACGGCCACCTGCTGCTGCGCGACTATCCGGGCTGCGCCGAATCGCTCTCGAAGTACCGCATCAACCCGGGCAACGTGGGGCAGGGCGCGAAGCGCGACACCCAGTTCGCGCAGATGATCGAAGCGGCCGCCCGGTACGACAAGCCGGTGCGCATCGGCGTGAACTGGGGCAGCCTCGACCAGGACCTGCTCGCCAGGATGATGGACGAGAACGGCGCCCGCAGCGAGCCGTGGGAAGCGCAGAGCGTGATGTACGAAGCGCTCATCCAGTCGGCGATCGGCTCGGCCGAGCGCGCCGTCGAACTCGGCCTCGGCCGCGACAAGATCATCCTGTCGTGCAAGGTGAGCGGCGTGCAGGATCTGATCGCCGTCTATCAGGAACTCGCGAAGCGCTGCGACTTCGCACTGCACCTCGGGCTGACCGAGGCGGGCATGGGCTCGAAGGGCATCGTCGCTTCGACGGCGGCGCTTTCGGTGCTGCTGCAACAGGGTATCGGCGACACGATCCGCATTTCGCTCACGCCGGAGCCGGGCGCTTCGCGCACGGGCGAAGTGGTGGTCGGCCAGGAAATCCTGCAAACGATGGGCCTGCGCTCGTTCACGCCGATGGTCATCGCGTGCCCGGGCTGCGGCCGGACCACCAGCACGCTGTTCCAGGAACTCGCCTCGCAGATCCAGAACTATCTGCGCGCGCAGATGCCCCTGTGGCGCGAAGAGTATCCGGGCGTCGAGACGATGAACGTGGCCGTGATGGGCTGCATCGTGAACGGCCCCGGCGAATCGAAGCACGCGAACATCGGCATCAGCCTGCCGGGCTCGGGCGAGAACCCGGCCGCGCCGGTCTTCATCGACGGCGAGAAGGTCAAGACGCTGCGCGGCGAGCATATCGCCCAGGACTTCCAGCAGATCGTGAGCGACTACGTCGCCCGCAAGTACGGCAAGGCTGCCGCCCCGGTCGCAGTGGCCGATTGATCCGCGCGCCGCACCGTACGCACAACCGAACATCGTCTACCGCAACCAGATGACTGAACAGAAAAGAAAGCCCGAAAAGCTCACCGGCGTGAAGGGCATGAACGACATCCTGCCGCAGGACGCGGGGCTGTGGGACTTCTTCGAAACCACCGTGAAGTCGATGCTGCGTTCGTACGGATACCAGAATATCCGCACGCCGATCGTCGAGCACACGCAGCTCTTCACGCGCGGCATCGGCGAGGTGACCGACATCGTCGAGAAGGAGATGTACAGCTTCACCGACGCGCTCAACGGCGAAAACCTCACGCTGCGCCCCGAAGGCACCGCCGCGGCCGTGCGCGCGTCGATCGAGCACAACATGCTGTACGACGGCCCGAAGCGCCTGTGGTACATCGGCCCGATGTTCCGTCACGAGCGTCCGCAGCGCGGCCGCTATCGCCAGTTCCATCAGGTGGGCGTGGAAGCGCTCGGCTTCGCGGGTCCGGATGCGGACGCGGAAATCATCCTGATGTGCCAGCGCCTGTGGGACGACCTCGGCCTGACTGGCATCAAGCTCGAAATCAACACGCTGGGCGTGGCCGAAGAGCGCGCCGCGCATCGCGTGGAACTGATCAAGTATCTCGAGCAGCACGTGGACGCGCTCGATGAAGACGGCAAGCGCCGCCTCTATACGAATCCGCTGCGCGTGCTCGACACGAAGAACCCCGCGCTGCAGGAAATCGCGAACAACGCGCCGAAGCTGATCGACTTCCTCGGCGCCGGATCGCGCGCGCACTTCGAGGGGCTGCAACGCATCCTCAAGTCGAACAACATTCCGTTCACGATCAATCCGCGTCTCGTGCGCGGTCTCGATTACTACAATCTGACCGTGTTCGAGTGGGTCACCGACAAGCTCGGCGCGCAAGGCACGGTTGCCGCGGGCGGCCGCTACGATCCGCTGATCGAGCAGCTGGGCGGCAAGCCGACGGCCGCCTGCGGCTGGGCCATGGGCATCGAGCGCATTCTCGAACTGCTCAAGGAAGAAGACCTCGTTCCGGAGACCGAAGGTTGCGACGTCTACGTTGTCCACCAGGGCGATGCCGCGCGCGACCAGGCCTTCATCGTGGCCGAGCGGCTGCGCGACACGGGTCTCGACGTGATCCTGCATTGCAGCGCCGACGGCCAGACGGCGAGCTTCAAGTCGCAGATGAAGCGAGCCGACGCAAGCGGCGCGGCGTTTGCCGTGGTGCTCGGCGAGGACGAGGTGGCGCAGGGCGTGGCGGGCGTGAAGCCCCTGCGCGGCGTGGCTGCCGACGCGCGCAACGAGCAGCAGACGGTCGCGTTCGAGGACTTGACCGAATATCTGATCAATGCGATGGTTGCATCCGCCGAAGACGGCGACGACTAAGGGTCGCGGCCGTTTTGACAATCTGGGCGGCGCGTTCCGGCACAATCGGCCGTCCGCGCGCCTGCCGACAGGCTAGATAAAGAACAAGGAATCGCTTCGCGATGAGTTACCACGACGAACAGGAATCGATCGAGAGCTTCAAGGCATGGTGGGCGCAGTGGGGCAATGTCTCGACGTGGATCGTGCTGATCGCCTTGCTCGCCCTCGCGGCGTGGAACGGCTGGAACTACTGGCAGCGCCACCAGGCGGCCGAAGCGTCCGTGCTGTACGACCAGGTGCAGCAGGCCGCGAACGGCAGCGACAAGGCGCTGCTCACGCGCATCGCCACCGACATGGAAGACCGCTTCGGCGGCACGGCCTACGCGCAGATGACGGCGCTCGCCGTAGCCAAGGCGCTCTACATGAACGGCGACGAAGCGGGTGCGAAGGCGCAGCTTCAATGGGCCGCCGACCATGCGAAGGACGACGAATTCCGCCAGATCGCGAAGCTGCGCCTCGCTTCGCTGCTGCTTGACGAAAAGGCCTACGATCAGGGTCTCGCGCTGATTCCGCAGCCGGATTCGGGCCCGTTCAAGGGCGTCGTGGCCGACGGCCGCGGCGACCTGCTCGCGGCAGCCGGCAAGCGCGACGACGCACGTGCGGCCTATCAGCTCGCGCTCGACAGCCTGCCGAAGAGCGACGCCTCCGAACGCCAACTGATCCAGTTCAAGCTGGACGCGCTGGGCGGCTAAGGCGCCTTCGAACGCCCGGGTGCTTTCCCATCAATCCCATTCATTCATGCTTCGCTCACCGATGAATCTGCTGAAACGATACGTTGTGCCCGCCGCCTGTGCGATGACTCTCCTTGCGCTCGCGGCCTGCTCGTCGCACAACGACGAGCGCCGCACGCCGGTGCCGCTCACCGAGTTCAAGCCGGTGCTCAACGTCCAGCAGGTATGGAAGGCGAGCGTCGGCAAGGCCGGCCGTTACCTGTTCTCGCCGGTTGCCGTCGGCGACGCCGTCTATGCGGCAGGCGAGAACGGCTCGGTCGGCAAGTTCGACGCGCAGACCGGCAAGGAAATCTGGAAGGTCAAGCTCAAGGACGACCTCTCGGCCGGCGTCGGCAGCGACGGCAACCTCACGGCCGTCGGCGGCCTGAAGGGCCAGGTCTACGTGCTCGACAACAACGGCAAGCTGCTGTGGCAGGCCACGGCGCCGGGCGAGATCATCTCGCCGCCGCTCGTCGGCAACGGTCTCGTGATCGTGCGCACGATCGACGGCCAGATCGTCGCGTTCAACGCGCAGACGGCCGAGCAGAAGTGGCTCTATCGCAACCGCGCCGTGCCGCTCAACCTGCGCGTGTCCGCCGGCATGACGTTCGCCGGCGACCAGGCCGTGCTCGCGGGCTTCCCGGGCGGCGGCTTCGCGGCGATCAACCTGCAGACGGGCGATGCCTTCTGGGAAACGCCGGTCTCTTATCCGAAGGGCGTGACCGAGGTCGAGCGCATTAACGACGTGAGCGGTCCGCCCACGCTGGTGGGCGCCACCACCTGCGCGGTCACGTTCCAGGGCCAGCTGGGCTGCTTCGACGCGAACTCGGGCCGTGCGGTGTGGGAAAAGCCGTTCTCGAGCGTGAGCGGCATCGCCCAGGACGACACCACGGTGGTGGGCGCCGACGACTGGTCGGTCGTGCACGCGTACAGCGTGGCCAACGGCGCCCAGACGTGGAGTTCCGACAAGCTCAAGAACCGCGACCTCAGCGTGCCGGTGCTGCTGGGCCACGCAGTCGTGATGGGCGACTATCAGGGCTACGTGCACTTCCTCTCGCTCGACGACGGCAGCTTCGTCTCGCGCGTGAAGACCGACGGCAGCCCGATCGTCGCGGCGCCGGTGCTGGCCGGCAATACGCTCGTCGTGCAGACGAAGGACGGCGACCTGTTCGGTCTGCGTCCGCAGCAGTAAAGCGACGTTCGACGCACCCCGGGCCCCGCCCGGTGGCTGCGCCGCAGCCGTTTTCGAGCGGCTTTTCGAACCTCTCCCCCAAGGGCCGCGGCTGGCGCCGTGCGATGCCTTCCCTGGGCCGGCTTGCGCCGGCCGCATGCGTTCTGAACGGACGCAATCGCGATGGACCCCGCTGCCGCGGGCAGCCCTGTACCCCGCGGGCGGTGGCCGTGGGGGCCGCACGCCGGTTCGGCGACGTGTCCGTTTCGTGATATTTCGTGCTAATTTGCAACTGATGCAGCCTCCGCAGGCGCAGGCCGTTGCCGCGCAGCGCGCCGGAGTTCCGGCGCCGCGCCTTACCGTAGAAAAGATCAGATGAAACCCGTCATCGCCCTCGTCGGGCGCCCCAATGTGGGGAAATCCACGCTGTTCAACCGGCTCACGCGCTCGCGCGATGCGCTGGTGGCCGACCTGCCGGGCCTCACGCGCGACCGCCACTACGGCGAGGGACGCACGGGCGACCGGCCGTACCTCGTCGTCGATACGGGCGGGTTCGAGCCGGTCGCGAAGGACGGCATCCTGCACGAGATGGCGCGTCAGACCCGCCAGGCGGTGGAGGAAGCCGACATCGTCGTGTTCATCTGCGATGGCCGCAATGGCCTCGCGCCGCAGGACAAGCATATTGCCGACTACCTGCGCAAGACCGGCCGGCCGATCTTCCTCGTGTTGAACAAGGCCGAGGGCATGAAGTACACGTCCGTGGCGGCCGACTTCTACGAGCTGGGTCTCGGCGACCCGCGCGCCATTTCGGCCGCGCACGGCGACGGCGTAACCGAGATGATCAACGAGGCGCTCGACCTGGCCTACGCCGAGCAGCCCGAAGAAAGTGAAGAGGATGCCGAAAAGCACGGCATCAAGATTGCGATCGTGGGGCGCCCGAACGTGGGCAAGTCGACGCTCGTGAACACGCTGCTCGGCGAAGACCGCGTGATCGCGTTCGACATGCCCGGCACGACGCGCGACTCGATCTACATCGACTTCGAGCGCGGCGGCAAGAAGTACACGCTCATCGACACGGCGGGCTTGCGCCGCCGCGGCAAGGTGTTCGAGGCCGTCGAGAAGTTTTCGGTGGTGAAGACGCTGCAGTCGATTTCCGATGCGAACGTCGTGATCCTGATGCTCGACGCGCACCAGGAGATCTCCGACCAGGACGCGCACATCGCGGGCTTCGTGGTGGAGCAGGGCCGGGCACTCGTGGTCGCCGTGAACAAGTGGGACGGTCTCGACGAGCACGCGCGCGAGCAGATCAAGCATCACCTGCTGCGCAAGCTCAAGTTCCTCGACTTCGCGAAGTTCCACTTCATTTCGGCAACCGAAAAATTCGGCATCGGCGCCTTGATGCGCTCGGTGGACGCGGCCTATGCCGCCGCCATGGCGAAGCTGCCCACGCCGAAGCTCACGCGCGCGCTGATCGAAGCCGTCGAGTTCCAGCAGCCGCGCCGCCGCGGCCCGGTGCGCCCGAAGCTGCGCTATGCGCACCAGGGGGGACAGAACCCCCCGATCATCGTCATTCACGGCAATGCGCTCGACGCCGTGACGGAGACCTACAAGCGCTATCTGGAGAACCGTTTCCGGGAAACTTTCTCGCTGACCGGGACTCCATTGCGCATAGAGTTTCGTTCTTCGACGAACCCCTACACCGAGAAAAGCTGAGCAGTGTTCGCTGGCGCACACGGCCGCGCCGCCAGTCCTGGCGGGGCGGTCCGGATCAGCGCCTGTGAACGAGAATCGGCTATAGTGTAGCGATTGGTGCCGGATTTCTTTTTCTTCGGCAGCAATCCAAGTTAAACCTGCAAAAAAATACGGAGTTTGCTATGAGCAACAAAGGGCAACTGTTACAAGACCCGTTTTTGAACGCGCTGCGCAAGGAGCACGTGCCTGTTTCGATCTACCTGGTCAACGGCATCAAGCTTCAAGGGAACATTGAATCGTTCGACCAGTACGTCGTGTTGCTCCGTAATACGGTTACGCAGATGGTTTACAAGCACGCCATTTCCACGGTCGTCCCCGCCCGTCCGGTGAATTTCCACCCGGATTCGGAAACGTCCTGACCCACGGTGCGGCCGGTCCGGGGCGCCGCAAAGGCGAACCGGACCGGCCGTTTCCATTTTGACATCCGCTAATTTGACCAACGCCGCACTTGTCGGCATCGACTTCGGCAAGACCGATTTCGAAGCCAGCCTCGAAGAACTCAGCCTGCTCGCACAGAGTGCGGGCGCTCATCCCGCCGTCACGCTCACCGGCCGACGTTCGAGCCCGGACGCCGCCATGTTCATCGGCAGCGGCAAGGCCGAAGAGCTGCGCCTTGCCTGCGAATCCCACGACGTCGAAATCGTCATCTTCAATCACGCTTTGTCGCCCGGCCAGCAGCGCAATCTGGAGCGCGTGCTCAATCGCCGCGTGGTGGACCGCACCAGCCTGATTCTCGACATCTTCGCGCAGCGCGCCCGCAGCCATGAAGGCAAGCTGCAGGTGGAGCTCGCGCAACTGCAATACCTCGCTACGCGCCTCGTGCGCGCGTGGACCCACCTCGAGCGCCAGAAAGGCGGTATCGGCCTGCGCGGCCCCGGCGAAACGCAGCTCGAAACCGACCGCCGGCTGCTCGGCGATCGCATCAAGATGCTGCAGGGACGCCTCGCGAAACTGCGCCGCCAGCACGGCACGCAGCGCCGCCAGCGCCAGCGCAACCAGACCCTGTCGGTCTCGCTCGTGGGCTATACGAACGCGGGCAAATCCACGCTCTTCAACGCGCTCACGAAGGCCCAGGCCTATGCCGCCGACCAGCTGTTCGCCACGCTCGACACCACGTCGCGGCGCGTCTGGCTGGGCGGCGACGTCGGGCAGATCGTGCTGTCCGATACGGTGGGGTTCATCCGCGAGCTGCCTCACCAGCTCGTCGCCGCGTTTCGCGCGACGCTCGAAGAAACCGTGCAGGCCGATTTGCTGCTGCACGTGGTCGATGCGTCGAGCGCCGTGCGTCTCGACCAGATCGACCAGGTGAACGGAGTCCTGCACGACATCGGCGCGGACACGATCCGCCAGGTGCTGGTGTTCAACAAGATCGATGCGGTGCCCGAACTGGCGGCCCGCGGCGGCACGGTCGAGCGGGACGAGTATGGTAATATTTCGCGCGTCTTTTTGAGCGCGCGCACGGGCGTCGGACTGGATGCGCTGCGCGCCGCCATCGCCGAAATTGCGACTGCCGAGCCGATCGCCGACGTGTCGCAGCCGCTTGCCGCCGCCGACTGGAACGCGGTGCCCCACGAACCTCGCAGGGAGCCGGAACACGGCCACTGACGCCGCGCCCCGGCGCCATTCGATCCGTGCGGCCACGCCGGCCCCGGTTCGGGCGCAGTGCCGGGGGCCGGCGAAAGCCGCACGCATTGACCCGCTGTCTACTCTGGTGAACGAACTCAGGTGAACGATTACAACAAGCGGTCTGGCTGGCAGCGCGCGCGCGCCATTTTCTCGTTGAACGACCCGCGCTGGGGCCGTGGCGACGGCGAGCGCCCGGACGACTCGCGCCGTCCCCCGGGCAAGGGCAGCGACAACGACGGTCCGCCCGACCTCGACGAGATGTGGCGCGACTTCAATCGCCGTCTCTCCACGTTCTTCGGCCGCAAAGGCAAGGGCAAGGGGCCGGGCAATCCCGGTTCGCGTCCCGACAACGGCAATAGCGCCCGCATCGGCGTCGGCATCGTGATCGGCGTGCTGATCGCGATCTACGTGGGCAGCGGCGTCTACGTCATCCAGGAAGGGCAGGCCGGCGTCGTGCTGCAGTTCGGCCAGTATCGCTACACCGTCGGCCAGGGCGTGCACTGGCGCTTCCCGTATCCGCTCCAGACCCACGAAGTGGTGAACATCGGCCAGATCCGTTCGGTCGAGATCGGCCGCAACAATCTCGTGCGTCCGGCCAACGTCAAGGACGCGTCCGTCATCACGCACGACGGCGACATTCTCGACGTGCGCTTCACGGTGCAGTACCAGGTGAAGCAGCCGACCGACTACCTGTTCCAGAGCGTCGATCCCGACCTCGCCGTCACGCAGGCCGCCCAGGCGGCGGTGCGCACGGTGGTCGGCGCACGCAGCACGAACGATCTGCTCTACGCGGACCGCGAGCCGATCCGCGCGCAACTGGCCGACACGATCCAGCATTCGCTCGACGCCTGCAAGACGGGCCTCGCCGTGACCGGCGTGACGATCCAGAGCGTGCAGGCGCCCGACCAGGTGCAGGCCGCCTTCGACGACGCCGCCAAGGCGCATCAGGACCGCGAGCGCGCGACGCGCGACGCGCAGGCCTGGGCCGATCAATTGCTGCCGCGCACGCAGGCCGACGGCGCACGCCTGATCGACGATGCGAAGGTCTACAGCGAGCGCGTGGTGGACGAGGCGCAAGGCAACGCCGAGCGCTTCATGCAAGTCTATGAGCAATACGCGAAGGCGCCGGCCGTGATTCGCGAGCGCATGTATCTGGAAACCATGCAGCACATCTACTCGAATACGACGAAGGTGTTCGTCGACAGCAAGTCCGGCAACAACGTGATCTATCTGCCGCTCGACAAGCTCGTCGATGCTACGCGCCAGCGCGCCGCGGCCGCTGCGGCGGCATCGGGCGCGTCTGCCGCAGTTGCGCCGGGTGTGGCGACGCCCGGCGTAGCGACGCCCGATACCTCGTCGGCCGCCGCGCCGGCCTCGGGCGACACGCTGCAGCAGGGCGATCAACAAGGTGCACAGCAAGGTGCACAGCAGGGCACGCAGCAAGGTGCCCAGTCCGGCGCCGCTCCCGCACCCACGGCCAGCGATGCCGCTGCCGCCGCGAGCGATGCATTCCGCTCGCGCGACGCGTTCCGCAGCCGCGGCCGCGAAGACGACGTGCAATAACGGAGCGCTCTCATGAACCGAATCATTGCGCTCGTCGTTGTGGTTGTCGTGGCCGTGCTGGTCGCATCGTCGTCGGTGTTCGTCGTCGATCCGCGCCACGTGGCCGTCATTTCGTCCTCGGGCGGCAGCTCGGCCACGCTCGCGGGCCCCGGCATGCACGTGAAGCTGCCGCCGCCGTTCCAGACCGCGACGTTCATCGATACGCGCGTGGAGGCGTTCGACGCCCCCGACGCCGACCGCTACACGACCGCGGACAAAACGGAACTGCTTGTGAACCCGGTGATCCGCTATCGCATTGCCGACCCGCTCAAGTTCTTCGCCGCGACGAAGGGCGACCCGCAGACGCTTGCCGACCGTCTTGCATCGCTCTCGCGCGACGCGCTGGCGGACGCATTTTCGAAGGTCGCACTGAGCGCCGCGCTCGCGCAGCAGGAAGCCATCGCCAACGACGCGCGCGACGCGCTGCGCACTGCGGCGGCACCGCTTGGCATCGACGTGATCGACATCGAGCTCACGCGTGTGGACTACCCGCCGGAACTCGCCGACGCGGTCTACAAGCGCATGAGCGCCGCCCGCGAGCAGATGGCCGCCGACGAGCGGGCCCAGGGCGCGGCCGAAGCGCAGCAGATCAAGGACGACGCGCAGCGCAAGCAGCAGGACGCCGTTGCGCAGGCCTACGCCGAAGCTCAGGGCATCAAGGGCGAGGGCGACGGCAAGGCGGCGGCGATCGCCGCGCAAGCCTATGGGCACGACCCGCAGTTCTACCAGTTCTATCAGAGCATGCAGGCGCTGCGCGACAGCTTCAAGCCGGGCGACGTGATCGTGGTCGATTCGTCGAGCGACTTCTTCCGCTTCATGCGCGGCCCGAACGGCGGCGAGAACACGCCGGCTCCGGCCGCCCCGCGCAAACACTAGACAAAACGAGACGCCGCGCCGCTTGCGGCGCGTTCCTTTAGCATGGACATTGCTGGATCCCTGTTGCTCGCGATCGCGCTGATGCTGATTATCGAGGGCATGTTCCCATTCGTCTTTCCGACGGCATGGCGCGATACCTTCCGTAAAATCGCGGAAAGGCCGCCGCATCACATCCGGATCGGCGGGCTGATCGTGATGGGGCTCGGCCTCGTGCTCCTGATGCTCGCAACCTGATTGCAAACGAACGCACGCGCCGCTCCTGGCCGTGCGTTCCGGTTCCCCGGCCCGCGCGGGCGCCCTTCGCGCGCTGCGCGCCGCCTTCATAGTGGTAGGACTCAACCGATGTCGACCTGGTTACTTCCCGAGAATATTGCCGACGTGCTGCCTTCCGAGGCGCGCAAGATCGAAGAGCTGCGCCGGCGCCTGCTGGACCGCTTTCGCGCGTACGGCTACGAGATGGTCATGCCGCCGCTGCTCGAGTATCTCGAGTCGCTGCTCACGGGCAGCGGGCGTGACCTGAATCTGCGCACGTTCAAGCTCGTCGATCAGATCTCGGGCCGCACGCTCGGCCTGCGTGCCGACATGACGCCGCAGGTGGCGCGCATCGACGCCCACCTTCTGAACCGCCAGGGCGTGACGCGCCTCTGCTATGCGGGCAACGTGCTGCATACGCGTCCGCGCGGCCTGCACGCCACGCGCGAGCAGATCCAGATCGGCGCAGAAATCTATGGTCATGCGGGGCTCGAAGCCGACCTCGAAATCCAGCAGTTGATGCTCGACGCGCTGCGCCTGGCGGGTCTCGCCAAGGTGCGCCTCGACCTGTGCCACGCGGGCGTGCTGGCGGCGCTGTTCGAAGCCGATCCGGCCGCGGCCGCGCTCGGCGACGCGCTCTACGAGGCGCTCGCGGGCAAGGACGTGCCGCGCCTTGCCGAACTGACCGCGGACCTCGCACCGCTCACGCGCGACGCCCTGCGCGCACTGCCCTCGCTCTACGGCGACGCTGGCGTGCTGGAAGAAGCGCGCACGCGCCTGCCGGCGCTGCCGGGCATCGCCCGCGCACTCGACGACCTCGCGTTCCTCGTGGGCGAGATCGGCGGAGCGGAGCTGATGATCGATCTCGCCGATCTGGGCGGCTATGCCTACCACAGCGGCGTGATGTTCTCGGCCTACGTGGATGGCGTGCCGAACGCGGTAGCGCGGGGCGGCCGCTACGACAAGGTGGGCGAGGCCTATGGCCGCGCCCGCGCCGCAACGGGCTTCTCGCTCGACCTGCGCGAAGTGGCCCGTATTTCGCCCGTCGAGGCGCGCAGCAGTGCGATTCTCGCCCCGTGGCGCCACGACGAAGCCCTGCGCACCGCCGTCGCTGCGCTGCGCGACGCGGGGGAGGTGGTGATCCAGGCGCTGCCCGGCCACGAGCACGATATGGACGAGTTCGCGTTCGACCGCGTGCTGGTCGAGCGCAACGGCGCCTGGCTCGTCGAAACCCGCGACTGAACGGGGCGGCAGCGGCCCCGCGGCGGGCCGCGCAAGCGCCTCCCCGTGCGGCGGCGCCAACCGCGCAGTTCCTTGAGTCCAAAGGAAAATTCCCGCTATTTCGGGAAAAAAAGGCAGGCGTGCGCCCGAACCCAGGTAGAATACGTTTTTAACCAGCTAACGAAACACCATGTCTGCCAGCGCAGTGAATGTAACCCCGGGGCGCAACGTCGTCGTCGTGGGCACCCAATGGGGCGATGAAGGCAAGGGCAAGATCGTCGACTGGCTGACGGACCACGCGCAAGGCGTGGTGCGTTTCCAGGGCGGTCACAACGCCGGCCACACACTCATCATCGGCGGCAAGAAGACCATTCTCCGGCTGATCCCGTCGGGCATCATGCGCGCCGGCACCGCCTGCTACATCGGCAACGGCGTGGTGCTCTCTCCCGAGGCACTCTTCAAGGAAATCGGCGAGCTCGAAGAAGCGGGCATCGACGTCCAGAAGCGCCTCTTCATCTCCGAAGCCACCACCCTCATCCTGCCGTACCACATCGCCATCGACCAGGCGCGCGAAGCCAAACGCGGCGCCGCGAAGATCGGCACGACCGGCCGCGGCATCGGCCCGGCCTACGAAGACAAGGTGGCGCGCCGCGGCCTGCGCGTGCAGGACCTGTTCGAGCCGGAAGTCTTCGCCGAACGCCTGCGCGAGAACCTCGACTATCACAACTTCGTGCTCACGCAGTACCTGGGCGCCCCCTCGGTGGACTTCCAGCAGACGCTCGACACGATGCGCTCGTACGCCGACCGTCTGAAGCCGATGGTAACGGATGTTTCGCGTCGTCTTTATGACGCTAACCGCCAGGGCGGCAACCTGCTGTTCGAAGGCGCGCAAGGCACGCTGCTCGACATCGACCACGGCACCTATCCGTTCGTCACGTCGAGCAACTGCGTGGCGGGTGCCGCCTCGGCCGGCGCGGGCGTCGGTCCGCAGCAGCTCAACTACATCCTCGGCATCACCAAGGCGTATTGCACGCGCGTGGGCTCGGGCCCATTCCCGAGCGAGCTCTACGACGCCGACAACGCGGACCGCCAGGAAGAAGTGGGCCTCACGCTCGCGAAGGTGGGCAAGGAATTCGGTTCGGTCACGGGCCGTCCGCGCCGCACCGGCTGGCTCGATGCCGCCGCGCTGCGCCGCTCGATCCAGATCAACGGCGTGACGGGCCTGTGCATCACGAAGCTCGACGTGCTCGACGGCCTCGAAGAAGTGAAGCTCTGCGTGGGCTACAAGGTCGACGGCAAGGACGTCGATATCCTGCCGCGCGGCTCGTCGCAGGTGGCTGCGTGCGAGCCGGTCTACGAGACGTTCCCGGGCTGGAAGGAAAGCACCATCGGCATCACGCAATGGGACGCGCTGCCGAAGAGCGCGCAGGCCTATCTCGCGCGCGTGCAGGAAGTGGCGGGCGTGCCGATCGACATGGTCTCGACGGGCCCGGATCGCGACGAGACGATCCTGCTGCGCCATCCGTTCAAGGTGTGAAAGAAGGTCAATGAGGGGTAGTGCAGAATGATTCAGATGATGGACCCGCGCAACGACGACAAGAACCTGTGGGTCGGCTGGGATGAGTATCACCGGTTGATCGAGCTCCTCGCGCTCGCCGTCCACGAGTCGCGCTGGAAGTTCGACCAGATCCTGTGTCTCGCGCGCGGCGGCCTGCGCGTGGGCGACCAGCTCTCGCGCATCTACGACCTGCCGCTCGCGATTCTCGCGACGAGTTCGTATCGCGAAGCGGCGGGCACGGAGCAGGGCGAGCTCGACATCGCCCAGTACATCACGATGACGCACGGCGAACTCTCGGGCAACGTGCTGCTCGTGGACGATCTGGTCGATTCGGGCGTCACGCTCGCGCGTGTGCAGCAGCACCTCAAGGAGCGCTATCCGGCCGTGACCGGCGTGCGCTCGGCGGTGCTCTGGTACAAGGGCTGCTCGAAGGTGAAGCCCGACTACTTCGTACAGCACCTGCCGACCAATCCGTGGATCCACCAGCCTTTCGAGGAATGGGACACGGTGCGCCCCCACAACCTGGGTGCGTGGATCAAGCGCGGCCTGCAGCAGGCGGGTGCGAACGGACCGCAGTCGTAACGTCGCGGCGGTGCACAGCGCGTGCCGCGAACGCCACGAACGCAGAACGGAGCCTCTCGAGGCTCCGTTTTTTTTTGCGCGAATGTCCTGTGTGACGGTTTCGTGTCCGGGGCGCGGCGGCCAAGCGCAGTCAAGAGCGATCAAGTGCGCACAAAAGCGGGCAGACGCGACAAGGGGTGGATGCTACACTTCGCCCGAACGGACGACGTGGCACTGCCACAACGGGTGCCCATCGCGGTGGAGTGCCCGGTTTAGAATAGCGGTCGCTTTTTTTGCCGCCTCGAAAACGGATTTCCGCGTCTATGACAACTAGCACACACGTGGCAAAGCAGTCCATGCCGTCTCTAGCCGTTGCGGCGATCGGCGTGGTGTTCGGCGATATCGGCACCAGCCCGCTTTATTCGCTCAAGGAAGCGTTCAGCCCGGACCACGGGATTCCGCTCAACGATACCTCCATCCTCGGCGTCATTTCGCTGCTGTTCTGGGCGATCATGATCGTCGTGAGCGTCAAGTACGTGCTGTTCGTGATGCGCGCCGACAACAACGGCGAAGGCGGCGTGCTCGCGCTGATGGCGCTGGCGCTGCGCACCTTCAAGCGCTCGGGCCGCGCCGCGCTGGTGCTCACGGGCCTCGGCATCTTCGGCGCCTGCATGTTCTACGGGGACGCGGTCATCACGCCCGCGATCTCGGTGATTTCGGCCGTCGAAGGTCTCGAAATCGCGGCGCCCAAGCTCGCGCATCTCGTCGTGCCGCTCACGATGGTGATCCTCGTCGCGCTCTTCTGGATCCAGCGCCACGGCACGGCGCTCGTCGGCCGCCTGTTCGGGCCGATCATGGTGCTGTGGTTCGTGACCATCGGCGTGCTGGGCCTCTCGCATATCGTGCAGACGCCGGGCGTGATCGCCGCGCTCAATCCGTACTATGCGGTGAGCTTCATGGGCGAGCACATGCTGCAGGCCTATGTGGTGCTCGGCTCGGTCGTGCTCGTGCTGACCGGCGCCGAAGCGCTCTATGCCGACATGGGCCACTTCGGCGCCAGGCCGATTCGCGTGGCGTGGTACGTGCTCGTGATGCCGTCGCTCGTGCTGAACTACTTCGGCCAGGGCGCGCTGCTCATGCAGAACCACAAGGCAATCGAGAACCCGTTCTTCCTGCTCGCGCCCGACTGGGCCCTCCTGCCGCTCGTCGTGCTGTCGACGGTGGCCACCGTGATTGCTTCGCAGGCCGTGATTTCGGGCGCCTACTCGCTCACGAGCCAGGCGATCCTGCTGGGCTATGTGCCGCGCATGAAGGTGCTGCACACCTCCGACCTCGCGATCGGGCAGATCTACGTTCCGGTGGTGAACTGGCTGCTGCTCTTCATCATCCTGTGCATCGTGGTCGGCTTCAAGAGCTCGGACAATCTCGCGGCGGCCTATGGCATCGCGGTCACCGCGACCATGGTGATCACCACGGTGCTGCTGAGCGTCGTGATGACCGAGATCTGGAAGTGGAACAAGGCGCTCGTCGCGCTCATCATCGGCATCTTCCTCGCGGTCGATCTCGGCTTCTTCGGCGCGAACCTGCTCAAGGTGGAAGAGGGCGGCTGGCTGCCGCTCGGCATCGGCGCGCTGCTGTTCTTCCTGCTCATGACCTGGTACAAGGGCCGCATGATCGTGAAGGAGCGCACGGCCGCCGACGGCATCCCGCTCATGCCGTTCCTGCAAGGGCTGCTCGCGCATCCGCCGCATCGCGTCTCGGGTACGGCGATCTATCTGACCGGCAGCGACACGATGGTGCCGGTGAGCCTCCTGCACAACCTCAAGCACAACAAGGTGCTGCACGAGCGCACGATCTTCCTGACCTTCGTGATCCGCGACATTCCCTATGTGCCGGATGCGGAGCGCCTGAGCGTGAAGGACATCGGCGGGGGCCTCTATCTCGTGAAGGCCGACTACGGCTTCAACGAAACGCCGGACGTGAAGGCCGTGCTGCAGGAAGTGGGCAAGGCGGAGGGCACGAACTTCGAGATGATGGACACCTCCTTCTTCATCGCGCGCGAGACCGTCGTGCCGACGCAGTTGCCGGGCATGTCGATCTTCCGCGAGCGCGTGTTCGCGTGGATGCATCAGAACGCGGCGAAGCCTACCGACTTCTTCAGTATTCCTGCGAATCGCGTGGTGGAGCTGGGGACGAAGATCGAAATCTGAACGCGGGCTTTGTTCTTCAAGGCAACAAAAAACGGCACCGAGGTGCCGTTTTTTGTTGGGGTCTGCGGTTTCAGCGCTGCTTGAGCTTCGCGAAGGCCGCTGCCATGGCGCCGCCCGGCTCCGGTTCGCGCGAGCGCTGGCCGCGGTTCGCATTGCCGGCGTTGCCGCCGCGGCTGTTCGAGCCGGTGTTCGACCCGCTGCCCGCGCCACCGCCGCTGCTGCGCTGGCTCGCGCTCGCGGGGTCGTCGTTCAGGCGCATCGTGAGCGCGATGCGCTGGCGCTTCACATCGACGTCGAGCACCTTCACCTTGACGACCTGGCCGGCCTTCACGACTTCGTGCGGGTCCTTGATGAACTTCGTGGACATCGCGGAGACGTGCACGAGGCCGTCCTGATGCACGCCGATGTCGATGAACGCGCCGAACGCGGCCACGTTCGTCACCACGCCTTCGAGCAGCATGCCCGGCTCGAGGTCCGAGACCTTCTCGACGCCTTCACGGAAGGTCGCGGTCTTGAACTCGGGGCGCGGGTCGCGGCCCGGCTTTTCGAGCTCGGAGAGAATGTCGCGCACGGTGGGCAGGCCGAAGCGCTCGTCCACGAACTCGGCGGGCGAGAGGCCCGAGAGCGCCTCGCGGCTGCCGAGCACGTCGCCTATCGTGCGCTTGATCTTCGCGAGCATGCGCTCGACGACGGGGTACGCCTCCGGGTGCACCGACGAACGGTCGAGCGGATTCTCGCCGCCGTTGATGCGCAGGAAGCCCGCGGCCTGCTCGAAGGTCTTGTCGCCGAGGCGCGGCACCTTCTTCAGATGCTCGCGCGAGGGGAAGGGGCCATTCGCGTCGCGGTAATCGACGATATTGCGCGCGAGCGTGGCGTTCAGCCCCGACACGCGCGCGAGCAGCGCGACCGACGCCGTATTCGCGTCCACGCCCACGGCGTTCACGCAGTCCTCGACCACGGCGTCGAGCGAGCGGGCCAGCTCGCGCTGGTTCACGTCGTGCTGATACTGGCCGACGCCGATGGCCTTGGGCTCGATCTTCACGAGTTCGGCAAGCGGGTCCTGCAGGCGGCGCGCGATGGAGACGGCGCCGCGCAGCGAGACGTCGAGTTCGGGGAATTCCTTCGCCGCCAGTTCGGAGGCCGAATAAACCGACGCGCCGGCTTCGGACACGACGATCTTCTGCAGCTTGAGCTCCGGATGGCGCGACATCAGTTCGCTGGCGAGCTTGTCGGTTTCGCGCGAGGCCGTGCCGTTGCCGATGCTGACGAGTTCGGCCTGGGTCTGCGCGGCAATGCGCGCGAGCTTCGCGATCGAGCCGTCCCAGTCGCGGCGCGGCTCGTGCGGGTAGATCGTGTCGGTGGCGAGCAGCTTGCCGGTGCGATCGACGACGGCCACCTTCACGCCCGTGCGCAGGCCCGGATCGAGGCCGATCACGGCCTTCGGGCCCGCCGGCGCGGCGAGCAGCAGGTCCTTGAGGTTGCGCGCGAACACGTGAATCGCTTCGGTTTCGGCCAGCTCGCGCAAGCCCGTCAGCAGTTCGTTTTCGAGGTGCGGCTGCACCTTCACGCGCCAGCACCAGCGGCAGACGTCGGAGAGCCACTTGTCGGCGGGGCGGCCCTGGTTCGCAATGCCGAAGTGGCGCGCGATCCGGCCTTCGCCCGGATGCGGCGCGAGCGCGTCCTGCTCGGCGCCCAGCCCCAGCTTGACCATCAGCACGCCCGCGTTGCGCGCGCGGAAAAGGGCGAGCGCACGGTGCGAGGGAATGGTCTTGAGGGTTTCGGCGTAGTCGTAGTAGTCGCGGAACTTCTCGCCTTCTTCGCTTTCCTTGCCTTCCACGACCGTCGAGCTCACGATGCCCTCGTCTTGCAGCCACTGGCGCAGCTTGCCGAGCAGTTCGGCCGTTTCGCCGAATTGCTCCGAGAGAATGTCGCGTGCGCCGTCGAGGGCGGCCTTCACGTCGGCCACGCCCTTTTCGGCGTCCACGTATTGCGCGGCTTCCGTCTGCGGATCGAGCTGCGGATTCGCGAGGAGCGTATCGGCGAGCGGCTGCAGGCCCGCTTCGCGCGCGATCTGCGCGCGCGTGCGGCGCTTCGGCTTGTAGGGCAGGTAGAGGTCTTCGAGAACCTGCTTGCTGTCCGCCGCTTCGATAGCGCTGCGCAATTCGTCGGTGAGCTTGCCTTGCTCTTCGATGCTCGCGAGGATCGTGGCGCGGCGCTCTTCGAGTTCGCGCAGATACAGGAGCCGCTCTTCGAGCGTGCGCAGCTGCGTATCGTCGAGATTGCCCGTGACTTCCTTGCGGTAGCGGGCGATGAACGGAACGGTCGCGCCTTCGTCGAGAAGCTGCACGGCGGCGGCCACCTGGCGCGGCTGGACGGTCAGTTCGGTGGCGATACGCTGGACGATCTTGAGTGCTACGGTTTCCGTCATAGGGTCTGGATATTCCTGCGAGGATCGGGTTGCATCGGGTTGCGCGTGCCGGGCCGTGCGGGAGCGGCCCCGCAGGGCGGCCCGCCGGCCGGTGGAGCGGGGCATTTTGCCATAAATGCCGGAGCGCTCAACCCGGGGGGTGTTAGAATTTCGGCCATGTCCCGCTGCCACCAGAAGACGTTGACGATCTCGCGCTTGCTCCCCGGTTTCCCCTTCGTTAAGCCCAGTTTGCGCACCGGCGCCCACTGGCGGATTGCCACCCGCTTGACGGCATGCGCCATCGCGTGGTGCGCTACGGCAGGTGTGCCGGTACAGGCGCAGGAGAGCGCGGCATCCGGTGCGGCCGGCACGGCGCCGACTGCGCAGAATGCGCTCCCGGCTAGCACGGAGGTGCCGGCGGCGCTCGGCGGCGTAGCCCAGCCGGGCGGGGCGGTGGCGCCCTGGGTGGCTTCCGGAACGGGCGTCACGGCGAGGCCGCTGGATGCCGCATTGGCATCGGCGTCGTCGGCGGCGGCCGGCAAGGCAGACAGCGTGCAGGCCGGGTTCGATGCGCGCCAGAAGGTGCTGGACCGCCGCACGGCGGAGAACAACTACCGCTATGGCGTCGCGCAGCATGACTGCTATAGCACGTTTTTCGTGAACCATTGCCTTGGCAAGGCGCGCGACCAGATGCGCGTCGAGCAGACCGATATCCGCAGCCAGCAGTTGCAGCTCGACGAAGAGCAGCGCGCGGAACACGCGCGGCGCCGCGACGAGCAGGCCGCGCTGCAGCGCGCGCAGGACGAGGCCGACGCACCGCAGCGCGCCGCCAACGACGCACGCAATGCGGCGGCCTACGAGCAGAAGCAGCAGCAACACGTACTCGACCAGCAGCAGCGCGCCGCCGAAGCGCCGCAGCGTGCCGCGAACGAGCAGGCGTACCAGCAGAAGCTGCAGCAGCACGCGCTGGATCAGGCGCAGCGCCAGGGCGAGCAGGCACAGGCCCAGCGCTCGGCGAACCAGGCGGCGTACGACCAGAAGCAGTCCGATTTCCAGCAGAAGCTGGACGAAGCTCGCCGCCAGGGGCAGCAGGAGGCCGCGCAGCGGGAGCAGAAGGCCGAACGCTACCAGCAGAAGCAGGAAGATGCGGCGAAGCATAAGGCCGATGTGGAAGAGCGTCAGAAGCAGGCGGCCGAGAAGGCGCAGCAAAAGCAGCAGCAGGAACAGCAACAAGCGCAACCGCAGCAGCAACCGCAAGACCAGTAGCACGTTTTTTTGGCCAGACAGCAACCTCAGGTGCGCCGCCTGATCGTGCAGGGGCGCGCCGCTCACAACGAGGAGGCGAGCATGCGCGAGCAACGTGAAGTCAAGGCCGCGGTCCTTCGTGACCGGATACTCCAGCTGGAGTCCGAGCACGGCGATCTGGATCGCATGATCGACCGCATGGCCGAGACGCCGGGAAGTGACGATCTCGAATTGCAGAGGCTCAAGAAGCGCAAGCTCAAGGTCAAGGACAATATCATCCTGCTGCAACTGCAGCTGGACCCCGATTCAACGAAGACTTCGGACGGGCACGGCTGAGTCCGGGTCCCGGCAGGCGCCGGGGCACGGCATCCAGAACGCCGCGGCCGCCGGAACGAGCAGGAACCGCTTGCCTTGAATTCAACGACTGTTTCGCGATCCCGGCCAGCGCCCGAAGGCGGCGCGCCGGCCGATGACGCACGTCCGCAGCGTGCCGCGGCGCCGCTTACCGCGCGCCGCGCCGCCGAACTCGAAGACCTGTTCGCAGCCGACGGGCTGCTCGCCCGCGAGATCGACGGCTATCGCCCGCGCGCCTCGCAGATCGAAATGGCGCGTGCGGTGGCGGCCGCCATGGAAGCCGCGGCGCAGGCCCTGCCGGACCCCTCGGCGTTCGAGCTGCAGTCGCGTCCCGCGCGGCGCCAGGGCGGGGCAGGCGCCGCGCCCCAGGACAGCGCCGACGAAGCCGCAAAGGCCATCGCCGAGACCGGCGACAACACGCTGATCGTCGAGGCGGGCACCGGCACCGGCAAGACCTACGCGTACCTCGTGCCGGCCATGCTCTGGGGCGGCAAGGTGGTGGTCTCCACGGGCACGAAGCACCTCCAGGACCAGTTGTTCCAGCGCGACATTCCCACGGTGCGCGACGCGCTCGCGGTGCCCGTGAGCGTCGCGATGCTCAAGGGGCGCTCGAACTACCTGTGCCACTACTACCTGCAGCGCACGGCCGACAATGGCCGCCTGCCGTCGCGCCAGGAAACGTCGTACCTGCAGGAGATCGTGCGCTTTGCGAAGATCACCCGTTCGGGCGACAAGGCCGAGCTTGCGAGCGTGCCGGAAACGGCGGCGGTGTGGTCGATGGTGACCTCCACGCGCGAGAATTGCCTCGGCCAGGAGTGTCCCCACTACAAGGACTGCTTCGTGATGCACGCGCGCCGCGAGGCGCAGCAGGCCGACATCGTGGTCGTGAATCACCACCTGTTCTTCGCCGACATCATGCTGCGCGACACGGGCATGGCCGAGCTCTTGCCGAGCGCGAACACGATCATCTTCGACGAAGCGCACCAGCTGCCCGAAACGGCAACGCTCTTTTTCGGCGAGACGCTTTCGACCTCGCAGTTCCTCGAACTCGCGCGCGATTGCGTGGCCGAGGGCCTGAGCCATGCGCGCGACGCGGTGGAGTGGGTGAAGCTCGCGGCGGGGCTGGAGCGTGCGGCGCGCGACGTGCGTCTTGCCTTCAAGGAAGACTCGCTGCGGCTCTCGATCACGCAGTTGCCCGACGACCATCCGCTCTTCGACGCGCTCGATGCCTTGCAGACCGAACTCGGCGTGCTGGCCACGGCGCTGGCGGGGCAGGCGGAGCGTGCGGAGTCGTTGGGCGCCTGCCTTCGCCGTGCGCGCGAATTGCAGGGCATTCTGGCGGGCTGGACGGCCCCGCAGGGCGCCGCTGTACCCGCACGCGAGGCAGGCAAGCCGCAAACCGCTGGCGACGCCAGGAACGCTGCCGGCGACGAACATGCCGACACCGATGCCGACGAAAAAGTCCGCTGGGTCGAAGTGTTCTCGCACACGGTGCAGTTGCACGAGACGCCGCTTTCGGTTGCCCCGATCTTCGCGAAGCAGCGCGCGGGTGTGCCGCGCACGTGGATCTTCACGTCCGCGACGCTTTCGGTGCGCGGCGATTTCACGCACTATGCCGCGCAGATGGGCCTGAGCGCACGGCGCTCGATGACGCTGCCAAGCCCGTTCGACTATCCGGAACAGGGTCTGCTCTACGTGCCGCGCAATATGCCGCAGCCTTCGTCGCCGCAGTTCACCGATGCCGTGTTCGACGCGGCGCTGCCGGCCATCGAGGCTTCGGGCGGCGGGGTTTTCATGCTGTGCACGACGCTGCGCGCGGTGGACCGGATTGCCGCGAAACTGCGCGACACGATCGAGGCGCGCGGCTGGAAGACGCCCTTGCTCGTGCAGGGCGATGCGAGCCGCACGGAGCTGCTGGAGCGGTTTCGCGCCTACGGCAACGCCATCCTGGTGGGTAGCCAGAGCTTCTGGGAAGGTGTGGATGTGCGCGGCGACGCGCTGTCGCTCGTCGTGATCGACAAGCTGCCGTTCGCGCCGCCCGACGACCCGGTGCTGGCGGCGCGGCTCGATGCGCTCACGAAGAAGGGCTTGAGCCCGTTCGCCGTGCATCAGTTGCCGCAGGCCGTGATTACGCTGAAGCAGGGCGCGGGGCGCCTGATTCGTGCGGAAACCGATCGCGGCGTGCTGATGATCTGCGATACGCGGCTCGTCGACAAACCGTATGGCCGGCGCATCTGGCAAAGCCTGCCGCCGTTCAGGCGCACGCGGGAAATCGAAGTGGTGAAGGCGTTCTTCGACGGAGAAGAAGGCGAGGCTTGACGAACGTCAAGTCGGCCGGGGTTGCCGAGTGCGGCGCCAGTCGGCGATTTTGCCGATTCTTTTTCAATTCATGCGGATTGAATGCGGATTGCATGCGAAGGCAGATGGCCTCCAGCAGTTGAGCCGCTCATAAGCAAAAAAGCCACGAACGCGAGTTCGTGGCTTTTTTGCTTGCCCGCTGCCCGCTCAAGCGACAGGCGCCCAAGCGGTACGGCGGTTCGCACCAGGCCCGCTGGAGGCTGGCTCCGCGCGGGTGTGGTGCGAATGCAGCTTAGTTGCTTGCGCCCGAAGCCGGAGCAGCAGCCGAAGCAGCTGCGTCCGAAGCAGCAGCGCCAGCGTCCGAAGCAGCGGCGGTAGCCGAAGCAGCAGCGTCGCTCGCAGCAGCAGCAGCGCCCGAAGCAGCAGCAGCAGCGTCCGAAGCGGCAGCAGCCGGTGCCGAAGCAGCGGTTGCGTCGCTAGCCGGCGCAGCGGCCTGGTCGCTGCTCTTGTTGCACGCAGCGAGTGCAACGGCTGCCAGCAGGGATGCTACGAGGAGGGATTTCTTCATGATCACGTCCTTTTATGGTTAAAGGTAAGCAACAGCGCAAAATAATACCGGTAATGTGCCCCAACACCGACCTGAGCCGCTGGTGGAGACGCACTGCAAGAGCGTGAATCTTCCCTACGGCCTGGGCGGGAATTATAGGCACTTTCGTATCGACCGTCGACAAATCCGGGGACAATACGTTGTCTTTCTCATACAAGCGCTATATTAGTACGGAATAACAGCCTGGAGCGCTCAGGCAAGCACCCCCACCCGTATCCAGCCCGCACAATACCATTCGTGCAGTAACGCTGTCATTGACGAATCGTGTGAGAGTGTTACAAAGCGTTTCCCATCCATCGAGCGATTGTCGGCGAATGCCGGCAGCCACTTTCTCGACTCTCTGAGCAAGTACTGTTCCCCGTTCAGGTAGTACGAGCGCGCATCGTAAAGCAGGATCGTCCGCCGGTCGAGTGCCACGCCGTTTTTTGCTGCCTGCGCGGCGAATCTGGTCTCGTCCAGCGGCCGCCCGGGCGCGTCGAAGACGACGTTCGACTTCGGTTCGCTCAACCACGAGCCCACGAAGGAAGATACATCAGCTTCGCTCCAGCGTACTTTTGCGAGCACATCCCCCACACGTGACACGAGCGCCGGCGGCAACTGCGCCGGGTGCGCGACGGCCGGCTGGTCCGGGTCGCGGTAGAGCGTCGGCGCGTTCTTTTCGAGCGCTTTTTCGCTGCCGCGCTCGGCAAGCCAGTAGAGGAACTGGCTCGTCAGCTCCGAAGTGGAAGGAGAACGAAAGCCGATCGAGCAGGTCATGCACTCGCCTTCGGCAACGCCGTCGTGCGCGATGTGCGGCGGCAGGTAGAGCATGTCGCCGGGCTCGAGCAACCATTCCTCTTCCGGCTCGAAGTTTGCGAGGATCTTCAGCGGCAGGCCTTCTTCGAGCGAGAGGTCGCGTTGCGCGCCGATGCGCCAGCGCCGCTTGCCGTGAACCTGCAACAGGAAGACATCGTAGGAATCGAAATGCGGGCCCACGCCGCCGCCATCCGAGGCGTACGAGATCATCAGGTCGTCGAGGCGCGCGTCCGGCGCAAAGCGAAAGCGCTCGAGCAACGCGCGCGCCCGGTCGTCGTGCAGATCGGCGCCCTGCACGAGCAGCGTCCACTGGCGCGTTTTCGGCGAGGGCAGTTCGTCGGGCGAGAACGGTCCGTGTTCGAGCGCCCAGCGGCGGCGCAAATGCGTGATGAGGCGCGACTCCACGTCGTCGTTGCCGGCGAGCGCGAAGAGTTCGTCGCGTGTGAGCGGCGCTTCGATGTCGGGTATCGCCTGGCGGATCAGGAGCGGCTTTTTCTGCCAGTATCGCTTCATGAACTGCGCCGGGGTGAGGCCGCCAAGGAGCGGGGCCGGTTCATCGGGCGCAGGACGTGCCGGAATGGGCGGGGCGTGCCGCTTGCGGGCATGCACCGCGTGGTCTGGGGACCGCTTGGGCATCGTATAATGTGGGCTGTATTCTGGAGGATCGAATGAAAATCGCAAAGGACACCGTCGTGTCGGTCGCTTACAAGCTATCGGATGCGCAGGGCAATCTGATCGAGGAGAGCGACGAGCCGATGGTCTATCTGCACGGCGGCTATGATGGCACGTTCCCCAAGATCGAGGAAGTGCTGGACGGGCAGGAGCCGGGCTTCGAGACCCAGATCCAGCTTGAGCCGCAGGACGCTTTCGGGGAGTACGATCCCGATCTCGTGAAGATCGAGCCGCGCAACCGTTTCCCGGAGCCGCTCGAAGTCGGCATGCAGTTCGAAGGCACGCCCGAAGAAGGCGACGAAGATCTCGACACGCTCATCTATACCGTCACGGACGTGGCCGAAGACAAGGTCGTGCTCGACGGCAATCACCCGCTCGCCGGCATGGCGCTGCGTTTTGCGCTGACCGTCAAGGAAGTGCGCGAAGCGACCGAAGACGAGATCGAGCACGAACACGCTCACGGCGCGGACGGCCTCGAAATCGTCGATGAAGACGAAGAGGAAGACGACGGCGAAGCCGGCTCGAAACCGACGCTTCACTAAGCTTGATCGATCTCCGGCGCCGGCGGGTGCAAGCACTCCGCCGGCGTACCGGACGCCAGGCGCGGCATGATGCCCGCGCCCTTCGGCGAACTACTGATTCCAGGGCATGGGTTTGACTGCGGGCTGCGAGCCGGGCAAGGCATCCTGCGGGTTTGGCACGCCTGGCTGCGGCACAGGCACGGGTACAGGCGCGGTGCCGCTTGCCGACGACGCCGTGCCCTCGGGTGCTACATCGGGCGCCACATCGGGCGCCTGCGGCATGCCGGGAATTTCCGTGACGTCGGGCATCGACGATACCTCGGGCATCGCAGGTGTTTCGGGCCCGGGCGCGCTGCCGTCCGACAAGAGCGGCGGCAACGTAGGCGGCAATAGCGGCAGGTGCTTCGGGACGTCGCGCACGCTCACGCGCAACGGCGTGCGGCGCGTCATGTCGGCATCGATCTGCAACCACTGGCTGAGCGGGTCGTGCAACGCGACTTCGATGCGCGTGACGTTGGCAATCTTCGCGCCCTTGTCATTGCGTAGCGGCTGATCGATCGCGAAGCCGTGCGCGAGTTTTTCGCCCGTGGTGTGCACGAGCACGACGGGACCGCGGAAGGTGTCGGCCAGCTTCACGAGGCTGCGTTTGAATTCGAGATATCCATCGCGCGGACGATGGCCGAAGCGCAGCCAGGCGAAGCGGTCGGACCGGTCTTCGCGTTCGGCGAACGGATCGGCCTCGATGAAGATGACGAGCGCACGCGCGTTGCGGCGTTTCGCATACTCGGCTGCATGTTCGAGCCAGAAGCCGTTGGCGATCACGCGGTCTTCGAACTCGCCGTTGCGCCCGCCCGCGTTCAGATAATGGTTGTTTCCGTCCGGCACGTTGAGCGCGAGAAATACCGTGTCGCCCAGTTGCCAGCGCACGTTTTCACGATAGGGCCTGAATCGCGAGACCTCGCTTTCGCGCGTGAGCGTGAACGGGTTCTGGCCGAGGGTGGAGGGATCGGAGAAGAACGTCTGGCGCAACAGGTCGAGCCGTTCGACCGGGTCCCAGGCGCCCGAACCGTTCGCGCCGCAACCGGCCCAGTCGCGCTGGCCCGGCACGAAGACGAGCGCCGGGCGAGAGGCTTCGAGCAGCGTGCGGCGGCGGTCGTAGAGCGAGTCCGAGCAAGCCTCGTGGCTGCCCTTGAGGTTGCCGTCGTAGACCACGAACGCGTTTTGCGGATCGCGGCCGATGGCGTCGATGAGGCGCTGCGCCGCGGGTTCGTCGGCTGGCGACGTCACGACGTTTGCGATGACCGCGAACGCGTAGCGCGGCGACTGCGCGTGCGCGGCCGGGGCCCACAGCATCAGCGGGCCGAGCGGGATCAATGGTGCTAGCGGCACCGCAAAGGCGCAGGCCGCCGCGATGCCGAGCCAGGTCCGGCGGCCACGCGATGCGCTGCCGCCCCGGCGCGCAGCGCGTGGCGCCGGACCTGGCGTCGTGCTGCGACGCTCAGTGCTTCGCGTCCGGCGCCGTGGCCAGCTCATGCAGTTCGTACAGCAGATCGAGCGCTTCGCGCGGACGCAACTCGTTGGGGTCGAGCGCGCGCAGCCGTTCGGCCACGCGCGCGGCGGAGGGGTCCTGCGGGCCGGGCGCATCCTGCGCTTCGAGCGGCGCCTCGTCGGCAAGCGCTGCCGCGAAGAGGTCGAGCTGCGGCGTGGGTTGACCTGCCGAGAGCTGCTCGAGATAGACGAGATGCTTGCGGGCCGCGCGGATCACGGGCGCCGGCACGCCGGCGAGCTGGGCCACCTGCAGGCCGTAGCTCTGGTTGGCCGGGCCTTCCTGCACGGCATGCAGGAACACGATGCCGTGGCCATGTTCGACCGCCGAGAGATGCACGTTCGCCGCCTGCGGGAATTCTGCCGGCAGTTGCGTGAGTTCGAAATAGTGCGTGGCGAAAAGCGTGTGGCAGCCGTTGCTCGCGAGCAGATGGCGCGCGATGGCC
This sequence comes from Paraburkholderia ferrariae NBRC 106233, assembly GCF_000685035.1. Lineage (GTDB taxonomy): Bacteria > Pseudomonadota > Gammaproteobacteria > Burkholderiales > Burkholderiaceae > Paraburkholderia > Paraburkholderia ferrariae. The sequence goes on from NZ_BAYB01000004.1 coordinate 51,823, forward strand.
CAGGCGAGCGCGAGCCCGTCGAACGTCGAGGTGCCGCGCCCGATCTCGTCCATCAGCACGAGGCTCTGCGGCGTCGCGTCGTTGAGGATCGCCGCCGCTTCCGTCATCTCGACCATGAAGGTCGAGCGGCCGCCCGCAAGGTCGTCGGCCGCGCCGATGCGCGTGAAGATGCGGTCGATCGGGCCGAAGCGCGCGCGCTTCGCGGGCACGTAGCTGCCCACGTAGGCAAGCAGCGCGATCAGCGCGGTCTGACGCATGAACGTGGACTTACCGCCCATGTTCGGCCCGGTGATGAGGAGCAGCTTGCGTTCGGCGGTGAGGGCGCAGTCGTTCGCGATGAACTGCTCGACCTGCGCCTCCACGACCGGATGGCGGCCCTGTTCGATCTCGATGCCGGGCGCCTCCGAGAACTCGGGCGCGCTCCAGTCGAGCGCGCGGGCACGCTCCGCGAAGGCGGCGAGCAGGTCGAGTTCGGCAAGCGCCGCAGCGACGCGCTGGCAGTCCGGGATGAATGGCAGGAGCGACTGCAGCAGCGCATCGTAGAGCGCCTTCTCGCGCGAGAGCGCGCGTTCCTGGGCGGACAGCGCCTTGTCTTCGAACACCTTCAGTTCGGGCGTGATGTAGCGTTCAGCGTTCTTGAGCGTCTGACGGCGGCGATAGTCGTCGGGCACCTTGTCGGTCTGGCCGCGCGTGACTTCGATATAGAAGCCGTGGACCTTGTTGTACTCCACGCGCAGATTGCCGATGCCGGTGCGTGCGCGCTCGCGGGTTTCGAGGTCGAGCAGGAACTGGCCGCAGTTCTCCGACATGTCGCGCAGTTCGTCGAGTTCGGCGTCGTAGCCGCGCGCGATCACGCCGCCGTCGCGCACCATCGCGGCGGGTTCCGGCGTGACGGCGCGTTGCAGCAGGTCGGCGCAGCCCGCGGGCGGCTCCAGCGCTTCGGCGATATGCACGAGCGAGCGCGCGGCGCTGGCGCCGGTGCTGGAACCGGCGGCGGCCGCCGCCACCTGCTCGCGCAGGGCGGGCAGGGCGGCGAAGGTATCGCGCAGGCTCGAAAGGTCGCGCGGACGCGCCGAAAGCAGCGCGAGCCGGCCGGTGATGCGCTCGACGTCGGCGATCTGGCGCAGCGTGGCGCGCAGCGTATCGACGCTGGCGGGCGGCGGTGCTTCGAGCAGCGCGCCAATGGCCTGCTGGCGCAGTTGCGCGATCGACGCGTCGCGCGGCGGATGATGGAGCCAGTGGCGCAGCAGGCGGCTGCCCATGGCCGTGCTGCAGGTGTCGAGCAGCGAGCACAGTGTGGGCGATTCGGTGCCGCGCAGCGTTTCCGTGAGTTCGAGATTGCGCCGCGTGGCGGGGTCGAGGCCGATGTATTCCGACTCGACCTCCACCCTGAGGCTGCGCACGTGGCGCAACTGCTGGCCTTGCGTGGCCGCCGCATAGAGCAGCAGGGCGCCTGCGGCGCCGCACGCGCTCGTGAGCGCCTGCGCGCCGAAGCCGTCGAGGCTCGCCACGTCGAGCTGGTCGCACAGGCGCTGCTTGCCCGACGTGACGTCGAAGTGCCACGCCGGCACGCGCGTGAGCGCACCGGCGTTCGACCCGGATGCGGCGGGCGGTGCCCAGCCTGCCGATTCCGCGGGCCGCTCCGCCACGAGGATTTCCGCGGGGCGAATGCGCTCGAAGGCGGCAGCCACCTGCTCCGGCGCAACTTCGGCGAGGCGCAGCGCGCCGCTCGCGAGATTGAGCCACGCGAGACCCACGTTCACCGCCACGCCGCGCCGGTTGTGGCCCGGGCAGACGGCCATCAGGTAGACGTCGTTCTTGTCGGAGAGCAGGGCCGCGTCGGTGAGGGTGCCTGGCGTCACCACGCGCACGACCTTGCGTTCAACCGGACCTTTCGAGGTAGCCGGGTCGCCGATCTGTTCGCAGATCGCCACCGATTCGCCGAGCTTCACGAGCTTCGCGAGGTACTGCTCCACGGCGTGGTGCGGCACGCCGGCCATCTTGATCGGCGTGCCCGCCGAAGCGCCGCGCTGCGTGAGCGTGAGGTCGAGCAGGCGCGCGGCCTTTTCGGCGTCTTCGAAGAAGAGCTCGTAGAAGTCGCCCATCCGGTAGAACACGAGCGTGCCCGGGTGGTCGGCCTTGATGCTGAGGTATTGGCGCATATAAGGCGTGTGCTTCGCGAGGGTCTGGTCGGGCACGGCTTCGACGCTAGATTCTGTTTTCATTCAATGGGTTGCTGAAAAACGTGTTCGGACATTTGCGGACATTCGCCCTCGTTTTCGGCCATGTTCCCCGTTGTCAAGGGGGAGCAAACGGGGACCTTCAGCTTCCGCTTGTTGACTATACTTCGAGCGCAGTCCCCCGGGTATAAACCAAACGGACAAAGCCATTTCTGGCAAGGGTTTGGCGGCTTTTCGCCAGTCCCCCTGCTTGGGGCCTTTCATACACTCGAAGCGAACAACAACCGTGAAAGCAGACCTGAATTTAGCGCTGATAAAGCGCTTGAAGATCAGCGACCGGCCAGTCGGGCTCGACGCCAAGGGCGCGCTGGTCTTCGAAGCGAACGTCGGAAACAAGCCCTATATTCTATGGGATTCGAACCGCGACGCGCCGCCCGGATTTGGGGTCCGCGTCGCCGGAAAGAAAACCTACATCATTCGGCGAAAGGTGGATGGGGTTTCGATCATGCCGACCGTGGGAAACGTCGCGGATTTTCTCGACCTGGGGCTCGCGCGAAAGAAGGCCGCGGAGCTCGCTAGATCGATGGTCGAAACGGGCAAGAATCCGAACAAGATGAAGCGCGAGGCCGGCGCGTTGGAGCCCACTTTGGGCGCCGTTGTCGCGGCCTACCGCAACCATCTTGCGACGCGCGTGAAGCGCCGGGCGAGCGCTGAGACGCTGCGTGCTGTTGACCGCGCGGCCAACAAGTTCAAGCAATGGAACTGGACATCGCTCAAGCTCAAAGAGCTCAGGACCGACGAGATTGTCGAGCAGTTTCACAAGGGCGCGGCGACGCCGACGGCGACTGAGCAGACCTTTCGCCTAGCGTCGACCGCGACGAAATGGGCTATCGGCAAGGAGATGCTCGACGCGGCACACGAGGGCCGCGCGCCGGCCCTGACGGCCAATCCGTTCACGATACTGTCGCTGCACGGCATGTATCGCACGCGCGCGCAGATCGCGCGCGAGCGCGAGGAGCGGGGCGCTCGCAATCCGCTTTCGCCGAGCGAGACGCTCGGGCCTTTCCTCGAAGTGGCTTGGAGCAAAAGGCTCGAGAACGACAACCGCACTGGCGTCGACTTTCTCATCCTCATGCTTTTGCTTGGCTGTCGCAAGTCGGAGCACGCGAAGTGCAAATGGGCCGAGCTGTTGCCCGTCGATGAACTGAAAACAACGAGCCACGTGTGGCTCGGCGACGGCGGCGAATACGGCCCGCATGTCTTTTTGCACAAAACGAAGAATGGGCGTAACCATCGGCTTCCGCTCGGGCGCATGACGACAGAATTGCTTCGCCGCCGCCAGGAGGCCGCGGTCGAGGAGACATTGCGGAGAGGTTTTGGGGCGAAGTCGCGCGCGTATGTTTTCCCGGCGCGCAGCAAGTTCTCCAAGAGCGGGCACTACTCCGACGCAACCGCATTGCTGGCCTCGCTGCGTGAAGAGTCCGAGATCGCAAAGCTTGCGCCTCACGACCTGCGCCGTTCTTTCGGGGCGGTGATGACCTCGCTCGACGCGCCCGAGGCCGTGAAGAAGCGTTTTCTCAACCACGCCGACGCGAGCGTCACAGACACATACACGAAGCCGGAGTGGCTCATGCTTCGCGAATGGATGGAGCGAATCGAGCAAGCGGTTTTGTCGAGGGCCCCGAACGTCTACAATGCGTTGAAACCGATCGACTGGTCGCCGTTGCCCGCACCCGATCCGCATATTTGCAAACCACCGAAACCTCGCTCTGGTCGACCACCGAAAATTGCGGCCGGTGAGGCTAAGGCGGGGACTGCGGAATAAACAAACAGCAGAGAGGGGTAGCTAAGGGAATACATGATGCCGTCGCTCGATGATGCGTTGAAAATCTTTGAAACGCTCGCCGCATTGCATGCGCTACCTGACAAGGTTGCGCTCACGACGGCGGAGACCGCGCTCTTCCTGCGTTTGTCACCTAAGACGGTCGAGCGCATGCGTCTGAACGGCAGCGGACCGCCATACATCCAAGGAGGTGGTGGTTCGCGCGGTGGCAACCAGAAATGCCTTTATTTGAAAGAGGACTTGCTTGCCTGGCAAAAGGCAAACAAGGTTTCTAACTCCATGGAGGCTGCGATCAGAAAAGGGCGAGCGTTCTGCACGATCTTTGATCTTGTTGTCGACGCACCGTTTTATATAGATGCGGAGGGCCGGCTTGATCTCCAGGCGGAGGAGGTATCGTTGCGTGCGATTATCAACCGTTTGGGCTCAGACGCATGGGAATTGATCTGGCTACCGGTGATCGAAGCGGCCGGCAGAAATTGGCTAGACGCGGGGGCTCACCTACGCCTTGCCACTGCTTGTCGCGAGGTCTTTAGGACGGAAAATGCCAAACTTGATTCAGCTATAGAAGCCACGGAGCTTTCACAGTGCATCAGTTATATACATCATAAAGAGTGATCGGAAATGGCGCATAAAGGGGGTATGAATTTTTATCAAGAGGGTGGATTTCTTTCGTTTGAATTTTTCTGGATTCATGCATTAGTAATTGATGCGCGCTACACATATTCATGGTTCCGCGCTTTGATGGCGTTGGCTATCTTATTTGTAGGACTCGTCTATGCTCGATTTGGGACGACATGGGCCATCGACGTCCACAATGCTCGCATCATAAAAATTGGCATTGGCGCCAAAAGCGAGTTGCATAAGTGCGTTGGAAGCGTGGTCCGATTTTTCTTGTCCCTTATGCTGCTATCGGTGGTGGTTGGAGTTCCATTTTTGGTCTTGAAGGGGGGGCTCCTTCTTGCGGGTGAGCTGCCTTAGATCAATCCGCAGTCTCTGAAAGAGACTGTCAAGCAAGCTGGGGCTGACGGGTTTATTGGAAAAATATACTGCCCGCACCACCAGGTAAGCAACCCCGACAAAAAACACCACTGTCCACCAATTTTCAGCATTCATTGGGCCGCCTCCATACGTTCAATGCGTGGTTGTCTATTAGTCGCATAAAGTTTCGGATTGTCAAGACCGCATGACTGGCGCCGCGCGTGATACATGTCTTCAGGATCGACGTCGACGAAGTTGGTCACGAGACCACCAATCCGAGTTCATGTAGTCGGAGCGCCATCGCCCCGATAGACAGACCAAACTTGTCAGCCAAGGACGGAAAGGGCCTGCCGGCGAACGAGCGGGCGCCAGCAACGGCGGCGGCGAAGTCGAGCGAACCGGTCGCGGCGCGCATCAGTTCGTCGGCCTTTTGACCTTTCAAAAAGTAAGCAATATTGTCATCCAAGACCAGCGGCGGGGGGCCGAAACGGGCGGCAAAAGCTTCGGTGGTTAGGCGCCGGGGCGCGAGGAAGCACGCGGCGAAGTAGTCCGCCTCCTGCTCCTTTGTATGGCGGCCGTGCCCCTCGTCTCCGCTTGGCGACAGCGGGCGATCCCGATGGAAGGTCTCGCCTTCGTGAAGCATATAGTGACCGATCTCATGCGCTCCCGTGAAGCGCATCGCCCGTTCGCCGAACCGGGTCGACAAAGAGATGATTCCACGACGCCGATCCAAGGTTCCAGCTACCGAGTAGAGCTCAGAGCCCGAGCGAAAAGTCCCGAGATCGTCTGGATACGTGATTTGGAGATCGATCACCCGGACAGCGACCTCCGGCTTGCACATCGCAATCGGCGACGGCGCCCCCAGCGGAAACAACAGATCCCGCTTGTGCCAGATTTCAAACTGCAGACGCCTGGCCTCGTCTTCGATGTTTTGTCGGTTCATGTCCCGACCCCCGAGCGCATTGTGGCATTTGCATGCTACACCTTATTTTGTGTGGTTTGTCCTATTCAACACCAGATGTTGTGTCGGTGGTTTCCCTGGCCGTGGCTTAGGGACACTCAGACAGTCGCTGACTCTAAACCCTCTGCCAAGCGGGATGGCCAGAGCAAATGATTCATAGAAAAAAACTATTGATGGATGTTTTTATTTGCAGCAAGGCTGGGGTGTCTCCCGATCCGCGCGCCAAGCGGTGCCGTGATGAACCGCGTGGCGGGCGTGCGCTCGGGCAGTCTCGCTTCGTGCTTGCCGGGATACGGCCGAGCGCTGTTTTGCTTAGGGCGCGCGGATGGCGGCCCCTCCCGCGCGACGCTCTCGAGCGAGCTATGACGGTGCAGAAAAGTCGAGGAGTATGCCATTTCGACTGGCCATCAGCACTCGCGAAAAACGTGAAAGACTTGATTTCAACTCGTCTGCCACGCTGGCGAAGGTCCGTTGCAGCGATGCCGAATGATTATTGGCCTTGCAGAAAACAAGTAGCATCGTATCGCTTGGATACTCTTTGCCGCTTTTCTTTGTTAGCACTTTTCGAAGCATGGCGCCTTGCGTCTCGTTTAACCGGGTTTCGCTGACAATTTCGGTGACTACGCCGGTCTTGTGCAATTCAACTCTCTTTTTATGCTCGGTTTCGTTTTCCAGCACCGTGATCTCAACGTGAGAGCTGACCGGCGCCCCCGACCGTCGATCAACAATCACGGCGTCGCCGGCTTGGTTGCCGAGGACCAGTCTTGCTTCGACAGCGGGTGATTCTTCGTAAAAGTATTTACAGAGATAGCCGAGTGGCACCATTTCATCTTGCAATTCCTTGGCCAGGCCGATGCGGTGCATAAACTTTTTCATCCCATCGGGCGTCGACTGAAGAACGCTGCAAAGGCCATACGCCATGTTTAGGTAGTCCGACGCCGGATATGGAAACTCCATTGCCTGCCGGAATTCATCGTTCGACAAATGCTCGTTCATAGATTTGCTCAGGTAAATCCTGCGACACACGACGGATTGCGTCAGGCGCGCGACAGGCGATAGTGCGGGGCGTCTACAATCAAGGTCTCGTTGGATAAGGGCCAAGGCTCGATCGGCTGACTTTAGCACGCCGCACGAGGCTCTCGATTCCCCAACAGCTCTATCTCAAGGTTTGATGGCGTCGTCAATCTGGCCGCAAAGAAGATGCGTTAATCGGCGGGCTTCCCATCTTGCATGGCGATCACGTGCGGGCCAAAATGAGCCCTTCGTCCGAGCGGCGGGAAACGCGCGCTTGGGCGACACGTAGGCCGCCCGAGTTCATTCCACACGCTATCAGGACCCCTGTATGCCGACGCCAATCAAGACGAAGAAAAGCCTTGACACAGCCGCATCCACCACTACGAAAACCGCGAAGAGCGGCACGAAAGCCAAGTCCGATAGCGTTGTCGGAAAAATCGTTCGCGCCGGCGTCTCGACGCGGCGCGCAGCCTCGCGCGCCGACGCGGTCGGCCACCAACGCAAAGAGGACCGTGCGACCACACGCCGTCGTTCGTTGACGCAGGCCGAAGTAGCGCAACTGCGACTCGAAGAGGCGGAGGCACGGCGCGACGACTTGCCGGCCGCGACGAGGGAGCGAGTGCTCGACTTCCAGCTCGACTTTGTCATCGGCTCGGGGATGCTGCTCTTCAGCGAAGACCCCGCGACGCTCGCCTCCGCACGCGCAGACGCCCCCGAACGCGACGAGCGCGTGGCAGGTTTTCTTAAGCGCACGTTTGGCACGCGCAAGCCTGCTGATCTGATGATCGCGCGGTTTGTGCCGATTTCAGATTTCAAGGGCAACACGCTTATCCGAACGTTGATTCCCGAGAGCGCCGGCGTCGATGTCGCTGCCGTGATCGACCGCGCGGCGGCGCGCGCCGATGAGCGCGTGGGGGAAACCACAGAACGATTGCGCGCACGGCACAAGCAGCGTGTCGCGACCCAGCGGGCCGAGCACGAGGCTCAGCAGGCCCGAGACGCGCGGCGACTCGCCGAATACCCCGGCGAATGGCTGGCCGATCACGCAAGCGAGCTCGCCGAAGTCAACAGTGCCGCTGGCGGGCAGACGGTCACTGACCCCCGCGTGGTCAGTCGATTGTTCGACATTGCCAGAAAGGCGAGCGAGGCGCGAGCAGCGCATCCCGAAGGCGATGCCACCGCCGCCGTCGAACTCGTCGTCGGTGAGCTCATCAATGCATTTAATTCGATGGCGCTGCATGAGCGTCGGCAGAACCAGGACGACAGGCAGCGCATTCGGGAACTTGAAGCGAAGATCGAGAAACTGGGGGCGCGGGCCGGCACGGCCAATTGATCACTTATTTTCGACGCTAGGTTGCTGACGGCGATAGACGATCAAAGCAAGTGACGCTTTGGCGACAGACCATGCATAAAGGTGTCGTTCTTCCACTCGCTGTCCATTGCCGTTGAGCGAAAAATAAACGCATTGCTTGCCGCGTCCGAAATGTCGATCAACTTGGTCAGCAGGCCGAAGTTTTCGGCCTGAGTTTGATTCCATTCGCTCCTTCGTCTCATGAGCTCAGGCAGTGAGTGGTCTTCCACGAAGCATTGATACTTCCCGAGAAATCCAGTCACGATGTCGGCGATTTGGATGCCTGGCTCGCTCTTGGAGTCGGAGAAGCGGAAGCTCACGTCCCTGTCGCCGTCTTTGAACGTCGTGTCGCTCAACTTTTTCTCGACTTCGATTTCTCGGTCGAAGATGTGAACGGCGTTTTTGAAGAGCACGACCGGGCGCGTGTAGAAGCCGTGAAAGCCGTCGATCAACATGTCTTCCTCATTGTCGAGCAGACAAGCTAGCTCTGGCAGCGCCGCTGATTTTTTCATCAGGCTTTTGAGCATCAGCGCGGGAAGACGGTCGTCTTCGGGGCTAAAAGCATTGAGAAAAACATCAATGTCAGCGACGAAATCCGCCGTTCTGCTCGGCTGGATGTCTGGATAGCCGTGCCGTTTCAACAGGGCCAAGAACAAGGCCTTGTCGAGATTCGCAAGCCGATACAATTCGTTTTTCAAGGCTTGCTGGTGCAGGTGGTAGCTCGCAAACCCATCCTCCGACAAGATGGAGTCGATGATGTCGACGATCGCCCAATAGATGATGTTGACGCTGGAATAATGGATCATGATGCCGTGCTCGATGATCCAGGACAGGACGGTTCGCAGCTTCGTTGAGGTCAGCACCGTCTCGAAATCGCCTTTCGCGACGTGAGCGAACTTGATTTCGGGCGCGTTGCTATTCATGCGCAGCTCGGCGCGCAGAGGGGCGAGATCCGGGAGGGCGCGCCCTTCTTCGAGAACGACACCGCCGAGCACGAAATTCTTGTGCTCAGACACGTTGGTGCCGTCGTCCGTCAAATAGAGCTTTCGAATGTTGTTGGTCTCGTCGTAGTAGAACGTGAACTTGTCGTCGGCGCGCCGAAGCTGGAACGCTCCGATCATGATGTTTCGCATGGCGTTCACGTCAAAATCCATGGTGTATGTCTCCCGCGATTCGTTGCGGCCGGCGCCGCCGCTATGAAATCCCTTGCCCGGCGACGCGATGGGGCGGCGCGAGCGCGCTCGCCAGCCTCAGTCTTCCAGGTCGCGCGCGCCGTATATGAGATCGGAGGAGAACAACTCCGGTTCGGTGAGCGCGCTGGCGGAGAAATCCGGCCGCCACGTGGGCAAATATTGATGCCCGTAAAGCCAGTCCATGCCAAACCATGCGGTCGCCGCGAACTGCGCGGCATCCGTCGGCGGAGCGCTCGGGGCGTCGACGCCTTTGGCGGCGAACAGGGCGGGCTTGGCTCGGCGGGTTGCGTCTCTGAGAGGAAGGTAGAGCGCCCAGAAGTCCGGCTGTTTTCGTCCGAAGTGGACGCCAGCGTAAAACATCACGGCGCAGCGCGCGATTTCCGCGGTGGCCGGCTCCTTGGCGCGGCTTTCGATGTGATGCAAGAGCCGCGCAAGCAGATAGGCTTGGCGAAACAGTGCCTGTCCGTATCGTGAAAGCTCTCGGTTCGCGATGTCCACGAAAAGAAGGTTGTGAACCTCCTTTTCGATCTCCGTATCAATGCCTATCCATAACTTTCCGAACGCGTCGTTGGTCGGCCCCGCCCACTGACGCTCGAATGCCGGGCTCGTCGTGCTAAGGCCGAGTGCATCCCAAGCGAGGTAGAGCGGCTCGACGACATCCTTTTCGAGCGATTGTTCTGCTGCGGTCGTTTTCTTCTTTGGCATGAACGCTCCTCGGGCTGCGGGGGCTCCGGTCGAAATGCGTTTGCATGCGAGCCGGGCTTGGTCTCGTCGCGGCTTTGTGGCATGCCGCGCTTGCGTCAGTTTCGCACAGCGCGCCGCCGTCATGCGCGAGCCGTTTGCTTTAACCCAATTCTCTCGACCGCGAACTTGTCCCGCTCGCCATTTCGATGCGGGCGACATGCAATCTGCATAGATCGGTCGGCGGCGGGATCGCGTCGACTCGAACGCTCGACCCGCATCTACCTCCCGCGCGAATGAGACGATATAGTTGAGCGGTCCGAGTCGCGGCGCGCATGCCGCGGTCATGAGAGAGCGCGAGAACAAGCCGATAGCGCGGAGACCGTATGCAAAATGAAAAAATTGGGTCCACGTGGAAAAAGTGGGATTTGCACGTCCACACCCCGGCATCCATCATTCACCACTACCCAGGAGGCGAAGACGCCGCGTGGGAGGCTTTCCTCTCCGATCTCGAGGAACTGCCGGCCGAATTCAAAGTCATCGGCATCAACGATTATGTGTTCGTCGATGGCTATGAACGGGTTCTGCGCGCGAAGCGGGAGCAAGGCCGACTCAAGAACCTTGACCTGATTCTGCCGGTCGTTGAACTGCGGCTCGACAAGTTTGGCGGCGTCGTCCAAAAGACGAAAGACGGATTCTCCGAGTCGAATTGGAGCCGAATAAACCTGCACGTCATTTTCGACGAAGTCGAGCCCGCGCTTATTCGGGATCAGTTCCTCAGCGCGATCACGCGGCACTACACGCTGACGCCGGAAGCGAGCAGCCAGGGGGCGAGATGGGGCGGTGTGATCACGCGCGAAAATCTGCGCGCGCTCGGCGAAGCCATCATTGCCGCGGCACCCGACGGCCAAAAGTCTGGTTATGACGACCCGCTGACGGAGGGCTTCAATTCGTTGAACGTCAGCATGGAGAAGGTCAAGGAGGCGCTCAACACACCATACTTCGAGCGCAGCCATTTGCTTGCCATCGGCAAAACCGAATGGGACAGCCTGCGTTGGAGTGACCACACGATCGCAGACAAGAGAACCGTCATTAACGAGGCGGATCTCGTCTTCACTGCGGCGGAGAGCCCGGCGGCTTATGAAAAGGCGCGCAAAAGCTTGGCTGACGCGAAAGTGAATGCCTTGCTTTTGGACTGTTCGGACGCCCATTGGTTGAGCACGGAGAAGGACAAGGACCGCATCGGCAACTGCTTCACGTGGATCAAGGCGGACGCCACATTCGCGGGCCTGGTCCAAGCGATACGCGAGTTTTCGAACCGCGTCTATATCGGCGACAATCCGCCGAAGCGGCAACTGGTCGAACGAAACAGGACGAAATACGTTTCGTCCATTCGCGTGAAGAAGAAGCCTGGCTCTGCGTTGCGAGAACCATGGTTCGACGTGGACATGCCTCTCAACAGTGACTTGGTGGCGATCATCGGCAACAAGGGAAGCGGCAAAAGCGCTCTGTCCGACATCATTGCGCTGGCGGGCGACACGAAAAACATGGTCGACGCGAGAAACAGGGCGGGTTTTTCGTTCTTGAACGAGCTGCGCTTTCGGAATCCCAAAGGGAAGCTGGCGCAGCACTTCACGGCCACGATTGTCTGGAGGGACGGCACGGAGTCGCCGCGACAGCTTGACGAGGACCCTTCGCCGACAAGCGTCGAGCGAGTCAAATATTTGCCGCAACTGTATCTCGAAACGCTGTGCAACGAGCTCGGCGAGGGCGGCTCATCCACGTTCGACAGCGAGCTTCGAAAAATCATCTTCTCCCATGTTCCCGAAGAGGACCGGCTTGACCAACCATCAATGGATGCGTTGATCGACTTCAAGGTCGCGGAAATCAATGCCGCGAGGCAAGCCATCATCAAAGAGATTTCGAGGATCAATGCCGATATTCTGGCCACCGAGGATCGGATGACGGCTGAGTTCCGGACGGGGCTGGAAAAGCAGCTTGAGGCGAAGCGCTCTGAACTGGCGGCGCTTGACGCAGGCAAACCCGTCGAGGTCGCAGACCCGGGCGCCTCACCGGAAGCGCAGCGCGAATCGGAGCAAGCGGCCGAGTTGATCCAGCAGCTCGAAGCGCAAGCGGCGGCCGTAGACAAGGAGGAGGCGGAGCTTCGCGATCGCAAGGGGGCGGCTGTCAAGCGGCAGGCGCTGGCGAAGCGAATCTCGCAGGCGGTCGAAAATCACAAGAAAGCTCACGACCAGTTTCTCCAAGAGTTGGCCCCTTTGCTGGGCGAATTGGGCGCGGAAATTCGCCCCGATCAGCTTGTTTCATTGCAAATCAACCTGGCTCCCGTCAATGAAGTTGGCGCGGCGGCGGCCACGGAGATTCTCAGCGTTGACGGGGCGCTTCTGAGCGAAGAGGCGGACGGCCTCATCAAGCGACGCGAGACCGTCAAGGCGTCCATCGAGGCGACGAAGACGAAGCTCGGCGAGAGGCAGCGCCTGTTTATCCAATACAAGGAAGCGCTCGCAGCGTGGGAAAAGGCGAAAACCGAACTGATCGGCGGGAAGGACAAGGCAAATAGCATTGGCTGGCTGGAAGCGGAGATCGAGGGGCTCGCCGCATTGCCGGGGCGGCTTTCGGATTTGCGCGCGAGCCGGGTCGAGAAGGCCAAGCAGGTTCATGCGTTGATCGTGGAGGCCGTCAACGAATACCGTCGGCTATACGAGCCGGTTCAGTCCTTTGTTCAATCGGCGCAGCAGATGGACATGCCTCTTCCTCTCGACTTTCAAGTTCGGATCGACGAGTCGGGTTTTCAGGAGCGCTTCTTCGCAAGCATCAATCGCCAGGCGCGAGGATCGTTTTACGGGATCGAGGACAGCGACCAACGGATGCGGGAGCTTCTGAGCGAAGCAGACTTCTCAACGGCGGACGGGACGATCGCTTTTGCGGAAAAGCTCGACGATTTGCTTCGCCACGACCGCAGAGACGACGCAGGGCGGCCGACGAGGCTGGCCGACCAAGTTCGACGCACGGCCGGGCCAAGAGAGGTGCTCGACTACCTCTATGGACTCGACTACCTGTCGCCTCGGTATTCGCTGACTTACGCGCAGCAGGAAATCGGGCAATTGTCGCCGGGGGAGCGCGGTCTTTTGCTGCTCGTCTTTTACCTGCTTGTGGACAAGGACGACATCCCCATCGTCATCGACCAGCCGGAGGAGAATCTCGACAACCAGACGATCTACAAGATCTTGGTGAAATGCATTAAAGCGGCCAAGGAGCGCCGCCAAGTCATCATCGTCACCCACAATCCCAACTTGGCGGTTGTGTGCGACGCGGAGCAGATCATCTACGCGGAGTGCGACAAGACCGAGCACAGCTTCACTTATGAGGCCGGGGGCATCGAGAACCCGAAGATGCTCGAAAAGGTGATTCACATCCTTGAAGGGACGAAGCCGGCGTTTAAGAACCGCAGCGACAAATACGCGCTTTGAGCGTTTCGTCGGCGATGGCGCGAGGCGGCTAGCTGGCGCGCAACAGGGCGCCATCGTGTTATCGGGGCGGAGATTGAATGGGGAAGAGCCATGTCGCAGCGCAAGCATCAGTTGCCTCCTTTTCTGGATGGCGTAGTGTCGGAGCAAGTCTATTTCCGCTGGCTTGCTCGCAAGGTCGTTGCTCATGTGCGCCGAGACCGCAAGCGTTTTGCGAATGAGGCAACGGGAGCCGCTTATCGCCAGGCGATTCACGAAGCGGTTGTCGCGAGTGGCGGGCGCGACGACTACACAGGCGAAGAGCTCGACTGGACGCTCATCAGCAAATACGCGAACGCCGAATCCCAAGAGGGCCGGCATCATTACAAAGCGGGCTTCGCGTTATTGCCCACGGTGGACCACGTCGAGGCGTCGGCAAGCGAGGCGGCGTTCAAGGTATGCGCGTGGCGCACGAACGACGCAAAAAACGATTTGTCCGTCGATGGCTTCATCGCTTTGTGCGCGTGGGTTCTGATTCACGCCGGGTATCGCGTTGAGCCTCCCGAGCAGGAGTGCGCGGCGTAGCGTTCACGCGGTATCAAACACAACCAGGGCGACTCTCTTTGGGTGCGCGCGCTCGGTTTCCCTGCTAGGATTTGTCCATAAACATCAAAATCCTTTCACGGGGGATCGCATGTCGAAAGTGTTCAAGGAAGCGCTTAAAGGTCGGCCGGCCCAAGAGGATTCGTCAGGGGCGGCGCCTGCCACATACAGAAAAGTTGTGAATGGATTGTCCATGGCGCTGGACCGTGAGCCTGTGCACACTCGCTGGCCAAGCCAAGACTTTGAGTTGCTGCTCGACGAGATTCCCGAGGCGATGAAGGCGAAGGCGCTCGAATGGTATGAGCGCGGGATCAAGAGAGGGCTGGCGCGGGCCACGGACCTCATGGGCAGTGGAAAGATCACGGTCAAAGATGGCGTGGTGTATGCGCCCTCCGAGATCCAGGTGAATGTTCGGACAAAATTTCGCGGTGAAGAGTGGGAGTCGCGAGAATTCATCGTTGACACGACGGACATCGGTTTCGACAACGCCTCCGGTGATTGAGCTTGTCGGCGAGAGTCTTTGGTGCGCTCTGGCCTGATGAGCGCGCGAGAGCGGAACGCGGCGCAAGCGCTGTTTTATTGACTCGTCGCTGTTTTTGATCTCATTTTTTCTTATACACCTGACGCACCCTTGCCAGGTGAAAAACCATCGGGCGCGAACGCCCGAAAAACAGCAGGGCATTCGCGTCCGCGTCATGCCGCGAAGGAGCCAACAACGGCTCCAAGCTTGCCTTGCTTGTCGATCGAATGCGCCGCGATTTGCCACGAGCCGCTCGGCGAAAGGCTGCACGAGAAGCAAACGGCGCTGAATGAATCGAGCCGAGAAAGCGGGCTGCCTGCTTCGATTAGTTCGACGCGGACGAGGGAGGGCAGCGCCGCGCTTTGCGCGCGGGCGCCATCCACCGCGACGATCTGGCAGAGAAAGTCCATCGAGACAAACGTCCCTGACGCGCGAGTTTTCGATCGCCATGCGGCGCGCGCCAACATCGATTTTGGCGTCGGCTCGCCGAGCGCTTTCGCCGTCGCGCGCAGCCAGTCGCCAATCGAAACGGCGGAAGCTTCGCGTGGCTGACCGCCGAGTTCTTCGTCGAAATCGTCGTCGACTGCGGCGGCCATCATCGCGCGCATGTCTTCGGCGATCTCGTGGACGCGCTCGACCCGGTCATGGATTTGCCGCGCGGTTTGATCGGCGTTTTTGTCGGAGGCGGACAGCGCGGCGAGCAATCGGGCTTCGAGCTGACCGATCGCGGCGATCGTTTCCGCGCTGGCTTCGCGGGTCTCACGCGCCGCGTCGATCTCGCTTGCGGGAACGAAGAGCGGCGTCGTCGCCAGTTCGAGCGCTTTGTCGATCGCGTCGATCGGCGTCGGGGCGCCAGGAAGCGAAGCGGCGAGCGCTTGCAACTTCTCCTTTCGCCTTCGCGTCAACCAGACGCTGACCTGCTTTTGATCCCACCGACTGCCACTCGATTCTTCGTTCGTCATTTCGTTTGTCTTCGCGTGATCGGAAAATTGGCGTTCGCTGTTGGCGTCGTTCGGTCTTGGCGGCCTGCACGCGAATCAATCGGGCCGACGGGGCATCGTGTCCGCGCCGACGCGGAGCATCGCGACCGTCAGCCTCATGATTTCGAGGGGCACTCAGCGACGCAGATCGTCGCCCGGCTCCCGGCCGGCGTTGCGTTGGCGAGTTGGCTTCTCGCCCATGAGTCGCCGGACGCGTCGTCGCGCTTGCGGCGAGGCCGGAAGTGGCGCGGCGGACTGGCTTTTCTCGGCGCGCGCTGTCTTCATTCTCTTTTGCGCGTTTGCTTTTGCGTTCGCGCCAGCGGCGCGGCGACGTCGCTCGGGATTATTGGAGTGGGCCGGTGAGCGTGCCAGTGTGGCCGTCGGAGTCGGAGCCGGTTGCGATGCGGGAAGAGGAGCGGAAGCTGCGTCGCGGTCGATCGACGCGGCTTCGCGATAGTCGAGCGTGGTCTCTTTCGCCCGGCTCTTGCTCATGCTGCGCGCCAAAGCCTCGATGATCTGCTCCCGGTCGAGCGGGACTTGTCGCTCAGCTTGGGCCGCTGCGAGATGCGACTCGGGATCGAACGCGGCGACAGCGGGCGCGTCGACGTAGAGGGTCGTCGCGAATCGCGAGCGGCTCGCGGCGACATACGACCACTCGCGGCTCATGGTCGCGGTCGTTGGATTGACGAGGACGTGCGCGCTGTCGACCGTGCGCCCCTGGCTTTTATAATTTGTGAGGCAATAGGCGAGGTCGAACCATCCGAATGACGCGGGAACGGCGATGATCGTTTTGTCGCGCCCGCCCGTGTTGTCGATCGCGTCGTCGAGCTCGACAACAAGTTCGCCCGCGAGATCGGGACGCGTGGCGCCTGGCTCGGGTTCGACGACGTCAAGCGCGGCTCTGATGTTGACGGCTCGAACGGTTCCCGTCGCTCCATTCGTCACGCCGAGCTCGCGGTCGTTTTTCGTGAAGACGACGCGATCGCCAGGCGCGAAGCGCTTCGTCTCCGGCTCCGCGTCGCGAATGTTGACCGGCAAGTCGGCGCCGGCTTCGTCTCGCACGACGCCTTTCTCGACAAGAAGCGCGCGAGCCATCGTGTTCAGCGATGCGACTTCCGCGCGAGTCGCGGCGATCATGATCTTGGAGGGCAGCAGCGTCCTGTCGATCGCCCACTCATCCACCGCGGCTCGCATGGCGGGCGTTCCGGTCGGCGTCGCGTTTGGCTCGGCGGCGCGATTCGTTTCTGAGATCAAGGCGCTCGGCTGGACGCCAACGCCGAGAAGGCGAAGCCGTCCGCGTTCGTCGAGCAGGCGCAACGCGGGGAGGGCGGAGCCCTCGGCGAGCAAGGACACCGCTTCGCGTAACCATTCGTGGTCGAATCTCTCTCGCCAGCGTGCGAACCCGCGAGCGAGCTTTGGCGCGCTCGCGCAAAGCCGCTCGATCGCAGTGAGACGAGAGTCCTCGGGCGCCGCGCGCAGCGCCGCGACTTGCTCCTTGCTGATGCCCAGGCCGGCTCGCGCCTGAGCGTCGAGCCATTCGAGAAGCGGCTCAAACGCCGTTCTTTGTCGCTGGATTTTGGAAATCTCCGCGCGGCCGTGCGCGCGAAGCAACGACGCGAAAATGCCGCCGCCCGCGACGGGCTGCAACTGCTTGGGGTCTCCGACGCAAACAAGCTTGCCGCCGGCAGCCAGGACAACCTCTTGCAACGCGGCGAACTCGGGCGAGCCCACCAAGCCGGCTTCATCCAAGACGACGATCGAGCGCTCGGTGAGCGGCGCGCGGCCGGAGCGGGCGGCGAGCAGAAGGCTCGCGAGAGTGCGGGATTTCGCGCCAGTTTCTCTCGCGAGAGTCCGCGCGGCGGAGGCCGACTGGCAGCAGCCGACGACGGAGAAGCCGGCGGCTTCGTAGGCTCGAATGGCCGCGCGCAGCATGGTCGTTTTTCCGGTCCCGGCCCAGCCGACGACGAACGCATGTTGTCCGGTTTCGCAGGCGACATGGAGAGCCGCGGCGCGTTGTTGGCCGAGCGAGACTTCGACGCCGAGCTTCTCGCGCAGCTCGCGTTCGAGCGCGTCGAACTCCCGGTCGACGAGCGCCGGATCGACCCTGTGCGCGCGGCTCTCTTTTCCCGCATGCACGCGCGCGTCGGCCGTGTCTTCGAGCGTTTGGCGTGCCCTCGACGAAAAGACGTCGGTCATGCCCGCTGTTGTTCCGAGCCGCGCGACCAAGTCGGAGGACATCAGCGCATTGAGCTCCGCGAGACATTCTGCGGCGGACCATTTGCCCATCGCCTGGGCGCAGATCGCGGCGAGCGCTTCTTGCCGAGTCGCGCATGACTTGGACGACATGAGCTCTTCGAGCAGGGCCTCGCGGTCGATCGCGAATGGCGACGGGGCGTGGCGCGTGGCGCCGTCTGCCAGGACATGGAGGGCCGGCTCGGCGGGCAGGGCGGCGGCGCGATCGGAGGGCGCAGGTTCAGCGAGAGAGGGCGATGCGGGAGCCGCCGCGGGCGCAAGACCGGCGCGCATTCGAGCGACGGCGGCGGCGTCTAGGCCAATGCTCGCGGCCTGCTCTTTGAAGAGCGCGAGCAGCTCGGGCAACGGAGGCTCGGCTTTTCCGGCGCGCGTGTTGAGCGCCGCGACGCCCTTCGCAGCTGGGCTGTGGTCGCCCGCCGCATGCTTGTCGAGGTGCTCGCGAATTTGCCGGCTCCGCGTCGAGAGCGCGTCGCGTTGCGCGTCGGAAATTCCAGCAAGATTGAAATAAGGGCCGTCGGGCACAATCGCGAAGCCGAGTTCGCGCATGCGCCAAGCGAGCTCCGCTCGAAACACAGCCCCTGTCGCGAGCTTGCGTTCAAACTGCGGGCGCAGTTCGAGCGCGCTCCATTCGTTGGAGCCATGACGTTTTCCTACGTTTAGAAAAAACGCGTGGAGATGGAGTTGCGGTTCGAGCGCCCGGCTTGCGAAATGAACGTGGCAGGCGGCCAGCGTCGCGTCCGCTTCGCGTTGCACGCGGCCGCCTTTCTCGTGCCGCGTGAGCGCTCCCGAGTCAGCGTAGCTCAGCGCGGCGAGAGCGGCGTCTTTCAGGCACCGGATGATGTCTCGTTGCGTCTGTGCGTCGGCCGCCGCGAACGCGACCGACACGTCCTTGGGGGCGGAGAACGTCAGGTCCAAGCCCATGACGTGACGATCGCCCGCGCCCTGGACTAAGGGCTCGCCCGTGAGCGGGTGGAAGCCGTGGGCCAGGCGCGCGACGTGCTCCGGCTCGGGCGCGTCGCCGAGGCCAAGCAGCCGCGCGCCGTCGCCGGCCCAAAACGGAGCGGGCTGGCCGAGCTCGGGCGAGCCGCGGAGATACTCGACGAAGTCGCCGCGCTCGCGCGTTGAGGGGCTCCGGATATAGAAAAGGTAGCCGTCGCCGCTCTTTGCGCTGCGCTTCTGATTCTTCGCCGAGTTGATTTTCGTGAGGGAAAGCATTCGGCCGATCGAGCGTCGGATCGAGCCTCAACGGGCTCGGAGGCGCCGTTTTGTTTCCCGCGCCCCGGAGGCCGCGGTTTGGCTCGCCTTGGCGTCGTGGCCGCTGGCGGCGTGTTTGGCTTTCACCCTCGCCAAAACCCGCGCGATGATCTCATCGCGCGCTTCGCTGTTCTGCCGAGCCTGCTCGATGGATTCAGGGGGCTTCTCGTCCGCTTGGCGTCGGACCTTCGGCGACGGTTGCTCTTGCGAGCTATACCACTCGGCGAGGTCGTCCAGGCGCACGGCGGGCATCGAGCAAAGCATGCGATGCGGAAGAAAGAAGCGGCCTTCGCGCATCGCCGTGTAAATCGTCGGCGCGGCGATGCCAAGGATCTTTGACAACTGCGCCACGCGAACAAATGCCGACTCGATTCGGTATTGTTGCGCGAGGGATTTCTTGGCCTCATCGGCCGTCATCCTTCTTTCCATCCGCTCCATGGGCGCTGCGGCTTGCTCGTCTGCTTCGACATTTCGCTCCATTTGCCCTCCGAGGACACGCTAAACCCCCATATCCTCCGCCGGAGCGGTGTTCGATGGTTTGCTTCCCCGTTCACCGACCGCCGGCAGTTTCGAGCGCGCGCGAATCGAGACTCGCCTCGGGGACCAAGGCCCCTTTTCTCATCATTTATTGAGCCGTTCGTCGGCATCCAATAACTGTTTTTGCTGCAATGGCAAGTCGCAGCAAAGGTCTTTGAGGTCTATTTTTTGGGTATTTTTCAGAATAAAGGTTTGTAGTCTTTCGATTCCAATTCAAATTCGACCACCAAGAGGCGGTTTTAAGTATTAGATACCAAAAACCACACTGCCCCACAGTGACGCGCCATCCGGTTTGGCGTTGATTTGGCAATCCCAAGCTATTGCGCACAAAGACTTTTTTCGAGAGTAAACGGTCGGCGCCAAACGCTGCTGCAATTTTCAATTCACAAAGGTTTGCAGCATCGCGTGAGGCGTCCTGAATCCCCCTTTTTTTAGAGGATTGTCGAGGGGGCTTTTCGTCCAAAAAAGGGAGACCAAACCATGCTTAGCCTTTCAAAGAGAGTCAAAAAAAGCGGTCAATGCCAATGGCAAGCGACCATTCGTGTTCCAGGCCAAAAGACCGTCAGCAAAACCTTCGGAACGTGGCAGGCGGCTCGTGATTTCGGAGAGGGCATCGACCACGAACTGCGGGCGCTCGTCGCGAAGGCGGCCGAGCCTGCCTTGCCCCCGGATTTGCTGGCCGAGGACCTCGGCGAGATCGTCGCCGAGTTCGCGAAAAGCAAGTGGGCGAGCAAGCGCCACCCTGGGTTCGCACCCACGGTCACCAAGCATGTGTCCGGCCACAAAGTCGGGGACGTTCGGCTGCGCTGGATCGACGAATACATCAACAAAATGCGGGAATTGCCGTCGAAGCGCGGCGCCCCGTTTTCCCACAACAGCATCTTTTCCCACTTGTGCTTGATGTCTCTGGCGATCAATTGGCGCGCCGCGCAGCTTGACGTCCAGCCTCCCGTGTTTCCCCGCTTCTCGCAGCTCTTCCCCGAAGGCTACGACACCCCGCGCCATCGCCGGCTGGCTCCGAAGGAGGAGCGCGCGCTTATCCAGCATCTCTGCCGCCAGCGAAACGAAGAAGGGCGCTTTTTGTGCCTGCTTGTGTTGCTGGCGATCGAGACGGCCGCGCGCCTGCAAGAGTTGATGTTCGCCAAATGGGACGAGTTCCATTTCTTCAAGGACAAGGAAGGGAAAGACAAGGGGGTTTGGCTGATGCCCGCTGGGCACACCAAGACCAAAAAGAGTCGCGAGGTGCCGCTGAGCGAAAAGGCGCGGCGAATTTTGCGCGCGCTCAGGAGATTGCAACCAGATGGCGCCCAGCCGATGTTCATCGCCTTGGGAACTCCACGCCAAGTCTCGACGCGCTTTGCCGCCCACGCCAAACGAGCGGGCCTTGTCGACTTCCGTTTCCATGATCTGCGTCATGAAGGCGCGACGCGCTTGCTGCTTCTCAATCCTGACAAGCCATACAAGGTTATGCGCGCGGTCGGCCACTCGGACATGTCGACGTTCAACGGATACGTCAATTTCGGACGCGAAGACTTGCTTGATCTCGTCGATTGACGCGCAAGCGAGCCGCGAATGGCGATGGCTGCGAGGCCGTCGCCATTTTTGCGCGCGGGCGTCTTTCCCAACGGTCCCGTGTGGTCGGGTCGGCGACGGTCGTAAGTCGGAGACAAACGAAAACGCCCCGCCGAATTCTGGCGGGGCGTTGCGCGCGGCGCTATCTGCGCCGTCGCGGCGAGGGCTTGGCCGGAGGCGGTGAGCCGGCTTCGTCGTCATCGCCCTTCGCTTTCGGCTTGGGCTTCGCAGGAGCGGCAGGGGCGATGCCTTCCGCCAACCCAACGGCGCGAAGGCGAGCCATCACGCGTTGCCTGGCGAGCTCGTAGTCGCGCGACGCGAGCCGCAATTCCGCGCGAATTTCGGCCGGCGTTTTTCCGTCGAGCATGCCATCGAGCACCGCGCGGTCGAGATCGCTCCCGAGGGAGAGGCGAGCGCGAAGCGCCGCGCGCGCCGCGAGCCGGAGTTCCTCCGCGGCGATTGCCGCTTGCTCCGGCGTCGGGCCGGGGCATCGCCAGCCGCCAGCCGTGTCGCAATGGTCGAACGAGGACGAGAGCCCCAGTTCGTGCCTGTGCAGCTTGCGCTCGCTGTGCGCAATGCTGTCCATCACCCGATAGACATAGAAGTCGAACCGGATGCGGAGCGGCCATTTGCGCCTGCCGTCGAGCATGCGCAAGAGCGCCTCTTGCAGGAGATCGCAGCCGCCGTCGGACCCCATGGCTTCCGAGAGCCTGTCGCCCGCGAAGCGGAGGCCTTTGCGCTGTCTCGGGGTGAGATTTCTGAACGCTTCGATGATCTGTTGTGTTGTCGCGTGAGTAGTCATACGCCTCCTGGGTCGACTTGGGTGAGTGCCTTCCGCGACGCGGAAAGCTGACCCTAAATCCGCCGATTGGGGTTTTCCCAGGTTTGTCCCGACGAGCGGCAAGGCTGCCGTTCGTCGCCCTTCGTGGCATGTCCCCTGGATCGCGGCGCGATTGGAGGATTTGGAGGCTTCGAAGCATGGGAGCCGCGCATGGGACAGGGGCAGGGACACGGGGCGAGCGCGAACGCGCCAAGCGTCAAACGAACGGATTGGGCGGCTTGGTTGAAGTTGGCTGCGGTGGAGGGGGCCGCGGTCGGGGCGCTCGCGCTGGCGGCGCTGTGGAGGGACTTGCCAGGGCTGCCGGCACCCTCGGGCTCGCTGGGCGCGCATGCGCTCTGCTGGGCCAAGCTGGCGGCCAATCAGCTTCCCCCTGGCTTGTTCGCGGACGGCGCGAGGGGTTGCGCCGCGCGTTGGAGCGGACTCGCGCCGACGGGGCGCCTCGCGGTCGAGTGGCGTGTCGTTGTCGCCGCGCTTGCGGCGTGCGCGCCCGCCGCGCTGACGGCTCGCCGCGGCTTGGCCCCGCGCGACGGCCTTGCGTTCCTTCGCGGCCCGTCCCGGCATGAGCGCCGGGCAGCGGCGAGCAGGCTGCGGGCGAAGGTCGCGGCGCAGGCTAAACGCCGGCCAGACCATCCGATCGCGCCCGGCGTGCCGTGGCCGGCGGACAAGTGGACGCGCCACACGCTGATTGTGGGCGGCGTCGGCTCGGGCAAGTCGACGTTCCTTCGGCCGCTAATCAAGCGAGTCGTCGAAGCGGGCGACCAAGCGCTGATCTTCGACCCGAAGGGGGAGTTCACGGAGGCTTTCGTCCGGCCCGCCATCCTGGCTCCTTGGGACGCTCGCTCGCTGGCGTGGGACCTCGCGCGCGACCTGCGCAACACGCAGGACATGCGCCGTTTTTCCGCCGCGATGATCCGCGAAAGCTCAGACCCGATGTGGGCGAACGCGGCTCGCCAACTGCTTGTCGGCTTGCTGGTTTATCTGCGTGCGACGCGAGGGCGCGAATGGGGATGGGCGCATCTCGCCCGGCTGCTTTTCCTCTCGCAGCCTGAGCTTCTGGCGATCATGAGGCGCTGGCATCCCGAAGCCGTGCGCGCGGTCGAGAAGGCGTCCGTCACGACGCAAGGGATTCTCATCAACCTAGCGTCGTTTTGCGCGCCGATTGTCGACCTCGCGAGCGCTTGGGGCGCGACGCCTCCGGAGCGCCGGATCAGCTTTCGGCGATGGGCGGACGGCAAATCGCCGTGGCGGCAAATCATTGTCCAGGGGCACGGCAGCTATGCCGATCTCACGAAAAGCTACGTTGAGGCCGTCGTGGGAACCATCGCGGCGCGAGTGAACAGCGTGGAGATGCGCGACGACCCTTCGCGCAAGCTGTGGTTCATCGCCGACGAGTTGCCGCAGGCGGGCAAGATTCCGATTCGCGAGCTGTTCGAGGTCGGCCGCTCGCGCGGAGTGCGCTGCGTTGTCGCTTGCCAAGATTTTGCTCAGTTGGAAGAGGTCCACGGTCCGCTGCTCGTGCGCGCGTTGACGTCGATGTGCGGGACTCTGGTCGTCGGGCAGATGTCCCCTGGTGAGACAGCCGAGCAACTCTGCAAAAACCTCGGCTCGCGCGAACACGAGCGAAGGAATGTGTCGGTGTCGGCGGACGGCTCGAAGCGCTCCGAGACGGTTTCGTTCTCTCGCGAAAGTGTTCCGCTTTACTCGCCCTCGGAGCTTGCGTCGCGGCTCGGTCCGACGCGGGATGGCAAAGGCGTCAGGCTCCTTGTTGTCGCTGACGGCGACGCGCACGAGCTTTTCTATCCGATCGTCCGACTTCGCCGCGCGCGGCGGGCTCATGCCCCTGCGCCTTGGACGCTCGGGATCGGCGTCGCGCCCGCGACGCCGGCAAGCGCGCCGAGCGAGCTGGACAAGGCGAAAGCAGCTGACACCGAGGCAAATGCGCCTCGCGCCGCGCCGCCAGGCGCCTCCCGCGCCATGAGCGCGCCGGCAGAACTTGGCGCCTCTTTCACGACCGGCGGACAGGCCGCGATGGATCCAACGATCGCCAAGCTGCTTGCGACCGATTTTCCTGAGCTTGGCGAAAACGGAGGCGGCGACAAAAGCGGAGACGAGGGCGACGGCGACGATGGCGGCTCGGCGAATGCCAAGGCGCAGCCGTCGCGCTGACGGGGGCGGCCCAGCGCCGCAAGCGGTCCAAGAGAAATCATCACAAGGGGACGACATGAGAGCCACGAAGCGACGAGAAAGCAAACGGAAATTGAACGAGCCGAAGGCGCTCGCGCTTGGCGCGAGCAAATCAGGGGATGTTCGCGAAGCGGCGGACCCCGATGGCGAATGGCTTCAAGCGAGCCTGAGGGAGGCGCGGGGCGAAGACGATCCGCGTGGCCTCGCGTGGATCGAGGAAGTCAGAGAGGCTTGGTGGAGGCGCAAGTTGGCGCGGCTGCCCCGCGCGGTTGTCGACGCGTTTCTTCGCGCGCGGCGCGCGCTCCTTCGCGTCGCGGCGCGGCTTGCGGCCGCTCGTCGGAGCTTGGCTCGCAAGGCTTGACCCGCGACGCGTTTGGCCCGATCAAGAATGCCTGCTCTCGCCAGACAAGGCGCGGTCGCGTGGCTGCGTGCCCGTCAAGCGAGGCGCTCGCGCGCGGCCGGCAGGTCGAGAGGTTGTCGACGTTCGGCGAGGCGGCGGGCAAATCGGAAAGCGAGGGTGTGCGGGGAAAACACAGCTTGGGAGGCTACGCGGTGAAGGGGCCGGCAATCGAACACTTGGAGCGGCTCGACGTCGAGCTGCGGGAAGCCGCTCGCAAGGGGAGCGCGAAATCCCTCTGCGATCTGCTCGCGCGCGGAGCTGGCGTCGCGTCGACCGACGCGCACGGCTGGACGACGTTGATGCTGGCGACGGCCTCGCGAAAAATCGAATGCGTGAAGTTGCTGCTGCCCCTCGTCGACGCGGCCCGCAAGAGCCGAGACGGAACGACGGCGGTGATGATCGCCGTCGGGGCTGGCTGGGCCGAAGGCGTCGAGCTGTTGTTGGCCGCCATCGAATCCGGGCCGCGCGGAAGCCGCCAGCGGCGATTGGCCTCGACGCAACGGGACGATTCGGGGCGAACGTTGCTGATCTCGGCCGCGAAGGCGGGCAGCGCCGAGTGCGTGCGGCTGCTGTTGCCCACGTCCGACCCCAACGCGGTCGACATCGACGGCCAAACGGCGTTGATGTGCGCCGCCGAAGGCGCGAGCGTTGGAGCGGTCGAGTGCCTCAAAGCGCTTCTGCCTGCCGCTGATGCGACGAAGCGGGACAGGCGCGGCCGGACGGCGCTGCACTTGGCCGCGATCGGAGGCCGGCCCGAGGCCGTCGAGCTTCTCGCGCCCTTGTCCGATCCGCTGGCTGCCGACAAACAGGGGAAGTCAGCCTTCGGCTTGGCTTTGGAGCGGAGCGACGAAGACGGCGAGGCGATTCGCCAGGCGTTGCGTCGCGCGTTGGCCGAGAAGGAGGGCGGCGCGATCGGCGAGGCGTTGGGCGAGAGCGGCTCTGCCGCGTGCGGGTCGCTGCGTCCGCGAACTTTGTGAGCGTGGACGCAGACTGGCTTGCTTGAAGCGCTCGCGCCACGAGCGCGGAACAAGCGATCGATTTGAGATTAAAAAAGGCCGCTTTCGCGGCCAATCGGGCACGATCCCGCCCGAGGCAATCGTGGCTGGCTTTGCTGGCTCAGGCCTGTCCGGCGGGTTTGATCAAATGCGAGAGCTTGCCGCTGACAATAAAGATCGCGACGCAAATGTTCAGCACGAACTCTAAGAAGAAGCCCATTTTCATGCCCGCTGACGTTGGCCCATCGCAAAGTGCGGGAAGGAAGAAGCCGAACATGCACACAGCCGCCCCGACGAACACCCAAAAAAGATCTTTTGTGCGTTGCGCGCTTGCGGCGATGATTTTCATCACAAAAAAAATGACGATGAACAAGCCGATGATCGCGTTGATAAGCGGAATCAGCATGAACATCGAAAATCCAAGCACTCCGAAAAATTTTGCGAAGGCCAAGCCGCGCTTTTCTTGAACTTGCTCGCTGACGAGTTTTTGGTTTTGCATATTTGCTCCGATAAAAAAGCGCTGGCGCGCGCGATTTGCAGACACGCCAGCGAAGGGGGACTATCTTTGAAGGAATCTATTGAGGCTTGGAGAATTTGAGCAATTCGACGTGCGTTGGTGTCGGCGCGCCGTGCGAGGGTCGGTCGAAGTAGTCCATCTTGATCACTCGCCCAACCGATGGCGCATACCAGTCTGTCTCGCGGGCCGTGCCCTCGCCGCGATTGCCTTCTGTGCCTGACCAACTTGCGGTCATTTCGATCTTGAACGCGGCGAACACGCCGGCTGGCGTTTCGACTTGTTCGACGCCGACGACCTTGGCTTGGCGCTCGACGTCAGACGCCCAAGAGCCGGATCGATAGACGCTCGAAGACGACCAGGTCTTGCCGACCGACATCGGAAATTGAAGTTTTCCGTCGCTCGGTTCGAACGTGCCGGTGGCTGTTTTGACGTTGTTGCCGCCCGCGTCGAGAACGATCGATCCGCCATTGATCTCTGTGCGTCCGCCCTCCACGCGCGAGACGGTTTGCGCGAACGTTGAGTTTTTGGTCGGTTCAAGATCGTTGGTGTAGCGGAAGGTCCATTGCTCGCCGACGATGTAGACGGGTGCATCAGCTTGCGCCGGCAGGGCGGGCTGCGCGACGGGCGCGGGCAAGCTCGCGGCGGACGTAGCTATCGCGGCGGAGGCGGCGACGAGTGATGAAAGATCCATGGTTGTCTTGGTGTGGATATTGGTCGGCCGCGAAGGTTGGCGCGGCGACAGCCGCGCGCCCCGACGGATTGGTCAACAGGTGGCGGCTTGGCGCCTTAGCCTTTGTCCGCGTCGGCGGCGAGCCAGCCGTCCGCGCCTTTGAGCATGCGAATGCGCGCGGCGCCCGCTTTCCCCTGGATGTCGCACACGTAAGCTTTCTCGCCATCGGACTTGCAGCCAATCAACTTCACTTCGGAGACGGCCTTTTTCTGCTCAGCAACCTGTTGGTCGACGAACGAGTTCTTGCCGGCGAATTGCTCCGCTTGCTGTCGCCCGACGTCGACTTGTTTCTCCAAGGCGGCGCGAACGTCGCCTTCGCTCGGCGAGCCGCCGCAGGCGGACAAAAGCGCGGACGCGGCGAGCGCGAGGACGAGGGCAACCTTGCTTTGTTGGGTTCGTTGGAATCGTTGGCTCATGGAAGGTCTCAATTGAGAATGACGCGGCGGGGCGTGGTTTGCTCGAACGCGCGAGCGCCGCTCGCGCTCTGCGCGCTCGCGGATGTCGGCGCGCCGATAGGCGTGTTGTCTGTCGCTGCGGTCGTGAATTGCCAGCTCACGGAGAACGAGGTCGCGGCAAGCGAGGCGTTCGTCAACGTGCCCGAGACTTTGGCCGTGTAGGTCGTGCCCTTAGCCAGCCTTGCGATCGGCACACACATGGCCTCGCGTGTCGCGTCGGAGTTGTTCGAGCTGTCCGTCTCAATGCACGGCACGTTGGCGCCCGACGCGTCCGTGATCGTGAACGACACGTTGGAGAACGCCGCGTTGTCGCCGCCCGAGAGCGTCACCGGATAGCCGACCACCGTGTTTTCGAGCGAACCGTTGTTGTAGGAGGCGACGGGATTCGGACTTTCGTTCGCATACCAGCCGGTGTTCACGCCGCTCATTCCGCTGTAGGGCCACGCGACAAGCTGCGCGTCGCCGACCACCTGCTTGTAGTCGGCGAGGTCGACAGTCAGTGTCGAGAGCTGCGTCGAGCTCGTCGCGTTCGCGACGCCGGCTCCCGCATGAACCGCGTCAAACAACATCACCGCGCGGTGGAAGGGGGCGTCGAAAAGAGCCTCGATCGCCTCGGTCGAGCTTGCGAAGGGGCCGGAGAAGCCAGCGGTGACTTCGCCGACGGAGTTCGTCGAGTAATACAAATTCACGCGGTCGCTGGGCGTGGCCCCGGTGTAGCCGGTCTGCCCGGCAGTTTCGACGTGCCCAACCGTGTTGTTGTCTTGCTCCCACAGGGAGTGATTTGCAGCCGCTTGCGCGACGCCCGATTGCGACGACAGCGCGGCGAGGCCGACTTGGGCGCGCATGTTGTTGATGTAGCCGAGCGCGTCTGTCGCCGTGTCCCCGGACGCGACGAAGGAGCCCGAAGCCGATGTCCCTGGCGCCGCAAACAGCGCGACGGCGGATGCCGAGCTGGTCGAGGACGTGCCCGTCGAGCTTCCGCCGCTTCCCCCGCCGCCGCCGCACGCGGCAAGCGCGGCCGCCCCCACAGCGGCCGCCAAAACAGTCTTTTTCATTGCTTTTCCATGTATGAGCGCGGGCCCTCGCACCGTTGCGAGCAGCCCCACGGACTGAAATTGATGTATTGCGTCAATAAGAATAACTCTAGACGTTAAATTGTGAGCGCGCCGCGACGAGAAAATGACGGCGCGCGTCGTTTTTCCGCGACGCGAATGACGTCGGGAGGCGACAAGGCATGGGCGAGGCCGTTCATGACGATCTCGCGAAGAGCGTCGGCGCGGCGTTGAGCCGTCGACGAAAGAGCGCGAACTACACCCAGGCGAGGGCGGCGGATTCGCTCGGCCTCGAGAAAGAGACGATTTCTCGGATCGAAACGGGCGCCATTTCTCCCACGCTCCACAGGCTCGCGCAGTTCGCCCGGCTTTATGGGTGCTCCATCGCCAGCTTCTTTGCCGGATCGGACGCCGAACTCGGCGCGGACGCCGCGAAGCTGGCCGCGCTGCTCGACGGGGTGGACGCGGATTGCCGCGCGCGCATTCTGCGGATGGCCGAGGAGATGGCGGACCAGTGCCGGCGCGTCCAACAACTGGAATCGGCGCTGGCCGAGCGCGCGCAGCTCGAAGCCGCTCTCCCGGATCGCCCGTTGCCGCGCCGCGCGCCCAAGCGCCTCTGACGCGAGGCGGGGCGCTTTCCACGTTTCCCGATTTCCCATCGCCACCCCTTGGCCCTGTTTCTTTTCGCGGTTTTTCTGACGCCGCGTCGCCGAAATGTTCAACCAAGGGGGAACCGAGCGCCCTGCGTTTCGTCCGCGATTTGTTGTCATTGCGTCCGCAATTGTTAAATCGACAAATCGCGCGCGCCCGAATAAATCAGCGGATATAAAATCGGCCCGACAACAAAACTGAATCAACGGGTTGGTGGGAAATGCCGGGGCCGTTCCTTGAATTCGACAGCGCTCGCATGCAAGCGGGCGGCATGGCGTCCGCCGACGCCGAAGAAAACTGGCGCGAGGCGCTTCGTCCCTTGTATGAGGTCGGGCGCCCGCGGACGTCGCCCTTCGAGGCGAGCATCCGCGTGTGGGATCTCGGATCGATGCTGATGACCCGGCATTTCATCCGCGACGAGGTGCAGTTCCGCCGAACCCGGCGCAAGATCTCGTCGACGCCGGCTGATCACTACCTGGTGCATTGCCTTCTCGAAGGCTCGCTGGCGTCCGAGTTCGACGGGACGCAGCAGCGGGTCGAGCCCAATTCGATCGCGCTCCGAGACTTGTCGGTCGAAAACATCGGGTTCGCCCGAGACGCCCCCATGGTGACGTTGACGGTTCCGCGCGGTCCCTTGGAGGCTCGCCTTCCGCCAGGCGCCGGCCTGCACGCCGCGGCGTGGGCCGCGGGGGACGTGATCGGCGCGATGCTCGCCACGCACCTGCAAAGCGTGGCGCGGCTCGCGACGCGGATGACGGCGGAAGAAGCCAGGCTGGCGGGCGACGCGACGCTGAGCTTGCTCGCGTCGTGCTTGCTGCCCAAGGCGAAGCCTTCGGTCCGTCAGGGCGACCCGCGGCTCGGGCCGATGCTGCGCGCCCAGGCGCTATCCTGCATTGAGCGGCGGCTGTCGGACCCCGACCTCGACGCCGCGGCGGTTTGCCGGGAGATCGGCGTGTCGCGAACCGCGCTTTACGAGTTGTTCGCCGCCTCGGGCGGCGTCGCGCGGCACATTCGCGCGCGTCGATTGGACGAGGCTATGCGCCGGCTGCGCTCGTTAGCGGGACCGAAAGAGCGAATCGGCGAAATCGCCTACGGGCTGGGCTTTCCCAGCGAATCGACATTCAGCCGCAGCTTTCGCGAGCGCTTCGGCTGCGCGCCCTCAGAAGCGCGAGAAGCGACAGAGCCGCCGACCGCGAAGACGGCCGGCGGCGACGAGAGCATCGGAACCGCATACGAAGCGAAGGTCCAAAGCCTGCCCGTCTGAGTGCGGGGCGGATACAGAGAAGTCGACGGCGATCACGGGTTGCCAAGGCTGCATCATTGATCGGCCCGACCGCCCCTATGGCTGGGTTGAATCGCTGCGCCCAAGGCTCCGGTGTCGCTAGCGACTCCGCTGTTTGCCATTTACAAAATCTTAACGATATCCGGGTCGCGCACACCAAAGCCTGAAGGCCCCCGCGTGCTCGAAACGTCCGGTTCGACAAGTCCATGTCGCCGACATTAAACTGGCGCAGTTCCTGTGGCGCCGACTAAGCCTAGGGGCCGGCGTAGGCCGCAATGCCCCGTTACCGGCGGTCAAACGGCGCAGAAAGAACCAAAATGCATATTTGAGGGGCGGCCGAGGGGCGAAACGTAGGCGACGCGGAGCGGCGACATCGGCTCTAGGCCTCAGACATTCGATTTTCGCGCCGTTATACAAGAGCAAAAATGGGTTAGGGGAAGTGCAGGATGGGAGACGTTGATCTCTGGGGGCTGGCCAAAGAGTATTGGCACATCGCGGTAGTGGCGAGCTTTCTGGCCATTCTCGTCGTTGATTTTGCGATTCGCTTTGTCGTTCGAGCGGTCGGTCTGTCGCGCGAACTTAAGCGTTCATTGAAGGCGCTTCGGACTCTTGTGTCTCAGGCCGGAGGCGATTTCGTGGATCTCCACGAAATCGGAGAGAAGGTGTTTTCTTCGCCGGTGCTCGGCGGTCCTTGGCGCGAATATCAAAAGACCCTGCATCCACAGAAAGAAGACGACGGGCTAGGGCAGATCAAAATCCTGCGCTATCGCGCGACCGCCCTTGCGGAAAGCTTTTTCACCGAGCAATCAATCGTCGATAGTCGTCTCAACACGGATTATTTCAAGCATCTGCCCGGTCTTTTCACCGGTCTGGGCATTATCGGCACTTTTGTGGGACTCATCAGAGGCCTCACCCATTTCGACGTTTCACTGGATCCTGGCCATGCGCAGGAGCAGCTCCGCGGGCTCGTGAATTCGGTTGGATATGCTTTTTTCGTTTCAGGCGCGGCCATTGCCTTGGCGATGTTGGTCACGTGGATCGAAAAAACGCTCGCCACTTCACAGTATCGCAAGGTCGAGGAACTGCGAGAGCTTGTCGACGGCATGTTCGCCAGCGGTGCGGGAGAAGAGTATCTCGAACGGTTGGCTATTTCATCCGAAATTGCCGCCACGCAGTTGGCCCAGATGAAGGACTCGTTGGTCGCCGACCTCAAAGAAGTGATGACGACGCTTGCTGACAAGCAAATGGCGGCAGCGGAGAAGAACGTCGGCCAGATGTCGGTCGACGTCGGAAAGGCGATCGCCGAAAGCCTAAGCGGGCCAATGGACGCGATCACCCAAGCCGTTCAGGGTGTCAGCTCCAATCAAGGCGAGGCGGTCAACAGGATGTTGACTGACGTGCTGTCCAATTTCGCGACGCAGATGCGGGAAATGTTCGGCGGCCAGATGGCGGGCATGTCTGAGTTGCTGGTCAAGGCAAGCGAATCGATGCAGGCGACGGCATCGCAGTTTCAGCAGTTGGCGGTCAGCATGGACGCGGCTGGAACAAACACGGTTGACGCGATGGGCGAACGGCTGGGCAAGGCGCTGGACGCCATGGACGCTCGCCAGGCGGCAATGAACGCGCAAATGGCGACATTCGTGGAACAGATTCGAGCGCTCGTGTCGGAGTCGCAAACCGAGTCTTCGCAGAAGCTGAAAGAGACGTTGACCACGGTGGGAGATCAGGTTGCCGCCGTCGTCGATCAACTGAGAAAACAAGCAGAGCAGGCAGCGAGCTCGGATGGCGAGCGGCAGGCCCGATTTGAGCAAGCGACTGGTCAAGTCATTGGTTCGCTGTCGGGGCAGGTTGAGCAACTGCTTGCTCAATCCATGGACACGAACAAATCGTTGCAAAACTCGGTGGCAAGCCTAGCTCAGGCCACCGACAAAGCCATATCCGGCTTGAATTCTGGGGCGGAAACTCTCTATGTGGCCGCGAGTGATTTCGCCAAGGCCGGCCAGGGCGTGTCCGAGACCATGCGCGCGTCAGCCGTGGCGACGGAGGCGATCAAGGCTGCATCGACGCAACTGGTCACGTCCACCAACGGCGCGCAAGCAATCTTCGCCGACTACGCGAAGACGAGGGACGCGTTTGCTCTCATGGTGTCCGATTTGAAGGGCACCATTGAAAATGCGAAGCGCGACGCGTCAATGACATCTGAAATTGTCAGTCGCATCGAAGCTGCCGCCGAAAAGCTCGCTGTCGCGCAGAAGCAGTCGGAGGAATATCTGCAGGGCGTCAGTTCGGTGCTGGCCGAGGCGCATGAGAAGTTCGGACAAGAGGTCGAGCGCACGCTGAGAGAAAGCAATCGCCATTTCCAAAGTGAACTGGCGAATGCCGTTGGCTTGCTGTCCACGGCGATCAAGAATCTTGGCGACGTTGTCGACGACATGCCAGTGCGGGGGTAATGCGTCATGCTCGGATTGAAGGCCGCCAGGCGACGCGGCTCACGCGAGGAAGGCGAAAAACCGTTCTGGATTTCGTTCTCGGATCTCATGACTGCCTTGATGGTGCTGTTTTTGGTGGCCATGGCTGTGGCGTTGATGGCGGTCACGCAGGGTTTGCAGCAGATCAAGAAGGCCACCCAGGAGCGCGATCAAACCATCGAGAGCTGCGTTGCCAACGTGAAGGCGCTGACCAAGCTTGATGAATTCAAGGGTGTCACAGTCCACGGCCACTCCATCGACTTTGGCACGCTTGTCCAATTCCAAGACAACGCGCACAAGTTTGAAAACCCAGAGGACGAGCATTTTGTCCGCAGGTTCATTCCTCGCGTGCTCGACGTGGCGCGCGCGCCGACTTGCGACAAATGGTTGAAGCGGGTCGTCGTCGAAGGCTTTGCGAGCAAGACTGGCGACTACCTATTCAATCTCAATTTGAGCTATCTGCGGTCGCAACGGGTGCTTTGCGCATTGCTCAACACGCAAGCGCCGGACGCGCTATCCGCGGCGGATCGATCCCTTATCCAAACGCTTTTCTTGGCCGGCGGCTCCTCTTTCAACACGACCGCCAGCAGCGCGGCGCAGATGCGCCGAGTCGAGATCATGCTGGAATTCCGTGACTTGGATTCAACCAGGGAACCGCCCCCCGACATTCCACTGGACCCCGGGCTTCGATGCCCGAATGACCGATGATCGACGCTCTCGCCATCCTCAAAACGGAGCTCGCGCGATCGTTCTCTGGCGCGCCGCTTTCGCCTGCGAGCTGGTCAGATCCGGAGGAAATCACTCGCGCGCGCAAGCGTGTCTATCACGACCACGGCGGGGCGGCGATCGTTGCCGACTCTCGCTCGATTATGGCGGCCATTGCCGACTTCGAGCGATCTGGCGTCATTAAAGGATTTCGCGACCTCAAATACGTTTGCCTTGGCATCGGAGCGCTGGACGAAGAGGGCTGGTCAGTGCTGGCTGACGAGCTGCTGCGAGGGAAGGTGGCTCGCACGATTGAGCAGCAGTCCGCTGCGCACAGGCGTTTGCGCTGCTTTCAGGCCCTGCTTTTCGCTTACTTCTCGTTTCCGATCAACGGACAGGAGGCCAGCGAGGAATCGAAAACCGGATGGCGTGGGCTGCGCGGCTGGCTGAGAGCTGAGCGCGACCGATTGATTGAGCTTCTCGACTTCAAGCCGCCGTGGTTCGAAACGCTTTTGCGCCATGCGGAGCTGTTGACCAGCCAGCCGTGCAACCAGTTTGGCGCTGACCTTCTGCGCGGCGACGCGGCGGGCCTGAATGAGGCCCGCGAAGGCTTGTCCATTCCCGAGACGTCATGGGTGATCGAAGAGGCGGTGCTCGCTCAAATGAGGGCCGCTGCCGCGCTCGAAGACGCCCCGTTCAAAGCCGTGTTGCCCGACTTGCTCGCGATCGCGATGGGGCGTGTGGGAGTGTCGATCAGTGAGATGTTGAAGACGCGATGTGTGGCGCAATTGGTGTCGCGCTACGCGCGCTGTGTCGATCGACCAGAGCAGCCCGCGTTGCGGGATGCTTCCACTTCCACAATCGGAAATCCCTGGCTCAGGAAGGATCGCTGGGACGTGAATGTGCGCGTCGGCAAGCAAGCGGACGATCTTGCGCGTGAAATGGTGTCGTTCTGGTTGAAAGAACGCTTAGTCGCGGATTTCTTCGAGTTGCTCAGTGCGGACGAGATCAACGACAAGAGGCGAGTTGCTTACTGGCTGCGCTTTGTGCCTTTCGTGGAAGACATGTGGTTTGCGCTCGGGCCGGCAGCTTTGGAAAGCCGGGACATTAAATTCTCAGAATTCAGAGCGCGAGCCAAAGGTCGGCTCCTAAGACTGGAAGGCAGCGGGCCTGAAAACAATGCGTTTGTTATGCGCATTGGTGGTCACCTCGCTGTCGAGTTTGGGGAGAGCAACCACGCATTTTATCTGTTCCGTTGGAACGCCCTTGCCCCGTCGCTTCTGCAGTCCCTTAACTCCGGTCGTGCGAGCGCTGAGGTCCACGTCAAAGAACTCAAGCGAGACGACAACGAGGACAAGATGTCTCATCGCGATTCGCCGGTGGCACTGAAGAGCTGGGAGCAGAAATTCGACGACAAATTGATCAAGCTCATCGGCAAAAAGCCCGAGACGCGTCCCGCATGCGTGCCCGATCTCGAAGTTTTGTTCGACAAGGATCGAGTGAAGGTCAGCGACCTTCGAGCGGCGGGTGGCGCTCTGTGGGTTTATGAAGAGGAGCGTTCGTCATATCTCGCTAGAAGACTGCAATCCAAGGGGTTCGCGTATAGAGCGGGACGCGGTTGGTTCAAGGAGTAGGAAATGGTTTGGTCACCATTCAAGTCAAAAAACAGCTCTGCCGCGGATGGCGCCGCGGAGCGTGCGCCCATGATTTCCGTTTCGTGGGATCGCAATGGGGCGCATTTCCGTCCAGATCCGATGATCGGCGATTGGTTGACGTCGCCGATCGACCATCAAGCTGCATCTGAACTGACTCTTCTGCTTCGTCAGCTCGAAGAGGAGGGCTTCGTCGACCTTCGCGACGATGGCGCCACGCTGTCGTGGCCAAACTACTACGCGTTGCTTGAATCTCCCGAGCACAGTGGTGCGCTTGATCTTTTGGGTCTTCCAGAGCGGCGGGCTTGGAGGCCGAGCCTTTCGAGCAACGGCTCGTTGACCGACACGAGTTTTGCTGTCGGCATACAGGGATGGATTGATCCTAACGGGCGTCGACCAACTGGAAATGTCGGCCTCGAAGGTGCTGTGCTAACGACCGGCGGCAAGTCGGCGATTGTTTCCGAAGCGGCTTGGCGTATGACCCAAGCGATTGCTGAGCAGCGCGGCCGAAAGGCCGATGAGCGCACGCCGGATGTGAACAAGCGAGATTGGGCGGCCATCCGAGGACATGCCGCACACGCGGGCGCCGACTTGACGGACTTTCTACGAAGAACGGTGGTGTTGACGCCCGAGCGTTTGCGCATTGATCTTCGCAAGGGAGATGTCGGTGGTGATCAACTGGTGGAGGTCATGCCAAGCTTTGACGGCGCTCCGCCCCGCTGGCTCGAACTGTTCGACCGATTCGCGAGTGTGCCGGAGCGCTACGAGATTCCTGACGGCAATGGCCTGGTGCATGTGCTGTTGTCGGAGGAGGCGCGAACGGTCCTGCGCGAAATAAGGCGCCTGCCTGGTCGGCGCATCGCGGGAGAGCGAGCGGAGGCATTCGTTCGAAATCCGATCGCCACGCTGGGGCCGGACGCGGCCAAGGTCATCGACCCGGAGCAGTTCGAGCGAGCGCGCGAAGATGCCGGCATCTCGTTTGCTCGCTTCACCGCAGCCGTGTTGCGGGATGTCAAAGGCTATCCCTACGACGTCTCTTTGACCGTGGAGGAGGTGCTTAGAGGAGAAATCCGCGCCGAACAATTGAAGTTCGGCGAGGCGGCAGAACTGGAACAGTTTCTCAAAAAGCTCGAAGGCAAGATGGCCGCCGGGGCGCAATGTTGCCATTGGAAGGGTTTCGATCTTGAAATCTTGGGCGACACGCCAGCGCAAGCGGCCACGTTGCGTGGCGCGTTGACCGATTGGCTGCGTCCCGGGCGCATCAGCGCCGCAGAGATTTTCGATCTCACCAAGTATTCTGAGAGGGTGGGCGGATTCGGGGCCGAGAAGCCATACTATTCGCCGTTCATCGCAAAAAAGAGCGATGACGCCGGATGGTTTCCCGAGAATGTCGACGTCGGTCTTTGCTTTGAGACCGAAGGCGGCGAAACGGTGGCCTTGGCTCTTGATGGAAAGGGCTTGGATGCTTTCCGAAAAGAAATCGAGAAAGCTCATGACGAGAAGCGTGAGACATTCCAGCTTCCCGGCTGCCGAGAACCTATCCCTGTCGAGTGGGCTCTCGACGCATTGAAAACCTTGGGGCAGGCCCGAGAAGATGTTTCGAAGGGGACATTCGATCCTCGCAAACCGGCCACCAAAGCGCGAACGACCGAACGCAAGGGACTGGTCGTGAAGCCGAACGTCGATTCCTTGGATTACGAGGAGCGACGCGGCGCGCTCGCCGAGCCAATGGAACCCGCCTTCCTGCCGACAGCTTTGCTCAACCATATTCAGCTCAAAGAACATCAACTCCGTGGAGTGGCATGGCTTCAGCACGTGTGGCGGCATTCGCCGAGCCTATGCCGAGGCGCCTTGCTGGCGGACGACATGGGGCTGGGGAAAACCGTTCAGTTGCTGACCTTTGTTGCATCGGCGATAGAGCGCGACGCGCAGATCGATCCCATCCTGGTCGTGGCCCCGGTTTCACTTCTCGAAAACTGGAAAGAGGAGATCGCAAAATTCTTTGCGCCGGGAGCGATGCGGGTTTTGACTCTATATGGGAAGGACCTCTCCGCCAAAAGAGCGTCGAAGGCATCGCTCGACGAAGAGCTGGTTGAGGCTGGCTCGCCGAAGCTTCTGCTGCCTGGCTGGCTCGGCGCCGCCAACGTGGTCCTGACGACATATGAGACGCTTCGAGATTTGGAATTCTCGTTGGCGGCGCAGCGCTGGTCGGTCATGATTTGCGACGAGGCGCAAAAGATCAAAAACCCCAATGCGTTGGTCACTCGCGCGGCCAAGAAGCAGAACGCCAGGCTGAAAATCGCGTGCACTGGAACGCCGGTGGAGAACACGCTCACCGATCTTTGGTGCCTGTTCGACTTCGTCCAGCCCGGATTGCTCGGCGCATTGAAAGATTTCGGCTCCAAATACCGCAGGCCGATCGAATCCGAGACGGAGGAGGAAAAAGGCCGCCTCGAGGAATTGAAGGGGTTGATCGAGCCACAAAAGCTGAGGCGCACGAAGGCGGAGGTGGCGAAAGACCTGCCGCAGAAGATCGAGTTCGAGGGTTGCCGCGCATTGCCGCTTTCGCAACGTCAGCGCGCTCTTTACGCGGACGCCGTTGCGCAGTTTCGGGCGCGCTCTGGATCGGGGCAGGGGAGCGGCATGCAGTCGCCGCTGGGCTTGCTGCAATACCTGCGGCGGCTCTGCTCGGACCCGAGATCGCCTGGGCATCTCTCGACGGAGTCGGAGCCGCTCGCCGACATCGAGCGCAACTCGCCCAAGATGGCGTGGATGCTGGCGCGCCTTCAAGAGATCGAGAAGACGGGCGAGAAGGCCATCGTGTTTTGCGAGTTCAGGGATTTGCAGCGGACCTTGCAACGAGCAGTGTCCGAACGTTTTGGGTTTCTCCCCGACGTCATCAATGGCGACACTTCCGCCGATTCGGCCCACGCGAACAACCGACAAAAGCGAATCAAGGCATTTCAAGAGCGTCCGGGTTTTGGGGTGATCGTCCTTTCTCCGCTCGCCGTGGGATTTGGCGTCAACATTCAGGCAGCCAATCATGTGATCCACTACACGCGCACGTGGAACCCGGCCAAAGAAGACCAAGCCACAGACCGCGCCTATCGCATTGGTCAAGAGCGAGACGTCTACGTCTACTATCCCGTTGTGGTGGCGCACGATTTCCTGACCTTTGACGCGAAGCTCGACAGGCTGCTGCACGAGAAGCGCGAACTCGCGACCGAAATGCTGAATGGAGCGGGAGATGTCGGTCCCGCAGACTTCGGCGACCTGGAGGGGCCCGACGGAGGCAACGCGTTCAGCAATGAGCCCCTGACAGCTGAGGACGTGGGCTCATTGGATGGCGACGCGTTCGAGGCGTTCTGTGCGCTGCTATGGACGAAGATGGGCTACACCAGAACCATCAAGACCAAGCGCGTTGGCGACGGTGGTGTGGACGTCGTGGCTATCAGGCGCAATGAGGGTGTGTTGATTCAATGCAAAAGCTCGACCATAGAGGGTCGGGAGCTCGGCTGGGAAGGGGTGAAAGACGTTTCCGCAGGCTGGGCGGGATATTCCGCTCGCTATCCGGGCATCGCCTTCTCGAAACTGGCCGTCACCAACCGGCGTTTCAACCAGGCGGCCAGACAACAAGCCGATGTTTTGAACGTCGAGTTGATCGAAGGCGATGAATTGGTGGACATGCTCGCTCGCCATCCGATGAAACGCGGCGAGCTCCAACGATTTTTGCTCGCGGGATGGAGCAATTTACGTTGACAACGGCGGGATGAGCGCTTGCAGTGCTACCAGGGCAAGCGCGCGCGATGGAGCGTCGCCGCTTGATCCAGAAGATCGAGCACTGCTTGAGGAACTTGCGCGCTGGTCGCCAGCGAGGCTGCCCTCAGAAGTCGCGCAAGTTGGTCAGGAGCATTTTCATCTTGCTCAATTGCCTCTTTGAGCATCGGGACCGTTAGGTTTGGCAATCGCAGCAAGGCTCGATTTTGCGTATGCGTCCTCCAAGGGATTGAGAACGCTTTTGCGAGCGGGTTGAACGCTGCATCGAGAAAGATTTTGCTCGGCAAAATGGATAGCCAATGAACGGCTCGGATCTGCCATGCGGCCGTTGACTCGGGGCCTTGGTCGTTTTCGATGAGAATGCGGAAAACGGCGCCCAATCTGTCAATTGGTTTGGCGCCGTTGGTTGCGGCGACTTTGGGCGCTTCGGCAGAGTCGACGGATATCGCTCTCAGTGCTTCGCGTGCATCGTTGAGGAGCATAGCGCTATGTGGCAACTCGCTCAGATCGGATATCCATTCGCTTGCCAGCGTGTTGATCGAACCACCGGAGATAGCGCGGAGAAAAAGAGCAAGGCCGAACACCGATTCCATGCCCATAGGTGCAGATCGGTCAACTTCCAGTATCTCTCCGTCGAACGGCTCCAATGAATCCGACAACATGCCGTTTTCTTGTCGACGCTGAAGTGCTCGATGTCGCCAAAAATACTCGTTCAGATGGTAGAGCGCACTAGACAGTTGTTCAAGCTCCCCGCTGCCGATCAGTTCATTGCAGCGGAGGCTCCAAAATTGAAATCCGGCTGCCAATATTCTGGTTTCAGACAGCCCGGACCGGAGAGCATCCACGCCGTCGCTTTTTAGGCGGAGGAGCGAAGCGATTTCCACCACAAACGCCGCAGCCATTGCAGAAGGCAATTTAGGGTGATCCGCGATCCCTTTGTCACGCCCAGGATTGCTGCATTGGCCAACCACGGGTTCAAAGATCGGCTCTGCCTCAAACTTGCCGCGCAGTTGCTCCAAGATCCACCGAAGGACATGGCCGCCGAGCTTTTTTGCCGCGAACAGCTCAAATTGTTTGGTCGGGTCAAAGTCTCGATCGAACGTGTTCAGCCCTTCGACGATAAGGGATACGACTCGGGAGCGTTTTCCGTCTTTGAACGCGCAATAGGCTGCATCGAAAAGCGCGCCTCCCGCCATGGCCGCCATCCCACTGTCGCTTGCGCTTCGCGACGCGAATTCGAACCATTCGGATGCACCGCCGAAATCCCCCAAGTTGCCCGCAGCGATTCCCGCTTTTCGCAAAACATGCGGGTCGCGTTCTAGTTCGACATCGCTGGACGACGGGCGCCACAGTGACCGCCTCCACAAACTCAACGCTTGCCTGAAGTTCTTTCTTCCAAAATGCACTGTTGCTTCTTGTGCGATCAGAATGGGCGCCTCGCCAAAGGTTTCTGCGGCCCTTTTCAGGCATGTCAGCGCTTCATCACCGCGAGACAGATGATCTTCGTAGAGAACCGAAAGCAACCTCGCGATGGACACCCCCATCGCCTTTGCGTTCCAACGCCCAGCCAAACCGAGCATTCGGACCAACGTTTCCTCCACCAATCCCCAACGAGGTGCTTCCCGATTCGCCTCATCTTGCCAAGGCCCCTGAACGAAGAAATGGTTCTTGCTGAACAATGGGATGTTGAATGCTTTGAGCATGCGACCACGGGCCTTTGAGTCCGCCGATTCAAGCGCATCAACCATCTCGATCAATTGATCGAGCTTTTGCAAACGGGCGAAATTGAAGCCGAACAACGCGGCGACTAAATCAGCGTCTTTGACGACGCCGCCGGGGGCTAGCTCAGCGCTCAATCTGTCGATGACAGGCTCGTCGGCAGCCAGGGGCTCCAAACGATCGATTTCTGCGAGCGCGCGAACAAGCGTGCTCGCTGCAAACGAATGGCCTGGCGAGTCGGCGATGGACATGGCCCATGAAAGTCGATGGACATTTCTATCATTCACATCGTCGATGCGCGCTATGTCGTTTTCCCACGAGCTTGCTAGGGAAGAGAGCTCGGTGACGATTTGTTGCTTTGCGATACGGAATTGCGTCAGTCGCAATAGCGCGATCGTCTTCGCCTTGAACCCATTTGTTTTGGGATTTGATCCTCGGCAAACAAAGACAATGGGGGTCAAAATCTCCGCGGCGGCGCCCCGAAGAGCTCGCTTCTCGTCAATCAACGAGGCGAGGAAATTCGAGAGTCGCGTGTCATCGCCGCTTTCCCATGCATGGAGAAACATCGCGAAGGCTTTGTCGAACGAGATGGTTCGCCCGCTCACCAATGCATCAAAGATGGACTCGTGCGCTTGCGCAACTCTTGCTGCGGACCATGCCAGCTTGGCTTGTTGCGCGAGGAGGGCTGTTACCTTGTATTCATGAGACGCTTGGGCTTCTACCCAGTGGCCGACGAGGCGGTCGAGGGTGTCGCCCGGAGAACGCAGCCCCAAGAACCTTTCTCCAATGAAAATGATGGCCTTTCGGTCTAGCGCGCAGAGGGCGAGACTAAGGGAGTAAAGGAGTTCAAGATCCAAATCGGAAAGCATGTTCGCAGCTTTTCGTCGAGCGAACGCGCGGGCCTCCTCAAGGCTGGCAGGAGGATTTCCCATCACGACGGCAGGCGGATTGCGCCAGCTGTCTCGTTGCAGCTCAAGCCCCAACAAGTGCGCGAGTTTGGGGTGGCCCCCGCCGCTTTGCGCGAGAATCGTCTCGGCAAATTGGGGGGCTTGGCCTGCGGGGCACCCAAGGCTGGACACGAACTCGGTGATCTCATCGAGGGAAAGATCGGGAACCGCATGAAGCTGAATCTGTGAAGTCCGCAGACGGGGGTCTATGGCCTCGGGGTTCACCCCTTTGGCTGTGAGAACCAAAAACTGCTCGCGCTTTGAGCACTGAAGACTCACGGCGACAAATCGCGACCAAACCGCCTGCGTGATGGTGTTCGCAACAGGGAAGTCATCAACGACAACGACAGTCCTTGGAGGCAGGTTGCGAACGTTTAACGCCAGATGATCAAAAACCGACGGTAGCGCCGCTGCGTCGAACGCGGAGAGGTCGACCCAATATGCCGTGGTGCCGATCTTTTTTCCAACCAAGCTGGCCACGGTGGTTTTGCCTCGCCCTTCGGAGCCGACAATCAGCGCGGGGCTACCTGCTTGCATGATTTCAGCGACGAGGACGGCGCGTGGCAAACAGAACTGAGGGAGCTCGGGCTCGACGCCCAAGGTCGCGCTCGAGAATGATATCGAGCCTGGCAGCCCCGATGAGGTTCCTCGCGTGGCGGCGAGCGCTTGCGCAATCGATGCGGTGACGCCGCGCGTTAGCGGAACCATCACACTGGTCTTGGCCTCAAACACCTTCAGAAGGTCAGCGTGAGTCACGCAGCGTAGGTTGGGATCGCGCCGTTTTATCGCTTCCATGCAATGAGCGAGAAATCCATCAACAGCTTTCAGCGCTTCGTTGTGGTCGATGTCGCGCTCATCACCGAAATCGATCACCGCTTGTTCCACCGCGAACCGGATTGCTTCTGTGGATGGCTCACTCGTCGCCCAAACGATGCGCCCGAATAGCGCTGAACGAAGCTCCGAAGCGTCGGCTGAGCCAAGAAAGCTGAGCAAGGCGGAGGATTTCAGCGTGGAGCTCAGATAGCGAGCGACTTGTGTCGCGGCGGCGTCATCACCTGTGGCCGCCGCTCGCCAGAGTTCTATTCCTTTCGCTTTGCCAAATGGATCACCCTTCTCTGAGCCGACGCCGCCTCGCGTGACAAAACGCATCCTGATCGACCGTCCCGGATTGCGTTCTGTGTGTGCCCAGAAATTTTCGATGGCGTCGCGGACGTCGCCAGACCCGAGCGTGATGTTCTTTGCGGAATTCTTGATCTGAGACGTGGTGGCATCACCCGTTTCGTCCACGATGTCGAAATCTTCGGCGCCTTCTAGGTAGAGAATTTGAGCGGCATCCAGCCGCATCCAAGCATCTACCGATCGCCAGATTTGATAGTCGTAGCCACGCAGGGAATCGATTGCCTGCCGGCTGGTATCCGCCGTGAGCGGAGTAGAACCCCCCTCAGCAGTCACGGCGTGCACCTTTGTGCGAAGGCTCCCGCACATTGATGGTTCAATTGGCGAAGCGCCACCACGCTGATGGAAACGACCACCAGCACAGCATCTTGGGGAAAAGTCGAAACGACCACGCGTGTCACCTGGTCAGCTTCGGTATGACGCACAGCCTCATCACCGGCTCCGGATTGTTCCTCTCATTTTACGAGCAGCCTGACCCGCGGTGGGCGGTCCTCGATGACGTTCCCGAAAAGCACTGGTCGGAACAGATTGATCTAACGGGCCAAGGGGGATCAGTGGGGGACTGTGGCGCGAGAGCAACGGGCAGGGGCTTGTCTGGACTGGCTCAGAAAGTCGCACGCGGGTAGTGCTGCATCATCGG
This sequence comes from Paraburkholderia ferrariae NBRC 106233, assembly GCF_000685035.1. GTDB lineage: Bacteria > Pseudomonadota > Gammaproteobacteria > Burkholderiales > Burkholderiaceae > Paraburkholderia > Paraburkholderia ferrariae. The sequence goes on from NZ_BAYB01000004.1 coordinate 95,398, forward strand.
TGTGTGCTGCGCGATGTCGCCTTCGGTATGTGTAGCCATCCTCGGAGTCTTGCTTAGGGTTCAGGGCGTGAGTTTAACCCGCGCCGCGGGCATGCGAACCTGGCCGAACGGCCAGCGCAGGCAGACGCTCACTCGTCCACGAGCGCGCGCAGGTCCACCTTGCGCGCGTTCGCGGCACTGCGCCGCATGGCGAGCGCGATCATCGCGGCGATGAACGCACCGAACACGACGATGATCCACTGCACCGGCATCTTTGCGGTGAGCAGCAGCGCATAAGCGCCGAGCATCAGCAGCACGGCGAGGTTCTGGTTGAAGTTCTGCACCGCGATCGAGTGGCCCGCGGAGAGGAGCGTCGCGCCGCGGTGCTGCAGGAGCGCGTTCATCGGCACGATGAAGAAGCCGGCGAGCGTGCCGAGCAGCACCATCAGCGGATACGCGAACAGCAGATAGAAGGGCAGGATGAAGTGGCCGAACCGCACGCCTTCGCCGGCCGGGAACAGGCCCTTGTGGTAGAACGCCATCGCCACCGCCACCACGCCGCACAGCACGCCCACGGGCAGCACCTTGAGCGACGCGCGCAGCGACACCCACGCGGCCGCCGCGCTCGCGCCGAGCGCGATGCCGAGCCCCGTCACGCCCTGCATCACGGCAGCCTTCGAAAGCGAGAGGCCGAGGTTCGCGTCGGCCCATTTGAGCACCAGCAACTGGAGCGTGACGGCGGCGCCCCACATGAGCGTCGTGACCCAGAGCGCGATTTGCGCGAGCTTGTCGGCCCACAGCACGTTGAAGCACTGCACGAAATCGTTCACGAGCCGCCTGGGCTCTTTCAGACGGTTCTCGTAGCGCGCGCCGGTGTCGGGAATGCCGAAGTTGATGAGCGCGGCAATCGCATACGTGATCATCACCGCAAGCATGGCGAGGTCGGCCGACGAATGGATGAGCGGCAGTGCGTGGTGCGCGACGAAGCGCTCGGCGTAGGTGCTGACGAGCGCGCCGCCGAGCATCGTGCCGATGATGGTGGAGAGCACCGTGGCCGATTCGAGCCACGCATTCGCGGCGATGAGCTTTTCGGGCGGCAGCAATTCAGTGAGGATTCCGTACTTTGCGGGCGAGTACGCCGCCGCGCCGAAACCCACCACGCCATAGGCGATCATGGGATGCACGCCCGCGATCATGAGCAGGCAGCCGGCCGCCTTGAGCGCGTTCGAGACGAACATGACGTGGCGCTTTTGCAGGGCGTCGGCGAACGCGCCGACGAACGGCGCGAGCACCACGTACGACACCGTGAAGAAGATCTGCAGGAGCGGCGTGACCCAGGCGGGCGAGGCGATCACCGTGAGGAGCGCGATCGCCGCGATCAGCAGGGCGTTGTCGGCAAGCGACGAGACGAACTGCGCCGCGATGATCGTGTAGAAGCCCTTTTTCATCGGATGCGATCGTGGTGGCGGATGGATAAGAAGCAGGGCGAAACAAAAAAGCGGCCGAAGCCGCTCGATTGCGCGGGACCGCGCGCAGGCCGCATGAGTCCGGGCCACATGCGCTGGGTCTCGTCCGGGGCTCGGCCGGCGCCGCGCGGGTCCTTGCGGATCCCTCAGGCCGCGTTGATGCGCGTGTACTTCGAGAGGATCGGCACCATCTGCGCGTACACCTTCGGGTTGCCCGCCACCACTTCGCCCACGTGGAGGAAGTCCGAGTCGCCCGTGTAGTTGCCGATCAGGCCGCCCGCTTCGGTCACGAGCAGGCCGCCTGCCGCGACGTCCCACGGATTGAGGCCCTGCTCGAAGAAACCGTCCATGCGGCCCGCCGCGACGTTTGCCAGATCGAGCGCCGCTGCGCCCGGGCGGCGCAGGCCCGCGCAGGCGTGCGTCATTTCGGCGAAGAGTTCGGTGTAGCGTTCGAGGCCGTCCTTTTCGCGGAACGGGAAGCCCGTGCCGATCAGCGAATCGGCAAGGCGGTCGCGGCGGCCCACGCGGATGCGGCGGTCGTTCAGGAACGCGCCGCGGCCGCGCGAGGCGGTGAAGAGGTCGTTGCGCGTCGGGTCGTACACCACGGCCTGGGTCACGGTGCCCTTGTGCGCGAGCGCGATCGAGACGCAGTAGTACTGGAAGCCGTGAATGAAGTTGGTGGTGCCGTCGAGCGGATCGATGATCCACTGGTATTCGGATTCGTTCTCCGAGAGACCCGATTCTTCGGCAAGGATGGCGTGATCGGGATAGGCGGTCTTCAGCGTGTCGATGATGGCCGCTTCCGATGCCTTGTCGACCTCCGTGACGAAATCGTTGTGCTGCTTCTTCGAGACCTGCACGAGGTCGAGATCGAGCGACGCGCGGTTGATGATCTGCCCGGCGCGGCGCGCGGCCTTGACAGCGATGTTGAGCATGGGATGCATGAGCCTGATCCTTTTTATCCGGCGCTCGCGGGTGACGCGGCAAGCCGGGCTGCAGAAGATAAAAGCGTCCGACGATGGACAGAGTGCTTCGGCACGATGCCGAGAGCCCAGCCTGTCCCGCCAACGGAGACGAATTGAATAAGAGCGGGGCGCGGGGCAGGGCGGCCCGCAAGGCTTCCCGGACGCAACCGCGCGCGAATCCGCGTATTTTACCCGAGTCCGGGCTCCCGTTGCTGGCGGCGTGGCGTTCCGGGGCTTTCGGGGTGTTCCGCAAGGCGGATGCGGCGCAGTTCGCCCCAGCTCACCGCAGCTCCATGCCCCGGACCCCATGACCCTCCCGGGCGAGCTCACGCGCTAAGATACGGGTTTCCTTTCGCTGTCGTTCGAGACTCATCTTGGTGCACCCCGATCCTCATGCCGCCGCTGGCGGCGACGCTCACGAGCCGCTGCGCGGCGGTTTCACGTCCACGCGTTTCGTGCTCGTCGAGCCGAGCCATCCCGGCAATGTCGGCGCGGCGGCGCGCGCGCTCAAGACCATGGGCTTTTCCCGGCTCGTGCTGGTGGCGCCGCGCATCGCCCAGGTGCATCGCGACCCCGAGGCCATCGCCATGGCGAGCGGCGCCGACGACGTGCTGGCCGGCGCCCACATCGTGCCGACCCTCGCCGACGCGCTGACCGGCACGCAATGGTCGCTCGCGCTCACGGCGCGCACCCGCGAGTACGGTCCGCCCCCCGGCACGCCGCGCGAGGCGGTGCGCGACGCCTGCCGGCAGGTCTCGGCGCATGGCGACATCGCGCTCGTGTTCGGCAACGAGCGCACGGGTCTGTCGAACGACGACGTCGAGCGCTGCAGCGCGCTCGCGCATATTCCCGCCAATCCCGCGTACAGCTCGCTCAATCTTGCGCAGGCCGTGCAGGTGCTCGCTTACGAGCTGCGCCTCGCGTATCTCGCCGGGGCCGACGTCGGGGCGCCGTCGCCCGTTTCGGGCGCCGCGGCCGGTGGCGCTGCGGTAGCCTCGCCGCTCGCCACGAGCGACGACATCGAGCGCATGTACGTACACCTCGAAAACGCGCTGATCGCGCTCGACTTTCTCGATCCGGCAAATCCGAAGAAGCTGATGTCGCGGCTGCGGCGGCTCTTCGCGCGCTCGGGGCTCGAACGCGAGGAGGTCAACATCGTGCGCGGCATCGCGAAGCACATCCTCCTGCTCAAGGGCAAGGACGACGGCAGCCACTGAAGCCGTGCGGGGTGCGGGTGGTGTTTGCGCCCCGACCTTGACGCCATCGGGGGCATCCGGGCGTGCGCCCGCGCATCGCCTACAATCGATCGCACATCATAAGCAAATGCGTGCGCGTGCTTAACGCTTCCCGGCAGGACGGAGGCGGGCCAGAGGCGCGCAGCCTTCCCCCACGACAGCGTGACAGCCATGTTCAAGAGACTTCGCGAAGACATTGCCACGATCCGCGAGCGCGACCCCGCCGCCCGCAGCGCGTGGGAGGTCCTGACCTGTTATCCGGGCCTGCACGCGCTCGTGCTGCATCGCTTCGCGCACGCCTGCTGGCGCGCGCAGCGGCGCTGGCTCGCGCGCTATATTTCGCAGCTCGCGCGCTTTCTGACCGGCATCGAAATCCACCCGGGCGCGACGCTTGGCCGGCGTGTTTTCATCGACCACGGCATGGGTGTCGTGATCGGCGAAACCGCCGAGGTGGGCGACGACTGCACGATCTACCAGGGCGTGACGCTCGGCGGCACGTCGCTCACGCGCGGCGCGAAACGCCATCCGACGCTCGGGCCCGGCGTGATCGTCGGTGCGGGTGCGAAGGTGCTGGGCGGCTTTACCGTGGGCGCGCAGGCCAAGATCGGCTCGAATGCCGTGGTCGTGAAGCCGGTGCCCGCAGGCGCCACGGCCGTGGGCAATCCGGCAAGGATCGTTGCGCCGGCGAAGCGCGCTGCGCAGCCGCAGGCGAAGGATGCGCCGGCGCTCGAGGCGTTCTGCGCCTACGGCATCACGCCGAATGCCGACGATCCCGTTTCGCTCGCGATTCACGGCCTGATCGATCACGCGTCGCGACAGACGCAGCGCGTCGACGCGATCGTCGAGGCGCTGGAGAAGCTCGGCACACGGCTCGAAGCGCTGCACGGCGCCGACGCGGCGCTGATCGATCTGCGCCGCCTGTCCGCGAGTCTGGAGGGTGAGATAGCGGCGCGCGAAAACGGCCCGGCGAATCCCGGCGAGGCGCGCAGCGAGACGGAGCACGCGCGCGTCGCATAAGGCGTTTGCGTCACGACTGCACGCGCGACGACGTAAAGAACCCGGCAAAGAACCTGGCAAAGAACCCGCTCTAATCGAGCGGCAACATCCTGAACCCTTCCGCGTCGATACGCAGATAGCCGCCGCGCGCCTTGCCGTGATCGAGGTCCCAGTCCGGCAGCACCCAACGTGTGCCGCCGGGCTCCTGGTGGCGGGCCGGGCGGTGCGTGTGCCCGTGAATGATGGTGCCGGCGCGGCTGCGCTTGAAGAGCGCGGCAACGCCGCGCGCTGTCACGTCGTAGTGCGGCAGATAGGGGCCTTCGCGGCGCTGCTCGCTCTTGTGGCGCATGTTTTCCGCGAGTGCATGGCGCCAGCGGTAGGGCCACGCGAGGAACAGCAGTTGCGCGAGGCGGTTGCGCGCAACCTTGCGAAAGACCTGATAGCCGCGGTCGTCGGTGCAGAGCGCGTCGCCGTGCGCGAGCGCGATGCGCGTGCCGAACGCGGTAATCGCAATCGGATCGGGCAGCCAGATCGCGCCCGCCGCCTTCATGAAGCGCTTGCCCATCAGGAAATCGCGGTTGCCGTGCATGACGTAGAGCGCGATGCCGCGCTCGGAGAGCGTGTGCATCAGCGCGGCCATGCGCGCGGCAAAGGGATCGGCGAGCGTGTCGTCGCCGATCCAGTATTCGAAGAGGTCGCCGAGTATGAACACCGAGTCGGCCTGATCGGCGCTGACGCGGATGAAATGCTCGAACGCGGCGACCGTGCGCGGGCAGCGCTCGTTCAGATGCAGGTCCGAGATGAACAGAAACGGGCGTGCCGCGTGAGGGCGCTTGCCCTCGCCGGGCACGCCCGCAGCGGCGTGTCGAAGTGCCTTTTCCTGCAGCATGAATGAAGCGCTCGTCCCTTGCTGTGACTCGTTGCCGTTACTCGACGACGACGGCCTTCTCGATCACGACGTCGTCCATCGGCACGTCCTGATGGAAGCCCTTCGAACCCGTGCGGACCTTCTTGATCTTGTCCACGACGTCGAGGCCGTCCACCACCTTGCCGAACACGGCGTAGCCCCAGCCTTGCGGCGTGGGCGACGTGTGGTTCAGGAAGTCGTTGTCGGCGACGTTGATGAAGAACTGGGCGCTCGCCGAATGCGGGTCGTTGGTGCGGGCCATCGCGATCGAGCCGCGCTCGTTCTTCAGGCCGTTGTTCGCTTCGTTTTCGATGGTCGCGTCGGTGGGCTTTTGCGTCATGCCGACTTCGAAGCCGCCGCCCTGGATCATGAAGCCGTCAATGACGCGATGGAATACGGTGCCGTCGTAGTGGCCCTTCTTCACGTACTCGAGAAAGTTCGCAACCGTCTTCGGAGCCTTCTCGGCATTGAGTTCGAGCTTGATGACGCCGTGGTTCGTATGCAGTTCGACCATGATGGAATCCTTTGCGTGAGGGTGCCCGCGTTGCTTCGGGGCAGGGGGGGAAGGACGGCGCGGCACCGTCACGAGGCGGGGGTCGTGCCCCTCGCGTGTAACGGTGCCGCGCCGTGCGACGAGAGGTGGATTACTTGCCGACGACGGTCGCCGACTCGATCACGATTGCCTTTTGCGGCACGTCGGACATCGGGCCGCGCGTGGTGGTGGGCGCCGCTTCGATCTTCTTCACGACGTCCATGCCCTGCACGACCTTGCCGAACACCGCATAGCCGTTGCCGTCCGGATTCGGGTAGTCGAGGCCGGCGTTATCCACGGTATTGATGAAGAACTGCGCCGTTGCCGAATCGGGGTCGCTCGTGCGCGCCATCGCGATCGTGCCGGTCGCGTTCTTCAGGCCGTTCCTGCTTTCGAGCGGGATCGGCGCGCGCGTGGGCTTTTCGACGAAGCTCGTGGTGTAGCCGCCGCCCTGGATCATGAAGCCGCGAATCACGCGGTGGAAGATCGTGCCGCTGTACTGGCCGGACTTCACGTACTGGAGGAAGTTGTCCACGGTCTTCGGCGCCTTCTCGGGATAGAGTTCGACGCGAATGTCGCCTTCACTGGTCTTGAAGAGCACCTGCGGATGCGCGGCCTGCGACGGGGAGGCCGATTGCGCAAAGGCGGGCGCGTTCGCGATCAGGGCGGCGCTGCCGAGCGCCAACATCAACCATTTCATGAGTATCCTCGGAAAAGCGAAAACAAGCGGGGAAACGTCGTGCGCCGCGCGGACCGCGCGCGGCGCGGCTTACTGCGACGGCGCCACGAAGGGCGGCATCGCGAGCGACCCGGACGGGCCGCCGAACTGGAACGCGGGACTGCTGATCACGGGCGAGGTGCTCGTGGCCGCGCCCGCGTCGCTTGCCGCCTCGGCCTGCGCGGCGCGCTTCTTTGCCGAGGGCGGCGGCGAGACGATCTTCTGGAGGTCGGCAAGGCGCTGCGGCGTGGTGCCGCTTGCGTGGCCGAGCGCGGTCGCGCGCCGATACGACGCATCGGCCATGCGCAGATACAGGTCGCCGAGATTTTCCCACGCGAGACCGTAGGACGGGTTCGCCTTCACCGCCGCTTCCAGCGCGGCGCGGGCGTCGTCGTAACGGCCTTCCTTCGCGTAGAGCGCGGCGAGGTTGTTGTACGGCTCGGGCAGTTCGGGGTAGGCCTCGGTGAGTTCGGTGAACGCCTCGATCGCGTCCTGGTCGCGGTTCAGGCGCGCAAGGATCGTGGCGCGCTTGAACTTTGCCTGCACGTCGCGCGGGTTCGACTTGATGCGCGCATCGAGCGCGTCGAGCGCGCTCGCCCAGTTGTGCTGCGCGATGGCGGTGTCCGCCCCGGGCGTTCCGTCCGTCGTCGCGGGGGGCAGCGCGAACGCGGCGCGCGCGCCGCCGAAAAGGAGCGCAACGCTTGCGAGCGCCGCTGCAGCAAGGGTCGCAGCGCGCGGCGTGCGGCCGCTGGATGGTTTCATAGGGTGAGGTCGCGGTGTTATACTCCGAGCCATTCTAACAAAAGGTCTGTGCGTTTTCGCCGCGTGCTTGATCCGGCACGGTCCTGCGGGTTTCCGCAGGTTTCTCCAGAGTCCGGGCACGCCGTGTGAAATGTCAGGCTGTCTTCGCCACTCGTGGCCGTCTCCGCCTCTATCGCAGCCTGAGTGCCCGCGGTGCGACACACCGCCCGGCCGCGATCGGCGCCGTCGCGGATTTTCTTCGGCCCACGTATCCTCCGTCTTTATGGAAGCACTGCGCATCTACAACACGCTCGCGCGTGACAAGCAAGTTTTCGTGCCGCTCAAGCCCGGTGTCGTGCGCATGTACGTCTGCGGCATGACCGTGTACGACTACTGTCACGTGGGCCACGCGCGTGTGATGGTGGTGTTCGACGTCGTGCAGCGCTGGCTGCGCACGCTCGGCTACGACGTGACCTACGTGCGCAACATCACCGACATCGACGACAAGATCATCCGTCGCGCCGTGGAGAACGGCGAGACCATCAAGGCGCTCACCGACCGCTTCATCGACGCGCTGCACGAAGACGCGGACGCGCTCGGCATCGCGCGCCCCGACCACGAGCCGCGCGCGACGCAGTACATCCCGCAGATGCTCGACATGATCGGCGCGCTCGAGCGCAACGGCTATGCGTACCAGGGCTCGGATGGCGACGTGAACTACGCCGTGCGCAAGTTCGCGAACTATGGCGCGCTCTCGGGCAAGTCGATCGAAGACCTGCGCGCGGGCGAACGTGTGGCGGCGAACGATGCCAAGCAGGATCCGCTTGACTTCGTCCTGTGGAAACAGGCAAAACCGGAAGAGCCTGCGGACACGAGCTGGGATTCGGCATACGGGCGCGGCCGGCCCGGCTGGCACATCGAATGCTCGGCCATGGGCTGCACGTTGCTCGGCGAACATTTCGACATTCACGGCGGTGGCCAGGACCTGCAGTTTCCGCACCACGAGAACGAAATTGCGCAGAGCGAAGGGGCGACGGGCGAGAAGTTCGTCAACTACTGGATGCACAACGGTTTCGTGAATATCGATAACGAGAAGATGTCGAAGTCGCTCGGCAACTTCTTCACGATCCGCGAAGTGCTTGCGAAGTACGACGCCGAAGTGGTGCGCTTTTTTATGGCGCGCGCACACTATCGTTCGCCGCTAAATTACAGCGACGTGCATCTCGACGATGCGCGCAACGCGCTCACGCGTCTTTACACGGCGCTCAAGGACGTGACGCCCGATGCGGGCGAGCTCGACTGGAGCGAGCCGTATGCGCAGCGTTTTCGCGCGGCGATGAACGACGACTTCAACACGCCGGTGGCGATTGCCGTGCTGTTCGAACTCGCCACCGAGGTGAACCGCACGCGCGACGCCGTGCTCGCGCGCCAGCTGCAGCGTCTTGCGCGCGTGATCGGCCTGCTCGTGCGCGAGCCGCGCGTGTTCCTGCAGCAGGGGGCGGGTGCAGACGAGGCCGGGGCGCTCGACGTTGGCGCGGTCGAAGCGAAGATCGCCGCGCGTCTTGCCGCCAAGCAGGCGAAGCAGTATGCGGAGGCGGACCGGATCCGGGCCGAGCTGCTCGAAGCCGGTGTTGCGCTCGAAGACAAACCGGGCGGATTGACGGAGTGGCGCCGCGTCTGAGCGGCTGATTCCAACCACTAATCGATTCGCGAGGCAGGAGGCAGGATGGCAATGGCCACGAAGACGCAGGCCAGGCGGTCTGCGTCGCTAACGGGCGCGGCAGCGGGCAGGCGCACGGCGCGCGGCACGGCTGCGGCGCAGGTTGCGAATGCGGCAAAAACGGCAAAGAGCGGGCTCGACGGCAAGACGGCGCCGGGCGAGCGCACTGCCGCGAAACTGGCGAAAAGCGCGACGAAGGGCGTGGCGAAAAGCGACGCGAAGACCAATGGCGCAGCGCGGCCCGCACCGAAAGCGGCAAGCGCGAAATCGGCACGCACGAAGGCCAATGGCGTGCACGTCGCGCTCGATGCCGAAGCGCTGCATGCCGTGCCCGCAGTGCAGCCCGACGGCGCGGCCACGCTCGATGCGGCGGAGCGTGCCGCGGCATCGTCCGGCGCGCTCGAACTCGAACTCGAAGTGCAGCGCCCCGATTACTGGGAGCGTGCCTGCGCCGATCTCGTCAAGCGCGACCGCATCCTCAAGAAACTGATTCCGAAGTTCGGCCCCGTGCATCTGTTGAGCCGCGACGATCCGTTCGTCACGCTCGCGCGCTCGGTGGTCGGCCAGCAGGTTTCCACGGCCGCGGCCCAGGCGCTCTGGCGGCGCGTGGAAGATGCGTGTCCGAAGCTCGTGCCGCAACAGTTCCTCAAGCTCGGCCACGAAAAGCTCGCCGCGTGCGGGCTCTCGAAGCGCAAGACGGAGTACATCCTCGATCTCGCGCAGCACTTCGTTTCGGGTGCGCTGCACGTGGGCAAATGGACCTCGATGGACGACGAAGCCGTGATCGCGGAGCTCACGCAGATCCGCGGCATCGGCCGCTGGACCGCGGAGATGTTCCTGATCTTCAACCTCGCGCGCCCGAACGTGCTGCCGCTCGACGACCTCGGCCTCATCCGCGCAATCAGCGTCAACTATTTCAGCGGCGAGCCGGTCACGCGCAGCGAGGCGCGCGAAGTGGCCGCCAACTGGGAGCCGTGGCGCACCGTCGCAACCTGGTACATGTGGCGCAGCCTCGAGCCCGCCTGAGCGGCGCGGGCGGGTTTCGCCGCGGCTTGCCGTGACCCGTCGCGATCCGTCGCGGGCCGCCGGGCGGGCGCCGTGCTGATTTTGCCCCTAATTTGAACCTCCCGGAGTCGCCCGAGGCTTTGGCTATCGACTGTGCTTGACCGATAGATCAGAGGCGATTTCGACGCTGCCAGTCGCGGTTAGAATACGCGCTGCCGGTAAGTGCAAGGATTCCACCACATGAAAACCACGTTTCTGGATTTCGAACAGCCGATCGCTGAACTCGAAGCGAAAATCGAAGAACTGCGCTTTGTTCAGGACGATTCGGCCGTCGATATTTCGGAAGAGATCGACCGGCTCTCGAAGAAGAGCCAGCAGCTCACGAAGGACCTCTACGCGAATCTGAGCCCGTGGCAGGTCTCGCAGATCGCGCGCCATCCGCAGCGCCCGTACACGCTCGACTACGTGCACGAACTCTTCACCGACTTTCACGAACTGCATGGCGACCGCTCGTATGCGGACGATCTGTCGATCGTGGGCGGCCTCGCGCGCTTTAACGGCCAGGCCTGCATGGTGCTCGGCCAGCAAAAGGGCCGCGACACGAAAGAGCGCGCCGCGCGCAACTTCGGCATGCCGCGCCCCGAAGGCTATCGCAAGGCCGAGCGCCTGATGCGTCTTGCCGAGAAGTTCGGCCTGCCGATCTTCTCGTTCGTCGACACGCCGGGCGCGTACCCCGGCATCGGCGCGGAAGAACGCGGCCAGTCGGAGGCGATCGGCCATAATCTCTATGTGATGGCCGAGCTCAAGACGCCGATCATCACGACGGTGATCGGCGAAGGCGGTTCGGGCGGCGCGCTTGCGATCGCCGTGGCCGACACGGTGCTGATGCTGCAGTTCTCCACCTACTCGGTGATCTCGCCGGAAGGCTGCGCGGCGATCCTGTGGAAGAGCGGCGCGAAGGCGCCGGAAGCCGCGGAAGCGCTCGGCCTGACCGCGCATCGCCTGAAGGCGCTGGGCCTCATCGACAAGATCGTCAACGAGCCGCTTGGCGGCGCGCATCGCGATCCGAAGGGCATGGCCGCGCTGCTGCGCCGTGCGCTTTCCGACTCGCTGCGCCAGTTCCAGGGCATGAGCATTGCCGACCTGAAGGAGCGCCGCTTCGAGCGCCTGATGGCCTACGGCAAATTCAAGGAAACGACGCCGGGCGCGTAACGCCTCGCGTCTGACCGAGGGGCGCGCGAGCGCCTTCCCCTCAGTGAACGCCCATTCCGATTCCGACGCCGAGCGCATCGTTCTCGATGCGCTCGGCGTCGTGCTTTCCACGCTGCCCGACGACAGCCGCATTGCGATTGCCTATAGCGGCGGCCTCGACTCGTCCGTGCTGCTCGATGCGGCCGTGCGGGCGGCCGGCGCGTCGCGCTGCGTGGCGCTGCACGTGCATCACGGCCTGAGCCCGAATGCCGATGCCTGGCTCCTGCATTGCGCGGCGACGGCGCGCGCGCTGGGCGTGCGCTTCGACGCGCAGCGCGTGCAGGTCGCGCCGGCTGCGGCCGCTGCCGCTGGCGTGGAGGCGGCGGCGCGCGACGCGCGCTATCTTGCGCTCGAAACGATGTGTGCCACTCACGGCGCGCAGTCGCTGTGGCTCGCGCAGCATGCCGACGATCAGGCCGAGACGGTGCTGCTGCAGTTGCTGCGCGGCGCGGGTCTCGCGGGGCTGGCGGCGATGGCGCCGGCGCGCGCGCCGGCAGCAGGCGTGCCGCGCGTGCGGCCGCTGCTCGCCTTGTTGCGCGCGCAACTGGAGCAGTACGCGAGTGCGCACGACGTGCGCTGGATCGAAGACGAATCCAATGCCGATACGCGCTACGCCCGCAACGCGCTGCGCCACGACGTGATGCCTGCACTGAGCGCGCATTTCCCCGGCTTTCGCGACACGCTCGCGCGCACGGCGGTGCACGCGGCTTCGGCGCAGCGCTTGCTCGACGCGCTTGCGCAGATCGACATCGCGCCGATCGCGACCGGCGCCGACGGCAAGTCGCTTGCGCACGAACCCCTGCTCGCGCTCGACGACGAACGGGCGCTCAACGTGCTGCGCTACTGGATGCGCACGCTCGGCCTGCCGGCGGCTTCGAGCGCACGCATGGCCGACGCGTTGCGCCAGTTGCGCGAAATCGCGCGAAGAGAGTCTGCGAACGCGGGCGACCATGCGCTGCGTGTCGATCATGCGGGGTGGCGCCTGCGTTGTTATCGCGGCGCGATTTTCTGGGAGAAGGTGCGCGAGACCGAAGCGCCGCGCGCGGCGCGCCCGCCGGTCGAACTGCTCTGGCGCGGCGAGGAAGTCTGGCGTCTGCCGGGCTGGCGCGGCTCCTTTGTCTTCGCCCATGCCGATGGAGGCGACCCCGACGCGGTGCCCGAAGCGCTGCTGACCCGCGCGCCGCTCGTGGCGCGCGAACGCAGCGGGGGAGAGCGCGTGCGGGATGCCGGAGCGAGCGTGAGCCGCACGCTCAAGCACGTGTTCCAGGCGCACGGCATTCCCGTATGGGAGCGCGACGTGCCGCTTCTCTACAGCGGCGAGACGCTGCTGTTCGTTCCGCACGTCGGTGTGAATCGCGCGGCGTTTCCCGATTGGGACGATGCCCCTGGCGGGCACTGGCGCCGCATTGAATGGCGCGAGGATTTGCTGATCGCCTGAGGGTGCGAATGTTCGAGCCCGATTTTCTTGAGGATATCGGGCGTAAATGCGCAATAAGGGTTCAATCGATAAGCCCATTTCGCGCAAATCCTTGCTGCACAAGCCTTTTTGGCCCGCGCTCGCCCAATTTCGGCTTGTAATTTTGGCCCCGATCGGGTAGGGTATTTCGTTTGCCCAGCCCGTTTCTTCGCATTCACGGTGCCGCCAAAAGCAGCGCCGATGTGGCGTGCGCGTTGGTTTCGAATGCCGCGTCTTAAGTGTCCCAAGCATCCTGCGCATCTTAAGCAGGCGGTATCCGGCAACGCCCAGCCATAGTCACGCAACAGCCAAGCCACAGCGCGGCGTTTCCTTCGGCTCTCGAGCGTCTCTCAAAGACCTCTTGAAGTTTCGCAAGGATCGGTTGCAGGAATGTCGTCGCGGGGCGAGTGAAGTGTCGCGTCGCGCGCGTACCTGAGCGCAGCTGGCCGCACCTTCACCGGCGGGCAAATCCGCGCGTGCTGCACGCGCTAAAGCGTTGTTGCCGCCGTGGCATCGCGTCCTCGGGCGGCGCCGTTTTCAGTGCGCCAGCGCGGTAACATCTCCAGTTCAGAACGACAATGGCACTCATCGTACACAAATACGGCGGCACCTCGATGGGCTCGGTCGAGCGCATCAAGAACGTTGCCAAACGCGTTGCCAAATGGCACAAGGCGGGCCACAAGATGGTCGTCGTGCCCTCGGCGATGTCCGGCGAAACCAACCGTCTGCTCGGTCTCGCGAAAGAGCTTTCGCCCCAGCCGAACCCGCGCGAACTCGACATGATTGCCTCGACCGGCGAACAGGTCAGCGTCGGCCTCCTGTCGATCGCGCTGCAGGAAGCCGGCGTCGATGCGATCAGCTACACCGGCTGGCAGGTCCCGGTCAAAACCGATAGCTCCTTCACCAAGGCGCGCATCAACGAGATCGACGGCGAGCGCGTGCTGGCCGATCTCGACGCGGGCAAGGTGGTCGTGATCACGGGCTTCCAGGGCATCGACCCCGAAGGCCACATCACGACGCTCGGCCGCGGCGGCTCGGACACCTCGGCGGTCGCGGTGGCCGCCGCGCTGAAGGCCGACGAATGCCTCATCTATACCGACGTGGACGGCGTCTACACGACCGACCCGCGCGTGGTGGACGACGCGCGCCGGCTCGACCGCATTACCTTCGAAGAGATGCTGGAAATGGCCAGCCTCGGCTCGAAGGTGCTGCAGATCCGCTCGGTGGAATTCGCGGGCAAGTATCAGGTGAAGACGCGTGTGCTCTCCAGCCTGACCGACCCGATGATGGACCTCGCCGAAGAAATGAAGTCGGGCACCCTGATTACTTTTGAAGAAGACGACACCATGGAAAAAGCAGTCATTTCGGGTATCGCGTTCCAGCGCGACGAGGCCCGCATCGCCGTGATGGGCGTGCCCGACAAGCCGGGTATCGCGTATCAGATCCTCGGCCCGGTGGCGGACGCGAACATCGATGTCGACATGATCATCCAGAACCAGAGCGTGGCCGGCAAGACCGACTTCACGTTCACGGTGCCGCGCGGCGACTACCAGCGCGCCATGGATGTGCTCAACAACCAGGTGAAGGGCCACGTGAGCGCCGAACAGGTGCTGGGCGACCCGAAGGTGTCGAAGGTTTCCGTGGTGGGCGTGGGCATGCGTTCGCACGTGGGCGTGGCGAGCAAGATGTTCCGCACGCTCTCGGAAGAGGGCATCAACATCCAGATGATCTCGACCTCGGAAATCAAGATCTCGGTGCTGATCGACGAGAAGTACATGGAGCTCGCCGTGCGCGCGTTGCATAAGGCGTTCGATCTCGAACACGCCTGAAGCGTGACGCGCGCGTGACAGGTTTTACCGGTTTTGGGGCGCAGTGCGCAGCGGTTATGGCGCACTTGCAGAAAAGACTGCAAAAAATGCGTCTCAAAAATTGACCGGAACGCGCTAACCCGCTATTATCTTGGCTTCGTCGCGCTGCCTCCCTGGTGCGAGCGAAATTTTCGGGAGACGTGGCCGAGAGGTCGAAGGCACTCCCCTGCTAAGGGAGCATCTGGGCCAAAACCTGGATCGAGGGTTCGAATCCCTCCGTCTCCGCCAGGAGCACCCCCCGGGGCATTCCACAATGTCCCGGACCAGACCCCGGAAGGCTGCCACATGGGCCTTCCGGGGTTTTTTCTTGTGCCGGACCTTCCCGCTCCATACCTCCCGATTGCAACCAGAAGTATGGGTAGTAGTATGGGTACAGAGGAGGTCGCCATGAGCACAAACCCGCGTTCCATCCACCGTCTTTCGGCGCTCGGCGTCGCGCGCCTGAAGAAGCCAGGCCACTACTGCGACGGTGGTGGTCTGTACCTTCAGGTATCGGTGGCGCGTACGCGCTCATGGGTCTACCGCTTCCGGCGCGAGGGACGGTTGCGCGAGATGGGCCTGGGCCCACTGCATGTCATCTCGCTTGCCGACGCACGCGAACTCGCCGCGCGCTGTCGCAGGATGCTGTTTGAGGGCGTCGATCCGATCGAGGCCCGCCGTGCCGAGCGGGCGCAGCAGCTCGCGACCGCAGCGCGCAGCCGGACATTTGATGAATGCACCAAGGCATTTATCAAGGCAAACCGTGCAGGGTGGAAGAACGAAAAGCATGTCGCGCAGTGGGAGAACACGCTGGCCACCTATGCGTCACCTATCATTGGATCGCTTCCCGCACGGGACATCGAAACGGCGCTCATCGTGAGCGTGCTCGAGCCGATCTGGCGGACGAAGCCCGAGACGGCCAGTCGTGTGCGCGGAAGAATTGAGTCGGTGCTCGACTGGGCCACTGTGCACTGCTACCGCGAAGGGGAGAACCCCGCACGGTGGAAAGGTCACCTCGACAAGATCCTGCCTGCACGCACAAAAGTACGGAAGGTCCAGCACCATGCCGCTTTGCCGTACAAGGAATCGGCAGCCTTCATGAAGGCACTGCGGACGCAGGACGGGCTCGCTGCACGGGCGCTCGAACTGCTCATCCTGACCGCAGCCAGGACAAACGAGGTCATTGGTGCGGTCCGCGATGAATTCGATCTGGATGCGGCTACATGGACGGTGCCGGCAGATCGGATGAAGGCCGAACGGGCACACCGGATTCCGCTGTCTGGTTGCGCGCTTGCACTGGTGCGCAGGCTGCTTGAAGAGGCGGACGGTGACCTGGTGTTTCCGGGCGCGAAGAAGGGCAGGCCGCTGTCGAACATGGCCATGCTCACGGTTCTGCGCCGGATGAAACGCACGGGCCTCACCGTGCATGGTTTTCGCTCGACATTCCGTGACTGGGCGGCGGAATGCACGACCTATCCCAACGAGATGGCGGAGATGGCGTTGGCGCACACCGTGGACGACAAGGTTGAGGCCGCCTATCGCCGCGGCGACATGTTCCAGCGGCGCAGACAGATGATGGACGACTGGGCGGCTTTCTGTGCGGTGAAGGGGTAGCTGAATTGGGACTCCGCTCGAATGCCAGCGCAGGGCTGACTCCACGCCGGATGTGACGGGCGGTGTCGGTGATTCACGGTCGCGTGGCTCTGGTCGTGTCGGAGCTGCTCCTCCGAAATAGTGAGGTTTTTTCCGGGAGCCGAATGCTGGGGCAAGAATCGACCGGTGGTTGCTGGCGGGTGGGAACTGCAGGGTAACCACGGGACGTTCGCGACCGTGGGCCAGCCTGCACCGTAGCAATGTTTCTCCTGACCGTATGTTTGATGTGATTACGGCAGCACGCTAGTCTGGGGCTGTCCGGCGGCACCCGGACATCGTCAGGAGGACCAGCGTGATGAACGACGAGCATATTGGCGGCCACGAAAGCGCGAAGTCGCGCCTTATTCGCCTCCCTGAAGTGCGCATGCGAGTGAGCCTGGGGGCGAGCACAGTCTACCGGTATCTGGCAGCAGGCAAGTTTCCAAGGCCAGTCGAGATTGGCGGCGGAAGGGTAGCGTGGTATGAAAGCGAGATTGACGCATGGATCGCAAGCCGCAAGGTGGCGGGCACCCGTGTGTCAAGATGATCCGTCCGACGCACGCTCGCTACGTCATGGCAGGCTTCATGCTCTGTCGAGTCGGGCGGTGGGCGTGGGCTGACTCCGGCCCGAACATGCGGTAGGGCACAGCCGTGGATGGTCCATGCAGCCCCGAGGCCGGGTTGTTACCGCAGGCGCGGCCCGACGGCCTCATGAGCTATTCGACGATTATATATTCGTTTGGAATCCGTATTGTCCTGACTGCCCCGGCGTCGGGGAATGATATGACTCTGTTCTTGCCGAATCCGTTAAACAGCACGACAGTGCCGTCAAACCTCGTGTAGTCAGCGAGACTCGCGTGCTCCGCGGGCACCAGGTTTTTCGGCAACATCAGTGCGTACGGCGACTTGACGTAGATCGTGGGGTGCTCGATCCGTATCTTGCCGAAGCGCATGGCTGCGTCCAGAAGCTGGCCGGATACATGACCCAGAAGAAGCGGCATGACGACAATGGCAGCGAGGCTGAACCACTGGCTGCGCCGCAGATGCTCGGGGTTGCCGAGCTTCGAGAGCTTGTCCTTCTCTTCTGTATGCAGGATGGCGTTCTGGACGGAGTGGATGGCACGCAGCTTCTTTCCTGAAGAGTGGAAGATGGAATAAAAAAAATACAGCGCGATCGACAGCAGCGGAAGGTTCCAGTATGCAGTCTGTTCCTGTTTTCCGAAGGCGAGGATCAGGATGACGGCCAAGATCGCGAACAGAAGGGTGATCCAGTCAAAGGGCGCCAATTCATGCGCGGGAGGCCTTTTTCGTTTGCTGAATCGATTCAGGGTTTTAATGAATGCATTAAACGGTATGCGTACTAATGGCGAAAAGAATATACCCAACGAGACGAGGCAGGCTACAAAGAAGGCGTAGACGATGCCAAAGCAACCCGCTGCCATGAGAAATAGCGCACCGTCTCCAATGGACAGATCCTGCGGAAAGTAGCCGATTTTCAGTGAGTACGCGACGATGCAAATACCACCAGTAAAAATACCAAGCTTGGTGAGGGTAGTTGCAGTCCTGGCCATACTGTCAAGGCCGGTGGGAAAAGCGAACTCAGGTATTTTCATTTTCTGGTCTGGTCCTTGTCAGGCAGATTTGTAACTGCTTTTTCGGCAGGCCCAGGGAATAGCTTTAGCGAATTCAGCAAGGCGTGTGGGGATTACTCACAATGCATAGTCGGTCGCTGCGCTGGTAGTCACTTGCCCTGATCGACCTGTTTACCGGATACGCGCTGGGTGCGGCGTGGATTGTGCTGGGATTCTTATGGATTTCGGGCAGGATCGGTTGGTGCAGGTCTGTCTCGAGCTCGGATTTGCGAATGGCAGTCGCTGCTGTTTGCGAGTTGTGGTCGCAGGCGTCGCCGTGGGAATTACGAGGCCGGAGAATTATCGGACCCCGGTGTCGGGGTGCGCAAAGGAGCGACGGGTCGCCGGATCTTGAGAGCATCGGGCAGCCTCAGATAAGGCGGACCCTGCCGTTTTTCGCAGTTGATATTTCGTCTGAGAAAACCGAAAAAAGATACGTGGGTGGAGCCCGATAACTCCGTCACGGATGTCCATCATGATTGACCCGTGGCCGGAGAAGCCAGGCCTTTTCCCATTCGCACGGGATAGAGAAAAGGGGTAGCGGCAACCTCATAGGCATGTGCATTTGAGACAAGGAATATCATGAAAGAGGTCGATGCATGGACAGTCGCTGCGATGGAGAGCGCCCCACCGATTTCGTCTGCAAACGCTGCTCCCGATCAGCGTTTGCGGCGGGCCGAAGCAGAGGTCCATCGGCTAACCCGATGCATGGCGATGAAGGACCAGCAACTTTGCGAGTTGCGCAGAGCACTTGCGCATTCGGCGACTGTTCATTATTCATTCGAAGATCGCCTGCAGCGTGAACTCGAGTCGCTGCGGATCGCGATGCTTGTGGACAATCCATTGGACGAACGGGATGAAGCCGGTGGTGGCTCTACGGCGGAGGGCATCGTCGTCAGACTGCCCTACATGACTTCGATACTGTCGGTCCTGTTCGACGCAATGCATACGTTCTGGGCGGAATGCGATCACGATCATTTCCCGAAGTCTGCGACCGTCGCGCGCGCGATCGACGAGCGCCTGGGCCTGAGCTCACAGGCGAATGGAGAGGCCTCGCGTAGCGCCCAAGCCTACGCGTCGGCGATCAGACCGGACTGGATCAAGGAGGGCGATAACCGGCACCATTGCCGCCCTGCAGGGATGCGCTAATGTTAGACGCCAGTCGTCCGGATTGTCGCCTGCGCGCGCATTGTTTCGCTACCGCTTGCTGTGAGAGGTTCATCGCCATTGGTGTACGGAGAATGCGCACCCGCGTCGGTGCGACGCGAATCAAACGACAAACCGGTGTGAGGAGATGAAAGCTGGCCGAAACGGGTGATAGAGTCCAGGAGCGTGACAGGATCGCACCGGAGTTTGTGGAACGTGGCAGCTTCCACATCGATTGAGCACGCAACGATATCGACGGTGCTCGGGGCCGTGCGAGCGCCGATATCCCGCAGATCGAGTCCGAAGCGCCGGTACAGACGTGCAACGGGGCGCGAGACCACGCCAATCAGGCGCTTGGCGTCGAACGAGCGGGCAAGCGCCATCGCGTATGGGAGCAACGACATGCCCGAGTTTAAGCCGGTTCGAGGGTCTGCCAGTCCTGACGCAGCAAATCGCGACAGCTCCCAGATCGAAGGTGACGAAATCAGCGAGCCAGGGCCAGTAAGTTCCGGAAACACGTCGCGGAGCAGATAGCGCCCCGTAGTCGGCATGAGCCGCGCGCAACCGCAAACCTCTTCGTCTGCGGACAGTGCGACCAGGTGTACGGTACTGCCTCCGTCGAATTCATCCCATTCGCTCGTCGCATCGTGGGACACGCCGGGTATTTCCCAGTGCAGACGCTGGACAAAGACCTTGTGGCGGAAGGCTCCGAGATGGTGACGGATATCCGATGGCAGGTCATCAAGCCTGCCGGCAAGGATGTGTGACATGGGCTTCTCCTGATGTTAGCCGTTGATGCGACGCTATCAGCGTGTATGTGGCCCAGAAACTCGGAGCTTTGGGAGGGTGTCGACAAGTACGTGCGAGCGTGCACGAACGCACGCCGGATATACGGCGACGGGCTGAACGTGCGCTGGAATTGCAGGACAGACAGATTCAGGGTTTTATGATGCCCAGTACGGTCGCGTGGACTGCAGCGGCCGTCCTGCTGCGGATGTTGAGAGCCTCCATCGCCAGGTCGATGTGGTAGTCAACGGTATAGCGCGAGCGCCCGAGGATTTCGCCAATCTCGGCCGAGGTTTTCCCCCGGGCGACCCAGGTGAGGCATTCGAGCTGACGTGGTGTAAGCAGGTGTGCCGCTCTTCTTGAAGGTATCTGCGCAAGGCGATGCAGTTCGAAGTGAAACTGCGCGCTGATCAGGTATGCCAGCCGGGAGTTGATTGCGTCGTTGACGGAATGCGGAGGGCCGGACAGGTTGAACAGAAGAATGCTGCCATCCGACTGGTGGAGCGGGATACTGAGTCCCGCGGGTAGCCCGGCCTCTCTCGCTTCGTCGAGCAGACGAAGCTCGGCCTTGTTCAACCCGGCGATGTCGTGCCACCGGTAGGGCACCGACTGGAAAAACGCGGCCCGATGAACGGGGTCGGTAGACGCATAGTCCCGACGCTGGTAGTGCCGCACCCACTCCTGCGGATAGTGTGAGCCGATCATCTCGAGCACCGTTCGCCGGTTGCTTGTCGAACGGCTCCGTGTAACGCGGCTGATCACGTAATTCGGGAAGCCGAGTTTCCCAGCCACATTGCCGAAAGATTCGACGAGGGAAGGAATGTCGGTGGCACGTGCGAGACGCACGACCGGCGCCGGCGCGCCAGTTTGCAGACGATCGTATCTGGGTGAGGGCCTGTGCTGTCCCTTTTTTGAACGGCGTCGAGACACATGTTCCATGTTCGCTACCTTGGCGCTGTCCCACAGCGTCTGGAACGCCAGGGGTCACATGAGAACGCGGCCTGCGCGCAACGACGGTGCGGTTCATGCGACACGCGTTTCCGGCGGTCAGAGGCCAGTCAGAAGCCCGCATACGATTGCCGCAGATTACGGCACCAACAATGGCCAACTGGACGTGCATTCGTCCGGGCGCATTCAACTTTTATTATAGTCTGCAGATTGCCGCCGGATGGTTCATGCAAGCGATTGCGGCTAATTTCCGCGCGACTGGGGCAAGCGGACGAAGTGGGGCTGAGTTGGTCGGCTAATGGACCAGCAGCGCTGCTGCTGAAAACCCTCCGACGCCCCGTGCAAAGAGCAGGAGCGGCTTATCTGGCACCAGTCCATGACATTGGGCAAGATTGATGAACGCGTCGCTGACGGTGACGTGGCCAATACGGGCAAAATTCTCTGCGAAAAGCCGGTCCTGTGGGATCCGAAGTGAATCGAGCAGGCCGTGCCACGCAGGCAGATCGAGGTGGTGGGGCAGGATCTTCTGAATGTCGCCCGGTTTGAAATGTGTCAGCTGCACTGTGTCAGTGATCAGTCGTCGCGCCGTGAAGAAGTTCTGCGCCGCCAGGCGCGGCTGGTCATTTGCCAGTACCCCACGCCAACCTTGGCCGCTGGCGTGTGTCGCGATCGCGAGCAGGCGGTTAACGGCGGCGTCGCGCTCCACGAATGCAGCAAACGCACCGTCGCCCAGAATTCCTTCTGCTTTCATTAACCTCTCAGAGTCGAGCGGCATCACGTCGGCGCCGACAAGCAGGACCCGTTTCATGTGGGGCCGCGCAATGAACATCGCGCGAATCACGCGCAATGCGCCAAGTGCGGATGCACAGTGCTGCTGCGCGAACGAGAAAGCTTCCGCGTTCGTGAAGCCGAACCGGTCACAGAGCAGGCCGGGCAGCGACTGCGGTGGTGGCGCGATGCTGCCTTGGAGCGTGTGCACGTAGACGATGCAGTCGACTTCACGAGGTGAGATACTGGAGGCGAGCAGAAGACGCTGGATAGCGCTGGCCGCAAGTCCAATTGCGGTCTGTCCGTTCGCATTGCGGTAGTAACGCATCCCGGCCCGCTCCAGGTTCTGCACGGTGGCGGTCTTCTGCCGGGTTCGCTTTCCCCAGTCCCGGACGTCGTCGACACGCTGGGGAAGATGAAAGGCGACGTGCGGTATCCCGAGATCGGGGATCATGAGACGGACCGGACACCGTCCCGCCAATAGAGGGAGGGCGTTCCGCACAATTCCAGCAGAGCCGTGCCGATAAAGCCGCGGGTGCCGTAGCTCCATAGCAGCAGGCGGCGTCGCTGGCGACCGGTGGCACGGGTGAGCGCCTGCGCAAGTCTTACGATGGATTCGGCCGCGCCGAGATGAACGCAAACCGCATGCTCCACTCGGGCATCGGGTCGGTTGAGAAGCTCCCCTACTGCACGTGTGAGCGACGGAGTGCCCGGATGCCCAATGACCTCGTGAATATCCTCGTGACGGAGGTCGTGCCGGGCGAGCAGGAATTCGATCATCGAAACCAGGGCGAATCTGGGTGCATCGGGGATCCCAGATGCAAGGGTCCCGATGTCAACGGGAACCTGCCGGGTTACAGCATCGAGCAGTTGCAGGTTAGCTCCTGCCTGGTGGTTCCTTTCGATCAGCAGCGCACCTGCGGCATCACCGTGCACGATGCCGGGTCCGCACATTCTGGAAAACGGTGGACGCCACTTTTCCGCGGCGACAATGAGTATCGTGTGGATGTCCGGCTCGGCGATGAACAGGTCGGATGCGATCCGCAATGCTGTGAATGGCGATACACCGTGTTGCTGCGAGATCGAAAAAGGAAAGCATGGTGTACCGACTTCGGCACACAGGCGTCCGGCAATCGTGGTTGAAACGTGTTCATCAAGGCTGCTGTGACAGAACACTATGACCTCCACTGGTCGTGAGTGCGGCGGGCGTGCGTGACAGATCGCTTTTGTCACTTTTGCGGCGAGCCCTGACAGATCGGTAACGGTCTCAACCGGCACCTTGCAGTTCATCTCGGGCGTTACCAGACCCGCTAGGTGCACGGGGGGCGAACCGGCGTTCTCCACACCCGGCCATGCCTCCAGCCAGTGCCCGTAGTCGGGGTGCCAGGACCGCATCCAGGCGTCCCAGCCGGGATGCCCGGTCGCGCGCAGCGACGACTCTATTGCCGTCCATCGGGACAGGGGGAGGGCGTCTGGCACCCAGGCCGTCACTGCGGTGATGACGGGCGGCTTCATGCGCCACGCTGGGGTGAGCCGGTGTCGGCGGCGAGATCGGCCGGCAGCAGGTCATAGTGTACGCGTCCATACCGCGAGCCATGCATGACGTGGCAATCGCGCTGCAGCCCGACGAGGCGAAAGCCGATCCGCTCGAGCAGGTGTCGCGAGCGCACGTTGCACTCTACGGCCCACGCGGTGATGCAATGCAGCCGGTCGGCTTCGAACGCCTCGCGCAGCAGCCTGGTGGACGCGGTAAATGTCATGTCCCTGCAGGCTGGTCGGCGGCTGTCGCGCAGCACCCAAAATGAGCCGGTGCCGAATGCATGCGCCAGGTCGCTGGCGGCCACGAGGCCGCTTGCGGCCTCGTGGCCCGCGGGCCCAAACATGCGTATGCGGTGCCGACCGCCTTGGATCATGAACCGCACGGCCGGCACGGAAAGCGTTTGTCGGCCCTGCCCGAAATCGAACCACTGGTTGATGTGCTGTTCGGCGAGCCAGGCAGCAATGTCATTGACATCGTCCGAGTCGGGCTCCCGAAGCCAGCATGAACCGGATTCTCCGCCCGTCTGGTGGGATCCGTCAGTGCGATGTGCGGGTTCGGCAGCCGGGTCCTGGCTGCTCACGTCAACTCTCCCGCTGGTGGACGTCTGGCGCAGCGAGCGCGCCTAGTCCGGCTTCGAGCTTGATCAACAGCATCGCAAACCAGTGCATCGTCTGGAACCGTGCAGCGGGCGGCAGGCTTTCCACATAGCCATGACCGCCGCAAAGCTGCACAAGCTCGCGCGCAACGTCCAATGCCTCGGTGGCAATGTGGTGAGCCATGGACCGCACGGGCGCGATATCCGGCTGCGGATCGCGTGCTGCAATGGACCTGAGGAAAAGGTGAATGGTGTGCGCCGATATCAGCATGTCGGCGAGCCGTACGGCGACGAGCTGGTGCGCGGTAATTGGCTTGCGAAACGTCTGCCGGTAGGCGCTGTAGGCAAGGGCGAAGGTCACGCCCTGCTGGACGGCGCCCGACAGCAGCGCAGCAAAGTAGGTGGCTGCGTCGACAAGCCACTGCCGTACCAGATTGCCTTCTGCGGTCGCGCCGTTGGACACAACCCGCAGCGGCGTATCGCCTGCCGGCACAGTGGTGTATCGCTCGATGGAAAGCGGCCCTGGCAGGGCAACGGAGGAGCAACGCCCGGTGTCCCGCCTCTCGGTCAGCGTAGCGAGCACGAGCTGCGGACGTTCACCGTCCATCCGGACCATCATTGCCTGCGAGCATGCGTGCCGGCGCAACACCCAGAAACCCGAAGCGTCGACGTCAGGGATGCCCGGTGCGATCGACGTTGTGCCATCAAGGTAATGCTGGATATTATGATCGGGTAGCAGGTCGAGTGCACCGTATTTGCGCAGCGTCATCAGTGCGGCGCTGCTGAGTGTCAGTTCGGCGGCCCGTTCGAGCGGACCTGCTGCGAACTGCTCAATGACAAGTGCAAGGTCGTGCCGACTGATATCCATGCCGCCCCTCTGTTCCGGGAGGATCATGGTCGCGAGGTCGAGTGCCGCGGCAAGTCGGACCGTTTCGTCCCACCGGGCGGAGTCAGGCGCGCCACCCAGCAGTGGCTCGAGGCGGTCACGCGCGAACTGTCTTGCGGCCGTAACCAGCCCCTGCTGCCCGTCGTTGAGTGCCCAGGATCCGGGCGCGAGGTCTGTGACCACGGATTGACGGAATGGCATGACGTTTCTCCGGATGGTGAGGTGTTACACGAGCATTTCGACGGGTTCCGGGTGGCTGAGAAAATGCACAGGACTCGCCGAGCGGCCATAGGCACCCGATTGCTTCACCACCACGAAATCCCCGATGTGCGCTTCGGGAAGTTCAACCTC
Source organism: Paraburkholderia ferrariae NBRC 106233 (assembly GCF_000685035.1). Taxonomy (GTDB): domain Bacteria; phylum Pseudomonadota; class Gammaproteobacteria; order Burkholderiales; family Burkholderiaceae; genus Paraburkholderia; species Paraburkholderia ferrariae. Next base: position 120,499 of record NZ_BAYB01000004.1, read on the forward strand.
GTCCGCAAGACGGTCGAGCGGCGTGCAGAGGCAGCCGACCACGTGACACTGCTCGCGTGGCGCGCTGTCGGGACGGTTGCCGAGCACGACCGGAAAGTTACGGCGCAGGACCTGGCCGAAGTTGCCGGAGGCCGCCAGGTGATGATGCAGTCCGCCATCCGTGATGACGAACGTCCTGCCGCGCGACACTTTCCGGTCGATGACGCGGCACACGTAGATGCCGGCCTCGCCCACGAGGTAACGACCGAGTTCGAGGATCGGCGTCGTTCCGGGCAGACGTTCGCAAAGCGGCGGCAGCCAGTCCTGCATCGCCTTGCAGACAGCCTTTACATCGAGCGGGGTATCGCCCGGAAAGTAGGGGATGCCGAAGCCGCCGCCGAGATTCACGAACCGCAACGGTTGCGGCAGACTGCTCGCAAGTCGAAGGATGAGATCAGCACTCTGGCGCTGGGCTTCGATGATGGTTGTCGCATGCAGGCACTGCGAGCCCCAGAAGACGTGAAAGCCCGCGAGAGCGACTTCCCGCGCTTCGAGTTCGCGCAGCAGTGCCGGAACCTGGTCGACATCAACGCCGAACGGCGCGGCGCCGCCCCCCATGCGCATGCCGCTGTGTCCGGCCTGAAAATCGGGATTGACGCGGATCACCACGTTGGGCTGCACGCCCAGCTCCCACCCAAGGGCGGTGACAAGCCGCAACTGGGTTTCCGACTCGACGTGAATATTGATGCTACTGGCCACCGCGCGCCGTAGGTCGTCGTGAGACTTGCCCGGCCCGGCGAAGCCGATCGCCTTTGGGGAGGTACCCGCATCGAGCGCCAGCGCCATCTCCTGCGCGGAGGCAACGTCGAACCCGTCGACCCGCTCGGCCAGGTAGTGGATCACGGCGGGCATCGGGTTCGCCTTGATCGAGTAGTGAAGGTGCATGCCGGAGGGCAACAGACTGCGCAGTTCCCGCACGCGGGTATCGATCGCAGAGCGGTCGTAGGCGAAGAATGGCGTACGCCCGGCGCGGTCGGCCAGCTGGCGCACGTCGAGGCCGCCGAACTGCAGCCCGGGGGGACGCCTGATGAAGGTGAGACTCATGATGGTTTCTCCCCTGAATCGCGCGCGAGGGAGGCAAGGCCGGACGACGCGACCTCGCTGCGCAGTGCCGCCCGGTCGAATTTTCCGTTGGGGTTGCGAGGAATATCCGGATAACTAGCAATATGTCGCGGAACCATGTAACGCGGCAGGCGCTGCGTGCACCAGTCGCGTAACTCTTCGACGTCTGAATCACCGGCGAGAACGACGAGCAGCACAACCGCTTCACCAAGCTCGTCATCCGGGATGCCCAGCACAACGGCTTCCACGACAAGGCCGCTCGCATGGACCATTTCCTCGATCTCTTCCGGGCTGATCCGGTAGCCTGAACTCTTGATCTGCGCATCGTTGCGGGCGATGAAATACAGAAAACCTTCGCTGTCGCACCGCACGAGGTCCCCGGACCACACCGCCATATCACGCGGCGCGCCGCCCGGCTTTGCTTCAGGCGAAGGGCGGTAGCGTTGCGCGGTGCGCGCAGCATCGTTCCAGTAGCCTGGCGTGACGGATGCGCCGACATGTACAAGCTCGCCGGCTTCGCCCGGAGCGCACGGTGTGCCGTCCTCGCGGACGACGAGCACCCGCGCATTGGGCACGGCCTTGCCGATCGAGTCGGGGCGGCTGTCAACCTCCGCGGGGTCGAGAAATGTGGAGCGGAACGCCTCCGTCAACCCGTACATCAGAAACGGCGTGGCCTGCGGAAACACCGCCCTCAGTTTCTGCAGTACAGGCAGCGGAAGACGCCCTCCTGTGTTCGCGAAGTAACGCAGATTATTGCGCGCCGAGTCTGGCCAGGTTGCGCCCGTGAGTTGCATCCACAATGGCGGGACACCCGTGATCGCGGTGATGTGTTCGCGCTCACACGCGAGGACAGCATCGTGCGCCGTGAGGTAGTTCAGCAGCACTGCTGTCGCGCCTGCCGACCACGCCGAGGTTAGCTGGCTGAGGCCCGCATCGAAGCTCAGGGGCAGGACGGCAAGAATGCGGTCAGACGGATCGTGCCGCAGATACTCGGCGACGCTCCAGGCACCTTCGAGCAGGTTCCGGTGGCTGAGCATCACGCCCTTGGGCAATCCCGTCGAGCCGGATGTATAGAGAAGGGCTGCGAGGTCTGTGTCGATGCATGTTACGGCCGAGACCGGCACCAGCGCGTCGTGGGGGCTGGAGATGGAGTCTGGCCAGCGGAGAATCCTGACCCCGGTCGGCTGATCAGACGAAGCCTGGTCTGGTTCGTCTACGAGGATGACATCGGACACCGGCGCAACGCCCTCAGCGGCCAGGGAGCGGGCGCGCAATGCGGTGGTCACGAGGCACCGGGCGCTGCTGTCGCGAAGCACGTGAGCCACCTGGTTCGGTTTCAGGAGCGGATTCACCGGAACGAAAACGCATCCTGCGGCACAGGCGCCGAGCATCGACACGACAGTCTCCACGCGCTTGTCGAGAAAGATGGCGACGCGTTCGCCCGGAGCCACACCGAGGGAAGGCAATACCTGTCCGAAGGCATGGCTGCGTTGCAGCAGTTGGCCGTAGGTGAGGCGGACGTCACCGCAGACGAGCGATTCCGCATCGGGTGTGCGGCGCGCTGCCGACTGGACAAGATCAAGGAGGTTTCTCATGGCCGGATAGCGATCAGGTTCAGGGGCAGTGGCGGATCACCATGGCGCCAAAGCAACCGGCAAGTCCGCTGGAGAACAGCAGGGAACAGGAGTCCGGTTTCCCGCGAGGCGCCGAGTGGAAGTTGATGAACGGGTCGGCGCCGAACACGTGCCCGAGGCGTCCGAAATTCGTGGTGAAAAGACGTTCCTGTGGTACGGACAGCATGGTCATGAGACGCGACCAGCCAGGCAGGTTGACGTGGTGAGGCAGGACATGAACGAGTTCATTGCCCGTGATGCCTGCCTGTCGAAGCGCCGCGCGCATCGTCGTGAATGCCGACCAGTAGTAACGGTCATCTGGGACGGGCTGAAGATCATCGTCGGTCCCGCGGAAGTAGCGAGCGTCTGTATAAAGGTGCAGCCCCACGATGCTGTTACGGTCGGCGCGGCGCTCCAGCAGGAGCGCGCATGCGCCGTCGCTATGTAGCGCGAGATCCTGGATGGCGCGCAGATGATCGCAGCCCGATCCCATCACATCTGCGCAGACAACGATTGCCCGCTGGATGGTGCGACCTGCGACGGTGAGCACGCGCAGCAACCGGATGGCGGCCATCGGCGACACGCAGTTCTGCTGCATCACCGAGAACGCGAGTGCGCGCTCAAGGCCCATGCGGGACTGGATGAGCGCCGCAGTACCGGCAGGCGGCGCCAGCACGCTGCTCTGGATTGTGTGGGTGTAGATGAGGGCATCGATGCTTGCCGGTGACGTGCCAGTGTCCTCGAGCAGGGCGGAAACCGCTTCGCACGCGAATGCGACGGGTGATGTCGCTGCAGCGTCGTGGAACTGCTGCACACCGTTGCGCAGCAGTGCATTTGCGCGTGCCTCGGGAAATCCGCAGCGACGGGCCCAGGTGTCAGCATCGACCGTTCGTACCGGCAGGCTGGATGCGATGCCGGACAGCGACAGTACAGGAGGGGTTGGAGACGCAGACATCGCTAGCTCCCGCGGTATTCGAGAACGGCGCATGCCGCCTGCCCCTGGAAGCCTGCTGACCACAGCAGGATGCGTTGTCCGTCCGCCGGAACAATCGTTTGCAGCAACACGTGGAGCTGCGCCGGCGCGTCTGCGGCGCACAGATACCCGATATCGCCTGACTCCGGGTACCACATTCGCCCGACTGGCAGTCGGGCCTCTGCACTGACGTTGCATGCCAGGGTGGTGTTGATGCGCGGAGGCACGATCCAGTCAAATGCAGTGGGTTTCAGGCCAGTCTGCGCGCACGTCTCCTCAATGACTTCGACTACGACCTCTTCGTCGATACAGATATCCTGCGGCGGGACGGACACGGAGGTGGAGGGCGTCCGTACCGTGAGACTGCGTACGTGCCATCCGGGACACGCCTCACGCCTGACCAGTATCGCGGCTGCGCCATCAGCCAATACGGTCAGCGAACCGGTCTGACGTGAAAATGGCGGGAGCCAGCGTTCAGCCGCGACGATCAGTGTCGTGTGCATGCGGTCGTCACTGGCCATCATGTCGGCCGCCACCTGCAGCGCAAGAAAGAAGGACACGCCCTGGATCTGTCCGATTGCGAACGGGGCACCCGTCGATCCCAGTTCGCTGTGCAGGCGACCCGCGCACGATAGCGCGAGATCGTGTTCAAGACTGGTTCCACATACGATGATCTGGTCTGGCACATGGTTGTCTTTCGAGGGATACCGTCGGATAGCTTCGCTGGCTACGGCGGATGTCATTTCCGAGAGGCTGAGGCGTAGCTCGCTGGCGACATGCGTCGGCATCGCAGGGTGGACGGGCCGGGACGGATGATTTGCGGCGACGGGCGGTGTCTCCAGTTGGCGCCAGCGCAGCGTATCGGCATAGACTGATCGCATGACGGCTTCGCGCATGGAGTTGGGTGTGGCCGCTGGCTCCTGTGCCAGCGCTTCGGGGCGCACATGTGCCTTCGGTACATAGCGCGCTGTCGCTGCGATGCAGACTTGCCCGTGGCCGTGGTCAGTTGCGACGTACATGGGATTCCACGAAGGAGACCAGATTGTCGAAACGTAGAAAGAGGTCGGACGAGAGATCTTCCGGCGCGAGTGTGAAGCCGAAGCGCTGCTCGAGCTGAAGAAGCAGGTCTGTCATGTTCATTGAGTCGATGCCGACGTCGAACAGGTTCGTGTCGTCCGCAATGAGGTCCGCTGCCGCGGTGCTGCCGATAGCCGACAGCAGGCATGACCTGACGGCGGTGGCGATTTCCTCGCGGCCCGGGTCGTGCATGTTATGCGTCATGAGATGTCTCCTGCCCGGATCGGTGGGCATTGGCGATGTCGGGTGATGGGTCAGGCTGAGTGGGGCAGCCGGAGGGCGGTGCCGTGATGTCCCACGGACGTGACGCTGATCGCTGCGCTGCCCGTGCAATCATGAGTCGCTGCAGGTCGCCGGTACCTTCCATGATGTCGAAAGCCTTGGCGTCCCGGTAAGCCTGCTCAAGTGACGGACAGGCGGCGATGCCGTCGATACCGGCGAGGTCGATGGCAGCACGCGTCACCCGTGCGGCTACGCGCGAGGCAAACGCCTTGGTCATGGATGAATCCATTGACGTTGCAACGCCGCGATCTGCTTTCCAGGCCGTGCAGTGGCAGAGCAGCCACGCGGCCGCAATCTGGCGGTCGATGTCGAGCAGGGACGCTTCCACGCTCGCCACGCTGCGATGCCTGTCTGCGGGTGTGCCGCCCGCACCGAGCCAGGCCGCAAGGTCCGCGCGCACCCGCCGGCAGGTACCGACCATGACGGCGGAGAGCAGTGGCCTGAAATAGTCCCAGGACCGCTGCGCACCCGAGAAAGCGTCATCGAGGGGCTTTTCGTCGCCGCGGGCAAGCAGCGCATCATCGGTGAGCTCGCAGTCTGCGTAGGAGAGCACGGCGAGCTGGGTCGCGCGCAGACCTGCCATCCGTTCGATGCGCGACACCGTGAATCCTGGCGTATTGCAATCCACAAGGAATGCGCGGATCCCGTAGCGACCCATGTCTCGGTTGATCGTTGCAAACGTGATCACGCAGTCTGCGCGTGCGCCGTTCGTGATAAAGCACTTTGTGCCGTTCAGGACCCAGCCGCGGCCGGTCTTTCGTGCACTCGTGCGCATGGCAGTCGCGTCGGAACCGCAGTCCGGCTCGGTGATGGCGAAAGCGCCCCAGCGCGGCGAGCCCGCCTGGAACCGCTCGAAGAACCCGGCCTGCTGTTGCGTCGAGGCGAGCGCAACGACAGGCGGCATGGCCAGCCCGGGGCCCGGCAGCGCCAGCGCGATGCTTGCGTCGGCCTCCCCGAGGTAGGCCATCAGAGTTGTCTGCGCGACGAGGGACTGCAGTGTCGGACAGCCGCCGTACCGGGTGGGCACGAGGTTCATGTTCAGAGCGCTTAGGTCAGCTGCACGCCAGGGAGGACCGACGATCTCGCCGGTTGCGTCCGATTCGGGACTGACAGCGCGCATACGCCTGGCAAGCAGGTCGAGATCGAGCCCGCGATCGGCGAGCGCTGCGCCGATGTCGTCGATCGTGTGAGCCTGCTGCGACGTTGGTTCGTGTCGCGTCATGACGCCTTCTCCCAGGTGGGCGCATCTGCGCCCAGGACCGATATTCACGCGAACCCACGGATGAGGTTTGCGTGTCGTCTGGCAATGAGCGTAGGCATCAGGGCGGGGAGTCGTCACCTCCGAACATTGGGAGGCTGTTGTATCGGGGGCGTTCGTGGGGACGTTGTGGCGGTCACGCGGCAGTGGATGACCGATAATGACATTCAGACCAAACGATGATGGCTAACTACAGGTGTGACGTATGGCAGCGCGAAAACAGACGACAGAGAAAAAACCGTTGCTGAAGCGAGACAAGCGAGGGCCCCGCACGACCAAGCGAGGGGACCAGGTTGCCGAACTTATCAAGACGTGGATTACCGATGGCAAGGTGCGGCCGGGCGTGCGGCTGAACAAGGAGGCCGACCTCCAGGAAATATTCAACGTCAGCCGCGGTTCGATGCGCGATGCCCTCAAGGCACTGGAGGTGCAGGGACTCGTGCGTCTGAGTACGGGACCGGAGGGTGGTGCAACGATTACGCGAGTGCCACTCGCCCGGGCATTTCAGGCGTTGCAGAACTACCTGTTTTTCGAGAGCATCAGCCTCGAGGATATTTATGCGGTGCGGCGCGTGCTGGAGCCGCTGCTTGCGGCGGGAGCGGTGGAGCATCTGACGGACACAGATCTGGAGGCGCTCGAGCGCAGTGTGGATGTGTGCGAGCCATTTGCCCCGAGTCATGAACGTGCGCTCGACCAGCGCCACGAGGACATCCACTTCCATGACGTGCTGGCTGCGGCAAATCCGAACGCCTTTCTTCGCTGCGTATGCCAGATCATCAACCAGATGCTGCACAGCCTCGTGATCGTGGCCGGCAACGTGACCCAGCGGGATTACCAGGCGTTCGGGCGGCAGACTGTCGCTGCTCACCGCGCGATTCTGGATGCCGCGAAGAAGCGCGACGCCGGTGCGGTGGAGCAGCTTATGGCGGCGCACATGGATGAAGCCGAGGCCCAACTGCGCAAGGTGCACGCAGCCTTGCGCCAGAAGCTGGTACTGGATTCGGACCTTGGTCTGCACGTCGGCAGAAAGGGCGGTAACTGACGGATGCCCGAACCGTTGACACTGCGCTCGGTGTCCGCTGGTTGACCAACCTTAGTGTGTTGTGCGGTTAGGTATAGAAGCGGAAAGCGAGCGTGCCACGTCCGCGAGTGGTGCCCGTCCGAACGCGAGTTCCAGGATGTGGCTTGCCCAGAGCACAAGTGCATCGGCGTGACGGCCGCCAACAATCTGTATCCCGACCGGTAGACCTTCTGAAGTGGTGCCCGTGTAGACGCTCGCCGCAGGAAGACCGAGCTGGTTGCACCACGCGGTGAAGTGGGGAAACAGCTCCTCGCTGGCCGGGAGTTCCGCAAGCGGCATGGCCACTCGGGGATACACCGGGCAGATGACAAGATCGTACCGCTCGAAGAACACGTTGACCGCGGCTCCGAGCTCCCCTCTCTCGATGAGTGCGCCAAGCAACGCCTGGCGCGATATTGTCGCGCCTGCTTCAGAGTAGGCCTGCAATGACGGATCAAGCGCCGCACCGCCGTCAGCCATGCTTTCGGTGAGCTGGCGACAGCAGGCAGGCCAGATGGTGGCGTGGATCGCGTTACAGCGAGCGATACCCGGCGGATCTTCCGGCTGAACCCTGGCGCCAAGGTCACGGAAGGTGTCGACTGTACGCATGAGCGCGTCGTGGACGGCGGTTTCGGGCGTGACAGCGAGGCCCAGGGACGGACTGTACGCTATGCGGACACCGCCTGGTGTTGGCTTGCACTTAAGACCAAGTTCATAGTCGCTGGCGTCGAACGGCAAGGCGTACCAGTCGCGGCTATCAGGGCGGCTGATGACGGTCAGGACGCGCGCGGCATCCCCCACGCAGCGTGTCATGGGGCCAACGTGGCTCAACAGCCCGAACGGACCGCGTGGCGCATGCGGAACGCGTCCGAAGCTCGGCTTGAAACCAAACGTACCAGTGAACGCGGCTGGAATCCGGATCGATCCACCGCCGTCGGTGCCGATCGCCACGGGCGCCATGCCAAGCGCGACCGCCGCGGCGGCTCCGCCGCTGCTGCCGCCTGGGGTACGGTCCGTATCCCAGGGATTGCGCGTGACTCCCGTAAGCGGACTATCGGTGACGATCTTGTGGGCGAAATCAGGCAGGGTGGTCTTGGCAAAGCAGATGGCGCCAGACTCGCGAAGCCTCGCGACGCACGGGCTGTCGTGGGGTGATGGCGTTTCGTCCGTGACGCGCGAGCCATATCGTGTAGCAAGTCCGGCGACAGCGACGTTGTCCTTGACGCTGATTGGCACTCCGTCGAGAGGGCCAAGCGGGCGTTTGCGTTGCCATCGTGTTTCCGATGCGCGGGCCATGTCGAGCGCGTCTGGAGCCATCTGGCAGAAAGCATTCACGGCGGGGTCGAACCTCTCGATCCGTTGAAGCACGGCGGACATGACGTCGACTGGCGAGACGCTACCGTTGCGATAAACCTCCTGCAGTTCCTGTGCAGTGAGTTCACAGAGATCGCCCTGCATGTCCTCTCCTTATTAATTATAACAAATACACCATATTGCCGATTGTGGTCGATGTCAAGGTCCCGTTCAAGTTATTGGTTTCGGGGTAAACACGCTGAAAACATGAGTTGACACCCGCATTTTGCGGGGCTAATTTAATAGCAATAAATCAGGGGCGCGACCGGCCGGATGCGGCTGGACAGTCACAGTGTGTCCGTGTGCCGTGACGGCAATTTGTCGTGAGCGTTGGCGCAGCGCGGATCGCCTGCGATGAGCGATCATCAGGGAGAGGCTACCGCGGCTGGTATGGGAAAAGAGTGCGGGTTGCCGCAGATAGTCAGCGGATACCGCCGCGGTCTTCGGCTGCCTTGATCAACTGCGACAGCGACACACCGAGCGCGTCAGCAATGTCGATCAATGCGTCGATTCCCGCGATCGTTTTTGCGCGCTCGATGAGTGAGATTGTGTTTGGGTGAACTTCCGCGCGTAATGCCAGACCGGCCTGCGTCCACTTCTTCAGCTTGCGGCGTGCGCGGATCTCCTTCCCAACAGCCTTGATCAGTGTTTCCTTGGTCATGCGTACTCGATTGAACTGGGCGAATCGAGTATCGGGGAGCGAACGACCAGAAATTCACAATAAATTGTGTAAACGGAGTTTTGTTGATCTAAAATTCACAATATTTTGTGTAAACGTGAGAGTGCGAGCCGGGGACGGCGTTGGTGGCAACTGGCTCGTGTTCTCTCCCTCGGCGGGCTACCGGCAGATGGCTGCTGGCGGGTTCCACCTGGTATGCGAGGAGATGATGATAGGAATACTTAATGTTGCGAGCTACGCATGCGTTCTCGCGATGATTGCGCTCGGTCTGGCCGTGGTGTTCGGCATGATGGACATCGTGAACCTTGCACATGCCGAGTGGGTCACGATCGGCGCATACGCGTTAGCCGTTGCCCAGGCGGTTGGCGGGAAGGAGGCTTTCTGGCTTGCCTTGCTTGTGGCGCCCGCTGTCGGGGCCGCCCTCGGGTGGTGCCTCGAGCGTTTCATCATCCGGCTGCTCTATGACCGGCCACTGGACACGCTCCTCGCAACCTATGCGGTCAGCCTGATCCTGCAGAAGGCACTGGAACTCGTCTTCGGCACCCAGCCGATGCTCGTGTACGCCCCGTTCAGCGGGGCCATCCCCGTCCCGGGCGGAAGCTATCCGGCCTACCGGATCTTCGTGATCGGCGTCGCGCTGATGGTGACGGCAGGGTGCTGGTTGCTTTTTGCCCGTACGCGTTTTGGTACCCGGCTGCGGGCCGTGATCCAGCACCCGGCGATGGCCGAGGCTACTGGCATCGACACCCGGCGCCTGAATCGCATTGCCTTCTGCGGTGGTGCGGCGCTCGCCTCGCTTGCTGGCGTGCTCGTCGCCCCCATGGTTTCGGTGGAGTCGCATCTGGGCGTCTCCTATCTCGCCAAGGCGTTCTTCGTGATCGTGCTGGGCGGTATCGGATCGATCGCGGGCAGCATCCTGGGCAGCGCAGTCATCGGTACCGCCGAGACGTTACTGAGCTATCGCGTCGATCCCTCCCTCGCATCGGCGGTGGTGCTGGTCCTCTCCATCGTGGTGATCCGGTTCAGACCGCAAGGGCTGATCCCAGGATTCAGCGCGGCCCATCAGCTTCTCGGAAAAGGATAAAGCGTATGTCTGGAAAACATGCAGGCTGTCTGCGGCTCTGGTTCTCACAGCCCGTCCTGGCCCCCAGGGATGGCTCGCCGCTGTTGATGTGGAGCGTGGCAGTTGCCGCCGCGGCGCTCGTGCCTTTTTTTGCCGGTCCCTGGCTGCTGTCGACGGTACGCGATGCATTGGTCATGGGGATCCTCGCATTGAGCTATGACCTGCTCTGGGGACGGGCCGGGGTGCTCACTCTCGGGCACACCACGTTCCTGGGTCTCGGCGCTTACGGATTTGCCATCACGACCGTGCAGTTCGGACAGGCATCCGTGACCGGGTTGGCGGCGGGTGTTTTCTGCGCTGTGGCTGTCGCCGCCGTGATTGGCTATTTTCTGCTCTTTGCGGGGGTAAGGCTCCACTTCTTCGCCATCATCAGCCTGGCCGTGCTGATCGTCGCCCAGCAGCTCGCCGTCAGTTGGCAGTCGATTACCGGGGGCGACACGGGCATCCTTGGCATCCCGGGACTGTCATTTGGCGTGGGCAGCCACACGTTCGACATGAGCAGTCCTCGCGCTTCCTGGTACACGGTCGTCGCTGTACTGCTTGCCGCGACTGGCCTGATATGGCTCGCCTGCCGCAGTCGCTACGGCAAGGTGCTCGATGCGATCGCGACCAACGAGTGGCGCGCAAAGGCGTGCGGCTATCACACGTCGTTTCACCTGCTGCTCGTCTTCGTCGCCTCGGCGGCGCTTGCCGCAATCGCCGGCGCGCTGATGGCGGCCTGCTCGGGGGTGGTGGCACCGGACGTGTTCTCGCCGCTCCTTGCGACCGAAGTGATCCTCTGGGTGGCTATCGGCGGCAGGGGAAGAATTGGTGGACCTGTCGTCGCCGCGGTCGTTCTGACACTGCTCAGGCAGACCGTCTCCAGCTACAGCACGGACGGCTGGCCCCTGATCCTCGGCGGTCTGTTTCTCGCCTGCGTGCTGTTCATGCCCAACGGACTGCGACTTCATGAATTGGTGGAGGCTGCGCGTCGGACTGCTCGAGCGGTATGGAGCAGGCCGCCGGTTCACCGCGCGGGACACGCCCGGGAGGAACGGTAATGGACGGCCAGTTTCTGCAGGGCACCAACCTGTCGCGCGCGTTCGGGGGAATCAACGCCGTGGCGGGCGTCGACATCAACATCGCGCCACGCGATCTGCTGTGCGTGATTGGCCCGAACGGCGCGGGCAAGAGCACGCTTGTCGGGCTGCTCTCAGGCGCAATTGCCCCCGGTTCCGGCGAACTGTATCTCGACGGCGAGCGGATGACCGGCCGCCCGATGCACGCGTTCTGCCGACGCGGTGTGGTGCGCAAGTTTCAGGGGACCAACACCTTCCTCACGATGACGGTGCGCGACAACCTGGTGGTAGCGGGCCTTGGCGTCGCGGCTTACCGGTCGACGCCAATGCCGGATCCCGACGCGGTACTGGAGGAGGTGGGTCTGGCCGGGCAGGCGGGCGAAACCGCCTCGCATTTGCCGCACGGTGAGCGGCAGTGGCTCGAGATCGGCATGGCCATCATGTGCCAGCCCGCATTGCTGCTGCTCGACGAACCTGCAGCCGGTCTGTCCACGAAGGACGCGCAGCGGCTGGTACGCCTCATCCACCGGCTACGGGAGCGGTGCGCGGTACTCGCCATCGAACACGACCTGGGCTTCGTGCAGTCCCTTGAGTGTGAGACGTGGGTGATGCACCGGGGAGAGGTGGTTCGACGGGGATCGTATGCGGAGATCGCGGACGACGAGGAGATCCGCCGCATCTATCTGGGGCGGGGGGCGACACATGCTGCACATTGAAAACCTGTGCGCCGGATACGGCGACGTGGATGTGGTTCACGACCTCACGCTGGACGTGCTGCCGAACGAGGTGGTCGGTGTCCTCGGCTGCAACGGCGCCGGCAAGTCCACGCTGGTGAAGGCGGTCATGGGGCTGCTGCCTCGCGTGAGCGGGCAGGTCGCTTTCCTCGGGCAGCCGGTGACGGGCCTGCGCACGCACGAGATCGCGCGGCGCGGGATCGGTCTGGTGCCGCAAGGGCGGTGGATCTTCCCGATACTGACCGTGCGGGAGAACCTGCTGATGGGCACGCAGGCCGCCGGCGGAGCCGACATCCTCGACGAGGTATTTGATTACTTTCCGGTGCTGAAGTCGCGCCTTTCGCAGCAGGGCGGCACGCTCTCGGGTGGCGAGCAGCAGGTCCTCGCCATTTCGCGCGCGCTGTGCGGCCGTCCGAAGCTGCTCCTGCTGGACGAGCCCTCCGACGGTGTGCAGCCCAACCTGGTCGAGCGGATCGGCGAGGTGATTCCCGAGCTCTGCCGCCGCTCGAAGCTGGCCGTGCTCCTGGTCGAACAGAACCTCGACCTCGTCCTCCAGAGCGCGCGCCGGTGCATTGTGCTCAGCAACGGACGCCTCGTGCATGCCGGCGCCGTTGAGCCGCGACGTAGTGGAACGGGAGAACACCCGCTCGCGCGCTACCTCTCTCCGGCCACTGACGGCGCGCCGGACTTCCGCCCTGAAAACATCCAGTGAAATCCAGTGATGCCTAGTGAGAAAACGCATGAACCGACGTGAATTTTCCCGAGCCGTAGTGCTTGGCGCAACTGCTTCCCTCGCCACATCGGCGGTCTCTCCGTTCGCGCGTGGCGCCGAGCCGTTGAAGATCGGCCTGCTCGCGCCACTCAGCGGTCCCCTGACGCGCGTGGGGCAGACCAACCGTAACTGTGCCGCGCTGGCGGTGGATGAGATCAACGCGGTGGGTGGGCTGCTTGGCCGCCCTCTGCAACTGAGCGTCGAGGACACGCAGATGTCGACGGCCGTTACGCTGGAGAAGGCGCGGCAGCTTTTCATGCGTGATGACGTGGCAATGATCACGGGCATGGTGCTGCCGTCTGAGCGCGAGGCGGCCCTTCAGGCCGCAAGGGCAGCGAGAAAGCTCATCGTCTATCCGAACTTCGACGAGGGGCGGTGCGACCCGCAACTGTTCACGACAGGCCTCGCCACGAGCCAGCGGATCGAGCCACTCATTGCGTGGCTCATGCGCGGTGGTGGACAGTCCGTCTGCGCAGTCGTCTCGGACATCGGCAGCAACCGGAAGGTGCTGATCCCGCAGTTGCAGGCGGCGGTGGCGCGCCACGGCGGCAAGTTCCTCGACGTCTACTGGTTACCCTTCGGCACGCGCGACTACGGGGCCGTACTGCAACAGGTCGCGAGCGCCAGGCCGCAGATCGTATGGCACAGCATCGGAGACGACCCGGTGACGTTCGTGAAGCAGTACCGGTCGTTCGCGATGAAACCGCAACTGGTGACGGACATCGCACACGAATCCCTCTCGATTGCAACCACAGGAGCATCGACCGGAACGATCGGCGTGTCGTCGTACTTCATGAGCATCGACAACCCGGAAAACCAGGCGTTCCTCACGCGTTATGCGGTCCGTTACGCCGGTGCACGCGATCCCCGTCTCGGCGGCTTTGCCGTTGTACTGCCGCACGGCGAGAACACATATGCAGGCATTCGTCTCTTCGCCGAGGCCGTCCGGTCGGCGGGAAGTGTCGACGCCGCGCGCGTGAGGGCTGCGCTGCCCGCCGTCTCCATTGCGCTGCCGCGTGGCAAAACCGGTGTGAGCCATGACGGGGGCCACGTGCTTTGCCAGACACGGATCGGCCAGGCGCTCGCCGATAACAGCTTTTCGATCCTGGAATCCACGGGCCCGGTGACGCCGGTCTGTGAAGGATAGACGTGTCCTCGCCACGCTTTGGAATCGTTTGCACCAAGAGATAAGGACTACAAAATGAGCGAAATTGTCATGCTGAATGCGGCTCAGCTGGTTGCCGGCTTCCGGCAGCGCAGCCTCTCGCCTGTGGAGGTCATGTGCGCGGTACTGGACCGGGTCACGAAGCTCGATCCGGTGGTCAACGCCTTCTGCGCTCTCGACGAGGAAGGGGCGATGTCGGCCGCCGGCGAGGCCGAGCGCCGGTGGATACGCGGCGAGCCGTGCGGTCCGCTTGATGGCGTGCCGGTATCGGTCAAGGATCTCGTCGCCGTAGCCGGTCTTCCGACACGGCATGGGTCATGGACTGCGCCGCCGGACCGCGAAAGCGTCGATGCGCCGGCCGTGGCGCGCCTGCGGCGCTCGGGCGCCATACCGTTTGGCAAGACAACGACTTCCGAGTTCGGCAACAAGATCGTCACCGACTGTCCGTTGACGGGCGCGACGCGCAACCCGTGGGATACGCGGCTCTCGCCGGGAGGTAGCAGCGGCGGATCGGCGGTCGCGGTTGCGCTGGGCATGGGTCCGCTGTCGCTTGCCACCGATGGGGGCGGGTCCATCCGGATTCCGGCCTGCTGGAGCGGTGTGGTCGGGTTCAAGCCTACGTTCGCGCTGGTGCCGGCGGGCAGTGCGGCGTCGTGGACTGCACTGTCCACCCTCGGCCCGATCGCGCGAACCGTGCGCGACGCAGCGTTGATGCTTGATGCGATGACCTGCGCGAACAACGACGTGCCTCCGGGGGCGGGGAGTTCGTCCGGCTATTCCTCCGGACTGGACGACGGCGTCGCGGGTCTGCGGATCGCCTGGTGTCCTGCCCCGGACAGTGTATCGGTGGCGCCGGACATCGCGGAGTGTATCGAGAGGGCGGTGGACACATTCGGGGCGCTCGGCGCGACGGTCATCCAGACCCACGTTGCGCCGATCGCGGACTACTACGGCAATGGCCGCATGCATTCGGTCCAGTGGTCCGTGTTCTTCGCTCAGCGCGTGCGGCATATGGAGGCAGCCGACAGGACGCTGCTTGATCCGGACCTGACGGCACTTTCGGATGCAGGGGCACGGATAGACACCGCGACATTCGTCGATGCACTGCTTGCCCGTCACGCGCTCGGCGCATCGATGGAAACGTTCTTCGAGCGTTACGACCTGCTGCTCACGCCAACGTTTCATTGCGGACCACCTCCGGTTCCCGGCTTGCCCGGCCATCTGCGTAATGCACCGCTTCTGACGGCATGGTGCAACCAGGCTGGCGTGCCTGCCATATCCGTGCCGTGCGGATTCGCAGGGGACATGCCGACGGGCCTGCAGATTATCGGGCGTCGGGGCAGCGATGCCTTGGTGCTGCGGGCAGCGCGTGCGTACGAACTGGCGAGAGGGGATTTCCCGGCACCGGGACCGGAATTGCAGCTTCCGGGCGACACGGAGATCGCGCCATGACGATCCAGATCGCGCGGATCGTGGTTCATCTCGTTGAGCGGCGCGCTGAACTCGGCACACCGGTGACCCCACCGCACCGTCAGGTAGTGGCCGCGGCGGTGCTGAAGCCGACCGACCAGGATGTTGCCTGCGAGCTTGAGTCGCTCTATGCGACGGGCGCTAATCTCGGCCGGATGCTCACCGGACGGGCGTTACTTGCGCTCGGTTGTGCGGGGACAGACATCCAGGGTTACGGGAAGGCGGCACTCGCAGGCACAGGCGTGCCGCTCGAATGGGGAGCGGCGCTGCTCCATCCGCGACTCGGCAAGGCGGTGCGCGACTGCCTGCCTGGCGCGTCTTCGATCATGCCGTCCGTTACGAAGCGCGGGCCTGCGGGAGCCTGCGTCGACATCCCCCTGCACAGCGTCACAGACATGTGGAGCTTCGACCACTTCGACACGGTGTCGCTGTGCATACCCGACTCGCCGGAACCGGATGAACTGCTGGTTGCCATTGCGCTGGCCGAGCGGGGCAGGCCGCTCGCACGCGTCAGGCCGGGGTGACGCATGGCGGCAAACCGTGCCGTCAGGCAGGCGCGCGTCAGGCGAACAAGCGAACACTCACAAGCGATGAAGGAGAAAAACATGGGCAGGGATGTGCGGGGAAGATGGAGTAAGGGGCTGGCAGCGCTGTCGTTATGGGTCACAGTCGGGGCAGCACACGCCCAGTCGTCGGTGTCCCTCTACGGGCTGGCCGATGCATTTGCCGGGGTGGTGCGGATGCCCGGTGCGGCGGGCAACGCGTGGGAAGTTGGCTCGGGAGGGCTCTCGACATCGTATTGGGGCATGTCGGGCGCTGAGGATCTGGGTGGTGGCCTGAAGGCAATCTTTACCCTTGAGAGCTTTTACCGGATCAGCGGTGGGCAGTCAGGAGCGTACGACGGGCAGTCATTCTTTGGGCGCAGGGCGTTTGTTGGCTTGAGCGGGCAATTTGGTCAACTGACGCTGGGGCGTAATGATTCACTGCTGTTCGTCTCCACGCTGCTGTTCAACCCGTTCGGCAACTCGTTCGTCTTCTCCCCCATGGTGGTCCACACATTTCTGGGTTCCGCGATGGGCGCTGCGTCGGTGCAAAGCGATACGGCAATTGACGACTCGATTGTCTACCAGACGCCCGAGGTTGGCGGTCTGACAGGAAGTGTCCTGTACAGCAATGCGGGCATCGCGGGCCACGCCGGGCAGGCGAACTACAGTGCGAACGTGCTCTACTTCGCGGGGCCGTTCTCTGCGACCGCCGCAGTCCAGAGCCTTCACACTGGGTCGCTTTTCCTGAACGGCGCTACGGAGCAGACGGCGTGGCTGGCCGGAGCGGCGTATCGCCTGCAGGCAGTGAAGCTCTATCTCCAGTACGAAAGGGTGACCAACAACGATGACCTCACCGACGATACCGTTCAGGTGGGGGCGAGCGCCCAGGTTGGCACGGGGAGCATACTGGTGTCCTGGGCGGGAACGCTCCGGCGGCCTGCCCAGGGCACGGATATCCGTTGGTCGACTGTGGTGCTCGGATATGACTATCCGCTCTCGAAACGCACAGACGTTTACGCCGCGTGTCGGTACGACACCATGACCCGTGTGTCGTCAGGCAACAGCCTGGGTGCGGGCATCAGGATGAAGTTCTAGCTGGGCCGGTCCATCAGGTTTGCATGGTCGGAGGAGTCGGATTGCCGCAAGATCGTATGCCCGCGACGACATTCGGCGGGTTGATACATCGTGGTCCTCGAGAACGGGGCAGATGACGCCGCGGTTTCCAGTAGCGCGCGCCGTACCGCCTCGCCCTCGTGCCGTGACAGCAGTCGGAGCATGACAAAAAATCTCTGGCGCGCATGCCGCGCAGCGAACACGTCGAAACCAGGGCGTGAAGTGTGTCGCTGGCATTTTCCTCCGTGGCGCCCCTGAATTACCTCGGACGAACTCGCTTCAACGGCTCCGCGGGTCTGCGACGCAGGGCCTCATATAGCCGTGTGACGGATTCCATGCCGGTGTGCTCACTCGCCTGCTGGCGGAACAATGCATCAGATGTCGTCGTCCTCGATGTGGCTTCCGGGCATGTACCCTATCAGGCTAAACATTGCCTGAAATTCGTGCCCGTAGTCTTCGCACACGTATTCCTAGTGTTCCGTTCCGCTGATCCGCGTACCAAGTCTTTGTAGCTTTGCGAGGATGGAGTCAGCGGAAGCGGTCCACATGAATGGTTTGCAGTTTTCGTTGTAGTGGGAAACGAACTGATCGATACGTGTGATCAGTTGTTTGACTGAGCCAAACGAGCCCCTGCGGATGGCCTTGTCGGTGATCAGCGCAAAGAAGCGTTCGACCTGGTTGAGCCACGAACTGTAGGTAGGAATGAAATGCATGTGCCAGCGGGGCTTTGCTGCCAGCCACGCCTTGACCTTGGGATGCTTGTGACTGCCATAGTTGTCCACGATGCAGTGCACGTCGAGCTCAGCCGGTACGGCCTTGTCGATTTCGCGCAGAAACGACAGGAATTCCTGATGCCGATGACGCGGCTTGCAGGTGGCGAGCACTGCGCCATTGAGTACGTTCAGGGCGGCGAACAGTGTCGTGGTGCCGTGGCGAACGTAGTCGTGCGTGACGCCTTCGACGTAGCCGAAGCCCATCGGCAGCATGGGTTGCGTGCGTTCGAGCGCCTGACACTGGCTCTTCTCGTCCACGCACAGTACCAATGCGTTCTCGGGCGGGCTCAGGTACAGGCCGACCACGTCGCGCAGTTTCTCGCTGAAGAATTGATCGGTCGAAAGCTTGAAGCTTTCGCTGCGATGCGGTTGCAGACCCAGCAGCTTGAAGTAACGGTGCACACTCGTCGGCGAGATAGCCGTTTCGGCGGCGATCGTGCGCACGCTCCAGTGCGTGGAGCCATCCGCTGGCTTTGTGTGCAGGGTCTTGTGAATCAGTTGAGCCAGCCGCTCATCGTCAATCGTGCGCGGCTTGCCGGGACGTACTTCGTCATACAGCCCGTTGATGCGATGCTCCAGGAACCGGATACGCCACTTGCCCACCGTGGCACGCGTGAGCTGAAGACGCTGGGCAATTGCGCTGTTGGGCTCCCCGGCAGCGGCAGCCAGCACGATGCGCGCACGCGTGACCAGCGCCGCCGAAATCGAGCGCGAACGCGCTATCGAAGTCAGTTGGGAACGCTCATCTTCACTCAACACCAGTTCGGCCTTCGGTCGTCCCATGGGCATGCCGGTATCTCCCGTTCCGTTGATACCAGCATGCTACGTGAACATAGATTAGTTAACAACAGAACGGAACACTAGTAGACGGTGTACGCGCCGACAGCACAAGCCCCCATCGTTACGTGCAACGAGTCGCAGCCCGGACAGAGCACGACGCCATCTTCAACGGTATGCCTTCGCCATTCATCGGAAGACCGCATGACCGTCTCTCCTGGTTGACGCGACTGGTACTACGCTTGCCGAGATTACCACCGTACGTCTGGTGTTGACCATTCTATGCTCCACATTCGTGTGATTGATTGCGATGATCACCGTCGTCAATAGCTGATGTGTTTCGCCTCGCCCGTATGTCGTTCGGCCTGCTCCGACGGGAGCTTCCCGTCGATAAGACGGGTTTGGAAGTCGGACTCGACCGCTGCTTGAATGCCCCCATGTACCGGCAACGCCAGGCCGGCATCTTTTCTTGGGGGAAGGCCATGTCAATTGCGAACAGTGATGCGCACAGGATCCTGCGCCGCCGGCAGGTCGAAGAGAGAACTGGGCTGTCGCGCTCAACGATTTACCGCCGCATGCAGGCGGGAACATTTCCCCCGGCCATACCGCTGGGCGGCCGCTTGGTGGGGTGGCGTGCGGGGGACATTGAACAGTTTCTGGAGAGTCCGGCGCGTTACCGGGCGCCTGCACGAGAGCGCGACGACGACGTGGGGGGCGCGCCATGAGTCGCGATCTCGCTTCGGCACCACTTGCCCGGCGGCTGGAGAACTGGGGTAACGCATCGCGCGGTGCCTTCGATCCGGTCGATGCGGCGCGGATTACGAAGGCCTGGCGCACGCTCCATCTCCGACATCGCGACATGCTGCGCATGGTCTATCTTTGGCATGCGCGTCGGGAAGTGGTCTGCCGGCGGCTGTGTATTCCGCGGCGCCCGGCGCAATGCTTTGACCTGGAACTTGCGGCCGCACGCGCAGCGCTGGCACGTGCCCTCGCCGGGGATTGTGGCCATCCCCTCCGGGAGGACGAACAATAGTTCGCGCCTTCGTTCGGCTGTAGTTCATGTGGTGCTGTTCCGCAGTGCGTGAGCAGTGCGGCCGCTACAGACAGCTTGCAGTTGAACATCGCTATCTGAATTTTTTTGGGAACACGTGGGAACACCTGGGAACACGTGA
This sequence comes from Paraburkholderia ferrariae NBRC 106233, assembly GCF_000685035.1. Taxonomy (GTDB): domain Bacteria; phylum Pseudomonadota; class Gammaproteobacteria; order Burkholderiales; family Burkholderiaceae; genus Paraburkholderia; species Paraburkholderia ferrariae. The sequence goes on from NZ_BAYB01000004.1 coordinate 140,597, forward strand.
GTAAATGGAGCGGTAGCGGAGCGCCCGAGGGCTCTTGCATTGTGCCGCGTACTCGCCTAGATTGAAGCCAACAATCTGATCCGGTCAACGTGCCACGCACGACCGAGTACGCGTTAGCGGCCCCGCAGTTTCGATGTCTGTGCGACGACGTGGTGTGCCGTGACGCATTCGCAAAAAGCCTGCATCTGCAGGCTTTTCCGTTTTCTGGTGCTGATGCAATGATCCCCCGTTAAGCCCGCGGTCAGCCTCTTCGGCGCCGCGGGTTCCTTTTTTCTTCGCAGGTTCATCGACAGCGGGTGCGGCTGAGGACGATGAACCATGAAATCGCTTCTGATCATTTCGGCGAAGGGCAGTTCGGGCAGGACGACCCTCACCTGTCTGCTCGCCCGCCACCTGCAGTGCACCTGTCACTGGCGGGTGCTGGTACTGGACCTGGCCGAGCCGCCGCGCTGCGCGCACCTGCTCGCGCGCTGCCGCTCCGACGCGATCGTGTCCGGCAACCGGGCGCCCGCGCCGCAGGAGGGCCCCCGATCCTCATCGGGTGGCCGCATACACGTGCTCAACGCCGACGCCATCGACGGTCTGCAGTCGCCCGACGATCCCGCCCGTACGCGCTATTACGCCAACCTGCGTCAGCTGCTGTCCGTGGTGACACCGTGGTTCGATGTCTGTCTGATCGACGCTCCCGTCTTGCCTGACCTGCGTGCCGTCTGTGCCGAGGCTCTCGTGGACGCAGTGGTGAGCCCCGTAGCCGTGTCGCCCGGATGCATCGGCTGCGCCTCGGAGGTCATCAACGGCAAGTACGGGGTTCGGAACGTCCGGGCGCGACTGAATCCGGCGCTGCACTTTGTCGGGCTTATGCCAGTCGTGGCCGCTCCTGCGTCACTGGACGAGGCGTGGGCGAGGGTGATGGAGACGACGCTGCGTGAGTGGTTGATCGCGGACCCGGCATCTCCTCACGGATACGTGTATCTGCCGCACCTGACGTCCGTCTGGCGTGTCGAGCATCCCGCCCTGGCGCGTGGCCAGTCTCCAGCACAGGATGGAGATGTGCCTGAAAACAGCCGGGCGCTGGCCGCGTGTCTCGATGCGCTCACGCACCGGCTCGATGCGATCCGGGACGTCGCCACGCCTGCCGCCCACCACGCTGAGGTGTGCGATGCATAACGCTGCCGTCGCAACGGACATTGCCGTCGCCGGTCGAGGGCTGCTGCGGGCGCTGCGCCGCTGGTCGGTCGTCTTTGCCGCATTCCTCGGCACATCGATCCTGGTGCCCGGCACAGCCCATGCCGACGACTGGGGCTGCCAGGTGATCCTGTGCCTTTCCAGTCCCGGCGGCCCTGAACAGTACGGCGAGTGTGTCCCGCCGATCGAGAAGCTGTGGGCCGCTTTGCGGCACGGTGATCCTTTTCCGACGTGCGATTTCGGAGCGGGTGGCTCGCAGGGGACTTCGGCCGTGAACATGTTTGCCAGTGCGGGGTACTGCCGCGAGGACCTGCTGTACCGGGGCGGCTCCGAGCAGAGTGAGCTGTTGTGCAATGCGCGCGGTGCAATCAGCGTCGAGATCGACGGCTCGCTGTACACACGTGTGTGGTGGGACGCGAGAGGTGCAGACCGTACGATCACGGAGTTCTACGGGGCTGGTGGTACGGCGATCCCGTACGACCCGACACAGTCGGCCCGCCTCTTTCTGGAGCGCGAGTACGAAAGCTCGGGCGGTCAGGGTGGTGGCGAATGATTCCGCTCGCCGCATTCCTAGTCCTGGCTCAGCAGTGCGCGCCTGCCGTGGCGCCCGCCACGATGGCCGCAGTCGTGCCGGTCGAGTCAGGCTTCAACCCGTACGCGATCGGGGTGGTGCATGGCCGTCTCGAGCGGCAACCAGTGAACCTTGGTGAAGCCGTAGCGACAGCACGCGCGCTGGATGCCGCCGGGTGGAATTACAGCGCGGGTCTCGCACAGGTGAACCGGTCGAACTGGATCCGTTTCGGCCTGACCCCGGAGACGGTCTTCGATCCATGCCGGAATCTCGCCGCCGGCGCAGCGATCCTCCTGGAGTGCTTCGAGCGCGCGAAACAGGCACAAACGCGGGCAAATGCACGGACCCACGCCCAGGCGCAAGACGCGTTGCGCGCGGGGCTCTCGTGCTACGCGAGCGGCGACTTTTCCAGCGGGTTCCGTACGGGCTATGTGCAGCGGGTCGTCGCTCAGGCTGCACGGCCCGATCCGGTGGTTCCGGCGATTGCCACCGATGTTTCGCCCATTCCCGTCATTCCCTCCCGACCGGAGGCGGCGCGATCTGACCCGTCCCGTGGTCGCGCTGGCCTCGGGTCCCCCACGGGCGGTAGGACGGACCAGAAGGCCGGACAGGCAGACGACATGACACAGGAAAGCGCTGTGGTGTTCTGAGAAAGCAGGGACAACGTGTGTGACAGGAGCAATCCATGAAATCAGGACTACATATCAAATACAGACGGATTTCACCGCAGTTTCGGACACGTGGATCGGCGCGACATGCCTGGCACAGCCTCGCGATTGTGCCCATGGTGATGCTGACGGTGACACCGGCCTACGCGCAGCTCTCGCAGGTCAACACGTTGCTCACGACGATCCAGACCACGCTCCTTAGCGTGGGCGCGGTGGTGTGCTCGATCTCGATCATCTGGGCGGGCTTCAAGATGATGTTCCAGCACGCGCGCTTTGGCGACATTGCCAACGTGTTCATCGGCGGCCTGTTCGTGGGCTGCGCCACGGTGATCGCGGCGATGCTGATTCCGACGAGCTGATGCGGAGGCGCACATGAATCCGCGCGTGAATCCACTCAGGGATCCAGTTTTCAAGGGCTGCACGCGACCCGCGATGCTCTGGGGTGTGCCGCTCGTGCCGTTCCTCATGGTCGGCGGCGGCATCCTGATCCCCGCGATCTGGGCGCTGCTTGCGAGTCCGCCGGTGGGTGTCGGCATCGTGCTGCTCCTCATCCCCGTCTTCGTGACGATGCGCTCGATCACGCGCCATGACGACCAGCGTCTGGCGCAGTGTGCCCTGTGCGCTCGCATGGCAATCCGCCAGCGCAACCGTCGTTTCTGGGGCGCGCACGCCTACGTGCCGGTTCGCGTCAAGAGGAGGGGCTGACATGAGCGCGCAGCCGCAATTCATCGACGTGGCCGAACGTGAGGTGGTGCTCGCGGACTTCGTGCCGTTTTCGTCGCACGTGAATGATTACGTGATCCGCACGCGCGAAGGGGACTATCTGCGTGTCTGGAAGATCGCCGGCATTGCCTTCGAGGCTGCTGATCCGGGCGACATCCTCGTGCGTCACGAAGGATTCAACCAGCTCGTGCGCAGCCTGCCAGGCGGGCACGTCGGGCTGTGGTCGCACAGGATCCGCCGGCGCGTGACCGACCACTTCGCCACGCCGTACGGCAACCGGTTCTGCCAGGAACTCGCGACGCGCTACTACGCGAGCTTTGCCGGCTACCGGATGATGGCCAACGAACTCTTCCTGACGCTCGTATACCGGCCGCGCCGCACGCGCCTGGGACGTCTTTTCAGCCAGGCGGCGCGGCGTACCTCCGATGATATCCGGCGGGACCAGCATGAGGCCCTGAAGGTGATGGCGGAGCTTGCCGCGCAGGTCGAATCCGGCCTTAAGCCGTGGGATCCGGCGGCGCTTGGCGTCTACAGGAAGCAGGTCCGCTACACGCGGCGTCCTGTCCGGTTCTCCGCGGCGCTGGAGTTCCTGGGCTATCTCATTAACGCCGCATGGGAGCCCGTGCCGGTGCCATCTGGCCGCATTGCCGAGGCATTGCCGACGTCGCGGCTTTTCTTCCACACCGAGAAGGTTGAGATTCGGATGCCGGGGGCAACGCGTTATGCGGCGCTGCTGGACCTGAAGGACTACCCGGAAGAAACCGAGCCCGGGATGCTTGATGGTCTGCTCTACGGTGACTTCGAGTACATCGAGACGCAGAGCTTCACGATCCTCGACCGTCCCACAGCGAAAGAGGCACTCGAACGTCAGCGCAACCAGATGATTGCAGGCGAGGACGTGGCAGTCTCGCAGGTTCAGGCAATGGACCAGGCGCTGGACGATCTGATCAATGGTGATTTCGTCCTCGGTGAGTATCACTATTCGCTCGCCGTGCTCGGTGACCGCCCGGACGAAGTCGCGCGGCACGTAGCGAAGGCGCGCACGCAGCTTGCGGACGTGGGCTTCCAGACGGCGCGGGTCGATCTGGTAGCGGACGCAGCCTGGTTCGCGCAGTTGCCTGGTAACTGGCGCTACCGGCCCCGGGAGGCAAAGCTCACCTCGCGCAACTTCTGCGGGCTCGCGAGCCTGCACAACTTCGCGACCGGCAAGCGCGACGGCAATCCGTGGGGCGAGGCGATCACGATCGTGAAGACGCCGAGTGGCCAGCCCCTGTACCTGAACTTCCATGCGACGCCGGAAAAGAAGGAGTCTGCTGACGAGAAGGCACTCGCCAACACGCAGATCATCGGGCAGGCCGGTGCCGGCAAGACGGTTCTGGAACTGTTCCTGCTGGCGATGGCGATGAAGTATGGCCTCACCGGCGTCGTCTACGACAAGGACCGGGGCACCGAGATCGCGATCCGGGCGATGGGAGGTCGTTACACGGTGTTTCGACGGGGTGTCCCGACGGGACTCAATCCGTTTCAGCTCGATCCGGACGAGGCGGTGCTGGACTTCTGGGAGCGGCTGGTGCGCCGTCTGGTCGACACAGGCACGCTGCTGTCGGCGAAGGACGAACTCGACATATCACGGGCGGTCCGAGAAGTCTCCCGCATGGAGCGCCCGCTGCGGCGCCTGTCGATGGTCCGGCAACTGCTCCCGGCCGTGGGCGAAAACAGCCTGCATGCACGCCTCACGAAGTGGTGCGCGGGCGGGCGGCTCGGGTGGGTACTGGACAACCCGTCGGACCTGCTGGACTTCAGCCACAACCAGCTATTCGGCTTCGACGATACGGAGCTACTCGACGACCCGGAGGTGTCGACACCGGTCACGATGTACCTGCTGCAGCTGACCGAAAGCCTGATCGACGGGCGCCGCCTTGTCTATGTGATGACCGAATTCTGGAAGCGCCTGGGCGATCCGGTCTTCACGGATTTCGCAAAGGACAAGCAGAAGACGATCCGCAAGCAGAATGGTCTGGGTATTTTCGATACGCAGTCCCCGGCCGATGTGCTGCGTAGCGACATCGCGCGGGCGCTGGTCGAGCAGACCGCGACGTTCTTCTTCCTGCCGAATCCGCGCGCCGATTACGACGACTACGTGCATGGTTTCAAGCTGACCGAGGCCGAATTCAACATCGTCCGCTCACTCGGCGAGAACAGCCGCCTGTTCCTTGTGAAGCAGGGCCACCGTGCGGCCATCGGCAGGCTGGATCTCGCCGGGCTCGGCGACGTGCTCGACGTCCTGTCGGGGACGACGGACAACGTCGAACTGCTCGACGGGATCCGTGCCGAGGTGGGCGACGATCCCGGTGTGTGGCTCCCCGTGTTTCATGAGCGGCTGGCGAAGCGTCGTGCGACCGGGGGCGCCCTGAATGCACCGACCCCGCGTGTGTCGAGGAGGGCAGCACGATGAGCGGCCTTTTCGCTGCAGTCGGCGGCACGCTCGAGAACGGCATGTCAACGTATGTCACGAGCGTGTCCTCAGCCCTGTCCAGCGCGCTGGTACCTGTTGTCACGACGGCCCTGTCGATCTGGATCCTCACGTACGGGTTCGCCGTAGTACGCGGCGAGGCCCATGAGTCGGTACCTGCATTCGCGTGGCGTGGCCTGAAGATGGCCATCATGCTTGCCTTTGCGCTCGGCGCGGGTATTTACCAGTCCCAGGTCGTCACGGTAGTCGAAGGCGCGACGACGGGCCTCGCCCAGACGATCCAGACGGCGGCGGCCAATGCCGGTGCAGGCAACGCGGGCTGCGGAACGGTGAGTGGCACCAGCGTGACAGGCACGAGTGCATCCGCCATTTACCAGACCCTTGACTGCTACGACCGGCAGATCGACATCGTGATGGATGCCTACTTCGACAAGGCGACGCACGAAGGCCTGAGTATCAGTGGCTTTGTTGCCGGCATCGGTGATCTGGTCGGCGGGTTCCTCGTAGGGCTGGGGGGAGCCATTTTCCTGATGGTCCTGGCCTTCGAGGTCACGATGGCGAGGATGCTGCTGGATCTGGTGCTCGGTCTTGGACCTCTGTTCATTGCCTGTGGCGCATTCGGCCCAACCGCCCGATTCTTCGAGGCGTGGACCGCGAAGATTGCCAACTATGCGCTGCTGCAGATCCTCATCGCAGCATTTCTTGGCATGGCACTCACGGCGTTCTCAGCCGACCTCGTGCCGTTCAACGTCACCACTTCATCGCCAGACGCGAACGCTTCGGCGCTATCAGCAGCGGGCCAGGCTGTACTGACCGCCATTGCGCCGTGGGGGGCTGCATTCGGTCTGTTTATCACGTCCCTGCTGCTGGCAACCATCGGCTGGCAGTTGCCGGCTGTCGCCTCGGGGCTCGCTGGCGGTGCCACGCTGTCCGGGTTTGGTGCCTTCGTCGCCGGATTTGCGTCACGCGGTGCGGTTCGGGGCCTGGGCTCGCTCGTGAGTCTTGGGCACGGTCCGAGTCGGCCCGGCGGAAAGATTTCGGACGGCGGCGCGAGAGATCGCTCGATACCCGCCTACCAGCGTGTCGCCCGCGAGCACCTCGGCGACCAGGACAACTCAGGAGGGTCACCATCATGATCAGGTTACTGATGCAAACCGGTCTTGTCCCCGTTGCAGCGGCGGTGCTGACCGTCGCAACGATGCCGCTGGCCCGTGCGCAGGGCATTCCGGTCTACGACGCGCAAAACGTAGTTCAGGCCATTGCGACGGTCGGGCAACTGAAACAGGAAGTGCAGCAGGAACTCCAGCTGTACCAGTCCCTCAGCGGTACGCGCGGCTTCGGCGCACTGATGAGCAATCCGGTCCTGTCGAACTCGCTGCCGTCGAACTGGCAGTCAGTCTACACGGCGATCCAGAACGGTGGATATGCGGGTCTGACGGGCACCGCGCAGACGCTGCGCTCGGCGAGCGAAATTTACAACTGCGAGGACCAGCGCGGCATTGACCTGCAGGTCTGCCAGCGCGCGCTGAACAAGCCGTTTCAGGACAAGGCCTTCGGCACGCAGGCGTATCAGACGGAGCTCCAGGAACTCGACCAGATCCAGGGCCTGATGCAGCAGATCGATGTGACCCAGGACCAGAAAGGCATCGGGGAACTGCAGGCGCGCATCCAGATTGAGAGCACGGCGGTTGGCAATGAAATGACGAAGCTGCAGCTTTTCAGGATGCTCGCAGATTCCGAGGACCGGCTGATTGCCGAGCAGCAGCAGGAGCTTGTGCTCAAGCGCGCCGGCAATACCGCACGGCTGCAGGACCAGATGGTGCCTGCGGCCTTTGGTAACTGAGTTCGGAAACTGGGGAGGCTGACATGATCCGTTCTGTTGTGGCCATCATTACCATTCAATTAGTTTTACTGATTAATGGCTGCTCGGGAAGCCCGCCCAAACCTGTCCTACCAGACGGCTTGCACCGTTTTCCAGTGAACCGCGTAGCACCGGTTCCCCCGTCCGATGGAGGCGGTCATGAGCAGTGAGCGTGACTCCCGTGAATCACATGACTATCGCCGCGCACTCGATTTCGAGGTGTCGGTCACGCACCTGCAGGAGCGCTCGGAGCGTCGTGCGTGGCACGTGGCCATGGGCTCCGTTGTGGTCGCGATCCTGTGTGCTGTCGCACTGGCCGTGATGGTCCCGTTCTACCGGGTGGTGCCGCTGCCGATCGAGGTCGACCGTCTGACCGGTGAAGCACAGATGATCGACGTGCTCGACGCGAAGCAGATGCACATGCGGGACATCGAGGACAAGCACTGGGTGGAAGTCTACGTGCGCTCGCGCGAGCGCTACGACTGGGGCCTGCTGCAGATGGACTACGACCGCGTGCTCGACATGAGCGACGACCGGGTCGCGCGCGACTACCGGTCGATCTACAGCGGCCCCGACGCGCTGGACCGGCAGCTCGGGGCGAACACGCAGCGGCGCATCCGCATCCTCTCGACGACGCTCGTGCCGGACGAACCCGGCCGTGCTGTCGTGCATATCGAACGCACGACCTGGAAGAACGGCATCGATAACGCGGAGCCGCCGCAGCGCTTCGTCATCACGCTCGCTTTCACATACCGGCCGTCCGTCTTCACGCGGGAGCGCACGGCCATCGAGAATCCCTTCGGCTTCAGGGTGACGGCGTATAGCCGCGATCCCGAATACACCCCTGCGGCGGCGTCGCCGACATTGTCACCTGCTGCGGGAGGTGCGCCATGAGACTGAACACACTGGTGAGGGCCGCCGCGCTGGTGACCGGGCTGGCAGGGGGATGCGCCGGCGCCTTTGCCTACGACGTGCCTGGCTGGTCGGGTGACTCGCGCGTACGGCAGGTCGTGTACCGGCAGGACGAGGTGGTGCGGGTCATCGCGCAACGCGGCTTCGCCACGCACATTGCGCTGGATCCGTCCGAGCACATCCTCGTCGTAGCCCCGGGCGACCGGGACGGATGGCAGGTGGTCGCAAACCGCGGCGACCACGACGTCTACCTCAAGCCGCAGCGTGCTGCGCACGACACGAACCTCGAAATCCGGACGGACCGGCACAGCTACAGCTTCGACCTGGTCGCACTGCCGCTGAAGGCCCGTTTCGGCAACGACGACGAGATGTACCGCATCACGTTCGTCTATCCGGACACACAGGCGGTGAAGACAAAGGCCGCAGACGACGCCGCCCTCGTGCGCCAGCGTCTCGACCAGGCGCCGGCGGTGCGCAACACGGCTTACTCGATGCAGGTGATGCCGCACTCGGAGGATATCGCGCCGACGGCGGCATGGGATGACGGGCGCTTCACCTACATCCGCATTCCGAACAACCGCCGCATTCCGGCGATCTTCCGCGTCGCCGATGACAGCAGCGAAAGCGTGGTTGACCGGCACATGGAAGACGACGTGATCGTCGTGCACGAGGTGGCCCGGCGCTTCGTCCTGCGCCTCGGTGACGAGGTAGTCGGTCTGTGGAACGACGCGTTCGATGTGGACGGCGTGCCACCGGCGGATGGTACGACGGTCAGCGGTGTGAAGCGTGTCTTGCGGAGCGACGGTCATGAATGAAGAAACGTCGCGCAATGTTATTGCGCCTGATACTGACCCGGCGAAGGTCACCGATACCATAAACGGTGACCTTGCGAACCAGCCGATCGATCGCGGCATGCCGGAACTGGGGCAGCAGGGTGGCCGAGCCCGTGCCTGGTGGCTTGCGCCGCTGGTCATCGTGGCTCTCGTGATCGGTGGAGCGGCCTGGACGATCCACGGGTTTCTTGTGCGGCACGATGCGGCGGAGAAGGCCAGACGGGATGCCGTACAGGGTCAGCCGTCCCAGGGACGGGTGTTCGGCGACGGGAACCCACCGGCATCGGCTGCTGCCGCCGCAACCAGCCCGGCGGGAGCAGCCGCCGTTGCGTCGGCTCCCGCTGCGGTATCGACGCGGCAGGCACCCGTACACACTGCACCAGCTCGCAGCTACTACGACGCACCGCTACTCGCCACCGGAGGTACGGGCGCAGGCAATGGCCCTGCCGACGAAGGGGCAGGCCCGACGGCATCTGCGCCAGGCGTTTCGCCAGGAGCGACTGTCGTATCCGGCAGCCAGTCTCAGGGAAGCGGTCCTTTGGCCCAGGCATTGACGCCGACGGTGACGTCCAAAGTGCGCGCGGGCTTTCTCGGCAATCGCAGCCTGATCCTCGCGGAAGGCGCCAAGATCGACTGCGCAGGCGATACGGCATTTGATTCGACCCAGGCGGGTATCTCGACCTGCACGGTGACGAAGAACGTCTATTCGGATGACGGCCGTGTCGTGCTGATCGAGCGCGGCTCGCAGATTAACAGCGAGTACCGCTCGAACCTGGCGCCCGGACAGAAGCGGGTATTCATCCTGTCGGCACGCATCAAGACCCCCGAAGGTGTGACCGTCGAGATCGATTCTCCCGCGGCGGACGCGCTGGGGCGCATCGGCGTGAGCGGCTACGTGAACAATCACTGGGGCGAGCGTATCGGCGCGGCCATGCTGCTTGGCATGACGCAGGATGCGATCGGGTATCTCGCGACGCGTGGCGGCAACAGCAACGGCTCGGTCGTATTCGAGAACACGCAGCAGCAGGGCAATGACATGGCCTCGCGCGTGCTTGACAGCACGATCAACATTCCGCCCACACTGACACAGAACCAGGGGGCCGAGTTCGCGATTATCGTTGCCCGGGATCTGGACTTCAGTCCGGTCTACGCGCTGGAGCCAGGGGGTACGCGATGAACGCGTCGGCCCATATCCTGAGCGAAGCGCCGGTACCGGCCGACGGCCTGCTGCCGAGGCTGGCAGAGGATGCTTCGGTGCGCGAGCTGATGCGCCCACTCGCGGGGCTGCTCGCAGACCCGGCGCTCACGGAGCTGGTGATCAACCGGCCGCAGCGCGTGCTGACCGAAACCCATCTCGGATGGCAGGCACACGACTGTGCGGACCTCGACTTCGAGCGCCTGATGTCATTCGCGGTGGCGATCGCCACCCTCACGAACCAGGAGGTCTCGGCGCTGCATCCGGTGCTCTCCGCGCTGCTGCCCGGTGATGCGCGCGTCCAGATCGTGATCCCGCCGGTGGTGCCGCCGCGTACCGTATCGGTGACGATCCGCCGTCCGTCGTCGCGCGAGAAGACACTCGACGCCTACGGCAACGAGGGCCTGTTCGCGCAGACCACGTGGCACCGCCCGGCTGGACTCGATGAGGCAATGCCGGCACTGCGTCAACTGGATCGTGATCTCGCCAGGTGCCTCGAAGCGCGCGAGTTCCCTGCGTTCTTCGAGCGGGCGGTGCGCGGCCGGCTGAACCTTGTGATCGCGGGCAGTACGGGCTCGGGCAAGACGAGCTTCATGAAGACGCTGTGCCGGTCCATCCCGGCTACTGAACGCATCGTGACGATCGAGGATGTGCGCGAGCTCTTTATCCATCACATCGAGAACTGCGTCCACCTGATTTACAGCAAGGGTGGCCACGGCCACGCACGGGTGACACCTGCGGATCTGATCGCAAGCTCGATGCGCATGCGCCCTGATCGAGTGCTGCTCGCCGAACTGCGAGGCAGCGAAGCGTACGACTTCCTGAAGCTGCTGACGACCGGGCACTCCGGTTCGATCACGAGCTATCACGCGTCCAGCGCATCGGTCGCCATCGAGCGGTTCTCGCTGATGGCGAAGGAACATCCCGAAGCCGCCACATGGGACGACGTCGCACTGCGTCGGCTGCTCTTCATGACGATCGACGTGGTGGCGCACATGGAGGCCACCGCACTCTTCGATGAATCTGGCGCTCAGACCGGCCGACGCTGGTCGATGACGGAGGTCTGGTTCGATCCGCTGCGCCGCCATCAGACGGACTATCACGCGGATTTCCGGTGAAGGGGTAACAGGCCATGGACATCGGAAAGGGAACTGCAACGGGACGGTCGACCAGCAAGGCGATCGGCTACCACGTGATGCTTGTGCTGGTCACGCTTGCGGTCATGGCCGCTGCGGCGGCCGGGCTGACGCTTGCCCTCTGGCTGGCTTCGTTTTTCTTCGTCGCGAGTCAGCACGTCAACCCGCTTCATGCCGGGTTTCATGCGTGGCCGGATGCGGCGATGGCCTGGTACGACGGACACCTGCCGAAGCAGGGGCGGCGGCTCGCCGGGGCCGCGCTGTTCGGCCTGCTGCTGGCGTTCGGCGCGCCCGCGCTCGGCGTTTACACGCTTCTGGAACAGTCCAGGCGCCGGCGCCTCTACGGCAGCGCGCGGTTCGCAAACGAGGCGGACATCCGCCGGGCAGGACTGCTATGAACACGAGGGCGACTTCAGGCGCGTACAGCGACCCGCCGCTGGTCGTGGGCATCTGGCGTGGCCGCTATCTGCGGTTCACCGGGCAGCAGTTCGTGCTGCTCGCAGCGCCGGCCCGTTCGGGCAAGGGTGTGGGCATCGTGGTGCCCAATCTGCTCAGCTACCCGGATTCGGTGATTGTGCTCGATATCAAGCAGGAGAACTTCAATCTCACTGCGGGATTCCGACGTGCGCACGGGCACGATGTGTACCTGTTCAACCCGTTTGCGGAGGACGGCCGTACGCACCGGTATAACCCGCTGTCGGCGATCCCGGACAGCGTATTCCGCGTTGGCGACATCCTGGCGATTGGCTACGCGCTGTATCCGGTCGGCGGTCACGACGACTTCTGGAAGGACCAGGCACGCAACCTCTTTCTCGGTATCGTGCTGCTGCTGTGCGAGTGGCGCGATGTGCGTCGCACCGGCAACACCGATGTGCCCGACTACCCGGTGACGATGGGTGAGGTACTGCGGCAGTCATCGGGAAACGGCATGCCCGTCAAGGCATACCTGCAGCAGGCGCTGTTGCAGAACCGGCGGCTGCTCAGTGGCGCGTGCGCCGACGCGCTCAACCGCTTTCTCGCGAACGACGACAAGGTGCTCGCCAGCATCCTCGCGACGTTCAATGCGCCGCTCACGATCTGGGCCAATCCGATTGTCGACGCCGCGACGAGTGCCAGCGACTTCGACCCACGTAACGTCCGGAAGCGCCGCATGTCGGTCTATATTGGCATTACACCGGACCATCTGACGGAGGCCGCGCTCCTGGTGAACCTCGTGTTCTCGCAGGTTGTCAACCTGAACACGAAGGAACTGCCGCAGGACAACCCGGAGCTGAAGTACCAGTGCCTGCTTTTGATGGACGAACTCACGTCGGTCGGCAAGATCCACATCATCGCCCGCGCTGTCGCCTATATGGCGGGATACAACCTGAGGCTGCTCTCGATCGTGCAGTCGGTGTCGCAGCTTGAGTCGGTCTATGGCCGGGCGGATGCCAGGACGTTCGTCACCAATCACGCGATGCAGATCATCTACGCGCCGCGTGAGCAGAAGGACGCGAACGAATACTCGGAGATGCTCGGTACCTTCACAGACCGCTCGCGCAGCGTGAGCCGATCGAACGCGATCTTCGGCGGTCGCGGCGGGTCGAGCGAGAGTTTCTCCGAGCAGCGCCGGCCGCTGCTGCTGCCACAGGAACTCAAGGAGCTCGGGCGGGACAGCGAAATCATCCTGCTCGAAAACACGAAGCCGATCCTGGCGGAGCGGATCTGCTACTGGCGTGATCCCGTTTTCACGTCACGCCTGGTGGCTGCGCCAGCAATTCCAGCGATGGATCTCGTGCGTTTCATCACCCAGGTCGAGCGGCGGGTGAGGGATGTGCAACCGGACGACGTGGACGAAGCCGGTGTGATGCACATTCCCCCTGAGTATCTGGAAGTGCTGCAGGCCTGGGATCCGCGCGACCTGCCGCGGGATCTCAACGACGTGAGTGACGAAGAGGCGGCCGCCTACGTCGAGCGACATTTCATGCTGCTGGGTGTGCCAGCTACGCGCGTTGCCATGGCGGCGCGGCGGCTGTCGCCGACCGATCTCGACGTCGCGGAGTTGCGACCCACTGAAAGGGCGCCTGGGCGCAAGACCAGGCGCGCCTCCGGCGCACCGCGTACGCCACGTGGGCGAGCGGCATCGCGCACGGCTGACGGCTCGAACGTCGTGCCGCTTCACGGAGAACGCCGATGAATGCCCAATACCTGAGCGAAGAAGAACGCGCCCGTGCGGCACTCGCCATGATCCCTGCCGGGGACTACATGACGTGGGTCGATATGGCGTTCGCGCTCAAGCAGGGATTTGGCGAAGCGGGCTTCGACATCTGGGACGAGTGGAGCCGAACCGCCCACAACTACAGCGAGCGTGCGGCGCGGGTGACGTGGCGCTCGGCTGGCGAGTCAGGCGGCAAGACGCTTGCCTCTCTCTTCTGGCTCGCACAGCAGCACGGTTTCGATGTCAGGGGCTCGCGCGCAGCGATGGATCCTGCGGAGCGGCTGCGCGTGTCGCCGCCCCGTCAATCCGTGGACGGGGCGGGGCAGGACGGCAGGGTCGAGGCTCGCGTGCGCGCGCAACAGGCTGCGGTCGCGCGGGAGGCGCTGGCAATCTGGAAGTGGGCGCGGCCGGTGAGCCCCGGACATCCGTATCTCGGACGCAAGCAGGTGAGGGCCGTTCCGACGCTGCGCGAGCTGGAGGCCGAAGAGTTGCACGCGCTGCTCGGATACGCGCCGCGTAGTGCCGAAGAGCTGCTCACGGGCCGCGTGCTGGTCGTGCCGGTCCGCATCGGCGACACCCTCTCGACGCTGGAACTGATCGATGCCGAAGGGCGCAAGTCGGCTCTCGCAGGTGGCGCGAAGTCGGGCGGCTACTGGGTGGTGGAACCAGACCGGTTCCGTGATGGCGCCGTGACGCCCATCCTGATCGCCGAAGGCGTGGCAACGGCGCTGGCAGCATGGCAGTCGACCGGCTGGTTCAGCGTCGCCGCACTGTCGAGCGGCAACCTGAGGCCGGTGGCGGCGATGTGGCGCGGCCGGTACCCGGAAGCGGAGATGCTGGTGCTCGCCGATCTCGGTGCCGGGTATGAGCATGCGAAGCAGGCCGCGCTCAGCACGTCATCGCTGCTGGCCGAGCCACGCTTCGCGTCGCAGGCACGGATTGCCGGCGAGGTGCCGACTGATTTCGACGACATGGCGGTGCTCTCCGGGCCCGGTGTCGTTGGTGAGATTTTACGGGAGTCGCTGTACGGAGCACCGCAACGGGATGTAGCCGACGGACAGGCCGTGGTTGCACAGGGATCGGACGGCGCACTGAAGGAAGATCATGCACTGAAGGAGGACCATGCAATGGGCAATGTGAAAGAGAAACTCGTGGGAGATGGAGAGGTTTCCGGTCGGCACCGTACTTCGCGTCGTCGGGCCGGCCATCAGGATGCGCTGGAACCGACGCGGCAGGAGAGCACGGCATCGGCACCAGAGCCGGCAACTGCCCAGGCACAGTCGCAGCCGCCGGACCCGGACCGGCGGGAAGTGGATGCGTCGAAGCCAGCTCCCGCACCGGAGCGCGGCGTGGACGCGTCGGCGCGCCGGCAGGTGGGCGAACCACTGTACGGACTGGACGAGGTACCAGGCGAGATCAGGGCACTCGCGCAGCACCGCTTCGGCGCGCAGATCCGTATGGCGACGCCCCGCGAGAACGGTGGCCCGTACCGCGGTGAGGTGTTCAACACGGAGCACTATCTGATCCAGGAGGTGTCCACGCGTAGCGTTGTGTTCCATGAGAAGTCGGACATGGAGTTCGTCTCGGACCGGCTGCGGTGGATGGACGAGAACCAGCGCCTCAATGGGGCGGAGGTGCAGGTCGGCTACGACGGCGCACGGGCGAAAGTGTATCCGTGGGACCGTGCGCGCGACCAGCTCGAGCGCACGGTGGCATCGCTGAAGAAGTCTGCCCGCGAGGTGGGTTTCGGAAACGACCTCGACGCAACTCTTGACCAGCTGCAGGCCACGTCGTGGACCCGGGTGAGGGAAGCACGGGCTGCGGCACTCGCGCAGTCGAAAGAGCGCACCGGCCGCGAGCAGGAGCAGGGACAGGGGCAGCAACGCTGAGCGTGCGACGCTCTGCCCGCCAGTGCAGTGATCAGAGGGAGATCCATGATGGATGAAACCGCAACTTCTTCCGGCCCGCATGCCGACGAACCTGTCATCAACGTGATCGAGCCGGACCCGCCACCCATCCCGGATCCGCAGGGCGGGGCCGCGGGCGCGAGGCGTTTCGATCAGACCGCGGCCGACGCACTGGCCGCGCGCCGGCGCCGCGAGTTCGATGCAGCGCGGGCGCGGCTGCGCGATCAGGCCATCCAGGCGGACGCCCCGTCGCAGGCCACTGTACGGCAACCGGCGTCTCAGGCGGCGTCCCGTGGCACCGACGACGCATCCGCAACGCGCTGGGCACCGCTGGGCAGTCCGCCGGAGACGGTGCGCAAGCGCTACCTGCGGGCGGGCAACCAGTATTTCCTGAAGGATGCGCCGCATCAGCTCGCGTTCGAGGACATCGGCCGGTATCTGGTCACAGAGCACAACCGGCCCGATGTCGTCGAGTCGATGGTCGACATGGCCCGTGCGAAGGCCTGGGGGCGGATCCGGGTGTCGGGTCACGAGCAGTTCCGGCGAGAGGTGTGGGTACAGGCAACGCTGCTCGGCATCGAGGTGAGCGGATACGAGCCGAAGGCAGTCGACTTCGCCCGTCTGGCCGAAGGCCGCCGTGACCGGATGACGAACCGCATCGACGTGATGGAAACGACCGCGGCCGCGCAGGATCCTGCGAATCGACCAGAAGCGCCCGAGGTGGCGCCTGGCCCCACCGAATCACAGGCGGCGCAACCGACGAGGCGCGATGCTCCCCGGCAGCCAGAGGCTCGTGCGCTGGCTCCGCCCGCGCCGGCGGAGCCGCCCCGAACCGCTCCAGCCTCCGAAACGGGGCCGCGCGTTGCCGAGTCCGAGGGACAGGAGCGGCAGCGCTATATGGGCGAACTGGTCGAGCATGGCGGTGCGCCATATCAGCACAATCCTGCGCGCAGCGATTCGTATTACGTCGTCTATCGCGATACTGGTGGTGCGGACCATGTTGTCTGGGGTGTGGATCTGGAACGGGCCGTGGCGGACTCCGGCGTGCTCGCCGGACAGCAGGTCATGCTCGAAAACCTTGGCCGGCGTCTCGTGACAGTGAAGGTCCCGGTTCTCGACGCGACGGGAAACGTGATCGGCGAAGCGGAAAGTGAGGTCTATCGCAATACCTGGCAGGTCGATGTCGTGGGACAGGAGCGGACACCGTCGCGCCCTAGGGCGACAGAGAGACAGGGCGAAGCCGGAAGAAGTGAAGCTGCTGTGCCGGCGACGCCCGAAGAGGCGCAGACCGCCCGTCGGCGCGAGCCTTCCATCGCGTCTCCCGGGGAGCGCGTCGTGCAGATGGCGGTGCTGACCGCCGCGATGCGGCAGCAAGGTTTCAGCGAGCGATCCATTGCACGCGTGCAGCAGCGCGCGCAACGGCTGCTGAGCGCGCTCGAGTCCGAGGGTGTCACGGTTCCACGACCGCACGTATTCGATCCCGAGGCGCCCTCTACGCGCAGCCGCCGGACCCGCACGGCTACGGAGCGCGTCCCGAGCCGTGAGGTAGAGCGTGGCCCGACAGAACCCGCGCCACCGTCTCTGTAGGAGCACAGGCATGCCCACACGTGCGCGACTGTGTGTGGATCTTGGGCGAGCGAAATCACGTTGGGAGGCATGGTGTGCGCTTCATGGCGTAACGGCGGCCGACGCTGTCCGGCAACTGGTCCACGGTGTGCTGAGCCAGGGCGAGTCGCAAGACGGGGTGCCTGTGTCCGGGCATCTTCGCCTTCCGGTCGACGGGCATCGCGAACGCATCGAGATCCGTCTCACCCAGGAAGAACTCGAAGTGGCCAGACGACGTGCATTGACTGGTGGAATGAATGTCAATCGCTGGATGGTTGCGGTGATCCGCGCGCAGCTCGTGCATGAGCCGCAACTGGGCGAGCGCGAGATGCGACTGCTTGCAGACTCGAACCAGCATCTGGCCACGATCGTGACGCTGCTCGGACGGTTGCAGGCGCACGGTGGCGCGCGCGAGGCGGGGCGCGTGCTTGAGGACACGCGTGCCGTGATTGATACGCACCTGCGCACGGTCATGCAGGTGCTGCGCGCCAACCTCGATCGCTGGAGCCGCTAGCATGTCGTTCCCGAAAACCTGGGTCGACCAGATGCTGCTGAACTGGGGAGACCGGCTCTTTCATGATGCGCTACGGCATGTGCGTGCACCGCGCATGTCACGCGGCGAACTGCAACGCGATGTACGACGCATGCGCGAGCAGCTTGCCCGCACGCTCAGGCGTACCCCGGAGGTGATGGTCAAGATCACGAACAAGGCGTCCGGCGCACAGGGCATGGGCGCAGTGCGCCGTCATCTGCGCTACATCTCGCGTAACGGGAGGGTCGAGCTCGAGGATCAGGACGGGACGACCATGCTCGGCCGTGAGGCACTGGACGATCTGACGGATGCATGGCACCTCGGTGGCTGGGGTATCCCGGAAGAAAGCCGCAGGCGGGAAGTGTTCAACGTGCTGCTCTCGATGCCGCCCGGCACAGACCGGCAGGCGGTACGCAACGCCGCGCGCGCGTTCGCGGCGGAGGAATTCGGCGACGGCAGGCGGTACGTCTTTGCCGTGCACGATGACGAGGCGCATCCGCACGTGCATCTGACGGTCCAGGTACGCGGATCGGACGGAAAGCGGCTCAATCCGCGAAAGCAGGATCTGCAGCGCTGGCGCGAGCGGTTTGCAAGGCAGTTGCGCGAGCACGGTGTCGAAGCCAATGCGACGCACCGACTAGCCAGGGGCGAGACGCGCCGCCATCCGAAACAGGCCGTCGTACACATGGTTGCACGTGGTGATGCACCACTTTACTGGCGGCCGGAGCTCGACGACTACGCACGCCTTGCCTTGTGGGACGCGCACGCCGGTGCGCTCGAAGCGTGGCAGGGCGTGGCGCATGCAATGGCTGGCTCGCAGAGTTCGGACGATCGCGGCCTGGCGGCAGTGGTCATGGACTTCGTTCAGACTATGCCGGTGCAGCACGAAGGGCCATCGGTGGAGCGTAACGGGCGACACGAACAGCGACGGCGTCGCAAACCAGTTCACGCGCAGGGGTTGCGTCACGCAGGCCGTAGTGAAGGGCAACGGGAACTGTTTCCGGATGAGCCGGATGCCGGGGTGGAGCGCTAGGCAGAGGAGGCCGTGATGGCGATGCCGATCATTCCGTGGATAGGTGGCAAGCGGCGGCTCGCGGACGTGCTCATTCAGCGCTTTCCGCCGCATACTTGTTACGTGGAGGTGTTTGCCGGTGCGGCCGCATTGTTTTTCATGCGGCCGCCCGCCGAGGTAGAAGTCCTAAATGATGTTAATGATGGTCTGATTAACTTGTACCGCGTCGTGCAGCATCATCTGGAGGAGTTCGTGAGGCAATTCAAGTGGGCGTTGAGCAGCCGGGAGGTGTTCCGGTAGCTGAGCGATACGCCACCGCATACGCTCACTGACATCCAGCGTGCCGCGCGGTTTTACTACCAGCAGCAGAACTGCTTCCGCGGACGCGTGGAAGGGCTCACGTTCGGCACGGCGACGACCTCGCCACCCGGGCTCAATCTTCTGCGTCTCGAAGAGACGCTATCTGCGGCACATCTTCGGCTGTCGGGCGCCTACATCGAAAAACTGGACTGGCAGACATGCGTGACCCGGTACGATCGGCCGCACACATTCTTCTATCTCGACCCGCCATACTGGCAGATAGAGGGCTACGGTGTGCCCTTCGAATTCGGACAGGATGAACGAATGGCAGCCGCGTCGAGGGGGCTGCAGGGGCGTGCGATCCTTACGCTAATGATCACGCAGCATTTCACGATCTGTTCGCAGGCTTTGACAGAGAGCGAGTTGAACTGGCGTATACCGTTGGCGGTCCGGCCAACACCGTTATGCACGGAGAGCTGATCATCTATAGCTTGGATAGAGCGGAGGACCCTGCGGGGCTGTTCTGAGGCGGAAGGTGATGTCCACGGGAACTTATCCCGTGTCTCGGCCCGGCTTCGGGCCAGCAGTGTGCGGATGCCTCAGCTTCAGCGATCGATGAACAAGGCGGGGCCACCCTTGTACGAGGCGACGACAATGACGACCATCGCGACTAGAAGGAGGGGGAAGCTGCATACGGCCAACGGAAAGAACAGCGCAAGCTGAAGGGATGATCCTCCGATGCCATGCAGTAGATTCGTGTCGCGGATGTTTTCATAGAGCAGCCACGCGGTTGCAGCAAAACCAAGAGCGATGAGAATCAGCCCGTCGGACGTGGGAGTGTGTTGCTGGGTCGCTTTGGCCCAGAAGTACAGTCCCCACCAGATGAGATTGATTGTGATGGCCGCGAGCCAGAATCCTCGCAGGGTGAAAAACGTGTGGCCGAAACGGCGCCGGCAATGCGGGTTAAATAGCTGGATCCCCTTCGCCACGGCGACGAGGGCAGTAATGATCAACGCCAGTTTCAGGAAGCCCATGGTGTGCTCCTTCGGGCACGAAATGTAACGTCAGGATGTCCCGGCCCGCTCGGAGGGCTTCAGCCGGGAGCAAAGTTTTACCCGTCAAATAATAGACGTTTGGCTGACGAATGCAATGTAGTGGCGGCGAACATGGACGGCTATTGCCGACTGCGTTGCCGCAGCGATTGCGTACGTGACCATGAAACGCATCGCAATTGCAATGATGCCGCTGGCAAGCGAAGCCAGAAGTCCGTTGTCTGCAAATGCGGGAACGACAAGGATGGAGATAATCGCGAGGACTGCCATCCATGGTCATACAACCATCACCGTTGCTGTAGTGCTGATTTCCCTTGACGAGCGAGTCGAGCGAAGATAGCGACAGTCGATCAGCGGTCACCGAAGACACGCTGACCATGGAGCCGACCCTGCTGTTGGGAGGCGGGCTCACTGTGGGCGGCGAGGCTCCGTTGGGGCGCGGGCCATTTGAGTGCGGCCAGTTAACTGGCGACGAGAGTATCGTGTCTGTCTGTTCCGGGCATTTGCGCTTCCTCAAGTCGCTTCATCGGCGAACCGTCCGCGGGCTACGGCGGAACGCAGTTGCCGTCAGCATTCGCGAATATCGGGCTTCGCGGCCACAAGGCAACGCCCATATGTCTGGTGCAAAACAAGAACGGATTACGCCAGCGCGGTCACGCAAGCCCAGTGTCAGATGTTGTCCTGCTAGGACGAGGTGAACTCCGCCATCGCCGGCTCGACACTGCCCGGGTTGCAGCGCAAGCGGTAGCGGCTTGCACCTCGCAATCGGCGCCAGCACAGTGCCACGAGTTCCGGTCGTAGCGTGCCAACCACGTCCGACGTCTCGAACACCGTCGGGCGACTGACCGGTGGCAGTTACGCGGCGTGTGCCCCTGACTTTAACGGGTTGCGGGATGCGATCGTAGGTCTGAAACCTCATGCCGACCTGCATGTAGAGGCTGCCGCAGAGCCTGAGTCGCAGCGTCCTCGCGGCGCGTAACGGACGGATGAAGGGCGCGTGCTGCACCTGGCCGTCCTGAGCGCAGCGATGCGAGAGCAGGGCTTTGGCGAACGTTCCATTTCCCGTGTGCAGCAGCACGCCGCACGCATGCTGGACGCTTTCGGAAAGGAGGATATTCCGGTGCCGACTCTGAAAGTCTTCGATTCAAAGGCGCCTTCGGGCCGCGATCGTCGGCGATCGACCTGTTGCGATCGAATCTGGGCTCGCACAGCCGATAGCCGGAGAGTCGCGCATTCGTATCGAAATCCGGTGGATCGTCGCGCTAATCCGCGCGCAGCTGGCGCGGGAGCCCCAGTTGGGAGGCCGGGAACTGCTTTTGCTGTCGGCGTCGAACCAGCAGCTCGCTGTCGTCAGCCGGTCGTTGGGGCAGCTTACGCGCGGCGGTGGAGCGGAGTTCACGTGCGAGGAACTGGCTGATTTTGGAGGCATCCGGGAACAGATTGACGCGCATCTGCGTGCTGTCGTGGGTGCGATTCGCGCCAACCTCGATCGATGGAGCCGGTAACATGCCTTATCCGAAAATTTACGTCGGCGCGATGCTCCTGAACTGGGGGGATCGGTTATTTCAGGAGCCGTTCAGGCATGCGCGGGCGTCACGGCTTTCACGAGCGGACATTCGGGATGAGGCTTCACGCATGCGCGGCCAACTGGCTCGAACGCTGAAGCGGACCCCGGAGGTGATGGTCAACATCACCAACAGGGCGTCTAGTGCCCAGGGAATAGGAGCTGTACGTCGGCATCTTCGTTACATTTCGCGTAACGGCCAGGTCGATCTGGAAGATCAGAACGGCGACCGGATTTCCGGCGTCGATGCGCTGCGCGACCTCACGCGAACTTGGCAGTTCGCAGGATGGGGGATACCGGACACCAGCACTCGCCGCGAAGTATTCAATATCCTTTTGTCGATGCCGCCGGGAACGAACCGGCAGGCTGTGCGCGATGCGGCGCGTGATTTTGCGGCGCACGAGTTTGGCGACGGACGCGCGTATGTCTTTGCAGCACACGACGATGAGGCCCATCCGCATGTGCATTTGAGTGTGCAGGTGCGAGAGCCGGACGGTCGTCGGTTGAATCCACGTCACCAGGATCTTCAGCGGTGGCGTGAGTATTTTGCAGTGCAACTTCGGGCGCATGGTGTGGGGGCGAACGCCACCTCCGGGCGAATCCGCGGTGTCACACAACGGTATTCCATACCAGAAATCGTGCATATGATGGAGCGCGGCGAGGTACCGAAGTATTGGCGGGCCGTCGCAAACGATGCGCAGCGCGAGGCGCGTTGGGTTGCACACGGTGGGGTGTTTGCTGCATGGCGCCAGCTCGCCTACGCGATGGCAGAATCTCGTGTGAGCGAGGATCGTGTGATGGCGGTTGAAATGGCGTATTTCGTTGGCGCGATGCCGGTACAGCGTGACAGGCATGCAGCGGAACGAGAGCGAGATATCGGGCAGGACCAGCCGGCTCGCACGGTATCGGAAAGCGATGGCCGGTCAAACGATGTCGGGCCGGATGTGGAGCGCTGATCGGCGGAGATGATAATAGACATGTGGATCACGGCCAGAGGCGCGAACAGTACCACTTCGCATAAGGAACTGATCCCCTTCAGTTGGAATAGGTCAGATTACCCAGAGGCATTGCTCCAATGTGTGCTGCGTGCAGAGCGAGACGGCACGATATAGAGCGCCGGTGTGGAATGCTAACTGCCGCTTAGCGATGGACGAGCCACGCCGGCCCAGCTTTGAAGGATGCGAACAGCACAATTGCCATAGCAATCAGGAGGAGCGGGAGGCTGTAAAGTGCCACGGGGAAGAACAACGCTAACTGCAATGCCGAGCCGGCCAGTCCGTGGGCAAGATCCGTTTCACAGATGTTTTCATAGGCCATCCAGACAATAGCGACGATGCTCAGAACGAAGAGGACGAGTCCCTCATTAATGGAGGCATGATCGCGTACAGCATTCGCATAGCAATAATGTCCCAGCCACATGAGGTTGATGCCCAGTGCAGCCAGCCAGAATGCGCGAAGCGTGAAAAAGCGATGGCCGAAACGGCGACGGCTGTGGCTGTCGAACAACTGGATGCCCTTCACAAGAGCGACCAGCGCGCCTAACGGCACATTTAAGAATTTCCACTGCCTCACTCCTCGATCGATGGACTGTGGAGATATGCGGTCGACTACAGATAAAGAGCGTGATTCGGTGCGCGCTATCCTTGCGCTGCTTTTTATCCAAATAGAGACGGTTGCTTGAAGAATACGGCGATTCTCGTCGGTCGGCTCGGACAAAGGCAATTTGTATCAGTCACGAGGACAACTCAAAGATCCTTACATCTTCGATTTCTGGGCCTGACGGAAAGCGCTCAGAAACGGGACATCGAAAACGCGCTCACCCGGCACATCACCCGTTTCCTGCTTGAGCTTGGTGCCGGGTTTGCATTTGTGGCGCGGCAATACCGCCTGGTAGTCGGAGGAGACGAGTTCCTTGTCGACCTGCTCTTTTACCATCTCAAGCTGCGGTGTTACGTTGTCGTCGAATTGAAAACACCGCCATTCAAGCCCGAATATCCCGGTCAGCTCAATTTCTATCTCTCAGCCGTGGATGCCCAAGTCAAAGGGCCGCACGACGAGCCCACGATAGGCTTGCTACTGTGCAAGGAAAATAATCGCCTGGTCGCCGAATACGCGCTGCGCGGGATTGCAAGTCCTATGGGCGTCGCTGAGTATCAGCTGCTGCGCGATATCCCGGCGCCTCTGATGCCTAACCTGCCATCGATCGAGCAGATTGAGGCGGAACTCCAGACGGGCAAAGCCTCTGGATTGTCTGATCAACCAGCGCCTTGGTGGCTCGTAGCATGAGCAAACCGTCGTGATGAGCCCGGATCTTTGAATGAGGGGAAGCCAGAACGCGGCGCACGAGCAGGAGAGGGCCGAACACCTGCGGAGGGAACCGACATTGTCGCCGGTGTGCATGGTTGCAAAGGGGCGGCCGCATTTCGACTTTGCATGTCCGGAGCAGTCTGCGGGCCGCCAGATCATTAAATGCAACGCAGCCAATACGACTTATCAGCATTGAAAATGATGCGACCTGTTTGCTTTGCCCTTTGAGGTAGCCTGCGGGCTCGTGGCACCCCATCCATGTTTTGCGCGAAAGCGCGCCGATTATCGAGGCATGGGACCTGACTCGTATCCTGGATGGACGCCCTTCGCAAAGCGGCACCGTGCTCAAACCACTCGAATGGCAGTTCCGGTCAATGGGGGAGGGTAGGAATCAGAGCTATCATCCCCTTCGTTTGCGGACACTGGCCCCAATATGAACCGCATGACGTCGCCGCATGGCACCTGGCGTAATGACGCTGGGCGCCGACGGGTAGCCAGCGTGCGCGCAACGATGAGCGCCACGGCGGGAGCGCGATCGATGGTCGCACGTCCCGGCATGCCAGCTACCGGATCAGCCAGATCATTCGCAAGCGCATCGAGGAGCATTTCGGCTGGGGTAAAACGGTCGGTCGGATCCGGCAGCCGGGGATCAGCCCTCGCGATGTCCATCACGCTGGAAACGCGCCTGTCGACAGGTAACGGTCGCCGCGATCACAAATAGCGAACACGATCGTAGCGTTCTCGACTTCCCGGGCGATGCGCATTGCCACAGCGCATGCGCCACCCGCCGAAATTCCGCAGAAAATCCCCTCGATCGCAGCAAGAC
This sequence comes from Paraburkholderia ferrariae NBRC 106233, assembly GCF_000685035.1. Lineage (GTDB taxonomy): Bacteria > Pseudomonadota > Gammaproteobacteria > Burkholderiales > Burkholderiaceae > Paraburkholderia > Paraburkholderia ferrariae. Next base: position 165,456 of record NZ_BAYB01000004.1, read on the forward strand.
ATTGCGCTGCGGCCTCAGCCATTGCCTGACCCACCGATTCGATCCGATTGATGCGCGCAGGTTCAAAGAATGCAGGCAGATATCCGTCGGCCCATTTGCGTATGCCCGGAATCCGCGAGCCCTCGTCAGGTTGCAACCCGATAATCTGAACGGCGGAATTCTGTTCCTTCAGGAACCGGCTTACACCCATGATAGTTCCGGTCGCCCCCATGGCCGAAACGAAATGCGTGACCGGTCCCTGAGTTTCACGTCAGATCTCCGGACCGGTGCCTTCATAATGTGCAAGCGGATTGTCGGGATGTAGAACTAATCGAGGACGATGCCGCCGCCTTCCTGTTCCATCTGCGCAGCCATGTCCCGCGCGCACTCCATACCGCCTTTGGCAGGCGTCAGAATTATTTCGGCGCCGTACGCCGCCATGCTGCGACGCCGTTTCTCTGAGACATCCTCTGGCATGAGCAGCACCACAGGCCGTATACGCGCGCGACGCTCGGCCCATCTGATCATCGAGAGCGCCGCGCGATCCTTGACCGAGCCCGCAGGGCTGTTGCCCTCCAGCTTGCCGAGGATGACGTTGTTGCGTGCCCGGATTGTTTCGTCGGGAAGACGAACGAGTTCGACGAGAGAGGTATTGCCAATGACGGCGTCAATGGTTCTGTAGGTCATGTTCCTTGGTATTAGGGAGGTGCGGGAACTACGGCTGTCGGATCGTTTGGCTACGAGCTTTTCCTGATGCCCTTATGTATGCGCTGAGAGTGTCTCTGCCGGATCGTGAGCGTTGGCGTGTTCCGGGTCCATGGCGACCAGTACTGCGCAGGAAACCCTGTCCAGCAGCAATCTATCGTTCTTGCCACTCCACCATCGCCGCACGGGGCCGCTTCGGCGATGTCCCACGACAACCAGATCGGCCTTCAGCTCACGGGCAAAAAACGGAATATGGTCCAGCGGGTCGCCAATCGCGAAATGAGGCGTTGCGATGACTCCGCGCGCAGCGAGTGTCTCGATGCCGTCGCGGAGGATCTCCCTCGCAGACTGCTCCAACGCATCGAACGGCACGGCCGACGCAACGTCGACCCCCTGCGTCCACGCCAGGCTATTCAGAATGGCAAGCAGGTGCGTTTCCACGTTCAGCTGCTCCGCTAATGAGGCGCCATCACGTAACGCCCGCCGCCCTTCACGGGTTGCGTCATAACACAATAGGATGCGCCCGAATGCAGACATATTGTCACTCGCTTCGATTCAGGAAAGCCCCGCTATGCAGCAGCCAGGCGGCGGATGCGCAACCCTTCGAATGCCCGTCGCCCAAGAGCGCAGCGGCACAACGTCGGAGGTCATATCACGTCGAAATCATTATATATCATCATGTGATGTATTTGTGTTTCCCCCCCGACTACCCGACTGGTTCGAGCAGAAGCGGTATGGGTCCGTCTTTCGAAACCATCATGTCATGATAGGAAGTGACGGAAGCTGTTCCCGGATTGCACAAATGGCGGAGCCCGTCACCGGACTGGTGGGCGCTGAGGGAAATCAACATGTCGATCCTCAGGGCACTTCCATCCCCAATCGAAAAGGCATTCTGATGGCTATCGATATGACCTCATTTGCTACGCCACTGACCCGGCTGCTGGGCTGCCGGTACCCCGTCATCTCGGCGGGCATGGGCGGCCCGGCGCGTGCCGAGCTCGCCGCGGCCGTTTCCCATGCAAGCGGATTTGGCCTGCTGGGTATGCTGCGTGAATCGCCTGAGCTGATTTCTCGCGAGATTGCTGCGGTGCGGGCTGCAACGGATCAGCCGTTCGGCGTGAATCTGATTCCCTCGGCCACGGACCCCGCTCTTCTCGCGGCAGAACTCGACGTCTGTCTGGCCGCCCGCGTTCCCGCGATATGTTTCTTCTGGGAGGTCGTACCCGAAGTGCTCGCGAAAGCGAAAGACGCTGGCACGTTGGTGCTCTATCAGGTCGGGTCACTCGAAGACGCGCTTGCCGCGGAAAAGGCGGGGGCCGATGTGGTGATCGCGCAGGGTATCGAAGCGGGCGGCCACGTGCGTGCGCGCACCGGAATCCTGACGTTACTTCCAGAGATTGTCAGGCACGTGCGCATTCCGGTTGTCGCATCGGGTGGCTTCGCGACAGGTGAGGGTCTCGTTGCGGCGCTTGCGCTCGGCGCAGCGGAATTCACTGCGGTACGCTTTCCCTCGCCACCCACGAGTCTTTCGCTCATGACTATCACAAACAGCGCATTCTAGCCGCCCAGGCTGGGGATACGGTCTATACCGATCTGTTTGCGATTAACTGGCCGCCTCGCTCTCCCGTGCGCGTCCTGACAAACAGCGTGACCGGGAAAGCTGGAAATAAGCTGTTTGGACACCCCCGGACAGGCTGTCGCGCGATCTGATCGGTTATGACGACGGGCGGCCGATCTACCGGTTCAGCACCGATTCACCTCTACGCAGCACGACCGGCGATCTTGAGCAGATGGCGCTCTATGCCGGGGAATCGGCAGCGCTCGTCGAACGGGTCTCCAGCGCCGCCGAGGTCATCGAGCGGCTGTTGAATGAGGCAAACGATGCCTCATCGCGGATCGCATCGTTATGTGCACACCTGATGTCGTTAGTGAACCGTTCGCCAGATGATCAACGTGCCCGATCCTGATCCGGTCACGTCGAACGTGGACGACCGCACGGCAAGGTCTATCTGCCCGAGCCGGTCTCTTCGACGCAACTCAGCACGAGTCGACTTCCCGACGCAGATCCGGCGCTGATCGTGGCGGCGTGGAATTCGGTATCGGTACACACCCATTCGACATGAAAGTCCATGTGGTCGCTGTGGCATTCTTTGGATGGCGCACCCGTGAGTGCCTTGCGCAGGATGTACCGGCAGGTCTACAGTCCGTCGCACTGACGCGCGAGGTCACGAGCCGCGTCGGCGCGTGGCGTTCCGCAGTGCGTACCATGGGTACCCGATATGATCCTGATCGCCTGTGCTTCCGCGCTCGAACTTGCCGCCACGGCGAGAATGCTCGCTATCACCCATATACCGCGACAGGCACTGACGAGGAGAGGCGATTTATATCGCGGGTGCGCTACTGTCCTGGTCATCCTTGCCGGCTACCCGCGATAGTACGTTGGCGACCACCCGGTCGCAGTGGGCGCCGCCGAATTCGAATACGTCACGCTCGGCGAGATCGATCTCGTGCGCCAACGATTCACGAAGCAGGCTCCTCGCGCGGAAATGCCGGCTGCGCACCGTCGCTTCCGGGATGTCGAGACACTGTGCCGTCTCCTCGACGCTCAATTCCTCGACCGAACGCAGCACAAACACAACGCGAAAGACTTCCGGCAGTTCATCCAGCTTGCGCTTGAGCAAGGCTCGCAACTCGGCGCGCGCTGCCGCCTTGTCTGGGGAATCGGAATCCTGCGCGGTCATGGCATCGATATCGACATGAGCGTTCGCGTCCACCCTGGGAATTACGTTCTGCCGGCGTGCTGCCCGGCGCAGGCGTCCATAGCATTCATTGAGTACAAGTCAGGATAGCCAGGTAAGGAGCGTGGCGTCTCCGCGAAACCGGGCAATCGATCTGTAGGCTGACAGATACGCGGCCTGCAGCGCGTCTTACGCCTCTGTTCCGTCACGCAAGGTGGCGCGCGCCAGACGATACAGGCGCCGATTGTGCTGCCACATCAGCCATTCGAACGCTGATCGATCGCCCGCGACGATGCGCCTGACCACCTCGCGTTCGTCGCCTGCGGCAAACGTTGAATGTGCTTCAGCGATGTCTGTCATGGCCACCTCGCCGGGTCGCCCTCACTCATCTCTTATCCGTCATAGCACGATCAGTGTGCCACGCATTGTGGTGTGGAGCGTGCACAAGTACGGATAACGGCGCCGTCTGGCGCGCCACGTAACTCCACGATGCATCTGGCGAGATTTCGTGTGAATCGAACGCCTTCGACATTCCAAGTCACCGTATGAGCAAACAGATCCTTGGCGGGAGAGGTGGCCCCGAAGGGGCACGGATGAAGCGCGCGTATCTGTTTGTGGCAGTCGACCGGCCGCTGACTTAAGGAATCGGTGTTAAGGCACCGGCGGAAAGTGCCGCTTACCGGTGGGAACCCGCAAACGGCGGAAGCGTTCTTTTTTATGCTCTTCGTCGAAGTGGGCGAGAGACGGCTTGATCAGATCGCTGCGCGACACGATACCGATCAGCTGCAACGTTTCGGTATCCGCAACCACCGGCAAGCGTTCAAGACCGTGCACCGCCAGACGTGTTGCGACGAGCCGGCAGGTTTCACCCGGCAATGCAAACGCGGGAGCGCGCTGACGCAACACGTCGCTCAGGCGCGAGTCGAGCGTATGCGCTGTCTCGTCACCGCGAATTTTTTCCAGCACCGCGCGATCCACCACACCCGCCAGCGCGCCTTGATGCACGACCGGATAGGCGCGATGTGTCTGGGTCGTGCCGAAGTACGTTGCCAGCGCCTCGCCCACGGACAGCTCGCCGTCGACGGTCTCGACCGTACGCGACATCACTTCGTCGACATGGTGGCGCTCAAGTGGATCGACGCTGTATTCCCGGTAAATGTGATAACCGCGCCGCGCAATTTTCTCGGTCATGATCGAACGCTTCATGACGACCGTTGCAAACCCGTGGGCGATCAGCGTTGCGGCGAGCAGCGGCAGCAAGGCGTTGCTGTCGTGAGTCAGGCCGAAGGCGAACACGATCGCGGTCAAAGGCGCACCGAGCGTGGCGCCGAGCGTGGCCGCCATGCAGACGAGCGGCCACAGGGCAGGGTCGCCGCCCGGCAGCACGTGTCCGAACACCACACCGAGTCCTGCGCCGAGCATCAGCAGCGGCGCAAGGACGCCGCCCGAGGTGCCGGAGCCCAGAGCCACGACCCAGATGACCGCTTTCACCACCAGGATCGCCAGCGCGATCTGGATGGCAATGTGCTGGTGCAACAGGTCGCCGATCACGTCATAGCCGACACCCAGCGCGCGAGGCTCGATAAAGCCGCCGATACCGACAACGAGGCCGCCGAGCGCGGGCCACCACATCCAGTGGATGGGCAGCTTGCCGAACAGGTCTTCGGTCTTGTACAGCGCGGCTGACAGGCCGGCTGCAAGCGCGCCGGACATCAACCCCGCGATAACGCAAGACACGAGCGACAGCGCGCCGGGAGGCGCGGTCTCAAGCGGAAACAGCGCTCCCGTGCCGAAGAATGCCGCACGCGCAAACCCAGCGACCGCACATGCCAGCGCGACCGGCAGAAAACTGCGCGGACGCCATTCGAACAGCAGCAGTTCGACCGCCAGCAGGACGGCGGCCACCGGCGTGCCAAAGACCGCGGTCATGCCGGCCGCCGCGCCGGCCACCAGCAGCGTCTTGCGTTCCGCGGCCGTGACCTTCACGCATTGCGCGATCAGCGACCCCAGTGCGCCGCCTGTCATGATGATCGGGCCTTCTGCGCCGAACGGGCCGCCACTGCCGATCACAATGCCGGACGAGAGCGGTTTGAGAATCGCCACTTTCGGCGACATGCGGCTCTTGCCGAACAGAATCGCTTCGATCGCTTCGGGAATACCGTGACCGCGAATCTTCTCCGAGCCATAGCGGGCCATGAACCCGACGATCAAACCGCCGATCACAGGAATGATCACCACCCAGATACCCAGCGTGTTGCCGGCCGGCGAGCGTTCTGCAAACGAAAACTGCTGGAAGAAGAACAGATTCGTGAACAGATGAATCAGGCTCAACAGCAAGAACGCTGCGAGCGTGCTAAGCGCGCCGATTCCCGCCGCGAGTGCGGAAATGCCGGGAAGCCGTGCGTTGGCGGAGAAATCACGCTTATGGTTATCTAGACTCATGGTGACTCAAAAATCAATACGGGGGACCTTAAATGCGCCTTCGAGCGACTTCAGTTCGGTGCGGTGCATCTCGGCAAGACGGGCAAGCACAAGTTCGCCTGCTTTCAACAAATGAACCTCGACCTGGCGGCGATCCGTCTCACTGATCTTTCTCCGGACCAGATCGAGCGCCTCGCAGCGGGACACGAGCGCGACCACGCCGTGATGCTGCGCCTGGAGTCGTTCTGCCAGCTCGCCGACGGTGGCCCAGTCGCGCTCCGGATACCCCTTGATATGCAGGAGCAGCAGATACTGCAGCGGGGTAATGCCTTCGCCCTGGGCGGCCTGCTCGGAGAAACGCTCGAAGCGCCGCATCTGGTAGCGAAACTCCGACAGTTGCTCGAAGTCCGCCTTGGTCAAGTTGCGAGTGAGTGTTTTCATCGGCGTTTCGTGAGGAGATCAGTAAGGTGAAAATTATATCATGACATGATATTTGTGCCCGTGCTTCAGCGCAATGTCCGTTCGTGATAGTGCTATGCCGCGCGTCGCTGCTGGGCGTAAGCCTGGCGGTACAAACCCGCGATGAGGTCGGCCTGCGTGATCATTCCGGCAAGCCGCCGGTTGGCATCCAGAACCGGGACGTGGTGGTGTCCGTAGTTCGCGAACACTGGCACCAGTTCGACGATCGGTGTTGTCGCGTCGACCGTATGCACGTCGACGTTCATCAGGGCGCCGACCAGCGGCGCCGGGGTGATGCTGCGCTGGAACCAGCGTTGCAGCGGAGACGAGAGACCGGCCGCCTTGCTGAACGCGCGTTTGTCCACAAGGTCGGCGCGGGTCACGATGCCGATCACGTGCTGCTTCTCGTCGGTAACCGGGAGTGCCTTGATGTTGCGCTGTTTCAGCAGGCTCCATGCTGCCGACGCCCTCGTGTTTGCCGACACGGCGACCAGCGAACGCGACATGATGTCGGCGCAGCTCAGCTCATTGAACGTGCGGGCATAGGCCTGCAACTGGACGTCGCGCAACAGGGATTCCAGATCGTCGGTGTCGATATCGAGCAGTTCTCCACGCTTGCTCAGCACGGACTCCAGGTCCGCGCGCGTGAAACCTTCGTTCGCCACTGCCGTCGAGGTCGCCGGGCCTTTGACCGAACTCTGGGCGACGTGCGGGTATCGATGCCCGGTGGCTGCGTGGTAGGCGATGGCCGCGCCCAGCAGGGCGACCGACTGGATCGCGATCGGTTCGAGCACGAAGCGATAGCCCAGAGCATGGACGACCGGGCCGCCCAGAACCGCGGTGAGGGCAACCGCGCCCGACGGCGGGTGCACGCACCGCAACGCGAACATCGCGCAGATCGCCAGCGCGACGGCCAGCGCGCCGGCGCCCACCGGATCGGCGATCCAGCTTGCGCAGGCAACCCCTACCGTCGCTGAAACGAGATTGCCGCCGATGATGGACCACGGTTGCGCAAGCGGACTGGCCGGCACCGCGAACAGCAGCACAGCCGACGCCCCCATGGGCGCCACGAGGAGCGGAATGTTGGCTGCCGGCCCGAGAAGGACGTGCATGCTCCCGCCCGTGAACGCGATACCAAGCAATGCGCCGAGACACGACCTGAAGCGCTCCGGCCACCGGACGGCAATAGGGTGGGGGGCAAAGCTGGAAAACCAGCGAACAAGAGCGTAGCGGGACAAGGGTCGAGTAGGAAAGTAGGTGGGTATCGCGTAGGACGGCAGCACACCTTAAGGCCAAATTCCTACGAAGCGAAAGAACATTTCGACGTGATTGTATCTCATTATGATATAAAACTGTGTTCCGGATCGCCAGAGTCCGACAGAATCGCACTGACAAGGGAGCTCGGGACGATCCAGCGTCTGACGCTGAAGTGGCCGGATTGATGCTATTTTCAGCTTGAATGGATCACGTTGTGATATAAAATGAAGGCAGGCCTTCTCGTGATCGTGCCTGAGCAGAAGCAGTCCGGATGAAACTACAAAGATGGTTTGCCCGGATGGCACGCGCCCATGGGGATGCCGTGCTTCGCTCCGATGCGCAAAGCCGGTCATCGCGGAGGCCGCGGCTATCGTCACAGGAAACGATAGCCAGTTGCCGAAGCAAGGAGCCACCATGTTAATCACGTTTCAATCGCCCGCTGCGCCCGATGTTGTGATGCTCAGAGACGTTGCCCAGTATCTGCTGGGTCTGGTGGGCAAGCGGCTCGACACGCGAGGGGTCATTCTCCATGACGAGTTGCCGCGTGCGATCAGCCGTCTCGAAGCGGCGATTTCGGACGATGAAAAAGCGGAGATTGCCCTCGAATCGCTGCAGTATTCCCGCGAACGCCGTCAGGAATCCAGCAGTGGGCTTTCGCAGCGGGCCTGGCCATTTCTCGACATGATGCGCGAGGCCAGCAAACATAACGCCGACATCATCTGGGGACTTTAGACAGCGGGGTGCCGCGCAAATGGATGCGGGCTGCACCGCCCGTTGAAGGACGCCATGATGAAGCGACGGATCGCATCGTACCTGTTCGCTGCGGCGCTCGCTGCGTGCGGCATCGGCGTGGGCAGGCGCGCAACCGCAGGATGCGGGCGCGGGATCATGCGGAAACTGGAATGGCTGCCAGCCTGTCAGGACATCAGGAGGCAAGCCGGCCGGCGAAGCGGTTACGCCTTATTTCGCTGATATTCCGGAGACGGTTGTCGACGCCTACGGGGGTACGGCGCTCGATATGCTCTCGAGCGGACCCTTTATGCTGGTGAAGTGGCCAGATGGCTGCTGTACGAAAAGCAGGCGATGGCGCACGGGAGGCACGCATCAGAATCCGTCCGGCAATCAGCAGCACGTGATCTTTCTCTGGCCCGCGCTGTAGACGAATCGGCGGTCAGATCCTGGGCAAGCGCGGCGCACTCGTCTTTGCGCAGATGGCGCCGCCTGTAACATCAAGGTCCGTGACGCGTGCGGTTCCACCAGCGCCTGTCGCTTGCATGCCGGAGAATCCGTTCGCGAGGATTGGGCCGGGTGTCCTGGGCAACGACGAAAAGAATCACCATGACGAGTACCGCAGCCGCAACGGCGATCTTTACCAGAAGATCCACCATCATTTTCGCCTCCCGATAAAACACATAAACCTGTCACGCGGCCACCTTGAACAGGACGCCGCAAGATATGCGGTCGAGCAGCAATGCGTGGTTCTCCCCTGTCCACCAGCGCGCAAAAAAACCGTGCGGGTGATGCCCGATGACGATCAGGTCAACCCTCAACGAATCCGCCAGGCGAGAGATCTGATCGATCGCATTGCCGACCGAATAATGTCCCGTTGCGGTCACGCCCCACGCCTGCAACCAGTGAATTCCCTCGCGCAGTGTTTCTTGTGCCGCCTGCTCGTCGAACTCGAATTTCAGCGACGACAGAACGTCGAATCCGCCTGCCCAGTGTGTGCAGTCGGAAATCGAAAGCAGATGGGTTTCAGCCTGAAGCTGCTGCGCAAGAGCCGCACCGCAGCGCAGCGCGAGCCGGCCCTCCGGTGTGGCGTCGTAGCAGAGAAGAATCCGGTTGAACGGAGCCATGGTGGATTCCTTTGCCAACTTTCGCGGTGTCTCCATTCGAGCGATCAAATCGGTTCACCACGAAATTGTTCAGGTGAACATCGGTACGGCCTCGATCAGCACGAAGCCCAGTAACGCGCCCACTGCTGCACCCGGCAGCTTGGGATGCCAGCGTTGCAACTGCAGCATGCTGAGCAGGTCACCAACCAGGATCGTGCCGAGCAGCGCAAAGGCAATCAGCAGGTAGCTGATCTCAAAGTCGTTATTTATGATCATTACGCCTCCTTTATGTCGCGTGAGATGGAATGGACACCGCCCTCCCTCCGGGGAATTGGGCACGACTGAGGGCCTCCAGGACCGAACGGCATCAATGTGCCAGAGTGGAGTTGCGACACAACCACTTAAGGAACGGAGGCCCCAGATGAATGCTACGACATACGGACTCGATATTGCAAAGCGGGTGTTCCAGCTGTACTGGGTCGACACCCAAACTGGCGAGATCGCGAATCGGAAGTTCGGACGTGACGATCTGATTACATTTCTGGCGCAACGCCCCGCCGGTCGCATCGCCCTCGAGGCTTGCGGAAGTGCTCACTGGTGGGCGCGTAAGATTCGCGCGCTCGGACATGAGGTGGTGCTATTACACGCCCAATTTATTCGACCTTTCGTGCAAACAAACAAGACTGATGCGGCGGACGCCCGGGCAATCTGGACTGCCGTGCAGCAACCCGGCATGCGTACGGTTGCCGCCAAGACAGAAGATCAGCAAGTGATGCTAAGCCTCCATCGCATGCGCTCGTTGCTCGTCAAGTTTCGAACAATGCAAATAAATCAGCTGCGCGGGTTGCTGTATGAATTCGGTGTTACGTTTCGCGCAGGACGCGTTGCAGGGCTCGATGAGATTAGGGAGCGCATGGCAGAACTCGAAGACACGCTGCCACGATCAATAGTTCTGAACCTCCTCGAACAGTTGCGTCGCATCAACCTGTTTGAGGAAGACATCAATCAACTCGAGAAGAGGATTGGTGCATGGCAGAAGCAGGAAGCGGCATGCCGTGCGATTTCCGAAGTACCGGGAATCGGCCGGCTAACTGCAACGGCTTTGGTGGCAACAATTGGAGACGCGAAGGCATTCAAGTCAGGCCGCGAGTTCGCAGCGTTTCTGGGGCTCGTTCCTCGTCAGAACGGTACGGGCGGAAAGATACGGCTCGGCTCGATCTCAAGGCGCGGTGACCCATACCTGCGTACCTTATTGATACATGGAGCACGTTCTGTTCTGTGTCACACCAAAGTACCAACGGCCTGGCAAAAGGCGATTCAGGCGAGACGCCCAGCAAATGTGGCGGCGGTAGCCTTGGCAAACAAGATGGCAAGAACCGCCTGGGCGATCCTTGCTCACCAGACTCCGTACGAAGCGCATCATGTAAGCCACAGACCCGCATAGCGGAGTGTGCACGTTGAAGCGTCATGGAACTGGTAGGTTGCTAGGGTTGATTTCAATGTGATGGCAAAACAGGTCGGACCGCAGGAGTGCAAACCTGAACACAGTCTTGTGCCTGAAGCACGCGGCCGAGATGAGGACATTCCTGGCGCATTCCATCAGGGCTCGCGGCTTCGGGCTGCGTAAAGCCGGATTTAAGACCGCAGCCGATACCTCGTTGCGGCATCACATCACGATCAACCTGGCAAACCGGGCGGTGTCCATATAAGACTGTGTCATCAAACTCATGAATGAGGCTTTGCCGGCAACCCGTGGCCGCTTTCGCGGGTTCAGGTTTCCTGGCGCCAGTTGCATTTCCAGTTCACTCCGGGTTCCGATACAGGCCCTAAATCCAATTATATATCACGGCATGACATATGTGATCATCCGATCCACTGGCTGCGAGGTCATCGAGATCGCGGTCGGCAAAAGCACTACGAAATGACGATGAAGGGGCGCGCGAAACCCGCTCTGCTTCTTGCGGCAGCCCCGGTCAATGGCCTCTCTTGACGAATCTGACCGATCGGCAGAACATCAAAACATGAAATATTCCGGGGTCCATTAATGACCTCGAGCGCGGCTCCGATTCGGAGTGACGAAGTAGTCGATGTCCGTGAAGCCGCAGTCGTGTGATTTTCGCAACATTGCAGTACAGGTCTCGTGATCGCCGTAGGACGATCGGCTAAGTAGAGGGAGGAAAGTCATGACTGACGTCGACGAAAAAATCAGGCATCCGCAACCGGTGAAGCACAGCGATAACGAGAAAAGCAAGATGCCGCAACGTGAGGAAGCGGGAGCCAAGCCCGTCAAGACGCGAGGCGAAGAGGAGCCGCCTGTGGAGTGATGCGTCAGGCAGAGGGGGGGGCAGTCGCTGTGACCTTGCCTGGCGGACGCGGTCCGTGGACCGCGTGGAACCTCGACGAAAGGCACGTGTCGCCTGTCGGCTCCCGCATCATCTCACCGTCGACCTGATCTAAACCGAGATCCGGCAACGCAGCCGGACCTCGATCAACGACGAGCGCAAGTTGTGGAAGGACGAGCGGGCGCGCATCGATAGATTGCGCGCCTCACTGCCGCCAGCGGTGGCGAACGCGATGGTATCGGTCTGGGGGCTCGCGATCGAACATGGCGAACAGGTCTTCGCGCAACGCAGCGAAGAGCTTGAGACAGAAGCGACGGCCGCGGTGATACGCGCCGAGTCCCTGGCGACGGCCAGCGCAGGTCCTCAGGCCGAAGGTCATACCCTGTGTGCCAACTCGAGGATCAGCAGACACGCCTTGCCTCGGCGCTGGCAGATCTTGCCCGTGCCCAGACTGAGCGAGATGCCGACACCCGGCAGAGCGAAGCCGCTACAGTCGGGCGCAATATCTTGCGTGCGCAATCGGACCAGGCACTACGCGATGCGCGGTCCGCGCATGCGCGCGAGCTCGACGGATTGCTGGCTGCCCACGCCGAACGCGAATCCGCCTTGCGGGCGGAAGTTGACCAGGTTACCGCCCGGTGCCAACGTCAGCTTCGCTCCGGAATGGTTTTGCTACCAACGCTGGCACTGTAGCTTGAGCCGGTGCGGTGCACAGCTGTAGTGCGCTGCACCAACGCGTCGCACCAACCTAATTCAGGCCACGCGGCAAATCCGTGCTTCGCAGCAACTGAAATCCCATCACTTGTGCCGAGGTGAACGTCCCGGCTTTTCTGGAAATTTGATGATTGTGCGATACGTCGTTGAACTGGCCAGCCCGGCGGACGCACCGTTAGCCGAATGAGGCGCGGCTGGAAGCCGCCGGAGAGACTGCCCCGGATTAGCGCACACGGATCTATGGCACGGCTATTGCATAGATCGGGAGCGGAGCCAACGGAGGCCCCAACGTATTGAATCTTTACCGGCCGCTCGGTCTGAGCGACCCGCAGGGACAACGGCGTCCCGAGTGCCAACTGTGCAACCGAGCAATCGGGACGCGCGGTTGCGCTCGGGGCGCTTTTTTTTGCGCGTCATATGCCGCCGTGAGTCTCGTCATGGCGCGCGCGCCGTGCGAATGGAGTAACGGTGCAGGGCCTTCATGTCCACATTTACGATGAAACAGCCGACTCTTTCAGGTCCCGATGCCGTCTCTGGACAGGTCATCGGTGAGCTCATCAATCTGGGGGGGCGGCAACGGATGCTCTCACAGCGCATCGTGCTGCACGTACTGCTCGCGTCGCTTGGCAACAGCGACGCGCTGTCCGTAGCCAAAGCGTGCCTTGCCACGTTTGCGCAAGCGCATACCGATCTGGTGAGCGGCAACGAGCGCCTGCCGGGCGTGTTTTCCGAAGCGCTGCGCGAGCTGTATTTCGGCAACCGTAGGGCCGATGAGCGGATTCAGCAATTTATCGCCCAGGTGAATCGCGCAGTGTCGTGCGTCGAGTCGGGCCGCGTGGAGGATCGGACCCAACTCGACGCACTCGTCACTCAGGCGACGCCGCTGCTCGAACTGCTGCAGGACATCACGCTCGCGTATCAGCACGAGATGCGCGGCATCGAAGCGGCAGCGCTCAAGCGGCAGACCGACATTGCCGGGCGGCTCGGCAGCATCTCGATGCAGGCCAACATCGTCGCCCTCAACGCGCGTATCTCGGCCGCGCGAGCAGGCCAGTTCGGGCGGGAATTCGCTGTGATCACGACCGTGCTCGCGGACATCATCAAGGAGATGGACGAGCTTATCAAAAGCGTCGTCGACACGCGCGGCATGCCTCTTCAAGGTCGGCACGCCAGCGCCGGCCGCGCTCTTCAATAGCCTTTGCCCTGTGAGAGAAACCCATGAAACATCTGTTGAATTCGCTGACGAGCGGTAACTGGCGCGCGTTGCTCGCGTGCTTCCTCTACTTCGATACCGGGTTTACCGTTTGGGTCATGTACGGCCCCCTCGCCCCGTTCATCCACAGGGACATTTCGATGTCGCCCGCGGAACTGGGCTTTCTCGTCGCGGTTCCGGTGCTGGGCGCGGCGATCCTGCGCGTGACGCTCGGCAACCTGTATCAGGCCTATGACGGCCGCCGCATTGCGCTCTGCGGCGTCGTGCTGTCGGCATTACCGTCGATCGTGCTGCTGCTGTCACCGTCCGCGCCTTCATACGTGATGCTGCTGGTGCTGGGCGTGTTTCTCGGGGTGGGCGGCGCGAGCTTTGCGGTGGCGCTGCCGATGGCCGGCAGCAACTATCCGCCCAAGGTGCAGGGGCTGGTGCTGGGGCTCGCTGCAGCGGGCAATATCGGCGCGGTGCTCGACGGTTTCCTGTTCCCGAGCCTCGCCGATCACTTCGGCTGGGCCAAGGCCGCGGGCGCTGCGTTGCCGTTGCTCGCGCTCGCGGCCACGGCGCTGTTCTTCTGGGCGAAGGACCTGGGGCCGAAGTCCGGCAGCGCGCCGCGTGCGTTGCGCAGCTTCTGCGTCACGCTAGGCGGCTTGATCGCACTCGTGCTCGCCGTGCACGCGGGTGTGTTCGGCGCCGGCAAGACGGGCGTGCTGCTGCTGCCGGTACTGGGCGCGCTGCTGGCGATTGCGGTGCTGCCGAAGCACTATCGCAGCGTGCTCTCGGAAAGCGACACGTGGGTCGTGATGCTGGTCTACAGCATCACGTTCGGCGGCTTCGTCGGCATGTCGTCCTATGTGACGACGCTGCTGGTTTCGCTGTATCAGTTGCCAAAGGTGGAGGCGGGGCTCTTCATGTCGCTGCTCGCCTTCACGGGTGCGCTGGTGCGGCCGCTCGGCGGCCTAATCGCCGACCGCATCTCCGGCGTGCGCGCGCTGGTGCTGCTGCTCGCCGGTATTTCGCTGTGCGATTTCGCATTCGCCGCGTGGATGCCGCCGCTGCCCGCCGGCATCGCGTTGCTGGTGGCCACCTATCTGTGCTTCGGGCTCGGCAATGGCGCGACGTTCCAGCTCGTGCCGCAACGCTGGAAAGGCAAGACCGGGCTGATGTCCGGCATCATCGGTGCAGCGGGCGGCATCGGCGGCTTCTATCTTCCCGTGATCATGGGGATGGCCAAGGAAAGCACCGGCAGCTATCAGATGGGCTTCGCGACCTTTGGCGTTATCTCCGCGCTCGCCTTCGCGCTGGTTGTCCTGCATCGCACGCGTTGGCTCACATGGGCGCTGCCTACGGAGAGCCTGGTGGTTGCGAGCGGGATCCCGGCTGCGGGCGCGCGTGCGGATAGGGTGTGAGCTGGGCGTGGCGCGAAAAGTGCCTGCATTGGCTGCAAGTCGCCGCGCGCGCTTCCCGTTTCGCCTCGCTCGCAAAGGATCGGACAGACGCGGGAGCCCAGCCTGAAGGTGTGAAACGTCAGTTCTTTTGCAGAGTGAAGCGACCGGTGTGTGCAAATTGGATCGCCGCTGTCATATGCCAACGCCGTATGTAAAACGGCCCGCGTCAGACGACGCGGGCCTAAGCTTTTTATCGTTTGGCGTCTGGATCATGCGCTGCGCAAGACCGCCTCGCGCTCGTAGCGCCGCACGTGAGAAGTGGACGGTAATTCAGTAGACACGTCCGCCACCGACTCGTGCGTAGCGTGCGAGCCGGCCTCGCCAATCGCCTTGCCAACCAGAATGACAGCGGGGCTTCCAAGCCCGGCTTCACGCGCACTCGCCGCAAGCGAGTCAAGCGTCGCCAGCACGTGCCGCTCCGCAGCGCTGCCCGCCGATTGCACCACCGCAGCGGGCGTGTCGTGCGGCAGGGCCGACATCAGCGCGGCACACAGGCTGTCGATGCGGCTCATGCCCATGTAAATGGCGAGCGTCGTGCCGGTGGCGGCCAGTGCGGCCCAGTCGGGCTCGCTGTCGTCGCGCAGGTGCGCCGTGATAAACGTCACGCCCGGGCAGTGATTGCGATGCGTGAGCGAAATACCGAGACCTGCTGCCGCTGCAAATCCCGACGAAATGCCATTGACGATCTCGAATGGTATCTGCGCGCGGCGCAGTTCCGCCAGTTCTTCGCCGGCGCGTCCAAATAGCAGGGCGTCGCCGCCTTTCACGCGTACGACGTGGCGGCCGGCACGCGCGTAGCGCAGGATCAGGCGCTGAATGAACGCCTGGGGGGGCGACTTGCAGCCGCCGCGCTTGCCCACGCGAATCACGCGCGCCTGCGGCGCAAGCGACACGATCGCCGGATTGACGAGGTCGTCGAGCAGCACGACATCGGCGCTTGCCAGCAGCCTCGCCGCCCTGATTGTGAGCAGATCGAGGTCGCCCGGACCCGCGCTGAGTAAAGTGACCTTGCCCGTTGCCATGGTGATGTCCTTGTAAGTCCTGAGGCGGCCGGCTCGATGGCCGGTTGATCGAGCGCTGCGCCAAACGCAAACGGCGTCCGCTCGTCGTGTTGAACGAAGGGACGCCGTTGTCCTGATCTGGGTTGCCTATGCTGCCGGGCGGCGCATTGCGCACCCTCTGCAGCGTGACTCCATGTGCCGGCACCGTTGCCGCGCGCATCAATAGACGCAATATCTACGCCAGACAGTGTCGATGCGGGTAGTACACCACGAAAACTTCTGGGTTGCTCACTAATCCCGGTTCACGAGCCAAACCACAGCAGGCCATCTTCGCCCGACCGCTGCACGGATGCAGTGCTGCACCGCACCACCTTTGTGCCCTGCTGCATCAAAGTGCATCTTTCTGTTGCACCCCAAACCAGGGCCGATGCCTCGCATCACCCGTGGCCTGGGCCACTGCGATCGAAGTGACTCATGGCACGGCCTTTGCATAAGTATGCGCGGAGGACCAATGGCGGTCCGGCCCGCATGCAGCAGAAGTGAATCCCAGATTGCGGTTTTTTGGACAACGGCGTCCCCCGAATTCAGTCACCTGATGACTGGATCCGCGGGACGCCTTTTTATTTGCCGGACGAAAAAACATGCCGCGAACCGCGTTGGAAATCGAATTGGAAACGGATGGGACTCCAGTCATGAACGTTGTCGTCATTGGTCACGGCATGGTGGGACACAAACTTCTTGAATGCCTTGTGGACGACGCGAGCGCCGCGCTGCACGTCACCGTGCTGTGCGAGGAGCCGCGTCCCGCTTATGATCGCGTACACCTATCCGAATTCTTTTCCGGCAAATCCGCGGAAGACCTGTCGCTCGTGAAGCCTGGTTTTTTCGATCGTGAGAACGTGCTGCTCAGGCTCAATGCAAAGGCGGTGTCGATCGACCGGGAAGCCCACACGGTAAGCATCTCGACCGGTGAGACGCTTTCCTACGACAAACTGGTATTCGCCACCGGTTCCTCGCCGTTTGTTCCACCGATGACGGGCAGCGATCGTGAGGACTGCTTCGTCTATCGCACCATCGAAGATCTCGAGGCGATGCAGGCGTGCGGCGCGCGCGCGAAATCAGGTGTGGTGGTAGGCGGCGGCCTGCTAGGACTTGAATGCGCGAAGGCGCTGCATGATATGGGACTGGCCGCGCACGTCGTCGAGTTCGCCCCGCGCCTGATGGCGGTGCAGGTCGACGACGGCGGCGGACGGGTTCTGCGCAGCAAGATCGAGGAGCTGGGCGTGCAGGTCCATACGGCCAGGCACACGCTTAGCATCACCGACGGCGAAGCGGGCACCCACCGGATGCAGTTCGCCGACGGCACGCATCTCGACACCGACATGATCGTGTTTTCCGCAGGTATCCGTCCGCGCGATAAGATCGCGCGTGACTGCGGACTGGAACTGGGCCCGCGCGGCGGCATTGCGATCGATGACACCTGCCGCACGAGCGATCCCGACATCTATGCGATCGGCGAATGCGCGGCGTGGAACGGCATGGTATATGGCCTTGTAGCGCCAGGGTATGACATGGCACGCGTCACAGCGAAGCAATTGCTGGGCGAGCAGGCCGGTTTTAGCGGCGCGGACATGAGTACCAAGCTCAAGCTGATGGGCGTGGATGTCGCGAGCATCGGCGACGCGCACGGCAAGACGCCGGGCAGCCGCACGTACCAGTTCAGCGACGAACGCAAGCAGGTCTACAAGAAGCTGGTGGTGTCGGAGTGCGGCAAGCAACTGCTCGGCGCTGTGATGGTGGGCGATGCGAGCGAATACGGCACGCTGCTGCAGATGATGCTGAATCGCATCGAGCTGCCCGAAGCGCCGGAATTTCTCATCCTGCCGCAAAGCGACGGCAAGGCCAAACCCGGACTCGGGGTCGACGCGCTGCCCGCGGCCGCGCAGATCTGCTCGTGCAACAACGTCTCCAAAGGCGACCTGTGCGCCGCGGTGTGCGCGGGCGCGACCGACATCGGCTCGCTAAAATGCGCGACCCAGGCCGGCACGTCGTGCGGCGGCTGCGTGCCTCTCGTCACGCAGGTGATGAAGGCCGAGATGAAGAAGCAGGGTCTCATGGTCAACAACCACCTGTGCGAACACTTCCCGTATTCGCGCCAGGAGCTGTATCACATCGTACGTGTCGAGGGCGTGCGCAGCTTCGGCGAATTGCTCGCGAAGCATGGTCATGGGCTTGGCTGCGACATCTGCAAGCCGGCCGTTGCGAGCATCCTCGCGTCGTGCTGGAACGAATTCGTGCTAAAGAAGGAGCACGCATCGCTGCAGGACACCAACGACTACTACCTTGCCAACATCCAGCGCGACGGCACCTATTCGGTCGTGCCACGCATGCCCGGCGGCGAGGTGACGCCCGACGGCCTGATCGCGGTTGGCAAGGTTGCGAAGAAATACGGCCTTTACACCAAGATCACCGGCGGTCAGCGGGTCGATCTGTTCGGCGCGCGCGTCGAGCAACTGCCGTTCATCTGGGAAGAACTGATTGCCGCCGGTTTCGAATCGGGCCACGCATACGGCAAGTCGCTGCGCACTGTGAAGTCGTGCGTCGGTTCGACGTGGTGCCGTTACGGTGTCGGCGATTCAGTAGGCCTCGCGGTCGAACTCGAGAACCGCTACAAGGGCCTGCGCACGCCGCACAAGATCAAGTTCGGCGTATCGGGCTGCACCCGTGAATGCGCGGAAGCGCAGGGCAAGGACGTCGGCATCATCGCCACAGAGAAGGGCTGGAATCTCTATGTGTGCGGCAATGGCGGCATGAAGCCGCGCCATGCCGAACTGCTCGCGTCCGACCTCGATAACGACACGCTGGTGCGCTACATCGACCGTTTCCTGATGTTCTACGTGCGCACGGCGGATCGTCTGCAACGCACCAGTGTGTGGCGCGACAACCTCGAAGGTGGCCTCGAGTATCTGCTCGACGTGGTCGTCAACGATCACCTTGGTGTTGCGGCGGAACTCGAAGTCGAAATGCAGCAGGTGGTCGACAGCTACGAAGACGAGTGGAAGAAAGCCGTCACCGATCCTGAAACACGCAAACGCTTCCGTCATTTCGTCAACAGCGAAAAGGCCGACAGCACCGTTACGTTTGTGGAGGAGCGCGGCCAGATCCGGCCCGCGACGCCCGCCGAGCGGCAAGCGAAGCAATTCCCCATTCCCGTGGTTGTCGAGACCGCCTGACCCTCTACACGACCTACCCTGAGGAGATCAACATGAACAACGATCGACTTCCGCAATCGTGGATGCCCGTGTGTGCGCTCGACGACATTGTTCCGAATACGGGCGTCTGTGCGCTTGTCAACGGCGAGCAGGTCGCGGTGTTTCACGTCGCGCACGGTGACGGCAGCGTTTTCGCGATCGACAACTTCGATCCGGGTTCGCAGGCAGCGGTGCTCTCGCGGGGACTGGTCGGCAACCTCGGTGAGCGCATCGTGGTGGCCTCGCCGATCTACAAGCATCATTTCGATCTGCGCACCGGCGAGTGCCTCGAGGCGCCCGAGCATTCCGTCAACGCCTACCCGGTGCGCGTCGAGAGCGGTCAGGTGTGGGTTGCCGCATGAGACACGAATACGCGGGACAGACCTCGGGAGGCGCATCGCCCGGCGCGCCTTCCCGTCCGCGTCTGGTGGTGGTCGGCAACGGTATGGCCGGCATGCGCACTGTCGAGGAGCTGCTGAAGCTCGCACCGGACCTCTATGACATCACCGTATTCGGCGCCGAGCCGTACGGCAACTACAACCGCATCCTGCTGTCACCGGTGCTCGCCGGCGAGAAGCGTGTCGACGAGATCATCCTCAATACGCGTGACTGGTATACGGATAATGGTATCCGGCTGCATGCGGGTGACCCGGTGGCCGCTATTGATCGGAGGCGCCGCATCGTGCGCTCGCAAAGCGGCATTGAGGTGGGCTATGACCGGCTGCTGATCGCAACCGGCTCGAAGCCATTCCTGATTCCGGTGCCGGGTCACCAGCTGCCAGGGGTGATCGCGTTTCGCGACATCCAGGACGTCGAGACGATGCTCGCCGCAGCGCGCAGTCACCGTCACGCCGTGATCATCGGCGGTGGTCTGCTCGGGCTGGAGGCGGCGAACGGGCTCATGCGCCAGGGCATGTCGGTGACTGTTGTGCATGACACCGAAAGCCTGATGGACCGCCAGCTCGACAGGAGCGCTTCGGCCCTCCTGCTGCAAACGCTGGAGAAGAGGGGCCTGCGTTTCCTGATGAAGGCACGCACCGCCGAAATTGTCGGGCCGGAGCGAGTCACCGCGGTGCGTTTTGACGACGGCATGGAGATTCCTGCCGACCTGGTTGTCATGGCGGCCGGGGTGCGACCGAATATCGAGCTCGCGAAGCAGGCGGGCTTGCACTGCGAGCGCGCGATCGTCGTCGACGACACATTGCAGACCTACGATCCGCGTGTTTATGCCGTTGGCGAATGCGTGCAGCACCGCACGGCGACCTTCGGTCTCGTTGCGCCGATCTGGGATCAGGCGCGGGTCTGTGGCGCGCACCTGGCCCGTGCGGGCCACCGCCGTTACGTGCAGCGCGCGACCGCGACCAAGCTGAAAGTCACCGGCGTCGATCTTTATTCTGCCGGCGAATTCACCGGCGGCCCGGACAGTGAAGACCTCGTGTTGCGCGATCCGCGACGCGGCATCTACAAGCGCCTTGTGATCGAGGGTAGCCGGGTGATCGGTGCCGTCCTGTACGGCGACGTCAAGGACGGCGCCTGGTACTTCGAACTGATCCAGAACCGGACCGACATTGCGCCGTTGCGCGCCCGGCTGTTGTTCGGTAAAGCCCTGTGCGAGGCGCAGCCCGCCTGAACCGGAATCGAACGTGAGTTTTCCTATCGTCATTTCCAATCCGCCCGACGCAAGTCGTGACCCGGTCCGAACCACCTGTCCCTACTGCGGCGTCGGCTGCGGCGTACTCGCGACGCCGCGCACGGACGGCCCGCCGGACATTGCCGGCGACGAACGCCATCCGGCAAACGCCGGCCGCTTATGCGTGAAGGGCTCGGCGCTCGGCGAAACGGTCGGGCTCGATGGACGCCTGCTGCATCCGCAACTGCGCGATCCGGGCAGCGGTGAATTGCGCAACGTGTCGTGGAGCGATGCGCTCGACACGGTTGCCGGCGGCTTTCGCCGGATCATCGATCAGCACGGCCCGGATGCTGTCGCGCTGTACGTCTCGGGACAACTGCTGACCGAGGACTACTACGTCGCCAACAAGCTGATGAAGGGCTATGTCGGCAGCGCAAACATCGACACCAATTCGCGCCTGTGCATGTCGTCATCAGTTGCAGGACATAAACGTGCGTTCGGCGAAGACCTCGTGCCAGTGTGCTACGAGGACCTCGAACTCGCGGACCTGGTCGTGCTGGTCGGATCGAACACCGCGTGGTGCCATCCGATCCTGTTCCAGCGGATTGTCAGGATCAAGGAAACTCGACCCGAGATGAAGGTCGTCGTGATTGACCCGCGCTACACCGCGACCTGCGAGATGGCCGACCTGCACCTGCCGCTGAAGGCGGGCACCGATGTCCGGCTGTTCAACGGGCTGCTCAGTTTTCTCGCGGAACACGATACGACAGATGCAGGTTTCGTCGATGCGCATACGACCGGCTATGCGCAGGCGCTCGATGCTGCCTCAACTGACGTGGTGAACGGCTTCGATCTCGCGCAGTGCGCGAAGGCCTGCAAGGTCGACCGGCACGATCTGCTCGAGTTCTATCGGCTCTTCGCGCGGACCGAGCAGGTCGTAACGGTCTATTCCCAGGGCGTGAACCAGTCGACCTCCGGCACCGACAAAGTGAACAGCATCATCAATTGCCATCTGCTGACAGGCCGCATCGGCAAGCCGGGGATGGGGCCGTTCTCTTTTACCGGACAGCCGAACGCGATGGGCGGGCGTGAAGTAGGCGGCCTCGCGAACACGCTGGCGGCACATCTGGAACTCGACAATCCGCGCCATCGCGAACTCGTGCAGACTTTCTGGGGCTCGCCCGCCATCGCGGAGCGGCCGGGACTCAAGGCCGTCGAGTTGTTTGGGGCAATCGAGACAGGGCGGATCAAGGCTGTCTGGATCATGGGCACGAACCCGGTTGTGAGCCTGCCCGATGGCGATCAGGCGAAGCGCGCGCTCGCGCGCTGCGAGCTCGTCGTCAGCTCCGACATTGTTGAAAGTACGGACACCAATGCGTTTGCCCACGTTCTGCTGCCGGCGCTCGGCTGGGGCGAGAAAGACGGCACGGTCACCAACTCCGAGCGCAGGATTTCGCGCCAGCGGGCGTTCCTGCCGGCACCGGGCGAAGCACGCGCGGACTGGCGGATCATCTGCCACGTCGCACAGCGCATGGGGTATGCCGGCTTTGATTTTTCGGCTCCGCATGAAATTTTTGATGAGCATGCGCGGCTGAGTACTTACAGTAACGACGCTGGCAGCAGTGGCAAGACCACTGACAGCGACGGGAAAACAGGCAATGAGCACATCGAAGGCGATGTGCCGCGTGTGTTCAATTTGGGCGGGCTCGTCGCGCTTGGCCGCGAGCGTTACGACGCGCTGCAGCCCATCCAGTGGCCGGTACTCGCGGCGAACGGCTCAGAGCAGTGCGGTACCGCGCGTCTCTTCGGTGATCGCCGCTATGCGCACGCAGACGGCAAGGCGCGTTTCGTCGCGACCCCGCCGCGCGCACCGGTCCACGCACCGGACGGCGAGTATCCGCTCACGCTGAATACCGGCCGGGTGCGCGACCAATGGCACACGATGACCCGCACGGGCAAGTCGGAGAAACTCGCCGGCCACGTTACGGAGGCATTCGTCGATCTGCATCCGCAGGACGCGCTGTCGTGCGGCGTGCGGGAAGGAGAACTCGCGCGCGTGTCGAGCCGTTGGGGCACGATGGTCGCACGTGTGCAGCATGGCGGTGGCATATCGCGAGGCAGCGTGTTCGTACCGATCCACTGGAACGATCAGGTGGCGTCCGACGCGCGGGTCGGCGCGGTGGTGAATCCCGAGGTCGATCCGGTCTCCGGGGAGCCCGAGTTCAAACATACGCCGGTTCGCGTCGACAGGTTCGACGTCGCCTGGCACGGCTTCTCGTTGAGCCGTCACGCCCCGTTGCTGGACGGCATGACCTACTGGACGCGTGTCCACGGCACGCAGTTCGTGCGCTACGAACTCGCGGGGCGCAAGCCGCTCACCGATCACAATGGCTGGGCGCAAGCACTGTTCGGCATCGACGATCCGTACGCCGACTGGCTGGAGTACGAGGACAGGACGGCGGGCGTCTATCGCGCCGTGCATCTGGTCGACGAGCGTATCGAGAGCTGCATCTTCGTATCGGCGCGCCCCGAGTTGCCGTTGCCGTCGCGTACGTGGCTCGCGGGCCTGTTCGGGAAGGGCAGGCTCGACGAGGAGGACCGTGCTGGTCTGCTGGTCGGGCAGCCGATTGGCAAGGGTGTCGATACGGGGCCCACGATCTGCTCGTGTTTCGGTGTGGGACGCAAGACGATCTGCACGGCGATCCGTGAGCAAGGGCTAAAGACCGCGGCGGAAATCACCGCGTGCCTGAAGGCCGGCGGCAACTGCGGGTCCTGCGTGCCGGAGCTGAAGAAGCTGCTGGTCGACACCGAACTGGAAAGGCTGAGCACAGCCTGAAGGAGACTGAAGTTACATGATGAAGCGACTAAAAACGATGATGGCCACGATCAAGCACGGCGATGATCTCCTGGGTCACAATGGCGACGGCGAGATCACGTCGTCAGTTCCTGCGGACGTCAGGGAGACACACCTGCGACATACAGCGCACCTTCGCTCCTCGCATCTGAGCGAACGAGGGCGACATGAACGTATACGGCACCGCGCCCGCGACCTGGGCACGTGGTAAGCGTACCCCGGCACGCTATTTTCGCATCATCCCCGATTGCGTTGAAGCGGGCACGTATCGGCACCAGGTGAATTATGGTGAAAAGATCGTGCTGATCGCTTCGAGCTTCTCAGTTGGATCGATAGTCGATCCTTGACCGCGCGCAGGGGCTTTGAGTTCAGGCAAATGGTTTGATCCATGGGAACACTGCGGTTTCCTTATTAAGATCCGTGCGAAGCCTTCACGCCCGTCCAATCCTGCCATGCGAGCAGACACGCCTCCAGTCTCGTGCGATAGCATGTTCATCCGGTGGTGTGGCAAGGCGAAGTGCTGAAACGCGAAGTGCTGAAACGCATATTCAATCCCGTCAAAATGTGAGCGAACGTTCGCAAGTCCTTAGCCCTCTCAGCTAAATTCCTTGACCTCTTCGTCCGGCGACGCCGCGGGGTTTCGCCTCTTTGGGAAAGGAAAGGTTCGATGCCCACTCTCACCCGGGCTTGCGGCGTATCGCTCTTTACACCCAACGGTCATGCCCACCAGACGCTTCTTCCGCTTTTATGCAACTCTTGTCCAAGAGCTGTAGTTGCCTGCTAAGTCGTGAGTTCGGAAACCGAATATCTCAAAGTGCGGGGCTTCAGGGAATGGTGCGAGCCGCCTGTCAGGACGATGGTCCCCCCTTTTGTGGAACCGACGATGTGGGCAAGCGCCGACGTCATCAACCTTCCGTTCCTCCTTGATTGACTAAGAACGCTTCATCTGGAACTTGAGTAAGCCCTCCTGAAGCCCTGGCAAACGTCTGAGCGGGTATTCTGCGCCGTCATTCGATATCGCGAAGGCACCGTCTCATTCTTACCTCGGGTACGTTCCTTGCACGAAGAAAATCGAAACGTAATTTCGGGGAGACCCTCATGATGAGACTCGTTGGCTATGTTCTCTTGGCTTTGGGCGCCGCCGTCGCTGGAAACGCGGAGGCTGCTGGTTGCGCGAAGGGTGCCGTCGTTGGAGGCGTTGCCGGGCACGTTGCGGGAAAGCATGGCGCGGCAGGGGCGGCCGCTGGATGTGCCATTGGGCACCATGAGGCCGGCAAGAAGGCAAAGGCGGCAAGTCAGGCGGCTGCGGCGAGCGGGGCCTCCGCAAAATAGCGGTTGTTAATTGAAGGTTCCCCGCTCGTGCTCAAGCCGACGCAAATTAACTAACGCGGGATATCGACACTCACGGGCGCAGTTACGCCTCGCCAGTGCGCCCCGTGGCGTAGCGTCCTATCCCGCCCCTGGCGCGCTATACCGCTGGCGCCGGACGCTACAGGTGTTCTTGCCTGCTTGTTTGCACGTGCGATTTATCCCGGCTCGTCCTCGTCGACTTCTTCGCCATCTTCGGACTTAATCCGCGTGGCTCCGCCCGTCGCCGGAGGGCCGCTGGCGCGGAAGGTGCCCTCAACGGCCCCTCATCGATATCGCTCTCGGACTTTTCACTCGCAGGGTTCTGTTCCTTCGGGTTGGTGGCCATGTTGGATTCCGGTTGGGCAGGAATGATTTGGTGCGAGCAAGGAGTATTCCGCGGTTCCCTCTCTCCTGCCGCGACGTGCTGCCGAAGCGGCCGGCCCACAGCCCCACGGGCAAACGGCACTGTCCCTTTTGCTGTGGTGTGACGCGGTCAGTCACCGTACGTTCCGAGATTTCAAGGGCCAGACAAAGGGAGCTGCAACGCGTCCGCGATGACCAGTGGGAGGAACCGGGGACGCACGGCGGCCATGCACAATTCTCCAGGACGAATGGAGGCGTCGCAGTCCGTGGTCGTGGCACGCGCATTGCGCATCTCGCGTACCTAACATGGCATGCCTTGCACGATGTCCACGGTGCTGCTCGTCGATGACGATTTGGAGAGTCTCTGGTCTTTCCAGCTTGCGCTGGAAAGTAAAGGACATCGTGTCGTTCTTGCAGATAGCGCCCGAGATGCACTGAGGAAACTCGCTCACGAGCCCGCAAACGTCATCATCACCGACCTGGAGAGGCCTGAGATAGATGGCGCGGAACTTTGCAGACGGGTACGGTGCTGGCCCGCATTCACCCAGGTGCCGATTGTCCTGATGTCGGCGGCACCTGAACCAACCGTTGGGCCGCGGTGCTGGTCAATGTATTTCCGCAAGCCGGCGGACCTGTCTTCGCTGATGCGAGCGGTTGAATCATTCGTAGCGGAGCGCCTGACCATGGCATCCACCACACTCGCCTGCTCAGGCCCGGCGGCCTCGCGTTGGCAACCAGTTGACCATCGCTGCTGGCCATAGCCGACCACGTTGCGCGTCCACGGTTCGATGCCAATGGCAGCAGCAACGGCTGGCTTGCTGGGCCCATGTTAAGGCACATCGCCAGGTTTTCCAGCGAAGCCTTTATCTTGCTGTCGCAACATGCGAGTTGACTTCAAGTGGTGGAGCCTCGTCGTCGAATGGTGGCTGTGACACAAAGCTTCGAACCACATTCGGTCGGAAAACGAGGCAGTAGGTCGAGCCGCCGTACTGAAAATATCCGAGCTCATCGCCTTTTTCAACTCGCTGACCAGGGAGCGCCTCGATGACGCATGACGACACATCCGCCATGCCGACAAAGATGCAGCCGACGAGTCCAACTTGCGAGTCGTCGCAGTCGATGACAATAACCGCTCGTGTTGCGACCGCCGTGGTATAGCCCTGCGAATCGTTGAGTCCGCCCGGGTCGATGCCTTCCGACTCCGCGCCAGAGTAGTAGCTGCCGTCGACGTGATATGCCCTCACAATCCTGCCGCTGACAGGTGCGTGCCAGCGGTGATAGTTGAATGCGCTGAGGAATGCCTGATATACGCTCCCACCGACGAATTTCACTGCCAGCTCGCGTTGGCCGGCAGTGAATATCTCCTGCAGCGAATAGGGCTGGGACTTAATCCAGAATTGGTCGTGAAGCTTAACGTCATGCTGGATGTTGTAAGGGGATGCCTCACATGCGGTGACTATCACCTTGCTGTTATCGGGCTCGGCGACCGGGCGGATGCCATAACGAAAGTTTCGTGTGAAAAAGCTGTTCCACGACGAATATCCCCAGTAAGGCTTATCCGGGTCGCAGATAAACTGTGACATGTCGAGCTGTTTCTGCGCTTCGGGAGAAAACCAACCTTTTGGAGCCGAGGTGTTCAGGTGCGTGCGCGAGTGAGGGCCGCTCAGAAATCCACACCAGACGTTAAGCACACGCTTGAGCTGGGCGTTGAGTGCAGGGTCACGAAACAACGCATAGCCGGATGGCATGCACATTGGCCAGTCAAGCACTGCGTTCAACGGGCAGTGAATCAAACTCGCTTCGCTGAAGCGCGGGGAGTAGGTCATCAGATAGTCGACGATATCCATTAACTCACCGATGGTGGAATAGCCAAGCTCATACCCCGCTGTGATAGCGTCACCAATGGCGCGGGTCAGATCCATGCGAAGGACCGGGTCGCCGTTGATTAGCGCCGCCAGGTCCGCCACAGCACTCATCCGTGGGACCAACCCGGTACGCTCCTGAGCTTGCTTCGAAAGGTCTTTCCTGAACGCCACCAATTCGTCTTCTTTGCGAGGCAGCCATCCGCCAAGACGGCGGCGCTCCTCAATAGGATTTGTCCGGTCATCATCCATTCGCCGCTCCTTTTGTGTCTCCGACACGGAAACTGTCAGCAAGATGCCTGCCCGGAAGTATATTGAGGAGGATTTGCTTGGCCCCAAGGTGAAATAGGCAATCGGTCCAATCCAGGCGCTCTTGAGAAGACTGGGCGGTTCGAACTGAGCGCAAGCGGAATATGCGCGTCCCCGGTAACAGGACAGTGAGATATCTTCATCGGTCTAATGCGCTGCTCTTCCGGATGATGCTTATTTCGCCGTTGCGTTCAAGAATCGCGCTTTGCACCGTGTCCAGTGCATCGGTGCCCAGTTCTTTCCGGACTGTCTCCAGGACGTCGGTTCGGGAAACAAGCGCCGCTAACATTTGTCGTTCGTTGAAATTCCCGTCTCGATATAGCTGTCGCTCCACACCTCCTACCAGCAACTCCAGCGCGCGCGAGCGGACGCAAGCCCACGCCAGGGTGCGATGCATGAGCACGATAACCAGTGAAGCGAAAAAGGTCGGTGCAGCTGGCGAAGCGCCGACGATAGCGCGGCTCAATGTTGCGCCAAGCAGAATGGCAACAACGTAATCGAACGGTGAACGCTGACCGAAGGAACGTCGCCCCGATATACGAATCAAAGCGAGTGCGGCAAAAAACGTCACTCCTGCGCGCATCCCCATTTGCAATGCAGAGAGGTTCTTCCCCTCCCCGAACAATGCGATGAGTGTTTGCATGGATGTCTCCTTTTCTCCTCTGAGCTGCTTTGCCGTGCGTGTCCGAGTCACTGGGCGGCGCAAGAATGTGCGGGGTTACCAGGGGGCTGTTACTGGTTGCCGCCTACCGTCGCGCTTTGCCGATGTAACCTGGCAAGCCCGCAGCCGCTTTGCTCCTTGCAAGCTTGAACGCCTGGCGTTCAACGGAAACGAATTCGTCGTCTGTCCTGGGGTACGGTAGATAGGTGCGAAACAGGTCCGCCCACCTGAATTCTTCCAGTGGCACAGTGGTTTTTTCGTATCCACCTGCGTCGCGAACCGAAGCCGCAAGGCTGCGATATTCATCGTCAGCTAACTCCCACACGTGGTATGGCATATCAGTGAAGCTTTTGCGTTGACCTTTGGCGTCGTAAGGGTAGGTCCAGCGACGGTTCTCCATCGACAGCCAGAATTCCTGGTACGGCAGCGATGAAAAATCGGCCACGAGCACCGCCGGCATTGCTTTTATCCCAACGTGCCACAACGCAGTTGCGACATGATGATGGTCAATCGCAAAAGGTGAACCGCCGGGGCCAATGACCAGCGGGACGGGCTTTTCCGCAATCGCCATGTTCAGGTCATGACCGGACAGCGACTGGTAGAACTGAGTCTTTTGACGTATCTCTCGCAGTCCATGCGTCAACTGAGTTGGGCGAAGGTCCTTGATGATTGCTGTTTTCAATGCTCCTCCTCGGCGAACAACGGAAGTGTTCGCCCATGATAGACGGCGAAGTTCATCGTTAGCGGATGCCACTCACTGCGTCAGGCCTTCCCTCCAATACCCGGCCGTCCGGGCATCGCAGTGAACTCGCCGCATCGCACGTCGCTGTTCGCAGCGCCGTCACAATTCGATGACCGAAAAAATCGTCACCGGCGACCTTTGCGAGATTGGAGAGGCGCGCATACTTCATTCCTGGCTGCTATTCACCCGAAAGCGAAACCCTATGAGCACGACAGGACATCGGCGAGGTCGTCCAGCGATAGTGGTTTAGTGAGGTGAAAGTCAAATACCCGTTCGTCGTTCTGAAAGCTGGTGGGATCATTGACATAGCCTGTTAGAGCAACCAGCCTGGTCAAGGAGCACTGCGCGCGCAGGCGCAGCAACTGTGCGAGTTCAAGGCCATCCATGCCGGGCATCGTGATATCAATGAGGGCAATCTCGGGCATAAATGACTCCACTATCGACAGCGCGTCTGGTCCATTCGTCGCTCGCTTTACTTCATGCCCTTCGAGTTCGAGGACCGTGCCCAACGCCTCTATCGCGTCCGCGTTGTCGTCGACGAGGAGGATGCGCCTCGGTGTCATTGCATGCGGCATTGACTTTGTCGACTCGTCTACGGTTTCACAGACAATGGGTAGTCGTATCGTTACCTCCGTCCCTTGGCCTTCGCCGGCGCTCGCTATGGTAACTGTGCCATTGTGTGCCGCCACCAGATGCTTCACGAGGGCCAGTCCAATTCCGAGGCCGCCCTCTGCTCGCGTTCGCGCCGAGGCAGACTGGGCAAACATCTCGAAAACGTGCGGCAGGAGCGACGCCGAAATGCCCGTGCCGTTGTCCTTCACTTTGATGATCGCATGCCGGGACGATGAGTCGTGTGTCGACTCGATGCTGAGATCAGGTGCCTCCACCGTCAGGGTGATGTCGCCGCCAGCTGGCGTGTATTTCACCGCGTTCGACAGCAGGTTTGCCACAACTTGTGTGAGGCGCGCCGGGTCGGCGTGGACGGTCACCGGCTGCGGCGGCACCTTGAGATGCAATTGATGCTCACCATTATTGATGTTTGCCTTCATCGCCGTCACCGCGTCTGCGACGATATCCTGGAGTAACCCGTACGAAGGACGGAGAGAAAGTTTGCCGTGCCTTATCCGGGACGCGTCGAGCAGGTCACCTACGAGTCGTTTCAGTATCCGCAACTGCCTGTCAGCAATGCCCAACGCAGACATTACGCCGGGATTGTCTGTCGCGAGTTTTCGCGCGGCAGTCATGGCACTGTCAATGGGCCCAAGGGGGGTGCGCAGTTCGTGACTCAGCAACGCAATGAAGTCGTCCTTGCGAGCTTCCGCCAATGCCAGCGCATTTCTTACTGCCTCTGCTTCTGCCGCCCTGGCTTCAGCGTCCGCTTTTGCGCGTGTCATCGTGAGCGCCGCGCAGGTGAAGTTGGCGAGGCTGGTCAGGATTCTGAGGTCCTCCGAATCAAAGAGATAGTCCCTGTCGTGAGACATCACCCATAGCGTGCCCCACGGCGTAGGTTCACCAGGTATCGGGACGACCAGTTCTTCGATAACCTCCGGGACCACATCCCGCAGACATGCGAAATGACGCTGTGGAAACGAGAACAGTTGCCCGGCTTCCAGTTCGAGCGTAATGCCACTCGGACTGTCTGCAACCGGCGTTACGGTGTTCAGGGCCGTAACGTTTTCGCCCGACACTGCCACCCAGCGAAACACTGGGCAGCCGTCGGTATTCCGTTCCAGTAAGCCGATGCCTGCGCTGCCGCCCTCGCAGAGATGAAGCGCCATATCCGAAAGCGTCTGCAGCATCGCACTGTGTGAGGTCGTCAGTGCGTGTGCCAGACGATGCATCGATTCGTTTTCAGTTGCAAAATCGGGTGGACGATGTGCGCGCGAGCGAAGCACCGCTGTGACCAACGTACCCGCGCGTAACGCGTGTTCTGCTGCGGGTGGCGCAGCCGCTCCAATCATATGGCCTCCTGGAGGTAGTTCCTGTCATAGGTATGCGAAATAACTACCCAGTTGAATTGTAGTCGGTGCGTTCAGGCGTCGCGGCACAATGGCTATAGCAGCAGCACTGACACCGGCCATATCGACGAGGCAAGTATGGCGCAGATATTGCTGCCATAGCTTGTTAACCTTATGTCCGGCTGGAAATGTGAAAATCCTGCGACAATACTTCTCGTGGACGATGACCCTAAAATTCTGCGTCCGCTTCAAATGCTGGTCGAATTTGAGGGCTATCGCGTGGTGACGGCTTCTGACGGCGCAGCCGCACTCGTTGTCGCTGCTGCCCAATGTCCAGACGTTATCGTGACCGACTGGATGATGCCCCGCATTGACGGCATTGAGCTGTGCCGCCGGCTAAAGAGCGACTGTGCAACGGTTGACACACCAGTGGTCATGCTGTCGGCCGCGTTGCCGCCGCAGCAGACGGAACGACTTTGGGACGTATTCCTGTTAAAGCCGACTCCCGTAAACGGGCTGTTACACGCGATTCGTTCCCGTCGGGAACGCGCACAGTCAGGCGCGTATATCCGTGTTCCGCTGGAATGATGGGGCGGCGTCCGGAAGTGTCCCGGCGACTTCATCAAGGCAGTTCCCTGGCGCCACGTCGGATGTCAGAACCTTACCGCAGATTAGCGGTCTTCTCTTCGGCATTAGTTTCTCGACGACATTCTGCTGTAACCCATTCTTTAACGTCCTCCCGTACCGGAGATGAGCATGCGCGGCCTCGCAATTGACGTCCGCTTTGAAGGTAGGCATCTGCTTCTAGACCTGTCCGAAGGAAGGCCGGTCCGAATCCCGCTTAACTGGCTTCCTGTTCTGAAGGCCGCGACGCAGGAGGAGCGCGAACGCTTCGCCATCTCAATGGACCGGCAGCAATTGTTCTGGCCTGAAATCGATGAAGACGTGAACGTCGCAGCATTGCTTGCTTTCATGTCCAACACTGCACGCCGCTAGCGCTTGGGGTGACATGGGACTTCTGCGACAGTGAGCGGTCATCCTGTCCAAGGGTCTACCCACGTGTACACAGGCCAGACTGCAGCGAGGCTGACCATTTGCCCTGCACCCGTGCGCGAGTTACGCACAGCCTAGTGAACATATTATGTGGATAACTCGTGCAATGCGAAACTGCGCTGAATAAGTCTCCATCGCGTACCGACCGCCGGGCACCGGTACCCGAGCTTTCCGTTTGACGTCGGTTACTCGTCCGTTCTTGAACGCGGCGCTGCTGCGACCTATCTTTAAGGTGCCCTTTTAAGCAGTCAATTATGAACCGCGCTGCGGTGGACGTGCATTTCGACAGTAGGTACCTATTTCTCGACATGTCCACGGGGCCCTCTGTTCAGTTTCCGCTGGACTGGTTCCCCCGTGTTGAAAGCAGCCACGGCAGCCGAGCGCGAACACTTCGCCATCTCTCTAGACCATGAGCAAATATTCTGACCGGAGATTGACGAAGACGTAAATGTCCCGGCGTTCCTTTTATACCGGCCCGAGAACGCGGGTCGCTAATGTTTTACTATCGGGCGTCTCTCTGCCTGGAACCGCTGCCCGGCGTTGCCTTGTCGGTCGCGAAGTCCCTTTTGTCGACAGCAGTTCCACGGTCGTCATAAAACCGAAAGTGGAGGTGAAGCTGCCGTTCGATTATCTGAAGGCATTGAACGTGTCTGCGACGTGACCGATAGCGTCGCTATTGCACTGCTTACTTCAATTTTGGAAGCAACCATGGCTACCGGTACAGTGAAGTGGTTTAACGATTCGAAGGGCTTTGGCTTCATCACGCCGGACGGTGGAGGTGAAGACCTGTTTGCTCACTTTGCTGAAATCAAATCGGGAGGCTTCAAGTCGCTTCAGGAGGGGCAAAAGGTGAGCTTCGAGGTCAAGCAGGGACCAAAGGGCAAGCAGGCCGCGAACATCCAGCCTCTGTAAGTAAAGGATGCCCGGTTGCGCTCGGTCTTTTTAGCGCGCGACACTGCCTGCTGATTCCCGTCTGCGATATGACAAACAGTGTGGCGATGATGAGTAACACGAACCGTCCAGAAACTGGCGTCTCGTGCCATGATTGGGCTGGCATGTACGGTTCTCACGGCGGCAATTGGAGTCGTATGTTCCCGGGGAAACCGTCACGCCGCTCAAACTGATGCGTTGTGCGTGTGCGGTCCGCGGTATGGTGTCATTGACTGAGCGATTGCAACTAGCCTTCGGAGGCGTCTTCTCGCGTCAACTACTGCCACGAACGTGTTAGGTTCTTCGGGCTCACTTGCTGGCGCACGAACAACCAGCGCGGTATCGTGGCTTCAGGTCGCCATGGACCGGCACCGTGATGGTGCTGGGGACATGCGGTGACGCATATTCAGTCCGGCTGGGTTTTTCCAGTTCTCACTCATCATTGGTCGACTCACCATCGGCATATTTTTCGACGGCGACGATGAACGTTCATGGTCCTTCTGGCGACGCCCCTTAGTTGCCAGGTTGTTTCGTGGTTAGTGCCGAATTACGATTGATTCAAATCGTTTAATCAGTTTCCCCTGACCAGTTAATCATGGCTTTTGCCGTATTCATCTTTCTGACGCGCCGCGCGACCATCATTTAAGGCGTTTTGCGGCGTTGTTTGGCAAATTCTGGGGCGTCCAATATAATGAATTGGATTGGTATTGAAGTGGGGCTCGAGCTGCGCGGACGAAAGACGGTGCTAACAGTCTCGGTCACAACAGAAAAACTGTGAGAGAACGACAATGACCATCAGGCGAAGGAGTCGCTGTACTGCTGATATTGAGCGTTGCAGGGTGATGTATGTCGTCGAACTGGCAAGAGGCGGTTCCCATATTGCCAGTACATTGACCGAAGCCACATTGCAGACGGCCGTTGCCGAAGTGGTGAATGAGTTCCTGCAGCAGCATGGAAAGGAAAGACTATCCGTCTTTCGGGAACTGCTCGCAGACCGCCTTGACGAGCGCCAGCGTCCTGAAGCCGCGTCAGCGGTAAGACGCTTCGGTATGGCGGATAACCGGGCGAGCGAGGAACGCCATTCGCTCCAGGACGAGCGCCGTGCGCTAAGGCACACGCTCCCTGCCAAACCGAAGGCGGTTGCGAAGACGCGAGATACGTAACGGGCGCGTAACTTCATATCCCTTTTGCTTGCAAAAGGTCGGCCGGCGCAACCAGACCGCGAACGGCAGAATTTCACCAGCGGTTAACCGCGAAGGACTGCCATCAACCCAACTGACTGCGGCGTTTGGGCTCCGCCAATACGCGGACGCGCATCTACTGGGAAGGCCCACGGAGGGTATCAGGCACGGAGAATGCGCGTGCAGGGGGACTGCCTTGCGGGGAAAGCAATGAGCCGAATACTCCTGGTGGATAACGAGCCAGACGTTATCGACGCGCTGCGCATTTTCCTGGAGTCGGAAGGCCATCACACAGTGACCGCCCTGGACGGGCTGGAAGCCTTCGAGATAGCGGCTGGACGCCAGCAGACGTCGTTGTAACGGACTGGAAGATGCCGCATATCGACGGACTCGCCCTGTGCAGGATGTTGCGGCATAGCAATCCCGCCGCCGACCTGCCGGTCATTCTCATGTCAGGCGACCTGCCACCTGCAGACGCAAGGTCCACCTTGTACGACGGATTTCTTCGCAAGCCGGTTTCACTGGAGGAATTGTCGGCGCTCATCGGGCGCCTGCTGGCAGCCCGCCATTAGCCGGCGGTGTTTTGTCGCTCTCTACGGCAAAACGTGGTCCAGGCGGCCGACGCTATCACGACCGTGGACAACGACGCGTCCTGACTGGATGTCGTCAAAAGTGATTTTCGCAACTCGTTCCCTGTTGTCGTTCGACAGGGAACAACAAGGCTAGCTGACGCGCAGACATGAGCGGAAGCAAACTGGTCGTTGCCTCCGATGCATCCCACGAAGCCACAGTACGTTTGCGAGGTCGTTAAGCGACATCTGCGGATGAGATGCTGAAACGAACCGGCATCCGTCTCTCGCCGAAGTTGAAAATCCTATCCCGGAACTATTATTGCGTGGATGGCTGGTTGACTCACAAAGCTGTGCCTCGAGCCCGGCCTAGGCGCGGACTGGGCAGGCATGTCGACGGTGGTAGGTGCGAATTTTCCAAGGTAATAGTAAGCAACCCAAATCAAGCTGTCCCCGGACCGGCTCGCGCCCCCCATAATTACCGGACTGATATGCTAGGTATCACTTGGCGTTAACCCCGGTTTTGATGACCATGGCTTTCGCCCAGAATGCCAGTGAAACATGGATATCCCAATAGATGGGCTGTAGCGGCATGGTCCGCCGTAGCAGTCGCGTGATGGCGCCTGAATGCCGACGGTGTCCACGCCCCTGGAGCCAAGGCACACGAGATACCGTTTATGAAGGCAGTCGTCGCAACGATTCATCGAGGCTATCAACTCACGGCCAGCGCATGTCCTGTGCACGGCGGTCTCCATGCTGCGGACCTTGTCATCAAAAAGCCCGGCCGTTCGCCAGAATCTTTTTCTGCGCTCGATTACTTCTTCGACGACCAGCAGGCGTTGAAATATGCGACCCACTGGGGACGCATCGGGGTCGAGATGAAGACCTGAGCGCTGCTTCAGGTTCAAGCATCACGAATATGGACAGGCAACCAACGGAGATCTCCATGCGCGATGTCCCACGCGTCGAACCGTCGTCGTACCTCCTTGCCCGGCAGACGCTGCGCTTTCTCGCACGCGACGCCAGCAACCCCAGTACGGCTCTTGTTTATTGGCAGGGCGTCCCGGAACGATCGCGCGAACCCTGCTTTTTCGACGCCATGCAAAAGTTCGGTCCGCTGTTGCAGCTGGTTCTGCCCGACGAACGCCCCGGTATCTTCGTGAAACGCGATGCCATTCACGCGGTTCACGACTGCGGGGTTGTGAAACGACTCGTTTTCAAGGACTGGTCCTCGCTCGATGTTCGATACGCCGGACCGTGCAGTGACCTCTGCGGCGAATGAATGACGCGTCACACCCGTGCGGTCGTCAGCAGACTGGAAGGGTTCATCCACTCATACAAGCATGCGCTTGTTGACTTTGTTGAGGCACGGCCCACCAGCGCCGGGGATGCCTGCTCACCAACGTGTCTCATCATTCGCGATGACGCATACGACGTGAGCAGAACGCGCCAGGCCATCGGTACGCAAACACGGCGGGCGCAGGGTATCCGGAACGAAGCAGGCGCGCTCGTTCTCTACCGCCATCCATACGCTCCAACGATTTATGCCGAGGGTTGAACCATGCAGAGGAAAAAAACGCTGTCACACGAAATGCACGCCCTTGAACGGGTCGCCGGTGCCACGCGAGAGGTCTTTGCGGCTTCGACAGCGCTGGAAGCAAACTTCGGACAGGATGGAGTTTGGCAACCGTCCACATTTGCGCTCGCCAGATTCGCCGCTGCAATGCAGGGACTGAAAGACGCGCGTGTGGCGTTCGACTCGTTAGTGTCACTAAGCACAGAGCCGCGTTGCTGGTTGACCGCACCCAGTAGCGGGCAGGTTACCGCGTATCGTGCCGCACCCCTTACCGAACGAAGCCGTATTGAGAAGTGGCGGCGAAGCCTGGGAGATGGGGCTGATTTGATATGTCGCCATCAGGGCCTTAAAACATCTATCGCCAGCTCCGCGAGGTTCCTCGCCGGAAAGCATGGCATTTGCTCCACTATCGCGACAATGCGCATTCGGCGCATAGTCACCTCTCTCAGTTCTAGCTTGCCCTCGGAAGCACTAGAACCCTTGAGCCGACACGAGTCGGCTTTTTTTTCGGCGAGCCGACCCGCATCGCGCGAACGTCTTCGGGAAGTGGACTTCCGGACGGCGGCCGACTCCGCCGCTACCGCAATATTCGCGACGTACGGGAAGTACTGATACACGCGTCAACTGAGCACCACGATAAGCGCAGGAATTCAATGGAGATTCGCGTGGGCGATGTGCCTTTATCGAACCCGCCGCATACCTTGCCGCAGCGCGATACCGCTCACAACGCGCACCGTTGCCCGGCCATGAGCGGCCGCTTTCAAGGATAGGTCCCATCGCTCAAGGCTCGATATGCGAGGCTGAATTTACGCAGACAAAAGCCGGATGAATAATCCGGACGTTCGTACTGTTTTTAATAACTTGAACGGTTAACAAAACCGGCCCAACGTTGTTAAACTCACCATTGCAAAAAAGTAGAGATGCTTAATAATATTATATTACTTAAACGGGGTTGTGCTGCGAACGTGTCAGAGCTTGTTTCGTAATAGGGATATTCGAATGGATGTGCTTGTTGTTGAAGATAATGAAGCGGTTGCTGAAAGTTTGACCTTTTTACTGGATTGCTATAATCACCGCGCTACGGCGGCACATGATGGAGAGGCTGCGCTCCGGGTACTTCGCGCGCAGCCTTTCCAACTGGTCCTTCTCGACGAAAATCTCCCCGGTCTCAAGGGCAGCGCTGTCGCGCGGTCGATTATCGACATGCGGGTCTTTGACCGGCCCTTCATTGTTCCCATGACAGGAGACAGCGACGGCAGCCTGGAATCTCCGCAGCTTTTTATGTCTGTCTGCACAAGCCGTTTTCCCTGGAAGCGCTGATGAAGGTCATTGAAGGTGCTCGCGGTAGTGGCGCTGCACGGCGCGCTATTGGCCGCCTGAACTCGCAATTCCTCGGTTGTCCGTTCGGCTACGGTGCAACCCGATTTCTGCCCCTTTTAACCTGCGAGCAGTGCTCCTTCGCGATTTTCCTGCTCCTTTGGCCGTGCCGGGGCGAAGTCCTCAACTGGCTGCCAGGGATGCGAGTCATTACCTGTAATGCAGGACCGTTGGCTGCCGCTTACGATGCTCCGCCAGCGGTGCATTGCAACAGACGTTTATGCAACATCGCTCGACACGCTCATAGAAGCGGCGTGCAAATAGAAACTGGGAGACATTTTAAAGAGATGAACAGACATATCCAGTCGATTGGTCACCTCGAACGCAGCGTCGAGGACAGTCGCCTTCGACGCGCGCTGGCCGCACGCCTGGATAAGGCGTTTAAACGGTCCGGCGTCAGTTCGGCTCAGGTGGCCAGGCGGTTAAACCTGAGCGAGGCCGACGTGCAATACTGGCGACAGGGCATCACGGTGCCTCCGCTCAACGTTTGTGCCCGTCTTGCTGATATCCTCAGCCTTGACGTTCATTGGCTTTGCACCGGGCAACCATAGGACACCAGGTCTGCATCTTCTGCTCCCGCACGGTAGTCCCTCGGTTATGCGTAGCACCTGTAGGTTTGGATAGTCATCCATTGAAAGGCCAAGGTCAAGAGACAAGCACGCGCCTCTCAGGCCTGTCCCTGCTTATGTGAAGCAATTTCAACCACGTCTTCACGTCGAAGCGCATGAGTGCGCATCCGATTTTTCTATCATCTGGTTGCAGCGCTGGTCTGTACCAGTCATCCATCGGGATCAAGGCGAGGGCCGGGACTTTGGCGTTCGCCCCTGGCTCATGTAGAGCCCCAGAAAACCATCGGTACCAGACCGGTGTCCACGGGAGTATTCACGAAGTTCGGCATACCGCGTCAGCAGCGCCAACCTTATTTCGGCTCATGGTCTGGGCGTCCCGGCATTCGTCAACGGAAGGTGGCAGGAGTGCGTGGCCCAATCACTTGCCTGGATTTACGCCAACAAATTTACCGGGCTCACGATCTCCTGCCGGATCTAACCGAAACATTTTGTGACCTCAAAGGGTTTGCCGTCACGTAGCATGTAGAAGGCGGCACGCGCGAGTTTGTGCGCGAGCGCCTTCATCGCCACGACAGGCATGCGCCGGGCTCTTTTGCGCTCATAGAAGCGTTTGGCCTGCGGACAGCTGCGCATTGCGATGGCGGCAGCCTCGATGAAAGCCCACGAGAGATACTTGTTGCCGTTCTTTGCGTTGCCTTCACCCTTCTTCTTGCCGTTCGAGATCCGCTTGCTCTCGACGCACCGGCAGTAGGAGCTGAAGTGGCCAACACTGGCAAAGCGGGAAATTGTGCCCGTTTCCAGCATGATGGTAGTCGCAAGGGTGTCACCGATGCCTGGCGCGGTCTTGAGGATCGCGAACTCGGGCCGCAGTTTGACCGTGCGATGTAGAACGGTTTCGATTGCGTGGATCTGGGCCTGCAGCGTGCGCAGGACCGTGAGGTTCGCCATCAACGCACACTCGGTATGCGGCGGCAAACAAAGTGCGCTTACGGCGGTCCTATCGAGGTGGCGAACCTGTTGTGCGTTGAGTCGCAGGTTCAACTGCCGGGCCAGGATGTTCTCGATGCTGAGCCTGTTGAGCGTGCTTTGCTGCACGAGCTGCATGCGCTTGCGGGCGAGATCACGCAAGCCTCGCTCCTCTGGTGGGTAGATGTATCCTTCTGGCAATAGTCCAAGGCGGAAGATATGCGCGAGAAACACGGCGTCGCGTTCGTCGCCCGCATACTTCAGGCCCTCGTACTGTTTGATGGCAGAGGTATTTGCGAGATGCACGGCAAAGCCGGCGGCCATCAGGCCATCGACGAGCCAGTACCAGTTATAGGTCCTATAGAAATATTTCTATAGCACGTATTATGGACGCCCCGGGATTATGCATGGTTTGTTATTAAGCGGATTGGATTGCGCGGCGTAAGTGCCAATGTGAACTGCAGTGCAAACCACGCCGCGCGACCCATCCGGATGCGCGAGCCTCACAGCCTTCGCGGACCGCACGGGCTCTTTTGGACGTGCATAATCACAGCCCATCGAGAAACTGCAGCAGGCGGTCGGTCGGCCGGTAGCGGCGCTGCTTGCTCTGGGGCGCCTGGAGTGCACTCAGGGCTCTTTCCTTCATGGCCAGGTCTGCTTCTATGTACATGTGCGTAGTCGCTGGATTCTCGTGACCCAGCCACAGCGCGATGACTGTCAGGTCAACGCCAGCCTGGAGCAGATGCATGGCAGTCGCGTGCCGAACCAGGTGGGGTGAGATGCGTCGGGCATTGAACCCTGAGCAACGAGTTGCCGCTGCCTGGTACGCGAGGTTAAGTCGGTCGGTAACTCCGGTGCGCGTCATCGGTCCGCCGGAGCGATTTGGAAAGAGCCGCTGTTCAGGTGAGGCACCAATCTGCCGCAGCCAGAGCCGGATCTGGCTGGCGGTGCTGCGCCAAAGCGGGACCGCACGTTCCTTGCGACCCTTGCCGTGAAGACGTACCGAAGGGCTTCTATCCAGTTCGACGTCGCCCACGCGTATGCCGATGAGTTCGGACACCCGGGCGCCGGTGTTATAGAGGGTTGCCAACATTACGCGATCGCGCTGGCCGCACCACGTGTTGGGGTCGGGTGCATCGAGCAATGCACATATTTCGTCTCGTGAGAGAAAGCGGACTAGCGGGCGTTCGTAGCGTTTCGTTGGGATCGCAAGAACCTGTTGAATCGTGCGAAGCGACTCCGGGGCTCGGAACGCTGCGTAGTGCAGAAACGAGCGAATGGCGGCAAGTCGAAGGTTGCGGCTGCGGATGCTGTTGTGGCGCCCCACTTCGAGGTGGTTAAGGAACTCAAGGATCAGCGGTGCGTCAAGATCGCTGAGTGCCACGCGCTCAGGTGGTCGGTGCAGCCGCTGTTCGACAAATTGGAGAAGCAGCCGCATGGTATCGCGGTAAGCTGCCACAGTTCGCGGGCTGGCGTTACGTTGCTGCATCAGGTGCTCCAGAAAGAACTGCTGAATCAACTGCGCAAACGTTGGGGATGAATGCAGTTCAGGCATGGCGGCCTCCTTGGGTGAAGCGCTCGAAGCGATCGCCAGCAATGGCCATCAGCTCAGGAATTCCCGTCACATACCAGAACGTGTCGGTGACCTGGGTGTGTCCGACATAGGTGGAGAGCACAAGCATCGAGTTGTCGACATTGATTCCCTCCTGGTACCAGCCGATCAGACGGCGGCAGATAAAGCTGTGCCTCAGGTCGTGGATGCGTGGGTGCGGGTGACCTCCTCGAGCCCGCCATCCGAGCTGTGCGCGAAGACAGGCGAAGGCGTATTCGATCTGGCGATAGTTCATCGGTCTGCCGCTGTCCGACACAAAGAACGCGTCGGTCGTTGACGCGCGTAACCTTTTATCGCGATCACACGCATAGGCACGGAGGGCCTCGGTGGTGGTCGGATGTAGAGGAACCAGACGCGATTTGCGAAACTTGCTCTGCCGGATCGTGAGTAGACCACGTTCGAGGTCTACGTCCAGGCGCCGAAGAGCCAACGCCTCCGATATACGCAAACCGGTAGCGGCGAGCAGACCGAAGACGGTTTCACAGGTAACTGGACGCAGGCCACCGGCGGGCGGAAGTTGGCGCGCAGTAACCAATAACGCCTCGATCTCCTGCTCCGAATAGATATGCGGGGTTAGCCGTCGGTATCCCGGTCCACAAAGTCCGGGCGGAGCAATTTCGGTGGCGGGATCAAATTGCAGACGATACTTGGCGAATGGGCTCAAGATCTTCAATCGGCCCGCCCTCGTGATGGCGGTGGTGCGGGTCGATGAACTGGCCCAACGTAAAGCGAGTTCCTCCGTGATCGGACCGCGATG
The DNA here is from genome assembly GCF_000685035.1 of Paraburkholderia ferrariae NBRC 106233. Taxonomy (GTDB): domain Bacteria; phylum Pseudomonadota; class Gammaproteobacteria; order Burkholderiales; family Burkholderiaceae; genus Paraburkholderia; species Paraburkholderia ferrariae. The sequence goes on from NZ_BAYB01000004.1 coordinate 207,132, forward strand.
ACCGACCTGATCGGCGAAGCGAGCGAAGCACAGCAGCCGCCTCGCGTCACTCTCCAGGGCAAAGCCGAGTCGCCGCCGGTATTCGAGGTAGTCCTCGACCAGGGAGACCATGGTGGTGGCGGGCTTCATGTGAGTCTCCCCGGCTAGGGCAAGGCGACGGCGGTGAGCCTGGGCAGATCGACTTTGACATAGATGGTCGTCGTATTGACGCTGCGGTGGCGCAACAGATCGGCGATATCTTTGAGACTTGCCCCTCCTCTAAGCAACCTTGATGCAGCGGAATGGCGTAGCACATGGGTCCCGGTCCACCGGTGAGCCAGGCCACATCGAGCGTAGGCGCAGCGTACGGCGTTACGCACCAGGCTCGGTCCCACTGGCTCATCGCGCGGAGCGCGGTGCCGCACGAACAGGGCGCGGCTATCTGTCCTGGGGCGGCCGAAACGCAGGTAGTCCACGATCGCACGTCCCGTCTGCGCAGGCAACGGCAGGAGTGTTGTGCGCTTTGCCTTCGCTTTGGCAATCCGCAGCGTGCCTTCTCGCCAGTCCAGGTCATCGAGCTGGATAGACGCCACCTCGCTCGCCCGCAAGCCCAGGTCTACCAGACAGCGGGCCATCGCGTAGTCGCGTCGGCCGGTTGGACACGTACGATCGAAGGCATTCACGAAGCCCTTGAGTTCGGAATCGGTAAGGGAATCCGGTAACGCCGCGAGGCGCCAGTGGGCGACTCTGGGGACTGCGGCAGTCAGGGCTTCAGTAGGTTGCCCTTGCAAACGCCGGAAACGCAAATAGCTACGCAGACAGTCGCCAATAATTCCGGCCGTTCGGGGCTGACAGCCTGTGGCACGATCAATGACGAATCGACATATGTCATCTGGTTTAAGACATTCAAGCGCAATCGGTCCCCAGCCAAACTGGGCAAGCAGGAAATCACGGACGTAGTGCAGGCGGTAGAGACGCGTTGCCGGAGCCAGCCCGCGTACATCCTTGAGATACGTGTCAAAGCGCCGAAGCTCTTCACTTACAACCTCAGAAATCAGCATCGATTTCGGCGGAAGGATTCCCTCCGAGCGCAGCATGCGAAGCAGATGACGGAGCGCGCGGCGAAGGTTTGCGGGGGTGCGAGGACTTGGCTTGCAGCAATGGCACACGGGAAGGTGCACCGTAAGAAAGCGATGCAGCACCGGCTCATCGATGCGATCGAGATCAATGTGCTGCGCAGTCAACCACCGTCCGAAGTGGGACGCGCATTGCAGATAGTTCTCGATAGTAATACTTGCGTATCCGCGATGCCTCAAGTATCTGGCATAAGCTCCGACAACTGGTTCGAGTACGCCGTTCCGTGCGCGATTGCGTGCGACGACTTCAGAAACGTCTTGCGTGATCATGGTTGCTCTCCTCAGAGATGGCGGTGAAGCCATCTGAGAAGAGCACGATCCGTTATGCCAAGTCTATCGTTGCTGAGGCGCTACCCGGAGTCCCAAAAATTCGGGCGATCGCACCTGGGAACGACAGACAAACCATGCATAATCCCGGGGCGTTCATAATAGGTTGATTCCACCACGACCCCTTGCAGGTCCTCGTGGAATGGCGCGAGGACCGCGATGATTGATGACAGGTCGTTAGCCAGTCGCTTGCAGTAAAGCACCCGGTCCTGATCGTCGATCACGGCGACTACGGCGTTGTTCGAGTGCAGATCGATGCCGCTATACTTCATTTCAGCCTCCTGAACGGGTCGGTTGAGCTTGGCATCTCAACTGTAGACCCTGGCCGCCCCTTCTTTGGGCGGCCAGGAGGCCTTTCAATGATTATCACTTGCCAGCTCGGCGTCGGGTCATGCGACGACAACCACAGCGGGTATCTCACGACCATCTCGTCGTATTCGGAGTGGCACCTGGATACGGAGCCAGCTGATTTTGCATCTGTTGATGAAGATTGCTGGGCCCCGCAGCGGGAAACAGGCCGAGCCGTATACGGCAACCGATATTAACTGGCCGACGACCGGGCAGCATTTAATGCGCCCGTGGCACGTGGGTCACCCATGGTCCGAAGACAGCTTCGGACAACGCGTTGACGCGCGCTGCGACTGATACTGGCCAACTCCAACGATGTTTCAAGCGACACGTTTCGTTACATACAAACACGCCGTAAATTTGCCCGCTCGATACAGTGGAATCGAGACGAACGAGGTCGAAAGATGCGTAGGAAGTTGGTTGACGAATGCGATGCCGCCGCTCGCCGTTCGCCTGGGCAGCAAGGAAAAATGAAAACTATCCTCCTTGTGGACGACGAAGCCGGCGTCGTGAACGCCTGGAGACGCATCCTGCGATTGGAAGGCTGCCGAGTCGTGACCGCCAGCAACGGTTATGCTGGGTTTGTCATCGCCAGGGAGGAAAGGCCCGACCTCATCATCACAGACCGGTCGGTGCCAATAATGGATGGCGTTGAGTTTTGCCGGCAACTTAAGCTGGAGAGCGAGCTTGTCCGGATTCCTCTCATTCTCACTAGCGCTGCCCCCCTGAAGCACGACGATACAGAACTGTGTGATGAGTTTTGGCAGAAACCCGTGGCCATCGAGACCGTACGGGCATCGCTAGTGCGTTTTTTTGAGCTCTTCTGCCTGACGAATCGAGGATGCGCAGCCTGGATGTCTGAACGCTCGCTCCAGTGGGCACACCGGGCAGTTCTTTGGCTGGAGTACTCGAAAAGGAGCAGACGGCCGCAAAAGATAAATTTGAAATTCGAAGACGGGTTTCATCCCGAAGTAACAGATGCAATCATCCAGAACATTCGGGTATGCCATCTCGGAGAGACCACCGAAATTGCATCGAAGCTGTCATGGCTCGCGAGCGACGATACTGCCTTTGCGACCGGTACAGACTTCTCGCCCATCAGTGGACTGCCCATCCGTTCAGCGAGCATTACGTTCACCGAAAGAATTGTTGTGCAGGATAGAGAGCATTCATGCAGAACCTAATGATAGGCTAACACGCTGGCGGAAACAAGGCGGGCAACTGTGATGTCCACGCGACAGTGACTTTGCGGCGCCAGCCGCAGTGGTGACGACGACAGTATGGCAGAAGCCACGACCTCGCGGAAGGCCGTAACTCTTAAGTGCATCGCGGGTGCTGCAAGGGAAGCGCACCCAGCGCGGTATGGGTGCTGGTTGGCTTGAGGAGGGCCGAAGTGTGCCGAGTCGTGAACACCGGAAGCGCTGCTCAAAGCCGGTGCCTTTATCACATGGCTTGCCCGCCCGCGTTCGCGGCATTCACCGGGCCCATCGTTCGTCTTCCCGCGCTGATGCCCACTATCGCACGCGATGCATGCAGCGCCGTGCCGGTGGCCGTGAACACCGATACGGCACGGTCGTCGTTGACCTCAGTCCAAGGCATCCGTCGCCGCGACTTCTGCCGACGTTCCAGCTTTTGCGGGTACTTACGCAACCGTTTGTGTCCATGGTAAGGAGCTCTTAAGGCACAACGTGTCAGCCTCGTGATGAAGGAACGTAACGATGGAGGCTGACATGCGGAAATTTTTTGGAATCGGGTTGGTGTGTGGGTTACTGATTGCAAGTGACGGTGCTCATGCATTCAGCGGACAGCAGTTCGAGAAAGATGTGAAGGTCAGCATTTCGCAGGCGCGCTCTATCGCGCTCAAGGCACATCCCGGCAAAATCGTCGACGAGGAGCTGGAAAAAGAAGCGGGCGGCAGCGGATTGCGATATTCCTTCGTTATCCGCAACGGACAAGTGAAGCGGGAAGTCGGAGTTGACGCTCAGGATGGTGCCGTTTTGGAAAACTCAGTGGAGGGTTCCAATCCGGACTAATACCGCGTCGCTGGAAGTCAAAGCTGATGGCTACGCTGGGTCTGGTTTGGTCGCGGAAAGTCGGCACTGTTCGCCCACGGACTGATATCCGAGGCGATACACACAACCCGGCCGAAAAATCGTCGGGAAGCGCTACACGTGCTTACAAACTTCGCTATATCCACCGTTTTATCGACTCCGGCGTTTTCGCTGACACACGTCGACGAGGCGAGCGTGATATGGGCAACAACCTGACTTCCAGCACACCGCAACGCGGTCGTATCCACCCTCTGGTTGCCGGTGCAGCTATGGCAGTCATCCCGGCCAGTGCGACCGCTATCGCGGCGATGACCGGCATTCTTCCCACGTCCAGGCAACGGTCGCGCCTTCGACGCTTGCTGTGCCGTTCGCCGGGCAAATCGCCTGAATGCGGTCGCAGTACCGCAAGCAGACATCCAGCAACGCGTCACGCGGTAGGAAGCGCCCGTACAGCCCCATATCCATCATCACCTTAGCGTCCCGGTTGAGCAGGCTCCGAGGGATGCGAACAACAAAACTTATCAGCACGGGCGGCAACGCGCACCAAGGCCAGCCGCGCTGACCCGAATGCTGGCGAAGTTGTCACTGGCGGGCGGTTGGGAAGTCAGGTCGGCGGAGGGCGCGGCCGTGTTCTGGCCACAATTGCGGGAGCGGTTGGAGGTGGATTTGCGGGCAACGGCATCGAGCATGTGGTGCGCAAGGATACGAGCTACCAGGTGAAGGTCGGGATGCAGCGCGGCAGCCACCGGAATTTCAAACACCCGGCCCAGCCGGCTGTACAGGTCGGTGAGCACGTCCACGGCTCGGGCGACTCCCTGACTGCGTCGTAATCATGCCCGGAACCCGCAGTACTTCGGAGCGGGTTACTGCCGGTTACAGAACTGACATTTCAGGCTCACCTGCTTGCGCGCGTCACGCCTAGAATCCGCATCGTTCGCCATTGTCTGGCGCCCGCCAGAAACGGACAGAGCAGGAGAATCCAATGAAACGCGCGACCCTTTTTCTGACAGTGGGCCTTTGCGCTGCGTGCGCATCCAGCGCGGCTCTCGCACACGCGGACATCGGCGTGTTTCTGGGTATGCCCGGTCCCGTTTATGTCGCACCACCACCAGTCGCGTATGAGGCGCCGCCGCCCGTGGTCTATGCGCCGGCCCCGGTTTACGGCTATGGATATCGCTATCAAGAGGACTACGGTGATGAGCGCCGGTGGCATGACCACGGTCGCCATCGTGGATGGGAGCATCATCACCATGACGACGATGATGACTGATTCAACGTTAGCTGCGCGCCGATAGTGTCTGAGGGCGACAAGGGGATTCGACGCTCCCTTCTTCGACACAGGTCTTCTTTCGCCATCTCGAAAGCGTGTCCGGAAAAAACAAACTGCGAAGCCGGGACGATGAAACGGCGAGTGCAGGAGCTTTATCCCGTAAGTGAGCTGTCCGCGGACGGCCAGGAGCGATAAACGAACTCAAACGAAGCGACGTTCAGTATCGCTGTCGCCGCATCGGTTGTGCGAGTTCCAAACACATCCATTTATGGAATGGATGGCTAGGCGCGGCTCGCCGTTGAATCTGCACGCGCTGGAAATAACCATCAGACTAGCCGGCCTACATCAGTGGTGTTCGAATACTGGGCGCGCAGTGGTAGACGCGGAAGTGCGTTGGCCCGACTGTCCCGCACCACTTGTGACTCCGCCCACGCCTTGCATGGCGGCCTGCCTTGAAGAATTTCCTGCCATGACGCGTGCTTCAGCAGCCTGAATGTCGGAAGGATAGGTAGAGCTGTCGCGTTTTGCCGGATAGTAGCCGGCATTCTCCAACTGCACGAGTTCGGCGCGCATCTGTGCCCGGGTGACTGGTGCATTCGATTGCTGAGCGAAACAGGACAGTGGTGTCGCTAGCACGGCACCTATAACGATGGCTTGAAGTGATTGCATGATTCGTACCTTCACGGTGACTCCCGTTGCGAACAGTCGTGTTCACGACCGGTCAGTGCAGGATAAGGTACGCATGCTTAAGGCGAGATTATGCGGGCATCACAGTCGTTACGATTGCGTTCGAAGTCTCTGTCGCGCAATCTTATGCGCGTGGAGTCCTGCTGTGGTCGCTGAGCCTAGAGGATGAAGAGGCCCCAGGAGCCGTGATGCAGCGCTGGCAAAGACGTGTCTGGAGCAGGGCACGTCCCGCGCGTTATACGGTTTCATTCGGATGGCAGGCGCGTATTCACAATACAGTTTCTGTCGTTAAGTGCACGGCGGCCGCGCGCTGGTGGGCAGGGTGCTCTTCACCCTCACGAACGGATGTCAACCGGGTCTGAAATTGACCTGCTGGCGTCCTGCAACATGGCCGTCCACCGTTTATCCGTACATCGGGTTCCGTGACTCGTGATACCTGGCGCGCATAACTTCGACTGAGCCAGCGAAACGTGGGTCCTGAGGCCGTTCATGCCTGTCGCTAAAGAATGCGGCATCCCACGCTTCGAGGTCATTCAACGTCCCGCCCAGGCAGCGAGACGTGTTTGCCTTGATAAACCCAACCGCATTGCTGCACCTCATGCATCCCCGCGCCACTATTCTCGCTGAAACCCATCTTCCCCAGTGTTCGCGGTTAGAATTTCCGTCGGCGCAGGTACATGCAACCCAACAAGTCGGAAGCTGGTTGCGGTGGCGCCGAAAAGAAATCGCAGGCTGTGGCGCTGCAGTCCACGGCGGCGCAAGAGAGCTTTAGTTTGAGCATGACGCGCGCACGAATTCGAATCAAAAAAAAAGCGAGAGCGAACAAATGGGGAAGTCACCTGAAGGACCGACTCGGGAGTTAAGGGCGTTCATCGACGCGTCGCGTTTGCCTCGCTGGGCCTCAAATATCTGGTCCTTGCTGCTCGCGGTGGCCGTGACCATGCTCACCTGCATGGCCAGCGGGGCGCTCAAGACCATGGCGGGTGAAATCGCACCTCTCTGGTTGACCAATGCGGTCCTCCTCGCACAGTTAATGGTGGCGCCATCCAGGCAGCGATTCTGGGTACTCGCAGGTGGGGTGCTCGGCAATATCGCGGCCAACCTTCTCGGTGAAAGTCTGGCGGTGTCGCTCTCATATACTGCTGCCGATATCCTCGAGGTGGTGATTGCGTTCGCCTTTGCGCCACATGTCTCGACGGTCACCGAACTGGTGCGCCCGAGGCCGCTCATCCGATTCCTGGTCGGTGGTGTATCGCTTGCGCCCATCGCATCCGGGTTGGTCGCTACGACCCTGCTGCGGGGGCAACTGACCGGCCATATGCTGCCGAACCTTTGTAACTGGTTCGTCTCGGATGCCCTGAGCCTCGCCATTTTCACACCGGCTGCTGTCGTCTTCTGGACTGGGGAAGTGCGCCAACTTCTGCGTGCCGACCGTCGCAGGAAAACGGCCTTTCTGCTGCTACTGGTTTGCATCGTTACGACTGGCGTATTCGGGCAAAGCCAGTTTCCATTGCGGTATTGGGCGCTCCCGCCTATCGTACTGCTGGCATTTCAGGCCGACCTTGCCGGCGTACTGGTCGGATTGCTGTTGTGCCTCGCGATTGCGGTGTCGTTCACCATGCGCGGGTCAGGACCGCTCTGGATTTTTCACTATCAGAGTATGGAGGGCCGCATCTTTTCGTTGCAACTTTTCCTCCTTGCTGCGCTTGGTATTGCGTTACCTATTAGTGCCATTCAGGCGCAGCGGAACCGCCTCATTGCGCTGCTTCGTGAGGGTGAGAGGCGATACCGGATACTTGCGGAGAACGCGACCGACGTCGTCATGAGTATGTCGCTCGACGGTCGGCTCACATACGTTTCGCCACGAGCCCAATCGGTAATGAACTGTGCTCCTGACGACCTTATCGGCGTGTACTACCCGGACCTTGTGCTGCCTGACGACCGCGATGCACTGGCTGCGGCCATCGGGAACCTGGCAACGGATGTCGCCGAGGCTTCGGAGGTCAGCCGCTTTAAGCGCGCGGATGGTCAGATTCTGTGGATGGAAACTCACCTTCGCCCGGTCATCGACCCGTTTTCGGGCAAACCGGAGGCGCTCACGGCTACGGCCCAGGACATTACGGCGCGCAAAGTGACGGAGCAACGCCTCGCAGACGAGCGCAGGGAGCTTCAAGGGCTTGCATTCCAGGACGGCCTGACGGGCCTCTCTAACCGTCGGCACTTCGACCGTGAGCTGGAGTTTCATTGGCGGCAAGAGGTTTGTGCAGACAGCGGCAGCTTTGTCGCGGTCGTCATGGTCGATGTCGACGCTTACAAGCGCTATAACGACCACTACGGCCATCAGGCTGGCGACGACTGTTTGCGCACCATTGCACAAACCATCGCGTCATCAGCCAGGCGCCCGACAGACGTAGTGGCCCGGTACGGCGGCGAAGAATTCGCGTTGATTCTGAAGGATACCAACCAGGAGGGTGCGCTGGTCGTCGCCGAGCGCATCCGGCAGGCCGTTGAGAGCCTGCGGATTCCGCACCCGGCGAGCAGCGCCGGCATTGTCACGGTGAGCCTTGGTGTGGCGGCTCATAAACCGAACGGAGGCGACGACGGGCGCAGCCTGGTTGCGGCCGCGGACCGGGGGCTTTACGCCGCCAAACGACGCGGTCGGAACCAGGCCTGCATGGTCGGGGAATGAAGGCGAACGCCGTGTCCGCATGCGCGTCAGTTAATGCACTCCAATGGATGTGCCCAGGCCCGTGGCCACGACGCTTACGCAATGCCTCATCGAACAGTGTCGGTGGACTGGAGTCAGTTGCCTTCGGAGGAGTGGTCCCTCTGTTAATCCATCTCGCGCCGCTCAAAGCGACGTCGTGACGGCTGTCAACCACGCCGGACTAGCAGTCAACAGTGCCGTTTCCAGGGCCCTGTCGAGCCCGGTAAGCACGAGCAGGCCAAAGGCGATGAACACCGTTCCGAGAGCGGTTTTTCCAACGGCTCCCGCGGAGCCAAGCCGACCTCGAAGCCGCGATATGGAGGCCCGGGAAAGGGAACCAAGAATCGCAAGCGGAAGGCCGGCTCCGATGCCAAATATGCCCATCAGCAGCGCGATACCACCGAGACTCCTGCTTTGCGAGGCGAGCGTGGTTGCCGCGCCCAATGTTGGGCCGACGCAGGGGCTCCAGACGGCTCCGAGAAGCAGTCCGACCGCGAACTGGCCAGACAGGGTGTCGCCCTTTATCCGGCTGAGCCAGTTCTGGCTGGGACCACCTATCCCAGCGGTCGCGCGGTTCAAGACGGCCTGCAGTCGCTGGGAAATCATTGCAAGCCCAAACAGAATCATCAGCACGGCGGCCACGCGACGGAACACCTCGTTATCCAGTCCCAGCGACACACCGACTGTCGCTACAAAAATGCCGATGACTGAGAACGACACACCCAATCCGGCTGCAAGTGCAACTACCCCCAGCCGATGTACCGCCAATGCAGACACAGCGAGTACGGGAAGGAGGGCGAGCACGCACGGTGACAGCGTCGTCAGGGTTCCGGCGAGGAACCCGAGCGCGTACGTACCCGGAGTCAAATCCATTACAGGGCCTTGGCAAACGTGTTCCTGATGTCCTGCTCGCGTGTCTGCCCCGTGGAGCGCGCGACCTCGTGGCCGCCCTTGAACACAACGAAGGTCGACTGCTGGGTCACTTTCATTGCCCGCTTCAGGGCAACTTCCTTGTCGTAGTCGGCCACGAAAATGGTCATATCTTTCATTTCCGGGCTCGCTGCCAGGCGGTCCACAATGGGTTGTTGGACCTTGCAGGTCGGGCACCAGGTCGCATGGAAGTAGACGATGTTTGGCTTTCTGTCGGCGTTCAGCCTGTCGAACTGGGCTTGGTTGAACGGCTGCTCGCCAGCGAAAGCAGCACTGACGACCAGTAACAAGCTCGACACGAGCAGGTATCTGCGAATAACTTTCAGCATTGTGGTTTACCCAGAGATAAGCACAGCGTTATTGTTAGACGTCCCAGAGACGAAATGATTGCGCCTCTTGGGTTGTGGTTGCAAGTAAAGTTCGGGTTGCCTGTTGACCGCCAGACCCGTCTCACTGGTGAGCCCTGTCCCGGTTGTGTCGGTGGTGATGTGTGCTACGGGCACGCCTTGCGTTAAAGCGTTCACCGGGTCAGCTCATCGCCGTTCATGAGCGTGTCGATGAGCGGGCACGACACCTTGCCTTTCGACGTCGAGCAGCGCTGTACCAGGTTCGCCAACGCGGCTTCCAGCATGGACAAATCCTGGATGCGCTGCCGCACATCGACAAGCTTGTGTTCGGCGATAGCGCGCGCGGCGTTGCATGCCTGACCATCGTGCAGGGACAGCAGGGCCTCCACCTCATCGAGCGAAAAGCCAAGCGACTGGGACCGCCTGATAAAGCGAAGCCTTGTCAGTATGGCTGCCGGGTATCGGCGGATGCTGCCTATCGGACGGGGTGGCGCCGGTAGTAACCCGCGACGATGGTAGTACCTCACTGTTTCGACGTTAACCTCTGCCGCTTCAGCCAGTTGTCCGATGGTCATTTCCTGCATGGCGCGCTTGACTCCGTACTTAGGTACGCACCTAGACTAGACTCAACCCGTCCGAAAAGGAAGTGCCATGCGACCTCGCTGGGCCACTACCGGCTCCTTGTTAGCCGGAACTGCTGCCGCATTCGGGGCATCCGCCTGTTGTGCCGGCCCCTTGCTCCTAGTCGTGCTGGGCCTCGGGGGCGCCTGGGGCTCGCGCCTGACCGCGTTGCAGCCGGTCCAACCCCTGTTTGTTGTCATATCCATCGCCTTTTTCGCGGTCGCTTTCCGCAGGCTCTACGCCAGGTCCGAAGAATGTGCGGTGGGCAAAGCCTGCGCGGTGCCTTCGGCGCGCCATCGGCAGCGCTTCATTTTCTGGGTCGTGATGCCGGCCGCGCTCGCACTGATGTCGTTCCCCCTGTATGCGCCGCTCTTCTATTGAGTACCTGCCATGAAGAAACTGATTGCTGTGTTCGTCGCGACGGCGCTGAGCGCATCCACGGCCCTCGCGGAGGAGCTTCGCACGGTCACGCTTGACGTCACGAACATGGATTGCGCTGTGTGTCCGATTACGGTTCGCAAGACACTTGAGAAAGTGCCCGGGGTGACCTCGGCAAAGGTCGACTTCGCAAGCAAACGCGCGGAGGTGGTATTTGACCCGAAGAAGGCTTCGGTCGACGCGTTGACGAACGCCACGACCGATGCCGGCTATCCGTCTCACCTAAAGCAGGTGCAGTGATGGCTACAGTCGTGCTGGATTCGAGCATCACGTGTCCGGCGTGCGGGCACAGGAAAGACGAGACGATGCCCACCGACGCCTGTGTGTGGTTTTACGAATGCGAGCATTGCAAGGCAGTGGTCAACCCGAAACCCGGAGATTGCTGCGTGTATTGCTCGTACGGCACCAACAGGTGCCCGCCTATACAGCAGTCTGGCTCCTGCTGCGCCTGACCAGGTTCACGCAATTGGCCAGGCGCAACGCCGGGACGAGTAGACCCGACAGTCACCGTTTCCGGAAGCAGCAGTAAAGAAACTGCTGGCTGGAGCCAGCCGGTGTGTGGTGGTCTTCGAGTGTGCTTGTTACCAACTCGAACCCTGCACCGAATTCATCGGAAAGCTGCTCAGCGTCGTATCGCCTCACGTCCAGCCTGCTGCACCTGTTTGGTCCCAGTGGTCCGAATGTAGCTATCACAGCGTGACCACCCGGCCTGAGCGCTCTCGTCAGCAGGTGGACGTAGGCATCTCGCTGCGATGACTCCGTCAGGAAGTGGAAGACGGCGCGGTCATGCCACACGTCGTATCGATGCTCAGGCAGGTCGACCATCGTAATATCGGATTCGACCCACGTTACCTGCCCGGCGATAGAACCCAAACGCTTCCTTGTCGTATCGAGAGCGACGGCGGACATATCGAGTACGGTCAGGTTCCGGTACCCGCGCAAAAGTAAATCATCGACCAGCGTCGACTCTCCTCCACCCACGTCAATCACGGCTGCATTCCGGTCCGACGCAACTTCGACAATCAGTTTCAGTGAGACTTCAAGGTGCGCGCGGTACCAACTGACTGCATCCGGGGCTTTGGACCGGTACACGTCTTCCCAGTGACTTTTGCTGTCCATCTCGCATCCTTGAACGCCGCACCTTGGTGCAGTTCCATGATAGGTGAAGCCATTTGGCCACGAAACCGGTGCATGCCCAGTTGGAGCCATTCGTGAATCAGCAACTATTCGAATTACCCGCGCGCTAACGCTGCGTCATCCAGCTCAAGAGTCGCTCGCCATACCGGCCGCCCAACGACAGATAAAGCGCGGCGACACCGAGGTTCCACAGCAAAATCATCGCAGTGGCGTCGAGCGGATGGAGAATCGACAAGGCCACGGAAGTCATTGCAGCGACCGCGAGACTTCCTGCCATGATGACCGGGCCCGGCGACAGTCGGGCAACGTGACGCAGCATGATAAGCATGACGAGCGATAGCGGCATACCGACTAACACGAGCGTAGAAAAGCATTTGGCCGTCTCGCCGATTGAAATACCTTCCGGGCCGATTGTGACCCAATTGGTCAGGCAACCGTAGCCAATCGTGGCGACCCAAACGAGCGCGAAGGGGGCAGGTAAAAGAAGCCAGCGGCGCGACATGCCTGGCACGCTGGCAAGAAAAGCACCCGCGGCGGCCAGAATACCTGTTGTCATGGCTGCAGCGACGCCGACGACATAAGGAGGTTGATGCAGTTTGACTGCGATGTCGGCACGTACCCCGTGCGCGATACCGACGAAAAGCATCACAGCTCCCGCAAACAGCAACCAGCATGCGGCTCTTGCCGCAGGAGCACGCAGACGCCTGACAGGTGTTGCGTCTGCGACCAGGACATCAATCAGGTCGGAGGTTCGGGTCATGATTCGTTACCTTTCTGCCGGAACATTTCCCGTAGTCGTTTCATTGCCCGGTGAGTGGCTACTTTCAATGCCGCAACCGACATTCCGCTTGTGGCAGCAGCCTCCTGCAGTGACATTTCCTCCAGCTTCAGCATGCGCATCGCGTCACGCTGGCCGCCCGTCAATTGTTCGATAGCTTCCCGTACCAGGCGGGCGTCCACCGCCTCTTCCTGTAAGTTCGCTGCATCAGCAACAAAGGTTTCCAGCTCTTTTTCCATTGAAGATTCGTGTGAGCAAACGCGTCCACGCCGACGCAGACCGTCGACAATGCGTCTGTTTGCAATGGCGACCAGCCACGGGCCGAACGGGCGGGACGGGTCGTAGGTGTTGCGCGCTGAGTGCACGGTTAGCAACGCGTCCTGAACTGTGTCCTCAATGTCGTCGGCATTCCGGATGTGCCGTGCCGCGAGCGCACGAAGATAGGGGGTGATGTCTTCGAGCAACCGACGATAGGCATCCTGGTCGCCGGTTTGCGCCTGCGCCATGGTCAGGGACCAGTCCAGCTTGCCATCCGCACGACTGGCTAGAGGCTCAGTCTGCCGGGTCGGCGTGGACGAGCCTCGGCCCTTTCTCTCGGAGCCTGGAAGTGGATGGGGCGGGGGTGGGTGCCGGAGCATGAGGAAATTTTGCGGCGCGGTCGATGGTTTGTCACGCAGAAAAAGTTTGATTGGGCCGTAACCTTTTGCGGCGACCGACCGAACTTCATTAGACGGCCGGAATGCCGGGCCGCAACCCTCAGGAGGAAGCGTGATGAATAAACGTGTTATGGCCGCCTCGGCCTTTTCGTCGGCAATCGGGCTGGCACTTGCCATGCAGACGGTACCGCTCCAGGCTCAGACCATGAAGGACATGCCGCAAGTTGTGAAAGACAACATGGCGAGGATGGCGGCAAACAAACTGGAGAAGTGTTACGGAGTCAACGCCGTATCGAAAAACGACTGCGCTGAAGGCGCACACTCCTGCGCCGGACAAGCGACGCAGGCACGCGACGCGAAGTCGTTCGTTCTGTTGCCCGCTGGAGATTGCAGCAAAATCCAGGGCGGCAAGCTGAAGCCAGCCTGAGCAGGCGGGGATTTCATGGATGCTGTTTACGCATCGTCGCAATTTGCGCATGGCCTGATTCCGGCATGCGCCGGGGTCGGGCTGCGCTTTCGGCACCATCAGGAGGTTGTCGAAGAGCAGCCGGCGGCGGCCTGGTTCGAAGTGCATACCGAGAATTACATGAGCGGGGGCAGCGCTCCGGCCTATCTGGACGCCATTCGACGGGACTATCCAATCTCACTCCACGGGGTAGGACTTTCTTTGGGCAGCGCCGAAGGCATCGATGTTCGACATCTCGAGCGTGTGCGCGATGTGATGAAGCGAGTTGAGCCCGGGCTGGTTTCTGAACATCTTTCCTGGAGCATCAGCGGTGGCATCTACCTCGCCGACCTGCTGCCGCTGCCGATGACGGAAGAAGCGCTGGGCATTGTCTGCACTCGTGTCGACCAGGCCCAGACTTGCCTGCAGCAGCGGATTTCATTAGAAAATCCGTCGACCTATCTGCGCTTCCGGCATTCGACCATCCCGGAGTGGGAATTTCTTGCAGAGGTCGCGCAGCGCACGGGATGCGGCATTCTCTGCGACGTCAACAACATCTATGTCAGTGCCAGCAATCACGGCTGGAATGCACTGGCCTATCTTGACGCTCTGCCGGCGAAGTCGGTTACCGAGGTCCACCTGGCCGGGCACAGCATCCGACAGCTTGACCAGGGCCGGACAATTCGCATTGACGACCACGGCTCGCGCGTCGCGCCTCCCGTGTGGGACCTGTTTGAGCAGGCCCTCAAACGTTTTGGACCGGTTCCCACGCTAATTGAATGGGACACTGATGTACCGGCGCTTGGGGTTCTGATGGAAGAAGCCGCGATTGCAGAGGCCGCTATTGAGAGGCAGCGAAATGACAACCTGTGCACCAACGCTCCTTGAGTTGCAATCCGCGGTCCGCCGGGACTGGCTTGGGGTTGCCAGTGGCGACGCATCCGGGTACGTCGAACCCGACGGCCTGGCTCCGCAGGCACGGCTCGCCATCTATCGAAACACGGCAAACAGTTCACTGCTAACGGCGCTGCGGCTGAGCTTTCCGGCAGTGCAGGCTCTGGTCGGGTCCGAATTCTTCGAAGGCGCGGCTCGACTGTTCATTGAGCAATGCCCACCGTCGAGCGCGTTGCTAGACAGCTACGGCGAGTCGTTTCCAGAGTTTCTGGCACAGATGCCGGAAGCGGCGTCTCTTGCCTATCTGCCAGATACGGCGCGACTTGAATGGGCTGTGAATGAGGCGCTGCATGCACCAGATGCGCAGCTGCTTGACCTACGGCGCCTTGAGCAATTGGGTGAAGCAGACATGCAAGCCGTACGGTTTTTGCCGAGTCCTGCCGCGCGGGTAGTTGAGTCGTCGTTTCCGGTCGACGCCATCTGGCAAGCGGTGTTGTCCCGGGACGATAGTGCATTAGCAGATATCAATCTTGCCGCTGGCCCGGTCTGGCTGTATGTCCACCGAGGGGCTTCGGGCGTCGAGGTGGACCGGATAGCAGCTTGGCAATACCGGTTCACGGCTGCCTTGCTTGCGGGGCGGTTCTTGCACGATGTCCTGGTCGACACGTCGGACGCGGAGACATCCGTCTGGCTCGCACACCTTCTTGCATCTGGATGCTTCGTCGACGTCTGCCTGTCGAATGAAGCGTCCAGCCAAACAATTGGGAGGCAAGTCACATGATGCCGGAATCTCAATCCGCTCGTCCCCGGTCGATACTGACTGACCGCATCCTACGCGCCGTTGGCTGGCTGGAGCGAGTGCCGCATACGGTTCTCGCGGTTCCACTGAGGATGGCTGTTGCAACGGTCTTCTGGAACTCGGCGATGACCAAACTGGCTGACTGGAACGCCGCACTCGAGTTGTTCAGGGAAGACTATCGACTGCCGTTCGTTGCTCCCGAATTCGCGGCCTACCTGGCGGTGTCAATCGAACTAACGACACCGGTTCTACTTGTGCTCGGCCTGGCGACGCGACCCGTAGCGTTGCTCCTGCTCGGCATGACAACTGTCATCGAGGTGTTCGTGTATCCGCAGGCATGGCCTACGCACATTGAGTGGGCTGCGATGCTGCTGGTCCTGCTGTGCCGAGGCGCCGGAAAATGGTCATTGGACTACTGGTTATACAGGCGTTTTCATAGCCGCCCGGCATCAAATGGTCCGACGAGATGAATGCGATGGTCCTGGAATCTACTATCACGTGTCCCGTGTGCGGACACATGAAGCGTGAAACCATGCCCACCGACACCTGTGTCTGGTTTTTCGAATGCGCAAATTGCAAGACGATGCTCAAACCAAAATCCGGGGATTGCTGTACGTACTGCTCATATGGCACCAACAAGTGCCCAGCGAGGTTTCGAGATGCGGATGGTACTAGCTAACTGCGTCAGGCGCCTTGGAGCGATAGATTCCGTCCCAATGCCCTTTACTGTCCATTTTGCGTCCCCGGTTCCGTACTGTATGCAGTTCCATGACAGGGGACCTGATGATGCCCGGCACGACCATTGGCGTACGCTGAACGCAATATTGTCGCTGCAGCGTCAATGCGTATGCCGATGATGAATGTCGGGGACGTGCGCGTGCGTGTGAGTAATGGGCACGTGCTGGTGCGGATGCGTGTGTGCCTTATCGCTATCCCATTCGAAGTCGTGGATGTGTTGATGGTGCTCGTCGTGCCTGTGTCGATGGTTGTGGTCCAGAACTTCATGAGTATGGGGATGTTCATGCCGCTCACGGATATGCAGCCAGATTCCAACAGCCATGAGTGCAGCCGATAGCCAGAAAAGCAGCGATGGCATTTCTGGCCACAGGATGAGCGACAGCGCCACCCCGAATATCGGCGCAATTGAAAAATAGGCGCCGGTTCGGGCCGTCCCGAGGTTACGTAGTGCGACGACAAACAGGACCAGGCTCACGCCATAGCCGGCGAAGCCGGTCAGCATGGCGGCCGCCATCCTGCCAACGCCAGGTAAGTGCGCACCCGTAAAGAGCGCGATGCCCAAATTGACGGAACCCGCAACCAGCCCCTTCAGGCACGCGATAACCATCGCGTCGTTCGTTGAAACCTTGCGCGTAAGGTTGTTGTCGACCGCCCAGGAAACGCAGGCTGCAACCACCAGTAGTGCACCGGGCGACACGCCGACGGCGCCGGGTTGCCAGGACAGCGTGACGCCGCCCGCCACGATGGCGACCATTCCGAGGAATATCTGCAGGTCAACGTTTTCGCGAAATACCACCCAGGCAATGACCGCGGTGAAAACGCCCTCGAGGTTCAGTAGCAGGGAACTGGTTGCGGCAGGTGTCGTGCTAAGACCGAACATCAGCAGCGCAGGTCCGGCGACACCGCCTGCTGCAATTGCGCCAAGGAGCCAGGGCACCTCGGCGAGCTGAATCCGGCTTTCGTTTTCTCGTTCGCCGGCAGTGCGGCGCAGTCGCTGGAAGAGTATTCCGATAGCAAGACCGACGCCGCTACCAAGATAAAACAAACCCGCGACCATGAACGGCGAGAGAGAGCCGAGCAAGGTCTTGGCGAGAGGCGTCGTTGCGCCGAATAGCGCGGCGGCAAGAAGTGCGGTGAAAGCGGCGTTGTGACGTGCGTGCATGGATTGAGGGTTACGAACAATAACCAGATTCAGGACGTATCCAGTGAAATCCGCGAGCGAGGAGAGTTTTGCGTGACCGTGCAATACCCCTACCCCCTATGTTAGACTCTGAACGATTATATACCCAGCGGGGGTATGTGGAGGACGCGATGAGTCACACCGTTCAGGAAAAACAGAAGCTTCTCAACAGGGTTCGCCGTATCAAGGGGCAGGTGGAAGCCATTGAGCGGGCGCTCGAGGAAGAGCACGGCTGCTCAGACATTCTGCAGCGGATTACGAGTTGTCGAGGCGCGATGAATGGTCTGCTTGCCGTTGTGCTGGAGGACCACATCAGGAACCATCTTGTCGACGCGGAAAGCGGCGAGGAGCCGGGTGATAGTGCGACCGAACAGCTTATCGAAGTTGTTCACAGCTATTTCAAGTGATGGGTTGGAAATGAGTGATTTCAAAAACGCCGCGTTCGGCGCAGGGCATGACCACATCTTTCTTGGAGCTGGTCACGAGCAAAACGAGCGAAAGACGTGGGCCGTGATTGGGCTGTGCAGCGCGATGATGCTGATTGAAATCGTCGGCGGCAGCATGTTCGGGTCGCTTGCGCTCGTCGCTGATGGTCTGCACATGTCGACCCATGCGGGTGCCATGCTGATTGCGGCGCTCGCCTACACCTATGCCCGCAAGCACGCCACTGATTCGCGGTTCGTGTTCGGTACGGGCAAGCTGGGCGACCTCGCAGGATTCACAAGTGCCATTGTGCTTGCGATGATTGCGCTGCTGATTGGTTACGAGGCTATCTCGCGTTTCCTGTCGCCGGTGCCCATCCACTTCGGCGAAGCGATTCCCATCGCGGTAGTCGGTCTGCTCGTTAACCTGGCAAGCGTTTGGCTGCTGAGCGGCGGCCACCACGGACACAGCCATGGCCATAGTCACGGACATAGCCATGGTCATGACGACCACGCTCACGAAGAAGACGCGCAGGAGATTTTTGCTACGTCCGGCGTGTTCGCCGTTTCAATCTTCGAGGATGGCGTGCCCCCCGTTTTTCGCATTACGCCTGCACCAGACCGTTCGCGACTGGACGCGTCGACTGTTTTGGTGACAACGGTGCGACCTGACGGCGCGCGCCAGGTCTTTGCATTCGCAGACCGCGACGGCTATCTTGAATCAATGGACGAGATTCCAGAGCCACATACCTTCAAGGCTATCGTGCGGATGGTGGACGGTGAGTACGAGGTTGAGTTCGAGGAGCACGAGCACGGCCACGACGTGCACGACGCAGCCACCCGGGACCACAACATCCGCTCCGCCTACATCCACGTGATGGCCGACGCGGCGGTATCCGTGCTGGCAATTATTGGCCTGGTACTGGCGCGAGCGTTTGGCTGGCTCTGGATGGACCCGCTCGCAGGTGTTATCGGAGCACTCGTGATTGCGAACTGGTCCTACGGGTTGATGCGCGACACGGGCGCGATTTTGCTCGACATGAATCCCGACCGACGCATGGCGGAGAATGTGCGTCATGCTATCGAGGACCGGGGCGACAAGGTTGTTGACCTGCACGTATGGCGCGTAGGTCCGGGCCACATGAGCGCCGTAGTGTCGGTTGCTACCAGTGAGTCACAGCGGGATTCTCGCTTCTACCATACCGTGCTCGAGCGCTTCAAAGGACTGTCGCATGTCACCGTTGAAGTGCAACCTGCGCCAGCGTCGGCCTGACGCATGGCAATCAAGTCCCCATGCATTGACGTGTGCGCCTTCGATGACAAGACCAAATTGTCGTCGAAATTCGCAACCCCGGAGTTGTCCGTCAAACAGAATTGAGGCACGCGCTCAGGTTACTTGACTGGAACTCAGGCATTCAGAGATACCTCAGCTCGCATTCGAATGCGAGCACGCACGTTGCGTTCATCCCGACCGCAACGGATAGGCGCGCCGGTCTTCTCCGCTTCACGCTGGCTGCCCGCGTCGCACGACGTTACTTGCCATGCTTTGCCTGCCAGCTTTTCATGTAGGCAATCTCCTCGTTCTGCGCCTTGATGATGTTTCTTGCCAAGCGCTTCATCGCGGGGTCTTTGCCGTACTTCAACTCGACCTTTGCCATGCTGACCGCACCCTGATGGTGGGGAATCATGTGGGCGACGAAGTCTTTGTCTGTATCGCCCGTATAGGGAGGCGCGCTCATGTTCTTCATCATCTGGTCGCTGCCCTCCTTGAAAGCCTGCGTTGACGGATTCGATTCACCGGAGTTCGACCCGGACATATTCATCGCGGGCATCGAAGCACCCTGTTGCGCGTGGGCCGTGAGCGACGCGCCCGAGAGGGCGACGCCAGCACAGACAGAGATGACATTGAGGAAATGTAGGTATTTCATGCTAAAGCTCCTTACAGTGAAATCAGTTGGATGGGTCGTGATGGTGTTGATGATGCGCGTCGTCATGCGCGGCGTGATGTCCATGAGCGCCATGTTCGTGCCCGTCGCTCTCCATCATGCGCATCATCTCGGGACCGCCTGTCCTGAAAAACGCAACAGTCAAGACGATGAAGACTGCACCGAAGATAATATCAAGCACGGTGGTGTAGTTGAACGTAATGGCTGCGTCGACGACTGCAGTATGCCGTTCCGGCGGAACCCAACCGAGCGACTGGAACAGCGCTTCGACCGTGAGTGCCGCTGAGACCATTGCAAGATAGAAGGTCACAGCGAGGAACACCGTCATCCGGCCGCCATAGTACTTCCGGTAGATGTTGAGGATGGGAAGGATGATGAGGTCGCCAAAGATGAAGGAGGCGACACCGCCGAAACTGATGCCGCCGTTCCACAGTACTGCAGCGAGCGGCACGTTTCCAACGGAGCAGGTGAACGACGCAACCGCAATCAGGGGACCGACAAACGCACCCCAAATCATCGCGGCAGTTGGATGGCTGACGAGGAAGAATTTCTGCCAGAAACTGTCCGGCACCCAGGCGCCGAGCGCGCCAGCGATGAGTAACCCGATACCGATGTCGCGCCACAGCATCGCCCAGTTCATCATGTAACTATGGCTGATAGCTATCCACCCGTCTCTGGATGTGAGGCGTTGCTTCCAGGTCCCGTGCTGTTCGCCCATCGACATGGCCGCATGACCTTCCATGCTGCCGGCGATACCCTTGTCTGCCTGCTCGATAGCTTCGTTCTCCAGCGAATCCTTAAGAAAGAACCGGAAGAGCAGCGTCAGGACGACAATCATGATTGGGCCACCGATGAACTCAGCGGCAGCGAACTGCCAGGAAATCAGCACCCACATCAGCACGCCGAGTTCAAGCACGAGATTCGTCGCTGCGAACTGGAACGCCATCGCGGACGTGAAGTCGCCGCCCTTGCGCACAATCGACCGCGCCATCGCGACGGCGGCGTAGGAACAGGAGGAAGACGCGGCGCCGAGCAGACTGGCAACCGTCAGCGAGCGAGGCGATGCATCAGGCAGAAGCTTCGACATCTCGGACTTCGAGACCACGACTTCAATCACGGCTGAGAACAGGAAGCCGAGACTCAGTCCCCAGAAAATCTGCCACAGCATCGTGAAGGCCATCCACAGCGCATGACCGAGAGCGGTGACAATCTGCATGGCAATCTCCTGCGTGGGAACTCCTACACGAGCGGTGCACGGTTATGGAAATAAATGCCGTGAGGGGACTTTCCGACCTTGATGGTGTTGACGAGTTTCAGCGTTTTCATATCGATGACGCCGACGTAACGGGTGAACCGGAAGGTCACCCACAGGTATCGCTTGTCAGGCGTCAGCTCCATGTCGTCGGGGCCTGGCAGCAGACCGGTGATGGTCCCAACGTTGGTGAGATTGTTCTGGTCCAGGATGCTGATGGTGTTACCGACCCGGTTCGACACCAGAATGTACTGTCCGTCGACGAGCGACCGGAAATTATGCGCGCCCTTGTCCGTATGAATGGTCTTCACGATTTTGCGCGCGCGCCAATCGACGACGGCCACGTAGTCAGCGCCTGTCATTCCAATCAGTAGATATTTGTCACCCGGCGTGAGCCAGAGGCCGGCAGGTGCTTTCCCAACCGGCATCTTCCAGAGCACAGTCTGGGTTGCCAAGTCAATCGCGGCAACTTCACCCGAGACCTGCAGCGTGACGAAAACGATTTTGCTGTCAGCCGAAAAAATCATGTGGCTGGGCATCGTTGCAAGCGGCACGCGTTTGGCCAGCGCGAAGTTCTTCCCGTCGTAATGATAGATGTCCACGCGGTCGAGCCGCAGGCCGTTCGTGACGAACCACTTCCTGTCGTATGAGAAACCGAGCTGGTACGGGTCTTCGATGTCAGGCATCCATCGCTGAATCTTGCCGCTTCTCGGGTCGAGGAAGACGAGATTGTTGGCCACGGAGTTCGCGACAATCAGCGACTGATTGTCGGGGGTCGCCATTAAATGGTGGGGTTCCTTCCCCACCGGGAAGGTATCGACCACCTTTTGCGTTGCTTCGTCAATCAGGCTCACGCTCGCGTCGGCCGAATTCAGCACAATAACGTTTTCAGCATGAGCGGGAAGCTGAAACGCGAACGTCAAAAGTAAGGCGCCAATAGGGAACCGCATTTCAGCTATCTCCGTGGGACGATGTAGTTACGCGTTGACCGTCGGGTGAAATCCTGCCGCCTTAATCACAGCGACCAGACGTTCTGGCGGCAAGGCTGAATCGATTTTCACGATTCTGGTGGTGACATCGATGTCCAACCTGGCTGCCGGGTCAACACTGGTGACCGCGCGCGTAATTGAGTTGGCGCAACCGCCGCATGACATATCCTTAACCTCGAATTCCATTTTTGCCTCCAGTAGCAAATCAGAACCCTCAGCATGCACCTTCCCATGGCAGGAAGGTCAAGCGCCTGCGTGACGCGCTGGCTGCTGATTCGCGTCCGAACCGCCTAGACCGCGACCGGACGCGGAAAATACAAGGTGAAAGTCGTCCGTTCGCCGTTGCTTGCGACGTCGACTTTCCCGCGGTGCAGTTCCATGATGGATTTCACGATAGCAAGGCCGAGGCCCGCATTTCGGGCTGAACCGTGCCGTGACGCGTCGACCCGATAGAACCGCTCGAAAATCCTTTGGACGTGCTCCGGTGCAATAGGCTGTCCCTGATTGGTTACCTCGATGACGGCATATTTCGGCGAGTCGAACGACGACAGTTCGACGGAAGACCCGGCGAACGCATGGTCGAGCGCGTTCGACACCAGATTGCTGACGGCGCGCCGGAACAAGGTCCCATCCGCAACTATCCGGGCATTCCCTTCTACAGCGATGTGCACACCCGCTTCTTCGGCGAGCCCCTGAAAGTAGGACGCGAGCCGGCGCAATTCGTTTGCCGCGTCGAACTCTGCGACCTTGATGAGCTGTTGCGCGTTGTCTGTGCGTGCGAGGAACAGCATGTTTTCAATCATTCGCTGCAGTCGCTCACACTCTTCGATATTGGAGTCGATGAGCGCTTCGTATTCTTCGGTGGTTCGGGTACGTGACAGCGTGACCTGCGATGAGCTGATAACGTTGGCGAGAGGCGTACGCATGTCATGCGCAAGGTCGGACGAAAACTGCGAAAGACGGACGAAGGCGCGCTCGAGCCGGTCGAGCATGCGATTGACCGAAAACGCGATATCCTGAAGCTCGATTGGGCCTCCCTCGATGTCGAGCCGTTCGCTCAGATTGTGAGCTTCAATCCGTGAAGTTTGACGCCCAATGCTTCTAACCGGCGAAAAACCCCGCCGGGCGACCGCGTAGCCCAGCGCCCCGACCAGTGCCGCGCCGACGGCCACCGCAAGCCAGATATCTATCCGGTAGCTTTCCAGCAACGAATGTCGGTCGGCCGCCGCGCGAACGAGCAATACCCGAACCGAATCGCTGGACGGTAACGTTTCATCGGCAAAGACACAGCGGGATGGACCAATGCCGGGCGGCTCACAGGTATACGGGGTGTTCGGGCGGTGGGCAGCGGGCGTACCCGTCAGGTCGACCGGCGACCTGTCCGAATGCTGAAGCAGCACGGTGCCTTGCCGGTCGGATATGGCGAGATAAACGCCGGGGTGAGACAGCAGCACCTCGTGGAACACAGAGGGCTTATCGCGCACGGCCTGCGCTGAACCGGCATCTCGTGCCAGTTGAAGAAACTGGCTAAGCTTGCCGCTGATTTCGATGTCATCGCGTCGCTGCAACTCGGTTGACAGCGCGTTATACAGGAATGCGCCTGTCAGCGCGAAGACCAGGATGGCGACTGTCGAGAACGCCAGGGTCAATCGTTTGAGCAGGGAATACGAGGACGTACCGGTCGTCACGAGCGGTCCTCGAGCACGTAACCCATGCCTCGAACCGTGTGCAGCAACTTTTTATCAAACGAGTTATCAATCTTCGCACGCACGCGCTTGACGGCAACATCGACCACATTCGTGTCGCTGTCGAAGTTCATGTCCCAGATTTGCGACGTGATGAACGTGCGGGTCAGGACCTCGCCTTGCCGCTCCGCAAGCAACTGAAGCAGCGCGAACTCCTGAGCGGTAAGGTCGATGCGGGTCTCACCTCGCCGAACCCTGCGCCTGATGAGGTCCACCTCCAGGTCAGCAATCGTCAGCACGTCGCGAGGGCCACGCGGCGCACGTCTTAGCAGCGAGCGAATGCGCGCCAGAAACTCCGCATAGGCGAACGGTTTTGACAGGTAGTCGTCGGCGCCGAGCTCAAGTCCCTCCACCTTGTCTTCGACCGTGTCTCTGGCGGTCAGTAGCAGTACCGGGGTTTGCTTCTGTGCCCTGAGACGCTTAAGCACTTCGAAACCGCCAAGCTCCGGGAGCATCACGTCGAGGACGACCAGGTCGAAGTTTTCGTGCAAAGCGAGAAAGAGGCCGTCCTTGCCGTTATCGGCGATGTCGACCGTGTAGCTGGCCTCCGTCAGTCCCTTGTGCAGGTAGGAGGCCATTTTTGGCTCGTCTTCGACTATCAGTATCCGCATGGGAGAGGTCGGCCTGGTGGTCGTCGCCGGTTATGAGCATTCAATCAGTGTACCCAGCGTAGTGGCGAGAAGGTGTATCGAAAATGACGGGAAAATGACAATTTTTTCATCTTCAGCCAACCTGAAAAATTGGTCATGTCCCGGCCACCCCTTCGTCACGTACGCGGCGATAAGGTTCGGGGCATGTACCCGGCGAGCCTCTGCTCCCTTAGAGAGCGGGGGTTACGCAATGACACATTCCTGACCTTACAGTCTACTTAACCTGCGTGCTAGACTTCGCAACCATGTCGTATTGGCGCAAACTTTTCGTCATCGTGCTGCTGATACTGAGCCTTCCGGTTCAGTCGTTCGCGGCCATCTCCATGAAATGCGAGTCCTCGCATTTCGGGAGCGACGGTGCGTCTGTGCAGCATGCAGATGCCGATGAGGCCACTCACAGTCATCATGCGCATGGTGTGATGATGGCCGACGGCGACCATCACGGCCATCATCATGCGCACTCTTGCGCGACGTGCGCGTCTTGTTGCTTCGGCGTAGCATTATCTGCCATTCCTACGGTGGCAACGCCCGCCGGCATGGCTCATTTTGCGGTTCCGCTCCCTCCCTCGGTCAATGTCGCGTCATTTCTGACAAGTGGCATCGAACGACCTCCCAAAGCCTCTCTCGCCTAGCCCTTTGTCGCGGCCTCTGGCTGCGATGTGCAATTTCGCCCTGATGGCCGTGCTCCGGCCATCCAGGTGACTGACGACGAGAAAAATCCATGCGAATGTTTATCGCCGCGCTGCTGAGCGCGGCGGCATTGTTGCCAGCGCTTGTGCATGCCACCACTACGTTTCCAGACCCGACCGACGCTGCCGCATCGGTTCCGGCTGTCAGCGTGCCGTCCGCCTTTGCGGGCTACCAGCCATACCGCGACCAGAAGGCGCCTACCTGGCAGGAGCTCAACCGTTCCGTGACAAGTTCATCCGGCATGAAAGGGATGAGCCACGGCAACACGCCGGGCGGCAGCACCGACGCCAAGAAGAACGAACACAGCTCCAGACACGAGGAACCGGCGAAATGACGCGGCATTTCTTTTCGGGCGGCCGCATCCTTGCGGTCGCCAGCGCGATGGTTTTCCTTGCAGGCTGTACGACCTTTTCGAAGGACGGTGGCTTCAATACCGTTTCAACCACCGCCTCCGAGCGTCTGGGGAAAGATGCCGTACTGGTGAAGACCGACGAGGACCGGGACGCGGTTGCAAAGCGCACGCAGGAACTGCTTTCCAGGCCATTGAGCATGGACGACGCCGTGCAAATCGCTTTGCTGAACAACCGGGGCCTGCAGGCTTCGTATGGCGAACTCGGCATATCTGAGGCGGACCTGGTTCAGGCCGGACGGCTGCCGAACCCCGGTTTTAGTTTTAGCCGCACTCACGGGGGTAACGACCTGAGCATCAATCGCACGTTCACGCTCGGATTGTTGAACGTGCTCACATTGCAGCTGGCGACGCGCATCGAGGGTCGCCGCTTCGAGCAGACCAGGCTCCTGGCGACAGACGCGATGCTCAAGGTTGCCGCCGACGCGCGACGAGCCTACGTCAACGCTGTCGCTGCCGGGCAATCTACGGCATATGCCGCGCAGGTGAAGGATTCGGCGGAGGCTGGTGCCGAACTGGCGTTGCGTATGCAACAGGCCGGTAACTTCAGCAAACTCGACTACGCTCGCGAGCAGGCGTTTTACGCAGACGCGGTGGCGCAACTCGCAAGAACGCGGCAGCAGTCGGTTTCTGCGCGGGAAAAGCTTACGCGCACGATGGGCCTGTGGGGCGCCGGGACGCAGTACACGCTTCCCGAACGCCTGCCAGACTTGCCCAGGAACCGCCCAGAGCTGAATGACCTCGAGAGCTTCGCGATGCAGAACCGGCTGGACATCCAGGCCGCGAAGCTGCAGACGCAGAGTGTCGCAAGCTCGTTGGGTCTCAGCAAGGCGACGCGTTTCATCAACGCGCTGGACGTCGGGTATCAGAACAATTTCACGACTTCCGACGGCCATGAACAGGGCTATGAAATCAGCGTCGAGATTCCCATTTTTAACTGGGGCGGTTCGAAGGTTGCGCGCGCCGAAGCGATTTACATGCAGTCGGTCAACCGCGTCGCCGAGACAGCGATTAACGCGAGGTCCGAAGTCCGGGAGTCGTATTCGGCCTATGTCACCGATTACGAC
This sequence comes from Paraburkholderia ferrariae NBRC 106233, assembly GCF_000685035.1. Taxonomy (GTDB): domain Bacteria; phylum Pseudomonadota; class Gammaproteobacteria; order Burkholderiales; family Burkholderiaceae; genus Paraburkholderia; species Paraburkholderia ferrariae. The sequence goes on from NZ_BAYB01000004.1 coordinate 233,770, forward strand.
GTGGCGAAGCACTATCGCGACGAAGTCGTACCCATCCGCAAGACGATTTCCGACGAACTGCTGCTTCGCTACAACGGCATGCTCGCGAGCGTGTTCGAGCTGCTGTCCGATTCGCGTGACCAGGTCGGCGCGGTGAACAGCTACATCGACGCGTTGAAGGACTACTGGCTCGCGGAGACTGACCTGCAGCAGGCAGTCGGTGGCCGTCTCCCGTCGCTCGCGATGGCCCCGGCGCCGTCAGCACCCACGACGCAACCGGCGTCGCCTACAGATTCCGAAGGTAAATGAAATGGTGTCACGTCGAAATTTTCTTGGCGGCTCGGGGGCCGCGCTGCTAGGAGCAGCATTGGTGAGCAAGGCGGGTGCTGCGTCGTTGCCTGAGGCGCCCACGATGGCCAAGGCCACCATGCAACCGCCGCTCACGCCTCCCAATGGCCGTCCGTACACGCCCGTTGCCACACTGAACGGCTGGTCGCTGCCGTGGCGCATGAAGAACGGCTGGAAGGAGTTTCACCTGATTGCTGAGCCTGTCGTACGCGAAATGGCGCCGGGCATGAATGCGAATCTTTGGGGCTACAACGGACAGGCCCCGGGCCCAACCATCGAGGCAGTGGAAGGCGATAAGGTCCGCATCTTCGTGACGAACAAGCTGCCGGAGCACACCACCGTTCACTGGCACGGGATGCTGTTGCCGTCGGGAATGGATGGTGTCGGAGGGCTCACGCAACCACATATCCCCCCAGGCAAGACTTTCGTCTACGAATTCCAGCTCGAGAAGCACGGCACCTTCATGTATCACCCGCACGCCGACGAGATGGTGCAGATGGCGATGGGGATGATGGGGACGTTCATCGTTCATCCGAAAGACCCCAGCGTCATGCAGGTCGACCGTGACTTCGTGTTCATCATGTCCGCGTACGACATCGACCCGGGCAGCTTTACGCCGCGCGTCAATGAGATGACCGACTTCAACATGTGGACCTGGAATTCGCGGGTCTTTCCGGGCATCGACCCGTTGCCGGTACGTGCCGAAGACCGCGTGCGCATCCGGTTCGGCAATCTGACGATGACCAATCACCCCATCCATCTGCACGGCTATCACTTCGAGGTCGCGGGCACGGATGGCGGATGGATTCCGCCGGCCGCGCGCTGGCCTGAGGTGACCGCCGATGTCGCGGTCGGCCAGATGCGCGCCATCGAATTCACGGCGAACCGGCCCGGCGACTGGGCGTTCCATTGCCACAAGTCCCACCACACGATGAATGCGATGGGGCACTCCGTACCCAACCTGATTGGCGTGCCGCAGAAGGACCTCGCGAAACGCATCAACAAACTCGTACCGGACTACATGGCGATGGGCAGCACAGGTGGCGCGATGGGCGAGATGGAGATGCCACTGCCCGACAACACGCTGCCGATGATGACCGGTAAAGGTCCGTTTGGCCCGCTGGAAATGGGCGGCATGTTCACCGTCGTGAAGGTGCGCGAGGGACTGGGCCGCAAGGACTACCGCGACCCGGGCTGGTTCAAACACCCCAAAGGGACAGTTGCCTACGAATACACCGGAGAGATGCCGGACAGCTGATTTTCCGTCTCGTCGGATTTTGTGGTCCGGCTCAATTTTTTATTTCAACGCAGGAGAAAGAGTGATGAAGAACGTATTTGCTTCGATTGCAGTTAGCTGCGCTTTGGCAATTTCGGGCTCGGCCTATGCGGCTGGCGAAATGGGCAACATGGACATGGGTGGCAGCGGCGCCAGGCAGGCTGGCGATGCAAAGGCTGGCATGTCGCATGGGGAAATCAAGAAAGTCGACGCCGCAGCCGGAAAGCTGGCCATCAAGCACGGTCCGCTGGAAAACCTGGGCATGGACGCCATGACCATGGTTTTCAAGGTCAAGGACCCGGCGATGATTTCGCAGGTCAAGGTCGGCGACAGGATTGATTTCGTGGCCGAAGAAGTAGACGGCGCACTGACGGTGACGAAGCTGCAGAAGAAGTAAGGGTTCACCGGGTGTTGCGACCACAGGCAAGCAACACCCACTTTGACTATTCAGGATGCGCAAGAACATGAAAACATTCACTCGCAAGCGGCTCACGGGGCTGGCTACGGCGGCCGCCATCGCGCTGATGCCGGCTGCCGCGTTCGCACACGGCAAGCTCGAAAACGCCGTTCCTGCGGCCGGTAGCACCCTCGATGCGGCACCGGATGCACTGCGGCTTACTTTCAACGAAGACCTTGAGTCCACTTTCAGCACGGTGAAAGTGTCCGATGCAAACGGCGCCGCCGTGACCAAAGAAAAGGCCAAGGTCGACGCTTCTAACCCGCGCGTGCTGGCGATAGCTCTTCCGAAGTTGTCATCCGGTTCCTACTCTGTGCAATGGTCTGTCATGACCCATGATGCCCATAAGACCAAGGGCAAGTACACCTTCCAGGTGAAGTGATGAACGACGGTCTCCTTGGCATCCTGCGGCTTGCTTTCGTTGCGCTGCAAAACCTTAGCTTTGCGGTTGCCGTAGGTGTACTGCTCAGTGACCGGTGGCTCGCACGCAAAACGTCTCCGTGGCAGGCGGGCGTAAGCCGCCGGCTTGTTAGCGCCCTGCGTATTGCATCTGCCGGCGCGCTGCTGTCGAGCACGTTCGCCTTCTGGATTCATTGTGCGTTGATGAGCGAGTCCACACTTCCTGAGGCGGGGTCCGCTGTCCGCTCGATGCTGGTCGAGACCGGTTTTGGTCACGCATGGCTTGTCGGCGCCGGGCTGATGCTATGTGTGGTCATTCTTTCCTTTATCCAGACAGGGAAATCAATCCGGTTTTCTCTGGCCATCTGGTTGGCGCTTGGCGGTGTCGCGTTGGCGCGCAGCAACGGAGGACATCCAGTCGATGCTGGCTTGTTCAGTCTACCGGTATGGGCGGACTGGGTACATCTGCTCGCCATCAGTGCGTGGGTGGGGCTTGTGCTGGTTACGACGTACGTTGTTGCGCCACGTTTTTTCAAAGCTCCGGGCAGCGACCGCGTAAATAGCGCTGCATATATCCAGTCTTTGTCGGATGCCGCAACGCTTGCGCTGGTTATTCTTTTTGCCACAGGCGCCTATAACGGCTGGCGCGGTGTCAGGTCGCCTGGCGAGCTTCTGGAATCGGGCTACGGACAGATTCTGTTGTTGAAACTCGCGCTGGTGTTCGTGGCTGCAGTCCTCGGAGGACACAACCGTTTCTTTGAGATGCCCAAGCTGCTCGCATCGTTGAAGAATGCCTCCCCGACGTCACCCCTGAAGCCTCTAAAACGCTTTGCCGCCGTGTTGCATATCGAATCGGTGGTACTGGCAGGGGTGCTGGTCGCCGCTGCGATACTGGTCTCCAGTCCACTACCCGGTACGTCGTAGTCCGTTCGCTAGTTGTTTCTCACGTCCACGCAGATGGTCACCGCCGCAGGGTCAATAAAGGCTGCATCCTGCCCGATTGACTTCAGGCAAAGGCCATCTTTTACGGGACCCGACAGCACGTCGGGTCCTTTTTTTATCCGATAACACGGGCAGACCCCGTCTTTCAGGGCGGGAGGACGTCAATTCCCGTGCGTCGTCGTTAGCGGAATTCGCGTTCGTGACTTCCGAGCTGAAGCCAACATGCATGGCTCTGAACCTGTCGTTCGGATGGCTAAAAAGTCATTTCTGCGTCACGGCTCGTTCAGACGTCAATGTCCAGAATAGAAACCGTTCGGAATCGACTCTTATCGATTTCACATCGCTCTGGAGGAGTACATGAAGCTCGAAACTATCGCCGCCACGCTCATCGCTGCAACGCTCGCCACGTCCGCATTTGCCGATGCCGACCACGACTACCCTGAATCTACCGCTTCGACCACGTTACCGTCCGCGAGCGGCGCCAGTCAGTCGACGTCCAATGCGACGGCTCCGACCATCCAGCCACAGCGGCAAGGAAATACCAGAGAGCAGGTAGTGCAGGAGCTGATTCAGGCGAGACGCGATGGTCTGGTCCCTGCGGGTCACACCGACTATCCGCCAGGTCAGGCGACGATTGAGCGCAATCGGGCCCGCATAAGGGCCAACCCTCCGACATGGGCTAATCGGCAGTAAAGCAATTATTCCGATGACGGCAACGTCGCGAGTAGGTCTGGCGACGCGCAGACCGGGGAGCCCCAGCCGGAGATGCCGAAATACCTTTTCTGGTCCGAAGATGCAGATGCCTTCCGTAGCCTATGTGCGCATCATCGCAATGACAGCAGTTGTTGTCGCGCTTGCTGGCTGCGCGAGCGCCGCCACGTCGACTCTGCCGGTCGTCGATAGCGGGCAAGACCCGGATTCACCCTCGGGTAAGACGCCGCAATTGCCGACTTCCTATCCGTGTCAAAACCTGCACGTGCAAATACCGAGCTGTCCGCCGCGATAGCGTGCGACGCGAATGCTCCGCGCGCCGTGCCGGCGCCGGGCGCTTGCGTTCCTTCCGCCCAATCGCCAGTCGGTCTGCAGTGTGCGGTGAGCGACGCTGGCGGAAAATTTCCCGGGACCTGGATAAAATGGCTCGGCTATAATCCCAGCCATGAAATTTCTCCGGACATTGCTCCTCCTGTTGCTCTGTGCCGCGCTTCCCATCAGTGGGCTGGCGGCCAGCGGCTTGACCGGAGAATGTCCGATGCAGATGAGCATGGGCTCCGACGATGCTAGTGCGATGTCTTCGGAGATGCCTGGCTGCGAAACCATGAAATCATCGCAGCCAGGGAAAGCCAAAGGCTTGTTCTGCAAGGTAACTGCGCAATGCCAGCTCGGTAGCCTGTATCACCCGGTATCCCGCACCGAGGTTTCTCGTCCCGCCGGGCTGTCCAGCCCAGTTGTTTTCCATTACGCGCAGTCCCTGTCCGTCCGTGAACCGGGCGGTTTCTGGCGACCTCCTCGCGCCATCTAATCCCTTTGTGACAGGTTCGCCGCGTTTGCGGCGAGGTCGTCCTGCGTCCAGGACGTGGATTCCCGTTGGGAGTCCGCCGTTGGGGTTAGAACATGCCTTTAACAATTGGCACGCCGTCATGCCGGCGTCCACCACTGCGCACGCGTTCGCTTTTTGCCGTGCTGATTCTCGCGAGCGTCGCCGCGCACGCCCAGGAAACACCGGTCACGCTTGATGCGGCGCTGCAGTCCGCTACCGACCGCTCCGCCGCCATGGGGGCTGCGCAGGCATCAGTGCGCGCCAGTTCAGAGGCGGCCGTAAAAGCTGGCCAGTTGCCCGACCCGATGCTGAAGGCCGGCGTGGACAACCTGCCGGTGAACGGACCGCAACGGTTCACCATCGGTCAGGACTTCATGACCCAGCGCCGCATCGGTATCGAACAGGAATGGGTATCGGGTGACAAGCGGCGGCTCCGCTCTGCATTGGCGAATGACGTAGTGGACCGCGAACGGGCCGGCTACCTTGCCCAGCTCGCGAACACGCGCCAGCAGACGGCCACGGCGTGGCTGAACGCGGTCTATGCGAAGCAAGCTGTCTCGCTGCAGCAGGAACTCGTTGGCGACATGACCCATGAGCTGGAGGCGACGAAAGCTTCCTATCGGGGGGCAAAAGCGACTGCCGCCGATGTGATGCAGGCCCAGGCGATGCAGGCGCAGACCCAAGACCAGTTGCTCAAGGCTCGGCAGACGTTTCAGACCGCACTCATCGGCCTGTCCCGCTGGACGGCAACGCCCGTTTCCGATGTGACCGGTGACCCGCCGGCACCACAGTCATACGTATCGTCCCTGCCGCCCGAAGAGCTGCGCGAGGTGCAACCGGTGCTCATCGCAGCCTCACGGGACATCGCCGTAGCCGACGCCGATACTGCGGTTGCCAACAGCGACCGCAGTCCCAACTGGACGTGGGAGGTCTCATACCAGCAGCGCGGCGGACAGTACTCGAACATGGTTTCGGTTGGAGTCAGCATCCCGTTGCCCATCAACCGTAAGAACCGCCAGAACCGGGACGCCGCCGAAAAAGCGGAATTCGGCACCAAGGCGCGCCTGATGTACGAAGACGCGCAGCGGCAAGTAGAAGCGGATATCCGCACGCAGGCGGCAACTTTGGCCAGCGGTCGCGAACGTATCGCCAATCTCAGCAACTCCCTGCTGCCCGCTGCGGACCAGCGCGCCCAACTGGCGACTGCAGCGTACAAGGCAGGCACAGGCTCGCTTGCGGACACCTTCGCTGCCAGGCGCGCACAACTCGACGCCCAGCTTCAGGTGCTTGACCTGCAGCGGGACGTATCCCAGACCTGGGCCCAACTGGAATACCAGGTCGTGCCCGCCTCGATGTCCGTGAGTCAGTGAAGGAGAACAACATGCAAAAGAAACAACTGGCACGTGCGGCGCTTATGGTGTTTGCCGCAGCGGCGTTGCTAGGTGTCGGCTATGTGGCCGGCACACATCGTTCGGCGATGGGTGGCGAGAGCGCTGTTGCGGCAACACCCTCCAGCGACAAAATCGACCCGAAGACTGGCCGGAAGGTCCTTTATTGGCACGACCCGATGGTGCCGAACCAGCATTTCGACAAGCCGGGCAAGTCTCCTTTCATGAACATGCAGTTAGAGCCGGTCTATGCCGACGAAGGAGGCTCCAGCGGTATCAAGATTGACCCGGGTCTTCAGCAGAATTTGGGCATTCGCTACGCAACCGTGCGCCGGCAGGAAACAACGGAAGGATTCGACGCGGTGGGCACTACGCAGTTCGATGAGTCGAAAGCTGATGTCGTCCAGTCGCGAGTGACCGGCTACATTGACCATCTTTACGCCAGCGCCCCAATGCAGCGCGTAACGAAAGGCGCTCCGATTGCGTCCCTGTTCGTTCCAGATTGGCTTGCGCCGCAGGAAGAGTATCTGGCGCTGAAACGTGGCGGCATGGATGACGGCATGCTTGTGGCGTCACGTGCGCGCATGCGGGCGATGTCGATTCCGGACGGTGTGATTGCAAGTCTCGACCGCACCGGCAAGGCACAGACGCACATCACGCTATCCGCACCGGAAACCGGTGTGCTGACCGAACTAAACGTTCGCGACGGCGCGATGGTGTCGCCCGGGCAGACGCTTGCGAAAGTCTCCGGGCTCAACAGGCTGTGGCTCGTGGTCGAGGTACCCGAAGCACTGGCCCTCCAGGTTCGACCGGGCATGAACGTGGACGCTGTGTTTGCCGGCAACCCGGCGCAACATTTCACGGGACACATCCGCGAAATCCTGCCGGGCATCAGCACAAGCAGCCGCACGCTTCAGGCACGCCTCGAAATCGACAACGCAGACTTCAGGTTGACGCCGGGGATGCTGATGCGGGCGCGCATTGGTGCCGCGAAAAAGGTATCGCGGTTGCTCGTTCCCTCGGAAGCCGTCATCACGACGGGTAAGCGGTCGGTGGTCATCGTCAAGAATTCAGACGGCAGGTTGCAACCCGTCTCCGTCACCATCGGGAACGATACCGGCGACGATACCGAGGTGAGCAGCGGCCTGACTGAAGGCCAGCAGGTTGTCGCATCCGGCCAGTTCCTCATTGACTCGGAAGCGAGTCTGAAATCCGTTCTGCCGAAGCTCGAAGCAACCGCGCCGACCGGTGCGAGCGCGCCGGTTCCAGCACCTGCTGCTGCACCACAGACCTACGACACCACAGGTAAGGTCGAACAGGTGACGGCCGGAGACATTACGTTTTCACATCAACCCGTTCCAGCTCTGGGCTGGGGCGCGATGACGATGGCATTCGGCAAACCGTCGCCGACGGCGTTTCCGAACGTGAAGCCTGGCCAGACTGTTCATTTTGTCTTCAGGCAGTCGGGTGACGGATACCAGTTGACCAAGGTCGAGCCAGTCGGAGGCGCCAAATGATTGCGCGTCTTATAAGGTGGTCTATTCACAACCGCTTCCTGGTGCTGCTCGCGACCGTGCTCGTTACGGCGTGGGGTATCTATTCGGTCACGCAAACGCCGCTCGATGCGTTGCCCGACCTGTCCGATACACAGGTCATCATCAAGGCCTCGTATCCGGGCAAGGCCCCGCAAGTCATCGAGGACCAGGTGACGTATCCGCTCACGACGACGCTGCTTGGCGTGCCGGGAGCGAAAACCATCCGCGCGTATTCGTCGTTCGGCGATGCGTTCGTCTACGTGCTATTTGACGACAAGACCGACCAGTATTGGGCGCGTTCGCGTGTGCTCGAGTACTTGAATCAAGTGCAGAGCAGGCTGCCGCAAGGGGCGACCGTCTCGCTCGGACCGGATGCAACCGGTGTGGGCTGGGTGTACGAATATGCACTCATCGACAAAACCGGACAACACGACCTCGGGCAACTGCGCGCACTGAATGACTGGTTCCTGAAGTTCGAATTGAAGTCAGTACCGGACGTGTCCGAAGTCGCAAGCATCGGCGGCATGGTGCGCCAATACCAGGTTGTGCTCGACCCGGACAAGCTGCGAGCGTATGGCATCACCCAGGCGGTGGTGGCCGACGCACTGGGCAAAGCCAATCAGGAGTCAGGCGGCTCGGTGGTTGAAATGGCCGAATCGGAGTACATGGTCCGTTCGTCTGGCTACCTGCACACACTCGACGACTTTCGCAACGTCGTATTGCGAACGAACGATGCCGGTACGCCGGTTCTGCTCGGCGACGTAGCCCGGATTCAAATCGGGCCCGAGATGCGGCGCGGCATCGCGGAACTGAATGGCGAAGGTGAAGTCGCGGGCGGTGTCATCGTCATGCGTTCCGGCAAGAACGCGCTCACGACTATCGATGCGGTGAAGGCAAAACTAGCCGACCTGAAACGTTCGCTACCGGCCGGTGTCGAGGTCGTGACGACCTACGACCGCTCGCAGCTCATCGAACGCGCGGTGGACAACCTGAAGGACAAGCTCATCGAGGAGTTCATCATCGTTGGGCTCGTCTGCGCGGTATTCCTGTTCCACCTGCGCAGTGCGTTCGTGGCGATTCTGTCACTGCCGCTAGGTGTGCTTGCCGCCTTCATCGTGATGCGCTATCAGGGGGTGAACGCCAACCTTATGTCGCTGGGAGGCATCGCAATCGCAATCGGCGCGATGATTGACGCTGCCATCGTGATGATTGAGAACGCTCACAAGCATCTCGAAGCGTTCGACCATGACCACCCGGGCGAACAAATCACGACCGCACAGCGCTGGGACCTTATCGCGACATCGGCAGCGGAGGTGGGGCCGGCGCTGTTCTTCTCGCTGCTCATCATCACCCTGTCGTTCATCCCGGTGTTCTCGCTCGAGGGGCAAGAAGGCAAGCTGTTTTCGCCTCTGGCGTTCACCAAGACCTACACCATCGCCGCTGCTGCCGGCTTGTCGGTGACACTGGTGCCCGTGCTGATGGGCTATCTCATTCGAGGTCGCATCCCTCATGAGAACTCGAACCCCATCAATCGCGTGCTGATTCGACTGTACCGACCGTTGCTGGAGGCCACGCTGCGGCGGCCGTGGGTTGCCATTGGTCTGGCGGTGGTTGCGCTGGCCGCTTCGGTGATTCCGCTTTCCCACCTCGGCGGCGAATTCATGCCACCGCTCGATGAAGGCGACCTGCTGTATATGCCGACAGCGCTTCCGGGAATTTCGGCCGAGAAAGCGAGCGAACTGCTGCAGCAGACTGACCGGCTCATCAAGACAGTCCCAGAAGTGGCGACCGTCTTCGGTAAATCCGGGCGGGCCGACACCGCTACGGACCCGGCGCCGCTCGAGATGTTCGAAACCACGATTCAGTTCAAGCCGCGTAGCCAGTGGCGACCCGGCATGACGCCGGAGAAGCTGGTCGACGAACTGGACCGGACCGTCAAGGTGCCAGGGCTGTCGAACGTGTGGGTGCCGCCTATCCGCAATCGACTGGACATGCTGTCGACGGGCATCAAGACGCCTGTCGGGGTCAAGATTTCAGGCAGCGACCTCTCTCAAATCGACAGAATCGGGGCACAAGTTGAATCAGCCGTGAAGAATGTACCGGGCGTCACGTCCGCACTGGCCGAACGGCTGAACGGTGGCCGCTACATTGACGTCGACATCGACCGGCTGGCGGCAGCACGTTACGGGCTCGCCGTGGCGGACATCCAGTCAGTCGTGTCCTCGGCAGTGGGCGGTGACAACGTCGGCGAGGTGATTGCTGGCCGCGAGCGGTTCCCCATCAACATCCGCTATCCACGCGAAATCCGGGATTCACTCGAGAAGCTTCGACAGTTGCCGGTCGTCACGGACCGTGGTGCGCAAATCCAGCTCGGCGATGTCGCGCACATCACGATTGCCGACGGTCCACCGATGATTCGCAGCGAAAACGCGCGGCTCTCCGGCTACGTCTATGTCGATATCCGCAATACGGACCTGCAGTCAGCGGTCGAGGCAATGCAACGCGCTGTTGCGGAGAAGGTGACGCTTCCACCGGGCTATTCAATTGCGTGGTCCGGCCAGTTCGAATACCTCGAGCGGGCAGCGGCAAAGCTGCGCACGGTCATTCCGGTGACGCTCGTCGTCATCTTTGTGCTGCTCTTCCTGACCTTCAACTCCGCGGCTGATGCACTCCTGCTGATGTCGACGGTGCCATTCGCTCTGGTCGGCGGCTTCTGGCTCATCTGGATTCTGGGTCACGCGGTGTCGGTCGCAACCGCAGTCGGGTTTATCGCGCTCGCTGGTGTCGCAGCCGAGTTCGGTGTCGTCATGCTGCTCTACCTGAAGGGTGCGCTCAATCGCCGGCTGGAAGATGGTGAACGGCTAACCGAGGCGCTTCTGTTCGATGCAATTCGCGAAGGCGCCGTGTTGCGCGTGCGACCGAAAGCGATGACGGTTGCTGTCGTGCTGGCGGGTCTCATCCCCATCATGGTTGGGCACGGCGCCGGCTCGGAAGTCATGCAGCGCATTGCCGCCCCGATGGTGGGCGGCATGGTCACGGCACCCATCCTTTCGATGTTCGTTATCCCTGCAGCCTGGTTCCTGCTGCAGCGTCGTCGCGCCAGAAAGCTGGACCATACCCGATTGTCCCCTGCAGTCCCTCACGGCATGAAAGTGCCCTCTACCCAAACTGGAGAAACTCCATGAAGAAGCTGTTTATGACCTCTGTTGTTCTCTGCACAATTGGTGCGTTTTCTGGGCCGGCGTTCGCCGTCGATGACATGGCCGGCATGAATATGTCGATGAAGACGTCAGCGTCCAACGCAGCGCTGACTGACGCGGAAGTCAAAAAGGTGGATGCCGCGACCGGTATGGTCACGCTCAAACACGGGGCCTTGGAAAACGTCGGAATGCCCCCGATGACCATGGCATTCAAGGCGAAGGATGCCGCGATGGTCAAGCGGGTTCACGAGGGCGACAAGGTCAAGGTCCGCGTCGAAAACGTCAACGGGACGCTGACGATTGTGAAGCTCGAAAAGCAGTCTTGATGCATTATCGTTACCGAACTTGTCGGCTTGCCGTGTACGGCGGGCCCGCAAGTCGGCTTGCAAGGATAGAGGCCAGCGATGCGAACGATACGACTCACCACTGAACGGGGCATTTACCGCCTGGGAGATACGCTCAATCGCGCGTTGCGCATCGCACTCGGCTTGCTATTCGTACTGACGTCACTGGCCGCCCACGCAGTGGACGAGTCCGATTTGCTTCCGCCTGACCAGGCATTTCCGCTGAAGGTTACGCTCAGTGCGCCGCAACAGGTTGTGCTCGATTTCGATACACACCCAGGCTACTACCTGTATCGGGACAGGTTCAGCTTTGCTGCTGACGGCGTGCCGATAAAGCCGGACCGGATGCCGCCCGGCGAGCTGAAAAATGACCCGACATTCGGCATGGTCACGGTCTACCATCGACCGGTGCAATTCCGCATTGCGTTGCCTCGTGCGATAGCGGCCAGCGTCGTACTGTCCGTCACATCGCAAGGATGCGCAGACCTGGGCGTCTGCTATCCGCCGCAAACACGAAGCTATCGTGTGGCTGCCGACGGCTCCGTTATGCCCGTGGCGACAGCCGGCAACGCTGCCAAATTCCCGAGCGTCGGCGAAAGCCAGTTGCCCACGGCGACGTCATTGGGAATCAATCTGCATCCAGTGAATGGCATTTCACTATCTGAGCTGCTGGGTTTTCTGTTCGCCGGTCTGTTGATGGCCGGGACGGTGTGCATGTATCCGCTTATCCCAATAGTGACCGCAGTAATCGGCGGAACGCGGGAGCAGGCGTCCTTATGGCGCGGCTTCCTGCTGTCGTTCACCTATGGCCAGGGGCTGGCAATTGCCTACGCGGCGGCCGGCACCATTGCCGCTCTCATCGGCATTCCGCTGGTCGCCGTAACGCAAAAGCCGTGGGTGCTAGCCGGTTTTGGACTGCTCATGGTCGTCTTTGCACTGGGTATGTTCGGCGTGTTCCGGGTGCAGCTGCCGACCAACTGGCAAACCAGAATCGCGACGTGGAGTAATCGTCTGCCCGGCGGACGCATCTTTCCAGTGTTCGTGATGGGTATGCTCTCCGCACTGATTGTCGGTCCGTGTTCGACACCGGTCCTCGCGGGTGCGCTGCTCTATATCGCCAACAGCCACGATGTAGTCGGCGGAGCACTGGCCCTGTATGTGATGGGCCTTGGAATCGGCATTCCGTTGCTGCTTGTCGGCACCTTCGGTGCGCGCATCCTGCCCAAGTCTGGCCACTGGATGGTTGCGATTCAGAACGCGCTCGGCGTGATGCTGCTCGCCGCGGCTTTGTGGTTCGTCTATTCGCTGCTGCCAGGCTGGCTGTTGATGATACTGGTCGCGCTGTTGCTGACCGCCTGCGGCATGATGCTCCGGGCGATTGACCCGCTACCGCCCGATGCGCCTGGAATTTTCCGCGTGGGAAAGGCCTTAGGTGTGCTCCTGCTGGTCGCCGGAGTTACTGAATTTATTGGTGTTGCATCGGGCAACGTCGACGTTCTGACACCACTCGGTGGCGTGATGCGAGCTTCATCGACAGGCGGCAATGTGGACGGGAAGTCGACCGCACAGTTTGAGACGATACGGTCAAATGCCGAACTGGACCAGGCGCTCCAGGCAGCGAGAGGGCGACCTGTGATGGTCGACTTCTATGCGGACTGGTGCATCAGCTGCAAGGAGCTTGAGCGCTTTACGTTCACCGACCCGCGCGTAGTCAGCGAATTTGCCCACTGGAAACTGCTGCGCATCGATGTGACCAGGAACGCGGCAGAGGACACCGCCATGCTGAGGCGTTTTGGGCTTTTTGGGCCGCCGGCCCTGATTTTCTATGACAGGGACGGCCGGCAGCAGCCCGATGCCCAACTCGCGGGATTCGTCGGCGCAGACGCGTTCCTCGCACACCTGAAACAATGGGGAAGGTAACGTGATGCAACGCCCAAGTCTTGTGGCAAACCGTAGCAGCGTCCTGCGGCACCGCCTATACTGGATTTTATGAAAGTCTGGACCAAACTCGTCGCGTGCTTTCTGATTGCGTGGTTGCCGCTGCTCGGCTACCCGGCGCAGGCGGCACTTTGCCCGGCAATGTCGTCGACGGCCAGGCACCAGCCGACCCATGCCTCGCACGTGTCGGACATGGTGGCGTGCGAGCAACGTGCGAACCGCCACACTGTGACTGCTCAGCCCGTATGCCACGGCAACATGGGTGGCGTTCTCTGCGGTGCGCCTGCCATACCCGTGACGTATGCATTTATCACGGTACCTTCCTCATCTGTCTATCGGGCTGTCGTCCGCTCCCTTACCGAACAGTTCATTCCTGAACTGCCGGCCCCGCCGCCGCGCTCGCTGTAACTCCTGAATCGAACAGGTTCGACCGGTTACTCGCCGTGGCTCGCGTACGCCTGCTGCAAACGTGATGGCCGTCGAGCTGTACGTTCTCAGCTGCTTTTGCAATGACACGATTAAACCGAATCCGGAGAGTTACATGAACACGAAATTTCTACGTGCGGCAGCCTTATCCACACTGTTATTGGCAACCAGCGCTGTCAGCGTGGCTGCAGCGGGAGGCGGCACCAGCAACTACCCTGGCGCATCCGCACAGAGCCGGGAACATGGCTCGATGATGGGCGGCATGATGGGTATGGGCGGAATGATGGGCAGTTGTCCAATGATGGGCGGAAACATGGGTATGGACCCGAAGACAGCAATGCGCATGCATGGCGAGATGATGCGGGCGATGGGCGACATCATACTCAAGTACTCCGACCAGGCTGGAACGGCACCATCGAAGTAATGAGCTCGTCTCTCAACGACGAACCTCCGTCCCAATTTCCATAAGGATTCAACCATGAAGTGCAATACGAAGACGATGGTGGCAACTGCGCTTGCTCTCGCACTGGTTCTGACGCTCGGGTACTGGGCGCTTCCTCAGTTAAGAGGAGCACTCGGCACATTCATCGTGATAGCCAGCGCGCTGATTTGCCCGCTTTCGATGCTGTTCATGATGCGCGCGATGCAGTCGCACACCGATAGTCAGGAGAAGCCAGGTCACGTGGTGGACAAGAGCAAGTCGTAATTCAGCCATCTTTCTGATGGCGTCGCGTGGGGCCGGTGCGACATGGATGGTCGTTGTGCCGTGCTCCTGCGCAGCGTAGGAGCGAACCATGTTTAACGGAAAGCCGATATTGAACTTCATCATCGGCATCTTTGCGGTCATCGGCCTTATCGTCGTACTTGGTGCGGCCGGCATGACGGCGATGCATGTCAGCATGATGCACGGATTGCATTCGTGCAGCCAGGCGATGCATCTCCAGCCGTGACACCCGTTTGCGAATTGGGAGATACAGAATGAATCGTCATACACCCGAAAAGAAAGCGGTCAGGTCCGCTGAGCGCGTCAAGCCGCCCAGAAAAACTTTACTGCACCTGCTGTTCCTGCTTGCCATGGTTGTCGCGATACCTTTGGCCATGGTCTGGGGGCCGTCTCTTGTGCGGTATGAGACCGCGTCGGCAGTGAAGGCGGAGGGACCATCCGGTCAAGCACAGCAGACATCCGCCTGGCGCGTCGGAATGCTGCGTTCGGATGGATTGCGCATCATCCCGAGTGGCAGGTCAGATGCCTCTCACGTGTTGAATCCGAATCAGTTCGCCGACAAGGATGTCAGGCACGCGTACTGGGTCGCAACGCAGATTCCTGCGACTCTCAATAAGCTCTACTGCTGGTGCGGTTGCGAAAATCGCGGTGTGCATCGTTCCAATCTCCAGTGCTTCGAAGACCAGATGGCGGTGACGTGTGCGGTCTGTCAGGGAACCGCGGAGATTGCGTATCAGATGACGCAGGCTGGAGTTCAAGACGCGGGCAAGATTCAGGCAGCGGTTGATGCGAAGTGGGCGCCGAAAGGATAGACGACTGCAGCATCGCCCCAATTGGTCACGGAGGAGAACATGGAACTCAAATGCGTTGTTGCGATTGTTCGGCCCGGTATTCTGGAGGTGCTGGAGCGGCGGTTGTCGGCAGTCCATATTCATGGCCTTACCGTCACCCGGGTCAAGGGATTCGGAGCGCATCCGAACCTCTTCTCGGACGACTGGACGACCGAGCACATCAAGATTGAAGTCTTCACTCAGAGCGAAAGCGTTGACGCACTGGTGCGGGAAATTATGGACGTCGCAAAGGGTGTCTCGGGAGAGGACGGAATCGTCGCCGTCCTCCCGGTAGAGCATTTTTTCCGGGTGCGCACTGCCTCAGAAGCGGCTCCCTGAACCAAACGACGGCGGACAGGACGTCCGCCGTATCCCGATGGCATAAAGCGATTTGGCAATCGCTTCAATGGGTCGCATGAGTCGAGCAATTTGGCGAAGGCACGTTGGCTCGCTGGATGCTCGTAAATGTCGGGGATGCGCAGTTTTGGCTTCCAGAGAAACGCGTAGTCTGTTCCTTTGAAAATCTGGTGTTGCTCCGCGATGGACGCGACTACCGTTGCGTGCGATGAGCTGCGAGACGCGTTGCCGCCCACTTGATTTGATTTCCTTCGACTTACCGGATGCCTTGACGGATGTGCCCGAAGCTCTTAAGCCGCCAGGGCCATAAAAACCATGCCTGGAAGGTGCCGGCGGGCTCACAGTGTTCGATTAGCGTGCGAAGCGCGTCCGTGTTGTGGCGGATTCTGGTTGTTCGGCGAGTCTATCACCGCGAAAGCGGTCGCCGATTGAAACTCCTTGACCTTTCCACGACGGGAAGGTCAAAAATAATCTGTACCGGTTGTATGGCCGAGTCGACGGGAGAAAGCGATGAATATTGGCGAGGTCGCGAAGTCGTCGGGCATGTCCGCCAAGATGATTCGCCATTACGAGGAAACCGGCCTGATTCGGGCTGCCTCGCGGACAGGGGCGAACTATCGGGTGTACACGCCCAAGGATGTTCAGTTGCTGCACTTCATCCAGCAGGCTCGGCATCTTGGTTTTTCCACAAAGCAGATTGCGATGCTGCTGGCTCTTTGGCAGGACCGTAGCCGGTCCAGCAGCGAGGTCAAACGGCTCGCAAATGAGCATATTGCCGACTTGAACCTGCGCATTCAGGAACTGGCGGAAATGCGCGATACGCTGGGGCACCTGGCAGCCCATTGTAAAGGCGATTCACGTCCTGACTGTCCGATTCTGGAGAAGCTGGCTGGCGAGGCGCATTCACTGCATCGCGAACTTCCACGCTCCGAAAGGTCGAAGCTGAAATGACCGCCACAAAGTGGAGTTTTGTGCAACACGCAAGCCGGGCGCCGAAGAGCAGGAAACCGTGGGATACGTGACGGGGGCACTCTTGACCAACGCTACCTATGCGTTGGTCAAGGCCACATCGGTCCGATACCTGTCGCAATTTCGACCTTGAACTGCGCCACTGCCGTGTGCTGACGGTCACTTCGCGCAGTGCGTAGAGACTGTTGACAGCCAATTGGCTACGGCTCGTCGTTAATTCCCCATGAGCGGCACGCAGCCATCAGACGAGCCGGACCACATCAATGGTGTCTGTACAGTAGGCCCGAAGTGGTAGAGGCGGAAGTGCGTTGGCCCCACTGCACCGCACCGCTTGTGACTCCGCCCACTCCTTGCGTAGCGGCCTGCATTGAGGAATTTTCAGCCGCGACGCGTGCTTCGGCAGCCTGAATGTCGGCCGGATAGGTAGCGTTATCGCGTTTTGCCGGGTTGTACCCGGCCTTCTCCAACTGCACGAGTTCGGCGCGTACCTCTGCTCGTGTGACCGGTGCATTCGACTGCTGAGCAAAAGAAGCGACCGGTGTCGCCAGCACGGCGGCTATAACGACAGCTTGAAGTGATTTCATGATTCGTACCTCCACAGTTTCTCGCGTCGCGGACAGCCCTGTTCGCAAACGGTGACTACAGGGTAAGGTACGGATGCTTAAGCGAAAATGATGCGATTTTAGAAAGCTTTTGGCCGCGACACTCTAACCAGGCCGCGCAATTTCGTGCTTTTACAGGCGCTGCGGCGTTGTCTCCGTAGCTCAAACTGAACACTCGGGCCGCTGACGAGTCGGTGCTGAATAGCGTTCAAATCAGAGTGCGTTTAAGGGAATCTTCAGGTAGCGGGTGCCATTTTCCTCGGTAGGTGGAAAATCGCCAGCCCGTATATTCACCTGCACAGATGGCAGGATAAGAACGGGCATCGCTAGCGTTGCGTCGCGTGCTTCGCGCATGCTGACAAACTGCTCTTCCGTTACGCCGTCGTGCACATGGATGTTATGCGCACGCTGCGCGAGCACCGTAGTTTCCCACTCGGGTTTCCGGCCCTCGGGCGGATAGTCGTGACACATGAAGAGCTGGGTGTTGCCCGGCAGGTCCAGCAGCTTTCGAATCGACCCGTATAGCCTGTGCGCATCGCCGCCGGGGAAGTCACAGCGTGCGGTACCGACATCCGGCATGAACAGCGTGTCGCCCACGAAGACCGCGTCGCCAATCCGGTAGGCCGTGTCTGCCGGGGTATGGCCCGGCACATACAGCGCCTTTGCTGTCAGGGCACCGATGGAAAACTCCTCGTCTTCGCGGAAAAGATGGTCGAACTGGGAACCGTCCACATGGAATCCTGGCTCGAGCTTGATAAGCTTCCTGAAGACCCCTTGAACGGTGCGAATGTGCTCTCCAATCGCAATCTTGCCGCCGAGCTTACTTCGTAGGTAATGCGCCGCCGACAGATGGTCTGCGTGCGCATGGGTTTCCAGAATCCACTGCACCCGCAAGTCGCGCTGGCGAACGAACTCGATGACCTTGTCGGCATTCGTCGTTGAAGTGCGTCATGCTTTGGGGTCGTAGTCAAGGACCGGGTCAATGACTGCGCATTCCTGATGCCCGGACTGGAAAACCACGTAAGTGACCGTGCCGGTGACCGGGTCGAAGAACGGTTGAACGATGGGCTGCATCCTGACCTTCTCAGATGTTACTCATTCTATTCGCAAATAATCTATTATTCAATATAATGAATATGTGTAAATCATAGGATGGTGAGATGAGGAAGAAGTCCGCCCCAATCGACCTATCGGCGATGCAGGCCTCGGCGGAGAAAGCCTGTGCACTACTGAAGGCGTTGGCAAATCCCGACCGGTTGCTGCTGATGTGCCAGTTATCCCAAGGCGAGTTGTGTGTGAGCGACCTGGAAGAACAGTTGGGCATACGGCAGCCCACCCTCTCACAGCAACTCGGTGTGCTTCGCGACAACGCGCTCGTCGAGACGCGGCGGGAAGGGAAGAGCATCTTTTATTCCATCGCGAGCAACGAAGCGATGGCGGTCATGGCCGTGCTGTACGACCAGTTTTGCGGCCAATGAAGATGAGGAGGGGCCATGTCGATTGATATCGCGAGTTTCACACCGGGCCTGTCATTGACTGGGGGCCTGGTGATTGGCGCCGCAACTGCTGTGCTTGTTCTCTTCAACGGGCGTATCGCTGGCATCAGCGGCATTCTTGGTGGTCTGCTGGGTACGCCACAAAAAGATGCGGAATGGCGTGTCGCTTTTCTTGCAGGGCTTGTCGGGGCACCTGTGCTGGCAGGCTTGCTGGGTCACCCGATAGCGCCTGATATCCAGGCTGGGTGGGGCGAAATACTTGTCGCGGGTTTTCTGGTTGGCATTGGCACACGTTACGCGAGCGGCTGCACGAGCGGCCACGGCGTCTGTGGCATTTCGCGCGGTTCCCTCCGTTCGCTTGTCGCAACGGCAACATTCATGGCAAGCGGTTTTCTGACCGTGTTCGTGTCCAGACATCTGCTGGGAGGCTGAGATGGGTTTGCTCACCGCGTTACTGTCCGGGCTCCTGTTTGGCGTCGGCCTGATGGTGTCCGGCATGGCCAATCCGGCGAAGGTGCTGGGATTTCTCGACATCGCTGGACGATGGGACCCGTCACTCGCATTTGTGATGCTCGGTGCGATAGCGGTCGCCTCCATTGCCTTCCGGTTTGCAAAACGGCGAAAAAAAACGCTGCTTGGGTTGCCCGTGCAGATTACTGCCGGTACTACCGTAACGCGCAGACTTGTGCTGGGAAGCGCGATATTTGGCGTGGGCTGGGGACTTGCGGGGTTTTGCCCGGGACCAGCGCTAGTCACGCTGGGTGCTGGCTTTCCCAAGGCGTGGGGCTTTGTCGTCGCGATGCTAGCAGGCATGGCCATCTTCGAGCTGGTTGAGCGCGTGAAGCTGAGACGGCAGCCGACCTGAGTTGCTGCTGTGCATGCGTCGAGGGTTGTTGTTCCGTCGGGGAGCCGTGGCCTTTGTTCCTTCTCTGGACGTAGGCTATTGCCTTGCTTCCAGTCGTTCGGCCTGCATGCAGACATGTCCGCTGTCGAGCCGCGGGTCTTACTGCATTTGCCGACATCTCACGTTCGCTAACGAGTAATTCCCGCTCACCGGTTGCTGCCCGGTCCCTTGCTCTCCTGTTAAGAGGCTGCTTGCCTTGCTGCAATTTGGGTGACAAACGCTCGTGCAATGCCGAACAGTTTCCCGCAAATGTTATGAACATTTTCCGCGGACGACCGACATTGCGCGTTCGGTTCGTTGAACGGCACACGCGGCTGGTTAGCAAGGGACAAAAAGTGCGCGACCTGAAGTCCCAGACGTAAGCTCTGAATACGTGACATCGGCGCACATACTCGCGCACGCCCTTGAAACGATTGCTACAGACTTCGGATGTCGAGCGGCCGCGCCGTGTCGGTTATATTTTAGGCGGTTCGGACGAATGTTTTTCGGGCAACGTGCTACCGGCACTCGATACCTTTGAGTTGGTCGGGAGGCGGCCAAGCAAGCGCTGTAGCCGCTCAAGTTGCGTTGGCGCGAGCCCCGGCGTCGCACATGCCTGAAGAGCACGGCCGCGCCAGTAAGCCTGAACAAAAAGAGAGTCGGCGCCTTCTGCGCATAAGACCTGCTCAATATCGGCGATTGCGGCGTCGACGTTCTGGAGTGTGTAAGGACTCGCGCTCGCAGCATCTCTTGTATGGGGGGCTTTCATGGCATTCTCTCAGTAGCAACTGCTTTCCTGTATGACGGACATGCATCGTTGTTTGCGAGCACCGCGCCGACAATTTGGCTTCCGTCAACTGATGCGTAAATTTCGATGATTGCGAATAAGCGATGGTGAGGTCCCCGGCCGCTTGCGAGCAATGAAAGAGTGTCGCGGGGCCAAGGGACAACGACGTTAGCGCCGGATGACGTTGAATTGCCGCTCACAAGACCCCATCGCTCGCTCCAATTGTTTCTGTAGACCGGATACTCCCCCCCTTGCTGCACGTACCGCCGAAAGTAAAAGCGGACCCGGCGGGAACCGGGTCCCAACTCTCGGCACCTTGTCGGTCGGCAAGGTTCGACTCCCCCAACTTCGGACCTGCTCTCCCGTTTGAACGGACGGCTGAACACGCCTGACTGCGTGCACTTTCAGCTTGAATGCATGCGCCGCAATCACACGTATATTCACCAGGCCGCATCCGCGGAATCTGACCAAGTCCAACCCCGCAGCATTACCGCGCTAAGTTGCACTGCGACACATCGTGATTTTCGTCGGGTTGTAGTCCAATCTATGAAAGTAGGCTTAAAGCAGACTTAAATCGGGAATCAGTGTAAACGCGGGGAGAGCGCGCTCAAGCTGAAAGAAGTGCTACGGCATCGGGTGCTCAGGCAAGTCGTGTCTACTGCCGGCACGCACGCTGGTCCGGCAGTAACGGGTTGCGCGCAGTATCTGGACGGATTCTTTGGACAGCCTTGCGATTGCACTCGCGGGTCGTGTGCAAGCAATACGAAATGTTGCCGCCCGGTCAATTCGCCCGCGAGTCGATTGGCTAAGATTCAGGCGGCAATCTGTCTTCAAACAGCGTGCAGGCGATTATGCCGAGCGCTGCGAGCATCAGATACATGATATGTAGATGCTGATGCGACGCGAGTCCATAAGTGCCATACGCCACGGCGACGATGCCAAGCGCGCAAGGAATCACGCTGACGACATCTGAATCTTTGGAACTCATCGCATATCCAGCCATAAACCAACGGCCTTCCTGGCCGGGCGGCAGCAAGTCAAAGGGACGGTTGACCTGTCGCTGTGGGTAGCGGAAGCATCCGTCCCTCGTGCCACTCGTCGGGCAGGAGTCCGAATCCCCGGCCCAGCACACTTATTCATGCGCGCAGTGGTCAGCATTTCTGTCTAACCAGCGATAAGCGCTAGTTCGACATTCAAGACCCAACATGGTTGCGCCGCTCGCGTTGCGATAGCCAGCAAAACAGCAAGACTCGGGGCACCCTGTTGACTGCGTCGCGCTACACAGCCGGCTTCGCATGGGTCGTGTCGGCAGTCGGCTATGTTGCTGCCGATACGGCTGACGCTGCCATCGGCCCCTGCGGATACCATGCGGGATGCTGTGGCAGTTATTGCGCCAGTGATGGAACGGCCTAAATTGACGTCAGGATTGCTGGCGAGATTATTTTCTCTTTGGCACATTGGGGCGCCGTTTGTCGCTCTGGGATGT
This sequence comes from Paraburkholderia ferrariae NBRC 106233, assembly GCF_000685035.1. Taxonomy (GTDB): domain Bacteria; phylum Pseudomonadota; class Gammaproteobacteria; order Burkholderiales; family Burkholderiaceae; genus Paraburkholderia; species Paraburkholderia ferrariae. The sequence continues at coordinate 255,673 of NZ_BAYB01000004.1, forward strand.
CACCTGTGCGAATGACACTGCCTCCTCGAAGAGCTCCGCGAGCATATGGTACGCCGGGCTGCTCACGCCAAACACCAGCCATTGTCGCATGGGCGCCCGGCCATATGGTTTGAATTGGGAGCAGCCAGAGGTCTTCAGTAGTGCGTTTACCCGATTCTCTGGCAGCCTAAGTACTATCTGGTTGTCGTAAACGCCGGCGAGCATTGTTGTGCCTATAAAGAAGCCCGGACACCAAAACAGCGGGCGCTCCTGAACCCCGTCATATCGACTGGCTACTGCTCGCAACGAGGCGGACAGGTCGCTGTGGTCCTGGTTTGGCCCGTGCATCGCATGTCCTCAACGCATCCGGTAGCGCATGTCTCTGTCGCCTCGCATCCGTGTCACGCATCTTCGAAGAACTGCAAATTTGCGATGTCTCCGATGAGTGCTGCGAGGCATACCAATCCACCAACGGAGACCGGCCGACTACGACGTGTATCAGTTAGCGTTAAAGTCCGGCGTTGCGCTGACACCATAATCATAGGAGCTTTCATCGAAGTCCCGGGAATCCTCGCAGTCGCGATGGTCCTCCTTCTGGCGCCCATATCTGAACACCATTTTCGAAATGCCAGTCACGTGAAGAAGCGTCAACGTCTGCCGCGACGAATTGCCTGCTCGTGGACGATGGGCAAGTGGTCGAAACGGGCACACAGTAGCTGGACCTCGATTTTCTCCAGCTCGCCGATGAGCGCGGCGGATATGGGTGGCGAAGCATGTGTGGATTTAAACGCGCGAACATTGGGCGACAGCGCCGCGGTCGAAAGCTAGAGATTGCTGCGCTCTATTGCAGACAGGGGCGCATAGCATCTACAGGTCGCATCGGCGGCGTCCGTCCTGCATCAAAAAAAACGCCGCCGGTGCACTGACGGCTTAACAGGGGGGATATTAGGGGATGCTCGCAGAGCAAAATTAAGCCAGCCTTAAAACAGGCCCAACATTGAGTGAGCTTTTCAGGCTTTCGGATTTCTATATCGTCTTCGGACGTCATGCCACGCAATGGCGGTCAGGGTCTGCCACAACTCGATTGAGCGCGCTGTGCCGCGTGCAATTGAGCAATGCGCCCACTCTCTTGTTGCAATGGGTACGTCTTTGTGGCGAACGTCGAGCGTGCAGTCGCCTGCCGGTTAGTGATGGGAATACAGCGAAGGTTTCACACCCATCGCCGGACTGACTGTTTGCGACGAACCGCTGGCAGTTGGGCCGTACCCCGAGATGTCGAACGCTGTTGCGGTTCGTGACGACGCAGGAGCCGTTTTTGGGTATTGCGAATTTGATTGATGCAACAGGCCTTCCTGCCCGGCGGTGACGAGCTGGGAGTGTACTTCTGCACGCGTCATGGGGCCGTTCGTTTGCTGAGCGAATGACATTGCCGGAATGGCAAGAGCGGACGCAATGATGGCAGACACGAGCGTTTTCATTTGATGTTTCTCCAAAAAAAAGGATTTGGTCAGCCGGCAGGCCCGAGCGCATGTCGTTGTCTGAACGACAAACTTGGTGGGGGAGTTTCTCTCAAAACCTGCGAGTGACCAGTTTTCATATGGACCAGTCCACAATGTTTCGTGATGGTCCCTATGACGGAACCATCGCCGATTGAAATGTTTGTCTGTCCGTCAGTCTTGACGGCAGCAAGGGCATCATTTGCAACGTGATGCCTATTTGTCGTGGGCACTGACGTTTCGTCTAGTGCTCGCGTTCAGAATAGGCAGACATCCTTAACTCATCCTTAACGCGACTTGGGCGGTGGACGGACGCTAACGTGTCGAGCGCCGTCGAACGGATAGCGCATGCTATGACGCTTCGTGTGCCGTCTGCCGGCGGGCTGGCTCCAGCAACTCCGCATTTGCGCTGACAGATTCAGGCGACACGAGAGTTCACAGCGCAAGACGCCTTCTTCGCATCGAACACCAACGAGGTCAGCGCAATCTCTGAGCGCCAGACGACATTTGCTCATTGTAGAAAGCAAGGGGATTTCCGCTGAACACGTCGTTCATCGTGCGACGGCAGGTCTTTTTCGAACCCTTTAAGTATCCCTTAAGCCAAATGCATACAGCATTTTGCGGGCGTAACGTCACGCGAGTGGAAACAGGTGGTGTCGCGTGCGCTCGATGCTGTGAGAACGATTGGCGAGTCGGTCATCACAAGCTCTGGCGGTTAAGTTTCCGGGCGGTTCGGCGGAAGTGCATTTTCCACTCGCCGTGCCATAGCAATCCTGTCGCGTGTTCGTGCAGGAAGGATTCGCTGTTCGAACGTCGGACGGCGGCGCCCTCATTTCCAGGTTCTGATTCAGTCAAAAATGAATACTCAAAACACAGTACGCTTCAGCGATACTCCGGCTCGCTACGACACGGTTTCCCGGCTACTTCATTGGCTCAGCCTGCTGCTTCTGGTGGCGCAGTTCAGTCTTGGATGGTTGATGCCAGACGCTGATTCAGTGAAGGCTCCGGCTGGTCTGGTCGCATGGCACGTTGGTATTGGGACGTCGCTACTGGCCGTATTCGCCGCAAGGCTTGTGTGGGCTGCAATGCGTCGCTCGCCACGTCCGGTCGACCAGCATGGCGTGCTCCGGTTTTTCGCGGCGGCGGTTCACGTTTCGATGTACGCGCTTCTGCTGCTCGTTCCCATGCTCGGATGGCTGAACGCAGGTGGCCGGGGCTGGGTTGTCAGGTTGGCCGGGGTATGGGATATGCCACAGCTTGCGACGCCAGATTCGCTTGGAGCGTCCATCGGCGAGTGGCATAGCGCAAGCGCCACGATTCTTCTAATCCTGATTGGATTACACGTTTTCGCTGTAGTTGTACATCAGGTCGGATTCAAGGACCGCCTGCTTCGACGCATTCTGTAGGTGCCGCGGGAAATCGCCTTGAGGTCTGACGATATTCCGGTCTTTCGCGCACGCGGCCCGCACTTACGCAACCGGAGAGACGGGCCGTAAGCAAGCGTTAAGGTCGAACGTCCAGCATTGCATTGAAACCGAAGTCACCGTGGAGGTTCAGATGCGAAACTATGCCGCAATTGGTTTGGCGTGTGGGTTACTCGTTGCAAGTGTTGGGGCGCAGGCGTTCGGCGGCCAGCAGTTTGCAAAGGATGCCAAGGTCGGAATCGCAGAGGCGCGTTCTATCGCGCTCAAGGCACATCCGGGAAAAATCGTGGATGAGGAACTGGAAAAGGAGGTTGGGGGCAGCGGACTTCGATATTCCTTCGATATTCGCGCGGGACAGGTGACCCAGGAGGTCGGTGTCGACGCCCAGGATGGAGCGGTTCTGGAAAACAAACTGGAAGGGCCCAATCCTGACTAGCGCATCATCGTTGGCAGCAGGGGCTGAGCGGCACCGGACGGAAATTCGACGCTCCTTGCGAACAGACTAATACGCGTTGACCCGCGACTCTCGAAGCCCGCAAAGACAACCTCGTCCGACCCAATGTAGCGAGGGTCTTGGCGTTGTATCTGACGGAGCGATGCGCGTTTCAGTGTCCGCGCGTGGTATGTCAGGATGGCTTTCGAATTCCAGACAATTTCTGCGACCGGGAATGTTGGGGCAGACAGATACATGTGTCCTCTCCGACGTCCGCATAAGAAATCCTTAAGCTCACGTGATGCACACTCTTCAGTCGAGGAGACCACGCATGCGCTTACTGATAGTCGAAGACGACGCCATGATTGCCGAGAGCGTTCTTGACGCATTGAGGGGGCTTGGTCATGCGGTCGATTGGGCAGAAGATGGGCGAGCCGGGGAACTGGCACTCGGAAACGATGTGTATGACCTCGTCCTGCTGGACCTGGGTCTGCCGAAGCAGGACGGCCTGACCGTTCTGAGAGGCTATCGCGCCAGCGGCGGAAGCGCCGCGGTCATCATCATGACAGCGCAGGATGCTGTGAACGACCGAATCTCGGGGCTGGACGCCGGCGCCGATGACTATCTCATCAAGCCATTCGATTTGAATGAGCTGGCTGCTCGGGTGCGTGCTCTGCTTCGGCGACGCGCCGGGCAATCCCGACCCGTGTATGTTCACGGTGCGCTCACACTGGATGAGGTCGCGCACGAGGTCACGCTTCGTGGCACAGCCATCCCACTGGTCTCCCGCGAATTCAGTTTATTGCGTGCGCTTATCGAAGAACCGGGCAAGGTGTATAGCAAAGCAGAGTTGGAGGAGAAGCTCTATGGTTGGAACGAGGAGGTAGAGAGCAATACCATCGAAGTGCACGTCCACAATCTCAGAAAAAAGCTGGGCGCTGAGCAGATTGTAACCATTCGAGGCATCGGCTATCGACTGGCGGGGACAGCATGAGGTCGGTGCGCACACAACTCCTGGTTGGCCTGATTTTGGGGCTCGGCGCAATGAGCGCTCTTGCGGGATACGGCATTTTTCGAAGCGCGCTGGAAGAGGCGAACGAGCTTTTTGACTATGAACTGCGTTCCGTCGCCATCTCTTTGCCGCAGTCGGTGGCCGATACAGAATTGGCGAATAAAGAGTCTGGCGACTTCGAGGGATTACAGGATGACCGCGTCGTCATCCAGATTTGGGACGCGTCAAACCATCTGACCTATGAATCGCTCCCAAGCGCAAAGCTGCCACGCCAGCACGCGGGATTTCAGACCGTCGAAGTGGGTGAGCGTCATTATCGGGTTTTCGGTCTACAGCAGGCTTCCCGTTTTGTTCAGGTTGGACAACCCATGTCCGTCCGTGACGAGTCAGCCTTGACACAGGCGTCAAGGACGCTTTGGCCATTGTTGGCGATTCTGCCACTCGAAATCGCCCTGGTCTTGCTGGTTGTGAAGCGGGCGTTGCGGCCTGTGAATATCATCTCCAGGTCCTTGGCAACTCGTTCGATTGAGACGTTGGCACCCATCGATATGGCCAATGCCATACCGATTGAAATCGAGCCGCTGGTTGAGGCATTGAATGACCTACTGGTACGTCTCGACAGTGCATTGCATGCGCAGCGCGTTTTCGTTGCGGACGCGGCACATGAACTTCGAACTCCGTTGACGGCGTTGAAGCTCCAGATTCAGGTTGCACGACGGGACCACGCGAAACTGAGTGACGAGGACCTGCTGCGCAAACTGGAGGAAAGGGTGAATCGCGCAATCCATCTCGTCCAGCAGTTGCTGACGCTCGCGCGGGAGGATGCCGAGGCCAGCGCGCGCGCAGGAAATGCCGACCTTCGTCGTGTGGCCACCCAGGTAGTCGGTGAACTCTCCGTGCTGGCAGAACACAAGGGAATTGACCTGGGTCTGGAATGTACTGGTCTTGCGGCGATGGAAAGCCCAATCGTCGTGAATGGAGACGAGACCTCACTGACAACGATGCTCACAAATCTCGTCGACAATGCCATTCGGTACACCTTACCTGGCGGGCAGGTCGATGTTCGACTTTGCGCGAGCGATGCCGAAGTAACGCTGGAGGTTGTCGACAACGGACCTGGCATACCGACGGCCGACCTTGAGCGCGTGTTGGACCGGTTCTATCGTGCAGGAAATACAACTGGACAGGGCAGCGGGCTGGGGTTAGCCATCGCAGCAAAGGTGGCAGCGAAGCATCACGCTGAGCTCTCTGTGCTCAATCGAACGGATGGGCGAGGGCTGAAGGTCTCTGTAAGTGGACTGCGCCGTGCTCCTGCAGACAGCCCGCCTGCGGCGCGGTCATCAAGTGCGCGCCTCGAGCCGGGCTGGCACCGGCACACATGACCACCTGCGACGAGCGATGCAGGGCTCGTCCGATGCTTGTCAAAGTTGGGTAGTAACCAAGGCCCCATTTGCCAGTTGTACCCTCTACCTGTAAGTGCTAAGCCATCCGCGTCGGTTCTCGCTTCATGACGGCTTAAGGTCTCTCGCCGCAGACTGTCCTTGTCGGTACCGAACTTTCCGGTTCATGTGTTCGGTACCGTTTTGAAAGGCTCGAGCGTTCGTCGGGCGGTCAACAAGGAGAGTCAAATGAAATCCAGTCGCCTTTGCGTCTTTTCGACGATGGCGCTATTGCTTGCAACTTCGTATGCAAACGCAAGTCCCGCCATGAGCTACACCAAACAGGTACGCTTTCGCGATGGAAGGACGGCAACGTGCATTGTCAATGGACATGGGCCTGAAACTTTGACTGGGGCCGCGATACCCACACTAACGACCGCGGAAAAAAATGAAGCGGAAGTTGATGCCATCGCCCCGTTACGCGGAGATCGGACTCAAAAGAATAAATATCCTGACCCGGTGACCGCGCCGCGGGTAGCGTGCTCGTGACCGATGCGATGCACCGGGATTGCGCAGTTCCGGACAATGACACCTTGCCGGATAGCCAAAGCTCAAAACTGGGGCTACCTGACGCGCCTTTTTTTGCCAATGTCGAAAGGCGCAGCCCTTCAGAGCGTTTCGTCGCTGCATAAGCTGCCCTTAAGGAGAGGCTGCTAATTTTCGCGCAGGCAGGGCAGTAGCGGAACTCCGTTTCTGACGTTCGAGACGCTCGCATGTCGGGCTGTTTCATTTGTTCGACCACGCAGGTGGTTATCACCGCTGGCGAAGTTCGGCTCAGTCACGTTTCGAGCCGAAGGAGCTATGCCATGACCACCTTTCTCGGGCCCGGAAGCGATTCCGGGCCTTCTTTTTCGTACCAGGCGCGAAGGTGTTGTTGCCTATGTCGAAACGCAGGCATACGCTAATACGGTTGCGAGCGCTATCGTACGCGTCGAGCTTGATGACCAGGTATCCGTGATGCATCGGTGCGTTCGTGGAGTCTGGTTCGAGCGGGCAGATTTTCTGAACCCGATACGATACTGCGGGCAACTGCGGACTATGTCGCTGGTCGCCTCGGCCGAGGAACGAACATGTCGGATAAGCATATTTTGAGAAAATTTGATATCGACCTCAACCTGCTCTCAAGCCGGTTGCTCGAAATGGGCGGCCTTGTGGAGTCACAGATTGCGCTCGCGATGGACGCAATGAACACGTTCGATTTGCCACTTGTCGAGCAGGTCCTCGAGGGCGAACGTCGGCTCAATGCGATGGAAATAGAAATCGACGAAGAAGTTTGCAACATCATCGCTCGTCGACAACCCGCCGCACGTGACCTGCGACTCCTGATGGCCGCGTCGAAGTGCATCACCAACCTTGAGCGTGCGGGTGACGAGGCCCGGAAGATTGCGAAGCGGACGCGCCGCATTGCCACGGAAGCCAACGCACGTAGCATCAACATCGCTGAAATCAAGGTTTCCGGCGAAATGGCCTTACATATTCTTCGCAGAGCGCTGGATGCATTTGCGCGGATGGATACCGTTGCAGCAGCACAGATTATCCGGGATGACGAGACCATCGATAACGAGTTTCGAGCCTTCGTGCGCAAGCTCGTGACATACATGATGGAAGACCCTCGGACAATCTCGATTGGACTGGACTACCTGTTTATCGCTAAAGCCATCGAGCGTATTGGTGACCACGCGACCAATATCGCCGAGTCGGTTGTCTATGTGGTTAGCGGCACCGATGTCCGCCACGTACCCCGAGACCAGCTTGGACACGACGCCTCTGACAGTTGATGCCTGGCAAGGAGAGGTGATGTGCGTCACTTTTTTGTTGGCGAAGTATCTGGAATACAGCTGTACAACGTTGCACGATTCGAAATCTCAGGTCGGGCGCAGACTCGTAACGACATCGACCCCACCTGGTCCGGCGCAACATTCGCCTCAATATTCCTCCAGAAAGCGCTCTATCGGCGCAATCCTCCGCCGATAGCCAGAGCACACAGGGTCAGCAAACAAAACCCTGCTCCCGCGTAAAACGTCGCACTTGCCCCAAACCGGTCCCACAGTTCGCCTGCGACTAAACTGGCGACCAGGGTCACGAGACCGGTCATCAGGTTGAACAACCCAAATGCAGTGCCTTTAAGGTCCGAAGGTGCTGCATGTGCGACCATCGTCGCCAGCAGACCCTGTGTCAGCCCCATGTGCAAGCCCCAAAGCGCGACACCCAGCAGCACGACCGGCCACTGGCTTCCGTGGGCAAGCACGATATCCGATGCAAAGAGCACTACGAGGCCAACAGCCAGAAGCCAGTTGTGGCTCATCGAGTCGGCAAGCTTTCCAGACGGATAGGCCGATACCGCATACACGACGTTCATCGCGACCATCACGAGAGGCACCAGTGCCACCGGTATACCGCCCTGCATGGCGCGCAGAACAAGGAATGCCTCACTGAACCTCGCGAGCGCGAACACTGCGCCGACGAACACGACCCCCCAGTAGTTGCGACTCAGCTTCCTCAGGTTTTCAAGCGTCATTGGGTTGACGCGCTTTACGCCAGCCTGGTGCGCAGGTTCGCGGATACCGAATACCAGTAGTGCCACGGCGACGAGGCCCGGAATCACGGCGACCCAGAACACTCGACGGAAGTTGTCCGCCCACAACAGCATCAATCCGACGGCCAGCAACGGGCCAAGAAAAGCGCCAACCGTGTCGAGTGATTGACGCAGTCCGTACGCGGCACCACGTAGATGCGTAGGCGTGATGTCAGCCACGAGCGCATCGCGCGGCGCGCCTCTCACGCCTTTCCCGATTCTGTCTGCAACACGCACGGCCAGCACGATGCCCGCCGTCGGCGCGAGAGCGAACAGCGGCTTGCTCAACGCCCCCATGCTGTATCCGATGACCGCAAGCCATTTCCGGTTGCCAAGGTAGTCGCTCAGTGCACCAGAGAACATCTTCACGATGGGTGTAGTGGCTTCTGCGACGCCTTCAATCAGGCCGACCATCGTGGCGCTTGCACCGAGACTCGTCACCAGGAACATCGGCAGAAGGCTGTGAACGATTTCCGACGAGATGTCCATGAACATACTGACGAAACCCAGCATCCAGATGCCACGGGGGATTTGGCGTAGTGTGCTGCTGTTCGGCGCGGGTTTGGTCTGCATCGTTTCTCGATGTAGCAAGTGTCAGATTTAGCGGCGGTGGGGTCGGTCATTCATATAGCGCCATTATGAAGCGATACCAACGACGCAGCGATGGTATCGCGTGTCCCTACAGTGTCTTCTGACGTTGCTTCTCGCGCCTGTACACATAAAGAGCCGGCAACAGGTTTGTGCTGAGCAGGCCACTCCAGACTAACCCGCCCAGCGTAACGATGGCCAACCCCTGTTCGGGCGCTGCGCCCTTGCCGAAGCCGAGTGCCGTCGGCAGCAGACCCAGTGACGCTGTCAGGACCGTCAGGAGAATCGGCCGGAAGCGCACCTCAACCGCATCGCGTACGGCGTCAGTGACAGACATTCCCTGCGCTTCGTTTCGCTTCACCAGTTGCAGTAGCACGATGCCGTGGTTCAGGCTTACCCCAATCAGGGTGAGAAAGGCAATCAGGCCGATTGCATTCAGGCCAACCCCGCTCACCACCAGCGCGATTGCGCCTCCGGAAAACGCCAGCGGCATTTGCAGCAACAGCAGGCCTGGCACGAGCAAGCCGTCAAACTGCAGTGTCAGGATACCCAGCATGAGCGCGAGTGCGACCACTGCCGCAATACCTACGTTAATTGCCGCACGTTCGAGTTGCGGATACAGGCCGCCAAACTTCACCTCGTAGCCAGCCGGCAACGAAAGCGTCGCAAGCGCCTGTCTGGAAGCAGAAATCACCTGTCCGAGCGGGGCAGTTGGCGTCGCGAGTATCTCAATCGCGCGCAGCCCGTTCAGATGCCTGATGACATTGGGTCCCGTCGCCATGCGGACGTCGGCCACGTCGCTCAGGGCGGTCCACCCATTAGCCATCACCGGAAGCTGCCTTAGCTGCTCGATGGACAGGTGTGTGGGGTCGGCCAGTCTGACAAACACATCCACGTGGCCGTTGCCTTCGGGGACCGTGGCAACCGTTTGCCCGGCCAGCAGGATATGCAACTGGGAGAAGAGCTGTGCAGGCGTGATGCCATGGAGCGCCAGGCCGTTCGGCTTGGGCGTGATTTGCAGTTCGGTGATGGGATAGCCGTCGTTGTTGAACACGCCCGACAGGTTGGGCACGCCCGCGAGTCGACGCGTGACTTCCGAGGAGAGTGACTGCAAGGTCGCAATCGAATCGCCGTACACATCGATAACGAATGGCTGAGGCAAGCCGGAAAGCGTTTCGCCCACCCGCTCAAGGGTCGGCGTTCCAATTGCGGTTTGCACGCCGGGCAGTTTCGATGCATCGAGCACCTGCTGGCCGATTCTGTCGAGACTGCTTGCGTTTACGTTCGGCTTCAGCACAATCTGAATCTCGCCAGCGTAGGCAGGCTCCGTATAGGACGTCCCGGACGCCGAGCCGACGCGCGAAAACACATGGGCGACGGGCCCGAGTCCGCGCAATCGCTCGCTAATGCGGTCCGCGACGTCCTGAGCATCATGTAGCGACGTGCCGGGCGGCAGGGTAAAGCTTTCGAGCAGTACGGCCTCGTTTGGCAGCGGCAAAAAATCCACCGGAACCAGCGCCAGTCCCGCAATAGAGACCGCGAAAATGGCCACGCATGCCCAGAGCGAGCGCTTGGGGCGACGCAGGGTAAATTCGAACAGACGGAGGTTATGGTTCTTGAGCCACGCGACTGCGTGCGCACCTGATGATGTGCGCTTTTCCGCGTGAGGGCCGATGAATCCCAGCACCAGCGGAATCACGCTCAATGAAATGATGAGCGACGCAATCAGGCTTACCGTCATCGCCAGCGAAAACGGAACAAAGAACAGTCCCGCCAGGCCGCCCACGAACGCAAGTGGCAGAAACACCGCGACGGTCGTCATCGTCCCGGAAATGTCAGGCCCGGCAATGTCACGTAAGCCACGTGCAACGCCTTCCCACCGGGCGTCGCCGGCCTCCCACCGGTGGTAGATGCTTTCCAGCACAATGATGGCATCGTCGGCAAGCAGCCCCACGGCCACCGACAAGGCGCCGAACGTCAGTAAATTCAACGTTTGTCCGGCCAGGTACAGTCCGGCGATACCGAGCAGAAGCGAGAGGGGAATACTCAGGGCCACCGCCCATATTCCGCGGCTCGCGCCCAGCATCCAGAACAGGACGGCGACGGCGAGTACAGCGCCGATAGCGAGATTGCGGCTCAAATCAGCGGCGACCACGCCGACGATATGGCCCTGGCTGTAGATGCGCACGAAACGGGCGCCGCCGGGTAACTGGGGCTCCAGTTCATGAAGTGTCCTGTCGACCTCATTGACAACCGGAAGCGTTGAGGCGTCCGGCTGCTTGAACACAACCAGCGCGATGGTAGGCCTGTTGTCAAGTTTGACGGAGTGGTGAGATGGAGGCGCGGAACGGACTATGTCGGCAATCGCGCCTAGAGGAATGGTGCCACCGGGTGTCGGCAGCGATACGCCCGCATAGTCGGACGGTTGCGTCGGCAGGCTTCTTCCTTCAACAAAAATGTCCTGGTGGCCCAGGTCGACGTATCCGCTGGGCACCATGCCCGTGGCAGCCCCGAGCGACGCAGCGAGTGTCGACGCAGAGACGTTAAACCGTTGCATTTTGAGGAGGTCGGGGCGGACCCATATGGCATCCTGGCCAGGTCCGGCCACCGACACGCGTTGTACACCTGGAACCGCCCGGATGCGAGGAGCGAGATTCGACTCGACGACACGTTGCACCATTGACGCGTCGACACCGTCAGGAATCTGCACGGCGTAGTCGGCGACCTCATTTATCGCGTTGCCGGAGATTTCCGTTGTCAAGGTCGCGCCATTTGGCAGCGAGCCGTTGATGCGCCCGATGACGCCGTTGACGTCTTGCAGCGCGCCTGTTGCGGCAGTCCCCTCTGCGAAACGTGCTTCAATCCTGACGGAGCCTTGGCCTATGACAGTCCGTACGTCGCTTAGCGACTGTAGCGACTGAAGTTCGGCCTCAATTGGCCGGGCTATCAGTCCCTCCAGGTCTAACGTCGTCGCACCGGGCAACTGGGCGATGATGCTCACCTGTGGCATGTTGAACTGCGGCAGGACTTCAGCGTGAATGTTGATGAGCGCGTAGATGCCGTACGCAATCAGTGCGCCATACAGCATGACCCAGAGGAGAGGGCGCTTGACGATGTCGTTGAGCATGTTCTCGTCGGCAGGGAGCATCAGTCGGCTTGCTGGTAGCGCGTTGCAAAATCCTGGTGGAAGAGCAGATACGCGTCCTGTGATACAACCCGTTCATCCTGCGAGAGCCCCTGCACGATTGACGTCCAGCCGCCATCAGAGGGCCCCGGAAAGACATGCCGCCGCTGGTTGCCACTCCTGTCATGCACCAGCACCCACCACTGGCCACCTTCGAGCACGAGCGCTGTGGATGGAATGACCAGCCGTTTGGCGTCCGATGTGGTTAAAGAAACGGTGCCGACCGTCCCCGCCACCAGAGCGTGACCCGAAGCGGCATTGAGCCAGACGTCCAGTTGACCGGGTGCGGTAACGCTCCACGACGTGCGTTGAACCGCCACGTCAATGGGTGCATCCGCGCCCTCGGCCAGAAAGACCCCCTTCATCCCGTCGGTGACCAATGAGGCGTCGCTTCCGTAGAGATTCGCGACCACATGAAGGCCGCGGGAGGAGGCCACGGTTATCAGTGCCTGCCCGGCACCCACGTATTGACCATTGGCCGCATTGACCGCCGTCACAATACCGGACTCGGGTACGCCAACCGCAGTAAAGCTTGCGTAGCTTCGGGCCGCCGACTGTGCAACTGCAAGTTGCTGGCGTGCGGTGTCGAGTTCGGCGTGCACGCGAACGACGGCGTCGCGCGTGCTGAGTTGCTCATCAAGCTTTTGTTGTTCAATGGCGGCAGCCTGCGTTGCGGCAGACACCCGTATCTGCGCCGATTTCAGGTCGGCCGCAAGGTGGGCGCTCTCGGCTGATACCGTGGGGCCGGTCAGTTGCGCAATCGTCTGTCCGGACCGCACTGTTTCGCCCGGAAGGACGCGCAGGCCGGAGACGATGCCCGCCGTAGGCGCACTCAGCACGGTATTGGACGCGGCCTGCACGTGCGCGGGCGCGGAGAGCGTGGTCACAACGCGCTTCTGTACTGCAGGCATTGTCACGACCTCTTCGGCGAACGCACGATGACCGGCGACGGATGATGCGATGATGACGGCGGCGAGGATGAACAAGCGGGCGGATTTCATGGAGGGCCTAGCGAAGCGGTTGGTGGTCAATAGCGCTGACGCCAATCAGGGTGCAGAGCTCGACCTGCTGTTGGAGTACCGCGTTCGCGAGTTTCGCTGTCGCGATGCGTTGGGTCAGCAATCGCGATTCGAGGTCGGCCAATACCGGTAGCGTCACGTCGCCGGCGCCATAGGCGCGACGCGCCTGCGTCACCGACGCCTCGAGCGTAGCTTCCGTTGACTGTGCGTTACGAAGCTGGTCACCCAGCAGGCTCAGTTCCGAGCTGATGCCGTCTACGGCGGTGTACGCATCGTCAAGCCGTTGGGTGTATTCCTGATAGAGGCTCTCCCGTGTGGCCTTTTCGACCGCGATATTTCCCCGGTTGCCGTTGAACAGGGGAAGCGTCACCGACATGGCAAGACCCGAGGTGTAGATGGCCGACGTGTCTCTGCCTCGTGTAACGCCAATGTCCAGTCGCGGAAACTGCGCGAGGAGCGCTGCCCGATAGCGTTCGTCCTGTTCGGCGTATCCCGCACGCAGGGCCAGCAAATCGGGACGACGCTGTCCGAGGTCGACGAGCGCATGTAACACCGCTTCTTCCGGGACTTCAAGCGGCTGCGGCGGGACCGCAAGCGCCAGGTGTGCCCCAGGGCGAAGTTCAAGCAGCGTATCGAGTTCCTGTCCCGCTTTGAGGTGCGCCTGGCGCAGCGTAGCCAATTGCTGCGCGTTGTCTCGGTACGCGGTTTCCGCTTGCACGGCGATGTCTCGCGTTATGTCGCCGCGTGCGAGCGTCTTTTGCATTCGTTCAGCGACACTTTTCTGATAGGCGACCAGCGGCTCGACTTCTCTCTCGAGACGTTCGAGGCTCGCGTTATTGACGTAGAGCGCATAGGCGTGGTTCGCGACCTGCCATTTCGTCCATTCCAGCGCGAGCTGTTGCTTCTCAAAAGCCTTGTCTGCCGCCCGCCTCTTCGCGGGCCGGTCGACGAGTGCGGACACCTCATAGCTGAGTCCGACCATGAATGCAGGAACAAAGCCCTCCGCACCGGGGCGGTCGGTACTGAAGCTGAGTGTTGGGTCTGGCAGAAGCCCGTCGGCATATTGCCGTGCGGCCGCGATATCGAGCTCGCGTTCAGCACGTCGGATATCCGCACTATGCTTGAGCGCGCGTCCAACCACCTGGTCCACCGTCAATGGGGCTGCTGTTGACGTGATGTCATCAGGCCATTGAGGCGCTTCCGGGAGCGGCTTTGGTGCATACATCACACAGCCGGTCAACACTACAGCCAGCGTGACAAGCGCGAATCGCACGCGTGCAACAGCGTCGGGATATCGCCTACCGGTTGCGGGAAGTTCGCTTTGCAACCTACTATCGTAAGCATCATGGGTCACGGTGGATATCCGACGCAAAAAACGCTTCGGATACTAAGCCACGAGACTTAGATTTGACTTAGCACGCTGGTTTTTAATCGGTGGGACGCATGAGAATTCTCCTCGTAGAAGACGACGAAATGATTGGCAATGCAATCGTCCAGGCATTGAAGGACGCAGCGCATGCGGCTGATTGGGTCCGCGACGCGGAGTCGGCGACGGGCGCGTTGCTGGGACGTGAGCACGACGTCGTGCTGCTGGACCTGAATCTGCCGAAGCGCGACGGCATTGACGTGCTCCGGTCGCTCAGAGCAGGAGGAAGCAAAGTTCCGGTGATTATTCTTACGGCGCGCGACAGTGTCGAGGACAGGATAGTCGGGCTCGATGCCGGCGCCGATGACTATCTTGTCAAGCCATTCGAAATAAGCGAATTACTCGCGCGACTTCGGGCGGTGACGCGCCGGCTCGGCGACCACGGCGATACCAGGATGACAAGCGGGAGTCTTACACTCGACGTCGCGACACACATGGCTGTGTATGAGAACAATGAGTGCCGGCTGACGAGTCGCGAGTTTGCGCTGTTGAGCGCGCTGTTGATGAAGCCCGGGACGGTCCTTTCGCGAAGCGACCTGGAGCGACAACTATACGCGTGGCAGGAGCAGGTCGAGAGCAATGCCGTGGAGGTCCTGATTCACGGTATCCGCAAGAAGCTGGGCGCGTCGGTTATCCGCAACGTACGAGGTGTGGGATGGTTGGTAGACAAGGAAAACAATCACGCTCTCTGACGCTGCAGCTGTCGGTGTGGATTGGCAGTGTGATTGTGGCAGTTGGCGTGCTTGCCTGCGGGTTTTCATTCCTGTTTGCGTATCAGGAAGCGAGAGAGCTTCAGGACGGCCAACTGAGGCAAATCGCTGCGCTCATTGATAGCGGCGCGTTGGCGTTCACGGGGTCCCGTCCATCAATTGAGAGCTCCCAGGACCCGGACGTCAAGGTGGTCATTGACCGGTTCAGCGAGGCACCGTCAGGCGTGACGCAGGCCGTCGGACTGGCGGTTCCGCGGGAGCTGGCCGACGGCTTTCATGATTTGACCGGTAGTGACCAAAGCTGGCGCGTCAATATACGGACGCTCCGGAGCGGGGGGCGCATCGCCGTGGCAGAGCCTTCTGCGTTACGCGATGAAATAGCGCGGGACGGTGCGATGAGAACACTCGTGCCCGTGCTCCTCCTTTTGCCGGGATTGTCTATCGTCGTGGTGGTGATTGTCAGGGCGAAACTGGCGCCGCTTACACGGCTTTCGGCCGTTGTGGACCGCCAGACCGATGCAACCGTCCAGCTGTTATCAGAGGAGGGTATCGCCGCGGAAGTGCTGCCCTTTGTCCGGTCGATAAACCGCCTGATTGCGCGGCTGAGGGACGCTATCGGTCAGCAGCGGAGATTTGTCGCCAGCGCAGCACATGAGTTGCGTTCGCCGTTGGCAGCCCTGTCCTTGCAAGCGGGAAATCTGGGAGCCGCCATCACGTCGCCGGATGCCCGGGAACGGCTGCTGGCCCTTCAGGCAGGATTGCGCCGTACCCACAGACTGGTGGAGCAACTGCTCGCACTGGCGAGGTCTGAAGAGGCCATGCTGGGGGAGCCGACGACCGTATCGCTACGAGCAATGGCAACGGAGGTCATAAACGCCACAATTGGCGTCGCCCATGAGAAGGATATTGACCTTGGATTCGAGCACTTTGATGAAGTTGATGCCGTGGTCGACGCGTCATCAGTCATGGTGGTGCTGCGAAATCTGGTCGACAACGCGGTGCGATACACGCCGACTGGCGGCAAGGTGGATGTGTCTGTCGTTCATGCAGGAGGCGAAGTGATGTTTGAAGTTACCGACTCGGGTCCCGGTATTCCGGACGTCGAACTCGACCGTGTGCTGGAACCGTTCTACCGGCTGGACCATTCGGTTGCGTCGGGGAGTGGACTGGGTCTTTCCATCGTCTCGGAGATTGCACGCCGCACAGGCGGCCGGTTGGTACTCGAAAACATCGACCGTGGTTTCCGTGCGCGGTATTTTCAACCGTTACGTCCGAATCAATGACTTCGGTATCTGCTGGGCTTCAGGTTATCGGCTGCTGCCGAGTTGGCCCGTACCCGCAGCATCTGACACACAACCCCGCGGCAATCTGAACGGCTGCTGAGCAGCAACTGGCGCGCGAACCACGGAGATGTCGATGGAACACGCATATGACCACATGTTGCATCTGCTCGCCGGACACCCGGGATGGACGCTCGCTGTCGCTTTCCTGGCGGCATTTCTGGAAGCCATCGCAGTTATTGGAACATTCATCCCGGGTAGCACGGCGATGTTCCTGGCCGGTGCGCTTGCTGGAACCGGGTCGCTAAACCTTGGGGCACTATTTGCATGCGCGATTGCTGGCGCAGTGGCCGGGGATGGCATGAGCTACTGCCTCGGCAGCCGCTATAGGTCCCAGATTGGTCAGTTGTGGCCGTTCCGGACGCACCCGCAAGTCTTTGCGGCTGCGCACGATTTCTTCGCAAAACACGGTCCGAAGAGCGTCGTGTTCGCCCGGTTCATTGGGCCGTTGCGCGCGATTGTGCCAGTGGTTGCGGGAACGTCGGGTATGACGCCGGTGCGGTTTTACACCATGAACATCCTGTCAGCTCTACTCTGGGCGCCCGCGCATATCCTGCCGGGCGTTATTTTCGGGGCATCCGTCCAGGTGGCCGGCGCTGTTTCGTTTCGCCTCGTCATCATCATCGCGCTACTGGTCGGAATCGTATGGTTGAGCTTTCGGGGTGCCCGCTTCGTTCTCTCACACGCCAGTGCCTGGGCGAGTGCCGCGGGCCGCACTCTGACGAACTGGGCCAGTCGCCACGAAGGGCGGACAGGCCGTCTTGCGTTGCAGCTACTGAATCCGACCCGACCAGCTTCCGGTGCAATAGGGGTGGCGTCGGTCATTGTGCTTCTTTCCTGCTGGCTGTTCTTCGGCGTCTTACAGGACGTCATCAGTGGTGACCCACTCGTACGGGTTGACGTGTCCGTTTATCACTTCCTTCAATCTGTGCGCAGCCCATGGGGCGATACCCTCCTGTCGGGCCTTGCCACGCCCGGCAGTGTCACCACGCTGGCAGCGCTGGTCGCCACATCGGCGCTATGGATGGTGTGGGAACGTCGTTGGCGCACGCTTGGTTACTGGCTCGCTGCCGTTGTCTTTTCACAGCTGCTGATATTTACCCTCCAGTTTGCAATCCATCGTGCTCCGCCGGATTCGCTTGCGTCCGGCGCATATGTGTTCCCGAGCAATCACGTCGCCGCCGTGGTCGTTGTATATGGCTTTCTTGCATTTCTGCTCGCTCGAAGGGTTGGTACATTGGTTGGCGTGTTCGTCGTGACAGTGAGTACCGTCGTCGTGGTCGGCGTCAGCCTGTCTGGGCTTTACTTCGGTCGATTCTGGTTTTCCGACGCCATTGGAGGCGCGGCGCTTGCGTCGGTCTGGGTCTCTGTTGTCGCCTTTACCGCCGTGTGGCGGAGGCCGGTAGTGCAACCATCGCGTGGGTTCATGCCAGTTCTCATGCTGACGGTTGTGTGCGTCAGCGTGGCGGTGCAACTCGGCGCCGGGACACCCGCACCGAAATCTCATAGCGCGCCGGGTAGCGCACCGGTCATCGCAACAACGTCGCAATGGACCGATTCTCTGTGGCGGAGTTTGCCTTGCTATCGCTCAGACATGGAAGGTGACCGGAAGGAGCCTCTAGCAATTCAGTGGTCCGCGAACGTTAAGGAGATAGGAAGTCGCCTTCGAGCTCAAGGTTGGGTTGACGGAGCGGAGCTTTCTGCGCGCAGCCTGCTCTCCCTCGCATCGCCCAAGGTTTCGGCGATGGCACTGCCGGTGCTGCCGGAATTGAACAATGGTGTGCCGTCTTTGCTTGTCTTCACGCATCCCGGCAGCACGCGAGACGAACGCGATGTGCTGCGTTTCTGGCCCACGGACTATGCGATTGAGGAGCAGGGCGCCGCGTCAGCTGCGCCCGTTTGGTTGGGTTCGCTTGTGCATGAGCGGCTTTATCGTGCTTCCTGGCCAATCAACATGCTACGTGCCGTTGACCCGGCGACAGCGCCTCTTGCCGTTGATGACCCGTTACCTGCACTTCCCGGGGTGGCCGTGTTGGCGAAGAAGGATTGTCATGGCGTTCCAGTGACGTTACTGACGTTGCGCTCCGACTGAATGCGGTGCGACGGGGCGTTGCCTAAAATTTAGGGACGTGGAGATACTAAGTGACGTCGCTACAATGTCTTTTAACTCTTTCATTCGAAGGGAACTCACTTGGACATGTTAGCCATCGGTCTTTGTGGGAGTCTGTTATTCGAGGGAGCACCGCGACCGTTGGTCGCGGTGTGGGTGGCCATGGGGCTTCGCCATTGGAGCGAGTTCCTGTATTCGCTTCGCGACGGTCTGCTGCAGGTCCGCTATCGGCATCGTTCATCACGAACGCGCCTGCTCACCAGAGGACCGGAGGCCGAAATTGCGGCGTGCACCGTTCCAATTTTCAGTGCTTCGAAGTCCTGATGGCGGTGACAAGCGCGGTTCGCTTGAGCAAAGCGGAGTTCATGACACAAGCAGGGGTTCACAGGATGCCGGCAAGACTCAAGCTGGAGTGAGTGAAAAATGCAGCACCAAAGCGGTAGGAAACGGCTTCGCTAACAATCGACGTTGCTGGAGGAAAACATGGAACTGAAATGCGTTGTTGCCATTGTCCGGCCCGGTTTAGCGGAAGTACTGGAAAGGAAACTTGGTGCTATCGACATCCATGGTGTGACCGTTACGCGGGTAAGAGGATTCGGTGCGCACCCCAATTTCTTCGCCGATGACTGGACAAGGGAGCACATCAGAATCGAAATTTTTGTGCAGGCGGAAAGCGTCGATGCGTTAATCAAGACAATCATGGATATTGCCCATGTCGGCGCGGCCGGAAATGGGGTCGTTGCAGTCATGCCGGTGGAGAAATTCTTCCGCGTTCGCAGCCAGTCTGAGGCGAAAGCGTGATTGGACATGCGTGCTATAGCTCGGTCGAGCAGCAGTACCTATGTGCCTGCCCGTCCCGGTCCCGGCGACCTGTTTGTCACGTCCTCGCCAGCCCCAGGCGCCGTAGCATCTCGGTACCCTCCAATGTCAATCTGAATTCGGCGTTCTCGGATGTCGTGGACACGACTTCCACCAATTGTTCCTGTTGAAGGGCCGCTACATCGGGGTCTGCGAGCGCCACCTGTCCAGGCGCGCTGAACAGCACGAACAACATCGCGATCTCATGGTGGCTAAGAAGCTTCTTCATGATGTGCCTCAATAACTGTTACGCACATGGAGTTCTGTCAACACGCGATTTGAGGAACGAGGGAGGTGGTTATGCTCCTTGTACGCTATGACCGACTATAGCGAAGCCGCGTGACAACGATTTGATAATGACCCGACTGGCAGCGATCTGTAGGTGGCAGTGGGTAGCAGGCTTTCCATCATGATTGACTGGATGAGCGGTTTAACGCTGTCGCAGACAGCGCCTGGTAGTGGGGAAAAAGCGGACCCGGCGGAGCTCCGGGTCCCAAAGTCGGCCCTGAGCAAGGGCGGAGGGTCGACCAGCCGTTCTGGACATCTGTTGGTTGCAACTGCCTGTGACTGCGCTGGACTCGTTTGCTTCTAGCAGGAATGTATACGCGACTGTGTGGACGGCGATTGAGCGGTCATGCGAAGTATTGAAATCTATGTCGACACGGTCGTCGGCAAGGTTTGCGCAGTGTACTCGATGGCGCTTAAGCCAGACTTAAATTCGGTGCAACGTCGGGTGGTCGGCTATGTGATGCGGATGAGCTTCCGCAAACTGACAAAGTCGCCGTTGAAGCAGTTGCCTGGAACTGTACACGATATAAGGCCGAGCGGAAGCGGGGCTGTCAAGAGGGATTTCTACCGACCTGGAAGCGGCCGAGCCCATCAGAGCGCACCGCGTTTAGCATCACTCCGGGGAAGACTTACGGCGCGGCACCAGGTTGTTAGAAAGGGGACGGTCAACGCAATGCGTGTGTCCATGAGGCGTGACGTCGAAACTTCGACGCGTGCCTAAGCATCGATTGTTGGTCGCTTGGCCGAGTTCGTTGCCGAACCTGCTATCTACGCCTTTGGCGACCACGTGGCCGTGAAAAGCGCTCCCGTAACTATTCCGACCGCAGTGAGCGCCAGATAGGCCATATGCAAGTGCTGATGCAATGCAAGTCCACGCGTGCCGTACGTCAGGATGCCCAGGCTGGTAAAACATGCGAGGGCTCTTACGGGAAACTCGGTTGTTGAACGCATTGTTTCGCTCCTCCAGCGGCACAACAACTCCGCCGGCGCGACGGAAGTTATGCCATTCATCTATGGTGTTGAAAACGCGGACGCTTTCCGCGACGCTACGCTCTGCCGCCTGTATCCGCGCGCTGCACGGAAGCACGCTGTGTCTGGCAGGCGTACACGGAGCGCGACGTCATGCGCGCGCTTCGTAGAATACTAAAACAGCGATAGCGCGAATAGCTGCTGAAATCCCTCGGCGGCACAGAAGTCAGTACTCGTTCGGCGCAGAACCCTACGGCCAAATTTCTGTTGCAATGCATCAGTTTCCGAACTAACTGCTGCGCCACACGGCTTCTAGAATAAAGGAGTGGGTTTGCACTGCGATGCAGTGAAGGTTGACAGCGGAGGTTTCCGTGGACCTGAGGTTCTCGTGGGGGTGGTACTTTCTGGCGCTCCTTGTTGTGATGGCGCTCAGTCTCGGGCTAACGGCACTTCGAGCTGGGGACACTGACAAGGAAAAGGGCGGCGAGCACGACGACGAATGACGTGCGAAGTTTCTTTGCAAAAGTGCCCTCTAGGGTTTAGGCATCGCGCGCTCCGCGAGGGAGCGCGCTTGAGGCCCCGAACTTATTCAGCGATTGGCTTGCCGGCAGTGTCTTTCACTTTCGTGCTCCACTGCGAGCGGATTTCGGTAACAACGGATGGCGGCAGGGAAATGTAATCCAGGTCCTGAGCGGCCTGGTCTCCGTTCTTGAATGCCCAGTCGAAGAACTTCAGCGTTTCCTTACCTTGGTCCGGCTTGTCCTGCGCGGTGTGCAGCAGTACAAAGGTAGCGCCGACAACCGGCCACGCATCCTTGCCCGGTTCATTCGTCAGGATCTGGTAGAACGACTTCGACCAGTTGGCGCCAGCAGCAGCGGCCTTGAACGTTTCTGTCTCTGGCTGAACCACAGCACCCGATGCGTTTTTCATCGCGGTGTAGACCATATGGTTCTGCTTCACGTATGCCCACTCGACATAGCCAAGGGCACCCGGGAGGCGCTGGACGAAAGCGGCCACACCGTCGTTACCCTTGCCGCCTGTACCCGTCGGCCAGCTGACGGTCGTGCCTTCGCCCACCTTGCTCTTCCAATCCGGATTGACCTGCGACAGATAGTGCGTCCAGATGAAGCTCGTGCCTGAGCCGTCAGCACGACGGACAATAGCGATATCTGTGTCGGGTAGCTTAACTTTGGGGTTCAAAGCGGCGATGGCCGGGTCATTCCACTTTTTGATTTTGCCCAGATACATGTCGCCGAGCACTTCGCCAGATAGAGTCAACTCGCCCGGCTTGATGCCTGGCAGATTTACGACCGGCACCACCCCTCCCACCACGGTCGGAAACTGGAACAAGCCGTCTTTCGCCAGTTCGTCGTCCTTCAGGGGAGCGTCTGACCCGGCGAAGTCGACCGTCTTGGCGATGATTTGTTTGATACCGCCCGAGGAGCCGATGCCCTGATAGTTAACCTTGCCGCCGTTTGCCTTCTGAAAGGCGTCTGCCCACTTGGCGTAGATAGGTGCGGCAAACGTGCTGCCCGCACCCGTGATGTCGGTGGCGTGGGCCGCGACGACGAAGAGCGCGCCGGTCAGGCCGGCAATCGCGGTTTGAATGAGTCTCATATGTGCTCCAGCGTGTGGTTGTAGGAAAAGGTCGCCCGAAAATAGACCGGATTGATGTCAGGAATATGACATGGGGCCGGTGCTCGGACGCATGGAGCCACGATGCTCTGGTGAGGGCGGCGCTTAATCTGTTCCGAAGTCTCGTTAAATTGTTCTGCGTTTTACGGCTGGGGTTGTCGCTGTGTGAAAGAGTTGCCTGTTTTTAAGGGTGCTTGCACAGTGAGCCATAGGTTTTCAAATCTGAGGTCACTTTTGAATGCATCCGATGCGGCGATGTATGAAGGGAAGAGCAGTGGCAGGAATCGAGTTGGCTGCTATCTGGTAGCCAAGGAGGAGGATGGCGCTGCAAATCGAAAGGCACGCCGCCTTAACAAGGCACTCAAACCTGTCTCGCTGGAGAGCGGGTCGGGAATGACAGGTTCTGAGTGACATGTGCCAGGCGCGGACAGGTCAGCTTGCTGGTCGTTCGCCGCGGGAAACCAGCTTATCAAATGCCTCACGAGCGTCCCGCAACTCTTACATGGCCGCTGCGAACCACGCCAGTTGCAAGCTCGATGGTCTCGCACTCTCTTTTTCAGTGAAGCTTGCTTCGAGTGCTATTGACGCTGCGTCCACTTCACGTGCGGCGTCAACGACACGTTCAAGCGCAAGTGCCTCGTTTGAACGTGGTCTTTCCATTTGTCATTCCGTGGCCCGGTGCGCGTGTTGTTGGCATCTGCATCACACATAGACCACCGTAGCGCGCGCAGGTTCTTCTCGGCGTGAGCGTTGCGATACGTGTGGGTCCTTTAGCCTTGGGCGCAGCGGCGCTCGCCGGGTTCGCGATGCTCAAGTGAGATGAGCGGTGCGCGCCGGCAGTTCACCGGATGGGCAGTACGCCAAACTCAGGATTGCACGACCGAGCACCCATACCAATTCGACCACCAGCAAAGTCGGCATCTGGGGCGCGGGTTGAAGTAGCCCCGTCGCCTTGCATTGCCAGCCGAAAGCGACGCGTAAATCTGAGACCAACCCAGCCGCCGAGGCTCTGCAACACCCCCGGTGGAGTTTTAAGTGTCTCTTAAGTTTGTCCGCCTAGGCTGAAACCGTCGTAATAGGGAATGAATGCGTGGCGCTTGCGTAAACGCTGCATCACGCGGGTCATTTCCACATCGCTAGGAGCGGTGCCATGCGAGCCGGAAATCTGATGCGTACGCCGGTTGCGGCGTGTCTGATGGCGGTTTTGTCTGTCGGATGCGCGTCCAGGCCGATCTATTCGTCGGCAGTGCAGGGCTCGGCGGTTCCCGGCGCCATACCGACGACGCAGCGCGTTCTCTCGACTGGGATTACCACGGACTTTGCAGATATCGTGCGGCAGAACGGGCCCTCTGTGGTCAATATCAGCGCACCGCGCTCAAGCCATATCGCCAATCTGACGCCGCTTTGGCCGCCCGCATCGAACGAGCATGACCCGTTCGTCCAGTTCTTCAGACAATTCTCCCCCAGCCGTTCCAGTGAAGGCCCATTGTTATCGGGAGCCCTCGGCTCCGGCTTCATCATCAGCCCGGACGGATACATTCTCACTGGCGCCCAGGTGGTTGCAGGTGCATCGCAAATCAACGTCAGGCTAACGGACCGTCGCGAGTTCAAGGCATCGGTCATCGGTATCGACCCGCCGAGCGATATAGCGTTGCTAAAAATCGATGCGCATAACCTTCCGACGGTGAAAATCGGAAACCCATCCGGTGCGAAGGTCGGGCAATGGGTCGTCTCTGTTGGTTCGCCTTACGGATTTGAAAATACAGCCACTGCCGGCATCATCAGCAGCGAAGGACGGTTGCTGCCGGACGAAACGTATGTTCCCCTGATTCAAACCGACCTCACCCTGAATACTGGCGACTCAGGTGCGCCTCTCTTCGATTTGAACGGCGACGTCATCGGTATTGATACACCGGTTCATCATAGCTTTCAGGGACTTTCGTTTGCGATTCCGATTGACGTCGCGATGAGAATCGAACAGCAATTGCAGTTTCAAGGGAAGGTTGAGCACGGCCGCATGGGTGTGACCATTCAGGAGGTCAGCGCGCCTCTCGCGAGGTCTTTCGGCATGGCACAGCCCATCGGTGCGCTGATCAGCTCGGTTGATCGTAACGGTCCATCGGCGAAGTCTGGCTTGCGAGCCGGAGACGTTATATTGCGAGTGAACAGCGTGGCAATTACCGACTCGGCGCAATTGCCTCTAGTTGTGGCCGACTTGGGCCCGGGGACCGCAGTACGCGTGAAGTTCTGGCGGGACCAACAGGCCCATGAAACTTCGGTCGTGTTGGGTGCAATGGAGGAGAACTCAGTCGCCTCGGCCAAACACGTTAAGACTGCGGTCGGACAATTTGGCCTGACAGTGCGCAGTCTGACATCAGAAGAACGGCAAAAGGCGCGCGTCACCGGCGGTGTCCGCGTCGAGGCGAGCTCGGGCCCCGCAGCGCTCGCCGGCGTTCAGCCGGGGGACATCATCTCGCGGGTCAACAGTACACCGGTCTCAAGCGCAGCTCAGTTGCGTGACGAGCTAGACAACGCTGGCGGCAACGTCGCGCTGCTGGTTCAGCGTGATGGTCGTCCAATCTTCGTGGCAATCGACATCGGATAGGGATACCGGCGCCGGATGCTCCCGTATTTCAAGGAGTTCGTCGGAGGTCAAAATGAAGCAACACTCGATATTGCGATTGAGTGCGATGACGCTCGTGCTCTCCGCCACCGCACAACTCGCGTTGGCTATGCCAGAGGCACTTCCGCCCGTGCAGCACGCGGGTGCAATAAATTATTTGTCCGGTGGCGTGGGTAGTGACGAGTCGACAGCCATCAAAAGCGAGATGGGTAACTATCCGCTTGTTCTTGAGTTCGCAGGCAAGACGAATGCTGGGAATGAGTATCTCGCGGACATACCTGTCCAGATTTCCGACGCTCACGGTACTGTCGTGCTAGATACAAGCACGCGCGGTCCGTTCATGCTGGTCTCTCTGCCGTATGGTCGGTACACGGTGACGGCCAGCTACAACGGAAACCAGGTGCGCCGCGTGGTGAGTATTGCAGCTGGCGCACCCTCGCGCGAACTGTTCATATGGCCCATGTAGGGCACGGAGTTGGCCATGCGCGGTGAGTAAACTCCAACTCTCCGTCCTGCGACAACACGAACCAACTTGATTGCCATTTCGACACTGACCTAATCAAGCCGTTTCTTGGTGAGTCTGCGACTTGGAGGTCGACCGATGGCCGCCAGGGGTTACGTGGCGACCGCGAAGTTTCGTTTCTCGGTGCTGCAGGCGAAAAGGGGACCAACGATTCGTTTTTTGATTGACGGCGCTCGACAAAGTGCCGCCAAGCAGATTCGACAATGAGGTGCGAGGCACCGATGAGACATCAAGCCGGGACAGGGAAAGCACGTCGAATTGGAGTTGATCATACACAATCAGCCGCCGCGCGACGAGGTCCGAGAATCGCCCCAACGGCAATTCTCGGACCAAGCGAACTTGCTCGTCCGACGCGTCGGGAGTCTGGAGCGATTAAGAGTCTCTGGGTTATCGTTCTCGTAGTCCCCGTCGTGATTGCAACGCTGGTGGTAGCAATGTGCGTGCTGAGCATCGTGGCGAGATTATTCCCTCATTGAATGCCAGGACCGTGCCGCCTTCGGTACGGCGGTGTGAGCTTTGTCCCAGAATTGGTAAAGCGTCCGGGACTCGATGCGTTTCCAGTCGGCACCGTTACCGGGTCGGCAGGTTGGAGAAAAAGAAGCCATGAGACACCGTCCAGCCGCTTTACTGATTGTTTTTTCGACTGCATGCATGAGTCCGCTTGCCAGTGCTCAATCGCAAGCGTGCATCGAAATCGGAATGCTCAATCCTGTCGAGGTCAACACGGTATCTATTGCGAGCGACATATCTGAAGTCAAGAATGACCTTCCGCTGGTCGCATATCGCATTCCTCCCGTGGTCCATGGACCAGGGTATTACCCAGCGTGGCGAGGTGATGAGCTGCTTGGCAAGGGGTGGTTTGAGTATTTGCGCGGTGGCCGGTTTTTCCTTCACGAGCGTGACGATGACAGGTGACCGTCGGGCGGCTATCGCAAGATGAGTATTGCTGGCAGTGTTTAAACCACTAAGGAGAGACCAAATGATGTCGAAACTTCCCAAGTTGCTCACTGTTCTGCTGGTCGGCGCGTTGACGGCATGTCACTCGGGCGTCAAGCTCAACGAGGGCGCCAGCGCAACGGGTACCAGTGGCGGCGTCGGCGCACAAACGAACCCGAACGCCGTTACCCAGATAGGGGTCGACCCGCTGAACGACCCGAACAGCCCGCTGGCCAAACGCAGTGTCTACTTCGACTTCGACGACTACACTGTCAAGCCCGAATATGAGTCGCTCCTGAAGCTGCACGCGCAATATCTGAAGAACCATCCCCAACGCCATGTGCGTATCCAGGGCAATACCGATGAACGAGGTTCGAGTGAATACAATCTCGCACTGGGTCAGAAGCGTTCCGAGGCGGTCCGCCGCGAGTTGATGCTGTTTGGCGTTCCCGACTCGCAGCTCGAGGCGGTCAGTTTCGGAAAGGAAAAGCCGGTCGCAACAGGACACGACGAAGCATCGTGGGCGCAAAACCGACGTGCCGATTTGGCATATCAACAGTAAGCGGCGACGCACGGTACGTCGGACCGCTTCGCGAATACTGCACGATCGCGGCGGCAGCGGTTTCGAGAACGGCATTGGGTCTGCGACTCGTGGTGCAGCACCGGCATTGCTCTGCTATCGCTTAAGTGCGGCGCGTCAGTGGACACGTGCGATAGCTTGATAGCTTGTCAGAGGCCGTCGTCGACGCCTCTGACAAAATGTCCTTCAATAGTAAATCGCGGACAGTGGACAAATTATCGAAAAGGATTCGGTCGGAGTGCAGAACGCCCCAGCAAAACAAAAATCAAATAGACATGAGCCTCGGACGCATGGAGGGCGACGTGAAAGCAGATGCTAAAGAAGGCGTGGACGGCAGCCGCCGCAAGTGGTTGATTGCGACATCGGTGACAGGGGGAATCGCCGGTGTGGTCACGCTCGTGCCGTTTGTGGATTCGTTCGCGCCATCGGAGAAAGCTCGGGCCGAGGGTGCGCCGGTTACTGCGGACATCAGCACGCTGGGGCCGGGCGAGATGATGACGGTTGCCTGGCGCGGTATGCCGGTATTCGTCGTCAACCGGACAGAGGAAGTGCTGGCAGATGTGGTCAAGGCTGGTTCAATGGTCGCAGACCCATCCACTCGCCATCCGTTCTCGATGCCGTTGCCGAACTACTGCAAGAATGAATACCGTTCGCGAGCGAATCATCAAAACCTTCTCGTTGTCGTCGGCGTCTGTACGCATCTTGGCTGCACACCCAGACCGCGATTTCAGCCGGGGCCACAGGCCAATCTGCCAGACAACTGGCCGGGTGGCTTCCTGTGCCCTTGTCATGGTTCCACATACGACCTCGCTGGTCGTGTATTCAGGAACAAACCTGCGCCGCAAAACCTGGATGTACCACGCTATATGTTTTTGTCGCCTGTAAGCGGGGAGAAGCGTAACTGACCGTATGCACGTGTCGCATCACGAGAGGGGCCAACACCGCCGGATCAGCGTCGCCCTACGACAAACGCATATCCTGGAAAAGAGAGTTTCAGGATATGCCGTATCTCAACAGCGTCGGCCGGTGTCAAATGACGTGGACAAGTATTGAGGAACACATCATGATGATTCGACACTTCACCTGCGCACTGCTCGGCGTCGTCACTTTCTGGTCGACCGACGGCATGGCTGCGCGACCCGATTACGCCTACCAAACGACGGTACAGCTTGCCGACGGCAAGACGCTGAAATGCGGCGTCAACGAACCTCTGCCGAACGGCGCCGCGCCCGCAGCTCTCACCCGCCGCGAGCAAACGCAAGCGGACGTCCTCGCGACCCAGCGCCTGCGCGTCCTCAGCGGCCCCGATTCCGGCTATCCATCGCCCTACACCGCGCCCACCATCATTTGCTCGAGCGCAGGCTAGGGCTGGCCGCTTCGCGCCGTCCGGTGCCCGAGGCGACTACGAGGTGCGATGCGGGACATCGCCCGGAAATGGATACGGCGCGAACCGGGCCAATCGAGGTTGACGGCCCGCTCAACGCGTCGCATCCCGCGCTGTTCAGAACGCCGATGCACAATGACCTGCGAAGGCAGCCGACGATCGATAGCCTGTCCGTCGTAAGCCTCCTTTGCGCAAAGCCAATTGGATGGATTGGCCGGTTCGGGCATGACCGAATTCGACGACCGGCTGGATGAGCGCCTGGACCGGCAGGTCGTTATCGCGTGCGAAGCGGGCAACGAAATCGAACGCATCGGGGCGAGCGCATCGCATCTCGCCCACGACAGTCAGACGTTTGACGCCGGCCTACACGACCGACGTTGCGACGTGCGTCAACACTAGGTTGATGGCAGGTCGCAGATCACGCCGGCATCGCGGCGTGTTTGTTCATGTTTTCGGTGACCGCTGGCGCGCGCCTAGCACAGCGGGCACACCGCCGCAGTGCCGTCGAGAGACTCGATCCTTTCGACGAGCGCGGCGTTCTGCCAAATCACGTTATCCACATCCAACACCGCGCGATTGATTCAGTCAACGCCGCGTGAGTACTCCTTCGGTGTTAAGCGAACTTAAGTTCCTGCAACCTGGCTACTAAACTCGGGACTTTCTCGACTATATGAGAGCGCCGCAAGAGTGGGGCTTGACTTGGAAGCGGTTGCAGTCGATTGACGTAAAGATACACTCGTCACGAACTAAACGATCGACCTTATGCCACGAGCCGAAGTCTGCTGAGTCCGCCAGAGCGAAAGCTCTGTCAGAAGCGTGACAGCAAGCGGCTTGTTACTGATATACGTGCTGCAGGTTCGCGCGTCGCGCGCGATGGCATTGGCGCTTGCTGAACTTGCGTGATTCTGGTCGGACCAGGGAAGCCAGCCCGTTCACCCGCGAAATGCCGGATCGCCGACCCGTGGCTGCGCCGCGTGTCCTCGCGCGTGGCCGCCTCGAAGTCGAGAGCAAATCCAGGCATGGCTCGTGCAGCAGGAAACCGGGCGACGAGACAATTGTGTAAGAGCTGTCTGCCGGTCGCTGAGTATTGACGAAGCATCGATTGCCAACGCTCGACAACTCCGCTCATGGAAATCCCTCATGAAAAACCTATCCCCGTGTAAGTCGGCAGAAGGATTCACTCCCCTAGAATCTCCTCCATCGATGCAGACGGGCGGCATTCCGCCGCGCCGGACAATAATGGAGACTATCGATGACCCCTAGCTTTCGCTCGCTGCGCCATATCGCCGTCGCTTCCAGCCTGCTGTTCGGTATTGCGTCGCAGCACGCGACAGCCGCCGACAGCGGGAAGATCACGATCATGGTCGGCGGCATCACGAAGCTGATCTACCTGCCAGCGCGCCTGACCGAACAGCTCGGTTATTTTAAGGACGAAGGGCTTGACGTCGAACTGCTGTCGCAGCCGGCCGGTGTTGACGCGGAAAACGAACTACTGGCCGGCGCTGTTCAGGCTGTCGTCGGTTTCTACGACCACACCATCGATCTGCAGACCAAAGGCAAGGACGTCAAGGCGATCGTCGTGTTCGGGCAAGTGCCGGGCGAGGTGGAAATGGTTTCGACTAAAGCCGCAGACACAGTCAAGTCGATGGCGGACGTGAAGGGCAAGACGCTGGGTGTGACTGGCCTCGGTTCTTCAACAAGCTTCCTTACACAATACCTTGCCGGACAGCATGGCATCCAGTCGACGGAATACACGATGCTGCCGGTGGGCGCTGACGTCAGCTTCATCGCCGCAATCAAGCAAGGTCGCATCGACGCCGGCATGACGACCGAACCGACCGTGTCGGCATTGCAGAAGTCTGGCGATGCGAAGGTGCTCGTGGACATGCGCTCGGTCGAAGGCACGAAGGCGGCGTTGGGCGGCACCTACCCGGCGTCGAGCCTCTATGTGCAGGCGGCATGGGCCGATTCGCACAAGGCTGAAGCAGCAAAGCTCGCGCACGCGTTCGTGCGCACCATGCAGTTCATCCACACGCATAGCGCGGAAGAAATCGCCGCAAAGATGCCCGACGACTACCAGAAGGACAAACCGCTTTACGTGAGTGCGCTGAAGGCTTCGCTGCCGATGTACACGCCGGACGGCAAGATGCCCGCCGATGGACCGGCGACCGTGCTCAAGGTGTTGTCGGCGTTCAATCCGTCGGTCAAGGGCAAACATATTGAGTTGGGGAAAACCTATACCAATGAGTTCGTTGGCGCGAAGTAAGTCAGCGCCTGCCGGTTGCGCCTGCGTGTCTGATGCAGCCGGTTTCGTTTCGCTTGCCGTGCCGCGTTTGCGGTACCGGCCATTCCCACGGATGTACAGATGAACCTAGTT
This sequence comes from Paraburkholderia ferrariae NBRC 106233, assembly GCF_000685035.1. Lineage (GTDB taxonomy): Bacteria > Pseudomonadota > Gammaproteobacteria > Burkholderiales > Burkholderiaceae > Paraburkholderia > Paraburkholderia ferrariae. The sequence goes on from NZ_BAYB01000004.1 coordinate 286,581, forward strand.
GTTTCTCAGAGCGCGCCGGTGATCGAGTTCCGCTCGGTGTCGTGCCGTTTCATTTCTCCAGACGGCAAGGCGACGATCGCGTTGCGCGACTTCAGCATGGCGGTTGCGAAGGGCGAGTTCGTCGCCATCGTCGGACCGACCGGTTGCGGCAAGTCGACCACGCTCAGCATGATCACCGGGCTCCTGAAGCCGACGACCGGCGAAGTGCGCGTGATGGGCGCGCCGGTAGACGGCATCGATCCGCGAATCGGCTTCGTGTTTCAGGCCGATGCGGTGTTTCCGTGGCGTTCGGTCCTCGATAACGTGGCAGCCGGGCCACTCTATCGCGGCCGCTCGAAATCGGCCGCGCACGACGAGGCCAATGAATGGCTGCGCCGCGTCGGGCTCGAGAAGTTCGGCAAGCATTATCCGCATCAGCTGTCAGGCGGCATGCGCAAGCGTGTGGCGCTCGCGCAAACCTTTATCAACAAGCCTGAAATCCTGCTGATGGACGAGCCCTTCTCGGCGCTCGACATGCAGACCCGCACGCTGATGCAGGACGAACTGCTGCAGTTGTGGTCGGCTAATTCGGGGTCGGTAGTGTTCGTCACGCACGATCTGGAAGAAGCGATCGCGCTGGCTGATCGCGTGTTCGTGCTGAGCGCGCGCCCCGCGACGTTGAAGAAGGTCTATGAGATAGATCTGCCGCGCCCGCGGATCACGTCGGAAGTTCGCTACGAGCCGCGCTTCATCGAGATTTCGCGCGATATCTGGCATGACCTGCGCGAAGAAGTGCAGATCGCCTGACGTAGATCGCCTGATAAACCTGACTTCGGAACAACATTCATGGCAACTCCTGAATACGCGCTGCAGGCGGGCTTCGATAGCGCGTCGCTGGCAACTGTTGAAAAAATCGCACAACGCAGGCTGCGCCAGCGGCATGCTCTGATCATCGCCCTGCGGGTGCTGGTGCTGGTCGTCGTGCTGGGTGGATGGGAAATGGGCGGACGGCATAAGTGGATCGATCCGTTCTTTTTTTCGATGCCCTCGGCGATCTTCGCTCAGATCGTGGACTGGTTTGTCAACGGCACCTCGCAGGGCCCACTGCTGCAGCAGGTCTGGGTCACGCTTGAAGAAACCGGCATCGGCTTTCTCATCGGTGCGGTCGGTGGCATTGTCTGTGGCGTCGTGCTTGGTCGCAACAAACTGCTCTCCGACGTGTTCAGCATTTACATCCAGATTGCCAACTCGATTCCGCGCGTGGTGCTGGGATCGGTGTTCGTGATCGCGCTTGGTTTGGGCATGGCCTCAAAGGTCGCGCTGGCGGTCGTGATGGTGTTCTTTGTCGTGTTTGGCAATGCATTCCAGGGCGTGCGTGAGGCCGACCGGTACATGATCGCGAATGCGCAGATCCTCGGTGCCTCGAAGCGTCAGTTGACCACGTCAGTGGTGATTCCATCGGCACTGTCATGGATCCTTGCGAGCCTGCACGTGAGCTTCGGTTTCGCGCTGGTCGGTGCGGTAGTCGGCGAGTTCCTCGGTTCGAAGCAGGGTATCGGCCTGCTGATTTCGACAGCGCAAGGCGCATTCAATGCGAGCGGCGTGTTCGCGGCGATGATCGTGCTCGCGGTGGTCGCGCTCACGGCCGACTATCTGCTGACCGCGCTGGAGAAGCGTCTGCTGAAGTGGCGGCCGGCGGCATTCTGAGCTTCAGGAGGAGGGGGGCGTTGCTAAAGCGAAGGGGCGTGGCCGGCACAATGCCGCAGACGGCCAGTCTGGTGAAGCACGTCGCTTAGCTGTTGTCGGCGTGAACGTCGGATGACGATACCAACGCAGACGAGGACCCGCTGTCCCTGGCGAGGTCGCTATGGTGGTGAAGACATTCGGGTCGTCATCCGGCGACCTGGCCGTAAGGTGAGTGAGCGGTTCGGGTATTCCTGCGGAGACAGGCATGGATTCGATCACTCGAGGTACGACCGATGACGGGCACGTCTGACCTGGGTCATCAAATGTCCACGGATTTGCCTTGCCTGACGCTGGGGCGACGGACCGGCACAAGGGAAGATGAGCGTATTTGCCCTCGCCGCGGTTAGCTTGCGCGCGTCGCGCAATTGAGGAAAAGCGATGAAGCTGCTGCTCGTGGAAGACAACGCGGAACTCGCGCATTGGGTTGTCAACCTGCTGCGTCGTGAAAACTTCGCGATCGATTGCGTCGGCGACGGCGAAAGCGCGGATAGGCTGCTGGCGGCCCAATGCTACGACGTGGTGCTACTGGACATCCAGCTGCCACGGATGGACGGCAAGGAAGTGCTGGCACGACTGCGCCGTCGCGGCGACAAGGTGCCGGTAGTGATCCTGACAGCCTATGGCTCGACAGACGACAAGGTCGACTGTTTTAGCGCGGGCGCCGACGACTATGTCGTCAAGCCATTCGACGCACGGGAACTGGTGGCGCGGATCAAGGCGCTGATCCGCAGGCAGGCAGGCGCCATGTCGGGCTGTCTTGTTTGTGGCGATCTGGAGTACATACCCGACACGCGTGACTTTCGTCATAACAACCTGCCGCTGGCGTTGCGAGCTCGTGAGCGCACCATCCTCGAAGCCCTGATGCTAAGACAGGGGAAAACAGTCTCGAAGACAACTCTGATGGACAGCGTGTTCGGTCTCGACGACGAGCCTAGCGCGGATGCGATTGACATCTATATTCACCGTTTGCGCAGGCACCTGGCCCTGTCGAGCGCGCAGATCGTGACACTGCGTGGGCTTGGATACATTTTGCGCAGCAGGGACGCGGTGTAGCGGGTGCCAAATCAGCACCGTATATCAGCAAATACACTTAGTTGTGCGAATGATACGGGAAAGCTGCCTGAAGGATTGAGCTCACTAGGATAGCGCTCATTGACTGAAGGGAACTGTCATCCGGATGTCCGGATGTCCGCACCGCAGTTGCAGCGGGCAACAAGAAAAAAATTTCAACGCAGTAATCAGAGGAGATGACCTTGAAGCAAAAGTACCTAACCATGGCCGTCGCGGCAGGCGCCTTGGCGTCGAGCGGCGCGCACGCCCAATCGAGCGTGCAACTCTATGGCCTCATCGATTTGAGCGCGCTTGCCTACACGACGAATGCCGACGCATCCGGCAAGCACGTGATTGGCATGGGCCACGCCGGCGAGCCGTGGTTTAGCGGCAGCCGCTGGGGCGTGCACGGCGCCGAGGACATCGGTGGCGGCAATAAGATTATTTTCAAGTTGGAGAGCGAATTCGTCGCCGCGAACGGCAACATGGAAGATCCCGGTCAGCTCTTCGATCGTGACTCCTGGGTCGGCATCGAGAACCCCACGATCGGCCAGGTGACGGCCGGCTTCCAGGACACCGTTGCGAAGGATTTCTCGGGCCTCTACGCCGACCCGTACGTCAGCGCGAAGTTCTCGACGAACGAAGGCGCTTACACCAATTCCAACAACTTCAAGCAACTGGTGTTCTACGCGGCTGGCCCGACCGGCACGCGTTCCGAGAACGGCATCCAGTGGCGCAAGCTCTTCAGCAACGGCATCTATGCGGCCGCTGGCTATCAGTTCAGCAACTCAACGCAGTTCGCCAACGGCTCGGGCTATCAGGCCGTGCTCGGCTGGAACGTTGGGCCGGCCTCAATCGGTGGCTTCTACAGCCACACGAACAATGGCGGCTTTACCGATCAGACGTACTCGGTGGGGGGCGACTATCGTTTCGGCATCGGCCGTGTCAACGCCGGCTACTTCCATTACACGGGCAAGCAGGGCTCGCTGCCGGATCGGGAGGACAATGCGTGGACGGTGTCGTTCAAGCTCGCACCAAAGGGTCCGTTCGACTATGAACTCGGCTATCAGCAGATGCATGTGAAGAACGCCGCCTACAACAGCGACGGCGACATCCCGAATGCCAACTCCGGCGCATTCGACACGACGGCCACGACGGTTCACAACGGCTACAAGGAGACGGTCTACGCGTCAGCTTTCTACCACCTCTCGAAGCGCACAGAGGTGTACCTGGCCGCCGACTACATGAAACTGCATGGCGGCTACACGGTGTCGACCACGTTCGGCCACAACAACCAGATCGAAGTGGCCACGGGTATCCGCACCCGCTTCTGATCCTGGCATCAGCTCCTCGCAGTAGATCTTTTCGATCGATTTCCTCCATTTTGCGGCGGCGGATGTATCCGCCTGCCGCTTTTTTTTCTGCTCAGCGGGTCGAGGAAGGCAGCCATGTTCAGAAATACCACTATCCGGGTCGCGCTGACCATCACCATCGCCGGTTATACAGCAGCGCTAATGCTCGTGATCGTAACGTCGATCGCGGGACTCAAAGCGGCCAACACGGCGCTCGACAGGATGTATCGAGAGGAAACGGCAGCGCTGCGACACCTGACCGCCAGCAGCGATGCGCTTCTGCAGGTGCGAGTCGATCTCGGCGCGTTCGAAACACTCGTCGCACAGGGAAAACCGACTGATGCGGTGCTCGCCAGGGTGCACGCGGAGCAGACGGGCAGCGACCGGGAACTGGCTGCTTATTCGGCACAACCGCCTTCGAATGAGGTCGAGAGGAAGCTGGCCGACGCGCTGCGGGCGAAGCGCGAGCAATTGATGAAGCAGGCACTTGCGCCTGAAATTGCGGCGCTTGACCAGAACGATTTCATGTCTTTTCGTACGACGCAGCGTCAGGCACCAGACACCCTTTTCAGTGACTACCGGAGCGCCGAGCTTGCGCTGGAGGATTTTCAGGCAGAGCAGCAAAAGGCGAGTTTCGCATCAGCGGAACAGCATTTCCATATGCTGCTCTGGCTCTTCGGCGCGATCGGGACTGCTGCGATCGTGCTGGGCGTGTTCGCGCGTTTCGCGTTGATGGCATCGATCGTACGGCCCATTGATCAGGTGATTCGTCATTTCGAACGTATCGCGGCGGGAGATCTGACAAGCGCGATCGATAAGCTGCGCGCCAACGAGATGGGCCGGCTGATGGCTGCGCTTGCGCGAATGCAGACGGGGCTTGCTGCGGCCGTGGGGCAGGTGCGGCACGGGACGGCGGCGATCACACACGGCGCGCGCGAAATCGCGAGTGGCAATGGCGATCTGTCGACACGTACCGAGCAGCAGGCGGCGACTTTGGAGGAGACCGCGTCGAGCATGGAAGAGCTGACTGCGACCGTCCGGCAGAACGCCGACAACGCGCGGCAGGCCAGCGCGCTCGCAGAAAATGCGTCGGAAGTCGCGGCACGCGGGGGCAAGGTTGTCGGTCAGGTTGTCGATGTGATCGCGGACATGTCATCGAGTTCAAACCGGATTGTCGATATCATTGGCGCGATCGAGGGTATCGCGTTCCAGACCAACATCCTCGCGCTGAATGCAGCCGTTGAAGCGGCGCGTGCCGGCGAGGAAGGGCGCGGATTCGCGGTGGTCGCGGGCGAGGTCCGCGCGCTCGCGCAACGTTCGGCCGCTGCAGCAAAGGAAATCAGGGAACTGATCGGCGATTCGGTTGCGAAAGTGAGGAACGGTGCCGACCTGGCAGCTCGCGCTGGCGACACGATGACCGAAATCGTCGTAGCGGCCCGCAACGTTACCGCCATCGTCAGCGAAATCAGCGTGGCCTCGGAAGAACAGTCGCGCGGCATCGATCAGATCAATCGCGCCGTGACGCAGATGGATAACGCGACCCAGCGGAACGCCGCGCTGGTTGAGCAGGCCGCGGCGGCGGCGGCGGCGCTCGAAGAACAGGCCCGCGCGCTCGACCATGCGGTGGCCGTGTTCCGGCTGGCTGAAACAGACCGATCTCCCGCCGTGGAACCTGGCGAGCAGAACTGGATGGCGTCCGAACCATTGACCGTCAACGCATGACGATAGCCGACAGCAGCGCACACTACCTGATCAGTGGCCTCACACACCACCGGACAGTCTTCCGGCCGGGTGATTGGGCCGAGCGTCTGATGGGTGTCATCATCCTGTTCGTCGGGGAGCGTCGGCCCGGCATTCATGTTGCCGCGACGCGCCTCGCCATGCCTGTCGTCGACGCTGGCGTGAAATGCCTGATCGTGTCTGGCGAACTTTGGAGCGTGTGTCCGGAAGCCTTTGACTTCGTTGTCAGGTTTGCCGAAGACAATGATCTGCCGGTTGAGGTTTGTTTCTCGCCCGGCGATCGGGCTGCCCGGCTGGGTCCGTCTCCGGTCGTCTGATTCGCGCCGTACCGGTGCGACGCGGGCCCGCGTGGGACGGGCAATCGGTCGAACCGGCCGCGGCGCGACCTGCCGTGGCAACTTGAGGGCCAACTCATAGTCGTGCCAGAGGCACAGAGTTACGCCATGGGCCCTCAACGGCAATGTGGCGCGTTTGCACCAGTTTCCTCACGTGCAGTTTTTTGCTCGTTCTCACCGGACATGATGCGGTTGCGGACCCGGTCAATTCATTGGATGTTACGCACAGCGCCTGGAGCAACGTGGTGCTCGATACCGACGTGCGGTTCCCGGAGATAGAGCGGATTTGTTCTGGCAATTCTCTTGTCGCTGCCCGTCGTCACCGCGTCACGGTCATTTGCGATCTGATTATTGACATCGGCTTCAATGTTTCCGATTAGTTCGGTGCGTCGATATAACCCTGGCGCTTGTGACAGGAGTTGGCGATCAGCCTGATCTCCCCCTTGTAGAACGGCCTTTTCCCAAACGGCCCGAACAGCCCGGGCGCGAACGGGTCAAACGATCATGTAGTTTTTCGGGGAGAGTAAAGTGGATGATCCCGCAAAGCTTATCGTGCTGGTTGCAGTGACTGTCTTCGGCACTGCCTGCACGGCCCCGCAGCCCGACTACACGTACGAGACAACCGTACGTCTGCCCGACGGTAAAACGGCGCGGTGTGCCGTGAATGAGCCTGCGGATGCCGCGCGCGTCTCAAGCAGTACGCTGGACCTGAGCGATCAGCGCAAGGCTGAGGTGCTAGCCACTCAGCGCCTGCGCGTGTTGAGCGGCCCCAAATCGGTATACCCGTCCCCCTACACGGCGCCTGTCGTGAGGTGTGTGCTTGTCAACTGAGCATCGGGGCTGTCGTAATTTCCGTGCGAATCTGGCGGGTGGTTTCGACAGATCGATATTGATCAATAGCTTGCGCAACCTTCTATTGCGCACGAGTCGCACAGCCGCCGGGCCTTGCTGCAAGCGGCTCTGCGTCTGGCTACCTCCAGGTTTCGCATCAACCTAACGATTACCGCAGTAGTTGCGCCATTGCTCGCGGGTAGGTGGGAGTCGGTCTTATGCTTGAGATTGACGGCCCGGAGTTCCGCTTCACAGGATGTAAGCGTCGGTGTTAGAGCTCCCGCTAAAATGCCGTCAGCTGAGCCGACTACAATGATTGCTAGCCAAATGACCAATACGACCAGCCATGCATCCTCCCTCGATCCATCGCGCGCAGAAACGAACAGTCCGGCCAGTCTGCAGTGCCGTGTGCATCGCGCTCCTTCTGTTGTCGCCATCTCTGCGCGCTCAGGACGAAAAGCCGGGTATTGCCTTTTCCGCGATCGAGCCCGGCGCACCACTGCCATCAGGCTGGAAGAACGTGCCGGTCGTGCGCGGCAAGCCCATGACGCAATACACGCTCGTTCACGAAGGTCAGACCGCCGTCCTGCAGGCGGACGCGAACCGCTCTGCGTCTGCGCTGATGCACAAGGGCAACATCGATCTCGCTCGCACACCTGTAGTGGCATGGCGCTGGAAAGCAGAAGGACCGATCGAGGGGGCCGACAACCGCGTCGGATCGAAGGAAGACGCGCCAGCGCGACTGGTGTTCTTATTTGACGGCGACAAAAGCAAGCTATCGTTTTTCGACCGCGCCAAGATGGATCTGGCAAGGCGCCTGGGTGGCGAGGAGCTGCCCTATGCCACGCTGATGTATATCTGGTCGACCACCGCCGCGCCAGGCACCGTCATAGCCAACCCTCACACCGACCGCGTGCAGATGATCGTGGTCTCCGGTCTACCCGGCGACGCGGGTCAGTGGCAAAGCCTACGCCGCAATATCGTGCAAGACTACAGACGGGTTTTTCACGAACCGCCAGGACGAATCAACGGCTACGGGCTGTTAACCGACACCGATAATACCGCTACCACGACGCGTGCCTGGTATGGAGACGTCGAGTTCCTGCCCGGGCCTTGATGACGCAAAGGCGGCGAACCAACTGAGCCCATCTGTACGATACGAGTAGCTGGCTTTCAATCCTCGCGCCGTAAGCAAGCATTCTCCTTGCGGCAACGACAGCTTTGCGACGGCATCGCTCAGCGAGTGCTTCGGCTACGTTCGGTTGTTCGAGCGAGGTCTTAGGCGAGCATCCGAACGTCTGATCCGCCCAGCAAACCGACCTAGCCCGATTAGTTTTCACTTCGACCCTTTGCCAGCCCTGGACAGGTCTTCCTCTCAAGAGCGTGCAGGTAAAATTCGATAACGGAGCGTGAACCATAGACTCAGCGCTGCGAGGCGATAAGGCGCATCAATATGGACACCATGATTGGTGGCTGGAGAATGTTCAGCATTGGATTGATATCGATCCTTGCTATCATCGTCCTGGCCTTCGGGGCATTGGCGTTGATCAAGTACCTATCAACCCTGAAGTAGCGAGCGCGGCGTCTAATGGATGCCGCATTGACGCAGGTCAGATTATTGGCGCAGGCGGTCCGGGAGCGGCTAGAACAGCAAGGCGACTGCGTAAATAATTGCCTGTCCAGACGTTCCGGATCGGGGCGCCTGTCACCAACGGTCCGGGCGAGACCTTACCAGTCGATGCGGTGCTTTTCCTCGGTTTCACGGTGGCGCTCTTCGTCAGGCGTGTGAAGGTAGGGGTTGGTGCTTGTCAGCGACGCGTGACGCAGGTTGTCGCGCACGGTACGCAGATCGGCGCCGCCGTCGGCCATGTGCGAACCGGCTGTGTGACGCAACCAGTGGGCGGAGGCCTGTTCGAGCAGATCCGCCTGTCTCGCGAACCTGTCGCCGCGCAGCCTCAGATGTCCGGCCGGGCCGGCAAAGATGCCCTTGACTATCGTGTGCAGCGCGGCGTGGGTCAGCGGCTTCATGGATTTGCCCAGCGGCAGCACGGGCGGCGTGTCCTCATGCCGGGCGGGCAGGGCGGACGGGCCGCGGTCGCGCCGGTAACGCCCAAGCTCCACGATCATTTCCGCGGAGGCGGGTACCAACCCCTCCTTGTCGCCCTTGCCCAGCACTTCAAGCCACCAGCGCTCGTGACCGTCGGCATCGCGTCGGCAGAAGAAGCAGCCCATCGTGTTGCCTCCGACCTCGGAGATGCGCAGGCCACCGAGATAGAACAGCGTGAACAGCCACCGTGCACGAAGTTAGCGCTCCCGCTCGCGCGGAGTGTCTTTCGGCAGGCTGTCGATATACACATTCACTTCCTGCCACAGCTCGCGGTCGAGATAGCGTGTGATGCGTGGCTTTGAGCGGCGCCCTCTGGCGTAGACAGCATTAAAAGTGTCACAGCCTCGACAATAAAACGGTCATTTCGCGCGTTGGTCAGTCAATGTCCCGAAAAAAGCGTGTCGGCTCAATGACTTGGCGCGAGCGAACGAAAATCGTCACTGCCGCCGGTCCGCAAACGTGTCACTGCGGAATCCGCTTGGGTCGCCTTCCCTGCGTTGCGGAGCGCAAAAGCTAGCATAGGGAAAGCTTGACGGGCGGACTCTTTATTTGCGATTCTATGATACGTCATCCTGATCTACGGCTGTGGCGAAACGGTGTGGCGTCATAGCGCGCCGCGCTGCCACTGGTACGAAAGGATGCGGTGAATTGTACTGCCATCGGCGTCCCAGAAGGGCATGGCCGAAACGATGCGAGAACCTCCACATCGGCCGCATCCCTTGCTACGTAAGGGATTCAGCTCTAGTCTTCGTCCAATCCCTGCGCCCCAACTGACAGGATGAATATACCTCGGTCACTGAACAGAACCCTCTGATCCTGGTTCAATGATATCTAACGCGGGGCATCGCGCTAGATAAGAGTAAATGTATGCCGCATTCCTAACTGTATATATCTAGTTGCGGTCATCTAACGCTGCTCGCTGGCCCTCTGCAGTTAAGCAGGAGCTGCTGATGGCGCGGCCCAATCGCGGCACCTATGCGGCGGCTACAGTTGACGAGCAACCCCGGTCGCCACCGAGAATCACCCGTAAGATCAGATGGTTACGACAAAAGTCACTAAGCGCGATGCGAAGTGACAAAGTTAATACGGACTTATGCGAAGTGACAGTTTCATTTCGTTCCGATTGCAAGCAAAAGTGTCACTACAACGGCGAATCGGTCCGACATTTCGAGACTCCGTCGGTGACACATTTAATTTGGCCTACGCTAATGGTGCTGTTCACGCGCATCAGCGATGCAACAGCATCGGGCTCACCCGTCCGTGGAAAAATGTTCTCGCGCAGGCCGTCGACTACTTGGAAGAGAGTACCAGGTCCGCTGTCAGGGCGTAACGACGTTCGAATGACCGACACGGGCGGGAAGATGGTAACGGGGCGGGGCCGTCAGCGTACTCTAAACGGCGTTGAACCGGTCTAACCGAGCCGTGTGAAATGGGGTATCGTGAAGAAATTATCGAACGCCAGGCTCGTCCGCGCCGCGCCTGAGCGTGTAACGTCTCCCTAGTCAGGCGGTCTTGCCATGATCCTGTATCGCACCGAGCCCGATTCCCCGGTCATCGAAATTTCCGTCGAAGGCAAAATCACCGACCACGATCTGCGCGAAGCCATTGAGCGCATGCGTGGTGATCTCGAACTGAACGGCAAGACCCGCGTGCTCGAACACATCGAACATTTCGCCGGCATCGAGCCGACGGCGCTGTGGACCGATATAACGCTCGGCGTTTCCGTGGCCCGCAAGGTCACGCGCGCCGCCGTGGTGGCCGATGCGAGCTGGGTCCGTGCCTCGATGCATCTGGCGCGGTTCTTTACGAAGGCCCAAGTCAAGGCGTTCCACGTCGATGAGCTGGAGCAGGCGCGCGTCTGGATCAATACCTGAGCGCCGCCCGGTGAATTTCGTCGAAATGAGCGCGCGCGAGCCGGGACGGAGTGGTAGTCGGGCGAGGCTTTAAGATGGGGAGTTTTGTGCGCTACAGATTTGCTACAGCAATGGTAGCAATCCATATCCGACAGGCCGTGCGCCTGTCATTCCCCCTGAACTATCGCCGCGCTTGAAAACCTGGCCAAGTGACTTTGGGCGTTCCAGTTCGACCCTTTACAGTCCTTCGGTGGGCCTCTTCGGAAGTCCGAACCATGATGAATAACGGTCGATCACACCCGGATCTGCGCGACTTCAGCGTAACCTGGGGCGTCTCATGTTGTCGGATCTGCTAGATAGCCGGTTGCGCCCCGTCGGCAATGATGCCGAGCAAGAAACATGTCTGGGCGTGTTGCGTGCTTAAGGCATCCATAAGGTATCCCCGATACCATGTCCGCCACTCCCAGCAGACGGGCAACGGACGCGAAACGTCGAATCGGATGTTTAAGCAGGTTGAGAATCGTTCAGTGAATACCGAAAGCTCCGACATTTGGTCAGAATGGCTTTTAAATCACCGCCACGGCGGTGACGCCGGGCATGAGAAAACTATTCGCGCTGATGTCACGCGATACGCGGATCGTGTCCTTGACGCTGCAGGATTAAGCGAAGGTATGACGCTTGCGGACATAGGCACCGGAGACGGTCTGGTTGGTTTCCGTGCAATCGAGCGCATTGGCCCATCGCTAAACGTGCTAATGACTGATGTTTCCAGGCCGATGTTGCGTTACGCGGAAATGCTCGCGAATCAACGCGGCATTCGACAACAATGTCAGTTTTTTAATTGCTCTGCAGATTCGCTCGCCGAAATCGACGATGCGTCGGTTGATGCCGTGGCGACGCGCGCGGTCCTAGCCTATGTTGCCGACAAAGTTGCCGCGATGCGAGAGTTCTACCGGATCCTCAAACCGGGTGGACGCATCTCGATTGCCGAGCCCGTTCTCCGCGATGAAGCGTTCGAGGTGTGCGCGCTAAGGAAACTGGTCGACGGACTCGGCCCCGCGTCTGACGATCCATTCTTTCCGTTGATGCTCCGCTGGAGGTCTGCGCAATTCCCAGACACGGAAGAAAAAGCTCGTCAACTTCCCATTACCAACTACGGCGAACGGGATCTCATCCGTTTTGCGATGGACGCGGGCTTCACCGAAATCCATCTTGAGTTACATATAGATGTTTTACCGGCCAACGCGCCTTCGTGGGAAGTATTTGTTAACAACTCGCCTCATCCATTGGCTCCAACACTTAGGAGTATTCTTGAGGACAGGTTCACTGCGGAGGAGCGGCAACTCTTCGTATCGAGGTTGCGACCATTGGTCGAGAGTGGCCGACAGCTGTCTGCATCACGAATTTCCTACGTCACCGCAGTAAAGCCGCGTGGGTAGTTGGACAAACGGCCCCAAGTCCGCTCCGTTTCGATGATGCGTCGCCCGTTTTCGTCAGCAATGATTGCGGCTGGCAAAAATCGAAAAGAGTACGCGAAACAGGCGGTTCGGCGGATACTCTGCGAACTGACTAACTAAATATTTCTTCCGCGAATCCGGCGAATCGAGCGTGAAGAATAACCAGATGGCGCCGCGGACAAGTTGCCGAAACCGATACGAGACTATGCCGAGCATCAAGAAATTTCGCATCGTTGCGACCGATGGCAGCCACGAAGGCGACCCACGCGACGCACCTTATTGCGCCCATCATACCTAGCACCAACGCTGCAGCCGAGAGTCGAAACATGGTTGTCTCGAACAAATGCTCTGGCACTCCGGCCAAAAAAATGGTTGCGAGCGCAACCAACTGAATAGACATCGCCGCTACAGACGCCGCTATCAGATGCGCACGAAAAGCACGCACGGTCTCTGGCGCCTTCAGGCCAGGCATCCACCTTTCCGAATTGAACTTCGGTATCGTTCTCATTTCGGTTCGAACACTCGCACAACTTAACCAAGCCGTTTGGCGTTGATTCTCAGAATAAGTCCTAATAGTCTCACGACCGGTTTCCACTCTACAGAACGTACCTTAGGGAAACCTGAAGTATTCCTAACAGGCCACCTTCGGTGGAGTATCCACGACAACCTCAGGCGCATCAAGAAGGAATACTGGTTGGTGCCATTCTGTAACGCACAAAAAAAGGGGCATATCAGTGCACTCTGGCCGCAGCCCACGGCCATGGCGTAGGCTCCGGAACCAGCTACGTTCTCGGCACGCAAGAAAACTGCTAGGTGGTGTGCCGCGAAAGCGAACAAGCTGAGCCCGTTTGGCGGGAAGTGCCATGCCAAAGCGCTTCACGCGCAGGCCCGATCGTGATCGAGACACTCGGGATTCGCCACTGAGGCGCCCGCTGCTTGTCGCAGCGTACCCGCACCGGTCGCATGTGTGGCACAACACATCGGCCTTCAACTTTCCGTTCGCGTTGAGTTCAAAAATATCCTATTCTGCCCCGGACGAGTTGACATCTTCCATCCGTTCGACTTGAAGACAACGCTGACAAAATGATCCTCGGTCCACGAATGCCCGTGATTGCGTTGCTTGCCGCCGCTGGCCTCACCTTGACGCCAGCCCTCGCACAAAGTGAGGGTGGTGTCCGCATTGCCATGCAGATTTGTTCCGGCTGCCACGGTGTAGGGGGGGCGTAGCGAATCGCCGATGTTTCCGAAACTCAATGGGCAGACCCCCGAATACATCGAAGCCCGGTTGACGGGATTCCGCGAGCACGCGCGCGGTGAAAACACTGCCCGCGATTACATGTCGGGCATGGCCGCCCTGCTGGACGCCGCCGCCGTCAAGTCGTTAGCGGGCTATTTCTCGCACCAGCCGGCAACGCGAGGCGCGACTGGAGACGTCGCCTTGACGGCCAAGGGACAGGAAATCTTCGAACGCGGCCTGCCGGATAAGGGCGTGCCGGCTTGCGCGACATGTCACGGCGCGGAGGCCCAGGGAGCTGGCGCATTCCCACGGCTGGCCGGGCAACACAAAGAGTATCTATTGCATCAGTTCGAGGTTTTAAAAAACGGTATGCGTGGCAATGCGCCTGTGATGAGCGCAGTAGCGCATACCTTGAATGACGAACAGGCCAGGGCCGTGGCGGTCTATCTGCAATCCAAATAAGATATTCCCCGCTTGGCGGGGCGGCAGACTCTGAACAAGCTATTCCGTAGGCCAGATGATCTTGATCAATGCGACGCTGCCAGGGCACAGCGAGATTCACTCATGCCTGAATGACTCGCCTTCGCTACCGATTCGTTAAAGGAAGAGTGCGACGCGGTGCGACACTGCAGAGGGAGAAACGACGATGACGTTCGCTCTTGCCCGCGACCGGACATCCCGCTGCCTGCTTCGCCACGCCTGGATTGCCGTACTGGCGGCGCTTTGCCTGCTCCAGGCCTCTGCCGCCCATGCGTTGCCCATATTCGCACGACAGACGGGGCAAAGTTGCGTGGCGTGTCACGCCGGCGGGCAATTTCCTGAACTGACACCCTACGGGCGCTGGTTCAAGTGAAATGGCTATACCATCGGCGAGCGCACGATTCCGCTAGCCGCTATTGCCACTGTCGATGTGAGCAAGACAAGGAACAACCTGGACTCCAAACGGGATGCCCATCAATCCAAAAAACGGCCTTCCGATGTTCGATTCGGCCAGCATTTTCCTTGCAGGGAAAATTACCGATCATATTGGCGGATTCGCCCACTTCACCTACTCGAATTACGATCACCAGAATGGTGACGGCCAATGGCAGGGTCGTTGGGGGTCGGACAACACCGATTTCCGCTTTGTGGACAGTATCATCGGGGACACCAGCGACCTGATACTCGGCCTGACCCTGCACAACAATCCCGCCGTGCAGGACGTATGGAATAGCGCGCCGGCATGGAGCTATCCCTACATTTCGTCGACAATTAGCCCCGTCGCCAACACCAGCAAAAGCAAAAGCAGTGCAGCCCATGACACTGCCGCCCGGCTGGAAGCATGTCTCACGCTGCAGTTCGAATCGCTCCTCGGTGGTCCGTACACCTATCCAGGGCCGGTCAAGGTTGCCGGAGATATCGACGCCCAACCCGAAATGTGTCAGGACATGACGACCGCCCATAACGACGTCGGCGTTCCTGGCTGCGTGTTCGATCAGTTCATGGTAGATCTGATCGCAACGCTGCAAAGCAAACTACCTGCCGCGGACTTCGCCGCACTGACTTCGACTACAAATGGAACCTACCCGCTCACCGCGACAAATTCCGCGGGCATACCGGTTGGCACGAAGTTCCAGTTCAGTGCGGTTCCGACTCTGTTCAACCTGCGCAGCACAATCATAAGCGCTACGCCCGGCGGCCCGCTTTATCTGCCTCCTACGGTTGCAACGTCATATTCAGGCTAACGGCTGCGCGAAGCACACGCGTGATGGCTGGCGTTGCTATAGCGGCGTGCGTGAGCGTCGCTGCGATTGGCAGGATGCACACGTCACAGGGGCGGCATCTCCTGGCCAAACTCGGCGTCCAATGTCCAGTTGATACGGTCGATTCCAACGTCGTTCTATCCATGCGGAACCACGCAATTTCGCGGGAAAGAGGATCAACTGCGGCGCCAGACCGTCCGGCGCTGGGACTGCAGCTTGATCGCAGTACCGAGCCGGAAGTGGTGGAAAAAATGGCTCGCGACAACGTGCGTTGCGATGAAATATCACGCGGCTTTCGCTACCTGCGCTGTCGGGGCGTACCGGCGCAACTGCTTCGCACAAACGGGCCACCTGTGAGCGAAATATGGTTCAGCTTCGGACCGGATGGGACACTGATGGCGATCAACCTGTACGGCCGGGACATGACCAAACCCGAGGCCAGTCAGAGCTGGCGGATCGCCGTGTAAAATCTCCGGAACGCCCTTGGAATCCCGACGTCGATCGCGGGTGATACGACCTTGACCTCGCTGATGGAAAAACCCGTGGCGGTGGCGAGGGTGGAATATGCCTATTCAGACTACGTCGCGACAGTCACCGCGTCTCACTTGCCTTATGGAGGGCTGGCAGTGCGTGAACAGTACATGTCGGCGACATCCTTGCAATAAAGATGAATGCTGGAAGGGGGCACCCGACATCACGCCGGGCCTTCCTTGAGTGGGCCAGCGTGCTAGTGGCGGCATTCGAAAACCCCGCCGGTTTTGCGGCATAGCCGGTAAAAACTAATCTTAAGGGGAAGTCGTGGTCCTTCTGATTCTGGATATACCAAAAGCCGAACTCCCTGACTTGCAGCGCGATCTACAGGTGTTTGGTGGTGCAACACTGGTGCAGGATGCGTGCTATATCACGCTAGGGATTAAAGCCCGATACATGCTGACGGTGGACGAAGGCTTTCTGGAAAGTTTCCCTCGATGGAAACCCCACACAATCAACCAATGACCATCAGCGCCAGCGCGTGCTGCACGGTGAGCGTTTACGGGAAGGTGGCGACAGAAGGGTGCGATCTGAGCCGTCCTGATCCTTTCGAACTCCCCACGGGTGTTCGACCTCTTTCGCAGTCTCCACTCGCTAGCGTTTCCATGCCGGTGATTGCGGCTGGCTCGCGCTCGCTCAGGTGCTCTACGAATGAGTTACACGTAAGACAACGCTGTCGAAATCAGGAAGTGGCTGTCAGCTACGTAGCATCACTTCGGTCGTCACAGTTTGCGAACGTCCGCTGCCGAGAAAGTTGGCCGGCCGCTTGGGGGCGATCACGGAAATTCGGATACGGATATTTGCAGCCGTGCTGTATGGTACGTCAGGCATACCGTTGTAAGTCTCCTTTCATGCCAACGCGTTTTCGCGTGCTCCGTATCCAACGTCCGCCACCGGGCGTGAAATGCCTCTGCACCGGGAGTTCGATCAGTGGCGATGTAATAGGCGCTACACTGGCGCTCCAGCGGTCTTGAGCGGTGTACCATGAATGATTCCAATAAGACCTCTACAGCGCAAGGGTTGGCCATCGCTCCGCGAATAGTCGCGATCGGCGCGTCGGCCGGTGGCCTCCATGCGTTAAGCCTGTTTTTCAGGGCTGCTTCCGAAATTCCGGCCGATGTTGCCTTCGTGGTCGTTGTCCACCTGGCGCCAGGTTCGGAGAGTCACCTCCCCGGATTGCTGGCCAAAGACACGCGTTTACCCGTGTCAGCCATTGAGGATGGCGCAACACTGCGCGCGGGACATGTCTATGTCATCCCGCCGAAGGTGTCTGTCGTTATCGAGCAAGGCACGTTCCGGCTGCGGGCCGCCGTCGGTCGCCCAGCAATCCCCATGCCGATTGACGCGTTCTTCACGTCGCTGGCCGCTGACCAGCATGATCGCGCCATCGGGGTTGTGCTCACCGGCGCGAACGCGGACGGTTCAGCGGGCCTGAGAGCGATCAAGGCCGAGGGCGGCATGGTCATGGCGCAAACGCCTGACACGGCGGAGCACAGCGCAATGCCTGGCCATGCAATCGCAACGGGGTTGGTCGATTATGTGCTGCCGGTCGAAAACATGCCTGCTGCGCTGTTCGATTACATCACACGATCCACGGCAGGGACGTCACAGGCCGCCTTGGATGCCGCGCGGCCGGTCGATCTTGAACCGGTGCTCAGGGCGCTTGCGGCTGCCGGATCAGATTTCAGGGGCTACAAACGGGGGACGCTTCAGCGCCGCATTGCCCGCCGCATGGCGGTCAACCGGATTGATAGCCTTGATGCCTATTGCGGCGTCCTGTCGGCCTCGCCCGAGGAGGCTCAGGCACTCAGTCTCGATATGATGATCGGTGTGACGGAGTTCTTTCGCGATCCTGATGCATGGACCGCGCTGTCCGAACGCGTGCTGAGCGTACTGCTCGAGGAGCCGCAGAGCGAGCAGCCAATTCGTGTATGGGTGCCGGGATGCGCAACGGGCGAAGAAGCCTATTCGATGGCCATGCTGCTGACCGAGGAGATCGAGAAGCGCCGGGTGACGCGGCCGTTCATGATCCTCGCCTCTGACGTGAACCGCGTTGCGCTGGGACGCGCACGTCAGGGCATCTATTCGGCCAGCGTCGCGTCACCAGTGGGTGAAGCGCGGCTCGAGCGTTTCTTTCAGGCGCACAGCGATGGATTCCAGATCCGGCAGGAACTTCGCGAAACGGTTCTGTTCACCCCGCAGAACCTTATTGCCGATCCCCCGTTTTCCCGCGTCGATCTGATCAGTTGCCGGAACCTGCTGATCTACCTCGAGCCCGAAGCCCAGCAGCGGGTATTTGAGCTATTCCACTTCGCGCTGAATCCGAAGCGCTATCTGTTTCTGGGACGATCGGAAAGTACCGATCCCGATTCCACCCAGTTCCAGGAGGTGTCGAGAGCCTGGCGTATTTACCAGCGCAGTCCGGTCATCGCACCGGCTGTCACTGGCTACCGGTTTTCCGCAAATACGGCGCGCCGCGAGGAATTCCCGCCCGCAAGCCGCGTCGGTGTTCGCAGCAAGGGTTACGCGGAACTGGTCAACGCCACGCTGCTGGAAGAGCACCATGCCGCCTCGGTGCTAATCAATTCTGCTCACCAGGTGCTCTACGTGAGCGGCTCGACGGACGAATACCTGACGCAGCCGGCAGGTGAGCCAACCGGCAATATTCTCGACATGGCGCGCGACGGCCTGCGCCTCAAGCTCCGGATTGTATTGCGTCGGGCGATCCAGGACCAGTCGGCCTCGCCGGTCAGTGAAATCGTCGCTGACGGTGGTGCGCCCGCGGTGAAAATCACGGTGACGCGACCGTTCGACACGACGCATGCCGGCAAGGCATTGCTTGTCATCTTCGCCAGGTTGCCGACGGCCGACCGGCCTGTGTCGATGGCGCCCTCCGGCGCGGATTCCGACCTCTGGCACCTCGAGAGCGAACTTCGCACAACGCAGGTGGAGCTTGGCAGCACAATCGAGGAACTGGAGGAGAGCAACAGCGAATTGCGGGTATCGAACGAAGAAATCCTTTCGATGAATGAGGAGCTGCGCTCCGCAAACGAAGAGCTCGAAACGTCCAAGGAGGAACTGCAGGCGGTCAATGAGCAGATGAATGTCGTCAATTCTCAACTGGAGCAGAAGGTTCATCAGTTGGAGGTCCTCAATGAGGACGTCACGAATCTGCTTGCCAGCACGGAAATCGCGACGCTGCTGCTCGACAGGCAGGGGCTGATTAAACGGTTTACCCCTAGCGCAGCGAAGATTTTGGGCCTTGCGCCGCCGGACATCGGACGCGGGATCGTAGAGGTCCTCGGCAACCCGCTCGGCGACGCGTTGCCCTCAGAGGTCGACCGGATACTGATGGGCGTGGACCAGCGGGTCGAGAAGGAGATAGAAACCGCGACCGCAGAATGGTATGTTCGCCGCGTCATGCCGTATATCGCGGTTCGCGGAACGCCGCCTTCGGGCGTCGTCGTGACCTGGACCGATATCACCCATCTCAAGCTATCCGATGAACGCGCCCGCCGCCTTGCCGCCGTGGTTCAGGATTCGAACGACGCGGTGACGATATTCGACCTCAAAGGCCGCTTTCTCGCCTGGAACAAGGCTGCGAGCGCGATGTATGGCTACAGCGAGGCCGAAGCGCTGCGCATGACTGTTTCCGATCTGATGCCCCGCGGTGCAAGGCAGGATCATATCGACTTCGTGCGCCATGCTGAGCACAACGAGGCGCTGCATTCCTACGAGACACAACGGGTAACGAAGGGCGGCCGCGTCGTCGACATATGGCTTACGCTATCGGTTCTGACGGACGACGGGGGCAATGCGATTGCGGTGTCATCAACCGAGCGTGATCTCGTCAACCGCAGCGTGAGCAATGCTCACCTTCGCGAGCGTGCCGAACAGCTGGCGGTCGCCGACCGGCGGAAAAACGAATTTCTGGCCATGCTCGGCCACGAGCTGCGCAATCCACTTGCAGCGCTGGTTTCCGCCGGAAATCTGCTCGCGTCGGAAACGGTGCCGGTCACGCAGAAGGACTGGGCCGCCGGCGTCATTCAAAGGCAGGGGCGCGCAATGATGCACCTCGTGAACGACATGCTCGATATCACCCGGATAACGAGCGGCAGCATCGAGTTGAACCGACAGACGGTTCTCCTTAAAACAATCGTTCAGAGCGCCATCGAAGTTTGCCAGCCGATCGTCGATGAGCGTCGCCATTCATTGGCCGTCTCCCTGCCGGAAGAACCCATCTGGCTAAACGCTGACCCGACCCGGCTGTCGCAGGTCATCGAGAACATCGTAATCAATGCGGCGAAATACACCGCGCCGGGCGGCTCCATACAGTTGCGGGCGACCACAACGGCGCATCGACTATCGCTCAGCATCAAAGACAACGGAAAAGGCATCCCGTCCTCGATGCTCGGGAGTCTTTTCGACATGTTTGTTCAGGGGCCTGCGTCGGATGGTCAGCGCCAGAATGGCCTGGGTGTTGGCCTGTCCGTGGTGAGACGGCTGGTCGAGTTGCACGGCGGCACGGTCCGGGCTATTAGCGACGGCATGACTGGCAGTGAGTTCATCATCGATCTGCCGCTTGACCCGGGAGCCATCCCGGACGAACAGATCAACTCGCAGTCAGCCGCGGCTGCGGCCCTTCCAAGGCGGATTCTCATCATTGATGACAACGCCGACGCGAGCGAAGCGCTGGCAATGCTTCTGGCGAGTGAGGGTCATCAGGTCGAGACGCGCATAGATGGTGTTTCGGGACTCAGCGCTGCGGCGACCTTCAACCCTGACTTCGTACTTCTCGACATCGGGCTCCCAAGCATGGACGGATACGAAGTAGCGAGAAGGCTACGCGAATCCGGGGCAAATCGAAATGTGATCCTGGTGGCCGTCACTGGATACGGACTTCCGGCGGATCGCCTCAGATCGGCCGAGGCTGGGTTCGACCATCATCTGACCAAGCCGGTTGACTATCAAGCCTTGATCAGGCTATTTGACGCGGGAACGGACGGGAGCTCGTACGCGTAGTGCTCGCGACAACGACAGCTAACCGCCGGCGCGCCGGCAGCCGTATTTCGCAGAAACTCAACGTATGCGCGACACCTGCGACAAATCAGCCTGCCAGGTAATACGGATCCGCGACTATGAGCGGCCGCAATTGGCTGAGGCTCTGACATTCCATGCAACTGGTTAGCGGGCAGCGATGGGTCCAGCTTGTGTGAAAACGCATGCTGAACGCCTCAACTGAAGTAACGCGTTCAGACCGGGCGGCCACATGAAGCGATTCGTTGAACGCGAAGACCGTAAGCGGGCTGTCCTGCTGCCCGAGTATCTCGAAGACTATGTCTCCGCGGACAATCCGGTGCGCGTAGTCGACGTCTTTGTCGACGAGCTTGATCTCCATCATCTCGGCTTCGACGGAACCGCGCCCGCAGCAACGGGGCGGCCCTCGTATCATCCATCTGTATTGCTCAATATTTATATCGACGGCTATCCGAATCGGATTCAGTCCAGTCGGCGTCTGGAGCATGAGACTCAACGCAATATTGAACTTATGTGGCTACCGGGTATTAAGATAAGTATTCCTATCTCAATAGACACATCTTTACACTAAACTTCAGATCATGAAAATAGGTCAGTCCAAGGCCCCCGGGCACGGCCACACACCCGATTCGCCAACGTTTCCCAATGCTGACCGGCTGGCGGCGCTGCGCGGCTGGTATGCGGACCTGTCTTCCACGGCCGCAGTGAACCGTTACCTGCCGCAGGGCAAGGCGTCGGGCCAGTCGGCTCGCGGCGTCATCGGCCTGATCCGCCTGCAACTGATCGCGTTCGCGCATCATCGCCAGCGCACCGATCTCGCTGATCTCCTCCTGCACTCCATCAACGAACGGCTTGAGCGGGCCGGTGCGGTCGCACACGCGCTCAAGATACTCGCCGCTTTGCCTGCGCCGCAGCCGCAGATCGTCGACGACATCGAACTGTGGCTGAAACCTCGCGCCGTACGCGTGCTACGTGCGGCCGGTATCACCACGCTTGCGGACCTGACTGTGCGGGTACCACGCCGGCGTCGATGGTGGAGCGCAATTCCCGGTCTAGGCCGGACCAGTGCACAACAGATCGAGATGTTCTTCGAGGCCCATCCCCGATTGACGGATCGGGCCCGTGCACTGATCGTGACGGCCTCGCCAGACTTGGTCGTGCAGTGGGAACGGCTGCGGCTACCGCATGAGGTTGATGGTTCGCACGGTAGCTTCCGCGCGCCCCGGCAGGCCTGCACGCTGGACGCATCGAACGACTTTCAGGCAGTGCAGGCGTGGCTCGCGCTGCACGAGGTGCCCACGACCCAGCGCGCCTATCGCAAGGAGGCGGAGCGGCTGATCCTGTGGGCGATCGTGCAGCGTGGACGGGCGCTATCGTCACTCACCACGGAAGACGCGATCGCGTACTGGGCTTTCCTGCGCCGGCCGACGCCGCGCGAGCGCTGGGTCGGACCGCCACGGCCACGCACGGCACCTGACTGGCGGCCGTTCGCCGGTAACCTGTCGGCGCGCTCGGTCGCCTACGCTCTGTCGGTGCTGGGCGCGCTTTTTCGCTGGCTGATCGAGCAGCGCTACGTGCTGGCCAACCCGTTTGCCGGCCATCAAAGTGCGGGGCCGCACGCGCGTTGCGCCGCTCGACACATCGCGCGGATTCAGGGAAGGCGAATGGCTGCTCGTTCGCACGATTGCAGACGGCCTTGAATGGTCATATGGCTGGGAAGCGCCCGCTGCTCAGCGGATGCGCTTCGCGCTGGACTTCCCGTATGCGACCGGATTGCGAGCGAATTCGTGGGAGCGACGCTTGGCGACATCCGCACCGACGAACACGACGATCACTGGCTGCATCTGGTCGGCAAGGGAAGCAAGCCCGGCAAGGTGGCATTGCCACCACTGGCACGCACAGCGCTCGACCAGTACCTCGTCCAGCGTCGCCTTCCGGTGACGCCGGCGCGCTGGGACCCAAGGACACCGTTGCTCGCGAGCCTCGATGTGATGAGGCGCTTCTTTGACGAGGTCGCTGATGTCATTGCGGCCGACCATCCCGCAGTTGCCGAAAAGCTGCGACGCGCCGGCCCGCACTGGATGAGGCACGCCCAAGCCACTCATGCGCTGGCCCGCGGAGCGGAACTGACGACGGTTCGGGATAACCTGCGCCACGCCTCGATCGCGACCACCTCGATTTACCCGCAAAGTGACGAGGGCAAGCGTGCGCGCCAGATGACTGAAGCCTTCGCCGCAAGATAGTCAGAAGGCCGAGCCAGACGGGCGTCACCTGCTTAACATGCATTATTTCCATTTTCTGAAGCGACCCCAATCATGCGTTTGCCGCACGATAGTCCAACGCCCCGGGGCGACATGTTTCAGTATTTAGTCCCACACCCTACCGCGCTTCCCACGTAGGAGCTGCTAGCGCGAGACATTCCTCACGCATTGCCCGAAAGGCGCTTATAGTCCGACAATCTGAATAGGGCAACGGTCGCCTTCAGATCACGCCCCTGTTCCTCCAGTGACTGCGCGGCGGCCGCCGCTTCTTCGACGAGCGCGGCGTTCTGCTGGGTCACTTCGTCCATCTGCGTGACCGCCAGCGCCACCTGCTCAATACCGGTTTGTTGTTCCGCTGAAGCGGCGGATATCTCGCCCATAATATCTGTCACGCGCCGCACGCTCGTGTCGATCTCATTCATCCGTTGGCCGGCCTCCCCAACCAGCAAACCTCCGGCACGTACACGTTCTGCGGACGTTTCAATCAAATCCCTGATTTCCTTTGCCGCAGACGACGAGCGTTGTGCAAGCGTGCGCACTTCCCCCGCGACCACGGCAAATCCGCGACCCTGTTCTCCGGCCCGGGCAGCTTCAACCGCTGCATTGAGCGCGAGGATGTTGGTCTGGAATGCAATCCCTTCGATGATCGCGATGATGTCCCCAATCCTTTCCGAACGCTGACTGATTTCGGCCATCGTGGCGACAACGCGGCTTACGACTTCGTTGCCCCGCTCGGCCGTGCAGGCAGCGGTCACCGCAAGCATACCAGCCTGCCGCGCATTGTCAGTGTTCTGCCTCACCGTGCCAGTCAACTGTTCCATGCTGGCCGCCGTCTCTTCGAGCGACGCGGCCTGTTGCTCCGTCCGCTGCGACAGGTTGAGATTGCCGGATGCAATCTGGCTCGATGCCGTACCGATACTTTCGGCGCCGGTGCGAATGCGCTGAACGATGCACGCCAATGAGCGGCTCATCGCGAGGATGGATTCCATCAGTTCGCCAAATTCGTCGACTCGGGTTACCGTCAGATCCGCACTCAGATCACCTTGCGCGATTTTCGCCGCGAGGTGATTGACTTCGAGCAAAGGCTTGCGGATTGACCGGATCAGTGCAGCAGCACCGGTCAGTACGCTCAGCGCGAGGACCACAATCAGTATCGCGGTCGTCGCAACAATGATGTATCGCTGACGTTCGAAATCTGCCTGGGCCGTCGCCAGTTGCTGCTCCTGCAGTTCAACGAACGTCCTGATCGCCTTACCGTAGGCAGTCTGAACCGGCATGTATTCCTCGTTCAACATGGCAAGCGCCGCAGGCTTCCGGGCCTCATTGGATCGCATTGCCACGATCCTGTCGCGGGTCGCCAGGACCTGATTGCGCAACCCTGCAATAGCATCGAGCTGCTTCCGGTCAGCGGGGGTGTGCGCCAGGACGGCTATCGTCTTCTGCACCACTGCGATCTGGGAAATCGTCGCGGCATTATCCTTGCTGAAGAAATCCGATAAAGCGGGATCGGCGCTAATAATCATCGCCTGCGTGCGCAATGCCGCGATATCCGCGAGTTTCGACCAGGCGTAGGCAGCAGTCACTTTTCCAGACAGCATCTTCAGCGAGGTGTCCCGTTGCGCCTCCATGCTCGCGAACCGCCACATCGACAAGCCAACGATGCCGAAAATCAGCACAAGCAGCAACGCAGTTGAAATCCAGAGTTTGGTGGCGAGTTTCATGCAACCTTGATCTATGAGTTATCGCGATAGGGGCAACAGGGTTTCAGCAAGGTCCGCCTTTTGTCATGCCGGCTCCATGCCGTGACGAAGCTTGGTGGGGGCGGTCGCAGGGGAGGCCAGAAATGAGAGCAATGCCCTCGAGGCATCTCTTTGTCGGGATGCCGTGCATATGGCGGCCGCAAAGGTAGTGATGATTTGCACTTCCGGGGGCAAAGAACCGACGACATCGATGCCCGGCAGGTGCATCAACTCGCTCAATTGCTGGAAGCCGAGCTCGACATCCCCGCGCGCGACGAGCGCGCCGACCGGAATACCTGGAGGCGCCTGCACGATGTGCGGCGCAATGGTCTTGGCGATGCCCCAGTGTTCGAACAGGCGACTCAGGTGTGAACCGCTCGGACCCGTCGAATACCCGATACTACGCGCGGCCAGAATGGCGTCGCGCAGCGCGGCTTCAGTGCCGATCTCGGGCCGCGGCGCGCCTGCTGCTACCGCAATCGCCACGCCCGAACGGACCAGGTCGACCCGACTGGCCGGATCGATCCGGCCGGCTGCGGCAAGCGGGTCGAGCGCGTCGGCCGCAAGCACGACGATATCGAACGGCTCACCTTCCTGGACTCGCCGGGCAGCGGCGACGCCGCCAACCGACTCGATGGCCACCAGCCGCGCCGATAGCCGCCCGTATTCTTCGACCAGCTCGGCCAGCACCTGGCGCGTGGCCATCGAAGAGATGCCGGTGATCTGCCCACTCATGGTTTCTCTGCCTTTCAGTCGATATAGCGCAGGCCGGCCTGTTGCAATGGCTCTCGCATGTTGTACATATCCAGGCCGAGCACGCAGGCGGCCAGCTTGGCGCGCTTCTCGCCTTCGTTGGCCTCACGCGCGGCTGCTTTCTCGAGCACCTGCGCCGCCAATGCTGCGGGCACCACGACCACACCATCGTCATCCGCGACGACGACATCTCCCGGATTCACCAGCGCCCCGGCGCAAACGACGGGAATGTTCACGGATCCGAGCGTCGCCTTGACCGTCCCTTTGGAAGAGATCGCCTTGCTCCATACCGGGAAGTTCATCTGCGCCAGCACGCGCACGTCGCGCACGCCTGCGTCGATGATGAGCCCTTGCGCGCCGCGCGCCTTGAAGCTGGTCGCCAGCAGGTCGCCGAAAAAACCGTCGGTGGAATCAGCCGTGACCGCGGCAACCACGATGTCGCCCGGCTGGATCTGCTCCGCTGCGACGTGCAGCATCCAGTTGTCGCCCGGCTGGAGCAGGACCGTGACAACCGTGCCGCTCGCCTGTGCGCCGCTATAGATCGGACGCATATAGGGCTTCATCAGTCCAGTACGTCCCATTGCCTCGTGTACTGTCGCAGTCCCGAGAGCACTGAGCTTCGCGGCGACGTCGCCGTCTGCCCGCTGAATGTTGCGATACACCACTCCAAGTTCATACATGATCAATGCCCTTTCACTTTCAATGCTGCATCCAGACGCGGGTAGACACGTCGCGCGTTACCCTCGTAAATCTTGTACCGTTCATCTGCATCGATGTGCGCCGCCTCGATATAGCGCTTCGTGTCGTCGAAGTAGTCGCCGGTCTCCGGGTCGATGCCACGCACCGCGCCAATCATCTCGCTGGCAAACAGGATGTTGTCCACGGGAATCACGCGCGTAAGCAGGTCGATGCCCGGCTGGTGATAGACGCACGTATCGAAGAAGACGTTGTTGAGCAGATGCTCGGTCAGTAGCGGCTTCTTCAGCTCCTGGGCGAGCCCGCGAAAGCGACCCCAGTGGTACGGCACAGCGCCGCCGCCATGTGGGATCACAAAGCGCAAGGTTGGGAAGTCGCGGAACAGGTCCGACGTCAGGCATTGCATGAAGGCAGTCGTGTCCGCGTTCAGGTAATGTGCGCCAGTGGTGTGGAAGCATGCGTTGCAGCTCGTGCTCACGTGAATCATGGCGGGAATGTCGTACTCGACCATCTTCTCGTAGATCGGGTACCAGTAGCGGTCGGACAGTGGCGGGCTGGCCCAGTGGCCGCCCGACGGGTCCGGATTCAGATTGATCGCGACGTTGCCGTACTGTTCGACACACTTCATCAGTTCGGGAATGCAAGTGGCGATGTCCACGCCCGGGCTCTGAGGAAGCATCGCAGCCGGAATGAAATGATCCGGAAAGAGCTGGCTCACCCGGTAGCAGAGTTCGTTACAGATGGCGGCCCACGTGCTCGATATTTCGAAGTCGCCAATGTGATGTGCCATGAAGCTCGCACGCGGGCTGAAAATGGTCAGATCAAGGCCGCGCTCGCGCATCAAACGCAACTGGTTGCTTTCGATCGACTCGCGCAACTCGTCGTCGCCGATGTGCAATTCGGACGCCTTCGGCGCCTCGGACGGATTTGTGGTGCCAGCAATCTGGCGCTTGCGCCACGTCTCCAGCGCCTTCGGCGCGGTGGTGTAGTGGCCGTGAATGTCGATGATCATCGTCGCTCCAAAAAACTGGTTGAGTTACCGGCGCGATGGTGCGAATGACATGCGCGCCGACTTCGTTAACGAACCTTTTTCGGCTGCAGATTCGCCTCGCCCTAAAACGTATGCTGCATGCCGACACCGTATGTACTGCCCGACGGATTGGCCGTCAGCTTGTCGTAGGAATAGACCACGTACACATACGTGCGCTTGGACAGAATGTAGTCATATGCAATGGAGCCGGTGTTGCGTACGTTGCTATGGTTCAGCGGTGCGCTCTTCTTCGTGCGCGCCCATTCGGCAAGGATCATGTTCGACGGTGACAACGGTACGGAAACCCCTAGCTCATACGTATGCGAACCGGTCTCAACGTCGTTGTTACTTGTCATCTGCGCAGCCCCATAGACCTTGACGATCTTTGCATCGTACGCAGCGCCTGCGAGATACAGATACTGACCGCTCGACGGCGCGACCACCGCCGCTCGTACACGCTGCGCCGAGAACACCGCCGTGAGCGGCCCGTTTGCATAGGTCAGATGCAAACCGATGTTGTCCTTCCCCTGTTGACCCGTGGTGGTGCTCACGCCATAGATCGCAGTGCCCGTGAGGCCGCCGTAGCTAGGCGAAACATACGTGATGGCGTTCTGCCAGACTGTGTCGCCGATCTGCGTATTGCTGTAGCTCGCCGTGTACGACTGCACGATCAACGGCGAAAACACCACCGATCCACCGAACGGATTGACGAAGATCTGGTTGAAATAAGTTGGATTGGTCTGCTCTCCGAACTTGAACGTGCCGTATGCACCGGTCAGGCCAACATACGCATTGCGGGAAAACAGGCCATCCGTCGTGTTGCGTCCCATCTGCCCTGTGTTCGGCCTGAAAAAACTTTCGAGCGCGAAGAACACCGCATTGCCACCGCCAATGTCTTCCCGGCCACGCATGCCCCAGAACGACGTTGTCATCCCACCGCCGCCTAGCTGTACCGTGCTGGCTCGCGTGGTGCTCAGTTTGGAATTGTCGAGATACATACCGATCAGTCCATACAACTGAACCGCGGAGCCTGACATCGTCGCTGCGCCGGCCGCTACCTGCGAATCGTCGGCGTACGCGACAGGCGCGACGAGCCCGCCGGCCGCGAGCAGTGCGGCGCCCAGGCATGCCGCATGGAGTTTCAAGGGTGTGCTGGTGCCGCTGTTTTTTACTGACATCATGTTTCGTCTCCAAACCAGGTTGTTGTTTTATGCGCGAACGCTTCCCGCTGCGCGCACCGGTGGCGCACGCAGACAGAAATACACGAGGGCTTTTCTCGCGGGCTAGCCGGTCATTCGGTGTGACGGCGTGACATTTCGGCGTTCAGTTTCGAACGGTCAAGCTCGTGTTCCCATGCCGACACCACCAGGGTGGCGACGCCGTTGCCGATAGTGTTCGCGATCGCGAGTCCCGTTCCCATGAAGCGGTGAATGCCGAGAATCAGCACCATTCCGGACACGGGAATAATCGGGAACACCATCAATGTCGATGTCAGCATCACAAAGGCCGCGCCGGCCACACCGCTTGCGCCTTTCGACGTCAGCATCGCCACGCCCACGAGCGTCAGTTGCTGCGTCAGGGTAAGTTCGATGTTGAAGGCCTGCGCGATGAACAGCACCGCCATCGTCAGGTAGATGTTGGTGCCGTCCAGATTGAATGAATAGCCGGCCGGAATCACGAGACCCACCACCGATTTCGAGCACCCGAGCCGTTCGAGTTTTTCGAGCATCCGCGGCAGCGCGGCCTCCGACGAACTTGTGCCGAGCACGATCAGGATTTCCTCGCGGATATAGCTCAGGAAACGCAGGATGCTGAAACCGAGTAAGCGGGAAATGATGCCGAGCACCACCAGCACGAAGAAGGCGAGCGTCAGGTAGAACGTCCCGATCAGCTTGAGCAACGGCAGTACGGCGCCGATCCCAAAGGTGCCGACCGTGAACGCGATAGATCCAAACGCGCCGATCGCTGCGACCTTCATGATGATGTGAACGATGCCGAAGAACGTCTGCGCAAAGCGGTCGATCATGCGAACCAGTGGCCGGCCATATTCCCCCGTAGCCGCGAGCGCAGCGCCGAACAGCACGGAAATCAGTAGAATCTGCAGCACATTGCCACTGGAGAACGCACTAACCACGGTGTCGGGAATGATGTGCATCAGAAAGTCGACCGTGTTCTGTTCATGGGCGGCAGTCGTGAATCCGGCGAGCGCTTTGGTATCGATGGTCGCGGGATTCAGATTGAAGCCGGCGCCGGGACGAAACAGATGTCCGGCCACGAGTCCGATTACGAGCGACAGCGTCGATACGATTTCGAAGTACAGCAGCGCCTTGCCGCCTACACGCCCGACCTTCTTGATGTCGCCCATTCCAGCCATGCCGGTGACGACGGTGCAGAAAATGATCGGGCCGATCACCATCTTGATCAGCTTGATGAAGGCGTCGCCGAGTGGCTTCATCTGCACGGCGAGCGACGGCGCGAAATGACCGAGCAGCACGCCGAGCAGGATCGCGAGTAAAACGTGGAAATACAGCGTGCGATAGAAGGGTTTCTTCTTCGCGCTGCGCGCGGGGGGCGTCATGACGGCACTGTCGTTCATGACGCTGCTCCCTGATCAGCCGAATCGGCCGCATTGGCCGCGTGGCGATGCATATCGGTCATCGTTGTCTCCTGATTCGAATGGTGAGCGAAAAGCCGGTCGATTCCGGATTTCCGCCTGACTGCCATTCTTCGTGTGGCAGTTCAAAGTTTGTGAAGCAAACGGCTCGCTCAGAATCCGTAAAGCCGCGCCGGGTTGATGACGAGCAGTTGTTCGCGCAGCGCCGCGTTCGGGCAGAAGCGGAACAGCAGATCGACCAGTTCGCCGTCGTTTGGCATGTCCTTGCTGATGTTCGGATGCGGCCAGTCGGTACCCCAAAGCACGCGGTCGGGTGCGGCTTCGATCAGTGTGCGCGCGAACGGGATCGCATCGTCGAACGGACGGCGGCCTACGGACACGCGCTCGGCCCCGCACACTTTGACCCAGGCAAGCGGATTGCGCATCAGTTCCAGAAGCTGGCGGAACGGCTGCTGATCGACCCCGGCATCCGCGCGTACGCGACCCATGTGGTCGATCACGAACGGCACCTTGATACGCGCAATCCGTTCGGCGTATTGGAGGATGTCCTGTGCATCGAGATGCAGCACGACGTGCCAGCCGAGCCGCTCGATACGTTCGAGAACGCGGTCGAAAACGTCGAGATCGGGTGCGCCGCCCAGATGCGCGACGAAATTGAATCGCACGCCGCGCACGCCGCGCGCGTCGAGATCTGCCAACTGTTCGTCGGTGACGTCGCCGTCGACAATCGCGACGCCCCGATAGCGTCCGTTGCCGCGCGCAATCGCATCCAGCATCGCAGTGTTATCGGTGCCGTGGCAGCTTGCCTGGACGATCACGCCGCGGCTCGCGCCGAGAAAATCGTGCAGCGCAACAAGCCGCTCGAAAGGCGCGTCGGGCGGCGTATAGCTGCGGTCCGGCGCATATGGAAAGATTTCGGCGGGGCCGAACACGTGGCAGTGCGCATCGCAAGCACCGGCAGGCAGACGCTGGGTGGGTTGAACGGGGTGGGGATCGGGCGGCAGGCAGGATTTCATGAGCGTCGTCTCAATGTCAGACCGCATGGCGCGGCTTTCTATGGGTTGTATGCATTGTGGCCGCGACGATGGACCGATACAATCGCCATATTGAACTAGCTGATATGTGAATTTCACATAGGTTATCGACAATGGACCTGAAGCAGCTCGAGGCATTCGTTCACGTCGCTGAACTCGGCAGCTTTACCCGTGCTGCGATTACGCTGGACTCGAATCAGCCCGCCTTGAGCCGGCTGGTGCGGCATCTGGAAGTGGAATTGCGGCATACGCTGCTCGAGCGCACCGGCCGCGGCGTGACGCTGACGCCGGCCGGCCAGCGGATGCTCGCGCATGCGAAAGGTATCCTGCAGCAGGTGCAGCGGGCCTCGCAGGATCTGGACGAGTTACACGGCGCACCCGGTGGTCATTTCGCCATCGGCATTACCCCCAGCTTTGCCAGGGTCGCCACGCATGAACTCGTGCGTGGCTTTCGGTCCTCCTTTCCCGGGGCGACTATCTCGGTGGCGCAAGGCTTGTCCACCTATCTGATCGAATGGCTGATGATGGGCCGCATCGACGTCGCTGTCCTGTACGACACATTCGATACGCCGCTGATCGACAAGCGAACCATTTTTACTGAAGAACTGTTTCTGATCGGCCCGGACAATGGCGATACACTCACAGAGGCAGTAGGCGAGTCAACAACAACGATCGCGCTGCGGGAAATCGTGCGCTACCCACTCATCATCCCGGGCCGCATGCACGCGATCAGACGGATGGTCGAGGCGGCTGCTGCGGAACAGGGCGTAAGATTGCGTATCGAGCTGGAGGTCGACGCAGTGACCTCGATTCTCGATCTGGTCAGCGAGGGTATCGGCTATGCGGTGCTATCGCTCAATGCGACTAGCAGCGATGCGCTCAAGCGGCGCTTCCAGGTGATCCGCATTACCGAGCCGACGCTCTTCAGCCGCCTTGCAATCGCAACCAGTAGCAAGCACACGCTGTCACAACTTGCCATCCAGGCGATCGCAATGCTCGAGTCGAGAATATTGCCGCTCTACGGCACCGCTGCCTGACCGTGCGCTTACTTCGCACGTCCGCTCTCCTGGCCAACCCGACATCCCCGATCGCCGAAATTCTCAACCTCGCCAAACTGCGTGTGTTCACAATCGTCGTCGAACACGGCGGCGCAAGCCGGGCAGCGTCACTGCTCTTTCGCGCGCAATCAGCCGTGACGCGCTCCGTGCGGGAACTCCAAGAAACGCTCGGCGAACGGCTGCTGGAACGGCGGCCATCAAGCATGTTGCCCACCTCGGTTGTGGGGTGGCTATTGGGCATCGATCGCGTGCTCGCGATCGCCACGGCGACGACCAACGTGATCGGCAACGCTCGCGCTGTCAAAATGGGAGGGCATGTTCGACCAGCAGAAACCCGACGCCTACGTGAGCGACCGTCACGCGCCGTCAGCCGGACCGGCGACAGTCTGGGCGTCCGAACATCCGCGTTGAGGTCGCGACACACATCACGGCGCTCCTTCACTTCATATTTTCATTTTCCACCCTCACTCGCAGAGAATCAGCATGGATCAGAATCGCACTCAGCCTATTGGCCGCATTGCAATTATCGGCTTCGGAGAAGTGGGGCCTATTTTCGGTCGCGCATTGACCGCGGCCGGCCATGAAGTATCGATCTTCGACATCAAGCTGCACGATGCGGCTACGCGCCCGACGATCATGCAGCGGGCCCACGAATGCAAAGTTCACGTGGCCGACGATCTCCCTGCGGCACTGCGCGATGCGCAACTTATTTTCTCCGCAGTCACCGCGAGCCAGGCGGAAGCGGTCGCCACAGCTTCAGCGGAATATCTGACAAGCGGCCAGATCTTCCTCGACCTCAATTCGGTTTCGCCCGCCGTCAAACAACGCAACTGCCAACAGATCGAGCGCAATGGCGCCCACTACGTGGAAGCCGCGGTGATGGCGCCGGTTCCGCCGCAAGGCATACGGGTGCCGATGCTGCTGGGCGGCCGACTCGCTGTACAAACGGCAGACTGTCTCAATGGTTTGGGGATGCGCACGGAAGCGGTGGCGCAGGAAGTCGGCCTCGCGTCAGCCATCAAGCTATGCCGCAGCATCATGATCAAGGGCATGGAGGCGCTATGCGTTCAGTCGATGCTGGCGGCCAGACAGTTCGACGTGGACGGCCGCGTGCTTGCGTCGCTCGCGGCAACGTTTCCGGGTGTAGGGTGGGACAAGGGCTACGAAGCGTATCTGATCGGTCGCGTGGTCGAACACGGGCAACGGCGCGCCGAAGAGATGCGCGAAGCAGCGTTAATGCTAGACGGCTTAGGAATGTCGAGTGCCCTCACAAATGCTATCGCCGACGTACAACAGGACCTGGCGACGCGTGCCGCACCGTTGGTCAACGCACTGGATCCCAAGGGAAGCCTTCCGGAGTGGAGAAACCTGCTCGGGGTCACCTGAACCAATCCTGAAGTAGCAAGGCGAACCTGGCCCGTGAGGACAGACGGAAGTCGGTCGCTTCATCCGTTTGCGCTAGGTGCCAAGGAAAACGCTGACTGAGGGACCGGTACGATGACGTTGCATAATTGTATGAACTGCAATCCAAAACAGCCGAATCTGCAATCCACGCTTTTTGCGCCAGCCTAAGCTGCAACCGACGGCGCGCACGAGCCCGGATTATTTGCAAGTGAGCCTGCATTCAACCGCGCGACCTGCATTCCATGGTCGCGGACCGGCAACGTCGCCTGACGCGGCGTTTGCGTTACCCGCCCGCTACCTTCGCCAACCCGGTAGCCCGACCCGGCCGCACTTCTCAATCTCGCTCGACCGTGCGTGATGGCGATTGACTTCGAAAATGGCAGCGCCATCCGGACCGCTGTGCGGCAATTGCACGCAGTCCGCACGTGCCGTGTTCGTTGCGGGAACTGGAGGAGGTTACTGAATACGGCTTGAACTGCCGGCAGAACTTGCGTTACCGCCGTTCATCTCGCAGACACGTCGCGTGTCCTGTCGAACCGAAGTGGGGTGGCCATGTGCATCAGTTGATCCTGCCGAATGACCATCCGTAAAACCGGCACCACGTTCGACTGTGCCGTCCTTCGCGAGCGCCTGATAGACCGGATGCTGTGAGCTCGTTGCACATGCATGATTGGGTTGGATTCGCAGCCTCGCCCCGATCGGAACCCGGTACGCTTCCGGCGGCAGTTGACATGTTTAATTCGCGCACGGGAATCCATTGTCCAGCATGCCTGCGCGTTTTTCACGGTTCGAGATCTCATCCAGTTGACAACTTTAATTGCGCAAAGTTGACATCTTCAATGCGTTCTACGACTGGCCACCGCGCATTCAAAGCCACGCTGCCTCGCCAACGCTTAGCCGGCCGGCATTCGCCTTACGGGATCGCCAGTGATATGGCGCAGAAGCTGGCCAGAACGCAGGGCACGAGCAGAAGAGGGCTGAACACCCATAGCATGGACTATCACGTCACCCACCAGCACAGCTAGCGGTCGGCGCCGGAAGATTTCATCGTTCACGTCCCGTCGCAGATGGTCTGCAATGTACCGGCCACGGTTGACCAGATAATCCAGAGGCTTTGTCCGTCTGGAGTTCTGCCTCAATCTGCCTTCGGAGGCAACCGGCGTTGTCGCCGATGTGCATGGTTGCAAGGGGACGCGATATTTTCGACTTTGCGCGACCGGAGCGGTCGGCGGCCCGCCGGATCATTAAACGCAACGCAGCTAATACGACTTATCAGCATTGAAGCGCCGCAAAATAACGGCCCGCATGGCGGGGACCGGGTCTGGCGGAGCCGCGACGGGTGGCGAGTCCTGCCGCCAGCCCCCTCGCTGCTCCGTGTGCGGTCACGTGCCGTGAACACGGACCAAGAGGGTAGCCACGTTCCCTCTCGGAAACGCAGCCCCCGAAGAACGCAGCATGCGACTTTCGCTGCACTGCGCTCAAGCACAGCATTAAACGTCGCACTGACGCCGGTCTCGCCAGTTGCACGAGCCCTTCGCAAGCATCACATTGTTGATTCGCCTCATCGCTGAAACGAAGGGCGCTGAACCGTAACGATACCGGCCTCTCACAAGCTTCCCTTCGGTGAATCTTTAACGCGGACCTGCGACAACTGCGCGACGCGAAAGTCTGCACCCTTTCGGATCAGGCAAATCTTGAGCCCCTATGCGAGCTATTACCACCCGCCATTCGCTTTTTCCGCGTTCTCATACCCACTTGTCCAACAGCTTCCATCGCGTCACTCCTGAGTCGCGGTATAGCAACTCGGCGCCGTTTTTGCTGATCAGGCCGAATGCCAACGTACGCGATGTAAGCGCTTGAAAGCGCCTTGACCGTGGAAAAAATACCACCGACTCCGCGACTCCTGGCACGACGACCGAATAGCACAAAAACGACATGAAGAACTTCACCGTGATCGCGGCGGATGGAAGTGTGGGACCGATGCTCGCACCAATCAGGGCAACGATCGGGGTAACCGTGTGAGCCCAGACGAGCACGGCCGCCGCCCAATGGACCAAGAATGCCTTCATTGCAACGCTTTTTGCGACCATCTCCAACAAAACCAGTACGCCAATGAGACCGTAGATGATGCCGGCGATGTTCAAAAGCTTGTACGGAATCAGATCGGACCGACCTGATCAGCTGCGCTTCGCTAGTTGGGCAGCTGTGGTCAATGGGTCAATGTGGTTGGCCGATGTTCAGCAATTGGCGTGCCGCCGCCCGACGTGGTCGCTCCGGCAGCGGTGCTCGTCGTGTCGCCGGGTTGGCATGGCGACCGTTACTGCGACGGACGCCGTTACTGGGATCGCGACGAATGGAAAGAGCGTCATCGCCATCACGGGCACGGGCCCGATCACTGTCCGCCGGGACATGCGAAAAAAGGCGAGTGCTGATCGGCGTTTCGAACTGCGGCCGCGAGGAAGGACGTAAGTGCGTTCGAGCGGCTGTCTTCCGGCACCCCCGTTTGCTTAGTGCCCGGCACACATCAAGCGGTCGACTCAACGCGACGCCGCGACGCCGCTCACCCGTCGAGCGAAGCGTCCGGGAACGCGTCGCAGAGAAACTACACAAGTCAGCAGGGCAATGCGTTTGACTTAAGCGTTGGCGGCGGAACAACTTACACACTGTTACGCGGCGCAGTGAAAATATTCGGCAACGAATCCTTATACTCCATGCGGAACTTCAACTTTGGCCGCTGACATGCGGCGTCAAGATGTCGAGAGCATCATGTACAACACTCAATTTGCCAAACCAATCTTTTACATCGCGCTGTGCGCAGTTTTACCCCTGAGTGGATGCGTGGTTCCTGGCGCAAACATGCCGTACGGTGCGAGTCCGGCGCAGCCTGCCTATGTGCAACCCGCATATGCCCAGCCGGTGTATGTGCAGCCAACCTATCCACCGCCAGTCGATAGCGCAAGCGCCTATGGCAACGCGCCTCCTGCAAGCTCCGGTTACGGACTTCAGTATGGGGTTGTTTCGGGAATTCAGCCTCTCGCCACATCCAATGCGGTTAGCCCGGGCAGTGTAATGGGCACGGTGGTCGGCGCGGTCGTCGGTGGTGTGGTCGGCAACCAGTTTGGCGGAGGGCATGGCCGCGACGTGGCGACCGTAGTGGGCGTGCTCGGCGGTGCGGTGGCCGGAAATCAGATTGGCCGGCAGTACAGCAATGCGGCCCCGAGCGCGTATCGAATCGTTGTTCAACTCAATGACGGATCGTCACGCTCCTTCGACGTGCCCTCACCCGGCGATCTCCGTCCGGGCGACCGCGTGCGGATTGACGGAAACCGGCTGGACCGTTCCTGATCGATCTGCTTGCCAGTATGGCCGGTGCCTGTGCTTCGCCGAGTTTTTTCACTGGCTGGGCAGTCGTTCCGACGCAGCAAGCGCCGGCCTGTATTTACGGACCCCGGAGCATTGTGAGTTGCCCGCGTCTGCATACTCGTTGACTGGCGTGTGCCCGCGCCAGGATTGCATGCTCATATAAATCTGCGCACCGTGTCAGTTCCATACGGCGAGTGCGAGACATCCATGCGTACAAGTCGGCTGAGAAGGATGGAGAATGGCTGACGATGTTCGAAGCCGCAAAACTGCTCGGCGTCACCAGTCACGCGATCCGCCGGTTGATCAACGATCGGGTTCTGCCCGCCGAGCAGGTGATGCCCGACGCTCCTTGGCAAATTCGTGCGAGCGATCTGCGCAGCGATGCGGTTACAGCGGCCTTATCGCGCAAACATCGCCCGTGTCGCAATGATGGGGAAGGACAAATCCCAATGTTTATCGAGGCCTCAGAAGGAGGTGCACAATGAACGCCCCATTGCCCATGGACGTATCTGGTTTTCTACCCAATTATGCCGACTCCCCGATTATGCCGCGTCATGCATGCGCGTGGCGGTGGGTATGGCCTTTCATGATCGCTGTGTCGGCATAAAAGTATGATTTCTCAGGCTGGCTATCGCGCTGGCCAGGAGAGATCAGATGAATGCGACACGCACAGTCAGCGAATCCGGCGGGCTGCCGGCCCATCACATCAATGCATTTCTTGATCGTCTACGGACGGCACACTACTCCGAGGTATCGCTTCGCAAGAAACGAAGAGTCCTGTGTGCGTTCTCTGGATGGATGAAGAACAGGAACATCGACCTGATTGATCTCGATGAGTCTGTCGCGGCTCGTTTTATGAAGCGCATGATCGGCGAATCACGAGACCGCGTCCAGCGTGCGCGACCCACATTACGGCAGTTTCTCGCCTATCTGCGTGCCGAAGCCATTGCGTGGCCGCCGACGTCGGGCCGCCAATCCGCAATCGCGCACATCTATGGTCGATACCTGGACTATCTGAGGCAGGATCGCGGACTCGCGAAGAACTCTCTGCTCGTCTATGGTCCGTTCATTCGCGACTTTCTCGACAGCCACTCGGCCGGCGACGGAAGTTTATTGCCAGATGCATTCGACGCGGTAACGATCCGGAATCATCTTCTTGCCCGCAGAAAAGGCCGATCGGCAGAGTACACGCGGCTGATGGCAGTTGCGCTTCGCTCGTTCTGCCATTTCCTCTTTCTGCGCGGTGATACGGCCCGAGACCTGTATGAGTCAGTGCCTTCGGTTCGTAAGTGGAGACAATCAACTGTGCCAACGTTCCTCACGCCTGAGCAGCAAGAAGCTCTCATTGCATCTGCAGACCGGTCGACTCCGACTGGGCGCCGTGACTACGCAATCCTGCTGTTGTTGGCGCGGCTCGGTCTACGTGCCGGAGAAATCGTTGCCATCGAACTCGACGACATTCACTGGCGTTCGGTGGAACTCGTCGTTCATGGCAAGGGGCAAATGGTCGAGCACGTCCCCCTGCCATCGGAGGTCGGAGAAGCAATCGCAACATATCTCCGCGACTGTCGCGGAGCAAGTGCATCGCGGCGCGTCTTCCTTCGCAGATTGGCACCTCGGGTTGGTTTGGCGGGGCCGGCGGCGATTGGCAAGATTGTTTGTCAGGCCTTCGCACGTGCCGGTTTCCGCCCCGCGTGCCGGGGCGCCGCACATCTGTTCCGTCACGGTCTGGCAACGACGATGATTCGCCACGGGGCCTCGATGGCAGAAATAGCCGAGGTCTTGCGGCACCGCTCAACGGACAGTACCGCGATCTATGCAAAGGTCGCGTTTGAGGACCTGCGCGAGGTCGCGCGCTCGTGGCCCACGGCTGGAGGTTCAATATGACTGCGATCCGCGATTCTCTCGCTCGGTACGTGGCGGTCCGCCGCGCTCTCGGGGCGTCATTCTACGAACCTGCATTGGCACTCGGCCATTTCGTTGATCTTCTGGAACATGAAGATGCAGAGTTCATTACTACCGATCTGGCTCTGCGCTGGGCGATGACG
This sequence comes from Paraburkholderia ferrariae NBRC 106233, assembly GCF_000685035.1. Lineage (GTDB taxonomy): Bacteria > Pseudomonadota > Gammaproteobacteria > Burkholderiales > Burkholderiaceae > Paraburkholderia > Paraburkholderia ferrariae. Next base: position 325,578 of record NZ_BAYB01000004.1, read on the forward strand.
TCCACACTCGTCGAACGCGCCACTTGGGGGCGGCGCCTCTCGCAAGTGAGAGGATTCGCCCGATGGATAAACGTCACTGACGGTCGAAACCAGATTCCTCCGGCAGGGCTCCTGAGTGCCCGCAGACGGCGCAATGCACCGCACATTTACACTGAGCAGGAAATTGATCTGCTTATGACCCGAGCAGCTCGACTGCGATCCCGAACCGGCATGCGAGCACTGACCTATTCGACGCTCATAGGGCTTCTTGTAGCGACGGGCCTCAGGCCAGGCGAAGCGTTTCGGCTCGACCGGTCCGACGTTGACCTCGTCAGCGGGATACTCTCCATCCGGGAATCGAAGCTCGGCAAATCGCGGTGTGTTCCTGTAGCAGACTCGACCCGGGTGGCACTCGAACACTACGTCCAGAAACGCGATCAACTCTGTCCTTTACGATTGAGCGAGGCGTTCCTGGTTAGTGAGCGCGGCAAGCGATTGAAGGCCGGCACCGCACGAAGTATGTTCGTCAGAATGTCGCGCGCTGTCGGTCTGCGATCGGCGACAGAGGATGGGCGCGATGGTTACGGCCCACGCCTCCAGGACTTCCGGCATAGCTTTGCGACTGGACGGCTGGTCGAGTGGTACCGTGCCGGTCGCGACGTAAGTCGGGAATTGCCGAAACTTGCCGCCTACCTCGGGCATGTCAACGTCGGTCTTACGTACTGGTACATCGAAGCGGTTCCTGAGTTGCTCGAACTCGCGGCAGCCTATCTCGACAAGAACTGTCCAGGAGAACAGCCGTGAGCGCCGCCAGTCTCCCATCCCTCGTTCAGCGTTTTTTTAGCCAGCGTCTGCTCGAGCAGCAAGGTCTGAGTTCGCATACGGTGGCAAGTTACCGTGAAACGTTCCGGCTGCTTCTAGCGTTTGCCACGAAGCGTATCGGGCTCACGCCGTCAAAGCTGCGAATCGAGGACTTCGACGTGTCGTTGATCGAGGAATTCCTACAGCACCTCGAACACGGCAGAGGCAATTCGGTGCGGACACGCAACACGCGGCTTGCCGCCGTGCATGCCTTCTTCCGGTTCGTCGCGGTCAGCGAGCCTGCGTTGTTTCTGCAGTGTCAGCGTATCCTTGCAATTCCATCCAAACGTTGTGAACATGGTCCCGTCGAGTTTCTAACCGAGCGCGAGGCCGCAGCGCTAGTAGCGGCACCTGATGTACGAACATGGATCGGCAACCGCGACCGAGCGCTGCTTCTTGTAGCGGTTCAAACGGGTCTGCGGAATAGCGAATTGACCTCTCTCAGGCGTCAGGATGTGGTGCTCGGTACAGGCGCCCACGTCCGTTGCCTCGGCAAAGGCAGAAACTATGCCGATCTCGGGAATATGCGCAGTTCCGCGCCGCGGAGACTCGTTTGTCTCTCTGCGATGGGCTATGCATGGCGGGTCCGTGGTGTGAACTGCGCATAATTACAGGCTTTCAAGGAACTGCATCAGGCGATCGGGCGGTCGATATCGCGGGATCTTGCTGTGAGGTGGCTGCAAAGTATTGAGCGCGCGCTCCTTCATCGCCAGGTCGGCCTCGACGTACATGTGAGTCGTGGCTGGGCTTTCGTGTCCGAGCCACAGCGCAATGACGCTGAGGTCAACGCCTGATTGCAGCAGATGCGTCCCGGTCGAATGCCGGATGACATGCGGAGAAACGGGATGGCTTGATAGTTGGGGACATTGCCCGGTGGCCGTCCGCACGGCGAGCTTGAGCCGATCCGTTACGTTCGAGCGCGTCATCGGATTGCCCGAGCGATTGGGAAACAGCATCTGGTCGGGTGACGCCCCGATGCGTGGCAACCAGCTTCTGATTAGGCTCGCTGTCGAGCGCCACAGAGGTACGGTGCGCCGCTTCCGACCTTTGCCGTGGATATGGGCACAGGGCGCTTTATCCAGGACGACGTCGCCCACCCGCAGACCGATCAGTTCGGAAACGCGTGCGCCAGTGTTGTAAAGAGTTGCAAACAGTACCCGGTCCCGCTGCCCGCACCAGGTGTTGAGGTCAGGCGCGGCGAGTAGCGCCTCGATCTCATCACGCGACAGGTGGCCGACGAGCGGTCTGTCGAAGCGTTTCATCGGAATGGCCAGAGTGCTTTGGATAACAGCCAGTGCAGAAATGTCCTTAAGTGCCGCGTACTTCAGGAATGAACGGAGGGCAACGAGCCGCGCGTTCCGGGTACGCGCGCAATTATGTCGGTCGTCTTCCAGATGACGAAGGAAAGCCAACACTAACTTCACGTCGATGTCCGTCAACGCCAGGTCGGTGGGCGACTTGTGGAGATGCGCCTGAGCGAACTGGAGGAACAATCGAAATGTATCCCGGTAGCTGGCTATCGTCTGCGGACTGACTGCCCGCTGTTGCATCAACCGTTCAACGAAGAATTCCTGTAGCAGCGCCGCGAAGTTCGACGCCGAAGAATGCCTGGGCCTAGACATGGCAAGCTCCTCCTGCAAAGTGCTCAAAGCGCTGGGCCGCAATCGCCATTAGTTCGGGGATGCCGGTCAGATAGCAGTAGGTGTCGGTCACCTTGGCATGCCCGACGTAAGTCGACAGCATGACCATCGCGTTGTCGACGTCCACCCCTTGCTGGTACCAGAGCAACACCCGTCGACAGATAAACGAGTGTCTCAGATCGTGGATGCGTGGAGCCGGATGATCACCACGGGCGACCCATCCCAACTGTGAACGCAATGACCCGAAGACATCCTCGACCGTACTGATCTTCATGCTGCTTCCGTGCACGATGAAGAAGTGATCGCTTAGCGTGACGGGCCAATCGTGATCCCGTAGCTTTACGTAGCGACTGAGTGCTCGCACGACGGTTGGATGAAGTGGAACGACGCGTGACTTACTATACTTCGCATGCCGAATCATAATCAGGCCGTGACCCAGGTCGGCGTCTGTGCGTCTCAGATTAAGCGCCTCAGAAATCCGCAGTCCGGTGGACGCGATCAGCCCGAACAGGGTTGAGTAGGTGGCGGGCCGCAGTTTCTCCTTCGAGGGCAAGGTTGCAGCTGCGACCAGCAGGTCCCGGATCTCCTCATCGGTATAGATGTGCGGTGCCAGACGGCGATGAGAGCGGCCGAACAGGTCAAGCGCAGGAACCTCCGTGGCAGGGTCATATTGCTGGAGATATCTTGCGAACGGGCGAACGATCTCAATCCGGCGTGCCCAGGTGATGGGCGCCTGAAGTGGTCCGGAGCGAGCCCAGGACACGGCGAGATCTGTGGTCAGCGGACTTTGATGGCCGGCCCGGTCGGCGAAGCGGGCAAAGTCAAGGAGCCGGCGTCCCGTGCTCCTCAGGTCAAAGCCGAGGCGACGTCTTGACGCAAGGTAGTCCTCGGCGAGCGATACCATCCTGACTGGGCGTTTCATGATGCGCTCCCCGGCCAGGGCAGCGCGACCCGGGCAAGGCTCTTGATGTTGATCGTGGTGTAAATCGCCGTCGTATCCAGACACCGGTGTCGAAGGATATCGGCGATCTCCTTCATGGGGACTCCAGCCTGGATCAGCCGGCTCCCTACGCTGTGTCGCAGAACATGAGTTCCACGCAGGCGTGCATCGCTGCCGCATCGCGCATGAGCGGCGCGGACGGTGTTGCGAACGACGCTCGAACCGATTGGTTCGGTAAGTGGAGCGACATGCCGCAGAAAATACCGCCCGGCTATCGGAGGCCGGACGGCCGCTAGTCAGGTATTGGGCAATGGCGCGTCCGGTCCGGGTCGGCAATGGAAGCACGTCTGTTCGCCGCGCCTTGCCTGCTGATAACCGCAAGGTCCCGTCGTGCCAGTTCAGATCGTCCAACTTGAGCGAGGCCACTTCGCCGGCGCGCAGTCCCAGGTCGACCATACACCGGGCCATCGCATAGTCTCTGCGGCCGATCGCGGATTGGCGATCGAATGCGTTGAGAAAGCGCTCCAGCTCCGCCTCAGATAGCGTGTCTGGCAACGATGCGAACCGCCACTGGGCGATTTACGGGATCGCGGCAATAAGGCACAGGACGTGATCTCCGTGCATGCCCCGGAAACGCAAATAGCTGCGTAGCGCGATCCCGAGGACTTTGCCTGTGCTCGGCTTGCATCCCGCGAGGTGACGGACTACGAATCCGTAGACATGTTCCGGCTTGACCTGTGCCATATCGATTCTCGACACACCGAATCGCTCCGACAGGAATATCCGTACTATACGCGTGCGCAATGTTCTCGTAGACGGGGCCAGCCCGCAAGTCCGGTCAAGGTGTGCATCAAATTCCTTGAGTTCCTCCTGTATCAAAAGGGGCGTGAAATCGGGCCGAGGTGGTATGTCGGCTCTCTGGCGAAGCACGACAAGCAGACGATTCAAGGCTGGCCCAACATGGTTCCTGCTTCGTGGTGTGCGCAAAGGGCAGTCACACCGCGGTAAGTGTTCATCCAGAAAACGGCGTACCAGTGCTTCATCAATCTGACTGAGTTTGACGCGTCGCTTGCGCAGCCAATGCGCAAAGTGCGCGACGCTGCACAGATACTTACGGACGCTCCACGCCGAATATCCGCGCCCGATCAAATAGTTCGAATAGGCCCGGTAGCTGGATTTGAACACGCCGTCTGTCAGCCATGCCCGGGTCTGCTGCGGTATCGCGAAATCGTTGTCCATGATGATGACTCTCCTCAAAAGGCCGTACTGCCTTCTGAGCAAAGCACTTTTATTATGCGCAGTCCACTACTGACGGCCGCCGTGGAAAACCCATCGCAGAAGGGCAAACGAGTCTCCGTGGCGCGGAACTGCGCATATTCCCGAGATCGGCATAGTTGCGCTCATGCAAATATTTGCATGAACGGAAGATGCGATGCACTCCGCTTCGACCGGACGTCGTCGCGGTGATGAAAGCATGGCTACGCTATCAACCTGGCGAATCCGACGATCCGGTCTTCCCCAGTTCGCGCGGTGGCCGTCTTAGCGCCGACGCACTTCAGCGGCTTGTGTCGCGCAACGTCGCAATCGCGTGCCGCTCGTGCCCCTCGCTGAAGGAGAAATCAGTAACTCCCCACACGCTTCGACACGGGGCCGCGATGAGCCTGTTGCATCACGGCGTAGACCTGTCCGTGATCGCGCTCTGGCTCGGTCACGAGTCCTCCGAGACGACTCAGATTTACTTGCACGCCGACATGCAACTCAAGGAACGCGCGCTCGCGCACGCCACGGCGAGCGGTGTCGCGCCGAGACGCTACAAACCTCCAGATCCGTTGCTTGCCTTCCTGGAGGCTCTCTGATAATGCCGACAATCCGAGCGGCCGGGAACAGAGATCCACCCAACCGTTGTGTGGATGGATTCATGACGCGGCATAATCGGGGAGTCGGCATAACTGGGTTCATGCCGCTAGCGGCATGAACCCAGTTGTTGTCTATCGGCACGTGTCCGTCGTCGAGATAGCGCGTGAGCGCTTCCCAACGTTTGAGGCTGTAGTCGAGCGCTTTCGCAATCGCTGAACCTTCCGAAACCAGCTTACGCTGCGCCACCATCCATTCATAAAGTGCGTCACACACCGGTTTGGCCCGACTCTGCCGGAGTTTGCGCCGCTCTTCGGCATCCAGCACTGCAGCGTCGCGCTCGATATCATAAAGCGCAGCGAAGAACGGCATGGCCTGTCCAGCGACGTGGCTGCTGTGATTGGCATGCAGGTCGAAGAACTTGCGCCGTGCGTGCGCAGCACATCCGATTTCAGTGATGCCCTGCTGGAATCCGGCCTTGTATCCGCCGTAGTCGTCGCACACCAGCTTGCCCTGCCAGCCGGCAAGGAAGGTGCGGGCGTGCTCGCCTGCACGGCTGTCGGCGAAGTCGTAGACCACGGCGCGCAGCTCACTGAAGTGCGTGGGCGTATACGCCCACAAGTACGCCCGGTGTGTCTTCCCTTTACCTGGACTAAGCATCTGTACCGGTGACTCATCCGCATGCAGCACACCCTGCTGCAGGATTTCCTGATGCAGGGCATCGACCGGTGGCTGCAACTGTGCGCCGCACGTGCCGACCCACGCACCCAATGTCGATCGCGGTATTGCCAGACCCGCCCGCGCAAAGATCTGTTCCTGACGATACAGGGGAAGGTGGTCAGCGTATTTGGCAACCAGCACCGAGGCCAGCAGCCCCGTGGTCGGGATGCCCTTGTCGATAACGTGTGCGGGCACCGGCGCCTGCATCAGCGTTTCGCAGTTCTTGCATACCCACTTGCCACGGATATGCCGCTCAACCGTGAACACGCCCGGCGTGTAGTCCAGCTTCTCGCTGATGTCCTCACCGATGCGCACGCGCTCGCAGCCACACTGGCATACGGTGCTATCCGGCTCGTGGTGGATCTCTGTGCGCGGCAGTTGTGCTGGCAGTGATGCGCGCTTCGGTTGCTGGGGTGACTGGCCGGCGGTGGCTTGCGGCTGAAGCTGCTCGAGCTCCAGTTCGATGGCGGCCAGATCCGCGTCGATCGCTTCTTCCAGCAGGCTCATCTGCTCGCTGCTGAACTGTTCGCTGCGCCGACCGTACTGCTGGCGCTTGAGGATGGAGATCTCGTGGCTCAGCTGCTCGATACGCGTCTGTCGGTAATGCAGCTCGCGTTCGTTGTCCTCGACCTCCCGCGTCTTCTCCTCAATCTCCCGGTCTCTCTCCTGCACCTGGGCAATCAGCTGCGCGGCGAGCGCGCGCAACTGTTCAGGGCTGAGGGCATTGAGGTCGGCAGGCAGGTTCATGCAAACCAGTCTGCCAGAACCCCTGGCACCGTGGAAGCGCGACAGTTTACGTCCCTGTTGGCCTCATACGACGCGGATCACACCGTTTGGGCCGATGCGCTGCCACGGCAGACCCACCACCAGACCTCCGAGCTGCTCCTGCGTGAGTGCGTGTTGCTTTGGTTCGCTACCAGCGTGAGGCCAGACGAACTGTCCCTCGTTCAGCCGTCGCGCTGCCAGCCAGATCCCGATTCCGTCGTGAACCAGCACCTTCAGGCGATTGGCCCGCCGGTTGGCAAAGAGGTAAGCATGGTGCGGATGCGCCGCGCCGAACACCGTAATCACCCGCGCCAGTGCCGTATCGAAGCCCGCACGCATGTCCAGTGGTTCGACTGCAGCCATGCTTCATCAATGCGGATCACGCGAGCCACTCTCGCAGCCAGGTGGCGCATTGTGCGGCCTCTGATGTCGGCCAGCTAACCGTTATCGACTGGTCCGCGCGGCGCACTTCGACGCGGATCTCAGCCGGGCGCACGTTCTTCGTGTCGAGCGGGAGCGGTACGAATGCCGGCGCCACTGCCGACTGCACCGCCACATCGCTACGTGAGACGAGAAAGCGCTCGTTCCCTTCGGCCTGTTCCACCCAACGTCGGAGCAGATTTGCGTTCAGCTTGTGGTGCAACGCGATGGCCGCGAGCGATACCCCAGGCCCCTGGCAGGCTGCCACCACCTGGGCTTTGAACTCGACGCTATAGCGCCGGCGTCGACGACGGCCAACTGGCGCTTCTTCTTCGATAGTGTTCACGTGTCCACCTATTTAAGTGGATACGATGCTCCCAAGACCTTTCATGCAACTCAAGATGGGATGGCTAGGCGCTTACAACCGATGTTCTGTCCGTTCTGATAGATCGCGATGCCGCCCTCACCTTCGTCCCACATTGATGCGGTATAGATCTCCCCTTCAGGTGCCACCCACATCGAGCGAGCCACATTGCCCACTCGAGTCGTGGCCGTGCCATGCGTGTTGGCTATCCACCGAGTGGAGTATTGTGCTTCGCAAACGGACGCAGCCGCGGCGCTCAGCACTACCGCGATGAACGCGGTACAGAGTCCTTTGAAAACCATGAGGGACGTTTCTTCGATCGCACGCCGTGCAGTACAGGCGTCCATAATCCGGTGTTGCCAACCCTGGCAAACTTGGAGTCCGAACCCTGACGATTCGAGCACTTGCGACGTGACGCGTCGAATTGGTCAGGTATGTCGTCTGAGTTAACGGCGGTCCGCGGCGCGAGTTGAGAGATTTCTCACTTGACCTTGATGACGGCGCCAGCACGGCTGGAGGCCTGCATCACTTTCCGGTTAACGGGACGAGCCGGGTGCGCAAGGTGCGTGCGCAAACGGGACCTCGGACCATCAAAAAAACGGCACGGACTTTCGTCCGTGCCGGCGAAATGCTCTGACATTTTTCCGAGGGCTGCCAGAGCATGAGAGACCGTCAGCATAATTAAAGCGCTCGTTCTCCGATCCGGATAAAAGCGGTCCAAACTTCTTCCCGTTCGTCCGAACCGGTCGGTCAAACCCCGGTTTCTCCATTGTGAGGTTTGGCGTCATCCTTCGATCCATCTGCAACTCCCTTGACAATCGCAAGCGCGGAGACTGCCGTTAACAGTGCTGTCGCGTCTGCGGGCTTCTGAAGAAACAGATCGGACAGAACAGGCGGCGAAGAGGGCGGCAGGCTTAGTGACGAAGCCAGAACGATAGGCACACTAGCCAGAGTTGGGTCGGCCCGGAATATCCTGCACAATTCCGGCCCGTCTATACCAGGCATGTTCCAGTCGGTGAGCAAAAGGTCCGGGCGAGCGGTACGCGCGAGAGCCCAGGCCGAAGCGCCGTCAGGCGCCCACACAACATCAAACCCGTTCAGGCGGAGGACGGCCGTCCAGGCGGCAGCGGTCTGTTCGTCATCGTCGGCCAAGAGGATCAGTGGGTGCGGCTCGGATGGCTTCATGTCAGTGTGGCGAGTCCAAACTGGGCCACTTTAAGCAAGATATTGGCCATGCCACCCGGCGGCGCCCACGCAAGGGAAACGTTCCGATGCTGCAATTTTAACCAAGGACTGTCGCTTCCGTTGAAATGTTTACATCTGAACGAATTGTAACGGCGCGACTGCAATGGCAAGACCTCGCGAGTTCGGCGCCCTAGCGTCAATGCGGTTCACTTTTTAACACGTTCGACAGGGGGCGCATGCTTCCCGGGGCGATCCTGCAAACCTCGGCACAAGGCTTGTAAAAATCTTTGGACCCAATCGGAGGTCTGCCGGGCCGGTCTCGGCGTTTGGAATAAGACCGAGCATATCGATCGCGGTCGATCCGACGATGCGTTAGCGAAAAAGCGAAGGCAAAGCGACCTCCGCGGGAATTTCTGCTTCGGCGACTTGGGGCTGCTTAACTAGCAAGTTCGAAAATGCTCCGCGTGTAAGGCGTTCACTCGGATTGAACATCTCCTCAACAGCCACCGGCAGCTCGGACGAGCAGCAGTCGATTTTTAGGAAATTCTGCCCAACATGGTGCCTACGTTATTCCCTGCTATGATTGGTCGCGCAATTGCGTTTTGCGCGACCGGGTTTCGCGAAACTGGCAGAAATGCAAGCGTATCTCCAGTCAGTTGCCTCCGCCATATCGTGCATTCATGGATCCAGTGTGCCATCCTTTTTTGGGCGCGCCGTAATTGATGGTAGACCTCGGTGCGGGTCCTTCCGGCGTGTGCACGGCTCTCACTACCGCCCACGAATGCGCCGCGCATTGCGTCCGAAGTCATCGAAGCGTTGCTGTTGGATGCCGTACTGGTTTCGCACGAAAGAAACGAACGGGCATCTTGTATCGGAAAACAGCGACGGCACTCGCGTTCGCTGCCGCTTTGAATGCAGAAATGTCGTCCCGATACGCCGCTTGGCTGATCAGCCCGCCCATGTTTTATGGCAGTCCGCTCTGTCTCCTGGAGCGATTTCCTGACCGGCCGTCGCGGCATTGGCGTTTGACGCGGCGGCTTGCAGCTGGTTAACAGGCCGTCGCGCGTATTAAGGAAGCGCAAGTGGGGTTCCCGATCGCGGATTTCTAGCCGGAAAGCTGAAATACTTGCGGCGCATTAATGTGCCCCGACGAGGTTTGCGCGGGCATTGAACGCCAGGATAATGAGGCGGGTCAACCGGGCGCTTTGGCGTTCGCTGCAAAAAATCTCAGATTGAATGACTACCCCGCACCGGTGGATTGGGCGTCCCACTCGTACCTGCGCCCGTCGGTCATGCTGACGCATGAGCCTGACAGGGCACTATACTTGTCCCGATTCGCGGGCCGGCGGGTATTGCGCTATCGGGCTGAGTGCAGGTGCCGCGCGGGTGCCCTCGCTCAGCAGGGTGGGGATTTCGTCGAGGCGCAATAGTGTAAGGTTGCCGCCGTAGACAACACCCGTGTCGACGTTGATGACATTGTGGCTCACGACCGGCCGGGGTGAAGGCGTATGTCCTACGATAACAGCCGTGACCCCTTCGACCCTGCCGCACGTATCAAGCCTTCCGGACTTCAACCGCCTGAACAGTCGCGCTGCGACGCAGCGCATCGACGCGAAGCCGTCCGATCCTGGCAACTGCCATCGTGACCGATCCCAGATGACCTTGCGCCGTATCTTCCCGTCAACATCTTCTTTCATTATTGCCTTAACCATTCTGGGCCAGGATTGCAGAGGCACGTTCGCATGTACGATTCCGACCAGACCAAAGTCCGTCTCTATTTCGATTGCATAGGGGAGCGCTGCCATGTACGCAACGATAGCGTCAATGGACTGCCCGTCCGCTGCCATATCAAGTAGCCACCTGCCGCCATTGCCCCGAACGAAGCCGTCATTGGCGCCATAAAGACGCCAGCGCACGATCGACTCCTCATGATTGCCGCGCACCGACTGGATGTCGTACCGACGCACCACATCGAGGACAGCAGGTGATTCGAACCCTCTGTCTACGAGATCGCCGACGGCAAAGAGCCTGTCCCTGGCGAGATCGAACTGGCATGCTTCGAGTTCCTTTCGCAGTTGCGAGAAACATCCGTGCAGATCGCCCACAACAAAGTCACGACCTGACGTATTTTTTTTAAAGCGCCGAACTGGTGGGAAGGTCTGCCGCATTTTTGCCGCCGTAAGGATGTCCTCGTTGCACCGTCGTCAGGATGGAGCGTAATGTTCAATCCGAGTCTCCAGCGCGGCAGCACGAGGCTTTGCGCAATCGTTCAGAGAGAGTTGCTTACGGGTGCGCGGCGCATGCGCGTCGCGGGAGCTTTGTTTCGCGAGCTAGGTGCGGACGATAGCGTCAATCAGCCACTGATGTTGATCTTTTGCCGGCGTGGCGACTGTGGTCCACCGCACAGGTAGTGTCGAGTGTCAATTGCTCGCCAGTAGTATCCGTTTGTAAACAGAGATGTATTCGTCCGATGGTTTGATCCGGTTGCTTCTGCCGATGAACGCGCGTCACGCGGAGGCTGATCGCCAGCCGACCTTGTAAAACGCCAGTCGCGAATTAGCCTTATAATCAGGAGGCCTTATCGAATAGACAGGGACCGCATCCCATAGGCGGCCGAAGCGGCAGCGTCCTTCAGACCGAATTTAGCGCCATTGAACTGCCCCTTGCGATGCGATGCGTCAACTCAATGCCTGAATTCGTGATCGCGGCCCTCCAGAGGCATTTGAAACCTGGCATCACATCCGCTCTGGATTTCATGTGGCGATGGTCCTGCTTGATCACGTGGTTCAGATATTTCGACAATCTAATCTTCGTGTCTTCGGGCAGCAGGACCATCCGTCTTGAGGTTGAGCCAAGATACGCGCTTATCCTCTGCAGAGCATAAACGCGTTTAGATACAGTTCCGGGTTGTACGCAGTAGGGCACTCTTCGAGAGTAACGACGGCCGACGGAGGCAGGTTTCCGCGCAGTAGCACCCGGTGGAGGTTCGCATAAAAAGAGCAAGCTTTTCCGATCGGCCATTGTGGTCGACAGGAGAAGCTGATGATCAAGACGAATTCTTCCGACGGGTTCGGGACCCGGCCTCGAGGATCTGCGAGGGCAAACCTATGCGTAGAGCTACCCGACGAACTGAATCGATGGGTCGACGATTTCGACCGTCATCTGTCGCGCGTGGTTGGACTCGCAGCAACGACCCGGCACCAATATTGTTTCTACGTTCGCCGATTTTTGGCTGAGCTTCGTGTAGCCGCCTTTCCGGATCGCTCCGCGTTGCGGGCGGAGGCATTCACCAATTTCGTTCGACAGGAGGCCGGTCGCCTTCACGGGCATTCGCGCAACCAACCCGGTACTGCGATGCGGGCCTGGCTCAGATATCTTGTTTTCTGCGGAGTGGTGAACACTGGGCTAGAAGCCGCAATTCCTTCAATGCCTCAATGGAAACACGCATCACTGCCGGTCCATCTCACTATCGATGAAACCGAACGCGTGCTCGGGGCAGCATTGGATAGTAGTCCGCACGAGCTGCGCAACCATGCCATCGTGCTAATCCTGGCGAGAATGGGATTGCGAGCCTGCGAGGTCAGGCACCTGACGCTCGATGATATCAACTGGGCAGAAGGGTGCGTGGGTATTGCCCCCGGGAAGTCCCATCGCGAACGACGCTTGCCTTTGCCTCGCGATGTTGGTGAGGCTCTGTATGCGTATCTTCATCATGAACGTCCTGCCAGCCTCTGTCGCACGATCTTTCTGAGCACCAAAGAGCCGTACGGGCCGATTCTGGACTCTTCGGTAATATCGAGAACCGTCCGCCGCGCGATGACCCGAGCAGGCGTGGTGGGCATCCCGGCCGCTGCGCACGCGCTCCGCCACACGGCAGCAACCCAGATGGTGTGCCGAGGGGCGAACTTCAAGGATATCGCCGACGTGCTGGGGCACGCGTCATTGGCGACGACGGCGATCTACGCCAAGCTCGACGTCGCCAAGCTCGTGCAAGTGGCACTACCGTGGCCGGGAGCGAGATCATGAACGGCCACCTTGAGTTGCAGAACCACCTTGAAGCCTATCTTGCTGTTCGGGAGGCTCTTGGGTTTAACGATACAGCCAGAAAGGTGTTGCTGCGAAACTTCGTCGAGTATGCCGTCTCTAGTGACGGGCGGTGGCCAATTGACGCTCAACTTGCGGTGGACTGGGCATGCGGCCCGGCATCCCTTCGAGGTCCCGCCGGGCAGGCAAGTCGCCTTTCCACCGTCCGAAGATTCCTTTGCTATCTGCGAGCCAGCGTCCCGGAAACACAGGTTCCCGGCGACGGGTTGATTGCTCGAGCGCGCCGGCGCCGGCCCTACATCTTCACGCAACAGGAACTCGTCAGCATTCTGGATGCCGCCGCCGCGATGCGGCCGGGTCGCGCGCTGCGGCCGCACGTATACGTGTCGATGATCGGCCTGTTGGCCAGCACAGGAATACGCGCAGGCGAGGCCATTCGGTTGACCATCAACGACGTGCTACTCGACGCTGATCCGCCACGGATTCTCGTTCTCGAGACCAAGTTTGGCAAGTCGAGGATCGTGCCGCTGCATGTGACGGCAGCGGAGAAGTTAAAGGCCTACGTGCGGCTTCGCGAGCAACTGGGCTACGCCGGGCTATCGGATCTGTTCTTCATGTCCGAAATCGGAACGTCGATCGACTACGGATTCTTCGCGACCTGGTTTACACGTACGGCGCACCGGCTAGGCATGCTGCCGTCTTCCGACGCGCGGCGACCAACCCTCCACAGCCTCCGTCACACGTTCGCCGTCGAGCGACTGACCCAATGGAGTCTGGTGGGGGCGCCAGTCCAGCAATGGATACCAAATCTGTCGGTCTACCTGGGACATGTCAGTCCCGTGGAAACGTACTGGTACCTAACCGCGACGCCAGCGCTCCTGCTGACCGCGGCGATGGCATTTCGGGAATACGTCAGCCTGGGAGAAGCAAAATGAAGACCACCACCATGATCGGCCCACTGCTGCAGGGCTTCTTCGTCGAGCATCTGCTTGCCCATAAACACGTCAGTCCTCGGACTGTTTCGAGTTACCGGGACACGTTTCGCATGTTGCTCCAGTTTGTACGGGATCGAACCCACACCGAGCCTTCGTCATTGCGCGTGGCCGCGCTGGATGCGCCAATCATTCTGTCGTTTCTCGATCATCTGGAATTTGCGCGACACAACTCAGCACGCTCGCGCAACGTCCGGCTTGCGGCAATCCGCAGTTTCTTCCGATGGGTTGCTCTATGCGATCCCGAGCTGGCTGGGCTGGCAACACGCGTTCTTGCCATACCTGCGAAGCGGACCGATCGAAGGCTTGTGCAGTCGCTCAGCCGCGCCGAAGTTGATGCGGTGCTTGCTGCGCCCGACCGGTCCCAATGGCTCGGGCGCCGTGATCATGCATTGCTGTTGACGCTGTATAACACCGGCGCTCGTGTTTCAGAAATCACGGCGCTTCACCAGGCGCAGGTTCAGTTCGGCAGCAGCACGTTCATTAACCTGAAGGGGAAAGGCCGCAAGGAGCGGAGCATCCCATTGTGGTCAAATACTGCCCAAATCCTGAAGGCATGGTTCCATGAACTGGAGGGTACCCACTCGCCGATCGCGTTTCCCAGTCACCGTGGGCGGCAGCTATCGCGTAACGGTGTCGACTACATTCTGCAGCAGGCCATCAGCCGGGCAAGTTCGCATTGTCCAAGCCTGACAGACAAGCGCATTTCTCCGCATGTTGTGAGGCACACGACCGCGGCACATTTGCTGCAGGCCGGCGTCGACATCAGTATCATCGCCCTCTGGCTCGGTCACGAGAGTATCGAGACCACGCACATCTACATCGACGCTGACCTCGCAACAAAGGAGCGAGCCCTTGAGAAGCTGGCGCCCACAGACGCAACTTCACTGCGGTTCAAGCCCACCGACAGCGTGCTTGCCTTCCTTCAACAACTCTGATTATCTACAGTTGATCCGTCGGCAATCCAGAAACATCGGATCGCCAGCGGACCAACTGCGTACAACCCGGAACTGTATCTAAAAGCGCGAATTCCTATCATAAGCGTCTAGGTTATATAAACCGGAAAGATCATGCCGTTTCAGAGCAGTTTGAACCCCTATCCATCCGCGAAGGCGTTCCGGATCTGTTGCGCTCGCCTGACTTCGGCGCTGTGCAGGTAAATCGACGTGGTCGCGAATCGATCGGTCAGGGAGATCGGACCCGCACATGTCAGCCGTCGCGGCAGCGACAGTCTGGAGCCTTCAATTCGCTGCGCGCAACCGGGCGCCGAACGGCGAGCGGCGCTGTCATGTGCGCGGAAGGTTCCACACGACCCGGCCCTTAGGACGGACTTCGAAAGTTTAGGATGCGCCCTTACAAATGCATTGCGGCCGATGCCAGTATCCGACGAGTGACGACACAAAGCCCACGCCATGCGTCTCACACAACTGTGACCGTGACGCAGAGTCCAGAGCGCGCGGGCTCGTCGGAATAAGTCAGACCTAGATGCCAGCCTAGCCGGTCTGCGATTGTTTTGACAATGCAAAGCCCAAGGCCCGAGCCCTCCTGATTGCTGCCAAGCACGCGATAGAAGGGATCGAAAACCCGTGCACGTTCCGCAGGCGCGATGCCGGGCCCGGAATCCTTCACTGCAAGCCGCACATGCTTCTGCTGGATGGTCACGGAAAGATCAACCCGGCCGCCTTCCGGCGTGTACCGGATCGCGTTGTCGACGAGATTTTTCACAAGCGTTCGAACTTCAATTTCATTCGCGCTAATTTGCACGTCGTCGCCACTCTCGATGCCGATATCGATCTGCTTCGCCGCGGCCAGCGGCATCAGGTCTTCCAGTACCCGGCGATAGACCTGGAGAATTGAGACCGATGAGGAGGCGTCCACGGGTGCGGACTGGATTCGCGCTAACGTTAGCAGCTGATCGAGTTGCGAACGCCCGCGTTCAATGCCTCGTCGCAGATCGGCCAGGCGTTCGGACGCCTGAGGTGACATTGGAATCCGCGCGAGACGTTCCGCCTGAAGGGAAAAAGCGGTCATCGGCGAGCGCAGTTCATGCGCCGCGTCTGCAATGAAGCGTTGCTGGGTTTCCATCGACTGCCCGACGCGGGCGAGCAATCTGTTGATTGCGGCGACGAACGACTGCACCTCGACTGGAATGTCCCGCTCGTTGAGCGGGTACAGATCCTGCTCTTTCCGCGCTTCGACACCAATGGCCAGTGACGCAATCGGTAAAAACATGCGTTTGACCAGTTGGGCGACGATGATCAGAAGTATTGGTACCAGCACCAGGAACGGCGTCACGGTGCGAAACGCGCTACCTGTTGCAATCTCATCGCGTAGTCCCGTCTCCTGTGCTACTGCAACGCGACGGCCCGCAGCCGCGGTATGAATCAGCACGCGAAACGATTCGCCGCCAAAGCTCATTGTATAAATACCATCGGCGATGTTCTGGGGGATCTCCAGAGGCTGGGTATCTCCATCTCCCGCCCCGCCGGAATGGTCGTTGGTGAAGTACTGGACGATAACGCGCGACTCTTCGCCGCCACCAGTCGAATGGAGCGCACCAGTGGTGTCACCAAGGGAGACGGGCGTCTGACTGAGAAGCGTTGCGACTTGCCGCAAGACATCATCCTGAAGCTCATGAGCTTCATCGAGCGCTGAAACAAAGGCCGAGATGCCCGCAATGATCGCGACCGCAAAGATCGCCACACACAACCAGAGCGAGATGCGAAATCGGACGGAATGCTTCAGCCTGAAGGCGAAACCATCCATCCGGCCCCCCTGATATTGCGGATCAGATCGGTGCCGAGTTTTCGTCGCAATACATGTATCAGGTATTCGACCGCGTTGCTCTCAACTTCTTCACCCCAGCCATAGATTCGCTCTTCCAGTTCCGCCCGTGACAGGATGGCGCCGGGACGGATCAGGAGGGCACGGAGCAATGCAAATTCGCGATTCGACAGTTGCAGGGGTTCGCCGTTTCGAACGGACACCTCCCGGGTCGCCAGATTAAGCGTCACCGTCCCGTTGGACAGGGACGGCGACGCGTTGCCATTCCGGCGACGCAGCACTGCGCGCATACGGGCAAGGAGTTCCGCGATCTCGAATGGCTTCAGAACGTAGTCATCAGCTCCTTCATCGAGACCCTGAAGCCGGTCCTCAAGTCCGTCCCGAGCAGTGATAATGAGCAAGGGAACAGCATTGGCGTTACCGCGGATCGCCTTCAGAACTTGCATGCCGTCTGTTCCAGGAAGTCCAAGGTCGAGCAGCACCAGATCATAGTAGTGGGTTTGAAGCGCCGTAAGACCGGCGCTGCCGCTTTTTACCCAGTCCGCCGCATACGAAGCGTCCTTCAACGCTCCCTCGATGGCTTCGCCGATCATCGGATCGTCTTCCAGCAGCAGTACCCTCATAGTTACCCCGCGAACTGGCTATCAATGGGATCTGGACGCAGCGCGCTGCCTGAACAAAAAAATGCTGCCGACGATAAATGTCAACAACGCCGCGGAAGCAGTATAGCGGCTCAAGGCGAGACCACCAGCGTTCACCGGTTTGTCGAGAAAATCGCCCACAACCGCCCCCAGCGGCCGGGTCAGTACGAATGCGATCCAGAAGAGCATCGTGCGCGATACCCTGGTCCAGAAATACGCAGCGACGACGACGGCGAGCAGGGCGGCGAAAACGAGAGCACCGCCCGTGTAGCCAAGTCTTGCTGTATCGGCTGTCCAGTCTCCCAATGCGGTGCCGAGCGTCTGGGAAAACATGATGGTTATCCAATAAAACAGCTCAGCCTTGGGTGATCCGATTGACGAAACGGAGATGGAGCCCATTTCGCGATACCAGACAATCAGCGAGACGCATAGTAGCGCAAGAAGAAGCGACGCCCCTCCCGCATAACCGATGCCGAGTGACCTGTCAGCAAAGTCAGCCATGGTGGTGCCGACCGTGGTACTCGCGATAATCGTTGCCCAGTACAGTGGAGGCTGGAAGAACCTGGACCGGATCTGCGCAGTTACGGCCGCCAGAAACACGACAGCAAAGATAAGCGTTCCAACGAGATAGCCGAGATTCATCGACATCGACACGGCATCCCCACCGGTCTCGCCGAGGGTAGTCGCAGCAATCTTCAACATCCAGAACAGCAGCGTAACCTCTGGAACTTTAACGAGGGCGTTGTCCATGCTGCGATCTGGCGGGCGATGTATGGGCGAATCAGACACGTTGTTCTCCGAGTGGGTATCTGTAAATGGATAGGCAGGCGATCAGACATGCGATGGTCGCGAGGAAGATGATACTTGTCATCGTCGTTCCGAGGCCGAGGCCGCCGTTGGTTACCGGCCGTGCCAGCAGATCACCGCATGACGCACCGAACGGGCGCGTCAGGATGTATGCCAGCCAGAAACAAAGCGTGGTGTTTGCCTTCAACACAGAGCGTGCCAGGGCAATGAAGACAATCATGGAGCCGAAGAGCAGAGCGGCGTTGGCGTAGCCGGTGCCCAGACCTTCTGCTATCCAGTCGCCGGCTGCTGTGCCGAGCGCAAACGTGAGCAGGATAGCAGCCCAATAGAAATATTCGCGACCACGGGTATCGATTGCCTGGATAGAAAGCGTGCGTTCTTTCGCGTACCAGATCGCAAAGACGATCACAAGTGCGGTACCAAAGGCCGCAGTCGAGACTGCGAGCGGGACCGCAAAGGTGTCGGATAGATTGTCGGTGACCAGCGTGCCGAACACGCTTATACAGACGACGCAGAACCAGTATAAGGCGGGCACATATCGTTTCGCGCGTATCTGGAAAAACAGGCTGCCCGCGAGCAGGCAAGCCATGATGATCGAAGTTCCGGCCAGACCAAGCTTCAGGTTGATGCTCAGATAATCTGCGGCCGTTTCACCCACCGTCGTGGACATCATTTTGATTATCCAGAAGACGAGTGTGATCTCCGGGACCTTGTTTAGCCATTTGACGGCCGTGGGCGAGCTTGGATTCATGGACGTTTCTTATTGGGGAATATGAGCGGGCGCCGCCATCACCTTTCCCGCACTAATTGCACTGCGAATGATTCGCTCGCACGCGCGAGCAATAGAGTTTCCCCGCCGGCCCGCTGGGAGCCGAAGAGCACACGGCCGTTTCCTGCCTATGTGATCTTCGGCTCGCGCTCACGACCTGCGCGAAGGAGCCCCATCAGTGGTGAGCATAAAGATTCGACCGCGCGGATCCGGTGTGGCTACGCGTGCCCGACTGGGACGCGCCGGTCGGCTCGGTGCCCATACCCGTGTCGGACATCGGCATCGCAGCTCTTTTAGCGGCAACGCGGGCCTCAGCCGCCTGAATGTCGGCAGGATAGGTTGCATCGTCGCGCCTTGCCGGGTTGTAGCCAGCCTTTTCCATCTGGACGAGATCGGCGCGCACCTGTGCCCGGGTAACCGGGCCGGTTGACTGTTGGGCGAAGGCGATGACGGGAGCCGTCAGCGCGGCAACTGTGATGATTGAACGAATTAACGATTTCATGGCTGCTCCTGCGAGAATAGTTGGCTTTCTGGAGCGGCATTCGCCGCGACCGTGAACCCATTCTAGGGCGGCTGACTTAGGTGAAGCTTAGCCGCCTGCTATCTCTGCCGAAGTTGAGGTATTTCGCGAATTCTCGCCGGTTCAGGTTCTCTTAACCTGATACATGCCAGCATGAAATCGTGGCAAATCAACATTGGAGTTCGACATGAAAAAGGGTTATTACTTTAGTCTGGCCTCGGCAGGTCTGCTCGTTACAAGTATCGCGGCACATGCTTTCACTGGTCAGGAATACTCGAAGGACGCAAAGATCAGCCTGAAGCAGGCGCGTGTGTCCGCTCTCAAGGCCCATCCTGGGAAGATCACCGACGAAGAACTTGAAAGAGAGGCGGGAGGTAGTGGGCTGCGTTACTCGTTCGACATTGCGACGAAACAGGGCACACAGGAAGTCGGAGTGGACGCGCAAACGGGGTCGGTCCTCGAAAACAGCAGGGAAGGACCGAACCCGGACTGAAATGGGCGCATCGGGGCGCACCACGGAGCCTGAAGTGTCTGGCGCTCGCCCCTGATCGACTTTTTCAGGAACGGAAGGCGACACGGCCACTGTTGAAGTACCGGCCCGCGTTGTCGACCAGGTTCGGTAGCACGAGGGCAAGCGCGAACTGGTTTGCGCCGACGTGCAGGCCGCGATTGACGTCGATCCGGTCTGGATGCCCTTGGCTTGCAGGATGTCGAACGAGGTCAAGCGCGGTCTCGATGGCACTGGCAAGACGCACGGGGCCGATATCGGACTGCGACTCTTCACGCGCAAGCAGCAGTAGCGCGTTGACCAGAACTATCATGGTGTTGGCTGCGCGATCGATCTGCCGCAGGCGCGTCTTCGACTTCGCGTTGATCGACGCATCGTGGTCGAGAAGCTCGCAACTGGTCTTGATCGCCGTGAGCGGTGTGCGCAATTCATGACTGACGTTGCCGGTGAACTCTTTCTCCCGCGCAATCATCTGTGCCATCTGCCCGTGATAGTCATTGAACGCGTCGACTAATTCCACGACTTCTGCTTCATCGTACCTGTCCGAATCGAGCGCACTCGATGCACCGAGCCTGAGTGCCTTGACCTGGCGGGCGAGGCCGGCAACCTGCCGGACCAGCAGACCAGACAGTCCAAACGCGAGCCAGAATGCGAGCAGCGCAAACACACCGGTGCCGAACATCAGTGCGTCAATCACCTGCCTGAAACGCTGCTCGTATGCGCTGAAGTCGTAGATCCGATAGACGCGTACATCGTCAAACGGTGCGATTGCCACATGGATTTCACGGCCGTTCACGATGATTTCGTGGGTGCCTTCGGCCAGATCCCTTACCGAAGCCGGTAACGGCACGCTTACGCGGCCGCCTGTCGAAACATGACCACCGAGCCGAGGATCCAGAGGCGGCACAAGCGTTGGGTCCGACCGCCAGCTGTTCAGGACGCTCGCCATGTCGTCGGCGATCAGTGCAGTAATGAGCCGCTCCTCCTGCGCTTCGGCAAGCGCCTTCACACCAAGCGCCTGGGCCATGAGCAACAGGATCGCCAGCGCCGAAAAAACCAGCGCGACCTTGAAGCGTAGGCTACGGCGTCGTTGCATCGATCACCACCAGCCGGTAACCGAGACCATGAACTGTTTCGATGAGATCGTCCTCCCCGTTAGAGGTCAGCGCTCGGCGCAAGGTATAGATGTGCGCGCGTAGGGTATCGCTATCCGGCAGCTGCTCGCCCCAGACTTCCGTTTCGAGCTCCGCGCGACCGAATACGCGATTCGGCGCCTGCATCAGACGGCGCAGCAGATGCAGGCACTTCGGCGGCAGCCTGATCGGCCGGTCGGCTCGCTCCACAGCGAGCGTCGTGGGGTCGAACCGGATGTCAGCGCAGCACAGGACCGCCTGCGTCGCATGGCCTTTATAGCGCTTGATCAGTGCACCGAGGCGTGCGTCCACTTCCTTGAGTGAAAACGGTTTGACGAGATAGTCGTCCGCGCCTTGCTCAAAGCCCTGGAGCTTGTCATCCAGCGTGTCCCTCGCGGTCAATATCAGAATCGGCGTGTCGAGAAGTACCTCCTTGCGAAGCTTTCGGCAGATCGTCAGGCCGTCCACTGCCGGTAGCGACAGGTCGAGCAGAATTGCGTCCCACCGTTGTGTTACAGCGAGGTGGAGTCCCTGCGCTCCGTCCCGCGCGAGGTCGGGTTCATAGCCGGCGTTCTCCAGAAAATCGTACAGATTGGCGGCGATCGCTGCATCGTCTTCAATGATCAGGATTCTCATCCTGCAGTTCTCCGCGGAGTGTCACATTGAGCGGCTGAAGGGCAACGCGCAACACGTTCACATCGTCGGTCCGCCGTGCTTTTCGCTGCCGTTCATGGCTTTCGCGATGGCCTTTCATTGTTTTCTACTATAACCGTCGCGGACGACTCAGGACGCGCGGCGCGCTCAATCTCAATGGGCGCGTTCAATGCGTCAGTGCAACGCCAGTGAGCTCGATACCGTCTAATGATGACCTTGGCGCATAGGCTCTCACTTTCTCGACGCGTCGAGGGCCATCGCGATGCGGAGGCCACGCGCGTCCGGCCATAGAATGGACCCGCTCCTTTTGCTTGGAGACCTGCCCGCCAATCCCTGCGATTGCCTAGGAGCAGTCAATGTGCGGGGCTGTGGAGGCGGACGGGTAGTGATTCTTGTTGCCTGGATGACGGCGCAATCTAGCCGTTGCATCAATTTGTGCTTCGTTAAGTTCCCCAGTGGTCAGCGTCTGGTTGCGGTCGCCCGCTTGAATCGACCGGGGTTCATTGACAGCACAAACGACCTGTTTTCCATCGTGCAGGCGAACGGTCGTCACATACGAGACGCTGGATGTACCAAAGGCGTTTCCAACGGCGGCAGCGGCTAGGACGCCGGCAAACGCGATTCTGAAAAATATACGCATGATGAGTTCTCCCACGAGGCGCGGCAACCCGCGTTAAAACTCATTTTCTGACGGGGCTCCTTAACAGACGCTGAATTGAGGTGGGTCAATCGCAGGATGATCGATGCCACCAAATCGGGGACAGGCGTTGCCGAATTATTCGTTCCATCCCTTCGGGGCACATTTTTTCGGATGCCATTTGTGAGAACCGCGATGGGGGAGAGATCCTTGAACTCCGCGACACATCGGCTCCTATCCGGCTTGCTGATGCGGCAAGCTGTGCCTTTTTGGTTCGTTTCATTGAACTGGACAATCAACGTTGATGGGGGCACCCGAAATTGGATGGCAGACCAGTGGAGCGCGCCCGCAGGATAAAGTGCGGGCGCTGCTTTTACCTCCAGCGATGCTAAGGCAATGCGTACGCGTCGCCTTAGCATCACGCTTCAGAACTTATGGCGAATTGCCGCGCGCACGACAAGTTGCTTCGAATTTGACGACAGGTCGGCTGCGCCCGGTACATAAGCCTGGTCGAGCGATGACCCCGTCTGGCTTCCTGCAACTTTCTGGTAGGCCCCCTGAAAGTAAATATCCGTGCGTTTCGAAAGGTTGTAGTCCGCCATCAATCCGACGCTATGAATTTTCGGTTTTACGCTGCCCGTTGTCGCGTCGTAATTCTCAAGCGTGTACACATATTGCGCGCCGACAAAGAATGCCGGCGTGATCTGATACTTGCCATTGAGTTCGAAATTCTGATACTTGAGCGTGTTGAGCTTCCCGCCCGCCAACGGACCCGTGACGGGCTGGATCGTTTCGGTGCTGGACAGATACCCGGCGTTCGCGGACGGGTTCTTGATGTTAGTGTTCGTGTAGACGAAGCCTACGGTCGCGGGGCCAAACGTGTAGTTGATGCCGCCACCGAAAATGCGCAGACGTTCCGCCACGAAATTCGCATCGGTCGACGTAATGGCACCACCGGACGACTGGCCAGGATTGTCAGCATTCAGGTAAGCCGCCGCGACCAGCAGACCGCCATTGGCGTATTGCGCGCCCAGGCTGAACTGTCGATTGTTAGCGAAGCCGGTGGCGTTGCTGAAGCTGTATGTGCCGCCAAATTGCAATCCGGCGAAATCCGGACTCGCATATTTGACCGTATTGTTCACCCGGAAAGAGTTATCCGTGTTGTCGTTGTCGAACGGGTGCGAAAACAGATAGCCGGCCCAGTTTCCGTTGGCTGTTGTCTGCGCAAGATAGTCGACGACGGAGTCGTATTGACGACCGAGCGTGACTGTACCGAACGTGGCATTCGAGACGCCCACATATGCCTGACGTCCGAATAACAGGCCACCCTGACCCAGACGACCATTGTTCAGGTTAAAACCATTCTCAAGCTGGAATATCGCCTTCGTGCCGCCGCCGAGATCTTCGGCTCCTTTGAGTCCCCAGCGACTTCCCTGAGCATAGCCGCTTTGCAGTTCATAGTCGTGCTTGCCGCCGACATTGTTGGTGTAGTTGAAACCTTCGTCGACCACCCCATACAGCGTGACGCTGCTCTGGGCGAACACAGGCACTGCAAATGTGGCTGACGTAGCCAGCGCGATCAGACTTTTCTTCATAAAAGATCTCCAGAAATGTTGTTCGAGTAGACAACTTTTTTTCAGACAGCTTGTGTTTGTTTCTGCGTTAGTACTATTGACTGAATTGTTATCAATACAGCGGGTGTGATCCTTACACGCCGATACTGCGACGTCTATGTTCGCGCCAGACTGTTTCCCCTGGGCGTTGCTAAATCATCACGACCGTGTGCAGCGCAAATGCTCGACCCGATGCCTGTCGCTTGGGGACCGCCGGTGCCGCTCAGGACTGAGGATCCACGCTGGACCGGCGATGCGCCGAACGATATAAAATCTGGAGATCGGGATGCAGCCTGGTCGAGGAGGGGTTTCGCCAGAAGACCAGTGATACGACGACATTGGTTAAGGATCGCTTAAGGTCGCGCAGCGAGAATTGTGGTAACGGAACGACGGGCGGCGATCATGAAAAATATTATGGCGGCTTTAGTGTTAACCACCTTGGTCGCTTTCCTGCCTGCCTGTACCACGACGGCACAAGACAGCGCCACGCATGAAGACGCGCAACCCCCTCATCCGGGGCGCCCGTCATGGCTGT
Source organism: Paraburkholderia ferrariae NBRC 106233 (assembly GCF_000685035.1). Taxonomy (GTDB): domain Bacteria; phylum Pseudomonadota; class Gammaproteobacteria; order Burkholderiales; family Burkholderiaceae; genus Paraburkholderia; species Paraburkholderia ferrariae. The sequence continues at coordinate 349,943 of NZ_BAYB01000004.1, forward strand.
AGTTGCCAAAGCACGCTAGAGCTGGCGGGTGGTCACGCTTGCCACGAGCATTCTTCCGGCAGATGGCCGGGGAAATGTTCGTGCCTCAGTAGCGACGCGAGCGTGACACCACAAAATCGGTGAAGCTCTGCAAGGTTCTCGGTATATGGCGATGCGCCGGATAAAGCATCCATATTGCCCGTTCATTTCCTTTCAGCGGAAACTGGCCTAGCACCGGAACAAGAGTCCGGTCATTCAGTTCTGTCCGCACCAGCGACTCCGCCAGGCGCGCGATCCCGAGCCCGGCAAGTGCGGCGCGCTTGACGGCCAGAACGCTTCCGGCCCGAAGGACGGGCCTGAATAACGCACGGTTGACGCCGTGGGCATCGTCAAACTCCCAGAAACGAGCCGGTATCTCGCCTGCGACCAGGACACTGTGATGTGTAAGATCGTCGGGACGCTCAGGGATACCACATTGTTTCACATAGCGCGGTGATGCGACAATGACGTCCCTTGTTACTGCGAGGCTTCGGCATATCATCGCGGAATCGCGGAGTTGGCTTTCGACGCTGAAGCAAACATCGAAATCGACGAGGGTAACGCGTTGCATAGATTCAAAGACGCTGAGATCGAACCGGATCTGCGGTTCGGCGAGGTGAAACTCAGTCAGCAAGTCCGCCAGGTCGCCTTCGGCAAACGACGCTGCACACGCAATTTTCAACGCATCGGCACATTCATTGGCGGCAGACAGGATGCCCTTTTCCATCGACTCCAGTTCGTTGAGCCATTCGACGCATCCTTGCAGATAGGCGCGACCGGCAGCGGTGAGCGACACGCTGCGCGTCGTCCTGTTTAGCAGCTTTGCATTAAGGTGCGATTCGAGCATGGCCACCTGCCGGGTGACGACCGCATTCGAAACGTCGAGGTGCCTCGCCGCCGCGGCAAAATTAAGACACTCCGCCACCTTTATGAAGGTGCGCATTGAAGTCAGATGGTCCATTACCGCGTCCGTAGAACTCGAATTAGTGCCACGGCTCGCGTTATCTGATGAATACATCGCATATGCCACGCGAGTCGCGAAAGTTCACTTCTCTGGTGAAGCACGGACGGTGCCGCAAGCACTGGCTGGGCGATTATTATCAGGACGGCAGCTTAACGATTGCTTAACCGTGATTCGGCGCTGGCAGCCCTGCCGCTGGGACCCGGTGGTCAATTAGCCTGGCCGTGCGGTCACGGCTTCGGAGCCGGCTATCCCTTTCCGCCTAGCCTGCCGCTTTGTTGGGCGCGTCAGCGCATGTGCCGAGCGGGCGCAGTCGTCTGCTGACAGAAACCGATCCGCTGGCTAAATGCAGACGGTCGTGGCTGGATCGTCAGACTCGCTTCGCGACGGCTAATTCAACGGCAGCCGCCCTCGGGGAATGGCACAGCACAAGCGCCATCGTTCTTTCGATCCTTATTGGTCTGCACGTTTTTGCGGTGTTTGTGCATCAGGTCGGATTTAGAGACAATCTGCTCCGACGCATGTTGTAGCTGAGTTGGACGCTGATCCTGAGGGAGTGTCGACGTGAGTTCCCAGATCCTCTTACAGGAACGCCGGGACTTTGTTGCCTGTGACGGCGGCGTCAATCCGTCCGGGTCGGATCGACCGGACGAACCGTTTCGATTTGCAACTCAGAAGGTGCGCCAGGCGATCCCGGTTGATAGTGGCCAATGGAGCCCTCAGCATGGCTAGCCAACGGGTGCGTGAAAGCGCGTTCCTGGCGCCGGTGAGATCTCCTTAAGACTCGCCGATGCGATATCCGCAGACATGACAAACAGCGACTTCGATTCAGCTACCTCGTCGCTCGCCTCGTTGTTGAGGCAGCGGAACCACAACAAGAGAGCAGTCAGCGCCATGCTCTCTTGCGTTTCCGTTCTCCACCGCCAGCACTTCCCTATGCGGGGTGGCTCCACGCGACTATCGGAGCTCGATTTGAAATTCCGGAAACGTGACTGGCTTGTTGAGGCCACGCAGTGGTTTTCACCGGGAGATCACGCGGCCGTAGAACAACGCAACGGCGCATGGTCCATCGCTACGGCCGAAGGATGGAGCGACGTGCATCCTGGCGACTGGGTGATCACTTCATCCGACGGCTCAGTTCACCGCATCAGCAATCAGCTTTTCTACGATCTCTATGAACCTCTCGCGTAGCCTGGCGGGTTACCCCCGCACTTCCCAGGAAACCGTTGCTATGCTTCAACCGGTCGCCGGACCTGTCGATTCGCTGTCGTCGCGTGAGAGTAAGCAAGGGAGAACCGGGCTGCTCCTTACAGATATCCACACTGGCATCAACGATGCCTGGTTGACGTAGTCACTGATCGTCAGTTACCGATGCAAGACATGCGTAATCTACGAATTTCGGGCTGAGCGAACCGTCGATGAGTTCAAACTTGTAGTGGCGATGTGCCCCTGGCGGCCGCGGCAACATCTGCTTGCGGCCGGGACCCACTCGTTCGAATTCTCGATCGATTTCCTGGTGGTACGTTTCGCGCGAGCATTGTGTCCACCAGACCGGAAATCGGTTTCCTCGAGATCTTTTTTTTCGCCTTGAATATTGCAGTGAGCGAAAGCAGAGATCGGCTACGCCGCGGTGATCGGATGTCGAGACGTCGAAGCGGATTTTCGAGTTCGATCGAATTCGTCGAAGTGCCCTCCTCGGGCGCGTTAGCCCGCTTTGGCAGCCACCTCCTTGGCGAGCAGGCGTTGCGCCTGCTGATCGCCTTTTCCTGCTTCCTGCGCGGTTTGAACCGACGTCTCGCTTGCTTCAGCCATCAATGCGCGCGCGGCGCTGCTGATGTTGACCGTGTACGACGACGTCGACGTGCTGGTGCTTGACCCCGTAGCCGACGAAGCGGTCGTGCTCGATGCCCGCGCCGTCGACGCTGAACTCGAAGTCGATGCGGTGGACGAAGGAGCTGTTTGTGCGGTGCCTTGACCGATTGCCTGAATGGACATCTAAATCTCCCGATAGAAAAACGTGTGTACTGCGTTCTATCTAACGGCCTGGATCTAGCGCGCTTGAGAAGTATATCTTTTGAGTTTTTCGAGATCCTTAAGCATTTCCTAAGGCTCAGTCACGATGGCATTCCTAGGAATACATTTTCCTATCGTGATTCGCCGGTGTCGTCGGTATCTTCCCTAAGGTTTTCATCAAGGTTCGCCGTTGCAGATTCGGCGCCCTGGGTGAGCGCTAGCGCGGCTGTTTGGCACGTCGAATAAAATGCTTGTGAACGGGAGCATCAGCTTGCTAGAGTGCAGCGCCCTGGGAATCCGGGAGACTGTTTTTGCTTGACGTTCGCGCTTACCCGTAAGATCCCTGCTGTTGCGCGGGACGTTGCTCCATTTGAGGTTGAGCCAAGATAAGCGTTTATGCGCTGCAGGGCAAACGCTTTTAGGCACAGTTCCGGGTTGTACACAGTTTGTCCGCTGGCGATCCGATGTTTCTGGATTGCCGGCGGACCAACTGTAGATAATCAGAGCTGTTGCAGGAAGGCAAGCACGCTGTCGGTGGGCTTGAACCTAAGTGAAGTTGCGTCCGTGGGCGCGAGCTTCTCAAGGGCTCGCTCCTTTGTTGCCAGGTCGGCGTCGATGGCGTGGACATCAGCTTCTCCTTTCGGCCACCATGGCCGATCGGAAAAGCCTGCTCTTATTATGCGAACCTTCATTAGGTGCTGTTCCTAGCAAACCGGCATCGGTCGGCCGTAGCCACTTCCGAAGATTGCTGAACTGTATACAACCCGGAACTGTGCCTAAAAGCGCTTATCCTCTGCAGAGCATAAACGCGTATCTTGGCTTGCCCCCTCTTCATCTCGCGCACTGCGCGGTGCGAAACAGCATAACCGTCGGGCGTAATGGTCTCCGGCGACTGGCCCTGATGCCTAAGGGCCTGGCTGAAGAAGGCTTTGGCGGCGGCCATGTCGCGCCTCCCCTGCATGAAGTCCACCGTCTGGACGACTCGATCCCCGCACGGCAGGGGTAGACGCACCTTCCGCACATCTTTATATGGGTCTCCTCGACACCCTAGGAGCGACCCGTACCCGTAGTAGAACGGTTACAGCGTTTGACCAACTCGGGCGTATAGCGCCTCAGCCAGTGCAGGACCGTCGTGTGAGCCAGCAACAAGCCCCGTTCGACCATCATCTCAACCAGATCGCGTAGGCTGAGCTTGTAGCGCAGATACCAGCGAGCAAACAGAATGATGATTTTCCGATCAAGATGACGTCCGCCGAACAACTCCTCCAGACTCTTCAGCTTGCTCATGGCGGGTCATCAGGTCGCTTTACTCCGACAGCTCTAACCGATTCGCCGGACCTATTTGCAACATAACCCTCGTCGATACCGCCTGCTTCGGTCGGACGCGCCTGTTGCAGCCCCGCTCCCTTATCACCGAAGTCAAGCTCCAGACGATCGCTGAAGCCGAGGCAAATTGTGACAGCAGCGTGACATTTTCGTCACAGAAAGACGAGCTAGGCATGAACCGCGTGACGGTCGACTGACAGCTGACAGAGTTGGTAAAGCGAACGTTTGACCGCACCGTCGCATTGCTGGCGGAAGAATTGCGGCGTGCCAGCGTGACGGACGTGCAGACCGACGATCCTCTGGAGGGCAAGCCGTGGCCAGCGCTACTCGAAGGCTCGCGGCGTCACATGGGCACGACCCGCATGCACGACTCGCCCGGTCATGGTGTAGTCGATTGTAACTGCCGGGTACATGGGATGAGCAATCATTACGTGGCAGGCAGGTCGGTATCTCCCGCGGTTGGCGCTAACTTTCCGACCGTGTCGATCGCGGCAATAACCTTGCATCTGTCAGAGCATATTCTGAAGGCGCTGCAAGGCGAAGTTGCGTCGCTGGGATGGCCGGCATCGATGGCAACGGGGGAGGGGCGACGTGGATACGAAGAGGTAATGCCGTTCGCGACGCCAACGCACCACGCGCGGTCAGAGACTACCTTCATTGACAAAATGTAGGCCGCTACTTTTCAACGCAGTGTTCGTGTGGTATCGAGCGTTCGTCAAGCGACGGAAGGCCGATCGGTCGAAAACGTCAGGATAAAATTACCGGCACTGGAGCAACGCAAAGAAATACTGCTCCCGTGGACCTGACGGGAGCTGTCACCGAGACTCGCGGCGTTCTCAACTCGGCGCGGCCTGGATGCCGATCGAAAGCGGTAGCTCAACGATATACGGGGGAAATGTGAGAATTCTACATTTAGTCCTTTCGCCGCGTCTCTCCGGGGCGGAGGTGCTCGCGAAAGACCTGGCTATCTATCAGCAACGGAGTGGGAGGCAGTGGGCGTGACTGCGTTAACGCCACCTCGGGAGGACTTTGCCCAACTGCACGATGAGCTTTTGAGCGCTGGGGTCCGATGTCTGTTGCCGCTGCATGCGGCTGGGCTGCCGGGCAGGCTGTGGGGCCTTTTCCGATCGGTGCGGATGTTCCGCCCTGATGTGATCTTCGCGCGCGCAACGATTCCGGCATTTTACGTTCGATCGCTACCTATTACGGTACCCATCGTGTACGTTATGCACTCGGCAACCAATGACTTTGAGCGCGGGTTTTTTCGAACCGTCGAACGCGCCTTGAGTCGAAGGGCCGAAGCGATTATCGCTGTTTCCCCGGAGAACATCCGGGACTATGTCGCCGCGGTTCGCCGTCACCCTTGTCTTGAGTTGATCCCAAATGGGGTGGACGTCGCGCGCTTCTCCGGCCAGCGTCCTGCGTGCAGGTGTGCAAAGACACGACTCATCGTCCAGATCGGGCGGTACACGTCTGTCAAGAATCAGTTGCTTACTGTTCACGCTTTTGCCGAACTGATAGAACAGGTGCCAGATGCACGCCTGCTTCTTTGCGGCGTGATTGAAGACGATGCGTATCATCTTGCTGTTACTGACCTGGTTTCAAGGCTAGGGTTGGATAACCAGGTGACAGTCGAAGGCCCACGATCGGACGTCGCTGAGCTTCTCGCTGACGCAACCGCGTTCGCTATGCCGTCGCGCTCGGAAGGACACAGCATTGCGTTTCTGGAAGCTCTTGCGTCGGGCATCCCTGTCGTCGCGAGCGACATCCCCCCGTTTCAGTTTGCAGCCCATTACGCCGCCGTAACTTTGCTCGACCCTGAGAGCACACGCGATTACGCGAATGGGCTGATCGCAGCGATGAATCAGCAACGCGTCCACCGATCCTCTGATCGGATTGACACTTGCCGATACTGCTGAAAGATATCTTGCGGTTGCCAGGCGCGTGACACGTAGGGAAGGTGAAATGTGTGCGGGTTGACTGCCGCGGGCAACATGGTGGACAACACTGGCTGGCAGACGCCGCGACATGCCTGCCCGGATCGCGGACGGTCAGTTCGAACTCAATTCCTGGTGGCATAAATTGCCGCATCCGGTGAAGCAGGACCAAGGGGTTATTTAGCTATTTTTGCTTTCCGTGCAAACGTTTCGGCAACCTCTTTAAGGCGATAGCTGCGACCATCGAATTCGAGCAGATGGCACGGATGGATGAGCCGGCAGGATCGTGGTGCTCATCGTGTTGTTGCCCCAGGTTACAACCTCATTTTCCTCTCCGTTGGCTTGCAAAGATGCTCAAGGAACGCGTGGCTGAAATCAGCCTAAGCTCTTAAACTAGTAATTGACGGCCAGGCTTGTCATGAGGAGGCAGAATTGCGCTACCAGAAACACAACAGTATCGTTGAGGCCACACAGTGGCTCGGGCCGGGGGATCATCCGGCTGTCGTACAGCGGGGTATCACGTGGGCGATAGCGACACCTGAAGGATGGACGGATGTTCATCCTACTGACTGGATTATTACCCCTTCGGAGAGCGCATCTTTTTGCGTGAGTAACGCGCTATTCACAAATCTATATGAGCCGGTTGCTGAACAGACCCCGGACGCCCCTCCCAGCGCTCCGGGTTACCCACAAATTGGGCGCTGTCCCGAAGACAAAGACAGTTGAAGGTTGGGACGGCGGCTGCGGCATAGGTCAGGCAACCTTCCGATCGTGCTCAATCGATTTTGGGGTCGATCGTTTCAAGGCGGCAGCGAGAATCCAGAGCTCGTTCACGCCCAGGATTTTCCGGAAGTGCTTCCCAGCTTCCAGGAAGCCAGCGGCCGTCCAGCGCTAGGCCATACCGGCGTCACGACAGCGCTTCACGCGCCCCGCGCCGTTCGGATTCTCAATGATGTTGGTCGTCCAGCCCACGGATGAGCGCCGGCGTCAGGCCCAGCTTGCTCACCATGAACGTCTCCCCGAGCCCCTCGAGCAGTGTCGGCGAGGCGTCCGGATGGTCTGCCTTGAGCCACGCCGCGTGTGTCTTGAGCTTGGTGATGCCATTATCGGCCGACAGCTTGCAGGCCGCCTTCATGATCGCGGCGGATTGCGAAACGCTCTCTCTGGGCAGGCGCTCGAGAACGTTGCGCTGTTAGTGCATACGGTGGCGCTGCACGTGGGCCCGTTCGCCGAAAAACTCCTCGATGGCCGAGCGCAGCGCTTTGGAACCATCGATCACAGACAGGTATTGGCGATCCGCAGGCAGGCCGCGCTCGATCAGTCTGCGCAACAGATCCTTGTGACGATCTGGGCGTTCTCACTCGAGCCGCTTGCGAGGCCCAGGAGATGTTTCTGGCCGGGGGCTGTCCACCGCCGATGGCGGCGATGATCTGAGGCGAGTCGACGATGATGCCGTCCACGTGGATCGCCAGGAAGTCCTTGTCATCGAATCGCCGCCTCATCAGCTCGGTGAGCGCCGTCTGACTGGCCTCGATGAACTGGCGCGAGACGCTGCTCCTGGAGATGCCGACGGTGCCGGCCGTCTCGGGCAGGACCTTGGCATATTTGCGCGTCGACATGCCCATGACCATGATCTCATGCACGCGCTCGGCGAGCCGCGGATTCTCGTTCAATTGCTGGTAGGCGGGGACCGGCACTTCGCCCCCCCCGATGCCGAAGGTCCGAAGCAGCACACAAGAGCTTCCTGTTTGCCGATGCCGGCGCACATGCCAGCGCAAACCTCTACTCTCTGGTCCAAACCTGCAAGGCCGGTGGCGTCGATCGATATCGGTACGTTACCCGGCTGTTCCAGCGCCTTCCTCTCGCGTAGACCGTCGACGATTACGCCGCGCCAATGCCCTCGAACATGCCCGCTGGACCACGTTAAGTCGGTCGCTTCTCTTCCCGCCACTCTCTGACCGGCGTCGTTAATTGGCGGCCTACAAAAAACCTATCTGCCTGAGCGAAATAACTTGACCATTACAAACCTGTACAGTCGGTTTGACAGGCCCGACCCTGCACACTCGCACGGGCGGTGCTGGGTCATTCAACGCAAGCACGCATTGAAGGCGCGCACAGCGTTGGCCGCCGCGCGCTTTTCGCGCCGCTGCAACTCTTCCACAAGCAGTTTCTGGAATAGCGCCGTGTCCTTTTGACCGTATAGCTGAAGAAACTCTTCAAGTACCTCGCGAACGGCGAGTTACTCGGTTTCTGGTGTCAGCATGCTGGCGATATGGGAGCATTCCCGAGCCAGTTCCAGCACGTAAATCCTACGAGCTGACGCTAACGTCTCGCCACTTGTCCGGCCCCGTGGCATTGTTCTTTTTCGCTCTCATTTTTCGTGACAACATCGCGCCTGGCAGAAGAAGCACCACTCGCGTATGTCTTCCAATTGGTCATATCTATGATAGCGGGCGTTGCTGAAGAAAAACTTAAGGTGCGCCACTCGCGAGCGCGACACGTGACGAGGCGTCCGGCAATATATAAAAAAAGCCGGCCATAGGCCGGCCCGAAAAGCCCTAGCTTCCGAGGTAGCTAGAACCTGAGAGAGCATGCGCCGCTGGGGGCCCGTACTGCCATGGCTGGCGAGTCCGAGAACGGCGCGCGACGCGATAATAACCCAGAAATGGCGCTAGACTATCGCGCGTATCACCGTGTTGACGCCGACGCGACAATGGTTCAAGGCGCGACACGGCATAGGGCTTACCGAACCCCCCGTTCGCAGGCCTTCTGCAATTACACGCTGTTGCAGCACGACGTGTTCGTCGTCGAGGATGCCATTGTTGACGGCAGGTTCCGGGACAATCCGCTCGTCACCGGGGAGCCGCACATCCGGTTTTATGCGGGTGTTCCAGTCCATGACGCTGATGGACACCGTCTCGGCGGATTGTGCGTTATTGACCGGGTTGCGCGCGCCTTCGACGCGAGGCAGCGGCGGCAGCTTTCCGTCCTCGGGGAAGCCGTCTCGGAGAAAATCAGACTTCGCCTCGTCGATCGCCGCGCAAAATGGATGGGCACAACCCTGTAGTGGACAGAGGAGGGCATCCGGGCTATCCGTAGGCTGTTGGCTTTTCACTTGCGGTCCGGCGCATCCGTGGCTCAACCGGTTTGAGTTTTTGGGCCAACTCCTCGCTGGGGTACTTGCCCGATGTCTGTTAGCCAACGTCTCAGGATGTGTAGGGTTCCTCCGCATTTCGCAGGAGTTCCATCATTTGCGCAGCCTGCAACGGTTTCGAAAACAGGAACCCCTGTCCGCTTTCGCAAGACCATTCACGTAGGCGGGCTGCCTGCGCATCGGTCTCGATCCCTTCTGCGGTTACGTCCAGATCGAGAGAGCGGGCCAATGAGATTATCGCCTGCACGATTGCGTCGTCTTCAGCGTTCGTGCCGATGCCTTTCACGAACGACCGGTCAATCTTGAGGACATCAAGGGGCAACGCTTTGAGGTAGCTGAGCGAAGAGTAGCCCGTGCCGAAATCGTCAATGGCGATCTTGATGCCCTGAGCCTTCAGCTTGTGGAGCGTGTGGATGCTTGCTTCCGTATCCCGCATGATGATGCTTTCGGTTACCTCAAGTTTTAGTGATCCGGGCTGGATGGCAGAGAGACGAAGCGCGCACATGACATCGCCCACGAGTGAGGGGTCTTCAAACTGGCGCGGCGAGAGATTCACGCTGAGTTGAAGCGGCGGCTCCTGCGGAAACATGTCCTGCCAGATCGCTGCCTGCTGGCAGGCGGTCTGAAGCACACTACGTCCAATTGGAATAATCAGGCCGGTTTCCTCTGCGATGGGAATGAATTCCGCCGGCCCGATCAGCCCGCGCTCCGGGTGTTGCCATCGCACCAATGCCTCGACCTCGCGAACCTGTTCTGATAGCAGGTGCACGATCGGCTGGAAATGCACGCGTAGCTCGTTCCGTTCTACTGCCTGACGCAGATCTGCCTCAAGCGTTAAACGGTCCAGCACATTAAGGCGCATGTGGGAGTCGAACGTCATATACCGTGCCTTGCCGGCGCTCTTGGCCCGGTACATGGCGACGTCCGCATCGCGGAGCAGCGTGTCAGCGTCAGTCTGGCTCGGGCTCATCCCGGTATCAGTAAGCGCTATGCCTACGCTGGCGGTAACAACGTAGCCCCTGCCTTCTAGCATGAACGGGATTTCGAACTGTTTCAGGACGCGCTGCGCGATTAATGTCGCATCGCTCCCGGATTCGCTTGTCAGTCGATCGAGCAGGATCACGAACTCGTCACCGCCGAGACGGGCGACTGTGTCAGACGGGCGGATACAATCCTCCAGCCGTCGCGCGGCTTCAACCAGAAGTGTGTCGCCCTGCCGGTGACCGAGGCTGTCATTGACTCGTTTGAAATTATCAAGATCAATAAAGATTAGCCCGACTCTTGCCTGTCGTCGGCTTGCACGCGCAAGCGCACGGTCGATTCGATCCTGAAGTAACGCGCGATTCGGTAGACCGGTGAGAACGTCGTAGAACGCCTGCTTTGTGAGCTGCTTTTCGAAGATCTTTCGCTCATTCAGGTCTCTCAGCGTCACGACAAAGCCGCCGACTGCGTCATCATGCGAAAGATTGGTGACCGAGCATTCGACGTAATGCCAGGTGTCCTTGATATTGGGCACGCGCAATTCTACCGTGGCCGTCCCGCTCGCAGTTCCGGAGACCTGCCGCCAGACTGCAGTAAGGGCGGCTTCGTCCCTGGGGTGGATCAGATCCGCTAGCGAGGTACCGGACAGATCACCGTTCAGCCCCCAGAAATCCGATCCCATCGTTGGTACCTGGTAAAAAATGCCGCCCGTCGCATCGCACAGGAAAATGGCGTCTGACGTATTTTTAACGAGCGCATGAAGGCGCCGCTCGTTGCGTCGGTTTGCCCGGAGCGTGGCCTCAACAGTTTGCAGCCTGTACCGGCGCAGTTCGAGCGCGAAAAAAATGACAAGGGCGAGCCCGGTGCCAAAGGCAATCGGAGTCCCAAAGAAAACGGCGCGCTGGATCCAGGCAAGGTGGCTCAACTGCTCCATCGCCTGGGCACGACGAGCACCTGCTTCCTTGAAGATTGCCTGCTCGATCCTGTCAAATGACGGGTCGGCGTATTTTTCGTCGATTTCCTTTACGGTTGCCTGGTCACCGATGTCTGCCGCGGCGAATATCTGTGCGATGTAGGACAGGTACGCGTTATGTTCCTGTAAGAGTCTGTCAATTGCCGGGGCTTCGCGTGGCTCGAGTATCCGCAAGTGCCTTAAATCCGAATCCAGCGACGCGCCGGCATGGGCATGGGCCCGCCGAACATCACCACCGGGCTCGAGGCGATACTTCCGCTCAAGAGATTCCTCAGCACCGACGCAATAGCGCGCTTCGTCAAAAGCTTCGCTGATTTCGCTTGCGTGTTCCGCTGCCTTGCCGGCCTCGTAGCTCGTCCATGCGGCTATGAAAGCAAGAACTGGCAGCAGGACCAGCACGGCGATCAGCCCGACGGTGGCCCGTGCTCCCGAGTCAGCAAGCAGCAATAAACGAGGCACTCGCCTCACAGACCCGACAATGACGGTCCATTCGTTGAAAAGCATTCGAAACATGATTGCCACTGGTCCCATTGCATTTGCTGTGCTGATCGATATCTGATGGTCTGCGCCTCCAGCGCCTGAGGGGGCCGAACACATCAGTTCCCTGTCGGTTAACGGCGTAGCTTTCCCCGTTCTTGAATATCGCCGCGCGTGATCGAAAAAATTCCGCCGACACGAGTACGACACCGAAGCAACAGGACTTCGACTACAGCCAGAACAAATGGGTTGAAAATGACATCTGGCACCGAAGTGCTGGAATTTTTGTTTTTCGAGAAAAAACTTCTGAAGTTTGTGAACACGCAGCGTCGCATCCTGGCAATCGCTCGTCATTGTGCCTTCGCGCCGACACCGACCGCCGTCGGAAGCAACCTTACGAAAGAAAGGTTCTTTAGGATTACGGTTTGATTTCGGATAACACGGTTTCCCGGCGTATATAACCATGCGAACTCGCGCATCGATTTTGCGAATGTTTTAACGCACGGTCGCTGACAACATTGATATTAAAAGTCCCAGGAAGAAGACAGGGATTGTCCCTGTTGCGCTCGTATAAAACCACGAGCGACCTCGGCCGCGGAGAGGTTCGGGAACGTAGAGGTTTTTCCGATGGAACCAGCGAGGAGCGCATGGCGCGCATCAAGCAATGATTGATTCGCTCGTCCACCCCGAAAGACCACTGGAGTTTTCAGGACGACTCCCCGGTGGCAATCGGTGAGACTGACTTACCGGCGAGAAAGCGTTGCAGCCGGTCGCGCGCGCTGATAAAACGGTGGGCCGGCAGCGTGGCGAGGTAGCGATCGTATAGCGTCACGATTCTTTCGAGACAGGAAACGTCTTCTGCGGGAATAGACCACGCCTCGCCGCGGTTAGCCCTCGCTGTGGTGCGCATCAGCACATGCTCGGCGTCGCGAAAAAGATCCGGCTCGGTCCGGGCGCGTAGCGCTTCATGAAGAAAGTACGCCATATATACGATCTTGAACAGGCCGAGAACCAGGTCGACATTCCCTTGTCCGCTTCGCATGGCGACAAGCGCAAGGTGGTTTTCGAGTGAAATCGCGCGGGCATCGACAGCCGGTACCGGCAATAGCATCGCTTTGCTCAGCGGCTCCCTCCTGCGGTTCGTTTTCATGATGTGGCCAGCATTGATGTATCCAGGTCGCCGATCGGCGATGCGCTCTGCGAACGTTACGAATCATTACACTCCGGCGCCTTCCATGCTAGGGGGAGAGCTACGATCCGGGCATTCACAGCACCTCAAGGAGCCGACTACGATGCCAAACCGAACGTCGCCAGCGGACGGACGAACCATGCCCACGTGACGCAAGGGGAGCCGGAAGCAGCGTGCCGGTCCCGATGGGAAAACGCCGCCGAAAAAGCTGTCCAACTTAACCGGCTTAAGCTCGTCTTCTCGGGACGCCGGATGGACGATCCAGCAGCCAACGTGAGCGCCCGGCGTCGTGGCAGACGATGATCGCGGGTTTGCCGGACAGTCCGCCAGGTCGTCTTCCCGTCACCGCGGCGCCAGACGTCAGCAATTGCCCTTCTTGGCCTGCCCCGGCGGGCAGAAACCGTTACCAGGCCCGCCTTGAGGTGCACCCTGCGGCACGATGATGGTGCCTGGCGCATCCGGTACATAAAGCGCACAACCACTTAGCAAGCCGGCACTCGCCAGCAGAAGAGAGAAGATTATTTTCATGTTTTTCTCAAGGAAGGGCCTGCGCCCTTCCTTCGTCACGTAGTGATTGTTAGAAACCGAAGTTGACGTTTGTCTGACCGGTTGCCGATACATTGACTGCGGATGACTGGGTCGCCCCGGTGACGCTGTCGGCTTCTGCCGTGTACTGTCCGGCGGCACTTGCGGCCGGGGACAGCGCGACCGGCAGGCTCCCCGAATAGGTGCCGATCAATGGTGCGGCGGCTGGCAGGTTCAACGCGTAGGTACCGGTATCCAGATTGGCGTTCGCGCTGGTAATTTCGTAGTTGAGGCCGCTGACCGATTGCAGTGCCCGTACGATGGCCTGCGCACTGACCGGCAGAACGGTCCCGCTTGCGACGTGCATGACGGAAGCCGGCAACGCGATCGGTGCCGACGACATGGCCACGACCGTCGATGTATTCACAACGACCGGTACCGAGCGGACGATACCCGTAGCAACGTTATTCTGCACAATGACGACATCATAGTTGCCGTTAGTCGAACTTTGCTCGAGCGGCGTCAGAACGAACTGTCCGTTGCTGTCGGCAACGGTGCCCTTGATGACATGTCCGTTCTGCTCCGCATAGACAGCAGCCCCGGCTTCGGCGGGCGCGACGTAGCCGGAGATCGTACCACTCACGACCGTCGGCGTCGCGGTGACGACGGGCTTCAGACTGTACGAGCCGTTACCCTTCTGGACGACCGATTTGCACGCATTGAAGTCGAGTACGAGATCGACGAGCGTGTTGGGTTGAACCGAGAACGGCCGGATGATCTTGTAGCCGCTTTGCGTGGCGCCTGGCGTATCAAGCGGCTGCTCGCTGCCACCGGTCGGAACAATCGAATTTGCCAGCGTATTGCCCCGATTCTGCGCGAACACCAGACGAACCTGCTGATACTGGCCGGCGGGCAACGCGGTTTGTCCCAGATCGGCCAGCATGCCGTTGGTCAGCGACAGCAGATCAACCTTTTGCGGGCTCGCTAAAGCGATGTCGGTCCATCCACCATCAGTATCGCCGGCCTGGGCGTTCATGTTGACGCGAACCTTGCTGACCGTCACATATACATGGTCGAAACCGCATGACGGTGAATCGGTCATTTGCACATGCAGCGTGCCTGTGGTGCTGCTTCCGCCGTCACCGCCGCCTCCGCCTCCGCAGGCGGACAGCATCGCGGGAATCGCCAGCACGAAGGCCAGCGTCTTCAGGATTGTTTTCATGGAGGAATCCCCTTCGTTGTTGTGTGTCCGAAGGATACGGATAGACCGTGTAAAGATTTCTGGCAAATTGAAACCGTCCGTAACTTTGGGAGAGCCGGATGATTCGGCGACCGGCCTCTCCCAAAAAAACAGAAGGGTGGACCTCTACCCGGGACCATCTGATCTGGCGCAGCAACTGTCTCTCTTTGCGCGCCCCCAGCATGTTCGCCCGCCGACAGCGCCATCAATTTCATGTCGGACAGGATTGGCGATCGTGGTGATCGTTGGGCAGCGTCCGAATCGGCGCCTGATGCGTGGGCCGCGCGGGCGGTGACTGGCGGTCCCTCAAGTGATTCAGCCTCGATATCGGAACCGGTTGCGTCAGATAGTAGTTGTAAGCGCTCTCCGTACTGCGCTACGTCTGATGAAACGGCCGTGTGTGGACTTTCGCTTGCACGACCGGCCAAGGGGCAAACATCGTTTGCTCTTGTCTCAGGCACTTCGGCGATGCGCAACGATTCACTGTTCGTCGTCATCATCGTGGTGATGTCTCCAGTCCCGGTACCGACGATACTCGTGCCAGCGACGCCGTTCCCAGTATTCGCTGTCGTATCCATACGCTGCAGGCGTAGGTGCATAGACTACCGGGGGTGCCGCATAGACTACGGGTGGCGCCTCGTAGACTACGGGAGGGAGGCGATATACACGGGTGCTGGCGCTCCGAGATACACGCCAACGTCTACGTGCGCGAGCGCGGCGCCGGATGCGGCGTTGTCACACTAAAGTGATCGCGGCGCAGCAGTGCGATGGATGGAGCTTTCCTTAGAGGCAGGACGGATTTTGGGTAAGCTGGGTGCAACGATGCCACGCGTCAAAACGTCGAGTGAGTTGTTTGCGGTAGAGAGACGCGCGGAGCAAATGTCGCTTGAGCGCAAAGTGCTGCCGGATCGGTCCGAAGTTCGCAAGAAACGCCTGGGTGCGCTTGGGGTCGCGAAACCCGCGAAAGCGCCTCTCACGTTCACGCGTAGGTTGATGGCTATTTTCGACCCGATTGTTCACGCGGGCAGCAGCCTTGACGAACACGTGTTTGACATTTGCCAGCATCCGGGATGCGGGACTTCGCGGCCGGATAACTGCGCAGCTGGTCGGTGACAATCTTGCGCGGCGTCGGGCACGAACGAAGCACGCGCCTGAAGAATCGTTCGGCTGTGGACGTGTCGCGCCGCTTCTGCAGCAGGATATCGAGTTCGGCGCC
Source organism: Paraburkholderia ferrariae NBRC 106233 (assembly GCF_000685035.1). Classification (GTDB taxonomy): domain Bacteria; phylum Pseudomonadota; class Gammaproteobacteria; order Burkholderiales; family Burkholderiaceae; genus Paraburkholderia; species Paraburkholderia ferrariae. The sequence continues at coordinate 365,953 of NZ_BAYB01000004.1, forward strand.
GTGCTCGTCAACGGCTCGCCACAGCACAAAGGTTCACCGCGCAGCATCACGAACAACTCGTCAAGATGCCAGGTACTGCCCGGTTTGCGCCGGGCTGCCTTGACGCGATGCGCGAACCCTGTGCCGAATTTACCGCACCAGCGGCGATTCGTAACTCACCACGACGCCACGCTCGAACAGCAACTCTTCAATGTCGCGCAAGCTCAACTGAAATCGAAAGTACCAACGAACGGCACAACTGATCACCACCGCTGGGAAGCGATGCCCGTGATAGAGAGATTTCGTCTTTTTCATCTCCCGATTTTACGCGACCACCTCGGCAACGAGACAAATGGAATGGACGCCTCCCCCCGTGAGGGCTGCTGATCACTGACCGTGGGGGGCGGGCAAAGGTAAGGTGGGTTCTCGCAACCGACGGCATCAGATGTGCCAGAGTGGAAGTTGGGCAACGAACCACTTGAGGAAGGAGAACCCAAATGAACTTTACTCCGGTCGGTGTGGATATTGCAAAGCAGGTTTTCCAGGTGCACTGGGTTGATCCGCAAACCGGCGAGGTCATCAGCCGACAGATCCGGCGTGGCGCGTTTCTGGAGCATTTCGCCAACCGCACGCCCTGCCTCATCGGCATGGAAGCGTGCGGCGGAGCCCAGCACTGGGCGCGTCGGCTGGGCGAAATGGGGCATCAGGTCAGGTTGATGCCGGGCAAGGCGGTCAAGGCATTCGTGATTGGCAACAGGAACGATGTGGCCGATGCGCGCGCGATCTGGAGCGCGGTACAGCAGCCTTGCGTGAGGGCGGTGGCGCTCAAGACTGAAACGCAGCAGGCGGTGCTGGCGCTGCACCGGATGCGCCAGCAGCTGGTCAGATTCCGCACGATGCAGATTAATGGCCTGCGTGGACTGCTGACGGAATACGGTGAGGTGATGGCGGTGGGCCGGGCCGCGCTGAACCGGGCGATGGCCGGTGTGCTGGCGCGTCTGAGCGAGCGTTTGCCTGCGATGCTGGTGGACACACTGCATGATCTGGTCGATCACATTATCGGAATACGCAACAGCATCCTGATCGACGCGCGAGCACTTGTTAGCAAGCGCAAGGTTACCGAGGCCGCGACCATGTTTATCTAGTAGAAGTGCGTTGCACATGGCGCCCAAAACCGGCGGTAGCCTATCCTGCAATACCGTGTTTTCAGTGCGCATTTTGTCGCCCCGCGTAAACGTTTTGCGTTGAGGTTTCCGCCGTCGCGTAAACGCCCGTTCAGACCCTGCACCATCATGTGCGAATGGGTAAGCAAGGGTGTTGCGTAGAGGTCTCCCCTCCGGAGTAAACGGCGTGCGTGATGCTTTCCCATTCGGTAGTCAATCCCGTGCGTAAGGCATGCGTGCTGTTGTGTGCATGTCTTGCGAATGGACGCGCGCGTAACGTGTTCAGGGTTGGCACGGCTGCGTGCGTATCAAATCCGCTGACGGTGGCGCGTGACTGGCGCATTGACGTGATTCGCTACGCTTGCGCGCGTCCTGAGCTTGCCTTGTCCGATGTGCATCCGCTGCGTATGGTTGATCGAGGTCCGCGCGTAACCGGGGACGACGCCGGTCGAATAGCATGCGTGTCACGAGTCAACTGGGATACGCAACGGAGGATGTGTCGCGCGCGTACGACAGGCGCAAAAAAGTGTGTTGTTCTCACGGGTTCCCGTCGCTTCCCAGGTGTTCCCATGTGCGTTTGCGGTGCGAAAAAAGGTGGTTGACGCGTGTGCTTGCTGTGCGCAGGATGGTGTGAAGGTGGCGCGTAACGGTGTGCGCAGGAGGGTGACTCATGCCTGTCGCGAGGGTCTATACAAAGTCGCAATGGGAGGCGTTCGCCCACACACTCGATGCGCTACCTGAAAAGCCCGAGGCTGAGCATGGCGTCACGGTGCGCGATGCGATGAAAGACATGCGCGCACGTGTACGCGCGGCGCAGGCGAAGGGCTACACACTGGAGCAGATCGCGGAGCAGGCGAAATCGCACGGCATCGACATCACGGCGGGAACGATCCGCTACGCGCTGCGCGCAGCCGGGAAGGGGAGCGGTACTGGGAGTGGCACACGCCCGTCGCCGGGTGCGCGTACGGCAGGGCAGGCGGCCGGCGCAGCGGGGCGTCAGCCCGATGCGCCGCCGCGCACGAATCATGTCCGCAAGGACGGGGGAAAGACCGTAACCAGAGAACCCATGCCGGTGCAGGGCACGCTCGGATTTGCGATCCGGCCCGACACCGACGATCTGTAGGGAGTCGCCATGAACACGACAGTCAATCCCATCTATCTTGTTGGCGGCGGCAAGGGTGGTGTCGGCAAGAGCGTGGTTGCGCTTGCGCTCGTGGATCACCTGCAGCGCCGGGGCGTGAATACCGTGCTGGTGGAAAACGATACGTCGAACCCGGACGTGATGCGCGCGGTGCACGACGAGATCGATTGCGCATCATTCGATCTGGACAAGGCCGGTGGCTGGATCGATTTCGTGAACTACTGTGACGGGCATCGCGATGCAGTCGTGGTGGTCAGCACGGCTGCGCGCAACCAGGATGGCGTCACGCGCTACGGCGCGACACTCGGCAGTACGCTCGATGAACTCGGACGGCGGCTCGTCGTGTTCTGGGTCATCAACCGGCAGCGCGACAGTCTTGAACTGCTGCGGCAGTTCAGCGATACATTCCCGGATGCGACGGTACATGTCGTGCGCAATGGCTACTACGGCATGCCCGAACGCTTCGTGCTGTATCAAGATTCGAAGCTGCGCAGGAGCATTGAGGCGAAGGGCCGGTCGCTGGATTTTCCGGAACTGGCTGATCGCGTTGCGGATGACCTGCGCAGCCAGCGGCTGTCGGTACGCAAGGCGGTGGAGACGTTGCCCATCGGTCAGCGTGCGGAACTGCTGCGCTGGCGGGCGTGCTATGACGCGATGTTCGCGCAGGTGACGGGCGATGCGTGAGCGGCGTACACGGCGTGCCCGCCCGGTTGATCCGCTCGCGCGGCTGTTCCTTGAAGTGAGCGGCGCGCCGCCGGACGACACGAGCCTGCTGCGCATGCGCCGCGTGTCGGCGGCGCTGAATCTGCGTGACAATGATGCACTATGGTCGGTGCTGGCAGTGCTGGAATACTACGTGCGCCTCTACGAGGCGATGCCGGAGCGCATCCGGCAGGCGGGCGCAGGCGGCGTCGATGCGGCGCGCGCCGAAGCGCACGCGGCGACGCAGGCGCTGATGGCGCAGCATCGCGACGCGCTCGCACGCTGCAAGGAAACGATCACACTGGCGGAGAAGATGACCGCCGAACACGAGGCGCGCTACCGGGCGGCGCTTGCGGCGCTGAACGATGAGGCGCTCGCTGCGCTCACCCAGCGGGCGGCGAACCGGATTGCGCGTGTTGCCGGAAACCGGCTCGTGGCGGCGATGGCGATCGCGGCACGTGAACAGCGGCAACGGCTCGACGCGGCGCTCGCGTCATTCGAGCGGGTCGCCATGCGGCGGTTCGTGAAGGCGTGCTACGGGCTGGTGGCGAGCGGACTGGTGGTGATGCTGCTGGCGGCGGGTGCGGGCGGGCTGGCAGGCTGGTGGGCAGGCGACCATTGGGTTCGGGCAGAAAGTTACACCTCGTCGGTATTGCCTTCCGTCAGGCCGCAATGAATCACGAAGCGCGTCATTCGGGGCAGGCCGTGCGCGAAGCCATATGGGCGCTTCATTCTGCTGCGAATTTTTCGGTTCGTCTGTCTTTGCATGACGGTGGCGACGGCCTCGGACAGGGCCACTCCACAGGTCAGGCCATTGTGGACTCGTCGGCAAGGTGGCGACCGTGAGCACTGTCGGGAAAAGCCCGGACGGTCTGCGTTTCCGCGCCTGTCGTATTGGAGACCGCCAGCACGGCGAATGGCCGGGTCCTGTTCATGCTGCACCGGCTTTCGCGTTGGCGACACCGGCCAGGTAAGACGCTTCGAGCGCGTCCCTGATAGACCAGACCGGCATATCGTAGAAATCGAGCCGGTCGGAGTGGCGGGCTTCGAGGGTTTCCACGCGCAGTATCCTCATGGCGATTTCGGCAAGCTGCTGCCTTGCGACGGGAGGAGGTCAGAAGTGTTCACGGCGATCTCCCGGTTGGGTTGCGACGACATCATTCACGCGCGGTTTCGCACGTACATCAAGCATTTTTGCTAGGAACTGGCTGGACAGGGTGGGCGGCCATCCGCATGAAGCGGGCAGGTGGCAAGCCGTCTGCCCGCACGGGTTATACCTCGGCAGCGTCGCTTTCGATGAACGCAGCGGCGCGGCGGAGCATGCGAGCTGCCGCGTCGTGCTGGTCGAAGGCGATCATCGGGGTGCTGTAGCCTTCATCGCGGGCGCGCAGCAATGCCATGTCGTAATGGCGGCCATGCTGGTACTGCGTGTCGGTTGCCTCGACGGAAGTGAGAAAAAGATCGGGTGAACCCACGGCATTGGTCGCGAGCACGACCATGCGGATATGGTTGAACATGATGGACTCTCCGGTTCAGTCTGGATGCGCAGGCGGCAGGGCGTGATGCGGAGCCGCTGCGCCTGCGTCGCCCCGTTGCCGAGGTTGGGATTACGCTGCGAGCGGGCCGGATTGCCCGGTACTCACGCTGTCAGCGCTCGGGAAAGGCCATGCGGGCTGCGGGCTGGCTGCGACGGGCGCGTCTGGTGCATCGGGCGGGGTGTCGTTGATGTGTTCCGTGCCGTGACCGGCATCCGGCTCCGTGTCGGCGTCGTCGCCCTCCGGCGTTTCTTCCGTATCGGCTCCGCTGTCCGCACCGTCGGTCCCGTCCTCATCCTCGTCGTCGTCGCGGCTCGCCCATGAAGGTGCCGCAGGGATTTCCCGGTCGGTGAAGATTTCCGGCACCCAGGCGACTTTCGCGAGCCGCAGTTCGGCGGCTGCTGCGGCGTCGGCCTTCTTCATCCTGTCGAGGTCGGCTGCAGCCTTCGGCGACACGGCGGCAGCGACGACTTCGGCAATGCGCGCCTTGCTGACATGGTCGAAATACGTGGCGCGGGTGGGCGTCCAGTACCCGGTCATGTCGAGGTTCAGCGCACCTGCGAGCGCGTTGATCGCATGCGGCCTTTCTTCGCCTGCGATTCCGTCAAGCAGGGTGCCGGTGCAGAACGCGAGCAGATCGAGCAGCGTCGTGCCGGGGTCCTGCTGGATGAGCCAGGGCAGCAGGTCGGCCCGTTTCGCGGGCAGTTCCGCGATCCATCGCGCGCGTTGCGTCTCGATGGCGCTCCACGCGGGGCTGGTGTCTAGGTCGTCTGCGGCGCGCAGCAGTCCGTCGTGATTGTTCGTGCCGGTCAGGGCGAGGAAGTCACGCGCGGACGTGTGCCCGAAATGCTCGGGCAGCGCCTTCGGGACCAGGTGATGCAGCAGTGCGGCGAGCGCCACGGCGGGCTGCGCGGCGAGTTCCGCGCGCATCGCGGCGGTGCGGTGCGCGGTGAGGCGCTGGCAGAGCTTGGCGCTGTGGACCGGTTTGACCTTCGGGGCCGTTGCGGACACCGTGTCGTGTGCTTCGGCTTCGGGCGTGCCGGTGACATGCGCGCCTGCGGCTTCGAGCGCATCGGCGTTCTCGCGGCGCACGAGGCCGCGTTCGATGACGAGTTCGCCCTGCTGGCCGACGAGGACGAACGCACCGGCTTCGACCATCTGTTGCTCGTCCCATATCAGGGCAACACCTTCGAGTGCGATGAGGGCTACGCTGACGCGCTCGATTTCGTCGTTCAGGCGGTCGGCTTCCTCGTAGGCGTTTTCGTCATCCTCCGACAGCGCCTCCAGCTTCTCGGCCAGTTCGTCTTGCTGCGCGGTGAGCGCATCCATCTGCTGCTGCTCGTCGTCGGTGTAGGGGCGCAGGACCGGGCGCAGCCTGCCGTAACGGTTCAGTTCCAGAAAATCGCGCTCGACACGCGTTTCGATCCAGCCCCACCCTTCGGCGCGTACTTCTTCTGCGGCGGCGTCGAGCTTCTGTGCGACGAGGCGTTGCAACAGTTCGGCGTCAGCGATATAGCCTGCGTTTTCGTCGTCGCTGAACAGATCGCGGCGAACGTAGCCGCCTGCTGCTTCGTAGGAGGCAACGCCGACGAAGCGCACAAGCCGGCTGCGGCCCGCGTCGATCTCGGCACGTGTGATGGCCTGCCGCAGATAGTTGGGCTGGCGCTGCCAGTCGTTCGCGTCGAACCAGATGTGTTCCTGCGTTTCGTGATCGTCAGCGAGCGCGAGAGCCGCAAGCTGGTCGAGCGTGATCGCATCCTCGCGCAGCAGCGCGAGTAGCTTCGGTGATACGTTGGCGAGCTTCATGCGGCGCTTGACGGTGAGCGGCGACGCGGAGAACAACGCGGCGATGTAATCGACGCTGCGCCCTTCCTCCGCCAGCATCCGGTACGCACGCAGCACGTCGAACGGGTCGAGTCCTTCGCGTTCGCTGTTCTCGATCAGCGAAATGGCGAGGGCTTCTCCTTCGCTGACGATGCGCACCGGTACCGGATAGTCGGCAGCAATGTGCTTCTGTTCGAACAGCAGGTCGAGCGCGGCCTCGCGGCGCTGGCCCGCGCAGACACCATAGCGGCGCTGCCTGCCGCGTCCGCCCTTCATTTCGTGAACGACGAGATTCTGCAAAAGGCCCTTGGCGCGGATGCTGGTGGCAAGGGCTGGAATGCCGGACAGGGGTTGGGTGCGGGCGTTCAGTGGCGAGGGCCGCAGACTGCAATACGGCACGGTGATGACGGGCTGCTCGTTGCCGAAACTGGTTTCGAGCGGCGATGCGGTTTCGGGGGTTTCTACTACGGCGGTTTCAACTTGGGTTTGCATGACTGACTCCAGAAGGTTGGAAAGAAGGTTCCGGGTCGATGTTGCAGGACGCATCAGGACTTGACCCGGAGAGGAGTCCTGATCGAATGGAAAGGGGCGGCGCAGAGAGTCCGCCCCGAAGGTGCTTATGCCTTCATCTGGCGCATCGCTTCTGCGAGCATCCACAGCGCGCGGTTGAGCTTCACGTTCTGGTCAATGCCGGTGATGGGACGGGTGGACATGGAGCGTCCGCTGCGTGAGCGTCCATGCAGCCCGCCCTTGGTGAGGTTTTCCTGGACCCTTTGAAACACTGTCCAGAGGTCGTCCCGGCGGTCCTCGAAGCGGCGCGGGGCAAGCAGGCTGCTTTCGGTGATGGGGGCGGGCGCGTCGGCGTCGGTCGGGTCGTAGCGCAGCGCGAGCGCGGAGCGCGCGAACGCGTGCTGTTCGTCGCGCGCGAGCGTGAGGGCCTTCATGCCTTCCTTCTGCTCGCGGATCAGGTCGAAGCCGTCCAGTACGTCGAACGCGCCGTTGATGACGTTCTGCACGATGTTGCCCTTGTGGGGGACGCGGATATCGCGCACGGTGTCCCCTGCGACCATGCCGTTCTGGCAGACAAAGCGGTAGGCACCAGCGAGCATCTGATAGCTGCTCGTGCCATCGTGCGAGTTGAGCAGGATGATCTCGTTGGCTTCTTCGCCGGTGATCTCGTCGGCGTGCCGCATGCGGATCATGTGCTTGGTGAATTCGCGGCGGTCGTCATGACGCACGCGTGTCTGGCAGACCATGAACGGCTGGAAGCCTTCGTTGCGCAGGCCGCGCAGCACATCGATGGTGGGAATGTAGGTGTAGCGTTCGGAGCGGCTTTCGTGTTTGCCGTCCGCGAAGATCGAAGGGGCAACATGGCGGATCTGGTCGTCCGACAGCGGCGAGTCGGAGCGGAGCATCGGGGAACCGTAACGGAAGGAGGAAGCGAGTTGCATGGCACTCTCCACAGCAAAAAGGTTGAGGGGTGTTGCGCTGACCGGGCCCCAAGATTCCGCCCGCCTCGTAGGGGTTGGGCTCGTCCCGGTGGAACCCGGGGTTGGCAGTACTGCCGCCAGTCCCCTGAGTTCGCGCCCGTGCGACTCAAGGAGCCGATGGCCGCCCGGTGTCAAGGAAAAAGGCGAGGGAGGGGTGCGGGCAACACGGTCCCTCGCCCCTTGACACCGGGCGGCCATCGGCTACGGTCGAGGGTGTCGGGCGGGAACTCAGGGGGCAGGCGGCTGCGAAGCTCCGGGTTTGAGCGGGATGAGCCGCCGCGCGGCGAGCGCGATCGTGGGGGCCGTATGCGGCCTCCACCTGACCAGGTCTTTCAGGGGTTGAGGGGTTGAGGGGTTGAGGGGTTGAGGGGTTGAGGGTCTTGAGGGTTTTTGCGTCAAGGGATTGATGCCCGGCAGGGGCGAGACGCGGTCCGCGGCTCGACGCGAAGCGCGAAAGCCCTGGTCCCGGAGCGTTAGCGCAGGGAGGCGCCCTTTGCAGGAAGGATGATTCACGACAGGCTGCTGGCGATGACGGCCAGCGTATCAGTTGCCCGCATAACAACGTAAGGAGGCACTGGCTAACCGGGGGCGTGCGCAGTCTCGCCCATGAGATGTGGTGTGTGCGATATGACGATGAATGACCCATCCGCGGACGCGCTGGCTGGTGATGATGGGTTCGCTGACGTGCATTGGCGCCGCCCCCGGCGCGAAACGTCGGCGCAGGGGGCGCCCCTGATCATGACGGAAGCGGTGTCTGCCGCATTGCGCGGGCGCCGTCTGCCATGCGCGCGCTTGCTACAATGATGGCCCGGTCAAGCGATGACATAACGATGCCTGTGCAGCCTGAGACTGAATCAACGGACGATATCGCGGGAGGGAACAAACCCCGTCGCCTGACACTTGCCAGCGCGCTCGCGCAGCGGGAGCGAACGAGTGCGTTTATCGGCTCACGCATTCATGTGGATGCGTTCGAACTCGAGGTGGTGGAGATCGGGCCTTATACGGATCAGGACGGAAAGGTCGTGACGTTCCTTGCGCGCCCGGCGGGGGATGCCTGCGTGCGGCCGGGCGAGATACTCAAGACCGCCTGGGGCACCTGCAAGGTCGTAATCTGACGTTTCAGACCGGGGGGTGCGAGATGCTGGCCGCGTGGCCAGGGTGTGTGATGTCCGGCCCGGCACTCGCGATCCAGGCGTCGACCGGAGACCGACCAGATCGGGCCTCCCGCAGCCGGTCGCCGATGCCAGGAAATGCGCAACCGGCTGGTGGCCGGATTGGCGCTGGGCGCTGTATGACGCAGGGGCTCAGATGCTGCCTTCGCGCTCGATAACGAGAATACGGGCCTCGCCGCGCGGATGCGCGACGTGCTCGCAGCCCAGGCCGGCGAAAAAGACGTCACCGGCATGCAGGGTGGCGATCTGTTCCTCGCCCGCTTCGCGGTAATGCATGTCGACGGCTCCATCGAGAACGGCGAAGACCTCTTCGCCATCGTTCACATGCCATAGATACGGCTGGTCCGTCCAGTGCAGGCGCACGCTGATGCCCTGCATCGTCGCTATGTCGAGCGCACCCCATGCCCTGTCTGACGTGAACTCGCGACTGCGGATTATTTTCACGGGTTGGCTCCTGACTGAAAAGATCCTGTCCATCGTAACCTGTGCACAGGCCCGTGCAGGCGCGCGCCTCGATGCCCGACCCGATCGGGATGGCGGTCCTTGCTGCGGCCTACGGGCGCCGCGCGCCGGACGTGCCTGCGAGCTGTGAGGGCGGAAAGCCCAGTGCGTGCCGGAACATGGTGGAGAAGGCCGGCGCATTGGCATATCCAAGTTCGGCTGCGACCACATGCAGCGGAACGCCGCGGCCAATGAGGTCGATGGCGCGTGAGAGCCTGAGCTGCCGGCGCCAGATCGCGAAGCTGGTATTGAGTTCGCTCTGGAAAAGCCGGGCCAGCGTCCTGTCGCTTGCGCCCACGACGCGGGCCCAATCCTGGAGGGTGCGGTTTGAGCCCGGCTCCTCCATCATCGCCGCGCACAGCGCACGCAGGCGCCGCTCCGAGGGCAATGGCAGGCCCAGGGGCAGCGTGGGCGCTGCGCGAATTTCTTCGAGCAGCAACTGCATGGCGAGGGACCGGTGGCGGGGCGAAGTCTGCGTGCTATCTGCGAGCGATCCGGTGAGCACGCGCAGCAGGTCCGAAACTTCAATGACCGAGCACGCATCGGGCGGCAACGGCGATGCGCCCGGCTCGATATAGAGGGTGTGAAACTCGACGTGTCCGAGCATCACTACCTGGTGATCGATGCCGGGCGGAATCCACACCGCGCGTCAGAGCGGCACGATCCACATCATGCCGGGCGCACTGACGCGGATGCTCCCGAGCCGGGTGCAGGCGAGCTGGCCCCAGGTGTGCCGGTGCCACTCGATGATGCCGTCCGCGGGTGGCAGGCGCAGATGCGCCATGACCGGCTCCTTGGGGGCGGGCACTCTCTTGGGCTGCGGATCCCATGCATTGCGTCGTGGCATGTTTTCGTAAGAAGATGTCCGGCAGTCGAATCATCGCCATTGTACGACTGCCTATGATGAAAGCAGTTTCGCAGGCAGACGATGATGTGGAGACGACAGTGGGTGAACTGAAGGCAGCCAGGGTCGACGTAAAGCGGCCCGCGCGCAAACCCTGGCGCCGGTCGGTGCATGCGCGTTACGGGGAGCAGATCGGTACGGGCCTGCTGATCCTGTGGGTGGCGGCACTCATCCCGACGCGCTACGTACCGCTCATCCGGGGCTACCCGGTGGCCATGTCCCAGGCGGCGATCCTCGTGTTCTTCACGGTCTGTTCATGGGCGCTTGGGCTGCTGAAAGAGCCCGTGACCACACTGCTGTTTTTCCTCTTCGCGATGCTGTTCAGTGTCGAGCCGGCGCAGACCGTCTTCGCGGGGTTTTCGTCTCCCGCCTGGTGGCTGGTGTTCGGCGGCGCGATAACCGGCGTGGCGGTGCGCGTGACAGGGCTCGCGGGCCGTTTCAGCAATTTCCTGCTGGCCGCGAGGATCGACACATACGGCCACCATGTTGCCGCGGTCGCGCTGGGTGCCATCGCTCTGGCGTTCGTGATGCTATCGACGACGGGCCGGGTCCTGCTGCTCAAGCGCATATTTGCCAGTCAGCACACCGACGGTTCGAACCACGCACATGGCGCTTGGCGACGGCAAGATGGCGCTCGCGCTTGGTGACGTGCCTGCCACCGTTGACCCGGTGCTCGGTCAGGGTGCCAACATGGCTTCCCATGCAGCCTGGATTGTCGGCGAAGAGATCGTCCGCCAGGACGTGTTTGACGAGCGCTTTTGCGAGCACGTCAACATGCGGCGCCAGGATCGGGTGCTGAGCGCAACCCGCTGGACCAACTTCATGCTTACGAACCTCCGACTTCTTCCGGCGGAGTTGCAACAATTCATTTTCAACCTGTACCAGCATCGCGAGCTCGCAGACGAATTCACCGACAATTTCAATTATCCGGAACGTCAATGGGACTGCTTTTCCAGTCCGCAGCGGATGGCAGCATGGTGCGAACGACCGAAAGCGGGAGAGCAGAACGCGACGTCGGCTCCCATTGCGGCATAGAAGTGCGGTCTCAATGACCGCGTGTCGGGGATGTTCGCCACGTGGCGGTGGCGATCCTGTCTGAGCAGAAGAGTGACAAGCATGTAGGACTACAAATGGATTTGATGGAAGAGCAACCTACCCAAGCGGAGATCGATGCGCGAACAAAGTTCCGTAGGGCGGTGTCCCTATTTGCCATCGGCATCGCCGTTGTCACAGTCGAAGGTGAGCAGGTGGGCAGCGTGCATGGCATGACGATAAACAGTTTCACATCAATCAGCCTGGACCCGCCGACGCTCATGATCTCGCTGAAGCCGGGCCGGACCCATCGCCTCATAAGCGAACACGGGCGCTACGGCGTAAGCATCCTGCATGACGGGCAGGAAGGGAAATCGGCCCAGTTCAGCGGTCGACCGTCTGCGGATCTGATGCCGGAGTTCGAAGTTCGCAGCCACGTACCGATGCTCCGCTCAAGCCTGGCCAGGTTCGCCTGCGAAGTCACCGGGAGGGTGGCCTCGGCGCAAGTGTCTGGACAAATGATCTCTCCGCGGCTCTGTCACTGACCGACTCCATCGAGGCAGGAACGGTCTGGATCAATACCCACAATATGGTCGATCCAAACCTGCCGTTTGGCGGATCCAAGAGTTCGGGTATTGGTTGGGAGCATGGTGCCGCGGCGATTGATGCCTACACAACGCCGAAGTCCATCTCTATCGCGTATTGAAAGCAGGGAGGCGGGCACCTAACCTGTGCCCGAGTAGTAACAGCATAAAAGTCAAAAAAAGATCCAAGGAGACAGAAGGTAATCTTTCCAACAGTCAGGTTTTCGATAGGTAAAACTGTCTATTCATTAGCAATACTTATGATGTCATATAATGCCGCCAACGCACAGAGCGTTCTGACGACGCCAACCACGCAGGATGACAGTCATTGGTGGATTCGTGCCGGGGCTGCCTGGATTGCGTTCAATGCGAACGCCGATCTGAAGGCTGGTGGCTAGCCCGTACCAGGCGCGAATGCAGACGTGAAGAACAATGCGGCATTTCTCACGGAACTTGGCTACCGAATTACGCCAGGCGTGTCTTTGGGACTCACCGTGGGCGTGCCGTCTACAACGACATTGACGGGGACAGGAACCGTGGCGAGCCCAGGGACCATCGGGAAAGTGAAGTACGCCCCGGCCACATTGACGCTTCAGTACGAGTTCCAGGGGCTTGCGCGCTACAACCTTTATCCATACATCGGCGCCGGCGTGACATATCTGAAGATATTCAACACGACGGACGGCTCCGTCACCGATTTTCAGGCACGCAACGCGTGGGGTGGACTGGGGCAGGTCGGCCTCGAGTACCGGATAACGAAACACATCGGGGTCTTCGTCGACGTGAAGAAATTCATCGCGCGCACCAGTGCAACGGGGTATCTCGGCCCGGCGCCTGTTGATGCGGCAGTCCGTCTTGATCCCCTCGTCACCCAGGCTGGCATCGCATTTCGCTTCTAGACGCGCTCTATCGGTCGATACCGAACAGTTCGACGGGATGCCCTGGAGGGTGGGGACTTCCAGTCGGGCGATAAAACTTTTCAACGTGCCGCACTTGCCTTCGCGAAAAGCGGGAGCCGGAGAGAGGTCTGGGACTTGCTCCGTGATCACGGTCGGGCGGCCTTTTTGCGGATCTATCGAGCGCGGCCCCAGACAGCATGGATTTAAGTTTAGTTTGCGTCAGCACGGGGAAGCAGAATGGCAACTGGCAGAGAAGTGATGCCTCTATTCGCGAAAGAGTTGGCCGATGGTCGCTCGAAACCAGCTCAAGGATGGGTCGCGAGAATAGCGTTCGTGCCAATGTTGCATGACCCGGTAAGTGGGCACCGCGAACGGCAGTTCAATCAATTTGATCGGCGTGTTCTCGGCGACGATACGTGCAAATCGCTCCGGGACGATCGCGAGATATTCGGTGCTTGCGATATTCGAGACGACGCCCAGAAAATTCGGGATACGCAGCCCGACCTTCCGTCTGATGTTGTTGCGCTCCAGCGTTTCCTCAACAATTACGTGCCCTGTTCCCTGCGTGGCAACAATCAGATGCGATTCACGCTCGAACTCTTCGAGCGTGACGCTGTTTTCGCGAAGGCGCGGGTGGTCGCGATTTACGATGCAGACGAATCTATCGGTAAAGAGTTGCTGTTGATACATGCCTGCATCCAGCTGCGACAAAAAGCCTATCGCAAGATCGATTTCACCTGCCTCCAGTTGGTGAGCTGTGTGTTCGGAGGTGTAACTGAGATCAATGCGAACACTGGGTGCAACTTCCCGAAGATGAGCAAGCAGGCGCGGCATCATCACCCGCTGACCTATGTCCGTCATACATAACCCGAACATACGATTCGACGTAAGCGGATCGAAGGTGGTGCGATGCAATAAAGTGAGCTTCAACGCTGACATGGCCTCGCGAATGGGACCCACTATGTCGTCGGCAAGACGCGTCGGCTGCATTCCTTCAGAAGTTCGGACAAACAGCGGGTCGTTGTAGTGCCTCCGGAATTTGGCAAGCGCCATGCTTACCGCCGATTGCCCCAGATCCAGGTTCTCCGCGGCCCGCGAAACGCTGGCCGTTCGATAGACCTCGTCAAACACCATCAAGCTCTTCAGGTCGAGATTGTCCACCTCTGTCTCCTTTATCAATTTGTTTGACGATGCCTATCAATTGTTACATATAGATTGATGGTCCGCGAGTCCCTAGAATCGACAACGTTGTGAAGGCTCACCGAACCTGGGGGCGTTCAGACGCATTCATGTACTTGCAGATAAGTCGGAGGAGACATGGCATCAGGACAGCAACATTCGCTGCCCATCCTTATTTCGGGCGGTGGCATTGGTGGATTCGCAGCGGCACTTGCCCTGAGCAAGGCCGGTTTCAAAGTTCGGCTTTTCGAGCGCGCCGAGGAGATCAAAGAGATCGGGGCGGGCATTCAGATCGGGCCCAATGCCTTCCACGTTTTCGAACGACTTGGCGTCACGGATGCGGTCCGTGCCAAGGCGGCGATGCCACAACGGCTGGTGATGATGGACGGAATCTCGGGTGAGCAGGTTGTGTCGATTCCCCTCGACGACCAGTTCCTCAACCGGTTTACCTACCCCTATGCACTAATTCACCGTGCCGATCTTCATCGGATTCTTCTGGACGCCTGCCTGCGCTCGGATCTGATCGAAGTGTCGACGAACGTGAAAGTGAACGGCTTCACTGACCACGGCGACAGCGTTGTATTGCAGACGACGGATGGCGACGTCAGGGGGCGTGCGCTGATCGGCGCTGATGGACTCTGGTCGACCGTACGGAGCCAGATCGTCGGAGACGGTGGTCCACGAGTGTCCGGGCATATCGCATATCGCGCGGTTCTTCCAATCAGCGAAGTGCCGGAGGATTTGCGCTCCAACACGATGACGCTCTGGGCCGGGGCGAAGACTCACCTCGTTCACTACCCGCTGCGCGGCGGAGAGTTGTTTAATCTCGTCGCCGTATTCCACAGCGACCGATACGTGGAAGGTTGGGACGCTGTGGGCGACGCGGAAGAGTTGCATCTTCGCTTTCGTGACGCAGTGCCCACCGTGAAGACCCTGCTCGAAAAAATCCAGACGTGGCGCATGTGGGTGCTGTGCGATCGTGATCCGGTGAAGAACTGGTCGAAGGGCAACGTGACGCTTCTGGGCGACGCCGCCCACCCGATGCTGCAATACATGGCACAGGGCGCCTGCATGGCCATGGAAGACGCCGTCGTGCTTGCGGACGAGATTGCCCATGCCAACGACGATCTCGCGACCGCGTTCGTGCGATATCAGGAACGGCGCTATCTGCGCACGGGCAAGGTCCAGATGAGCGCGCGATTATATGGCGAGTTCTATCACGCGAATGGCGTGAATCGCGAGTTGCGGAATCAGTTCCTGCAGTCACGCTCCCTCGATCAGACGCTGGATGGTATGGCATGGCTCTATGACGCCAGTGCTATCCGCCCGACTTCGCAGCTTCGAGGCGAGAGCCTCGTGACCACAAACTAAGGTTGGACTACCTGACCAGATCACCACGCGTCACGTGTGCCACTAGAAATACTGCTGGGATAAAACATGAAGATCTGCCGCTTTAATGAAAACCGCCTTGGTCTTGTAGAAGGCGATGTAGTCAGGGACGTAACGGAAGCTCTCCAGGTCCTTCCTTCGGCTCATTATCCGTTTCCTGAACATGATGTACTGATCGCGAATCTGGAGCAGGTTCGACACGCAGCATTGGAGATAGCGCCGCGCGCGCGGTCGATTCCGCTCTCTGAGGTTGCGCTGTTGAGTCCGGTCGCAAACCCTGGAAAGATTGTCGCAGCCCCGGTGAACTACCAGAAGCACCTGAAAGAAGTGCTCGGCGATGCGAATCTGCATCATGACAACCAGATTAACCATATCCAGCGCGCGGGCCTGTTTCTGAAAGCGACGAGCTCGCTCGTCGGTGCATCCCAAGGCGTTGCGCTGCGCAAGCTCGATCGTCGCAACGATCACGAAGTCGAACTCGCCGTCGTCATCGGGAAAACAGCCGCGAACGTGTCGAAGGAAGATGCACTCAAGTACGTTGCCGGCTATTGCATCGGTCTGGATATCACGATTCGGGGCCCGGAAGAGCGCAGCTTCCGCAAATCTCCGGATTCGTACACGGTATTGGGACCGTGGCTCGTCACGAGCGACGAGCTTCCGGACCCGGGCAATCTCGGATTCTCCATTGCGGTCAACGGGGAGATCCGTCAGCAATCCAACACCAGTGAGCTGATTCTCGGTGTGCCGGAACTGATCGAATTTGCTTCCTCTTTCTATACCCTGTACCCCGGCGACGTGATCATTACCGGTACGCCCGAAGGTGTTGCGTCGATTCGGCCGGGTGACAGCATGTTTGCCGAGTTCGATGCCATTGGCTCGATGCGCGTAGATGTTCGAAGCAGCGGGATCGGGGCTTGACCATGCAGACACCCGATATTCAACTGGCCAGGGACACGGACGATCCGAAACGCCTGGCGCTATACGGGCGACTCAACGAACAGAATTCGGCGCCCTTGTGGGCTGTGATGGCCCAGCTCGTGACGCCCGAGCCGAGGCCGCGCAGCGTTGCACATAAGTGGGACTACCTGGATATGCGCAAGCTGCTCCTTGAGGCAGGAGAGCTGATTACCGCGAAGGAGGCGGAGCGCCGGGTTCTGGTGCTCGAGAACCCGGGCATCCGTGGGATGTCACAGATCACCCAGAGCCTGTATGCCGGCCTTCAGCTGATCCTGCCGGGCGAAGTGGCACCAAGCCATCGACACGCCGCGGCCGCCCTGCGTCTGATTATCGAAGGTCAGGGCGGATATACAGCAGTTAGCGGCGAACGCATCCCGATGTCCCCGGGTGACTTTATCGTGACGCCCTCCTGGACCTTCCATGACCATGGCAATCTCGGCGAGGACCCCGTCATCTGGCTTGATGGCCTTGACGTCCCAATCGTCAACCTCTTTGACGCGAGTTTCGCCGAAGCCTATCCCTCCGGCGAGACACAGCAGGTCGAACGGTCCGCGGGAGACGCACTTGCCCGCTACGGTTCGAACATGCTGCCGATCGAGTACGTCCCGGAGGGCAGTTCCTCCCCGGTTTTTCATTACCCGTACTCGAGGGTGAAGGAAGCGTTCCGACAACTGGCGTGCGGTGGTGTGGATGACTGTCACGGTATCAAGCTCCAGTACACCAATCCCACGACGGGCGGATATCCGATGCCGACGATGGGTGCGTTCATTCAGCAGTTGCCAGTCCGATTCAATGGCCGACCGTACCGGTGTACCGATGCCACGGTTTATTGCGTGCGAGAAGGGCAGGGTACAAGCACGATAAACGGTGAGCTTATCGAATGGAACGTGGGTGACGTATTCGTTGCGCCGTCGTGGAGCGTGACTTCACACCGGACGACCGAGCACGCAGTCCTTTTCAGCTTCTCTGACCGGCCCGCGCAAAAGGCACTTGGACTTTGGCGCGAGCAACGGCTTGACGACTGAGCGTCACCGCGCTCCGGGGCCGTGCTGAACCTTGGCGCGGAAATTCGGACATCGCGAATGTCACGGTAGTTGCCCTTGATGATGGGCCGGTGGCATGCGCGGAGTTCAACTCTGGAGTACAGAATAAATCAGGATTGACCCCACGATGTGCTGGCGTGCCGTAAGCGCCGTGCAGAGCATTTCGAATGTTCGCCATAAGAGCGACAGCAAGTGAGGAGACGAAGTATGTTTGCAATGAATGCGTGGTACGTGGCTGGGTGGGATCATGAGATTGGCCGTCAGCTCACGCCGAAGAAGGTATGCGGCATTTCTATTGTCGTCTACAGAAAACTGGATGGCTCCGCAGCGGCGCTCGAGGATGCCTGTTGGCATCGCTTGCTGCCCCTGTCACTTGGAACACTGAATGGTGATGCTGTCACGTGCGGCTACCACGGATTGGTGTTTGCAGCTGACGGCCGTTGCATCCAGATGCCATCACAGGAGACCCTGAACCCATCGGCCTGCGTGCGGTCTTTTCCCGTCGTCGAGCGACATCGGTTTGTCTGGGTCTGGATGGGCGACCCACAGCTGGCGGACGAAGCGCTCGTTCCTAACCTGTTCCAGAATGACAGCCCCGATTGGGCCGGTGACGGTGGGACGACACCTCTTCAATGCGATTATCGTCTGCTGATCGACAATCTCATGGATCTTACCCACGAGACCTTCGTCCATCACGGCAGTATCGGTAATCGCGCCGTTGCTGAAGCGCCCTTTACCGTTTCCCGTACAGAACACACTGTCGAGGTGACGCGCTGGATGGTCAACATCGAGCCGCCCCCCTTCTTCAAAAAGCAACTTGGAAAGGAGGGGCCGGTAGACCGGTGGCAACACATCACATTTCATGCTCCTGGCACCGTCACGATTGACGTCGGTGTCGCGCCGACGGGCACGGGCGCGCCTGAGGGCGATCGTAGCCGGGGCATCACGGGCTTCGTGATTCATGTGAGCACGCCGGAGACCGAGACCTCATGCGTCTACTACTGGGCAATCGTACGGAACTACAAGCTCAGCAGCCAGCGCCTCACGACAGAGTGGCGCGAGGCGGTACGCTCAATTTTTGCTGAAGATAAGGCGATTCTCGAAGCACAGCAGGGCGCGGTGTCGCGCTATCCCGATCGAGAATTCTATCCGCTTAACGTCGATGGCGGAGCCATACTGGCGCGCCGTTACATCGACCGGCTTGTGGAACGTGAGCGGCAGGGAAGGACCGGCAAAAATCCGGTCATTCCCATTGTCTCTATCGGTTCGCAAGCAGCGGAGTAGCGACATGAAATACGTACAAGCTGTGTATGTCACTCGCGTCGAGCAGGTATGTGACGACGTCCGTCTTATCGAGCTCGACTTCAGGGCGCCTCTTGCATTCCAGCCGGGAAGCCACGTTGATGTTCTTTGTCAACTGGAATCGGGTACCCAGTCGAGGTCCTATTCGCTGATCGGCACGCAGAATGGTGGATCGAAGGGGCTCATCGCAGTGCGACGCGTGGAAGCGTCGCGGGGCGGTTCGGCTTTCATGTGGCGCCTGCGCGAAGGCGATGCGCTCCGGATTGACGGTCCGCATAACGCGTTTCCGCTGTCGACGCACGCGGTACCGCGGATCCTCGTGGCGGGCGGTATCGGCATTACTCCTATCGTAGGGATGGTCGAGCAGTTGCTGACTGCCCGCGCGGAGTTTCGTCTTGTTTATGCTGGCCGGAATCGCAAATCCATGCCGTTTCTCAACCAGTTAGAGACGCGTCTGGGTCGTGCAATAGAGATTTATGACGCCAGCCTGGATGAGGTCGTTTCCTTCGAAAATCTGCTGGACGGATTGGATCGCGACGCAGAGATGTACGTCTGCGGCCCTGTCGGTATGTTGACCGCGGCGAGGAATGCATGGGTTGCTGATGGTCGACGAAGCGCCGATCTGCGGTTCGAGTCATTTGCCAATGGTGGCGCATATCCAAATCGCCCGTTCACGCTAAAGGTGCCCCGGCTCGGAATAGAGGTCGGCGTCGGCGCAGACGAGACCGTGCTTGATGCGCTGGAAGCTGCCGGCGCCGACCCGCTTTTCAATTGCAGAAAGGGCGAGTGCGGGTTGTGTGCTGTACAGGTTGTCCAATCCACGGGCGAAATCGATCACCGTGATGTGTTCCTGTCCGATGAGCAAAAGCGGGCAGGCGTAAAGATGTGCGCCTGTGTGTCGCGGGTCAATGGGGGAAGCCTCACCGTAGACCTTCCTTAAGCCGTTTGACGTATCTCTCGACTGACGCGTCAGCCGGTTCGAAGCTGATTAACAAAAAGAGCGGCTCGCAGCCGCACGGAGACAAATATGAGTACATCATCGGCCTCAATACAGGTGCACGAGGTCATAGACGCCCGACCGCTGAGTCGCCTGCAGTTTTATGCCATATCGCTTTGTATATTAACGGCGGTTCTGGACGGCTTCGATACACAGATCATTGGTATGTTGGCCCCGGTCATTTCGCGGGGGATCGGAGTGCCCGTTACCCATTTTGGTCCAGTATTCAGTGCCGGGCTGCTTGGTATGCTTCTCGGGGCAGTCTCGCTTGGCCCCCTTGCCGATCGATTTGGCCGCAAGACGATGATCGTTCTTTCGACCGTGCTTTTTGGAGCACTTTCGATCGCGACCGCGTATGTCGAAACGTATGATCAGCTCCTGATATTGCGCTTCCTCACTGGAGTCGGATTGGGTGGGGCACTTCCTAATGCGATTTCGTTGGCGTCGGAATACGCCCCGCGGCGGCATAGCCGAACCATTGTCGCCACCCTGATGTGCGGTATGCCGTTAGGTGCGGTGCTGGGTGGCGTGATCAGCGCGACACTGATCCCCATTCACGGCTGGCAGTCTGTATTCATCGTCGGTGGTTCATTGCCTCTTGCGGTCGCTTTACTATCTCTCACCCTAATGCCAGAGTCGCCTCGCTTTCTCGTGTTACGCGGGGGCAAACAGCGACAACTGGGCGCAATTGTTCGGCGAATAGCACCGGACCTGGACCCGTCTCTGGTGCGCTACGCGCCGGAGGATGCCGCGGCCCGCGTGCCGCTGCGCGACCTGTTCGCACGTGAGCACGCTGTCCAGACGTTGCTGCTCTGGATACCCTATTTTATGAACCTTGTCGTACTGTATTTCATCGTAAGCTGGATGCCGGCCGTACTGTCCTCGGCTCAGCACTCCGTTTCTGCAGGAATCCGTTCCGTGGCGCTGTTCAGTCTGGGCGGTGTCGTGGGCTGTCTGCTGCAGGGTCCGTTGATGAACCGGTTCGGTACGCGAAGGGTACTCATCTCGGAGCTCGTTGCATATATGCTGCTTGCCGTGACGCTGGCAAGCTCGGCAGGCAATGCTCACACGGTCGTCGTCGTGAGCGTCCTGATGGGCGTGGCTGTACAGGGTGTCCAGGCGGGACTGAACGCGCTAGCCGCCGAGATATATCCGATCCACATGAGGGCTACGGGCGTCGGATGCGCCGTCGGCATTGGGCGCATCGGTTCTATCTGCGGTCCGCTGATCGGCGGAATTCTCCTTGAACTGCATTGGAGCGTCAGCGAAGTGTTCCTTGCAGGCATTGTCCCGGCGGTCGTCGCGGCAGTTGCTGTTGCGCTGCGTAGAAGCGCCCGGCGTGAATAGAGTCTGAGCTCAGCAAGCGAACTGAACGGCACTCGAGTAGCCCAAATATAGGGCTGTTCAATTATTATAAAATTCGGAGATCTAATGAAACAATACATCATCGCAGGTTTGGCAGTCTGCACGGCGACGCCGGCATTGGCGCAAAGTAGCGTCACCCTCTACGGGATTATTGATACAGGGGTCGAATATGTTACGCACGCAAATGCCAAGGGAGATTCAATTGTTCGAATGCCTGGTGTTACGGGTTCACTCCCATCGCGCTGGGGTTTGCGTGGAGCGGAAGATCTTGGGGGCGGCCTTCAGGCTCTCTTCGTGCTGGAAAACGGATTCAACCCGCGTGGAGGGGATCTGGGACAAGGCGGGCGCCTGTTCGGAAGACAGGCCTGGGTTGGAATCAAATCATCTACGTGGGGGACGCTCTCCTTCGGCCGGCAATATTCGATGGCGTACTGGGGAATCCAGGAATCTGACATTCTCGGCCCAAACATCTATGCAATAGCATCGTTTGATGCATACCTGCCTAATGCGCGTAGCGACAACGCAGTTGTCTATCAGAGTGCTACCTATTACGGGCTGAGCTTCGGCGCGACCTATTCTTTTGGCAGGGACTCCGCCGGAACCGGGAACGCTCCAGGGCAGGGTACTTGCGCGGGTAGTGTTGCGGGCCAGTTTACTGCGTGCAGGCAATGGAGCGCCCGTTTGAAATACGATGGAGGTAATTTCGGCGCATCGGCTGTCTACGATGAACAGAGAGGTGGCGCGAACGCGACTGCGAGCTTTTTCGATGGTGTGGCGGCGGTACCGATCACGGCAAGCGGTGATAAGGACGCGCGCATCGAAGCGAACGGTTGGGCAAAGATCGGACCGGCGAGACTGGGTGCGGGATGGATCGCCCGGACGGTAACGGGGCCCGGCGTTGAGGGCGTCCGTGCGAACCTCTTTTACGCCGGGGCAAGTATTCAGGCCACACCAGCGGTTATCGTTGATGGCGAGATGTACCGCATGATCGTGTCCCAGCACGATACCCGCGGCACCTTGGGGACGCTGCGCCTTACCTATCTGCTATCAAAAAGCACTGCCGTATACGCGCAAGGCGCTTACCTCGATAACAGCGCCAGGGCGCAGTTTACCGTTAGCTCGGGCGGCGGAGGCACGACGCCGGCGGCGGGCGACGGTCAGTTCGGGGCCATGGTAGGGATCAGACACAGCTTCTAAGGCACGCAACGCTCCGTGACCGGGACGCGCGGGGATACTGCGCCCCGGTTCGCTCACGTCCTTTCGACTGAAATCTGTAAAGCACCGCATGATGAACAAATTCACCGTACATACGGGTCTGGTTGTACCTCTCGATCGGGAGAACGTGGACACGGACGCGATCATTCCGAAGCAATTCATGAAGTCGATCAGGCGGACGGGATATGGCCCACACGCATTCGATCAATGGCGCTATCTCGACCACGGCGAGCCGGGGATGGACAATTCAACACGTCCCCTGAATCAGGAATTCATACTCAACCAACCCCGTTATCAGGGCGCATCGATCCTGTTGACGCGGCGCAACTTCGGCTGCGGGAGCTCCCGTGAGCATGCGCCCTGGGCGTTGGAGCAGTTCGGCTTCCGGGCATTAATCGGACCGGGCTTCGCGGAGATCTTTTACAACAATTGCTTTAAGAACGGGTTATTGCCGATCGTGCTGCCGGAAGAGCAGGTGACACATCTGTTCGAGCAGACGCGCTCAAACTGCGGGTTTCAGTTGACCATTGATCTGGAACGGCAGCGCATAACTACGTCGGGTGGTGACGAGCACTCGTTCGAGGTCGAAGCGTTCAGGAAATATTGCCTGCTCAACGGCTACGACGACATCGCGCTCACTTTGCGTCACGCCGACCTGATTCGAAGTTTCGAGAAAAAGCGGATAGAGAGCCAACCGTGGCTCGCCAGACACCTGACATCTCCACTGATCGGAAAATGACCTGCGACTGGACAGTCGGGGATGCGTCTCAGATCCTGAAGCACTTCTACTGAATGGATTTCATCACGCTGCGTTGAGAACTGATAACGGAAGACGTGTCATCCAGTGTTCGCCGGGGATAGGGCTATGAATAAAGTAATAACAATCAGGCTTCGGCTGCTCTTCGCGCTCGGATCATGCGCGATCCTGACGGTGACGTCGGCATCACTGGCCGCGATCGAGTTGTTCGGCCGAAATATTTCGGGAACTCGATCAGATTTTCTCTTGAGCGGTGTGATCTTCGCATGCGCCGTCGGAACTGCCATGTCGTTGTGGGCGACCGTTCATCTTCAACGCGTTGTCTGTGGCGGACTGATCCGCATGCGGAGGAACTTTGAGGAAATTACGAGGACACTGGATCTGTCGCAGCGATCAGCCAGTCCACGCATGGACGAGTTCGGTAGGGGCGCGTTGGCCTTCGACAAGCTGATGCATAGATTTGAAGGAACGGTGTCTTCAGTGCGATTGTCAGCCGATGCCGTGGCCAGGGCAGCCGGCGAAATAGCGGCAGGCAACCTTGAACTTTCTGCACGTACGGAGGAACAGGCCGCGTCTCTGCAAGAGACGGCATCAAGCATGACACAGATAGCTCAGACGGTAAGACAGAATGCGGAGAGCTCGCGCGAGGCAACCATGCTAGTCGGACAGGCCACCGAGGTCTCGGCCGCCGGAAGCAATATGGTTGTCGCGATGGGAGACACGATGAGGTGTATCAGCGAAAGCTCAAACAGAATCTCGCAAATTACCGGCCTTATTGAAGAACTGGCTTTCCAGACCAACATCCTCGCACTTAACGCTGCGGTTGAGGCGGTTCGCGCTGGCGAACAGGGAAAGGGCTTTGCCGTAGTGGCCGGCGAGGTCCGTAGCCTCGCTCAACGTTCGGCCGCGGCTGCCAAAGAAATCAAGGAAGTAATCTCTGCCTCCGTGGCCGGCATCGCACTCGGCTCACAACATATGGCAGACGTAAGCCAGGTCATGGATGGTATCAGGACGGCGGTTGGGCGCGTTTCCGGGATCATGGAGGAGATCGCAGGTGCGTCGGCAGAACAGAGCCATGGCATTGACCAGGTAAGCCGGGCGATAGTTCAGATGGACTCGGTAACGCAGCAGAATGCAGCGCTGGTTGAGCAGGCGGCAGCAGCAGCCGAATCGCTTGACGACCAGGCACATAGGTTGAAGGCTGAGGTCGCCTTGTTTAGGTTTGCCCCGGATCAGGCGTCCGTCGGGTGACGGCATCCGTTATAGATGTGCGCTCCGGATAGCTTTGGCCTGCGCCTGATCGTTGCCCGTTAGTGGTCCGGAGTCGCCGGAATGCCAACGCTATCGCCTGTGGGGTTGCAGGACGTCATGCACAGATATCGCGGTGTCATGCTCAGGCAAGACGCCAGAGCGCTGCCTCCGTAACCTCCAGTTCGATACCGGGAAACGCTTGAGGAGGCAAATAATGGCAGCGACAGATCAATTCAATTTCGACGGTGAACTGTCCGACAACGTTCGGACGCGCTTTTTCATCAACGGAGAGTGGTGCGCGCCGAAGGGCTCAGAGGAGTTCGAGCTGGTTTCGCCCATTACCGAAGAGGTGATCTTCCGGTTGCCCGCCGCATCGATTGAAGACGCTGGTGCTGCCGTTAAGGTGGCCAGGGATGCATTCGATACAGGCTCCTGGGCGTGTAGCCCGTCTGTGGAAAGGGCTGTAGTGCTTCGGAGGATTGCGTCGGAGATGCGGGATCGTCTCGCCCTTTTTGGCAGGCTTTGGACGGCGCAGGTCGGGGCGCCGAGCTGGTTTGCGAGCCAGTTTACCGGGATCGCACCGGCATACTTCGACTTTTACGCGGACCTGATTTCGCAATCTTCGTTCGAGGATGAGCGCACGGTGCCAACGGGACGGGTAAAAGTCGTTCGGGAGCCGGTAGGCGTATGTGCGCTGATCGTACCGTGGAATGCCCCTCTTGTTCTGCTGACGCAAAAGCTGGCCGCCGCGCTCGCAGCAGGTTGCACCGTTGTTGCGAAGCCCAGCCCGGAAACGCCGTTGGACGCATTGGTACTTGCGGAGTGTGTCGCCGCCGCTGGACTTCCTCCAGGAGTATTCAACGTCGTGCCGGCTGGTCGTGAGGTCGGTGACTGGTTGATTCGCCAACCGATGATCGACAAGGTTAGCTTTACTGGCTCGACCGTGGCAGGAAAGCACATTGCACAGGTCTGTGCAGACAGGCTCGCGCGAGTCAGCCTGGAACTTGGTGGAAAATCGGCCTCAGTCATCTGTGACGATGCGGACATTGGAGCCTGGATTGCGAACGTAGCGCCGTTCACAATGCCGTTCAGCGGTCAGATCTGTTTTTCGCAAACACGTGTTCTGGTGCCGCGCAAGCGGCACGATGAATTCATGAGCGCATACATCCGCGCGATTGATGGGATGAAGGTTGGAAGCCCATGGGACCCGGACACGATGATCGGACCCGTGGCAACCTCCAATCAATACCGGCGCGTGCTGGACTTCATTGACGTGGCAAAACGTGAGGGTGCCAACCCCGTCATTGGCGGAGGCCGCGCCCCGGGGCACGAGCACGGTTACTTTGTCGCCCCCACTGTGTTCGACAACGTCCATAGCGATATGACGATCGCTCGTGAGGAGGTTTTCGGTCCAGTCGTCTCGATCATATGCCACGACGGAGACGAAGACGCTATCCGCATTGCAAACGACAGTCTGTACGGTCTCAGCGGCACTATATTCTCGGCTGATATCGGTCGAGCCGAGCGCATCGCACGACGAATTCGCACGGGAAACCTCACGGTCAACGGGCTTCAGCTCGATCCTTCAATTCCCTTTGGAGGATTCAAACAGTCCGGTATCGGACGGGAAGGTGGTCCCGAGGGCCTGGAAACGTTCACGGAGACGAAGGCGATCTACTTTCCCGCCGTTTGATCAACAAGGTGGGCGTCGCGATGACGGGGAAGATACCCTGAAAACGATCAGGTTTGGTGTCCCTGCGACGTCTATCTTTCGAAACCCAGGGGTAGCCAAATGACCGCGTTTGACCCCTGAAACACAAAATGACGTTTTGCAGGAGTTGGAACATGTGGAGTGAGGTAAATCCGTTTCTTAACGGCCCGTTCGAGCCGCTTACGCGAGAATATGAGGAGGACGCGCCGATCGTCGAGGGCAAGATCCCACGCGAGTTAAGCGGCGTACTGTATCGAACCGGAAACTCGCAATTTTTCCAGCCGCTCAACGCCGACCGCGCTCACTGGTTTGATGGCGATGGCATGACGCACGCGTTTTTCCTGGACGAAGGCAGCGTGCGGTATGCGTGCAAATGGGTGGGGACGGAAGGTCTGATGGTGGAACAAAAGGCCGGACGGGCGCTCTATAACGGGCTTTATGGGGTTTCGAATGTTTCTCAAGGCGAATTGCCACCCGGCGCTCCCCCGATCAAGACCGTCGCTGGGATTAACGTCATTGCGCTCGCGGGCAAGGTGTTGGCCCTTCATGAGCTCGGGAATCACTACTGGGAGCTTGATCCCGACACGCTGGAAACGAAGGGAACCTTCGATTTTGGGGGGCGCTTTGGAGACAGGCTTCTCACTGGTCACCCGCACGTCGATCCGTCGACCGGGGAGACGCTTTTCATTGCGCAGGACGTTAGGGCCGGGATGTTGACGTGCTTTGCAGTAGATCAGGCCGGAGCAGTGCAGAGCGAACACTCCGTAAAAATGGATAGTCGCGCGTGGATCCACGATTTTATCTTCAGCGACGATTGGTTCATTTTCTTTCTGAGCCCGCTTATCAATAACGTTGCGGAAGAGAGCGTGGTGGCGCAGGGTAAAGGCGTCCTGTCTCTCGATACATCGGCTGGCACCCGGATATTTCTGGTTAATCGTCGCGATGGTTCGACGATCACCATCAGGCAGGAAAAAGACTTTCAGATTACGCACTTCCTGAATGCCTACCAGGAGGACGATGAAATCGTCGTCGATGCTTGCATTTCGGACCTCCTTGAGACAGGCAGTGTGCCTCCGATCGGAGAGGTGTTTCCGTTTCCCTTTCCGCATGTGACAGCCCCGGTGTTTGGTTTTCCTCGAATGGTACGTACGATTATCGATACCCGTAATCGGCGTTCGGCTCAGATGGCATTCGAGGGGGTGGAGGGCGAGTTCCTCCGGTTGAATGAGGCGGTCTCGGGCAAGAAGCATCGATTCGGATATCTCGCGGCTGTCGATCCTGAAAGGAGCGGGCAAGGATTCAATTGCCTGGCGAAGTTCGACTTTGCAACAGGCAATATGCAACTGCAGGGAATTGAAGAGAGTTATAGCATGATCCCCGGTGAGCCGATTTTTGTACCGCATCCTTCGCCGGATAGCGAAGATCACGGATGGCTGTTCTCGGTCTGGTGGAATCCTACGCGAAATTCGTCGGAATTGATTATTCTTGATGCGAGGGAGTTTGACGGGGAACCCGTCGCAAGGATTCGGATCAGTAATCGTATTCCGCTCGCATTCCATGGCAACTGGATTCCCCGTTCGCGGATCGGGGCCGCCTAGCGCATTAGCCATCGTGTCCGCACCGTTGCTTAGTAGCGGTGCGGGGTGATAGCCGTTAGCGGAGCTGGATTGCGCTGCCCGGATCAGTCAGGAAGTTACGGCGGTACTCGGATGCCGTCAGCCCCATTTCCTCCTTAAACGCGCGTGAAAAGTGAGGCGAGCTGCTAAAGCCCCAGCGGAAGGCTATCGTGGTCACGCTGAGCGCGGCGTTCGCTCCGGAACGAAGCTCTTCCGAGCACCTTTGAATACGGCGCTTCCAGATATACTCGCCCACGGTCTGACTACCCGCCCGCTTGAACAGGCGATGAACCTGACGGATTGACATTCCAAGAGCGCTCGCGATGGAAGGCGGACTGAGTTCCGGGTCTGAGAGATGTTCTTCGATGAATTGCATCACCGCACGACGTTGTGTCTCCAGTGGTTGTGCGGGCCACGGGCATTGGATACGAAAAGCGTCAGAAAACAGGTTTCTGAGAAGGTCGACCGACGATATCGCGATATTCGAATCGACGTTCTCCAACTCCCTGAAGAGCGAGACTACAAGGTCGGAAAACATCCGTGCCGAACCCGATGTTCCAGGAGGCTCAAAGGTCGGATAGATGAGTGGCTGCCTCGGTGGCTGCGCTGGGATCAAACCCGGGACGTTCACGAAGATCAGCTCCATACAGTGTTGGCTGCTGATAGTGAACGGGCACCGGGCATCAAAGACCGTCCATTCTCCCGGCAATAGACGAATTTGCCTGACGCCGTCTCCGAGAAGACTGTCGCCGTGCGTCTGCAATGCGACGAAGAGCGGAGCTATATCTGACCCTAATCTGGGTTGTCCCCTGTATACGGAGGGTGTCGCCGCGACGCGCGCAAACCGTGCTGCTCCCACGGCGCCGCAGGTGATCGATCCGCCGAACGGTGTCGTGCCGATGGGTTCGAATTCGCATGACTGACGATTTTTTTCGGGCGGGCTGCCTGCGACCAGATCGCTGATTAAATCTGGCCACGCGCACATTTCGCTGGAAGATGTGACATGCAGAACCTGATGTCTCAGTTGCGTACCGATTTTGCTCTCCTACTGATTCATTAGTCGCATCAATTCACGGAACATTGTTGTGAACTTCCTCGGATTCTCGATAAATTTGCGCGGCCACGGCAGACGTGTTTTCCCTTATGCCCGTTGTATCTGCGGTATTCGCGCGTGAGCTGGCATTGGGCCGGCTGGTTCCCCCGTGGGCCGGGGAATCCAAATCGGGCCACTGCCGTCTGAATGCTTTCTCTCGTCAGACTCACTGGAAGTCGGTGTGGTGAAACGTTCAGTTAAAACGCTCGCCCGACTACGTGCAGCTATACGTTTCAGAGTCGATCCAGGCGCCATCAGATAATGCCGGCCCCCTACTAGCCGGATAGTGAATCCGCACAGATTCAATTGTCGTTATCAGATATCGGTAAGTCACGGGCAGGCAAGATTCGCTGCTCAGGGGCTTCTAGACTAACGGTGTTGAAAAGCCTCGCGTCGCAAATGCGTCGGAGATACAGACATAACGTAGCGGAATTTGCGTGCGTGCCACTGGATAGTTTTGCGCGGGAGCAAGGCCCTGCGTTCACAGGAGAGCGATGTTGCCGATGCAGCGATGGCAAGTCGTCCCTGACGCAGAGTGTCGGAGCATTGTCTCCCCGGGCGCCGCGATGAACAGGTCTGTGCACTTACCACAAGAAAGAATCAAATAACGGAGGCAAAGATGGCCTATAAGTGGATTGCCAAGCGAATCGAGTCCCTCGATGAAGAGCGGGACTGTGACGAAATCTGGAAGTTGATGACCGCGTACCGGGCCAATGATTTCGTGATGAACCTAATCTACGCGGTTACGTTTCCGCACTTCATCATCAGTGAGTTTGGGGCGAAGGTGCTTCTCGACGGCGGCAAGGGAAAAATCGTCCGCGCGCCGGATCGACGCGCAGATGATACGTCATGGAAAATGCAGACGTGGTGGCATTATGGCTCGACGCATGACGAGACGAAGCGAAACGTCGACTCGATCAATCGTATCCACGCGTTCTATGCGAAGAAGTACCCGGAAGAGGGCCCGGACACATTCGCGGACGATGACATCTACATGTATACGTTGTGTTACGAGGCTGCAGGCATGCACCGCTTGATGAGGCGGGTCGGGTTACGTGGCTTCTCGGAAAAGGAAAAGCGCGTTGCAGTCAGGTTCTGGACAAAGATGACTGGCCTCTTTCTCAATGTAAAGAGCGGCAGGCCGATTGGTGGCTTCCCTGAGACGTTCGAAGGCGTAATGGCTTTCATGGACCAATATGAGGGGCGCGACGTCGATGGTGACCATCCTCTCGGCGTCGAAGCGACTGCGCACATAATCGAGCAGTTTGCGAATCGCTATTTCCCGCGGTCCTTGCGATGGTTCGGGCGTCTGTGGGTCATCAGTCTGCTTCCGGCGTGGATGCTCGGTCCATACAAGATCAGGCAGCCTCATCCATTCGTATTGAAAGCATTTCGCCTGGGAACTGCGGCTTTCTTCTGGATAGGCGATCGACTCGCCCCAGATCCCGCCAATACGTTCATCGAGCGGCGAGACGCCCGGCTCGCTATCTGCGCGGCAGCGGCTACGCCACCGATAAAGCCCAGGCATGAGCAGTCTTCTGGGAGCGGATGCCCGTTTCATGGCCGTGCGGCGCATAAGGAAGAATATATCGGCACAGACAGTGAGGGAGAGGACGGACACTAGCGATCTTTGTACCCGTGCGGCGGCCATTATCGGGGCCACCCAGACTTATTTCCAAAGCAGCGCTGGCCGTACCGACAGTAGGAGCATTCGTATTAGGTTCCTTCTTTTTTTGCGCCGCATTTGCCGTTATTGTGTGAAAACCAGTCCTATGGGGAGAGGAAGGCAAGGGGATCCGGGATAAACCGCAGGCGGCGTGGGCGGCGGAAGGATGAATGTTGAGAACTAAACGCAGCCGCCGCGGACCTTGGTATTTGGACAGGCGACATTTTGTTGCGACCACGCGGTATGCGGAGAACATGGCGTTGCGCATCCCAGCGAGTCTCTGTTCCCGACGTATCGGTATGCAGTTCGGTCGGAGGACAGTGAATAGATTCCGATCGGCCTACGCCACCAACGGCGGGTATCATTTTGCCAGCCCCGGGGGCACCCTGGGAGTTATTCGCCTGCGTGCAATCTTCGAGACTGGCTCGCCAAAGCGGTGTTCACGCATGCGCTTTCAAATATCACCGGACTTATATATATCCGCCTCCAGCAAGCGCCTGGAGTAAATCGATCCGTCTGAACAGTGACGAATCGGAGCTGAAACATCTCTGTATGCGCGTCATATCCGTCATTCGCTTGCCGCAATTCACGCTTACATGCATAGATCCGTATGGCGTATCGATTGGTTGGGCGCGAGGGGACGTTGCTGCGCAACCGTGTGATGTGGATGGTCTGGGGCAGATACGCCGGGGTGGAGTCTTACGCGGACTCCCCGTCGCGCTTTGGGCAAAAAACGGGCATATTCATCAGGCATGGTAGAACCTTCGAGAGGTAATGTCGCTCGCAGCAATGCCGCGAGCGACCCGACCGCACCCTACGTTTTTTCTAGAAGATGTGAATCCAGCGCAAATTCACAACCGCGCTGTTTCTAAACCGATTTCTAACGAGCGTTTCTGTGTAGGTGTTGAGCCAGAATTTATCTCCCTTCGACAGGTCGTAGTAGACTCCTGGCCCGATACCAAGCACCTGCTCCCGCGAGTCCGCGATCGCGGAACCATTGACGCGGTTGTCTGTGATCTGGCGCAGGTAGTATCCGTTAATACCCATGCGCAGCTTGTCCGTCACTTTGTAGGAGGCGGCAAAGTTCGTATAGAAAACCTGGCCAGCCTGAGTGTCTTCGATACCTGGGTCAAGCGGTGCGCTGCTGGCTGGTGAACCGTTCTTGAAACTGTACTGGTAGTGCGGACGCAAGCTGATCTCAAAGTCTGGGCCCAGGAGAAATGTGAACGATCCAGTGATACCGATGCCCCAGAAGTGATTCCCCGGATTTATGTCTGTTGTCCGGTCATACTTGCCCGTCGGCAACATCCCATACACTTCGGCGCGACTAACAAAGACTGGATGCCCGTCAACTGTCACTGGATCCCATTGAAGGAGCGCGCCCAGGTTCATGTCGCCGAGGCCTGCGTGTCCACTTGTTGGCATGACTCCGGGATACGGAGGCGGCGGGCTAAACGACGAATTCAGATTCACTAACGGCACGATCACGTCAATCCCGGGATGACCGCCAAGAATTGTTGTTGCAGTGGGTAACTCGTAGAGAACCTGTTCCACCAACGTGGTGACGTTCAACTGCGGATCGTTGAAGAGGGGAGAATTGGAGCCGTTGTTAGTTTTATAGGCGTTGGCATGTGCGAACGTCAGATAGCTCTGCACAGCGAGATCACCGGGGTTCCCACCGAATCCGTCCAGGAATGACGTATTGCCGAGATCGAGGCCATTCGGTAGCGTCACCGTTGGTGGTACGGCCCGAGCGTTAAGCGCGGCGCAGGCCGCGAGGCCAATAGTTATCTTCGACGCTGCGCTCTTCCAACGTCCGCGTGTGCATTTCATCGCCGTCTCCTTGTCTTTTATGATGGTTTTGCTCGAGTCGCTCCTTCACTTGAGGAGCTGTTCTGGCACGCAGTTTAGGAAGTCGGATTGGATGCGTCTTGTCTGCCAGTGACGCGTTGATGTCTGAGAGTGCCTTCTGGCAACTTCGGTTTCATTGCCCACGTTAGAGCCGCGCCACCGAGCAATTGGCTAAACACGAATCGTCAACCCTGGGTTGCAGTTTCTACGATTCATTCGATAAGCACTACGACTGATAAACGTCGTATGAGCCCTCTCGTATGGAACGCCTGAGAGGCATAAGCGGGCTCGCGGCGTCGGTGCTGGGGATATCTCATGAGATGGACGGACGAAGCACTGGATATGCGGCGTGTACAGGAGCGGGCCATTCCGAATCCATCTATTGAAGACGGTTCCGAATCTGGTGTTCAGCAACTGGACGCTTTTTGTCGCACTGTCCCGCCATTACGCGGCTTTTCGGCATTGGAACAATTCCCGATTGTGATCCAGGGCCTTCGTCGCTAAGTTAAGACCCAATCTGGGGGCGCAGTTGAACGGCGGCGTGCGCCGTCGTGGTGACCGCGTTTCTGGTTTTCGAATCAATTGAACAGGAGTCAGCATGAGCGTTACCCCTTCCTCCCGCCTCCTGGGCGACGACGTCTGGCACGGTCGTATTTTCAACGGTTCATGGTGCAATGGCGCTTCAGAGGCTGAAGTGAACGAACCCGCCACAGGCAAGCGTCTCGCGTGCATCGGCATGGCCGACGGGACCCTTGTCGCTGCGTCGGCGAAGACGGCGTTCGAAGCACAGCAGGGGTGGGCCGCGCTGCCCTACGACGAGCGCGCCGCGGTATTGCGTCGTGCCGCGCGTCTTGCGGAGGAGTCGATCGAGGAGATCGTGGGATGGATCGTGCGCGAGAGCGGTTCGACGCGCGCAAAGGCTGCCTTCGAGACACAGGTGACGGTGAAGGCACTGCACGAAGCAAGTGCATTACCGTCGCGATCGGCGGGCGAGGTGCTGCCATCGGTTCCGGGGCGTCTGTCACTCGCGCGCCGCCGTCCGCTTGGCGTCGTGGGCGTAATTTCTCCGTTCAACTTCCCGCTGTATCTGGCCATGCGTGCCGTTGCGCCCGCACTCGCCCTCGGCAACGCGGTGATCCTCAAGCCGGACCCGCGTACCGCGGTATGCGGCGGCTTCGTTATTGCGCGTCTGTTTGAAATGGCCGGCTTGCCGAAAGGGGTTCTGCACGTGTTGCCCGGCGACGGTGCCGCGGGCGCCGGACTCACGAGCGATCCGCACGTCGCGATGATCCAGTTCACAGGTTCGACGAACGCGGGTCGGAAGGTTGGCGAGGCGGCGGGCCGTCATCTTAAAAAGGTCTCGCTTGAGCTTGGCGGCAAAAACTCGCTTCTGGTTCTCGACGACGCCGATCTTGATCTCGCTGTCGCCAATACGGCGTGGGGTGCATATTTGCATCAAGGCCAGATCTGCATGGCCACGGGCCGTGTGCTCGTGCAACGCGTCATATATGAGCGCTTCGTCGAGAAGCTTGTGGCGAAGGCATCGAGTCTGACGGTTGGCGACCCCGCCACGGGCGATGTCGCGCTTGGGCCACTTATTAATGCGACCCAACGCGATCACGTCGCGCGCGTGCTCGACGCCGCGCAGCAGGCGGGCGCGCGCGTCGAAGCGGGCGGCAGTTTCCGTGACCTTTTCTTCGAGCCGACGGTGCTCACTGGCGTGACTAAAGAAAATCCGGCCTTCAGCGAGGAAATTTTCGGTCCAGTTGCGGTGGTAGTTCCGTTCGACACGGACGAGGAGGCGATAGCG
The DNA here is from genome assembly GCF_000685035.1 of Paraburkholderia ferrariae NBRC 106233. Taxonomy (GTDB): domain Bacteria; phylum Pseudomonadota; class Gammaproteobacteria; order Burkholderiales; family Burkholderiaceae; genus Paraburkholderia; species Paraburkholderia ferrariae. Next base: position 400,081 of record NZ_BAYB01000004.1, read on the forward strand.
CTCGCCAACGACACGGAGTACGGACTCGCGATGGCCATCGTCACATCAAACGTAGGCCGCGCGTTGCGCATGGGCGAACGTCTGCGCAGCGGCCTTTTGCACATCAACGATCAGACGGTTAACGACGAGGTGATCAACCCATTCGGTGGTGTGGGTGCATCGGGAAACGGAACGAGCGTCGGCGGCCCAGCGAACTGGGAGGAATTCACGCAATGGCAATGGCTCACGGTCAAGGGCGAAGCGCCGCTTTATCCGCTCTAAGGTGCCGGTGGATAAGACTGCGTTGGTCCGTGTTGCGCGACAGTCCCGAGCCACATCGATAGGATCGTCGTCGAACAGCGTTACCCGGTGCAACTGCAGCGAGCCCAGGCCGGAAGGTGCCGGCGCACAAGAGGACGTTGGCCCGGATATGGAGAAGGCCGCTGCGCGGCGCGCCGCGAGCGCCGTTAACGATTTGCTCCTGGTGGCGCTGGGCGACAGGTCGGCGAGTTTCAGCGGGGACATAGTCGTTCGGCAAGCTCGTGAAGTCCGGCATGCTCGAACAGTTCGACGAAGCGGTCGAGGAGGGCAAGCGCGGCAGCACGCTCGAGCCAATCCAGTGTCACGTAAGAATGACGCGCGGGTTGCAGGATCCTTGATACGTGTGGATAGGACCGCCTCGAGCGAGCGGCACACGGCCGAGAGAATTTGCACCGCCCGGCCGCACATCTGTCTGTAGGGTCATTATCGTTGCTCTCTACAGGTTGGCTCCAAATCATCATCTGAACGGGAACGGGTATGAAGAGTACGTCCGTGCCGGTGTCCGTGAACTCAGGCGCTCTCGGACCACTACGCGCGGCCTGCAAGCGCTTCGCCAACGGCGAACAATTGCCGGATGGGCTCATGTCTGGACTGCTGCCCGGGGCGATAGCACGCTCATGGGCGCGCTCGCGCGATGCGGGTCTGATGCCGGGTCAGCCGCCGGAATATGAGCTTCTCGGTAGCGCGGGTGGAACGCCAGATGACCGGCGTCTGCGCAGTTGCGTCATCGATGAAATTGAGCAGCTATGGGACACGTTCGGCGGCAACGACTGGACCATCTTCTGCATTAATCGGAAAGGCACCGTCATTCACGCACGCCGTAGCCCGGGCTGCGATGACAACCTTATTTTGCCGATCATTGCTGGGCGGCGCATACTCGAGTCGCACGTTGGCACGACTGCACCAGGCTGCGTTCTGCAGGAGGGCGTCGAAGTGATCGTGACGGGAGGGCAGCACTATTTAAATGAATTCGACCGCGTTTCTTGCGTTGCGGTGCCGCTTTTCGGCCTGCGAGGGGAGGTGATCGGCGCGCTGGATATCACCGGTACCGGCCAGCGTGATCTCTCGATTGTGAAGGAACAGTTCCGCCTCGCCTCCCTTGCCGCTGAGCAGCGCATATTTGCTACGCTGCGCGGCTGCCATTTATTGCGCGTGCACGCCGATCCGCGCTGGCTCGAGACGCCGTTAGCGGGCGTGCTTGCTGTCGAGGAGGACGGCGAGATTCGGGCGGCAACTCGGGCGGCGTGCCGCATACTTTCTCTCCCACGTGAAACGAGTCTTCCGCCGGTCGTCCTCGGCGAACTTCTTGATGACTCCGGGGGCGACCTCCTTGGACGCATCCTGAAGCCACGAGGGCAGCCGCGTCGGGTTTCGCGTGCGGACGGCACCCGTCTGTGGGTCCAATATTCACGTGCGCTCCTCAATCGGAGTACGGCGCGCCGCGGAAGTTTTCAACCTGAACATGTACCGTCGCTGAGGCAGGTCGACGCGTCGCGTGGCACAACGCTTGAGGAGCAGATGCTTCGTGCAGTATTACAAGCTATGCGGGATCACCAGGGGAATGTGGCCGCAGTGGCGCGTCAACTGGGCGTGTCACGGACCACCGTCTATGCGCGGGTTCGGCAATTGCGGGAAACCGGCATGCTAGCTGGGCAAGGAGCCGCTATGGCGGATTGATCTCGCATGGTTCGGCGGACGTATTATCAGATAGTTTATCTGCAGCGCTTTCGCGGGCAGTCGCGCAGTTTTTTTGCGTAGTATTCAAGCAGGAAGGGAACAGATATTGGGACATCGGGATTCTCCGGTGCAGCGGATGAGGCCTCAGCGTACCGGATTTCAGCGACAGAACTTCCATTGCAAGATCGGCCGTTTGAGAAGCAAACGTTCGGTTGGTCGTTACCTCATCCTCAACGTACCGGGCGGCTATCCGGCGGCTACGTTGCCTCCAGTGTTTGATGCCGAGCCGTTACCGGCTCCGTATTTCCGGGCTAGGAACGGCTAATGGAAGAGCTGGTTTCAGCAGGTCATGCCTGCACCTTTGAAACAGGAATTCCGGTCGCGCAAACATATTCCCGGCAAGATCGCTGCTCAGCAGCGCGACGCTCATGATCGACCTCGCGTGTTTCAGGCCGCCGCTGGCGATCGTCTTGCCAGTCCGCCAGGGCGGAATGAAGCCATTACACTATTCCTGCCTGCTGATGCGGCCGTGGCGCCTGCTGTCCGAACAAGTGTGAGATGAGATGGACCAGGAAACCGGATTGTCAATCGAGGCGCGCCATGGTGCTATGGCTCGTAGCAGCGACGGATCTGATCACAGTGATGATTGCGCGGTTCAACGCCTCGGGCGCATCGCGATGCGGAGAGTGTCCGCAAGCCTCCAGCTTCACCAGTTGTGTATGCGGCACCTGTTCTGCGATCGCCTCGATCTGCGCCATGGTGCCGTAATGATCGTCATGACCCTGAACAGCAAGTAACGGGCAGCGGATTGCCGGTAACGTTTCAACGATATTCCACGTCCTGAACGCCGGATTCAGCCAGATGTCGTTCCAGCCGTAGAACGCCGAATCGACGTCGGCGTGATAGCGGCGGAGTTTTTCGCGCAAACCGGCTTGCTCATAGGCTACCTTCGCCTGCGCGATACTTTCGACCGAAATGTCCTCGACGAATACGTGCGGGGCGATCGCCACGGCGCCGGCCAGCTCGCCGGGAAAAGAGGACGCGTAAAGCAGAGCGATTGACCCGCCATCGCTATGGCCGATCACCCACATCCGCGAACGCTCGGCACTCTCGACGCCAAGCGTGTCCAGCAGGGCCGGCAACACGTCGCGCGCCTGGACGGTCATGAAATCCACCGGCCATTTCGTGTTGTGAGGTCGCGGTGTCGAGCGTCCGTAGCCCGGCCGTGAATAGACGAGGCCACGCATGCCGAGTTGGTCGCACAGTGTCTGTGGCCAGTCTCGCCACATCGCGATCGAGCCGAGTCCCTCGTGCAGGAACACGGCAACGGGTGCAGCGCTGAGTTCAGGATTGAGCCACTGGTATTCGATGTTCAGCGGACCACGTGCGGCAGTAGCAGGGAGCACAGCCAGTTCGCTATCGGTTGCCGTTGTTGCAGGATTGTGCATGAACCACCTCATTAACCAGCTCAAAGCTGTTCGCGCAGTTTGAAGCGTTGAATCTTGCCGGTCGCCGTTTTCGGCAGGTCGTCGACAAATACAATATCGCGTGGGTATTTGTGCGGCGCGAGCCGCCCTTTGACGAACGCCTTCAGCTCGTCCGCCAATGCGTCAGACGCCACGAACTCGTCTTTCAGCGCGACGAAGGCGCGTGTCTTCACGAGACCGCCGTGATCGACGCCGACGACGGCCGCTTCGAGTACCGCATCGTGTTGCACGAGCACCATTTCCACTTCCACCGGCGAGACATACTGACCACTCACCTTCAGCATGTCGTCGCTGCGTCCCGCGTAGACATAGCAGCCGTTCGGCAGCCGGCGATACTTGTCGCCGCTCCGGATCCATTCGCCGAGGAAAGTCGCGCGCGACTTCTCGCGATTGCTCCAGTACATCAACGCGGCGCTAGGTCCCTTGATATAAAGATCGCCCACTTCGCCATCAGCTACCGCATGTCCACTCTCATCGCGCAGTTCAACCTCGTAGCCGGGCACCGGAGTGCCCGTCGTGCCGTATTCGACACTGCCGGCGCGATTGGACAGGAAAATGTGCAGCATCTCGGTCGAACCGATGCCATCGAGAATCTCCGCGCCGAAGCGCGCGGTGAAGCGCTCGCCGATTTCGCGCGGCAGCGCTTCGCCCGCCGACGTACAGATGCGCAGCGCGAGGTCCTCGCGCGCGGGGACATTGGGCGAGGCCAGCATGCTCGCATAGAGCGTTGGTACGCCGTAGAAAACGGTGGGTTTGTGCCGGGTGAGACGCGCGAAAATCGCGTCGGGGGTAGGGCGTTCCGCCATCAGCACCGCAGTTGCTCCGACCGAAAGCGGGAAGGTCAGTCCGTTGCCCAGTCCATACGCAAAGAACAGCTTGGCGGCGGAAAACACCACATCCTGTTCGACGATGCCCAGGATCGCTTTCGCGTACAGCTCAGCGGTCCAGTACAGGTTCGCATGAGTATGCACGGTGCCCTTGGGCTTGCCCGTCGATCCCGACGAATACAACCAGAACGCGATATCGTCGCAGCTGCTCGCAACAGCTTTGGGCGCGGGCATGGCCGCATCGATCAGTTCGCTCAGGAGCAGTGCGCGTGTCTCACCACTGGCCGTCTGCGCGACGATCAACTGGCAGCCTTCATGCTCGGCGACGGCAAGCGCTTCTTCGACCGCCGGTAGCACTGCGCTAGAAGCGACGATGACGCGAGCGTGGCTATGCGTGAGCATGTAGACATAGTCTGGCGCGCCGAGCAGCGTGTTAGCGACCACCGGGACGACGCCGGCATACAGCGCACCGAGAAACGCGATTGGCAATTCGACGGAGTCCTGCATCACCAGCAGTACGCGCTCTTCCGCGTGCACGCCGAGCGTGCGTAGCACAGCGGCGAAGCGACGGGCCTTTTCTTCGAGTTGTCCGTAGGTAGTGATGCCGCGGTCGTCGATATATGCGGGCTTGCCGGCACGTATCTCGTTGAGGCGGAACAGGTGTGCGGCGAAATTGAACTGCGCTGGCGGTGGCTTGGCCGTCAAGGCTGCCCCGGGCTGACTGGCGCGTGATTCGAGCAGGGCTTCCATGTGTCTCCTCCATCGGGTGGGGCGGTCGCCCGGCTCATAGGCACGGGAACCGCTCGAATTACCGGCGTAACCTGTGTGCCCCAGTGCGTGTCGTGTGAGTTCTGGCAGGGACTCGGGCGTGTAAGGTCACCGCCGTGCTCAGCTTTCGAGCGAGTGGGCCGTTTGCGTTAATACATCGATGCCGGTATTCGATGCCTGGATGGCGGCACGCCGATGGTAGAACTCCAGCGCCCGCAAGCCGCCCAGTTCCTCGCCGCCGCCCGCGCGACCGGGACCGCCATGCAACGACATTGGCATCACGTTGCCGTGGCCGGTGTGGCTGCCTTGCACCGATGGCGAGACCGCATGGACGCGACCGTGCGTGTCGGCGAGTTCCAGGGCGACACGGGCGAGGTGCGCATCGTCGTTCGAATAGACCGAGGCGACGAGCGAGCCGCGGCCGCGCCGCGCCAACGCGATGGCGTGTGCCTCGCGCAGTTCGCCGGCGTCGCTGGCCGGCTCATACGGGGCAACCGTAGCGACCGGTCCGAAGATTTCGACGTCGTGCAGCAGCGTCGCGCGATCGGGATCGTTGACCACGAACAGATGCGGCGCGATGCACGCGGCAATCGCGGGATCCACGTCGACAGGCGGCACGGCCGAGCCGTCAAACGCGAGCACTGCTTCCTCGCGCAATGCGGCGATTCCAGCAAGCACGCTCTCATACTGTTCGCGGCTCACGAGCGACCCCATCCGCACGCTGTCGTTACGCGGATTACCGACGGTGATCTTCGCGAGCTTTGCCTTCAGCGTATCGAGCACGGCTTCGAGTAAGGCCTCAGGGACGAACGCTCGCCGGATCGCCGTGCATTTCTGCCCCGACTTCACGGTCATCTCCCGCACCACTTCCTTGATGAACAGTTCGAAGGCTGGCGTATCGGGTGCGGCGTCGGCGCAGAGGATCGCGCTGTTCAGGCTGTCGGCTTCGACATTCAGGCGCGCGCCGCGCTGAACAAAGGCCGCGTGAGCGCGGAGTATCGCGGCGGTTTCAGCGGAGCCGGTGAACGACACCACGTCGAAGGCCTGTACCTGATCGAGCAGGCCCGCGGAGCTGCCGCAGATGACGGATAGCGCCCCCTGCGGCAGAATGCCTGCATCGACCACGTCTGCGACCATGCGCTGCGTGAGCCACGCGGTCGCGGTAGCCGGTTTGACGATCACCGGGACACCGGACAGCAACGCGGGCGCGGCCTTCTCCCACAGCCCCCACGACGGGAAATTGAACGCGTTGATAAAGAGGGCGACACCGCGCGTGGGCGTGAGCACATGCTGGACGCTGAACGACTGGTCCTTACTGAGCGAAACGACGTGGCCGTCGCGCAGCGCGTGCACGTCGCCTAGCGTCGCGCCAAGTTTCGCGTAATAAGAAAGCGTGAAAATCCCGCCATCGATATCGACTGCCGAGTCGTTGTGGGTGGTGCCGGAGTTGGCGGTGGCGATTGCGTAGTAATCGTCGCGCTTCGCCTGCAACAGCTTGACGATGTCGGCAAGACGCGCGGCGCGCTCTGCATAAGTGAGCGCGCGTAGCGCGGCGCCGCCTTGCTCGCGGGCGAAATCGAAGACGCGTGGAAGATCGAGCCCCTGGCTCGACACGCGCACCAGCGCTTCGCCCGTCACCGGGTCAGTTAACGTGCTGCCTTCGCCATTTCCGGCGACCCATTGGCCCGCCACGTAATTCTTCAGCAATTCAGTCATGATGGCGCTCTCAGGCGGGAGTGAACTCAATGGCGCCCTGCGGCAGCAGATACAGCACGAGCGCCTGGCCGTTGGCGACAGTCGGGCGATGCTCGCTGCCGGGTCCGTACACGCACCAGCCGGCTGGATGGCCGTCGAAGGTCGCGCCGTCGGTGAGTGGCATGATCAGGTCGATCTCGCCGTGTGGATGGACATGGTGCGGCCCTGCAATATCTTTCATGTCGACCACGTCGACCGAAAAGCCGTGCGTGTCGGGTAGTGCCTTGAAGATACGCCCGTAGCGGATGCCGCCGCCTTCGCGGTTGCACAGCCAGCCGGCGGCGACACCGTCGCGACAGGCGTCGGCCAGTGCGCGAAAGGTCTTGCCGCCGGCGGGAAGGGTGTCGTTCAGCCATCTCGCCAGTTCGTCGTCCAACGGGCGATCGACGAGTTGTTCCGTAACGCCCGCGACGAGGCGCTGGAAGTCTTGTGGGGTCATGCGAGCCTCTAAAAAAGGGCTGGCGCGCACCTTACTTCATGTGCGTCCGCTGGCCGTCTCCGACACGCCGCCCGAAAAATCTGCGCGGCGTTTGTGATTGGATCAATATTTGGCGAAAATTAACCGTTCACCGGGTGCCTGTCAAGCACTATAGTACATGTACAGAAGTCGTGAGGTCCGAAAACATGAATCAAACCGACTCGATCCTGCCCCTGGACGAGCGTCCGGAGGACGCGACGCGGACGGAGCGCGATCCTTTCCTGACGGCGATGGGCGAGCGCGTGCGGCTCCTTCGCGCGCGCCGCGGCATGACCCGCAAGGCCCTGGCAACCGAGACGGGGCTGTCCGAACGGCATCTGGCCAATCTGGAGTCGGGGCTGGGCAACGCGTCAGTGCTGGTGTTGCGACAGATCGCGAGCACACTGAACTGCCCGCTTGCCGAGGTGATCGGCGACGAGACCACTGCGTCGGCAGAATGGCTGCTGATCCGCGAGTTGCTGCACGGGCGTGATCAGGCCGCGCTGCAGCGGGCGCGCGTCGCGCTGGCCGAAATGTTCGCGCAGGCACCGCGCGACCCTCACCGCAAGGACCGTATCGCGCTGATCGGTTTGCGCGGTGCGGGCAAGTCGACGCTTGGGCGCATGCTCGCTCAGGAGCGCAAGGTGCCGTTCGTTGAGCTGACGCGGGTGATCGAGCAACTGGCGGGCTGCCCGCCTTCCGAAATTCATTCGCTGTACGGCGCGAGCGCTTACCGGCGCTACGAGCACCGCGCGCTCGAGGCGGTGATCCAGGAGCATGAGAAGGCGGTCATCGCGTCGCCGGGTGGGCTGGTTTCGGAGTCGGGCACCTTCAACATGCTGCTCGCGCACTGCTTCACCGTATGGTTGCAGGCCACCCCGGAAGAGCATATGCGGCGGGTGGTTGCGCAAGGCGACCTGCGGCCGATGTCGGGCAACAAGGAAGCGATGGACGATCTGAAGCGAATCCTGGCGGGCCGCAGCGAACTGTATGGACGAGCGGACATGACTTACGACACCAGTGAGAAGACCCTCGCAGATGCCTATCTGCAATTGCGCGACCGTCTTGCCGCACGACTGGCGGCCGAAGCGCCGGATGACGCTCACGTGAACTGAATTGCGGGATTTGTCTAAGGGTTTACGATATAAAATGAAGTAAAGTGCTTTACATGGGTGTGAAGGTGCATTATTGTTCACAAAACAATCTTGCATCGTCCAGTCCAGGAGACGCCCCATGTCCTCAGCAGAAACCGCCATCGGCGCGGCGCAACGCGTCGATTACCGTACCAGTCCCTCGCAATACAAGCATTGGAAGCTGACGTTCAACGGTCCCGTTGCGACGCTCGGCATCGATATCGCCGAAGACGGCGGCATTCGCGACGGCTACAAGCTCAAACTGAATTCCTATGATCTGGGCGTCGACATCGAACTGCATGACGCGATCCAGCGCATCCGCTTCGAGCATCCCGAAGTCAGAACGGTGGTGGTCACGAGCCTGAAGGACCGCGTCTTTTGCTCGGGCGCCAACATCTTCATGCTGGGTCTGTCCACGCACGCATGGAAAGTCAACTTCTGCAAATTCACCAACGAAACGCGCAATGGTCTCGAAGACTCGTCGCGTCATTCGGGCCTCAAGTTCCTCGCGGCGGTGAACGGCGCCTGCGCGGGCGGCGGCTACGAGCTGGCGCTGGCATGCGATGAAATTTATCTGGTGGATGACCGCTCGTCGTCGGTGTCATTGCCGGAAGTGCCGCTGCTCGGCGTGCTGCCCGGCACGGGCGGTTTGACTCGTGTGACCGACAAACGCCGTGTCCGCCACGACCGCGCCGATATTTTCTGCACGGTGGTCGAAGGTATTCGCGGTGAACGCGCAAAGGAATGGCGTCTGGTGGATGAAGTCGTGAAGCCCAACCAGTTCGATCAGGCGATTGCCGCGCGCGCGCTGGAACTCGCCGCGCAAAGCGACCGTCCTGCCGATGCGAAGGGCGTGGCGCTGACCTTTATCGAACGCACCGAGCGCGCGGATGGTCTGGGCTACCAGACCGTCGACGTCACGATTGACCGTGCAAAGCGTACCGCTACCTTCACCGCCAAGGCGCCGGCGAGCCCGCAACCGACCGACATCGACGCCATCGTCGCCGCCGGCTCGAACTGGTGGCCGCTGCGGTTCGCCCGCGAACTGGACGACGCGATCCTGTCGATGCGCACCAACGAACTGGAGATTGGCACGTGGATCTTCAGGACCGAAGGCGACGCCCGCGCTGTGCTCGCCGCCGATGCGACGCTCATCCAGCACCAGAATCACTGGTTTGTGCGCGAAACGATCGGTCTGCTGCGCCGCACGCTGGCGCGCATCGATGTCTCATCCCGCTCGCTCTTTGCATTGATCGAACCGGGCTCATGCTTTGCCGGCACGTTGGCCGAACTCGCGTTTGCCGCTGATCGCACCTATATGGCGGCAATTCCCAGTAACGAAGACGAAGAACCGGCGATCACCTTGTCGGAAGTCAACTTCGGCCTCTATCCGCTGGTCACGCACCAGTCACGCCTTGCGCGCCGCTTCTACGAGGAGACCGCACCGCTCGACGCCGTGCGCGCGAAGATCGGCCAGGCAGTCAAGCCGGTCGAGGCTGAACGCCTTGGCCTCGTGACCGCAGCGCCGGACGACATCGACTGGGCCGACGAAATCCGCATCGCGCTCGAGGAACGCGCGGCGATGTCGCCGGACGCGCTGACCGGTCTCGAAGCGAACCTGCGTTTCAACGGTCCCGAGACGATGGAGACGCGCATTTTCGGCCGCCTGACCGCATGGCAGAACTGGATTTTCAACCGGCCGAATGCAGTGGGCGAGAAGGGCGCGCTCAAGGTGTACGGCAAGGGCAGCAAGGCGCAATTCGACGTCTCGCGGGTCTGACTCCGCTGCCCGCAGTCCGCCGTCAATACGTGCCTCTCATCTCAAGCACTGCTGTTTCCCGATCAAGGAACCGACCATGTCAACGATTAACTACAGCGAAAAGATTCCGAACAACGTCAATCTTGCCGACGACCGCACGCTGCAACGCGCGCTCGAACAGTGGCAACCGAACTTCCTGTCGTGGTGGGGCGATATGGGCCCGGACGGCTCGCATGGCTATGACGTCTATCTGCGCACGGCGGTGAGCGTCGATGCAGGAGGCTGGGCCCACTTCGATCACGTGAAGATGCCCGATTATCGCTGGGGCATTTTTCTCACGCCGGGTGAGCAGGACCGCAAGATCCAGTTCGGCGAGCATAAGGGTGAGGCGGCGTGGCAGGACGTGCCCGGCGAGCATCGCGCGAACCTGCGCCGCATCATCGTCACGCAGGGTGACACGGAACCGGCGTCGGTCGAGCAGCAGCGTCACCTCGGATTGACCGCGCCGTCGATGTACGACCTGCGCAACCTGTTTCAGGTCAACGTCGAGGAAGGTCGTCACCTGTGGGCGATGGTGTACCTGCTGCATCGCTACTTCGGTCGTGACGGTCGTGAAGAAGCCGAAGCATTGCTCGGCCGCCGCTCGGGCGACGACGACAATCCGCGCATTCTCGGCGCATTCAACGAGAAAACGCCGGACTGGCTGGCGTTCTATATGTTCACGTACTTCACGGACCGCGACGGCAAGTTCCAGTTGTCGGCGCTCGCGGAGTCGGGTTTCGATCCGCTCGCCCGCACCACGAAGTTCATGCTGACCGAAGAAGCGCATCACATGTTCGTCGGGGAGTCTGGCGTCTCGCGCGTTGTGCAGCGTACTGCCCAGGTGATGAACGAACTGAAGACCGATGACGTCAACCAGATCCGCGCCGCGGGCGTGATCGATCTGCCGACGATCCAGCGCTACCTGAACTTCCACTATTCAGTGACGATCGACCTGTTCGGTGCCGATCATTCGTCGAATGCGGCGACCTTCTATAGCTCGGGCCTGAAGGGCCGCTATGAGGAAACCAAACGCGACGACGACCATCAGCTTGGCGGGCAGAGCTACAAACTGCTCGACGTCCAGGACGGCAAGCTGGTCGAACGCGAAGTGCCGATGCTCAACGCGATGAACGAAGTGCTGCGCGACGACTACATCAAGGACTCGGTGGCGGGCGTGAACCGCTGGAACAAGGTGCTGGAGAAGGCCGGCATCGAGTTCCGCCTGACGGTGCCGCACAAGGCATTCAATCGCCAGATCGGTACGTTTGCCGGCACGCGCGTGGCGCCGGACGGGCGCGTCGTCAGCGAAACCGAATGGGCCGCAAATGAGGCGAAATGGCTCGCGACACCGGAAGACCGCGCGTATGTCGCGTCGCTAATGGGCCGCGTGGTTGAGCCGGGCAAGTTCGCCAACTGGATTGCACCGCCGGCGATGGGCATCAACCGCCAGCCGATTGACTTCGAATATGTGCGATTCAACTGATCTGGCCAAAGCCGTATCTGCGCCATATCAGGCGTCCGGCCACGCTGAGCGTTCAGGCAGCGGGACCGGACGCAGGGAGAGACAACCATGAATGCTCCAGTTCCAATAGAAGTGCTCAGGCAGCATCTGATCGACCCGGAAATCTGTATTCGCTGCAACACCTGCGAAGAGACCTGTCCGATCGACGCGATTACGCATGACGATAACAACTACGTCGTGAAGGCGGACGTGTGCAATGGCTGCATGGCATGCGTGTCGCCGTGCCCCACCGGCGCCATCGACAACTGGCGTACCGTGCTCAAGGCCGACGCGTATAGCATCGACGAGCAGTTCAGCTGGGACGAGCTGCCGGCGCAGAACACGACCGCGAACGCCGCGCTTGATGCGACAGCGCAAGCAAACGGGGACAACGAAACGGGCGAAACAGCGAGTGGCATCGAAGTCGATGCTGCGCGCGGCTCGACCGTGCCGCCGTGGTCGGCGGCGAAGCCCTACGTGAACCTGTATACGCACAAGGCGCCGACTACGGCGACGGTCGTGGGCAATTACCGTCTTACCGACGAATCGGCCGACAGTGACATCCATCATATCGTGCTGGATTTCGGCACGTTGCCGTTTCCCGTGCTTGAAGGACAGTCGATCGGGATTCTGCCGCCGGGGACCACGAAGGACGGCAAGCCACATCACGCGCGCCAGTATTCGCTCGCCAGTCCACGCGATGGTGAGCGTCCCCGTTATAACAATGTATCGCTGACAGTCAAACGCGTCACGCGTGACTATCAGGACAATGCGGCCGACGGCGTGTGCTCGAATTACCTGTGCGACCTGAAAAAGGGCGACAAGGTTACCGTGATTGGGCCATTCGGTAGCACCTTCCTGATGCCGAACCACCCGGACTCTCATCTGCTGATGATCTGCACCGGTACGGGCTCGGCGCCCATGCGCGCCATGACGGAATACCGCCGGCGCCGCCGCCTGAAGGGTGCGACTGGCAAGCTGATGCTGTTCTTCGGAGCGCGCACGAAAGAAGAGTTACCGTACTTCGGACCTCTGACCAATTTGCCGAAGGACTTCATCGATACGAACCTTGCGTTTTCCCGCACGCCCGGACAGCCGAAGCGCTATGTGCAGGACGCGATGCGCGAGCGAGCGGTTGATATCGCACAGTTGCTGAAGAACGACGGCACGTACATCTACGTTTGCGGCCTGAAGGGCATGGAGGACGGCGTGCTGCAGGCGCTGCAGGAGATTGCGGAACGGAATGGTCTCGACTGGGCGACGCTTTGGCCGCGCCTGAAGCGCGAAGGGCGTCTGCATCTTGAAACATATTGATTGACGCGAGTGCCAACCGGGTGCCGCAGTTGATTCTGACGGCCGCATTGCCCGGTTGGTGTAAGGGACGGCACGGCACGTCGCCGCCTTAAGCGAATGGAAATCCAGGTGACTGAAAAGAACACATTTGATGACAACTTCGCGACCCTTGATTGCGTTGTCGACGAGACGGGTGTCGCCCGCGTTACGCTAAACCGCCCCGACGTGCATAACGCGTTCAACGACGCGATGATCGAGGAGTTGACGCGCTGCTTTCTGCAACTGGGATCGCACGACGGCGTCCGGGTGATCGTACTTGCGTCGTCCGGCAACGTGTTTTGTGCCGGCGCAGACCTCAACTGGATGAAACGGGCGAGCGCTAACCGTGCCGATGCGAACATCCAGGATGCACGGCGATTCGCCAGCATGATGCAGGCGCTTCATGCATGTTCCAGGCCTATTGTCGCGCGGGTGCAGGGCGGGGCGTTTGGCGGTGGCGTGGGCCTGATCTGCGTCTGCGACATTGTGGTTGCGAGCGAGCAGGCCCGGTTTGCTGTCACCGAGGCGCGTTTTGGGATTCTGCCCGCTGTGATTGGGCCATACCTGATTGAGGCGGTCGGTGTGCGGCAGGCGAGACGTCTTGCACTTACCGCATCGCTGATTGACGCGGCCGAGGCCCGCGACCTGGGTCTCGTTCACTATGTAACCATGAGCGAAGGATTGGACGGGCAGGTGCAGAAGGTTGTGTCCGGGCTGACGGGAAATGGTCCGACTGCATTGCAGGAAATAAAGACCTTGTTCGGCGATATCGCTGGCCGTCCGATTGACGGGAGCGTCACAGATCTCACCGCGGCGACCATCGCCCGGGTGCGTTCCACGGAAGAGGCGAAAGAGGGGTTCTCCGCATTTTTCGACAAACGGCCCGCAGCCTGGAGTGTCAAATGAATTGGGACGCTTCCGGGCTGAGGAATGACGCGGCGGTTGGCATTATCGGCGCCGGGACAATGGGCGCAGGCATTGCGCAGATCGCAGCAGCAGCCGGACATCGGGTCCTGCTTTTCGACGCGAGGAGCGGCGCTGCGGCACAGGTCCTGGATAAGCTCAACGCTGATCTGAAAAAGCGGGTCGACGCGGGAAAACTCGATTCCACTGATGCCAGGGCCCTGGTTGCGCGAATCGAGCCTGTCGATGCTATTGCCGCTGTCAGCGAAGCCGGTATTGTGATTGAAGCAATTGTTGAACGTCTCGACGCCAAGCGTGAACTGCTTGCGCAACTCGAGAGTCTCGTGGCTGACCGGACGATTCTTGCGTCCAATACATCATCGATTTCCGTTACCGCGTTAGGTCGTGATCTGCGCTTGCCGCAACGGCTCGTCGGGATGCATTTTTTCAACCCGGTGCCTGTCATGAAGCTCGTCGAAGTCGTCTCCGGCGCGGCGACCGACAGCGCTGTTGCGCACGCGGTGGCCGATCTGGCGGTGCGTTGGGGCAAGGTGCCGATCCACGCACGCTCCACTCCGGGTTTTGTGGTCAACCGCATTGCCAGGCCGTTTTACGCGGAAGCGCTGCTTCTGCTGCAGGATCGATATGCGACGCCGTCGCAAATCGACGCTGCGCTGCGTGCCGCGGGCTTCCGGATGGGCCCTTGTGAGTTGATGGACCTGATCGGTCACGACGTCAATTTCTCGGTGACCGAGTCGATGTTTGCGGCCAGCTTTTTTGACCGGCGCTATACCCCATCCATCGTCCAGCGCGAACTGGTAGATGGTGGCTTGCTAGGCCGAAAGAACGGGCGAGGTTTCTATGACTACCCGGCGGAACCCCTGGCAGAAGCTGCTGCGACGCCCGCACAGGTCGATACCGATCCACCGTGCGTGAGCGTATCCGGTGACAGCTTCACAATTACGACGGTAGGCGCTGAACTATCCGGCGAGGGATGGGAGGTCGAATATGCCAATTCCGCCGGTGCCTCGCTGGGACGTGCTGACAACATATTGATGAAGGACACGCTGCTTGTTGGCGATACGCTGATTTGCGTAACGGACGGCCGTCCTGCCGCACAGGTCGCTGCACAATCTGGTCGCCGCCATGTCGCCGTCATTGACATCATCGTCAGTGAGGACGCCGGCCCGCTTTGCGTTGCATTTGCGCCCAGTTGCGGAGAACAGCAACGCGCGGTAGTGCGCAATCTTCTGGAAACAGTGGGCCGCAGGCCCATCGAAATCGACGATGCGCCGGGGATGGTCGTCGCACGCACAATCGCGATGCTGGTTAATGAAGCGGCCGACGCCGTGCAACAGGGCGTGTGCGATGAAGCCTCAGTTGATACCGCCATGAAGCTGGGTACCAACTATCCTTTGGGGCCGTTCGAATGGCTCGACAAGCTTGGAGCGCCGACAGTGTGTAACCTGCTTGATCATCTTGATGCCGTTTATCGCGGTGAGCGATACCGTGCGAGTTTGCTGCTGCGCCGACGCATCTGGGGGCAAGCGATGGGGACTGAATCATGAGCGACCGGTTCGAAGTTGATACCGATAATTTTCGTGTCGAACTGAATGATGGCGTGGCCGAGCTTGTATTTGGCACGCCGGGGAGCATGCCGTTTGCCGACGAGCGTGGACACCGCGAACTCTCCCGGATCTGGTCGCGGCTGGACGGGCATCCTGGTGTAAGGGCGATTCTTGTTCGCAGCGAGGGCAAGGGCTTCTGTGCGGGCGGGACCCTCGACGTCGTGAGGCAGATGGTTGGCAGCGAGACCATGCGCCTGACGGTCATGAAGGAAGCCAGAGCCATCGTCCAGGGAATGCTGGATTGCGACCGTCCTGTCGTTTCCGCGATTAATGGTGCTGCGGTCGGTGGCGGGCTTGCGGTCGCGTTGCTGGCCGACATTTCGATTGCGGCGAAGACGGCGAAGCTCATCGACGGCCACACGAAGCTCGGTGTTGCCGCAGGCGACCATGCGGCATTGATATGGCCGCTGCTGTGCGGGATGGCAAAGGCAAAGTACTACCTGCTGCTATGTGAGACCTTGAGCGGCGAGGAGGCGGAGCGGATTGGAGTGGTCAGCGCGGCTGTGGACGAAGCCGAACTGCTTACAACGGCTCGCAGCGTGAGCAGGAGGCTCGCTAATGGGAGCCCCACGGCGCTGGCCTGGACCAAACGCTCGCTTAACCACTGGCTGCGCGCCGCGTGGCCAGCTTTCGAAGCATCATTGGCGGCAGAAATCCTGGGATTCGCTGGTGCCGACGCTAGTGAAGGTCTTCATGCGCTGGAAGAGAAGCGGGCGCCGTCATTTGTTAATGTCGAGGCGAAGGCAGTATGAAATTTCACGAGTTCAGCCCTCACCAGGTCATTAAGGCCGGCCCATATGTCGTGACCGAAGCTGAGGTGCTTGAGTTCGCCAGTCGCTATGATCCGCAATGGTTTCATACGGATCTACGAACTGCAGGGCAAGGACGCTGGGGCGGAGTGATCGCCAGTGGCTGGCATACGTGTGCTATCGCCATGCGACTGGCATGTGATGCGGCGCTCTCCGATTCGGGGTCTTGGGGTTCTCCGGGACTTGACTATCTGAAATGGGTGAAGCCGGTACGGCCCGGCGATTCCTTGACGTTTCACGCGACGGTCATTGACGTCCGCAGATCGAGATCTACGCCATCCCTGGGAATCGTGAAATGGCGCTGGCAACTGTTCAATCAGAACCAGACCGAGGTCCTCGATACTGTTGCGAATAGTTTCTTCGAGGCGAATTAGCGTAGGAAAAAGCGTGCGTTCACCCAGACAGTCGGAATCCACACATGGCTCTGGCATTCTTGGGACGTAGCTGACGATCTTGGGTCTGTCAGGATTTTCGTGTTTGACGCAAGACATCTATCGGGCAGCAATCAGCGACGAAGTCGGCTTTTCGTGTGGCGGCTCTCTCGTCCGCTCCTTCTTCGGCCCTCTAACCGGGAAATGTACCGACTCTGAACTTTGTGCAGATAATTCATCATTTCCTCTGTTCGTGGAAAGAGTCGGATACTCGTTTCCGTCGCAGCCGATGATTGCATCTTCTACGCGAGGCAGGGAACGGTACAAATCAGATGCTTACCTACGGATTTCTCGGACAGGGTCAATTGTTTGCCGCAAATAGTCCTGCCGGGTCATTCTGTAACGTCGACTCGGCATTCCATCATGCGTGCTTTGCCCGTGGTCCCTCATTCCCACCTTCTCGGCGACTCTCATCGACGCGACGTTAGCCGCGTGAATATCCGCAACGATCTCTGGCAATTGTTTATCGTACAACGCATGCGTTGCTATCGGAAGTGCCGCCTTTGTCGCATATCCGTGTCCCCATGCCTTACGGGCGAGACGCCATCCGATCTCGATCTCCGGTCCGATTGCATCATAGGGGATCAGGAGCACCCAACCAAGAAAATGACGGGGATCTTGTTTCGGAAAGATGGACCAGTACCCGAGACCCTCGCCAAATCCCGTTTCGATGCGATGTTCTAGAAAGCGCTCGTGCGCGGCGGGATCACTCCACGGACCGGTCACAGGTCACCTCGGGATCACGGTCCATGGAGAGACAGGCATCGTATTGTTCCTGATCACTGGTGCACTAGGCCTTCTAATCATCGTGCCTCTGTATGCGCTCACCCTGCGCCGGGAACAGGACGCGCCGTACCGCACGCTGCCTGCGACGGGCGGCAAGACGAAGCTTTCGCTTGCCGCGATGGGGCGAGGCAAGTTTCTCTCTCTGATGCTGTTTGTACAGGTTACACGGGGAATGTTGTTCTGGGGGATCACCCTTTGGCTGCCTCTTGCGATTCGTTCCATCGGGTTCTCAGGAACAGCGCAGGCCGTAGCCAGTGCAGTTGCTTTTCTCTTCGCCGTACTGTTGGCAGTGCCCATGGCGTCAGTCAGTGATCGTACGGGAAAGCGAGCGCGTGTGGCAGCACTTAGACTGATCATAACTGTTCGTATTACGGGAACAACGCTAACAATAGTCCCACTACGAATAACATGTCCTTCGCGCCGATCTTTTCGGGATACGCATCTGCCGGCAAGCTACAGGTTTTGGGCGCGTTGGCTGGTTATCACTTTGGAAAGCTGGATGCTGCGCTGGTCTACACCAACACGCAATTCACCAACTTTGGATCTGAACCAGGCGTCAATGCATTGAGCTATGCCGGAAAGGCTTTGTTCAATTCATTCGAACTGAGCCTCAGCGGCTTTGTCGCTCCGTCGGTCCGCGTTGGTTCGCGTATGTCTATACGGGAGGGACCGGGCCAACAAATGGAGCAGGAAGCGTTGCCTACAATCAGATAAATATGGGGATCGACTACTTTCTGTCAAAACGCACGGATGTCTACATTGGCGTGATCTGGCAGCATGCATCCGGACATGACTCAACGGGACATCGAGCGGTCGCCGATATCTACGGGCTGACCGCATCTACATCCTCGAATCAGGCCACCACGGCGATTGGGCTGCGGCACGCGTTTTAACAGCGCGCTGAAAGAATCGGGCGGAAAAAGATGGCCAGAGCGATTGGCAAGTTAGCGAACTACCGGATATTGCCGTCGTTCCGGAGGGAATGATGCAAGCCTTGTTAGTCAGCTCGACAACGCTTCGCAAGCGTTCGCACTTTAGCTGTCAAAGGTAGCGATATTTGCGACCGATAGCCGGGATAGTCGGGTTTCCTGAGAACCTCCTCGTTTTATTTTCACCTCGTAAGGACGAAATACATGCAACTTACTGGCAAGCTGCTAATCGGTCAGCAATCACTTCTCGGCACCAACGGCTCAATCAAGGCTGTGAATGTGTCGACGGGCGCCGCTATCGGACCGGCTTTTGGTGGCGCGACACTTGGCGATTTGGATCGAGCTTGTTCCCTCGCATGGGCGGCGTTCGACGTCTATCGCGAAACTTCGCCTGAAGCGCGCGCCGATTTTCTGGAAACTATCGCGCAGAACATTCTTAATATCGGCGACGCCTTGATTGAGCGCTGCATGATCGAAACCGGCCTGCCGCGTCATCGCCTCGAAGGCGAACGCGGACGTACGATCGGCCAATTACGCATGTTCGCAGATGTCGTGCGCAATGGCGACTTCATCGGCGTACGCATCAATCCAGCACTGCCGGAACGTCAACCTTTCCCGCGTGCGGGTGTTCGTCTGCGGCAGATTGGCCTGGGTCACGTCGCAGTGTTCGGCGCTAGCAATTTCCCGCTTGCTTTCTCGGTCGCGGGCGGTGATACCGCTTCTGCGCTCGCCGCCGGTTGCCCGGTGATCGTCAAGGCACACTCGGCACATCCGGGCACGGCAGAACTTGTTGGTCGCACGGTGCAACTTGCAGTGAAACAATGCGGGATGCACGAAGGCACGTTCTCGCTGCTTTTCGACAGCGGTCGGGACGTTGGTTAGGGCCTCGTCAACGACAAACGTATCAAAGCGGCTGGTTTTACCGGGTCGCGTGGCGGCGGCACGGCGCTGATGAAACTCGCGGCAGCACGCGCTGAACCGATACCCATCTACGCAGAAATGAGCAGCATCAACCCCGTCTTGCTGTTTCCGAACGCTTTGAAGAACCGTGGCGAAGCCATCGCGGAGACGTTCGTGCAATCGCTCGTGCTGGGCGCAGGTCAGTTCTGCACGAACCTAGGTCTTGTACTCGCGGTAGATGGTCCGTATCTCGACACATTCATCGCGGCAGCATCGATTGCGCTGAAGGATACCGCCGCGCAGACCATGTTGACGCCGGGCATTTTCAAGGCGTACGAAAGCTCAGTCGCGAACGCCGGAAAGCACGCTGATGTGACGTGCACGGTGCGAGGCCGTGAAGCAACCGGCGACAACCAGGGGCGGTCCGCACTGTTCGTGACTAACGCTGAAGCGTTCCGAAAGAGCCACGAACTCCAGGATGAGATCTTTGGCGCATCGTCTCTGGTTGTACGTTGCCGGAGCTTGGAAGACATGCTTGAGCTGGTCGAATCGCTCGAAGGCCAGTTGACTGCGGCGCTGCACATCGATGAAGCCGACTACGCCGACGCGAAGCGTGTCATCCCCGCGCTGGAACGGTGCACTGGGCGTATTCTGGTGAATGGTTTCGGCACTGGAGTGGAAGTCGGCCATGCGATGGTCCACGGAGGCCCGTTCCCCTCGACGGCAGATGGCCGCTCGACTTCAGTTGGCAGCCTGGCAATCTATCGTTTCTTGCGCCCGGTGAGCTATCAGGACCTGCCGGAAGGGCTGTTGCCAGATGCCCTGAAGAACGACAACCCGTTGGGTCTGAATCGTCGCATGGACGGAAAGTTGCAACTGGCGTCATGACAATCAGCTAGCCTGGGGATTTTCGTTTTAAGGCCGGTCATTAAGTTGCTGGTCAGGAGTCGAGCGCGCTTTCGAGTTGGTAGCTTGGGACTGCCTCCCAAACGTGTTGATTTGAATGAATCCTGGCCCACCCTGCGCAGTAATTTGGAGTGTACCCATTACGCCGGACCGGTTTCGCAGTTTTGCATGGGAACGTGCATCGCTTATTGTGTTGCGGTCGACTCCTCCAGTAACCAGTCACGAAACGCCTTGACCGGCGGAAAATCGATCCGATGCGGCCGGGTGAAGATGTAGTAGCCCATCCCCTCGACGTGTGCGGAATCGCACGCGATCCGTAGTTGACCTGTACGTAACTCGTCTTCCACCAGAAAACGCGCGACCAGACCGACGCCGATGTCGGCCATCACCGCTTGTAGCAGGTGTGACGTCAGTTCGAAAACCGGACCCGGGCGCATGTCTACGGTCGGAAAGCCGTGCTGTATGAACCAGTGGCGCCACACGTCGGGTCGCGCGGCGACCTGCAGCAGTTGCAGCTTCGTGATGCCGCGTGTCGTGCCTCCGTCCAGCATGTCGGCAATGTTCGGACTGACGACTGGCACCAGTTCCTCATTCAGCAACCTTTCGGACACCGCACCGGGCCACCGTCCATCGACACTGTTGCTGATCGCCATGTCCATGCCGCCCAGTTCGAGATCAAACTGGCCGATGCGGGAGTGGATATGCACCTGGACGTTCGGGTTGCGCGCATAAAAGCGGTGGATTCGCGGTAGCAGCCATTTCGAGCCGACTGAGGGCAGGATCGACAGATGGAATGACCCACCGCCCTGCCGGTAGCTGATTGCCTGCAGGGTCCCGTTGCGTATCTTCGCGAGTCCGATCGCCACTTCATGCAGATATATCGAGCCGACGTCGGTCAGCGCAATCTTGCGGCCACGGCGCAGGAACAGTTCGACACCAAGCTGTTCCTCGAGCATCTGGACATGGCGGCTGACCGCGCTTTGTGTCAGTGCCAGTTCCTCCGCGGCGCGCGTGAAACTCTGATGGCGGGCGGCTGCTTCGAACGCAAGCAGCATCGACATCGACGGGGTGAGACGTCGTGGATTCATGCGTAAAACTCATGCATAGAGGGTAGAAAAGCCGTTTTGAACGGTACCGTTTCGATCTTACACTGCATTTTAAGCGGGAAATGTAGATCGATACCCACCTGCCCGCCGCACTGACGGCGTACAACATTCCCCACGGAAACGCACAACAACCGGAGACGCCATGACTGCTTCCCACCCCGTTCGCCTGCGCGGCGCATATGCGCCGGTCCTGACACCCTTCAGACATGATCTTTCGGTTGACGTTGACCGTTTCGTCGAGCATTGCCGGTGGCTTACAGACCAAGGCGCCGGACTCGCGGTATTTGGCACCAACTCGGAAGCGGCGTCTGTGTCGCTGGACGAACGCATCGAACTGACTGAGGCCGTTATCGAGGCCGGCATCGATCCGGCGAAACTGATGCCAGGCACGGGTCTCTGTGCGCTGCCCGAAGCTGTTCGACTGACCAGTCACGCGGTGTCGCTCGGTGCACCGGGCGTGCTTGTGCTTCCACCGTACTATTTCAAGTCGCCGTCCGAAGACGGACTCTTCGCGTATTACTCGGAGATCATCGAACGCGTCGGCGATGCGCGTCTCGCGCTTTACCTCTATCACTTCCCGCAGATGTCCCAGGTGCCCATCACGGCGAGCCTTGTCGAGCGGCTGCTCAAGCGCTATCCGGAAACCATCGCGGGCCTGAAGGACTCGTCGGGTGACTGGGACAATACGCGCACGATGATCGAGCGCTTCGCGTCTCACCCTCACGGCTTTTCTGTATTTCCGGCCAGCGAATCAACGCTGGGCAAGGCAGTTCCGATCGGCGCCGCAGGCTGTATCAGCGCCACGGTCAACGTGAATCCGCGCCGTGTGAGTGCACTGATCGAACAGCTCCATGCGAATCCTCGCGCAGAGGCTGCTACGGCTCTACAACGCGAAGTAGACGATGTACGCGGCATCTTCCAGCGTCTGGCAATGATTCCAGCGATGAAAGCGACGCTCGCCCGCGCGCGTCACGCCGAAGACTGGAATGTCGTGCGCCCTCCGTTGCAGGCATTCGATCGCAACGCTGCGCGCGACCTCGACGCACAGCTTGAACGCATTGGCTTCGCGGTCGCGCCGCTTCACGCCTGATCGATCCGGTAGCCAAATCGTTTACCGTCTTTCCCTAAACAACGAGCGCAAAGCATGTCGAAGATCGATTCCGTATCCGTATGTGTCGCCCGTGTCCCGCTGTCGAAGCCGGTCACGTTTTCCACCCGAACCGTCACGGCTCGCGAATATTGCCTCGTGCGCGTGCGTTCCGTCGATGGCGTCGAAGGACTCGGCTATTGTTATGCCGTCAATACGTCGGGCCATCTGCTGGCCGGCGCGGTCGCTGAACTGCTGGCGCCTGTGATCGTCGGGCAGGAATCACTGCGCGTGGAGTGGCTATGGAAGTCGATGTATCAGGAAGCGCTGCTGCAAGGGCGTGCAGGCGGAGTAATGCGCGCGCTGTCCGCCGTCGACACGGCGTTGTGGGATCTGAACGCGCGTACCGCCGGATTACCGCTCTATCAGTATCTCGGCGCGCATGCCGACGATCGTGTGCCGGCTTACGCGAGCGGCGGCTATTACCTGGAGGGCAAAACGAACGACCTGCTTGCTCAGGAAATGGCTGAGCATGTGCGTGAGGGCTTCAAGGCGGTGAAGATGAAGTCCGGGCTGCTGAGTCCGCGAGAAGAAGAAGCGCGTCTTGCGGCCGTGCGCGAAGCGATTGGTCCGGATGTGCTGCTAACGCTCGATATCAACAATGGCTGGCGCGACCTGCCTCATGCATTACAGTACGTCTCCCGTTTCGAAAAATACGATCCGTTCTGGATCGAGGAGCCCTTCTCTCCTGACGATCTCGACAATCACGTGCGGCTAGCCGAGGCAACCCGCGTCACCGTCGCTACCGGCGAAATCGAAGCCGGGCGGTGGCGTTTCAAGGACCTGATGCAGCGCGGCGCCGCAACACTGCTGCAAACCGATGCGACCGTCTGCGGTGGCATCACCGAGTGGCGCCGCATTGCGGCGACCGCGTCGAGCTTCGGCATTCCAGTGTCGCCCCATGCGTGGCACGACGTACATGTACATCTGGTTGCATCAACGCCAAATGCGACCATGGTCGAATGGATGCCCGACGATCACATCGTCAACTTCCGGCATCTGATCGACCGTCAGCTCGAAGCGCACAACGGCGACATCCTGTTGCCAAAGCAGCCGGGACTTGCGTTTGAATTCGATCCCCGGGCCATCGACCGGTATGGCCTCACCCAGCCTGGCCAGTCGCAGCCGTGGCAGACGATCTCGCGCCGATAGGCTGACGACAGTCGCAACGTAGTTCTTCGGTGCACAAAGGCTATAGAGGCCAGCGGGAACCGGCCCTGAACAGGACATGAGAGCCGGCACAAAGCTGGCGCAGGAGACGAGATGCAGTGGACAGATGAGATCGATCCGATCGAAAAGCGCGTAATACGCAAGGCGACAGTCCGCATTGTGCCGTTCGTGATTGCCTGCTACTTCTTCGCTTATCTGGACCGGGTGAACGTCGGTATTGCGGCCTTGCAGATGAACGATGCTATTGGGTTAAGCGCGGCGGCATTCGGCTTTGGCAGCGGCGTGTTCTTTCTCGGGTACTTCCTCTTTGAAGTACCGAGCAACCTGCTTCTCCAGCGATTCGGTGCGCGGCGCTGGATCGCGCGGATCATGATCACATGGGGACTGCTTGCGGCGGCGATGATTTTCGTGCGGGGCACGACGTCGTTCGTTGTGCTGCGATTCCTGCTCGGCGCGGCGGAAGCGGGTTTCTATCCGGGCGTGATTCTCTACATCACGTACTTCTTTCCTGCTGCGTATCGCGGTCGTATCGTCGCCGTGTTCACGACGGGCGTGCCACTGTCGCTCTTTCTTGGATCGCCCGTCTCGACGATGCTGCTCGAAATGCATGGGCTTCTCGGTCTTGCCGGATGGAAGTGGCTGTTCCTTCTGGAAGCAGTGCCCTCCGTGCTGCTGGGCGTCGCGTGCCTGTGGGTGTTGAGCGATCGCCCTGCAGCCGCATCGTGGCTGGAACCAGAGGAGCGTCAATGGCTCGAACGCCGCCTCGCCGACGATCGGGCCCTGCAGCCCGATAAGCCTTCGCGACCACTATTCACACTGCTGGTCGACCCGAAGGTACTCGCCTGTGCCTTTGTCTATGCAGGCGTCGCCGCATCGAGCGTAGGGCTTGCCGTCTGGCAGCCGCAGATCATCAAATCGCATGGCCTGACCAATCTCGAAGCCGGATTGCTGAATTCCGTTCCCTATGGCGCGGCCGTGATCGCGATGCTGGTCTGGGGGCGCCTGTCAGATGTCAGTGGCAATCGCGTGCTCTACACGCTCGTGCCGCTGGTGGTCATCAGTGTCGCGCTCGCGGGCGTCGGAGGAATTGATGCACTCCCGCTGACACTGCTTGCCCTCAGTATCGCAGTGATGGCGACCTATGCGTTCAAGGGGCCGTTCTGGGCCTTCGTGTCCGAAACCTTCGCGCCGGGCGAGGCGGCCGTCGTCCTCGCGCATGTCAACGCGATTGGCGGACTGGGGAGCTTTCTGGGTTCGTGGCTCTTTGGTCTTGTCAAGAGCGCGACCGGTAGCTATGCACTGGGTCTCCTGCCGATCGTCGCGCTCACTTTTCTCGGCGCACTGATCGTCGCCCTTCTGGCGAACCGTTCGCGCCTTCGACAACCTGCCTGAAGCAAGACGGATGCGCGCATCCGTCGGCCTATCGCCACCAACAACAAAGGAGACACGCATGTCCAGTCACAGTCAGTCCCGACGACGCACCCTGAAAACCCTGGCCGCGATTAGCGCGCTGGCGGGCGTAACCGGTAGTGGAACCTGCATGAGCGCCTGGGCGCGGACAGGGATGCAAGAACCTGTTCCGTGGACGAAGGGAACCGAGCATGCGTCACTGAAAATGCCCGCGGATGCAACGGACTGTCATCATCACATCTATGATCATCGCTACCCGCTCGCATCTGGTGCGACATTGAAACCCGGCGACGCGACGGTCGACGACTATCGGCGCTTGCAGCGCCGGCTTGGCACATCGCGCAACGTCGTAATCCAGCCGTCCAGTTACGGCACCGATAACCGTCTGCTTCTCGCATCGATTGCGGCGTTCAACGGCCGTGCGCGTGGCATCGCCGTTGTCGACGACACGGTGAGCCAGGCGGAACTCGAAGCGCTGCATCGCGGCGGCGTACGGGGCATCCGCTTCAACGTAGTGGTGCCAGGGCCGGCAACGGTTGAGATGATTGAACCACTCGCGCAACGCATCGCCCCGATGGGATGGCATGTGCAGGTCAATGCGTCAGCCGCAACGATTCTGTCAGCGCGGCAAATCTGGTACCGTCTGCCATGTCCCGTCGTGTTCGATCACCTCGCGCATATTCCGGAACCGGACGCGCTCACGCATCCCGCCTTTCATCTCGTGACTGATCTGCTGGCGCAGGGCAAGGCGTACGTGAAACTGACCGGCTTCTACAACGAAAGTACGGTGGGGGCGCCCACTTACTCGGACAGCGTTGCGGTCGCAGCGGCCTATGCCAGGGCGGCGCCACAGCAGGTGGTATGGGGAAGTGACTGGCCGCATCCGACCGAGCAGCCGCTTCACCGCATTCCCGACGACGCGTTGCTGCTCGATCTGCTGGCCAAGGCCGTGCCGGATGAGGGTGCGCGTAACCGCATTCTTGTCGGGAATCCCACGACCCTCTACCACTTCGGGTAAGTGTGTCAGAGTCCGCAGCTTGGTCTCGTTCGTGTCCAGGCGGCACATCTGTGTTTCCGGGACGCGATACTGCCTGGACCGTCGCTACCGGTCACTGAACAGTATGCCGCCTTTCGCCTTGGAGTCCGACGGCGACTCAACGATCTGGATCACCACAGTGTCGGCGGGCACCCCGAAATTCCGGGCGACCGCGTCCGTGATGTCTTTCACGAGGCCACGCTTCTGTTCTGTGGTCCGCCCGGTGGCGGCAAATACGATGACTTCCGGCATGTCCTGCTCCTTTCAAGGTCAGTGAATCTCGCTCATACGAACTGTTTCTGGACAGCCTGGCGCGGGGAGTGGGGTGCCGCGGGCGCAAAACCTGTACGTCCTGGCATCTGCAGGCGGCTGCCTACCGGAGCACCCACCGCGTCATGCATGGCCGTACGCAGGGGCGCAATCTCGGGAAAATCGTGCAGCGCGTGGCTGTGAGGCTGCATCCTGAACCCCATGGCGGTAGCCTTCAGATGCAGTCTTGTCCATTCGCGGCCCGCGTCGAACATCGACCGGGGAGAATTGTCCGGTGTTAATACCCATACGTAGGCGCGCCCGCTGTCGATCGCCTGAAGGTAGTGCTCAAGTCCCTGCTGGAAGGCCTGGTTGTGAGGGGCGTTGAGCATATGACGCGTCAGGGTGCCGTTGGCGATCATCGTTTCGACTGCCGCGCCGCTCATTGCCTGTCCCTAGGGGCGCGCACCGATCTCCCTGCGTCCGAGCCGCGTAACCGAGATGATCTCCTCGCGGATATTCGCCTGATGAAGTTCGAGCCAGTAGGCGCGAGGCGCAATGTCGCGGATACGCGAAGCGAGCCCGGGATCGGCTGTTGCGTGTACGAGAGTCGGGCGCCTCGCGGCCGAGGCGAGTTCCGACAGGTCTGTCTCTTCGACACTGCGTGTGATATCGAAGGGCAGACGGTTGGTCGATCACGTCAGCACCTGGTCGAGCAGCGGGGCGCGCGCGAGCCCCTGCCGCGGCGCGAACTGGACGGTGACCAGAGGGCGTGCGTCGAGCCGTGGCATGGGCTCGCCTGTTAGGAACGGTTCGACATCAAGCTCATGACCGCTATCGCTTGCCGCAATGACCATCAGTTCCGTAAATGTGCCAAAGCTCACGGTTAGGTGCCGGTCCGGAAGGTCGCTGACCGGCAGCCGCCGCGACAGGTTCACAAAGAGTTGCAGGCGGTCGTCGCCGACGAGTCGCACGAGCCAGGGCTGCAGATTCATCGCGTTGGGCGCGAGGATCGCGCAGCTGACGGCCCGTACGCGCGGATCTGGATAGTCCGAGGCGGCCGGCAGGGCGTGCCAGGCGGCCCACGGATCGCCATCGGAGACGACCGGCTGGGCACATAGCCAGCCGTCACCGAGAAGGGTGATGCCCAGTCCGAGGGCTGCCGAACGCTGGACGGTTCGTCGCGATGCCGTCATGGAAGCGTGCCTTCAGGCAATGGCGCCGCCGCCATCCACATAGACGGTGCTACCGGTGATATACGGATTGGTGATGAAAGCGATGATCTGGATTGCGATGTGCGCAGGGGTGCCGACGAGACCGGCTGGCAGGCGCGCTGCAGCGCCGTCAAACATAGCCTGGCGCGCATCGCCTTCGAGGGCATCGTACAGTTCGGTCATCACGAGGCCGGGCGATACGCAGTTCACGCGCACGGGCGCGAATTCGAGCGCGAGTCCCCGCGTCAGACCTTCGAGTGCAGCATTGATAGCGCCCTGAATGGCAGCACCTTTTTTCGGACGGACCGACAGATAGCCCGATACGAAGGTCAGCGATCCCCCCGCCGTGATCCGTGCCGCCCGGGCGACCCGGTAGGCTCCCCAGAATTTCGAGTTCATCGACCGGTACGCGTGCGCGAGCGCAAGGTCGCGGATGGCTGCAACTTTCGTCTGCGCGGCCGACACCACCACGTGATCGAAGGGCGCCTGTGCGGTGAAAAACGCGTCGATGCCGGCCTCATCGCTCGTATCAAGTGGCGCGCCGCAGGTAGCGTCGCCGAGTCGCGCAACCGCCGCCGAGATCTTCTGCGCCGAGCGGGATGCGATGACGACCGAAGCGCCGGCTTCCACTGCGGCCTGCGCGGTGCCGAAACCGATTCCGGATGTTCCGCCAACGACCAGTATCCGCTTCCCGGACAATGGTTTGCCCTGCGTTATATCCTGCGTCATGCCTTGACCTCCTTGCGTTGAATGACCTGTTCGCCGGCACGCGGATGAAGCCTCGCGCTATCCCACACGCCGACCACTGCGATTGCTGCGATGACGAGAAATGCGACGCGGAACGGATCGGCCGGTGGGGCGTCCGTGGTAGCGATGACTGTGCCGATCCGCCATGCGATGGCCCCGAGCGCAACGCCCAGGCCCATCGCGAGCTGGAATGCGGCCGAGAACAGCGTGTTCGCTGCGGCCATTGCGGACTGGTGGATGTCGGCGAAAGCGACTGTATTGAGCGCAGTGAACTGCATCGAACGGGTCATGCCGCTCACGAACAGGATCAGGCAGACGAGCGGCAGTGGTATGCCCGTCGAGATCGTCGCGCATGCCGCGATCGTCGCGGCATTGAGCAGGCCGTTCACAACCAGCACCGCCCGGAAGCCGAAGTGTTGCAGCACGGGCGTCGTCATCGGTTTCATGACGAGATTGCCGGCGAACACCGCCATCAGCAGCGCGCCTGCCTTGAATGCATCGTAACCAAAGCCGATCTGGAACATGAGCGGCAGCAGGAACGGTATCGCGCTCACGCCCATACGGAAGAGCGACCCGCCCCAGATCGTCACCCCGAACGTGGGCACCTTGAGCGTGCTGAGATCGATCATGGGATGACGCGCTCGTCGGAGGTGACGCAGCGTCGCGCCCAGCAGCGCGATCCCGGCGATGCCCAGTCCTGCGACCGTGCTCCATGCGATTTCCGGCCGGCCGAGCAGGTCGGCCGCATCGAGCAGGCAGAGGAGGGAGGCCCCGGACAGGACGAACCCGGTCCAGTCAAAAGGCACCCTCTGCTCGCCGCCCGCGCGCGGCACGAGTATGAGTGCCGTCACAAACGCGATCAGACCGAGCGGCAGGTTGAGCCAGAATATCCAGCGCCAGTCGGCATGCTCCGCGATCCATCCGCCGAGGGGCGGCCCAAGCACTGGGGCGACCAGCGCGGGCCAGGTGAGCGTCGCAATAGCCTGGATGAGCCGCTCTTTCGGGGTGACGCGCAGCACGACCAGCCGGCCAACCGGCACCATCATCGCACCGCCAATGCCTTGCAGGATGCGTACGAGAACGAAGACGGGCAACGTCTGCGCGAGTCCGCACAGCAGCGACGCGAGGGTGAACAGCGCGATTGCGGACGCGAACACCCTGCGTGCGCCGAAGCGGTCAGCGACCCAGCCGCTGACCGGGATGAAGATGCCGAGCGTGAGCATGTACGCACTCACCCCGGTGTTGAGGGCAACCGGTGGCACCGCGAAGCCTGACGCCATCTGGGGGATCGCAGGCGTGATGACCGTCGCGTCGAGGTTCTCCATGAAGAACGTGCCTGCGACAAGCAGCGCCACCGACGTGAGGCTGGCGCTCGATGCCGGGGCAGTTTCGCCGGCCGTCATGGGATGACCCTGCGCGCGCGGAATTCGTCGAACAGGCGCAGGAACATGGTTTCGGA
Organism: Paraburkholderia ferrariae NBRC 106233; assembly: GCF_000685035.1. Lineage (GTDB taxonomy): Bacteria > Pseudomonadota > Gammaproteobacteria > Burkholderiales > Burkholderiaceae > Paraburkholderia > Paraburkholderia ferrariae. The sequence goes on from NZ_BAYB01000004.1 coordinate 429,949, forward strand.
GTCGACTACCGGATAGAAGCCGACCTGGCGTATCCGGGTGGTCGACGAAATCACATCCCAGTCGCATCGGAAGATGAAGTCGCCGAACGCCCAGGACGCGACGTGCCCGTAGGGTACCGGCACCAGCCCGTGTCGGGCGACGATGCGCTCCCACACGCTGGCCTTGTCCGCCATCATCGACGTGAGCGGGATCGTCATTGGCGCCGCGAGCGGCATGTCGAAGTAACGCGCGAAGGTGGCCCACACCCGATTCCAGCGGAACACGTCGCCGTTGGTCAGGTTGTAAGCCGCGCCGCCGGTCGCGTGCTCCGCGGCCCACTGCGAACCCTGCGCGAGTTGCGCGGCGTCTGTCACCTGCGCGAGCCGCCCGTAGCAGTCCAGCGAGCCGGGGAAACGCAGCGGCAGGCCCAGCTCTTTCGAGATCGTCGCGTAGACGGCGATCACCATCGCGAGGTTCATGGGGTTGCCGAGCGCGAAACCGCAGACAACGTCCGGGCGCAGCACCACGGCGTCCCACGTCTTGCCGTCGGCTTTTGTCCTCAACCAGTCTTCCTGGTCGTAGTAGAACATCGGTGGCATCTGGCGTGGGTCGTCTTCGTGCGCCGGCGTCGGAAACGCGCCCAGATGCGCGCCGTAGTACTTCGCACCCTCATACAGCACGACGCGCTGCAGAGCTGGCGAGGCGGCCTCTATTGCCTCGACCGTATTTACGAGCATGGCCACATTGATGTCGACCTGCTGGCGCGGATCGGCATGCTCCTGGTATGCCGCGTAGAACACGTGTGTCACATCACCGAGGCCCGCGAGCACCGCACGTGTGGCGTTGGCGTCGGTCAGGTCGACCGGGAGGAAGCGTGCCGAGGTCTGGAAGTCGGGAGACCGGCGCGAGATCGCGGTCACTTTCCAGTCGGACCGTGCAGCCAGATGCTCGACCAGGTTGCGCCCGATGACGCCCAGGCCGCCGGCGACCAGCGCATGTTTCGTTGTCTGGGGCATTGCACTCTCCATCAGAGGCTGTCGACCACGCCGCCGTCGACGCGCAGCGCCGCGCCCGTCGTGGCCGATGCCTGTGGCGAGCATGCGTAGACGATGATGTTCGCGATTTCTTCAACCGATGCTGCGCGCTGGATAATCGAGCTGGGCCGGTTCGCCATGACGAATTCAGCGGCAACCTGTTTCAGCGGTTTGCCGCTCCTGTCTGCTTCGTCGCGAAGCATGCTGGCGAGGCCATCGGAGAGCGTGGGACCCGGCAAGACGGCGTTGACGGTGACGCCGCTGCCGGCCACCCGCTTGGCGAGACCGCGCGCGAGCGAGAGCTGGGTGGTCTTCGTCACGCCGTAGTAGATCATGTCGGCAGGGATATTCAGCGCCGACTCTGACGAGACGAAAACGACGCGTCCCCAGCCTTTTGCCGTCATGTCGGGCAGATAGGCGCGCGCGAGTCGCACGCCGGACAGTACGTTGACTTGGAGGAAGTGAAGCCAGGTATCGTCAGGCGTCTTGAAGAAGTCCTGCGGTCCGTAGATGTCGCGATTGTTGACGAGGATGTCGCAGTCCGGGTGGGTCGCGACCAGTGCAGCGCAGTCCCTGGTTGTGCCGAGGTCGCCCGCGAAACCGGTGACTGTAGCATCCGGCAGCTCCGCGCGTACGGCGGCCAGCGCGCGATCCACACTGGTCTGCGAGCGGGTGAGTACCACCGCGGAATCGCTCGTGGCGAGACCCTTGACGGCGGCGAGCCCGATGCCGGCTGTCGATCCGGTCACGATGACGGTCTTTCCGGTGAGGTCGATTTGCATGTTTGCGTTTCCCTCAAATGGTCGCGAAGATTCTCCCCACGTTGCCACCCGAATAACAACCGGCGTCTGAGAGGCTTCCGGGGGGCGTTCAGCTTCGGGTATTGTCCCGCAACGGGAACATTGATTAAATGGATATCCAGACGATTTACACTTGCCAGACGGTTGATAATGGACGGATTTGACGATTTGCCGGGGCTGTACGCGTTCGAGCGGGTTGCGGCCGCAGGTAGCCTGACCGCCGCGGCCTCGGAGCTCGGACTGACGCTCGCCGCGATCAGCAAACGGCTGGCCGGGTTCGAGCGGCGTCTCGGAGTGCAGTTGATCCATCGCAGCACGCGCAGCCTGTCGTTGACTGACGAGGGCAGATTGCTATATCCATATGCAGCACGCGTGATCGCTGATCTGGAACAGGCGCGTGACGCATTGACGCGCCAGCGCGACGGGGTAACTGGCACGTTGCGCGTGACCGCGCCGAACAGCTTTGGCCGTCGACGGCTGTCCCCGCTGCTTGCAGGCTTCACTGCAAGATATCCCGACCTGAAAATTCAACTGCAGTTGAGCGATGACGTGCTCGATCTCGTTGCTGGTGGCATTGATGTTGCAATACGCTACGGTGAACTGGCCGATTCCCGTCTTGTTGCGAGGGTGCTGGCACGTAATCGCCGGATTCTCTGCGCGTCCCCTGGCTACCTGAAGCGATGTGGCCAACCTCAACGGCTTGCCGACCTGCAAAGGCATCAATGCATTGTGATTGGGTCGGCTCCCGTTACGGAATGGAGTTTCACCAGGCGCTCGGGGAGCCACTCAGTTCGTGTCGAAGCACATATCCTGTGCAACGACGGCGAGGCGGCACATGCCATGGCATTACAGGGGATGGGCATTGTGCTCAAGTCGATACTTGACGTGGCCGAGGACATTGATCAGGGGACACTCGTCCAGGTATTGCCGCGTCATGCTGTTTCCGCCGCGCCCCTGAATGTGGTCTACCCGCACGGACGCCACTTGGCGCCTCGCGTGAGACTGTTCATCGATTTCCTGATTGAAGGCTTCGCATCGATTCAACAGGACGACCGCTTGCAGCGGATCTTCGGCCGGCAGCGGTGACTCCCTGTCCGTGCAGAGGACGTCCTTGAGTCCGTTACAGACGCGCAATCTGGCTGCGAACCTACCTGTCGATAATCGAAATCGGCCGGAAGGCTCCACCTTTCACGGCGCGCCTTGCCACGATACGCGTTGGGAAATCACGTCCATGCCGCCTTCGCCTGCTGTCAACGACAATGCAGCTCAGACTCGCCGGCTATTATTGGGCCGTGACGCTCGTGCCTGTCCAGATTGCACGCACGTCCATACCACGTTTTCCGGACTACCGATCTTGGCGAGACTCGGATCTGAAGCACGGAGGGTATTTCCGGTGCCGATCGCGCACCGGTGGGCGGAACTTGCTCACCGGTATGCACTGCACCGGAACCTGCCGAGCGTGCGGGGTCTCCGGCGTCTTTTAGAACTTGTGGCGCATGGCTATGCGAACGACGGCTTGATGATCGTTGCCCGAAGGTGACGACTGGTTATTGATGGACGCGATGGCGGGGCGGTTCCGCGAGTCGGTGCCTGACGCCTTCTGATAGATCCCGACCAGGTAAATGTCCGTACTCTTGGACAGGAAGTAATCCACCCCGACCATCCCCTGCTGGTATGTGGCACCGTTGTTGGTGCCTGTAGAAGAAGAGACGTTGCTACTGTTGGTGTAGTTGTACGCCAGCCCGACCACGAGTGCAGGATTGATCTGGTATCTCAGGCTCGCTTCGGCGCTGTTGAAGTGAACGCTGCCGGTGTAACCCGAGGAATTAGGTCCACCCGCCAGATCCCCGAGGCCCTTGAAGGCGATGTTGGAATAGGTCGCACCGAGCGTCACAGAACCCATCGTATAGGCGATACCGGTGCTGACCAGTTGATAGGTGCGCGCAGAGGTGAATCCGCTGAAAATCGGATAGCTTGTGTTGGCCACACTTGACGTGGCGCCTCCAGAGGTCGAAGTACCAAACAGGCCCAGGTTCGGGTTACGGGAATTGATGTACCCCACGCCGAGCTGCAGCGGTCCCATCGCGTAACCGGCACCAACGGACCACACCTGGTTGCGTGTTACGTCACCGGCGACGCCCCCAAAGCTGTAGTCTCCACCAAACGAAAAACCGCCGTAGGAAACACTCTTGAACTTGACGTCGTTGTTGATGCGAAAAGTGTCATTGAAATTGTCGAGGTCGGCAGGATGCGTTCCAATGTTGCCTGCCCACTGGTTACTGACGGCCATCGCGCTCAGGAAATCGATGGCCGATGCGTACTGTCGACCGGCCGTCATGGTCCCAAAGGGCGTCGATATGCCGACATACGCCTGACGCCCGAACAGAAGCCCACCTTGACCGAGCTTCCCGGTATTGACGTCGAATCCGTTCTCGAGAACAAACACTGCGCTATACCCGCCGCCGAGGTCTTCGAGGCCCCGGAAACCCCATCGGCTCCCCTGCATCACCCCGCTCTGCATGGCTAATGATCTGGTGCCGTTCATGTTGCTGTTGTAGTTAATACCCTCATCAATGATCCCGTACAGAGTCACGGAGCTCTGGGCATGAGCGGCGGTGGCGAGAATCAGCGTGCCAGTGGCGATGCAACACATCATTTTCATCTTCTACGTCTCCAGTAAATTTATTGTTAATTACATAGGTATACTAATTAAATACGTAATATCTTAGGAAAGAAAAAGCTTTCCGTTACTCTGAATGGGTCGTATTTTACGGGGTGACCAACGTTCGAAGCAGGTGGTGTTTCCAGATTTCCCCGGGACCTGGTCGGCAAGCCTGTGTCCCGGGCGACAGCGCGTTTTCCCAGCGAGTCCTCAGGTCGTCAGACTGGCTCCATGCGTCTGATGGGCCCTACAACGAAGGCGTAACTGACAATCGCGAGCAACGCATGGACGCCCACGTACACGAGTGCGCCGTCAAAAGAGTCCATCGTCTGCACCAGAAAGCCGATTGCAATGGGAGTGGTAATACCCGCCAGACTGCTAAACGTGTTGAATACTGCCGCATTGAGCCCGGTTGCGTTCACCGGTGATGTGTCCGCAATCACTGCCCACCCAAGGGCGCCGAAGCCTTTTCCGAAAAAGGCAACAGCCATGAGCGCGACGACGAGCCAGTCTACGTTGACATAGTTGCAGCCAATGATCGCGGATGACATCAACATCCCGGCATAGATCGGAATCTTTCGGGAAATGGTCAGTGAGTGTCCCCTGCGAAGCAGCCAGTCGGAGATCAGTCCACCCAGGATCCCACCGAGGAAGCCGCACACTGCCGGCACCGACGCGAGGATGCCGGCGCGTAGAAGCGGAAGATGTCTTGCCTGGACCAGGTAGACGGGAAACCAGGTCAGAAAGAAAAAGGTGAGGGTGCTGATGCAGTACTGGGCGAAATAGATACCCAGCAGTTTCCGGCTACCCAGCAGTCTGCGGAATTTTCTCGACGTGGAGTCGGCCTCTGCAGAGTCCGTGGGTGCCGTTTGTGGCTCAGCCTGATCATGGCGCCCCTCCATATGAAGGGTTGCACCGCCATCCACCATGACCTCGCGTTCTTCGCGTGTCAGCCTAGGGTGGTTCGACGGTGATTTCATCCGGTAGCCAAACAGCAGGCCAGCGGCAATTCCGATTCCACCCATGACATAATAAATCGAGCGCCATCCAAGCGTGACTGCGAGCAGTGCGAGAAGAGGGGTAAAGACGGCGGCGGCAAAATACTGTGTGGCGTTGAAGATTGCGGATGCTGTGCCGCGCTCGGCGGTCGGAAACCAGGCTGACACGATCTTGCTGTTTGCCGGAAAGCAGGGCGCAGCGGCAACGCCGATCAGAAATACCAGCGCGAAGATCAACGCGCTCGCGGTTTGCGCACTAAACATGGGTGCAAATGCAACTGCTGCCGTGAACACTGACCACAACATGATGGCGGCAGTGTAGGTGCGCCTGGCACCAAACCTGTCCAATGCCCAGCCGCCTGCAATCTGGAAAAGCATGTACGCCCAGGCGAAGGCGGAGAACATCCAGCCGAGTTGCAGATGGTTAAGATGGAGTTCAGCCGACATCGGCGTGCTCGCGATCGACATCGTGGCGCGATCGGCCTGGTTAATGCTCATCACAAGGAAGATCAAACCGATGACTTCGTAGCGGATATGTTGCGACATGTAATGGCGCAATCTTGCGAAGGACCGGCGGTTGTCCCCAGTACGGTGGCGGCTATGAGCGTGATCGACGGGCATGAAAACTCGAGTGCGTGGGTCTGGCAGGGGGCACTGACGCTGTCCGGTGCGTCTGCAATGTCCGGTCAATCAGCGTCGCCAGCGATGTGTAACGAAACTGGACTGACGGAGTCAGCCAGTGATTGGGCCACCATATCGCTCGGGGAGCTTGACCCGGAAGATTTTGAATGGCCGCTGCACCATGTCGCGTCCATTCGGACCTTGGAGAAACTGGAGGTCAGGTACCTGTGACAACGGGATGTACAGGTAGCGATCCTTCGTTATGAAAAGCGCGTCGCCACCCCAGAGTCGATCGTCTTCCACGAGTGTTCGCACCGAGCCGTCAGGTGCGAGCACCGAAATCCGGGGACGTGCGGATTCCGCGAGGAAGATGTTGCCGGAACTGTCCATCGCCGTACCACCCAGCGTTGGCGTGTCATAAACGTACTCGACCTTTGAGGACAAGGTCTGCTCCGACACTGAGGAGTCGATCAGATATCGTGTCGGTACACGATAAAGCGGCCCGGAGGCAGGCTGATAGTAAAGCCACTGGTTATCGGGACTCAGTTCGATAGGATCGGCGTTGGTTACCTGCGGCGTTCCATCCGGGAGTGTGAGCCATTTCCCGCCTCGACCGATCTTCGGCCGTTTCGGATCGGCTTTCGTGGTCGGGTCATTCGCGAGCCGGTGCAGCTTCTGGCCAGTGTTCAGGTCAACGACGACGATCGAGCCCAGGCCTGACTCGGTCAGGTAGATATAGCCTCCGCCGATTCGCAGATCGTTCAGCGATGCCCCAGCTGGCAACAGGTCGTCGAACACGATGGTACTCACGACCTGGTCATTCCGGGTATCGATCTGGACAAGCTTCTGTGCACCGCGTTGCACCGAAGTGGGGGAAAGCGGAAGCGAACCGGTATCCACGACCCAGAGATACGTGCCGTCAAAGCAGTGGGCGGTATTGACGCAGACAAACGCCCGGGTCGCATCCTTTCCTTCTCTCCAGTCATTCCAGCCACGCCCCGGGTAGGGACGCAGTTCACCATCCGGACGTATTTCGATAACTGACGGCGTCGATGTAAACCCGGGCCAGCGTGGCATCGCGGCGAACATGCGGCCGCTGCTGGTCAGGGTGACCGCGTTCCACAGATGCGTCGGTGATGTGGCAACCAGTTCGAGCGTGGGTTGGTTTTTTTCGTAACCCAGCGCGGGTAACGTGCCAAGTGCCGCGATCGCGGCGACGCCCTTCAACAGCGTACGGCGATACATGGGATTCTTCGTTGTCACCTCACTCTCCTTTGTTTTATGGACTGCTGGTGCTTGTTCAGGGCGATGCTGCAACCGGATGTTCTTGCCCTGAAGCTGTCGCGATTGTCTCGCCCGCTCAACTACCCAGTCAAACCAATCCTCATTGCTGTCTGACAGCACAGTAAATGGGCGTGAACTGCCGTTGTCGCCGGGCGCTGACGGGCGACGGTGGCATTGCCAACCGGCCGGCGTTACCTGCTCCCATCATCGTCACTGCCGCCGGGTTCACAGTGCCGGACAGCCTCCCTATCCGGAAAGGAGCTGGGCAGGTGGCGCGTGCCCGCTGCGCTGGCGGCGTATCTCCTGCGCAAGCCGCACGCGGAGCGCGGTTCGCTCCGCTGCGCGGTCCTGTCAGGCCCGGACAACTTCTCCATCACGTGTGCGCCAGAGTCCGAGCGGATTGGTGTCGATAAGGGCTTCTGGCAGCAGGTCAGCGGGGAGGTCCTGATAGCAGACCGGACGAAGGAAGCGTTCTATGGACGATGCGCCTACAGACGTGACCCGGCTGTCGGAAGTTGCCGGATACGGCCCGCCATGGACCATCGCGTACGACACTTCGACGCCGGTTGGAAATCCATTGACCAGGATGCGTCCCGCCTTGCGTTCAAGGACCGGAAGCAGTTGTCGCGCGAGGGCGGTATCGGCATTGTCAAGGTGAATGGTGGCCGTCAGCTGTCCGGCCAGATGTTCTGTCAATCCCAGAAGTTCGGCTTCGTTTGCACAACACACGATCGTCGACGCCGGACCGAATACTTCGTCCTCGACCGCCGGGGTCGAGAGGAAGGTTTGGGCATCGGTCGCGTAGAGTGCCGCACGAGCCTGATTCGGACCGGAAGTATCAAGGCCGTGGCCGGCGGCGCGAATGCCGGGGGTTGCAGCAAGCCTGGCGTTCCCGTCGAGCCATGCCTCGTGGATCCCCGGCGTCAGCATGGTTTGCGCCACACGGCTGGTGAGTTGTGCAGTGGCCGAATCGATGAACCGACGCAGAGCAGGACCATCGATGCCGATGACGAGTCCGGGATTGGTGCAGAACTGGCCCGCGCCCAGCACCAGCGAATCGATAAAGCCACGGGCGATTTCGTCGCTGCGTGCAGCGAGCGCAGCCGGCAACAGGAACACGGGGTTGATGCTGCTCATCTCGGCATAGACGGGGATCGGTTCACGACGCGCGGCGGCGACGCGCATCAGCGAAGTTCCACCGCTGCGCGAGCCTGTGAAACCAACGGCTTTTACCGCAGCGTGCGAAACCAGCGTCTCTCCCACAGAGGCGCCAGCGCCGATAACAAGCGAGAACACGCCATCCGGAAGATTCATGGCATCTGCGACCTGCTGAATGACGCGACCAACCATTTCCGCGGTACCCAGGTGCGCGCGGTGTGCCTTGACGATCACTGGGCAGCCTGCGGCGAGCGCGGCCGCAGTGTCGCCACCCGCGACGGAAAACGCGAGGGGAAAATTGCTTGCGCCGAAAACGACTACCGGACCCACAGGAATCTTCTGCATGCGAAGATCCGGCCGCGGGAGCGGCTTGCGTTCCGGCAGAGGCGAATCCAGTGTTGCGGAGAGCCACGCCCCCGAACGCACAACCTTCGCAAAGAGCTTCAGCTGACTGATCGTGCGGCCGCGTTCTCCTTCCAGGCGCTGCCTGGGCAATCCTGACTCCGCATGTGCCCGTTCAACAAGGGCGTCGCCGAGTTCGCCAATGCCGTCCGCAATGCCCTCAAGGAATGTTGCGCGCACTTCGAAGGGCAGATTACGGTATGCATCAAACGCCGAAGCAGCCAGTTCACACGCTTCATTGACCTGCGCAGCTGAGGCATTACCAAAGACAGGTGCAGGGATGGACTCGCCTTGAGCGGGATCGAAGGCTGTTATTCCTCCGTCCGCTCCCATGACCGTCCGGCGGCCAATCAATAGTTCTCCTGTGATTTTCATGAAAAAACTCCGTCTGAGGATAAGTTGAATCGAACCGGTTCAGTGTGCAAGATGCAGGGCATGGTCATTACGGCCGGGAATTCCTGAAAGCAGCGGCAACTATGCCTGCGTGGGCAGCGGGCGGACCACGATGACGCGCATGACTATCGACATGAAAGTGCATCGTTTCTTTGGCCACATGCACTATCTGGCTCTGGTCCGGTGCTCATGGCCGAATCCCCAACCCTCTTCCGGATAAACTGTCCGGCGCAGGAGGGCGGGTCTTCGTACATGCCCGTACAGCCCGTGGCTCAAAAGAGGCTCACCCTCCCGCTATCCCGGCCATGTCAGCCCGCGGAACAGGACGTCCGGTTGTCTGATGTTTCGCGCGGTGCCAGGTCTGATACCTCGCGGAGGTAACACGACCGGACTACTGCGGTCCGAGCGCCTTGATGAGGGCGTCGAGCTGCTCAAGCTCTTCGTTCGTGAGATCGGACAGCGGGGCACGTACCGGACCTGCATCATGGCCGACCAGCTTTGCGCCTGCCTTGACGATACTGACGGCATAGCCGGCGACGCGGTTGCGGATTTTCAGGTAGGGGAGAAAGAACGAGTCGATCAGTTTGCCCACCGTCTCGTGGTCATCCGACGCGATTGCGCCATAGAACTCCATCGCCGTGCGCGGGATAAAGTTGAATACTGCCGAGCTGTAGACGGGTACGCCGAGCGCCTTGTATGCGGCTGCGTAAACTTCAGCGGTCGGCAGTCCGCCGAGATACGAGAAGCGATCGCCAAGGCGGCGCCTGATGGTGACCATGTTCTCGATTTCGCCGACACCATCCTTGAAACCGATCAGGTTCGGGCATGCATCCGCAAGACGTTCAAGAACGTCGGCATTGAACCGCGAGTTTGCCCGGTTGTAGACGATCACGCCGATATTCTTCACCGATCGGCAGACCTCTTCCACATGCGCAGCGATCCCGTCGGGGCTTGCTTCGGTCAGATAGTGCGGCATCAGCAGGATGCCATTCGCGCCGAGCCGCTGCGCTTCCTGAGCGTATTCAATCGCCACCCGCGTCGGACCACCCGCGCCGGCGATGATGGGAACCTTGCCCCTGCAGGTCTCGGTTGCCACGCGAATGACATTCGAGTAATCATTTTTGGTCAAGGAAAAAAATTCGCCCGTGCCACCTGCGGCAAAAAGCGCCGTCGCGCCATAGGGGGCGAGCCATTCCAGACGTCCGGCGTAGGTCCCGGGGCGGAATTCTCCAGCGGCGTCGAAGTCAGTGACGGGAAATGAAAGCAGCCCGTCCGAGACGATCTGTTTGAGTTCCTGGGGTGTGGTCATGGTTTATCTCCTGTAGCGAGTCAAATCAAGGGGAAAAGTGCGGCTTCGGTCAGCGCACGGGTGATAGCAAGGGGCGACCCGCCGCGAACGCCGCAATATTGGCGAGGACCAGCTGCGTCATCGCCTCACGGGTTTCGCTCGTGCCACTTCCGATATGCGGGGTGAGTACAACGTTGTCGAGCGAAAAGAGTGCCGATGGAACTTCTGGCTCGTGTTCAAACACATCAAGCGCTGCGCCGCGGATGGCTCCCTGTTCCAGTGCGCTCACGAGTGCCGCTTCGTCGACAACGGATCCTCTGGCGACATTGACGAGCATTCCGTCGGGGCCGAGTGCCTGAAGCACAGTGGTATCAACGACATGGTGTGTTGCGGTTCCGCCAGGCAATGAGAGAATGAGCACGTCGGCGTCACGCGCCAGACCGACGAGTGACGGGTACCAGAGGTATGGGACATCGTTCTTGCGCGTCGGACCGTAATAGGCGACCCGCATTCCGCATGCCGTTACACGCTTTGCGATCTCCCGGCCGATGCCGCCATACCCAACGATTCCGCACACCTTTCCTCCGAGCTTGGTGCCAAGAATCTTTCGCCCCGCTGTCCATTCGCCCGCCCGAACCAGCCGGTCCGATTGCACGATGCGTCTCGCCAATGCGAGGAGCAGGCCCAACGCTGTATCGGCAACGCACTCGTTAAGCACGTCGGGCGTGTTGGTGACCACGATGCCGCGGGCACGCGCCGCATCAAGATCAATTGGATCCGTGCCGACGCCAAAGCTTGCAATGAGCCGCAGGTTGGGAAGCTGGTTCATGAGCGCCTCATCTGCACCGAAAATTCCGCTCGTTGCGAGCACGTCGACGCTCGGGCCGTGTGTCTGCAGGAAAGCAGTCTGGTCAGGCTCCAGCCAGAGTTTGCGCGTTTCGTAAAGCGCATCCAGCCCCGATACGAGATCGGGCGAAAGCGGCCCCGCGACAAGTACGTGGAGGGCCTGGGAATGTGCCTGAGGTGGGGATGAATGCATGGCTATAGCGACGGGTCCTGATGTTACGGGTGACGGGCGGTTACTGCCGGCGTTTCACGGCTACGGGACTTGAAAACATGGCTGATGGCCATGGCGGCAACGGGCGCGGCAAGGGAAAAATACGAACTGTCGATTCCGAACGGATTGCCGGCGAGGAACCACGTGACCGTGATGACGATCGACAGGATGATGCCGGTCAGTGCGCCGCGAGTCGTACCAAACCGCGGCGCGTAGAAGCACAGCAGAATCAGAACCGCAAGCGTGGCACGCAGCGACTTTCCAAGGAACGCGATCAGGAGAATCTTGCTTGCGAACAGTGCGAGCACGAGCGGTATGAGGCCGATGACGATGGTGGCAATACGGATGAACCGTAGTGATCCCCGATCGGCGGAAGAGCGTTTAAAGAATGGCTCGTAAAAGTCACGCAGCAGGAGGGTACTGGACGCGATCGTGCTGGCAGAAATGCCGCCAAAGAGTGCGCCAGCCAGGCCGATGACAACGATGCTCGCAGCGAATGGCGGCATGTGCGCGATTATCGACGGGAAGGCATCAACCGACCTGATCGAGGGATAAAGAAGCGCGCTGCACACACCGATGAGCGCCACGATGATGCCAAACGGGATCATCAACGTGGCGACGTAGTAGCAGGCGCGTCGTGCGCCGCGCTCATCCGGGGTCGTGACAACCCCTTGGATCACATACTGTGTCGCGAAGATGGATCCGATGCCGGCGATCATCCACGCGACGATCTGCGATACCCCGACTCCAGAGACATCGAACATCCGGGCTGGCAACATGGCCTGCAGATGCGCATAGCCACCTGCCTGCGTCAGTGCGAAGGCGAGAGCAAGCACAATCCCCAGGTATTTGATGACAGCATTCAGGGTGTTCGTATAGACAACTGATCGAAAGCCGCCGACGGTCACAAAGAAGATCGCGACCAGACCCACGATCACCGTCGCAATTCCATGCCCGATTCCGAGAACCGTGCCGAGCACCGCGCCACCGGCAGCGTACAGTGCCACCGCAACGACGTTCAGTGAAAAGATCGTCAGAGCCGACGCCGCGTAACGGACACCTCGGCCGTAGGTCTGTTCAAGAATTGCAGAGATGGTGTTCAGTCCGGTGCGCCGGTAGCGGCCAACAAGGAGCAAACCCAGCAACAGAAAGCCGATCGCCAGCGCCACGAGATTCCACGCTGCCGATATCCCCTCCTCAAAGCCCTTTTGCGCGGTCCCGATACTCACGGAACTTCCAATGAACTCGGACAGCATCAGGGCGGAGATCAGAATGGGGGAGAAGGGCTTGCCGCCCGTCGTGAATCCGGTGCTGGTAGATGCCTGTCGGCGCACGCTATAGCCGATAAATGCGACGACAGCGAAATAGAGTGCGGTGACTCCGACCACAATTGTTACCCTCGATAGCATGTCCTGTCTCCTGAATGAATTCCTGTTGGCGTTGCTGCCGTTTGTTGATCAGCGATTCTGGCGATCGCCTGTGTGCCGCGTGGGGCTGCCACCCCATTCCCGCAGACAAGGTTATCGGGGCTTCCCGCTTTCCCGTACGACTGCGCCCGCAATCTTCCTGACATGTGGCAGGAGCGCAGTACCCAATCCAGGCCGGGTCGGTGCCAAGGCTATACCTTCCTGAATCACGGGCAGGTGGTCGACGAGGTCCGCATACCAGGTTGCGAGTGACGCACGGACCACTTCCTGGAAAATTGCGGTGGGGGCATGCAGCGCCAGATGCAGACCTGCCATGAGGGCGACGGGGCCGGTGCAGTCGTGCGGCGCCAGCGGACGGGCATGTGTTTCTGCGAGCGCGGCGATCTTGCGTCCTTCACTCAGTCCGCCGCACCAGGTCAGGTCGAGCATGACGAAATCGATTGCGTCGGCGCAGAGCATTTCGTGAAACCTCCTGGTGCCGGCGAGATTTTCGCCGCCGCAGATCGGTGCGCGAGTCTGCCGCCGCAGATCGGCAACCGCAGGAATGTTGTCCATCTTCGCGATCGGGTCTTCGACCCACAGGACCCCGTAGTCCGCCAGTGCATTGCAGATACGCGCGGCGGCATGGGTGCCCCACAGGCTGTGCAGTTCGCACATGATCTCAATGCGCTGACCGACCGCTGCGCGAATCTTCCGGAAGGGCTCCAGGCCATCTTTCAGGTCAGTGAGGCTGATGTGGTGCGGCGTGATCGACGCGAAATCATCGAATGGCCAGATCTTCATCGCGGCATACCCTTCGGCCACGAGGCTTTCCGCCAGTACACCGGCATCGCGCATGAAGGCGACCTGATCGTCGTACGGTCCTGTGCTCAACTCAGCAGATCCGATGGACCGGCGGCCGCCCAGTGACGTATTGAAGTCGTAACCAGCGCAGGTGTTGTAGACGGGGACGCGATCGCGTGCCGCGCCCCCGAGGGCGACATGCAACGGAACGCCCGCGCGCTGGCCCGCCAGATCCCAGAGAGCGATGTCGACTGCGCTGGCAGCACGCACCTCTGCACTGCTGCTGCCGAAGCCCACATACGGATTCAGTAACTCACTGGAAATCGAGGTGATGTTTTCCGCTGCCCGCCCGATGATTGCCGGAGCAGTCTGCTCGTGAAGAACCGCCTCTACAGCCTGGGCGCCGCGAAAGGTTTCGCCGAGACCCGTGAGACCGTCCTCCGTTTCAACTTCAACCCAGATGAGCTTCGGGCGTTCGGGCAGTCGGATGGTACGCAGGGCGGTAATTCGAGGCATGACAGTATGAGCAACATTTCAGGACGGATGCGCGGATTCTGTCGTCGCCTCTGTATCCAGTCAAACTTATTTGCTATGCTGTCTGACAGCTTGTCCTGGAGGAAATGCCATGTATTCGATCCGCACGTCGCCGGATGTTCCCAGTCATACGCGGGACGAATATGCCTACGATCAGTTGCTTGCGCTGTTAAGCGATCCGGAATTCGTTCCTCACACGAAGCTGCCGGCGGAACAGACGCTGGCCGAGCGCTTCGGCGTCTCACGACCGATGCTGCGGCAGGCGCTATCCCGTTTGCGATCGGAAGGCCGGATCTATTCGAGAAAGGGCTCCGGTAATTATGTGAATGACGGCATCGCCGCCTCCCAGGCCCTGGCTTTCTCGACGTTGGCCAGCATTCCCGACGTGAAGAGCTTTCTCGAATTCCGGCGCAGCCTCGAAGGTGAATGTGCGGCCAGTGCGGCACAGGCCTCTGACCGGGTGGCTTTTGCAAGGCTGCGCAAGGCGCATCAAAGGCTCGAGCAGGCAATTGCCGCTGGAGAAGCGGGGACGGAACAGGACATCGCGTTCCATATGGCGGTGGCCCAGGCGACGGGCAACCGCTTCTTCGCCCATACACTCGCGGCATTGTCCGAGCAGATGAACTTCGGCATCCGTCTGGTCAGGGATCTGGCAGGCCGCCCGCTTGACGTTCGTCGACAGGAGGTGGTGCGAGAGCACGCGCATATCCTCGCCGCCATTGATGCCGGGGACATTGATGGTGCCCGCACGGCCATGCGGGCTCATATCGACGGGGGCATTGCAAGGCTTTTCGGCCAGTAGCGCAAAGCGTTTTCTGCCGCCTGGTCTTTCGCATGCCTGCCCGGCGCGCCGTCGAGATCTGCGTTCGTGGGCGGACGGAATGCCATCGGCCATGGCAGGGACATCAGGAGTGCGGGCGCACAATGATGAGCTGCGGACGCGCGCTGAGCGCCTTGCGCGCCTTCGTCACCTCGTTAGTGGTGGCAGCTGGCGCAGCGTTGCCCCACGAATTGAGCACATAGGTCACGACGGCCGCCACCTGCGTATCGGAGAGCTTCCATGCGAACGAGGGCGGGTTTGATCGGGATGAGCCGCCGCGCGGCGAGCGCGATCGTGGGGGCCGCATGCGGCCTCCACCTGGCCAGGTCTTTCGGGGATGAGTTCAGCTGCTATGGCCGGGGCGGCGACGGAGTCACTCTACAGAAAGGCGCACGAGGTGTTCGATACCGCGATCGACTTCATATCAGGATCGGGTAAAATTAATCGGTGACTGCCAGTAGCGGGCGGTCAAGGTGCCGTGCGACGCTTAATTTGGCCCTAATTATGTTCGGGGTCGGCATATAGAGGCTGTCGCGGGCGTTTTTGAGTATGGGTACGAGTATGGGTAGGCGAAGCGCTATTTGCGCGGAAGCCCGTGGCACAAGACCCTGCGGGGGGATCCTGGATCCCTCCGTCTCCGCCAGAAATGGCGGTGGAAACCCCGTAAGTTCAAGGACTTACGGGGTTTTTCCATTTCTTGGCCCATCAATTAGCCACATCAGCATGTGGCGGCTCTTGGCACCCAGGCGAGAAATTGCAAACCATTGAGCGTTGCGCCCAGGCTGATCCCCGAAAACCGGCCCCCCTTATCCGACTGGCGTAACTCTCCCCAAGGGTTTGCGGGAAGGGACGCAATGATTACGCTGAAGGAGTTGCATCAACGCGCGGGCAATCCTGATCTTGACCACTGGACCAGCGCCGCAGGCTTTTCGCTCGAAGAGGCGGCGTTGCTGCCAGGCACGGCATGAGGTCCGTGCGCTCGCGGAGCCAGTTGCGCGAACTGAACGCGCTGTTGCGCCAGTGCCGGAACCGGCTGCGCGAACTCCAGGACGAGCTTCTGAAGCCGTGCGCGGTTACCACGCGGCACGGTTGCCACTCGAAACGGGGCCGTTATCCGGTTATAGCGAAGCCGAAGGGACTGTAACGCTGTAGATAACGTTAGGATACCGAGATAAATGTTGCGAAGGCAATTCAGCGGACTCTCCGCTTCGGCGGGGTTTTTCGAGATGGCGTCATGCTGCACAATCAGGTCTCGCCAACTGACAGTGAGGCGCGATGTTGTCATTTTCCCCTGGGTCTGGTCACAGCGTCCGTGAAGGGCTGCACGGACACTTCTTCTGGTCAGGCATTCGCAAGTCGCAGTACCTTCACATCGAGTCCCCCTGGATGTTTGACGTGGACCGGTGGTTTCATTTTGCATGGCCGCCGCGCGTACCGCACGAAGCGCATGATGACATCGTGCAGGGCATGCAGGAAGCGCGCGCAGCGTGGCTAAAGCACGCTGAATCCACGCTGCTGTCCCATCCATCGCATGAACTGCGCGACATGCTGGGCCGAAGTGGTAACCGCTTTCACATGAAAACAATGGACAACCACCAGGTTGCGAAAGCCCTGTACAACGAGGTAAAGGACGGCAACCTGCTCTTTGTGCCCGAGCGGGACCCCATTCGCAAGTGTGTGGAGGCAATACGGAAGCAGCGGGAAAAAGGTACCCGACAGGCTCCTGCGGACGCGCAAGGGCCGGCCGACGCGGACGTGGCAAAGGTGCTCCATGACAACAGTCCGCGTGTGCCGCAGAACCTCAGCAATGCCCAGCCGTTCGAATACACGCCGGACGCGATGAGTGGCGATACTGAAGAACTTGCCGCGAGCACGAACAATCCGGACTACGCAGCGAAGATGCTTGGGTATGAGCGCAAGACGTTTGGCGATATGGTCCACGTCATGAAAGACGATCTTGAGTTACGAGGCGATGACAATGTTATCTGGCATGACACAGGAGACATTGAATTCGGGAAAAACATCATCGGCAACATGCACGACTACGCCTTCTGAGTGCGAAATGACCTCCATACATCAACTTGCACACGCATCGTTTACGATCTATCAGGACGTTGAGCCGCCTGAATTCTGGACAAACTACTTTGGAGTCCTACCTGATACACAACGCATAAAAGACCAGTTCTGGCTTACATCATCGGGCCAGAAGAGTAAATTCCCGGCGCGAACCGGTCTATGGGGGGTGCGTAGCAAAGAGCACGTCCAGAGCAATCTTCTCGCCCCTCACCTTCGCTATCTTGTCGGGCGCCTGGCACTACCGCGGTCAGATTTGCCAGAATTGCTTAAGCGCACTGATGCGCATATGCGCTTCTTTTGCTACTGGTACAACGAAAGCGGCGACCGCGTACCCGATGTGCCTGACGACATTCGGGCGATGATGGAAGCAATGGGCGGAACGGTCGAGATCGACGAATATCAATAACGCCGTTGCCAGTAAAAACTAGAAAGCCGCTCTTGTGGCGGCTTTGTATTGAGTCGGGCCGCCAGCCCACACACGTGCCGCGCCCACGCTTCCATCATCGGACGGCGCTGTTCGATAAGGTCCGTGCGGTGGTAGGCCGCTTCAACCTTGTGCGCGATGGTATGCGCGAGCGCACGCTCGGCAAGGTCGCGGGCGTAGCCGCTTTCGCTGGTCCAATCTCTGAATGAGCTTCTAAAGCCGTGCGCGGTCGCTACGCGGCACGGTTGCAACTCGAAACGGGACCGGTATATGCAGTTATAGCGAAGTCGTAAAGGACTGTAACGCTGCAGCTAACGTCGGGATACCGAAATAACTGTTACGAAGGCAACTAAGCGGACTTCCCGCTTCGTCGGGGTTTTTCGAGATGGCGTCATGCTGCACAATCGGGTCTGGTCAATTGACGGCGAGGCGCGATGTTGTCACTTTCCCCCAGGTCTGGTCACAGCGTCCGTGAAGGGCGGCACGGACACTTCTTCTGCAAGCATTCGCAAGTCGCAGTACCTTCATATCGAGTCCCCCTGGATGTTTGACGTGGACCGGTGGTTTCATCTTGCATGGCCGGCGCGCGTACCGCACGAAGCGCATGATGACATCGTGCAGGGCATGCAGGAAGCGCGCGCAGCGTGGCTAAAGCACGCTGAATCCACGCTGCTGGCGCACCCATCGCAAGAACTGCGCGACATGCTGGGCCGAAGTGGTAACCGCTTTCACATGAAAACGATGGACAACCACCAAGTTGCGAAAGCCCTGTACAACGAGGTAAAGGACGGCAACCTGCTCTTTGTGCCCGAGCGGGACCCCATTCGCAAGTGTATGGAGGCCATACCGAAGCAGCGGGAAAAAGGTACCCGACAGGCTCCTGCGGACGCACAGG
>NZ_BAYB01000003.1 GCF_000685035.1 Paraburkholderia ferrariae NBRC 106233
TCTCAAGGGCCACTTCCGCCCCGAGTTCCTGAACCGCATCGACGAAGTGATCGTGTTCCATGCGCTCTCGAAGGAGAACATCCGCTCGATCGTGCAGATCCAGCTCGACCGCGTGGTGCGTACGGCGGCGGCGCAGGACATTACGCTGAAGATGAGCGATGCGCTCGTCGATCATCTGGTGGAGGTGGGTTATCAACCCGAGTTCGGTGCACGCGAACTGAAGCGGCAGATTCGCCAGCAAGTGGAGACGCGGCTCGCGAAGGAAATACTCGGCGACGCGCTGCAAACGGGCGACACGGTCGAGATTGGCTACGACAAGGCGAACGACGAGACGACATTCAACAAGCTCGCCGTCCCCCCAGACGTGAAGGCGGGCAAGCCGTCGAAAAAGGCGAAGGGCGCTGCAGCGAATCCGGTGCCCGACGGCAAGTCGATTGCCTCGGACATTGCCGCCGACGATGTCACGGCCGAACCGCCCCCGCCGTCGAAGAAGAACGGCAAGGGCGCAGGCGCGGGCAAGTCGAAGTCAGGCTGAGCGCCGGTGCGGCGCGTTTGCTCACCCGAGCTGCCACCACCCGGGTAGCAACGCCCGCACGTCGGGCCGCGCGAAGCGGTCGTCGAGCAGATGCACGACGCCGCGATCCTGTTCGCTGCGGATCACGCGGCCCGCGGCCTGCACCACCTTGCGCAGGCCCGGGATCAGGTAGGTATAGTCGAAGCCCGCGCCGTAGAGCGTATCCATGCGTTCGCGCAGGGCTTCGTTCACGGGATTCACCTGCGGCATGCCCAGCGTCGCAATGAAGCTGCCGATCAGCCGCGTGCCGGGCAGGTCGATGCCTTCGCCGAACGCACCGCCCAGCACCGCGAAGCCGAGCCCGCGGCCGCCTTCCACGAAGCGCGCGACAAAGGCCTGCTGCTGCGCTTCGTCCATGGTGCGCGACTGGAGCCAGACGTCGATGTGCGGGTGCTGCGCGACGATGGCATCCGCGGCCAGTTGCAGATACTCGTAGCTGCTGAAGAAGCACAGGTAGTTGCCGGGCCGCGCCCGATACTGCGCGGCAATGCACGCAATGATCGCATCGAGCGAGCGCGCGCGGTCCTTGTAGCGCGTGGAGATGTGGCGCGCGATCTGCACGTCGAGCTGGGCGGCGCTGAACGGCGTGCCGATATCGAGGTTCACGGTATTGGCGGGCAGGCCGAGCATGTCGGTGTAGTAATGCGTGGGCGCGAGCGTGGCCGAAAAGAGCGCGAGGCTGTGCGCCGCTGCAACGCGCGGCCGGAGCGCGCCGGCCGGCACCACGTTGCGGATGCACAGCACCGAGCGCGTGCGGCGCGCGCCCGCTGCGGGCAGCGGCGTGATGTCGAACATCGCGTGTTCGTCGAAGCGCTCGGCCATGCGGGCGAAGTGGAGCGCGTCGAAGTAGAAGCGCTCCATCTCGGGGTCGCGCACGAGTCCCGGCTCGGCCAACTGATCGGCAATCGCGCCGATAACGTCGCCGAGCGCGGCGAGCAACTCCGCAGGCAGCGTGTCGCTCGCGCGCCAGGCGTCGGGTCGCACCGCGTTCTGCGCATTCCAGTGGCGCTGCAGCCGCGCGAGCGCGCGCTTCACCGGCGCGCTTGCAGCACGGCGCACAGCGTCCACGCGCGTTTGCGTAAGCTCGGCCGAGTACATCGTGCGGGCGCGTTCGGGCAGATTGTGCGCTTCGTCCACGAGCACGCTCGCGCGCCACTGGTTGTGCGCGGCGAGCATGAACAGCATGGCGCTCACATCGAAATAGTAGTTGTAGTCGCCGACGATCACGTCGCACCAGCGCGCGAGTTCCTGGCTGAGGTAATACGGGCAGACCGCATGCTCGCGCGCGACGTCGCGCAGCGCGGCCCTGTCGAGACGCACGCGCGCAAGCGCGGCGCTGCGCGCGGCGGGCAGGCGATCGTAGAAGCCGCGGGCGAGCGAACACGATTCGCCGTGGCAGGCGAGATCGGGATGCTCGCAGGCCTTCTCGCGCGCAACGAGTTCGAGCACGCGCAACGGCAGGGGCGTCGATGCGGGCGCGTCGGCCGGGTCTTGCGCGGCGGCGAGCGTTTCGAGGGCATCGAGAGCAAGCTGGCGGCCCGAACTCTTCGCGCTGAGGAAAAACACCTTGTCGATGGCGGCGCGCGAGCAGGCCTTCAACTGCGGAAACAGCGTGCCGAGGGTCTTGCCGATGCCGGTGGGCGCTTGCGCAAGCAGGCACCGGCCTTGCGTAGCCGCACGCCAGATGCCTTCGGCGAGTTCGCGCTGACCGGCGCGAAACGACGCGTGCGGCAGGCGCAGGGTTTCGAGCGCGGCGTCGCGCGCCGCGCGGTGCGCGCTTTCCTGGTTCGCCCACGCGACGAAGCGCTCGCACTGCGCTTCGAATGCCTCGCGCAGTTGCCGCGCACCCGCCTGTTCGACGAGCGCCGTTTCGCGGCCGGATGCGATGTCGTAATAGACGAGCGCCAGTTCGATCGTCTCGATGCCGAGCTTCTCGCACATCAGCGCGCCGTAGACGCGCAACTGCGCCCAGTGCAGCGCGCGCTGGTTCTCGCGCATGGCGTCGAGATCGCCGCGATAGGTCTTGAACTCTTCGAGCCGCTGCCGCGCGGGGTCGTAGCCGTCGGCGCGGCCGCGCACGGTCAGCGGGCCGTAGCTGCCGGCGAGGGCGACCTCGGTTTCGAAGCCCTCGGGGCGCCGCGCCGCAATCGCGGCATGTCCGGCCCGGCCCTCGCTCGCGTCGGGCGCGGGCGTGAAGCGCAGATCGAGGTCGCCGCGTTTCGCGGTGAACTCGCAGAGCGTGCGCACCGCGACGGTGTAGCTCATGGCGCGGTGGCGTCGAGCGCAAGCGGCGCTGGCGCCCAGCGCACCTGCAGCACCGTTACGGGCATGGCGTGCGCGGCGCAGTACGCAAGCCAGCGGCGCTGGTTATCCTGCAGGCGGTCGCCGGGGCCCTTCACTTCGATCAACTCGTAGCGCCGCTCGGCGGGCCAGAAGCGCACGAGGTCCGGCAGGCCCGAACGGTTCGCCGTGGGGTCGCGCAAGAGCCGCTCGAACCACAGCCGCAGATGCGCGGCGGGAAAGCAGTCGAGCGCGACGCTCAGCAACCCGGCGCTCAACGCGGGCCATGCGACGAACGGCGATTGAATGCCGTGCTTTTCGACGTAGCGCCGCTCGATCGTTGCGCGGTACGCGCGGGTTTCGAGTTCGGCGAGGCAGGTGGCGAACCGGTCGGCGCGGCGGGCGACGAAATCGGCGGCGTGCAGATCGGCGGGGCCGCGCTGGAACGGATGGAAGAACGCGCCGGGCAACGGGGCGAAGAGCGCGGGCCAGCACAGCAGGCCGAAGAGACTGTTGATGAGCGTGTTCTCGACATAGAACACCGGCGCCTCGTCGGTGGCGAGCGCCAGGCGCGTGGCTTCCTCCACGCGCAGATCCGCTTTTGCCCCCGGCAGCGTGAGCTCCGCCACGGCGCCGACCTGTGCGGCGGCGGCGTCCTGGGTGGCGCGCGAGCCGCGTTGCCGTTGCAGACGGCCAAGCGTGCGCGCCGCGCGCTGCGCTTCTTCTTCGTTGACGGGCGCCGCGGCGATGGCCTCGGCAAGCGCCACCGCTTCGTCGCGGCGCCCGAGTTGCTCCAGCACGCGCACGCGGCGGTAGCGAGCCTCGGGATGTCCGCACTCCAGATACGCGCGCCAGGCCAGTTCCGGTTCGCGGGCGCGCTCGGCCGCCTGGCCTGCCGCGTGGCGCGCGCGGTCGTGACGCGCGCGCAGCCACGCGTTGTCCGCGGTGCGGGGCGCCAGAGCGTCGAGCGTATCGAGCGCCACGGCAATCGTCTCCGGGTCCGTCTCGATCCGCTCGCGGCAGTCGCGCAGCGCGAGCCAGGTGTCGATGTCGCGGCGATGGTGGAAAGCGCGCGAGGCTTCGTCGAAGGGCACGCTCTCGTAGCGATAGATGCCGAGATCGGCCAGCACGAACTCCGACCAGTCCTGCCGCAGGTTGCCGAAGAACATCAGCCGCAGCCGCTCGCACAGCGGCGCCGCGGCAAGATGGAAGACCGTATCGGCCGAATCCGGGAACCACGCGTGCCAGTCGCGCGGCGGGGGTACGGCTTGCTCCAGTGCGGCGAGGGCGGCTGTGCGGGTCGACGTGCATGCTGCGCGCGCATCCGTGGCGATGTCGAGCGTGACGGCGAGCGCCTGCAGTTCCGCCTTCGTGACGAGCGGCGCGAGTGCATCGAGCGCGAGCGTAGGGGCTGCGTCGAGCCAGCCCTCGGCCACGAGCGCCGCGGCCGCGGCGCGCGGGCAGCCGATCTCCGCATAGTCGAGCCGGCTTGCGCGAAAGTGCGGCCCCTTGCGCATCAGCATGCGCACGAACAGGGCGCGCGAGGCGCGCGGCAACGCGCCGAAGCGCTGCGCGAAGCGGGCTTCGCTCTCGTCGAACAGATCGGCGCAGCGCGCAGCCAGCCAGCCGAGCGCGCGCTCGAAATTGGCGAGGTAATAGAACGGATCGGGGGAGTCGGGGAGCACGCGCGGCACTGTACGGATATACAGTTGCGATGATAGCAGGCTGGCGCGCCGCGAGGAGGGGGGGCGCCACGAGGCGTGCGGGCCCTTACGCTACAATTGCGGCAGCCTGAATACGGATGAGCGATGAACAAACGGAAAGCGTGCTTCCTCGGCCTTGCGGCCGCTGCGTCCCTGCTTGCGGGATGTGTCTCGATGTACCGCAACCCCAGCGCATGCGAAGACGCGATGCAGAGCCGTCTTGCCGAGGTGTCGCCGGGCAACACGCTGTCGATCACGCACAGTGCCGTGTCGTACCGCGGTCAGCGCGTGGTGGTGGAAGGGCAGCTCGCGAAGCCGCCGGTTGCGGCTTCTGCGGCTGCGGCGGCCGTGGAGGCGTCGGTGGCGTCGGGTGCCATGGCGGTGTCCGCCGCTTCTGCTGCGGCAGTGGCTTCAGCCGCTTCGTCGGCTTCGTCCGCCTCGGGTGCGCTCGCACCGCAAGGCGCTTCTGCACCTCTCGCGACGAGCGGTGCCGCAGTGGCTGCTGCGGCATCGGGCGCCTCGGCGGACAAGGCCGAGCCGAAGCCCGCCACGCCGGTCGCGGCGCTTGCACAAAAGCTCGGCATCAAGAAGCCCACCTTCACGCAAACCGCCGCCGAATGCATGTTCAACGAGTCGGGCCTCGTTTCGTTCCGCTGGCTTGCACCGCCCGCGTTCGCCAAAACGACCCCCGACCCGAACGCGTCCGACGACGAGTGACGCCGCTCGCCGCCGCGTGACCGTGGTCAAGCGGCGCGACGCGATGGGCAGCGGGCAGACGGACTGCGGCCTCGGTCAGCAGTTCGCGGGCCGCTAGCCCGCCAACGCATCCCCCCACGAATCTCAGAACGCGAAGAACGGCCCGACACCCGCGGGCGTCTGCTGCGCCTCGATGGCCGTATACACGCGGCGCCCATAAAAGAACGGCAGGCCCCAGCCGAACACGCTGCCGTTGTAGCCGGCGAGATCGTCGAAGGCCCAGTTGCCCGTGGCGACCAGCGTCTGCTCGCTGGTGACGGAGAACGACGCGGCCACCGCCGTGCCGTCCGTGCCCGTTATCGTCGCGGATTCGTTTTGCGGCGAAGCCGGGCAGAACCATGCGCCGCAGCGCGCGAGCGTCGAGTTCGAGAAGAGATAGGCGTTCGAACCGCTATCCAGATAGCTTTGCGAATAGACCGTGCCGTCCGGGGTAGTGGTCGTCACGAAGCCGCTGGCCGTATTCGCGCGCAGCACGCTCGCCGATCCGAGCCCGTTGTCGGCCTGCGTGCCGATGCCGAAAATGAGCGAGCCGCTCACCGAAGCGGCGCCGTCTGCGGTGACGGCGGGCAGGTCGATGACGACGCCGTTGTGATCGCCCGAAAACGCCGCCACGGGGTTGCTGACCTGCTGGGCCAGCGGCTGCGCGGTGGCCGTGCAGTTGCCCGAGGCGCAGGCGTAGTACCACGGCGAAAGCGCATTGCTCGTGCAACCCGCGCCGCAGTCGGCGTTGAAGACGCCCACGCCCAGAATGCCGTTCGCGCGCAGCGCCGTCGCGCTGTCCATCGCGAGGCCGCTGCCGCTGCAGCCGCTGGGCGCGGGGGGCACCGACGGGTCCGCGATCACCTGCACAGGCAGCGAGGCCGCGGTTTCGCCCGCAAGCTGCACGTCCGCGAAACGCACGGCGCCCCACGTGTAGCCCGTGCCGAAGACCGCGCATTCGCCAGCCGGCGCGCTGGCCGGCCCGCCCGATCCCGCGGGCACGCCCGGCAGTGCGAAGCCCGCCGGCAGCGCGGAAGCGAGCAGGCGCAGGCCCTGCGAGCCCGTATCCACCTGGACGTTATCCACGGTCGCGCATTGGTTCGTGCCCGGCACGCAGACGGTCACGCTCGCCATCAGCATGTTGCGCGTGGAGGTGGCCGAGGTGGAGACGTTCACCGGCACGATGTTCGCCGTGGTCGATTGCGGCACGGAGGGCGTGGTAGTCGATTTCGTTGTGTTCGTCGTGCTGGCGCCGCTCGCCGGCGCGGCCGACGAGGCGGGAGCGCTGCTGCCCGCGGTTCCGCCGCTGCCTCCGCCGCCACAGGCGGCGAGCAGGGCGCAGAGCGCGAGCGGGCAAATGAGCGTGCACGGGGCAAGGCGCAGTCGGCGGATCATCGCAGGTCTCCTTCGCTCACGCCCGCGGGGAGCGCCGCCGGCAGCCAGGCGCGGCCCACGTAGCTGCGCATCTGGCCGCCCGTTTCGACCACGACATCGGGTTGATCCACGCGGGCGCTGTGCAGGTCGCCGCGCGCTGCGTCGAGGGCGGCGCTCGCGCCGCTGCGCCAGGAGGCCGCGTAACGGCCGAGCAAGGCGGCGAGGTTCGGCATCGTCGGACCGTGCCACGCGTACGCGAAGATTTCGCCGTTGGCCCGGGCGACATAGGTGTCGATCGTCGTGCCGCCGGCATCGACGTAGCTCACCACGCTGGCGGTTCCTCCCGCGATAGTGCGGGTGGTCGCACCTGCTACGGGCGTTGCGGTATCGCCCAGCGCGGCCTGTGCGGGCGCGGCGGCCCCGAGGCTGGCGGCAAGCAGGCTCGCGCAGGCCGCGAGACGCCCCGCGCGCAGGAATGGACGTGTCGTCATGGAGCCCCCTTTGCGGATTTCCTCGCGCATTGCTCTTTTTTGGGATATGTCGCGAAGTTAGCATCGGCGCCCGCTGCACAAGCCAGGCGGCCTCGGCATAGCGCCTGGCGCAAACCGGGAGAGGGGCGGGAGAATTCCCTATCGCGTTGAATAAAAAGCTGAAACGGCAATTTTTCGTGTAAATTTGCGCGTCGTATAAATGTTGACGAACGTTAAGGGGTCGGATTCGCGGCAGGTTGCCGGTGGTTTGCCGGGGTCTGACAGATCCCGTAACGCGATCCCGTCCAGCGGTTTTTGCACAGGGCGCCTCTCGCCCGGTAAAATGGCTGGTTGATCCACGGAAACTGGCCGTGGCGTAGCCGAAGGATTACCCGAACATGACTGCTTTTCACCAACGTCTTGCCATCCGCGCCGCCGCGCTCCTGATGGCGGGCGGGCTGGTCGCCGGCTGCAGCTCGCCGTCGCCGACCAAGATCGATTACCGCAGCGACTCGAAGGCCAAGGAGTCGTCGCTGGCCGTTCCGCCGAACATGCTCGACGAAACCGCCGACCAGCGCTCGCTGGCGCCGCAAGGCGGCGAGACCTCGCTGTCCTCGCTGCAGCAGGTGCAGAACTCCGCGACGCCCACCGACGAAAACCAGGTGCTGCCGCAGGTGCCGGGCATGCATATCCAGCGTGACGGCACGGAAAGCTGGCTGGTCGTGGACAGCAAGACGCCTGACCAGCTCTGGGCCCAGGTGCGCCGCTTCTGGCAGGAGCAGGGCTTCCTGCTGGTGACGGACCAGCGCGACAAGGGCGTGATGGAAACCGACTGGAACGAAACGCATCCGAAGCTCTCGGACGGCATCATCCGCAACACGCTTTCGTGGGCCATGGGTAATTCCTACGTCACGGCGGAGCGCAACAAGTACCGCACGCGCCTCGAAACCTCGCCGACCGGCGGCACCTACATCTTCATCAGCCAGAAGGGTCTGTCCGAGCAGCTTACCGGCATCAACAACGACAACAGCCAGTGGGTGCCCAAGCCTAACGACCCCGCGCTGGAAACCGAGTACCTCAAGCGCCTGATGGCAACGCTCGCGCGCGCGCAACCGGGCGTGCCCGACGTGAAGCTCGCCGACGCGGAAGCCGCGAAGGCCAACGCCACCCAGGCCACCAGCACGACCTCGGCGGGTCCGGATGCGGCCGCGGCGGCCGTGGCGGCGCAAAACGTCGCGGCAGTGGGCCAGCAGTCGGGTGCCGGCAAGCAGGCTCAGGCCGAGACGGGCGGCCAGTACACGTCTTCGGAACTCACGCTCGGCGAATCGTACGACCGCGCCTGGCAGCGCGTGGGCATCGCCCTCAACCGTGCGAACTTCACGGTGGACGACAGCGACCGCGCAAAGGGCATCTACTACCTGCGCTACGTCGATCCGAAGGACATGACGTCCGACGAGCAGGGCTTCTGGAACCAGGTGTTCCATGGCCGCAAGGAAAAGGTCGCGAAGCAGTACAAGCTGAACGTGCGCGCCGTGACCGAGAACCAGACGCGCGTGGCGATCGTGGACGACAGCGGCCAGGTCGATAACTCGCGTCCGGCGCAGGAGATCATGGGTCTCGTCGTTTCGGAACTGCGTTAAGTTTCTTCGCAGACCTCAGGGTCCGGGAAACAGAAAGCCCGCCTGCGCACGACGCGCAGGCGGGCTTTTTTTATCGTCCAGGCCCGCGAGGGGCGTGCGCCTTCAGTGCGGAATCATCCACGTGAACACGTTTTGCTGCAGCCACACCAGGATGCCCAGCAGCACGGTGAGCAGGATCGAATGCTTGAACGTGCGGGCGAAGACGTGGCCCTCCTTGCCCTTGAGCTCGGTGGTGGCGACGCCGGTGGAGATGTTCTGCGGCGAGATCATCTTGCCCATCACGCCGCCCGACGAATTGGTCGCCGCCATCAGCACGGGGTTCAGGTTGAGCTGGCGCGCGGCCACGACCTGCAGGTTGCCGAAGAGCGCATTGCCCGAGGTGTCGCTGCCGGAGAGGAACACCGCCACCCAGCCGAGGAAGGCCGAGACGAGCGGAAAGAGCGCGCCCACCGAGGCAACGCCGAGCCCGAGCGTATAGGTGAGCCCCGAGTAGTTCATCAGATACGCGAGCCCGACGATCGTGGCGACGGTCAGGATGGCGATGCGCGTCTGCACCCACGTATCGACGATCGCGCCGCCGAAATCGGCGGGCTTCAGGCGCACGACGAGCGCCGTGATGATCGCGGCCACGAGAATCGCCGTGCCGGTGGCGAGCGGCTGGAAGTCCCAGATCGCGCCGTAGGGCACCTTGTAGAGCGTGATGTACACCGCCTTGTCGAGACCGGGCCAGGGGACCCTGGTGTCGCCGATCGCGAAGACCTTCGCAATGGTCCACAGGATCACGACCACGGCCACGATCAGCCACGGATACCAGCCTTGCGCACCCGATACCGTGCCGCGCACTTCCTTCGCCCGGTCGATCCGGATTTCGAACTGCGGGTCGGGCGCGGGCTTCCAGACGCGCAGGAACGCGATCGTGAGGATCAGCGAGATCAGCGAAGCGAGCACGTCGGTGAGGCTGTAGTTGACGAAGTTCGACGTCACGAACTGCGTGATGGCGAAGCTGCCGCCCGCCACGAGCAGCACCGGCCAGATGCGCAGCATGCCGGTCACGCCCGCGTAGATGGCGATCACATAGAACGGCAGCAGCAGCGCGAAGAACGGCAACTGGCGGCCGACCATTTGCGCGAGCGTGTCGGCGGGCAGGTGCGTGACGGCGCCGAGCACCGTGATCGGCACGCCGAGCGCACCGAAGGCCACGGGCGCCGTGTTGAAGATCAGCGTGAAGGTGAGCGCTTCGAGCGTGGGGAAGCCCAGCATGATGAGCAGCGAACTCGTGATCGCGACGGGCGTGCCGAAGCCGGAGATGCCTTCGAAGAGGGCGCCGAACGAAAAGCCGACGACCACGAGCACGATGCGGCGGTCGTTCGGCAGATTGTCGAGCAGCCACATGCGAAAGGCCGCGAAGCGCCCGGAGCGCTGTGCGATGTTGTAGAGCAGGATGGCCGTGACGACGATCCACATGACCGGCCAGAGCGCGAACACGGCGCCCGCCACCACGGAGTCGATGGCGAGGCCAGCCGGAAACTGCCAGCCGAAGATCGCGACGATCAGCCCGACCACGAGGCCCGCGAGCGAAGCCTGCCACGCGGGGCGCCGGGCCCAGCCCAGCAGCGCGAGCACGGTGAGGATGGGAAGCGCGGCGACGATAAACGAAGGGAGGAGCGAATTGCCGATGGGAGTCAACAACTGGTGAAACATGACGTCTCCTTTGTGCGGTTCTGGAATCGGCGCAGTCGATGCCGCCCGGCGCGCCGGTGCACTGTTTCAGATGGGCGGTTATTTAAGGCCGTGCTTCAGTCCCCGATGCCCAATAGCAGCATAGAAAATGCGGCATGAGCGTCAAGCAGGGTAAGTACGGTCCGGCACCGAATAGGGAGGGGAAACTGGCGGCCTCGCCAGATTGAGGGCCGCGCGAGGGAAAGTGCATTACGCGCGCCATGGGGGGCGGCAGTCGTCAATGCCAGTGTCCGCCCCAGCCGAAACCGAACGACACGGCGGGCCCGCCCCAGCCCCAGCCCCACGCGGGGTAGTACGCGGGCCAGGCGGCATACGCAGGCACGGCGATGGCTACCGGCTGGGTGGAGTAGAGCGGTCCTGGATATTGGGCGTCGGGCACGGCGTTGGGGGCGGGCGTGTTGCCCGGCGCGGCAGCTACGGTGCCGACCGCGGTTTCCTGCTGCGTGGCGTAAGCAGGGGTGGCGCCGTAGCCATAGCCGTAGCCATACGGTTAATAGTAGTAGCAGCCCGAAAGCGCGAGCGTGGAGGCGAAGGCGCTGGCGGCCGCCATGCCGCGCAAGGCGCACGTGGTGCGTATGGTGCGTGCGGAACGGGCGGGCGCGAGGGACACAAACGGGCGTGGCATGGCAGACTCCGTGAGCGGACGGCCGGCCGCGCGCCCGAGGGGGCACGCAAACACCGGTAGCTTTCGAGCTTACGCTGCCGTGCGCGACTTGGTGTTGCGCAGGGATAACCGCGTATTTCGCGCAATTGCAATGCAAAACGAAACGCGGCGCATCCCCGGTGATGGGGATGCGCCGCGCCGCCTCTCTGATTGCTGCCTTGCCTGTCGTTCTGATGGTGGTGTTCGTGCCTTATGTCTTGCGCTGCGTTTTCAGGTCTTGCGGGCCGGCGTGACGTTACTTGCCGACCTGATTGCCGATAATGCCGCCCACGGCTGCGCCGCCCACCGTCGAGAGCGCGCTGCCGCCGAGCGCCGCGCCGGCCACGCCGCCCACCCCCGCGCCGATCGCGGTATCGCGATCGCGCGTCGACATGTTGTCGCAGGCGCCAAGGCTGGCCGCCGCCGTGACGGCGGTCGCGAGGGTAATGAGAATGCGCGCGTGTGCAAGGGTTTTCATGTCCGGCTCCAGGGTAATGACGAGCGGCGTTGCCCGCGCGCCGGGCGCAGGCCGCAACTCCGATACTCCCATCGTATCGGGCGATCCCGTATCTGGTTGTTCGGCTTTGTCAGCGAGTCGTTGGATTCGTAAAAGAGTGTTTCCCCGGCCGTTTTTTTCGTGCACCGCAAAAACAAAGGGCGCGGTTTGCACCGCGCCCTTTCGTGTCGATTTCGTGTCGAGCATGCCCTGCGCGGGCAGCTTGCAGGGGGGGCTTACTGGCGCTGGTAGATCTCGGCGCCCTGCTTGATGAATTCGACAGCCTTCACTTCCATGCCTTTTTTCAGGGCCTCGTCGTCGCTCACGCCCTGTTTGGCTGCGAAATCGCGCACGTCCTGCGTGATCTTCATCGAGCAGAAGTGCGGGCCGCACATCGAGCAGAAATGCGCGACCTTGGCCGAGTCCTTCGGCAGCGTTTCGTCGTGGAATTCGCGTGCCTTGTCCGGGTCGAGGCCGAGGTTGAACTGGTCTTCCCAGCGGAACTCGAAGCGCGCCTTCGAAAGCGCGTTGTCGCGCACCTGCGCGCCCGGATGGCCCTTCGCGAGATCGGCTGCGTGCGCCGCGAGCTTGTACGTGATGATGCCTTCCTTCACGTCGTCCTTGTTCGGCAGGCCCAGGTGTTCCTTGGGCGTCACGTAGCACAGCATCGCCGTGCCGAACCAGCCGATCATCGCGGCGCCGATGCCCGAGGTGATGTGGTCGTAGCCCGGTGCGATGTCGGTGGTGAGCGGCCCGAGCGTGTAGAAGGGCGCTTCCTTGCACCAGTCGAGCTGGAGATCCATGTTCTCCTTGATGAGCTGCATCGGCACGTGGCCCGGACCTTCGATCATCACCTGCACGTCGTGCTTCCACGCAATCTGCGTGAGCTCGCCGAGCGTCTTCAGTTCGCCGAGCTGCGCTTCGTCGTTGGCGTCGTAGATCGAGCCGGGGCGCAGGCCGTCGCCGAGCGAGAAGCTCACGTCGTATTCCTTCATGATTTCGCAGATGTCTTCGAAATGCTCGTAAATGAAGGATTCCTGATGGTGGGCGAGGCACCACTTGGCCATGATCGAACCGCCGCGCGAGACGATGCCGGTCATGCGGTTGGCCGTGAGCGGCACGTATTGCAGACGCACGCCCGCGTGGATCGTGAAGTAGTCCACGCCTTGCTCGGCCTGCTCGATGAGCGTGTCGCGGAAGATTTCCCACGTGAGGTCTTCGGCCTTGCCGTTGACCTTTTCGAGCGCCTGGTAAATCGGCACCGTGCCGATCGGCACCGGCGAATTGCGGATGATCCACTCGCGCGTTTCGTGGATGTGCTTGCCCGTCGAGAGATCCATGACCGTGTCGCCGCCCCAGCGGATCGCCCACGTCATCTTGTCCACTTCCTCGCCGATCGACGAGGTCACGGCCGAGTTGCCGATATTCGCGTTGATCTTCACGAGGAAGTTGCGGCCAATGATCATCGGCTCGCTTTCCGGGTGGTTGATGTTGGCGGGAATGATCGCGCGGCCGCGCGCGACTTCCTCGCGCACGAATTCGGGCGTGATTTGCTTGAGCGCGTCGGCGCCGGGCGCCGCTACGCCGAAGCCCGCGGCACCGAAGGCCTGGCCCGCGTGCTGGCGGCCCATCATCGCGGCGAGCCTGGCGCCGTTCGGGCCGCTTGCCTCGAGGCTTTCCAGATACTCGGCGCGGCGCTGGTTTTCGCGGATCGCGATGTACTCCATCTCGGGCGTGACGATGCCCTGACGCGCGTAGTGCATCTGCGACACGTTCTTGCCGGTCTTCGCGCGGCGCGGCGTGCGGTGCAGGCCCGGGAAGCGCAGTTCGGCCGTGGCCGGATCGGCGGCGCGCTCGCGGCCGTATTGCGACGAAAGACCGTCGAGCGGCTCGGTGTCGCCGCGCTTTTCGATCCATGCCTCGCGCAGTGCGGGCAGGCCGGCGCGAATGTCGATCTGCGCGTCCGGGTCGGTGTAGGGACCCGACGTGTCGTAGACGTAGATCGGCGGATTCTTTTCGCCGCCGAAGCCCGTAGGCGTGTCCGACTGCGTGATTTCGCGCATCGGCACGCGGATGTCCGGCTGCGAGCCGGTCACGTAGATCTTGCGGGAATTGGGCAGCGGCGCGACCGCGGCTTCGTCGACGTGCGCGTTGGCGGAAACGAACTTCGGGTTCGCGTTCATGTATGTCTCTCCGTGTGGGCCCGAACCCGCGCTTGAGCGCGTGACCGAGGTGCCATGCAAAGCAAAGTGGGAACGGCAGCTTCGCAGGAGACGAGACGGAACGTGGACGGACTTCGCTGTGATGAGTGTGGAGTGACGCTGCGAAGTCCGGACGCTTCCCTGCGCTGGCATTATCCAGATCAGGTTCAAAGGGTATTTCTCACCCGCGCGATACGCCGCTCGACTTTCGTACGTAGCGGCGCATAACGCAGGACCCCCGCGTAAGCAGGCCAAACAATACACCGTGCTGCGACGATCTGGCAAGTGCCTGCGGCTGCAATTTGCGGTATGGCGCGGGGCAGTGCCACCGGCACGCGTACGCGCTTACAGCGTGAAATCGTCTGACGCTTCGGGCTGAAACAGGATGCGGTCGATCTTCAGCGTCTGCCGGGTGCCGCTCGGCGGCGTGAAGCGCACGGTGTCGCCGCGCTTCACGCCAAGCAGCGCGAGGCCCGCGGGCGAGAACACATTCAGCCGCCCGGCGGCGAAGTCGGCGCTATGCGGATATACGACCGTCCACGTGAAGGATTCGCCCGTCTCTTCGTTCTTGAGCGTGACCTGCGAGTTCATGGTCACGACGTTCGCGGCGACGTCCTGCGGCGGGACGATCTCGGCGCGTTCGAGCAGTTCGTCGAGCATGATCTGGCGCGCCGGCGCGGCGCCGGGTTCGGCCGCGCTTTTTTCGAGTCGGGCGACGTCGAGCTCGGTGAGGTAGCGGATTTTGCGGGTCACGGCGGTTCTCCTTGCGATCCTGAAATACGTTGATGGGCGGGCGTGCGGGATCGGCCCGGAGCCCGACCGAACGGCTCCGGATGAGGGGAGAGCGGTTCAGGCCGGACGCCGGGCGGCGAGGGGCGGGGTCGTGGCGCGACGCGGCAGGGTTTTGCGCGCAGCGCGTGCACCGGCCGGGGTTCGCGCGCGCACGCGTTCGCGCAGGCCGCGGCAGGGGCGCGGCGGCAGCGGACGGGCAAGACGCGAGGGCAGGGCATGCATGGCGACAGGTAAAAATGAAAGCAGAAAGAAAGATTTACAATATTAGCATGTGGACTGCACGGGCGATGGCCCTGCATTTTTGCGCGATGCGAGATGCCCAGCCTGGGCGCGGTTTGGTGTTTCCTCACACGCCGTAATGGCCGCGCATAAAGCGCGCCCTGAACGACGCACGCGGGCGGGCTTGCTGCATAATTCGGGGCGGCCAGCTTACGTTTATCCGACTGGCCTCGCCGTACCGGTTGCCGCCGCAGCCGGCGTTATTCGCGCCGGGTCGCACGGACAGCAACTGCAGCCTTGACCGCCTTCCCGCAGGCCGGGCTGTGCCTTACCGCTTCTTCGCCAATCCATCATGCCGTCGAGTTTTATCCGTCTCGCAGCGCGTCTGCGAGGCTCCGGGGGATGTGCGCCGTCGTTTTTGTCCGCGACGCCATGACCACGCCTCCTCGTTTGTCTTCCCGCGCGCAGGTCGTCGCATTCGCTGTGCTGCGTGCGCTCAACGCCCTCTGGCAACTCTGCCGCTCGATCCGGCTGCCGCAATCGCGGGGCGGGCGCGTTGCGCTTTCGCTGGGCACGGTCTATTTCGTGTGGGGCTCGACCTACCTCGGCGTGCACGTCGCGCTCGGCTCGTTTCCGCCGCTGCTGCTTTCGGGGCTGCGCAACCTGCTGGCGGGCATCGGCCTCTTCGTGTTCGCGATGCGCCGCCGCCCCGCCATGCCCACGCTGCTGGAGGTGCGCAATGCGGGCATCGTCGGCACGACGCTCGTCGGGCTTTCCAGCGGCATGCTCGCTTACGGGATGCGAACCGTGGGCACCGGCACCGCCGCGGTGATGGTCGCCACGGTGCCGCTTTTCGCCACCGTGATTGCCGCAGCCACCGGGCGGCGCATCGCGAAGGCGGAGTGGCTGGCCGTGGCGCTCGGCCTGGCCGGGATCGGGATTCTGAGCCATGGCGGCGGCGCGTCGGGCACGGCGGGCGGCTGCCTCGCGATTCTCAGCGGCGCGCTTTTCTGGGCCATCGGCGCGCATCTGGCCGGGCGGCTCAAGCTGCCTTCGGATCTCTTTCTGGCTACGGCGCTGCAGATCGGGCTGGGCGGGGCGGTGTCCACGCTGATCGCCTGGATCACCGGCGAGCGCATGATGGCGCTGCATTTCCTGCCCGCTGTCGCGTTTCTCTATCTCATGCTGGTCGGCACCATGGCGGCTTATGTCGCCTACGGCTACCTGATCCGCCATACCAGCCCGCTCGTGGCGAGCAGTTGCATGTACGTGAATCCCGTGGTGGCGGTCGCGCTGGGTGCGCTGCTGCTGGGCGAGCCGGTGACGACCGGCACGATTGTCGCCACCGTCCTGATACTCGGCAGCGTGGGCCTCTCGTTCGTCTTCGACGACCGCCGCCGCGGGGCCTGACACGCAAGGGGCCAACTCGCCCCGTGCGCTCTGCCGGCCCCGGGCGGCGGGCGCGCCGGCGCCGCGCTACTTCGCCTGTTCGGCGCTATTCGTGATGGCGTGGCCGCCCGCGGACATATCCTCGCCCGCGCCCGCCACGGTATTGCAGGCGGCGAGGGTTCCGGCCGAAGCGGCAATGAGCAACAAGGCAATCAGGCGTTTCATGAGCGGCTCCATCTTTTAAGGAGTAAGGGATCCCTTCTCCAGCACGTGGCGTGCCCGGGTATTTTTGCCGGATTGAGGCGGGGTGCGTCCCCGCTTGCGCGTGGCAACGGGTCCGGCGCTTGCGTAGTGCATCCCCGTAGTGCACCCCCATCGGTCGGCGCGGCCAACATCGCGGAGCATTCAACGGCTTCCCGCGCGCGACCACCGCCCGACACCACCGACCCGGGAGGGTTACGCCATGCTTCACTACGCCATCGTATTCCTCGTGATCGCGCTCATTGCCGCCGTGTTCGGCTTCACCGGCATCGCGGCCGGCGCCGCCGAAATCGCGAAGATCCTTTTCTATCTCTTTCTCGTGGTCTTCGTGGTCACGCTGCTGCTGGGCGTGCTGCGGGGCTAGGGCGCGCGGGGTGCTTCCCGGTGCTTCAGGAAGCCTGCGCGCCGCGCCCGGCGCGCTCGCGCGTGCTCGCGTGAATCCAGCCGGCCAGCGCCGAAAACGCGAGGCCCGCCACGCATACGCCGACCCAGCCGAAGGCATGCCACGTCGCCGCGCCGACGGCGGAGCCCGCCGCACCGCCGATGAAGTAAGCCACCATGTAAACCGTGTTGACGCGGCTGCGCGCCTCCGGGCGTAGGGCGTAGATGCGCGACTGGTTCGAGATCTGCGCGGCCTGCACGCCGACATCGAGCACGATCACGCCGATCACGAGCCCGACGAGGCTCTTGCCCGAGAACGCGAAGATCACGAAAGCGAGCGCAACGAGCCCGATCGACAGCGTGATGACGGCACGCGGGCCGCGCTTGTCCGCGGAGCGTCCGGCCCAGGGCGCGGCCATGGCGCCTGCCGCGCCGACGATGCCGAAGAGCCCCGCCACCTGCGGCCCGAGGTGGAACGGCTCGCCTGCAAGCAGCAGCGTGAGCACGGGCCAGAAGAGGCTGAACGCCCCGAAGATGCAGGCGCCGGTTGCGGCCGCCTCGCGCAGACCGCGCAGCTCCACCGTGAGATGCCACATGGAGACGAGCAGCCGGCCATAGCTGAGCTTCGAGGTGGGCTGGCTGCGCGGCAGCTTGAGCACGATCACGAGGGCGAGGCCGAGCAGCGTGACGATGGACGCGCCGAACACCGCGCGCCAGCCGAAGTACTGGCCGACGAAACCGGCTGCCGTGCGGGCGAGCAGGATGCCGATCAACAGGCCGCTCATCACGATGCCCACCGCACGGCCGCGCGATTCGGGCGGCGCGAGTTCGGCGGCGAACGGTACGGCCTGCTGCGCGATGGTGGCGAGCACGCCGATGGCGAGGCTCGCGCCGATCAGCACGCCGAGCGTAGGCGCCGTCGCGGCGAAGAAGAGGGCGATGCAGACGCCCGCCGTTTGCAGCAGGATCAACCGCCGGCGGTCGAAGCGGTCGCCGAGCGGGGCGAGCAGCAGCATGCCGGCGGCGTAGCCGAGCTGGGTGGCGGCCGGCACGGCGCCGATCCAGGCGGCCCCCGATGGAAACGACTGGCGAAAGTCGGCGAGGAGCGGCTGGTTGTAGTAGATGTTCGCGACCGCAACGCCCGCGATGGTCGCGAGCAGAAGCAGCAGGCCGGACAGCGACGGGCTTTCGCCAGCGGTTGCGGAATCGGGTGTGGACATGGGTGGGAGCGGGCGGCCCCGGAGGGGCGCAAAGGCAGCATTCGAGCGTGCCGATGATACCGGAGCAGGTCCGATCCTGCTGACGCTCGCGCATCGCTTGCCGTCCATCGCTTGTCGTTCATCGCTCGTCGCCGCGCGTGTGGCGGGCGGCGTTGCCCGACTTTGCCTCGTTTTGTCCTCAGGCGATCAGATCCCCCGAGGGTTCGTGAAACGGATAGGGCCCCTCCGATTCATCGACATACGCGTGATGCGTCACGAGCCCGCTGCGCGGATCGTAGCGGTGCAGGGCGAAGGCGGGCGGCTCGAGCGTGAAGGTCGAGGGCGCTCCGGGCGCGAGATCGAGGGTCACCTGGTGCGCGGGGGCCGGCACGGCCGAAGCGATCGTGCCGCCGAAGCGCACGAACATGGAGCGGTGCACGTGGCCGCACATCACGCGTTCGACGTTGGGGTGACGGGCGATGAGCGCTTCGAGCGCCTCGGCGGCCTGCGGGTCGAGCCGGATGGCATCCATGTGGCCGACGCCGCTGTCGAATGGCGGGTGATGGAGCGCGACGATGACGGGCTGCGCGCGCGCGGCGTCCAGTTGCGTTTCGAGCCACGCGAGCCGCGCGGCGCAAAGCGTGCCGGCGCTTTGGCCCGGCTGCATGGAGTCGAGCGCGATCAGACGCAGCGGCCCGATATCGACGGCGTAGTGCACGAAAGCACCGCCCGCGCTCAGCTCGGCGCGTTCGGGGAACACTTCGCGCAGCCCTTCGCGGCCGTCGTGGTTGCCGATCAGGAGCCAGCAGGGAATGTCGAGCGTGGCGAGCAGCGTCTTGAGGTGCCGGTACTCTTCGGCCGAGCCGCGGTCCACGAGGTCGCCGGTGACGATCACGGCGTCCGGGCGCGGGTCGAGCGCATTCAGGCGCGCGATGGTGCGCGCGAGACTCGCGGCCGTATCGACGCGGCGGTAGGCGAGTGCGCCGGGTTGCTTGATGTGCAGGTCGCTGATCTGGGCGAGCAGCATGGGTGGCCTCTCAGTGTGTACGTTTATTGTGGGGAAGCATCGCTTACGCGAGCGCGATCAGCGCCTCGGGCGCGATCGAGAGCCCGACGGCCGTGCCGCGCGCGAGCTCCACGCGGCCCGCGACATCGACGATCAGCGCATCGGGCGCCGCGCCGCCGATAGTCAGGCGCGTGCGTTCGCCGAGGAACGTCGCCTGCTCGATCACGCCGCGCAGGTGCGAAGCGGCGGGGTCGGTGAGCGCTGCGTCCTCGGGGCGGAAAAAGAGCTCGGTCGCGCCGGCGGCGGTGGCGGCGGTGGCCGCAGTGACCGGAACAGTGCCGCCCGTCGTGCACAGCATGCCCTCGCGCCATTGTCCCGCGAGACGGTTCAGCGTGCCCACGAACTGCGCGACCGCGCGGCTCGCCGGCCGGTAGTAGATTTCGCGCGGCGTGCCGATCTGTTCGATGCGGCCCGCGCTCATCACCACGACACGGTCGCCCAGCTCCATCGCTTCGGCCTGGTCGTGCGTCACGTAGACCGTCGTCACGCCCAGCTCGCGCAGGAGCGTGTTCATCTCGCCGCGCAGGGCGTCGCGCAGGCGGGCGTCGAGCGCGGTGAGCGGCTCGTCGAGCAGCAGCACGCGCGGCCGCGGCGCGAGCGCGCGCGCGAGTGCCACGCGCTGGCGCTGGCCGCCCGAAAGCTGGTCGATGGGTTTGTCGGCGTGCGCTTCGAGCCGCATCATCGCGAGCAGTTCGGCCACGCGCTCGCGCGCGGCATCGGCGGGCACCTTCTGGATCTTCAGCCCATAGCCGATGTTGCCGCGCACCGTGAGATTCGGAAAGAGCGCGTAGTTCTGGAACACCATGCCCACCTTGCGGCGCTCGATGGGCAGCGCGGTGACGTCGTCGTTGCCGAACAGCACGCGGCCGGCGGCATCGGGCGTTTCGAGTCCTGCGATCAGGCGCAGCGTGGTGGTCTTGCCGCACCCCGAAGGGCCGAGCAGCACGAGCGTTTCGCCCGCGCCGATCGAGAGGTCGAGCGGCTCCAGCACGCGCGTGCCGCGAAAGGTCTTCGCGCAGCGCGAGAGCGCGATGGGAATGGAGTCGAGTTTCATTGGGAATCCTTATGATGGCGACGCTTGCTGCCGGCGCGGCCGTTGCGATCACTACGGCCCTCGCGTCCGCCGGCCGGGTCCACGCCCAGCCACTGCATGGCGATGAGGAGCGGCATCGCCATGATGAAGAACAGAATGGTGTAGGCGCTGCCCACCTCGATGCGCATCGAGGCATAGGTGTCGGCGAGGCCGACGGGCAGCGTCTTCGTGTCCGGCGTGTGCAGCATCCAGGTGAGATTGAACTCGCCGATGGAGAGCGTGAGCACCGCGAGCGCGCCCGCCACGATGCCGGGCCGCGCGTTGGGCAGCACGATGGTGAAGAAGCGCTGCAGGAAGCTGGCGCCGAGGCTCGCGGCGCCCTCTTCGAGCGTGCGCAGGTCCGCCGACGCGCAGACCGCCGCCACGGGCCGCACCATGAACGGCAGCGTAAAGACCACATGGCCGACCACGATGAACCAGGCGCTCATGCGAAACGCGGTGAAGCCGCCATAGACCACCAGCAACGCGAGCGCCGAAGCGAGCCCGGGCAGCGCCACGGGCATGACGAGCAGCTCCTCGATGAGACGCGAAGCGCGCGTGCGGCTGCGCGCGAGCGCGTAGCCGGCGGGCACGCCCGCGAGCAGCGTCATCGCGAGCGTGGCGGCGGCGACTTCGAGCGAAAGGAATACGGAGGCGTGATACTCCGTCCACACCTGGTCGAGCCAGCGCAGCGTGAGGCCGCTCGCGACGCCGCGAAAGTAGTTGACGGTCAGCCCGGCGAGGATCGACATGACCACCGGCACGATCAGGAACGCGCAGGTCGCAAGGGTGACGAACCACTGCGCGCAGGCAAGCCAGGTGCGGGTGGACGGCAGGGACAGACGCCGGCGCCGCGTGGCAGGCGGCTCGTCCGGCAGCTCCGGGGCTGCGGGGGTGGCGAGGGAATTCATGCGTGTTGTCGCGTTGTCTTGAGCGCCGTGTTTCAAGGCTCGGGGTTCAGGCCGTGGCGGCGACCGAAGCGCCGGTCAGGCTGCGCGCGAGCGTGAGTGCGCCCCAGGTCACGAGCCCGAGCACGATCGACAGGCCGGCTGCCGTCACCATGTTCGCGTTGAGCGTGAACTCGGTGTAGATGGTCATCGGCAGGACGTCGATATCGGTTGCGAGCGTGAAGGCCGTGCCGAACGCGCCCATGGCCGTGGCGAAGCACACGGCGCCCGCGGCGATGAGACCCGGCGCGAGCGC
The DNA here is from genome assembly GCF_000685035.1 of Paraburkholderia ferrariae NBRC 106233. Classification (GTDB taxonomy): domain Bacteria; phylum Pseudomonadota; class Gammaproteobacteria; order Burkholderiales; family Burkholderiaceae; genus Paraburkholderia; species Paraburkholderia ferrariae. The sequence continues at coordinate 21,439 of NZ_BAYB01000003.1, forward strand.
GGGCAGGATCACGTCGCAGAAGATGCGCCACGCCGATGCGCCGAGCGAACGCGCGGCTTCTTCGAGCGAGGCGTCGAGTTGCGTCGCGCAGGCCATGACGGTGACGATCACGCGCGGAATGGAAAAGTACAGATAGCCCGCAAAGAGCCCGGCCATCGAGTAGGCGAACACCCAGCGCTCGCCGGTGAGGCGCAGCGCGAGCGCGCCGATCAGCCCCTGCCGCCCCGCGAGCATGATCACCATGAAGCCCACGACGACACCCGGAAACGCGAGCGGAAACGTGAGCAAGGCGAGCAGCGCGCGGCGGCCGGGGAACTGGCGCCGTGCGAGCAGCAGGCCGCAAACCGTGGAGATCGCGAGCGTGGCCGCCGTGACCGCCGCCGAAAGCGCGATCGTGGCGGCGAGGCTCTTCATGTAGCGGCCATTCGTGAGGAGTGCTCGATAAGTCTCGACGAGGTGGCCGTCCGCGCTCACCTGCACGAGCGCGACCATCGGCAGCAGCCAGAAGGCGAGGAAGATCGCGAGGGCGGGCGCGACGAGCGCCACGCGCCAGCGCAGCGGAAACGTGAGATCGTGCATGACGGTCGGCGTTCGGGACGGGTTCGACGGATTCGAGGGCGGTGCGCTCAGTGCACGATCAGTGCATGATCTGCAGGTAGCGTTCGCCGAACGCCTGCTGCTGCGCGGCCATCTTTGCGAAGTCCACCGGCTTGGCGCGCGCATAGTCGCTCGCGGGCAGGAACTTCGCGGCTGCTTCCGGCGAGAGCGCGTTCGCCCGCACGGGACGCAGGTAGGCGTTCGCCCACAGCTTTTGGCCTTCGTCGGAGAGCACGAAATCCAGCACCTTCTTGCCGTTTTCGGCGTGCGGCGCGTTTTTCACGAGGCTCATCACGTAGGGCACCGAAATCGTGCCTTCCTTGGGAATCACGAATTCCACGTTGGCGTGGTCCTTGTATTTCGCGCGATAGGCATCGAAGTCGTAGTCGAGCAGGATCGGAATCTCGCCCGAGAGCACGCGGGCGTAGGCCGTCTGCTTCGGCACGATGGGCTCGTTCGCCTTGAGCTTGCTGAACCACTCGAGGGCCGGCTGGAAGTTGTCGAGCGTGCCGCCCAGCGCGAGGTTCACGGCCACGGCGCCCGCATAGCCGACAAAGGCGCTGGACGGATCGAGATAGCCGATCATGCCTTTGTATTCGGGCTTGAGCAGGTCGGCCCACGAACGCGGCACCGGCTTGCCGTCGAGCGCGTCCTTGTTCACGAAGAAGCCGAGCGTGCCCGAGTGGATCGCGAACCAGTAGCCTTGCGGGTCCTTGAGGTTCGCGGGAATGTCGTTCCAGTGGGCGGGCTTGTACGGCGCGATCACGCCTTTATCCTTCGCCTGGAAGGCCGAGGAAATGCCCAGGTAGACCACGTCGGCGACCGGGCTCTTCTGCTCGGCCATCAGTTGCGCGATGGCCTGGCCGGAGTTCTTGTTGTCGAACGGCACGCGGATGCCGGTCTTCTGCTGGATCGCCTGGATCTGGCTCGCCCAGTCGGCCCACTCGGGCGGGCAGTTGTAGCAGATGGCGGTTTCGTCGGCCTGGGCCGCGGACGGCGCGACCAGGCCCGCGGCGAGCGCGAGGGACACGGTGGCCACGAACGGCAGCGCACGCGCGGCGCGCGTCACGGGGTCGGCGAGGCGTGCGAACAGCGGCAACGATTTAAAAATGCGGCGCGATAGCGGACCGGCGAGGGCGAATCGGCGAGTCACGGCAGGTCTCCAGGACGGGTGAAAGGTCGTAATGCGTGCCCCTCGTGTTATGAGCGCGAGGGGCCGGCGAGAAGTGATTTATGAGCGATCGAATTCGCCGTCTTCGTGCGGCTTAGGCGTGGACGGCAGCGTATCCGCGAGCGGTGCGCTCGCAATGGCGGCGATCGTGCCGCCCTCGCGCAGCGTGTGCGGCAGTGCGAGTCCGAGCGAGGCGCCCGCGTACTCGCCGCCGATGCGTGCCATCAGCCGTTGCCATGCCGAACGTCCGATCTCGCCGTTCGGCGTGCCGATGCTCACGAGCGGCGGTGCGAGCAGCTCGCCCATGGCGAGACCGTCGAAGCCGAGGATCGACATGTCCTGCGGCACGCGCATGCGCGCGCGGCGCAGGCCGCGCATCACCACCATCGCGAGCAGGTCGTTGCTGCAGAAGAGGGCGGTGGGACGTCGCGCACCGGTGGTGAGGTGCGCGAGCACCGAGGGCGCGAGTTCGTTTGCGTTGAAGTCGATTTCGAGCGCGGGCGCCGGCGTGAGCCCCGCCTGTTGCATGGCCTGCGCGTAGCCCGCGTGACGCTGCCGAGCCCGGTCGGACGCGGAGAGCGTGCCGGCCAGCATCAGGATGCGGCGGTGGCCGTGCGCGATCAGCATGCGCACGCCGTCGTAGGCAGCCTGGCGGTTATCCACGGAAACCGAGGGACGGCGCTTCGTGTCGTTGTGCATCAGCACGTAGAGCGGACCGTCGGCGTCGAGTTCGTCGAGGAGCGGATGGGTATCCGCGTCCGCTACCGTGAGGATCAGACCTTCAACGCGTTGCGTGCGCAACGTTTCGATGGCGTGGCGCTCGCGGTCGGCGTCGTATTGCGTGGTCATCAGCATGAGCCGGAAACCTTGCGCCGCAGCGAGATCGTCGATGCCCTGCAGGCATTCGGCGAAAACGGGGTTGGCGAGCGTCGGCAGCACGACGCCGATCAGGCGCGTGCGCTCGCCGCGCAACTGGCGGCCGAGGGGGCTCGGGCGGAACTTGAGCGCGTCGATGGCCTCGCGCACCTTGGCGAGCGTGACCGGATTGACGGTGTGCGGTGCGTTGATCGCTCGCGAAACGGTGGCGATCGAGAAACCGGCGTGTGCGGCGACATCCTTGATGGTTGGCGTCATGCGTGGCGGCCCGAGCGTTGTAAACGTTTTCGATGGGCCGATTATGGAAAGCGCGTGTGACGGTGGGATGACGAAGCGCGCTTGGGGAGGGGGCGGGGCAATGGTAGAATCCGGACCGCCCTTGCCGGGGTGATGAAATTGGTAAACATAGCGGACTTAAAGAAAGATTGAGTGCCCGGTCGGAAACGGCCGGTGCAGAACCCCTCAAATTCGGTGAAACCCCTGGGCGGCGCAAGCGCGGCACCGAGGCAATGCCGAGCCAAGCCTGCTGCTGCGCCTCGCGCGGCGGCGCGGAAGGTGTAGAGACTAGACGGGGGGCGCCTGGCGCGGCACGCGGCGTGATGCGCGGTGCCGCTACGGCGAAGGCATAGTCCAGCGCACGAACGCGCGCGTTGCCCCGAGCGATGCGCGCGGCGTCGAAAGACGTGGTGTGACGAAAATCCGCCGCCTCACGGCTTGCCGGTTCGAGTCCGGTCCCCGGCACCACGAAGTATTCCAGGTAGTTCCAGAGAAGTCCAAAAACCCGCCAAGATCAAAGACTTGGCGGGTTTTTTGTTTCTTGGGCGTGTGAAAGCAGTTGGGTCTTGTCGCCAATTTCGACAAGGGCGACCACGCTGGTCGATACGAGGCAGGATTCCATGGGGTTTCTGGTTACCGGGCCACGCAGTCAACACGCGATGACACGCCCCCCTGCGATCCGGGCAGGTAGGGATGCACGTCATCGGTCCTGCCAGGCTGGCGCTGCACACGCCGTGTCGCCATGAGGCAGACAAGTATGTTGGCGTGCGCCCTTGAACATCGCGTCCGAAGCGGCTACTCCCCGAAAAATGCGGCGTTTATAAGAACATGCTGCCCAATCCCATCAGGTATTTTAGTATACCCCCCCATCCTATTGATGCTACACTGCGCCCGCAAAAAGGAGAGCGCGCATGAGCCATACGATTCGCGAAAAGCAGAAGCTGCTTAACCGCATTCGCCGGATTAAAGGGCAGGTCGAAGCGATTGAAAGGGCGCTAGAGGAAGAGCGCGGTTGCATGGACGTGCTGCAACAGGTGACGAGTTGCCGCGGTGCCATGAACGGCCTGCTCGCCGTCGTGCTTGAGGACCACATTCGCACCCATCTTGTCGACGCAGAACCGGCTGACGAGCATGGCAGCGGGACCGAGCAATTAATCGAAGTAGTTCACAGCTACTTCAAGTGAGAGAAGCATGACCATGTTCGAGGACGCCGCCTTCGGGGCGGGCCATGACCATATCTTCCTCGGCGCTGCCCATGCGGACAACGAGCGCAGAACCTGGATGGTGATCGCGCTGTGCAGCGCCATGATGGTGGCCGAGATTGTCGGCGGCAGCCTTTTTGGCTCACTGGCGCTCGTTGCCGATGGCCTCCACATGTCAACGCACGCGGGCGCGATGCTGATCGCCGCGCTTGCGTATACCTATGCACGCAAGCACGCGAGCGACAACCGCTTCGTGTTCGGTACCGGCAAGCTGGGCGATCTCGCAGGCTTCACCAGCGCCATCGTGCTCGCCATGATCGCACTGCTGATCGGATACGAAGCCGTCTCGCGCTTTCTCTCGCCCGTACCCATTCGCTTCGGCCAGGCGATTCCCATCGCGATACTCGGTCTGCTAGTCAATCTTGCGAGCGTCTGGCTGCTGAGCGGCAACCACCACGGCCACAGTCATGGATACAACCACGGTCATCGTCACGGTCACGGCCATGAAGACGGGCACGAGGAAGAGGTGCATCGCATCTTCGGCAGCGCGGGCGTATTTGCTCTATCGGTCTTCGAAGACGGCGTACCGGCCGTTTTCCGCATGACGCCCGAAACGGCTTCCTCGAAACTGATCGCCAATGAGGTTTCGCTTACGACGATCCGCCCCGACGGCACGCACCAGACCTTCGCGTTTGCCGATCGCGGCGGCTATCTGGAGTCGAAGGACGACATTCCTGAGCCGCACGCATTCAGGGCCGTTGTCCTCCTGCCCGACGGTGAACACCAAATTGAATTCGAGGAACACGAGCACGATCACGACGACGCACATGCGGCCGCGAACCGTGACCACAACATTCGCTCGGCCTACATTCACGTCATTGCCGACGCGGCAGTCTCCGTGCTGGCGATCCTCGGCCTGCTGTTGGCGCGTACGTTTGGCTGGGTCTGGATGGACCCGCTTGCGGGCGTAATCGGTGCCTTGGTGATTGCAAACTGGTCGTGGGGCTTGATGCGAGATACGGGCGGCATCCTGCTCGACATGAATCCGGACAAGCGCATGGCCGAGAACGTCCGCCACGTCATCGAAGACAACGGCGACACCGTGCTCGACCTCCACGTCTGGCGCGTCGGTCCGGGGCACATGAGCGCAATCGTGTCGGTGGCTACTAGCGAAGCGCAGCGCAAGCCGGGCTTCTATCGTGCGGCACTCAAGCGTTTCAACGGACTGTCACATGTGACGGTCGAAGTGAATCCGGCTTCCGCCGCCGCCTGACCGATGGCAGTCAAATCGCCTTGCCTTGATGTCTGTGCGTTTGATGGCAAGACCGGGCTTTGTATCGGCTGCTTTCGTTAAGGGTTATTGGACGTCTGCCCTCACGCGCCGCGGCAAACTCACGGCCATGTGAATGAGGGCAGACGTCCAATAACCCTTAACGTTCTCCGCCGGTCAGGGCCGACCAGGTATCGGACCAGGTATCGTTTTGCCGGAAAGGAGAAGTTGCTGGCGCCCGGCGTCTATCCGGATTCAAGAGCGATGTATTTCAGTGGTTCGGTCGGCGAGCCATTGATCCAGGCCTGGGAGATAGCGTTGCGCAGCGCCAAAGGGCGGCAGTTTCGGGGCGAACCAGTCGTTGATGACAAGGCTGGGTTCGCCGCTGGTTTGGGACGCTCGACGGGACTGCCTGCATCGTCGACAATGGATCTTCATTTCGCCGACGATATCGTGCCCATGTTGAGAAGAAGAGCATTCACCCCCTTTCTGTGCATCGCTTTGCTTGGGGGCAGCGCAGCGGCTTCGGAGCAGTCACAAAGGCCACCGGGACCGGTAATGATGGTCCATTTCGACTATTACCCCAAGGACCTGTCGCGAATTCACGTTCTGGAACATCGGCTGGAAAGCGCGATAAAGCTTGCGGGCGTTGGCGAACTCGGTGAGACGGAATTTCACCTTGATGGCAATGACGGTTATTTGTATATGTACGGCCCTGATCCAGATCGACTGTACGTGGCGGTGCGTCCTGTCCTGAGATCGTCCAGACTGATGGCGGGCGCGGAAGTCACGAAGTGGTATGGCTCGCGCACGGAAACGTTCGTGATACGCAAAGGCGACGTGCGATAACGGCGCGACTCTCGAACTTGCCATTGGCGAGCGCGTGAGGTCTGCGTCAGCGGAGCAGAGGGCGAGGGCCGCTCAACGGCTGCCGATATGCCCCGTGCGCGGATCGATCATTCTGGCGAAGCCGAACAACGCCAGGATGCCGAACGGGCAGGCGATGAAGAATGCGATCAGCATGATTCGTATCGGTGAAAACGTAACCAAATGTTTCGTCAGTTTAAACCGATCATGCCGATTGGATACTGGGGAGAACGACAACAAACTGTTGCGCAATAGCAAGCTTCGAGCGCGCCGCGACAGCCCCCAGTCCGGCCAGATGCCCGTGCCGTGGGCCTTGCAGCGTTATCTGCCGAGCTGCTTTCGGCATCTGCCTCAGACGCAGTCGAATATTACCTCTACTGTCTGGGCCGTCACGCCGCGCAGCCCCTCGCTGTGCACCTCGACGGCGTGCATTTCCTTCCTGTGCTTGTGGCAATAGGCTTGCGCTTCCTTGATGCCGGCGTTGCGCACGCGGTTCCAGGACACGATGTCCCAGCGCGCGCGGCTCGTGACCATCAGGTGCCCATCCTGTCTTGAATTCACGTCGGTCACCGACGTGCATGCCGCCAGCATGCTGACTCCCGCCCACAGGATGCGTTTTCTCATGAATTTCCCCGGATACCGGAGCATTGTCGCTGCGCTTCGGCGCCATTGGCAACCCGAAAGAAAGGCGGCTCGCCTACTCCTGGTAAGGGGTGGCCCGAGGCGGGGTCGCCCCGGACCGCTCGCTCAGGAGGCCGCCTCTGCCTGCTTGATGGCGACGAAGGCCGCCGTTTCGTACGGCACGGTGACCGTCGTCTGTCCGCGCAAGGTCGGCTCGGCGTCGATCAGCGCGCGCACGTCCGCCTCGATCTGCGCCTGCTGGTCTGCCGGCAGCGCTGCGATGAAACTCGTCGATTTCACCCGGGCGACGATGACGTCTTCAGGCGAGCCGGTGTGTCCGACGGAGAAATGCGCTTCTTGTAACGGTCCGAATCCCGGGAACGGGAACGCCGCACGCCACTGGCCGGTGTAGTAGCGGGGCGTGTCGCCCTCCGCCCGGTTGACGATGGCGTCGAGGCGCGCCACCCAGTCCACGCGGGCGTCGCGCAGGTTCCAGATCAGGCCGAAGCGGCCGCCCGGCTTCAATACGCGATGAATTTCGGCCAGCGCGGAGGCGTTTGCGAACCAGTGGAAGGCCTGGGCGCAGACCACCGCATCGACGGACGCGTCGGCGAGCGGCATCGCCTGGGCGGCGCCGTCGCGCACGTCCACCTGCGGGAGCGCCGCGGCGAGCTTCGCGCGCATGGCCGCGACGGGTTCGATGGCGATGACGCTGGCGCCGGTTTCGACCAGCCGGCGCGTGAATTTGCCGGTGCCCGCGCCCAGATCGACCACGGTCTGGCCTGCGCGCAGGCCCAGCGTTTCGCGCAACCAGTGCGCGACTTCGGGCGGGTAATCGGGGCGGCCGCGCACGTAATGGTCGGCGGCGGTGGGCGAGTAGCCAACGGCAGCTGCCCGGTGGACATTGCCGTTGGGATCGTGTTCGGTCATGGGTCGCTCCGGCCGGTGGTCGAGAGCGCGAGCATATCACCGGCTATGGGGCCGGTGCGTCCCGAGCGGCTGGCCTGTCGGCGTGGCGGACAGGCAGAGGCAGGCGCCGTGGCAGGAAGCGCCCACAGCGCTCAGAAACGCCGTCGAAAACACGCCTGCCCCGGCGCGCGAAGACGCGCGCTGCGGGAGTCGGGCGGCTGGAGCCTCAGTCGTGCGCGGTGGCGTCGCCGACCTGCCCCTGGCCGGAGACGAGGCAGGACGAGAAGAAGTTCTCGCCCTGGCTGCGCGCACCCATCTCGGTGAAGCCGCGCGCCAGCGCCTCGGCCTTCACGAGTAAGGAACCTTGGGCACAGGTGAGCGAGTGGCCACCATGCGCCTCGAAGCGGGTGGCGACCCGGTTCGCGACGAGGAGTGCAAGGATGATGACGACGCCGACATTGAATGCTTGTCTCATGATTTCGTCTCCTGGTGCAATCAGACTAGCTCACACACGCGCGACACGAATCCAGGAGTTTCCCGGCGATGCAGTGCAGCACATGCGGCATGAAAAACCCTCGTTAAATGCGTACTGCGTAATGATTCGGTGCCCTGAGCATGCGACCTCCGTTACGTTGCGCCTTTACCGGTGCGGGCCTGCGTCGCACGGGCTTTTCGCGAGGCAGGGCATTGCGTCGCAGCAATGCCGCGTCGCGTCACGTGGGACGTCAACAAACCAATGTAGCTTCGAGGCCATAAAAGCGGGAGCCGAAAAAGCGCGACAGATCGACACGGTTGCTCATCGCGCCTTTTTGGGACAGTTTTTCGCGGCTTTTTGCTGCCCTTGGCAAGACTGACGGACGGGGTTCGGAGGGCTGCCGAAATGCGATGCCCGGCGCGAGATGTCTCGGAGTCCAGACTATGACAGTAGCCAGGGCCGCGTAGCCGGGAGTGCGGTAATGCCATGCGGACTTGTAAAGCATCTCGCGATCCCGCACTATCGACGCCCGTTCCCTTTTTCGATGAGGCAAAGCCATGCAGTTGATCGGCATGATGGACTCCCCCTACGTGCGCCGCGTTGCCATTTCGTTGCACGTGCTCGGACTGCCGTTCGAGCATCGCAGCGTGTCCGTCTTCAGCGGCTACGAGGTGTTTGCCCAGATCAATCCGGTCGTGAAGGCGCCCACGCTGGTCGACGACGACGGCACCTTGCTTGTCGATTCGACACTGATTCTGGATTACCTCGACCGCAAGGTGCCGGCAGAGCGGCGTCTCATGCCCGAAGAAAACCAGGAGCGCGTTTTCGCGCTGCGCGTGAACGGCTTTGCGCTCGCGGCGATGGAAAAGACCGTCCAGCAGGTGTACGAGCGCCAGTTGCGGCCAGCCGAGCGCCAGCACGAGCCGTGGTTCGAGCGCGTGAGCGCGCAGATGCACGCGGCGTACACGATCCTGGACGCACTCGTGGCGGGCCGGCAAGGGTGGCTCTGTGCGGGCCGGATCACGCAGGCGGACATCACGGCGGCCGTGGCATGGCGTTTTACGCAACACATTCTCCCGGGCGCGGCCGAGGCGGCCCGCTATCCGGCATTGGCGGCCCTCTCCGCGCGTGCCGAGCAGTTGCCCGAATTCGTCGCCACGCCGCTCGAATAGGCCGTCCGGGGCGCACGCCCGGGATGCCGGCGGCGGCGTCCGGGCGCCGCTATCGCGCCGATAGCCCCTTGTCCGGGCGCCTTTGCGTCGATTGTTCATCTGTGGCGACAAGTGACTTCACTTTTGAGGCATTTATCGGCGCACGATTCATTCCTAGAATGGCATTCATTGAAATGCCATGGCATCCCCGCTGGAAGCAATGGCCAAGCGCGGGAGCCATCATGAAATCCTTTATCGAACGACAGCTATATCAACCTGCACTGGTTTTGCCGATGGTGGACCTCATGCAGATGATGGTTTCGCTCGACTTCAATCTGGGCCAGGTCGGGCTCATGGTCGCCACACGGGGCGCGCGGGCCGCACTGCAGCGTTCGCGCGAACTGCTCGTCGCCGCACACGGCGATTGCGTGCACTGACCTGACCCTGCTGCCCAGCCTGTTGCCGATACGAAACGCAGCGAAATTCCGATCCCCCTGACGCGCGGCAGCTTCGCCCGTTTGCTGTTGTGGCGTCACCCTGTGAGCCGTCTCGCAGCGCGAGACGGCTCTTTTTTTCCCGATTTCCGATAAGCGCCGTGCGGCGGCCACGCTCGCGCGGGTCTGCCGCGATCGCGGCGTAAGATGGCGCGAGGTGCGGGCGGTGCGCGTGCGCCGCAACGCAGTGACACCGTGACGCCGCAACAGGACTGTCACGAAGGAGAGCCGGCATGGCAGAGCGATTCGATGCAATCGTGATCGGCAGCGGGCAGAGCGGGCCGCCGCTGGCCGTGCGGCTCGGCAAGAGCGGGCGCAAAACGGCGATCATCGAGCGCGCGGCGTTTGGCGGCACCTGTGTCAATGTCGGGTGCACCCCCACCAAGGCTTATGTGGCGTGTGCGCGCGCGGCCCACGTCGCGCGTCATGCGGCGGACTATGGCGTGCACGCCGGCGGGGCAGTCAGTGTCGATCTGGCTTTCGTGAAGGCACGCAAGGACCGCATCATCGGTGCCTCGCGCGAAGGCGTCGAACGCTGGCTGCGCACGGCGCCCAACGTGAGCGTGTTTCAGGGACATGCACGTTTTAGTGGGCCTCACGTCGTGCAGATTGCCGGCGCCGGCGCGCCGCTCGAACTGGAAGCACCGGAAATCTTCATCAATACCGGCACGCGGGCACTCGTGCCGGCCATTGCCGGTATCGATCGCATTCAGTACGAAACGAATTCCACGATACTCGAACTTCAGAGCTTGCCGCCGCATCTCGCGATTATCGGCGGCAGCTATATCGCGCTCGAATTCGCGCAGATATTCCGCCGCTTCGGCAGCCGCGTCACGGTGCTGGTGCGCGGCGAGCGCTTGCTCTCGCGCGAGGACGACGACGTGGCCCGCGCGGTGCAGGACGTGCTGGCGAACGAGGGCATCGAGTTTCGTTTCGGCACCGAACCGCGCAGTGTCGAACCGCTTGCCGGCGGTGGCGTGCGTATCGCACTCGATGGCGAATCGCTCGATGTTTCGCATCTGCTCTGCGCCACCGGACGCATTCCGAATACCGACGATCTTGGCCTCGACGCGGCCGGCATTACGCGCGACAAGCACGGCCATATTCCCGTCGATGGCCAGTTGCGCACGAACGTGGAGGGCGTGTGGGCGCTTGGCGACGTCAACGGGCGCGGCGCATTCACGCACACCTCTTACGACGATTTCCAGATCGTCGCGGCCAACCTGCTGGACGGAGCGAGCCGCAGTGCCGACACGCGCATTCCCGCGTGGGCGGTGTTCGTCGATCCGCCGCTCGCGCGCGTAGGCATGAGCGAGCGCGAGGTGCGCGCAAGCGGGCGGCCCGCGCTGATCGCGACCATGCCGATGACGCGCGTGGGCCGGGCGCGCGAGCGCGGCGAAACGGATGGCTTCATGAAGGCGCTCGTGGATGCGCAGACAAAGCGCATTCTGGGCGCGTCGATCTTCGGCATAGAGGGCGATGAGGCGATCCATACCTTCATCGATACGATGACCGCCGGCGCACCCTATACGACGCTGCAGTTCGCGATGCACGTGCACCCCACGGTGAGCGAACTGGTGCCCACGCTGCTCGATGGCCTTACACCGCTGCAATGAGTGCGGCGCACGGGCACGCAATCGGCAACCGCTTCGGCAACCGCAGTGGCAACCGCATTGGCAACCTCTTTGCCGGCATCGACCGTGATGCAGGTGCCGAGCACTTCGAGCAACTGGCCGGCCGGGACGGCGTGGTGATCGAGCGCATTGTCTCGACGGGGCAGGCGAGCCCCGAGGGCTTCTGGTACGACGATCCGCGCGACGAATGGGTCGTGCTGCTCGCGGGTGCCGCCGCGCTGCAGTTCGAAGCCGAAGGCGACGCGCTTCGGCCGTTGCAGCCCGGCGATTACGTGCAGATCCCGGCGCACTGCCGGCATCGCGTGGCGTGGACCGACGAGGCGGCGCCCACGGTCTGGCTCGCCGTGTACTTCGGCGGCGATGACCGGCGCGCGCTGCCGCACACTTCCGGCGATAATCGCGCATAAGTCCACCTTGTGCCGGCTGTTGCGTCGATGTTGCCCGGAAGCCCCCGTATGCCACCTCAAACGCCGCTTCGCGTCGCCCTCGTTTCCGATACGCACAATCTGGTGCGCCCCGAACTCCAGCGCTTCCTTGAAGGCTGCGACGCGATTGTTCATGCCGGCGACATCTGCCATCCCGATGTGCTGGATACGCTCGCCGCAATCGCCCCGTTTACCGCTGTGCGCGGCAACAACGATCGCGGCGCGTGGGCCGACGCATTGCCGGTGCAAACGGTGCTCGAGATCGGTGGACTGAAGATCGCGGTGGTGCACGAACTGCCCGATCTTCAAGGCGATCCGGCACAGGCGGGCATAGCGGTCGTCGTGAGCGGACACTCGCACAAGCCGTCTTGCACAACGCGCGATGGCGTGCTTTACGTGAATCCCGGCAGCGCCGGGCCGCGGCGCTTCAAGCTACCCGTTACGGCCGCGATGTTGACGATCGGAAACCCGGGCGCTCCGAGCGTCGAACATACCCATCTGATCTGAACGACTGGAAGGATGGATCGGAACGCCCTGCCGCAGAAAGCAAAAAAGCCAGCGCGAAGCTGGCTTTTCGAGTGCTGCGACGCGAGGCCCGTTATGCGCGCACCGCGTTGGCCGTGGCGTATTCGTCGTCGAATTCGCGCGCGAGGCGCTCCCCGCGCAGCACGGCATGCGCTTCGGCCCGGGTCCCCACGCTCGGTGCCGAACCCGGCAGCGGGCGGCGCGCGGTTTCGTGCAGCGCGAGCACCGCGACAATGCCGATCACCGCGGCGCCCATCAGATAGTAGGCAGGCATCATGAGATTGTGCGTGCTGTCCACGAGCCAGGCGGCCACGAGCGGCGTGGTGCCCCCGAACAGCGACACCGAGACGTTGAAGCCGATCGCAAGCGCGCCGTAGCGGATCGAGGTCGGGAACAGCGCCGGCAGTGCCGAAGGCATCACCCCCGTGAAGCACGACAGCAGCGCGCCCAGAATCAGCAGCCCGCAGAACACCGGCAGCACCTCGGCCGACTGGATCAGCATGAGCGACGGGATCGAGAGCGCGAGGAGACCCACGCAGCCCGCGAGCATCACCGGCTTGCGGCCGATCGCATCGGAAAGCCGGCCGGCGGCGAGCGTCATCGGCATCATCAGCACCATCACGACGAGCACGAGGAAGAGGCCCCAGGTCTCGTTGAAATGCAGCGTCGCCGAGAGGTAGCTCGGCAGATACGAGAGCGCCATATAGTCGGTCACGTTGAAGATCAGCACGAGGCCCACGCACAGCAGGAAGGGGCGCAGGTGCTGCGTGACGAGCGAGCCGAGCGTCATCTTCGGGCGCGCGTTTTCGTCCGCTTCGCGGGCTTCGGCCTCGCGCTTGAACGCCGGCGTTTCTTCGAGTTTCATGCGGATATAGAGACCCACGAGCCCGAGCGGCCCCGCGATCAGGAACGGGATGCGCCAGCCCCAGTCGAGCAGCGCCGCATGCGAGAGCGTTGCGGTGAGCAGCGCCACGGTGCCCGCGCCCAGCACGTAGCCGATCAGCGTGCCGAATTCGAGGAAGCTGCCCATGAAGCCGCGGCGCTTGTCGGTGGCGAATTCCGCAATGAAAGTGGCTGCGCCGCCGTACTCGCCGCCCGTCGAAAAGCCCTGCACGAGCCGCGCGACGAGCAGCAGCGCGGGTGCGGCAACGCCGATCGAGGCGTAGGAGGGGATCAGGCCGATCGCGAAGGTGCCGCAGGCCATCATGATCATCGTCATCGCGAGCACGCGCTGGCGGCCGATCCGGTCGCCGAGCGGCCCGAACACCATGCCGCCGATCGGCCGCACGAGAAACGCCGCCGCGAAGGTGCCGAAGGTTGCGATGAGCTGCGCCGAAGGGCTGCTCGAGGGGAAGAACACCTGGCCGAGCGTCACGGCGATATAGCTGTACACGCCGAAGTCGAACCATTCCATCGCGTTGCCGAGCGCCATGGCGCCCACGGCACGCTTGAGGAGGTTTTTATCGACGATCGTGATGTCGTCGAGGCTGAGATCGGTCGGGGCCGATGATCCGGAGGTGGAAGCGGTCAAGGTTTGCATCTCCAATGACTGCGGGGGCCGCATGCGCGGTCGCCACGGTTTGCCGGGAGAGTGCGGTTTCGCGAAAGGGCGGGCCGGCCCGGCGGCGCGTGCTCGAACGGATCGAGCGCGGGCGAGGTACGGGACAGGCGTGCCGATGCGTCGCGAAACGACACTCGGTCGAATTGTGCGTAGTCGTTGCACCTGCGTGGCCTTGTTGGGGGGCAGATGCATGAGGACGCTGGACGGGCACGGGCGTGCCTGTGAAGCGCCGCTGAAACGAAAAAGACAGCCGCGTGGCGGTTCAGTCTCTTTGTATGAAAACGTTCAATTTGCTGCGCATGTCGCGCTTTGGATTGAACGCAATTGATGGCCAAAGCCTGTTGAACGAAGCGGCATGATAGCACGATGACCGAAGATCGTGCAAACTGCCGCTATTTCCTGCCGCGCTGCAACACGCTGCAGGCCCTGCCTGGCGGGGGATTGCGCCGATTTCGCTGGGCCGTGGCGGGGGCCCGGAAATACCATAAACGCATAAAAAAATCCGCGCACGGGGGCGCGGATTTTGTCAGGCTTTTTGCCTCGCTTCCGGCCCGAACGCCGAGCCGGAACAGTGAGCAAGAGAGCGAGCAAAACAGCGGGGTAAATCAGCCCTCGGTCGGCGGCACGTAGCCGGCTGCCTGGTCGGCGCCTTCGCCGAAGAAGAACTTCTCGGTCTGCTTCATCAGATACTGGCGCGCGCGCGGATCGGCCATGTTCAGGCGGTTCTCGTTGATGAGCATGGTCTGCTGCTTGAGCCAGAGCTGCCAGGCTTCCTTGGAGACGCTTTCGTAAATGCGCTTGCCGAGTTCGCCCGGCAGCGGCGGAAAGTCGAGACCCTCGGCTTCCTTGCCGAGCTTCGCGCATTGAATCATTCGGGCCATGCTGTGCTTCTCCTGTCGATCCGAAGTGGGTGCTTTCGCCCCGGTTCCGGTCCCATGCAAGGGATTGCTGTAGTCGTGCGGGGGTGGGCGTCTCGCGCGATGGCTGCGCTATCGGCGCGCGGGCCCGGTCATCAAAGCTGCTTCATGAGCACGAGCGACTTGCGCTGCCAGTTATAGAGGCGGCGGCGGTCTTCGGGCAGATCGTCAACCGTGGCCTTCACGAAGCCACGCTTGAGGAACCAGTGTTCGGTGCGCGTCGTCAGCACGAAGATGCGCGTGAGGCCGCGCGCCCGCGCGCGCTGCTCGATGCGGCGCAAGAGGCGTTCGCCGTCGCCCGAGCCCTGCGCTTCGGGCGACACGGTCAGGCATGCCATTTCGCCGATGCGCTCCTGCGGGTACGCGTACAGCGCCGCGCAGCCGAACAGCACGCCATCGTGCTCGATCACCGAGAAGTGGTCGATGTCGCGCTCGATCTGGTGGCGTCCGCGCCGCACGAGCGTGCCGTCCATCTCGAGCGGCTCGATCAGCGTGAGAATACCGCCGACGTCGTCGGGCGTGGCTTCGCGCAGGCTCTCGAGGTTCTCATAGGAAATCATCGTGCCGACGCCGTCGTGCAGGAAGAGTTCGAGCAGCATGCTGCCGTCGAGCGCGTACGGCAGGATGTGGGCGCGGCCCACGCCGCCGCGGCAGGCGCGGATCGAGTGCTTGAGGTAGAACGCGGCGTCGCCGAGCACGGTACCGCTTTCGTGCAGCTTGTAGGCGTCGTCGAGCGACATTTCGCGAATCAGCTCGCCTTCCTCGCCCATCAGGCCCGAGGTTTCCGTAAGGAAAATAATTTTATCGGCGCGCAGTGCGATGGCCGCCGCCGAAGCGACGTCTTCCATCGACAGATTGAACGCCTCGCCGGTGGGCGAAAAGCCGAGCGGCGAGAGCAGCACGAGCTTGCGGCTTGCGAGCGAGTGGCGGATCGAATCGGCGTCGATCTTGCGCACGACGCCCGTGTGCTGGAAGTCCACGCCATCCAGGATACCCACGGGACGCGCCGTCACGAAGTTGCCCGACACCACGCTGATGTGCGCGTGCGCCATCGGCGTGTTCGGCAGACCCTGGCTGATCGCGGCCTCGATATCCAGACGCACTTCGCCGGCCGCTTCCTTCGCCGATTCGAGCGCGCGGGCGTTGGTGATGCGCATGCCGTGCGAGAACTCGGATTCCACGCCGTGCAGGCTCATCTGCTCTTCGACCTGGGGGCGCGAGCCGTGCACGAGCACGATCTGGATGCCCATGGCCTGCAGGAGCGCGATGTCGGCGACGAGCGCATTGAGCAGATTCTGGTGCACGACTTCGCCGCCGAAACCGACGACGAACGTCTTGCCCTGGAAGGCGTGAATGTAGGGCGCGACCGATCGCATCCAGTCGACGAACTGCGCGTGCTGCGCGCCGATCTGAGCGGCGGATTCCGCTGCGGCGGCAGGGGCTGCCGAATCTGCGGGCGCGGGGACGAGGTCGGTTTGGGAATTCATGCCCGGGATTATAATGCGCCCCCATGTCGAATGTACCCAAAAGACCTGCGTCGGCGCAGGGCAGCAACACCCGCGACGAGTCCGGCGCGGCGCACGGCGGCGCGCAGGAAAAGCGCGCCTCGCAGAAGTATGGCGACGGGCAGAACCTGGCGTCGGCGGACCGGCTTTCGGCGCTCATGAAAGGCGGTGTGCTGGGCGGCGCGCGCGTGCAGGACCGGCGCGGGCAGCAGGCGCCGCAGGAAGGGCGCGAGGAGAAGGCTGTGCAGATGGCGGCGCGGGCCGGGGAGCAGTCTTCGCCGCTTGCGCCGACGGTCGGGCCGCGCGCCGAACCGGCGCGCGCAGGAAGCGGCGAAACGACCCCCGAAGCAACGCGCGCAGCGCAGCCCGCGGCTCAGTCCGAGCCGAGCCCACGCGAGCCGCGTGAGCCACATGAACCGCGTGAGCCACATGAACCGCGCCTCGCCAGGACAGGCGCGAAGCCGGCGTTGCGCGAGCGCGCTGCGCAGCGCGAACCGCGCAGCGGACAAGGCGCGCCGCGCGAACGGCGCGCGGGCGAGACGCCGCGCAGCGAGCCACTGCCGCACACGGAACAGCCGCGCGAACAACGGCCGCACGAACAACAGCCGCACGAACAACGGCCGCAAAAATCCACCCCTCAGGCGCGAGCCGAACGCGCACGCGCACAGCAGCCCGCGCGCGCGGAGCAACGCCCGGTGCAGGCAGAACGGAGTGCACGCGCCGGCCAGCAGGGCGAGATTCAACGCAAGGAAAGCAGCGAACGCAAGGAAGGCAGCCAACGCCCCGCGCGCCGCGTGATCGAGCCGAACCCCATTCCCCCCGTCACGTTCCCCGAAGCGCTGCCCGTTTCCGGCCGCCGCGAGGAAATCGCACGCGCGATCGCCGGACATCAGGTCGTGATCGTGAGCGGCGAGACGGGCTCGGGCAAGACCACCCAGTTGCCAAAAATCGCGCTCGCGCTCGGGCGTGGCCTGGGCGCCGGCGGCACGGGCCTCATCGGCCACACGCAGCCGCGCCGGATCGCGGCGTCGGCCACAGGGCGCCGCATTGCCGAGGAACTCGGCACGCCGTTCGGCGAGGTGGTGGGCTACAAGGTGCGGTTCACGGACAACCTCTCGCCGGGCGCCACGGTCAAGCTCATGACCGACGGTATCCTGCTTGCCGAGACGCAAACCGATCCGCTCCTGAAGGCCTACGACACGATCATCATCGACGAGGCGCACGAGCGCAGCCTCAACATCGACTTTCTGCTCGGCTATCTGAAAGAGATCCTGCCGCGCCGGCCGGACCTCAAGCTGATCGTGACGTCCGCGACCATCGACGCGGAGCGTTTCGCGCGCCACTTCGGCAGCGAGGAGAAACCCGCGCCGGTGATCGAGGTGAGCGGGCGGCTCTATCCGGTGGAGGTGCGCTATCGCCCGGTGCAGGAAGACAGCCCCGCGGTGAAGGCCGCACAGGGCACGACGGGGCGGGAAAAAGGCAAGTCGCAACGCGACGCCGACCGCGACCTGATGGACGCCATTGTCGACGCCGTGGACGAACTCTGCCGCGAAGGTTCGGGCGACGTGCTCGTGTTCCTGCCCGGCGAGCGCGAGATCCGCGACGCCGCCGAGGCGCTGCGCAAGCACCATCCGCCGCACACGGAAATCCTGCCGCTTTTCGCGCGGCTTTCCGCGCAGGAGCAGGAGCGCGTGTTCAAGCCTTCGAACGCGCGCCGCATCGTGCTGGCCACCAATGTCGCGGAAACCTCGCTCACGGTGCCGGGCATCCGCTATGTGGTCGATACGGGGCTCGCGCGCGTGAAGCGCTATTCGTATCGCAACAAGGTCGAGCAGTTGCAGATCGAGTCGATCTCGCAGGCTGCCGCCAACCAGCGCGCGGGCCGCTGCGGCCGGGTGGCGGACGGCGTCTGCATTCGTCTCTACGAAGAGCAGGATTTCCTGTCGCGCCCAAAATTTTCCGATCCGGAAATTTTGCGTTCGTCGCTCGCGGCCGTGATTTTGCGCATGAAGTCGCTGCACCTCACGGCCATCGAAACGTTCCCGTTCATCGAGCCGCCGCCGGGCCGCGCGATTGCGGACGGCTACCAGCTTCTGAACGAACTGGGCGCCGTGGACGACGACAACGCGCTCACGCCGCTGGGCCGCGAACTCGCGCGCCTGCCGCTCGATCCGCGCGTGGGCCGCATGATTCTCGGCGCTCGCGACGAGCAGTCGCTGCGCGAGGTGCTGATCATCGCGAGCGCGCTTTCGGTGCAGGACCCGCGCGACCGGCCGATCGAGGCGCAGGAGCAGGCCGACCAGGCGCACCGGCGCTTTGCCGACGAGCGCTCCGAATTCCTCCAGTGGCTGAAGATCTGGGCATGGTTCGAGGAAGCCGTCGCGCACAAGAAGTCGAACCGGCAGTTGCAGGACGCTTGCCGCGCGAATTTCCTTTCGCACTTGCGCCTGCGCGAATGGCGCGACGTCCACTCGCAGTTGCTCACGGTGGTGCGCGAGCATGGCTGGCGGCTGAACGAATCGGAGGCCACCTATGAGCAGATTCATCACGCGCTGCTCACGGGCCTGCTCGGCAATATCGGACTGAAGGCCGACGACGAGCCGCATTACCTCGGCGCGCGCGGCATCAAGTTCCATTTGTGGCCGGGTTCCGCGCTCGTGAAGAAGGCGGGGCGCTGGGTCGTGGCCGCCGAACTCGTCGAGACGAGCCGGCTCTACGCGCGCACGATCGCGAAGATCGAGCCCGAATGGCTCGAGAAGGTCGGGGCGCATCTGCTCAAGAAGTCGCTGTCCGAGCCGCACTGGGAAAAGCGTGCGGCGCAGGTGAGCGCGTTCGAGCGCGGCGTGCTGTACGGCTTGCCGGTTTATCAGCGCCGCCGCGTGGCGTTCGGCCGCCAGGACCCGGCGCGGGCACGCGAACTCTTCATCCGGGGCGCGCTCGTGGAAGGCGAGTTCGATACGAAGCTCGCGTTCTTCGCGCACAACCGCAAGCTGCTGGCCGATATCGAGCAACTGGAGCACAAATCGCGCCGCCAGGACGTGCTGGTGGACGACGAACTGATCTACGGGTTCTACGATCAGGCGATTCCCGAAGGTATCTATTCGGGGGCGTCGTTCGAACGCTGGTATCGCGATGAGGTGAAGAAGAGCGGCCAGCCCGAGGACAAGCTGCGCCTCCTCTATCTCTCCCGCGACGACCTGATGCGCCACGAAGCGGCAGGCGTCACCACGGACCTGTTCCCGAAGCGCATGACGATGTCGGGCGCCGCGATGGCGCTCACCTATCACTTCGAGCCGGGCTCGCCGCGCGACGGCGTGACGCTCGCGGTGCCGCTCTATGCACTCAATCAGGTCGATGCGCGGCGTTGCGAATGGCTCGTGCCGGGCATGCTCAAGGAGAAGGCGCAACTGCTGCTCAAGTCGCTGCCGCAGAAACTGCGGCGCCACTGCGTGCCGCTGCCGGAGTATGCGGCCGGCTTCGCCGAGCGCGCGGGTGCGCAGCGTTTCGGCGCAGGCGGCCTCGTGGAAGCATTGATCGCCGACGTGCGCGAGCAGAAGCAGATCGCGCTGAAGACCGCGGACTTCAAGCTCGAAACGTTGCCCGCGCACCTCTTCATGAACTTCAAGGTGATCGACGAGCACGGGCGCCAGCTCGCCATGGGCCGCAACCTCGCGCAACTGCGGGCGGAACTCGGCGCGCAGGCGCAGCAGCAGTTCCAGAAGCTTGCGAGCGCAACGGCTCTGGCGGCGCTGGAAACGCGAGGCCAGGAGGACGCGGACGGCGAGGCGCCGCAAACGCCGACGCCGGCCACCGCCGCCAGAGGCACCGCGCCCCATACCCCTCAGACGCCTGCCCCGGCGGGAGCGGCGGGTGCCGCGCCCGCCACGGCGCTCTACGAAAACCTCACGACCTGGAACTTCGGCAAGCTGCCCGAGCTGCTCGAAATCCGCCGGGGTGGCCAGACGCTCTTCGGCTACCCGGCGCTTGTGGACCGCGGCTCGCATTGCGACGTCGAGGTATTCGATTCGCCCGAGGAAGCCGCGCGTATTCATCGCGCCGGATTGCGGCGGCTTTTCTGGCTGCAGCTGCGCGAGCCGATCCGCTACCTGGAGAAGAACCTGCCCGGCCTGCGCGAGATGGCGATGCATTTCATGGCGCGCGCGACGCAAGAGGAACTGCGCGACCAGTTGATCGAACTCGCGCTCGACCGCGCGTGCCTGCAGGACCCGCTGCCCGACGACGACGCGAGCTTCCACGCGCGCCGCGACGAGGGCCGCGGACGCCTCTCGCTGCTGGCGCAGGAAATCGCGCGGCTCGCGGGCCAGATCCTCGCGGAATACGCCACGGTGACGAAGAAGCTCGTGCAGGCGAAGGCCTTCGGGCAGCCCGCGGCCGACATGCAGGCGCAGCTCGACGCGCTGATCGGCAAGCGCTTTATCGTCGATACGCCGTATGCGCAGCTCGTGCATTTCCCGCGCTATCTGAAGGGCATTGCGCTGCGCATCGACAAGCTGCGCGCCGACGTTGCCCGCGACGCGCGCCAGTTCGCCGAATTCCAGCCGCTCCTGCAGCAGTACCAGCGGGCGCTGTCCCAGCGCGGCGGCGTGTTCGATCCGCGGCTTGGGGAGTTCCGCTGGCTGCTGGAGGAGCTGCGCATTTCGCTCTTCGCGCAGGAGCTGCGCACGCCCATGCCGGTCTCGGTCAAGCGCCTGCACAAGGTCTGGGAGTCGATGCAGCGCTAGCGCGAGGCGCCCTGGGCGCGCGATGTTCTGACGCAGGGCATTTTTCAACGGCCCTACGTCAACCTTGCGGAAGGCTGGCCGATCTACAATATCGGCTTACTTCCGGAAGTGAGTTTCCATGCGTAAATCCGAATTCCGCCGCGCCGCCGGCCGCCTTGCCGCAGCCGGCGCGCTGGCGTGCGCCGCGCTGCTCCCGTTGGCCGCGCGCGCGGACAACATCATCGTGCTCAATTCCGGCGAAGCCACGTTGAGCCTGATCGACCCGCAAACCCAGCAGGTCGTGGGCACCGTGCCCACCGGCAAGGAGCCGCATCACCTCTTGCCCACGCCGGACAACCAGTCGCTGATCGTCGCGAATTCGGTGTCGAACAATCTGCTCTTCGTCGATCCGAAAACCGGCAAGCCGCAGCGCTGGGTCGAGAACATCGAAGATCCGTATCAGCTCGGTTTCTCGCCCGATAAAAAGTGGTTCGTCACCACGGGCCTGCGTCTGGATCGCCTCGACATCTATCACTACGGCGGCGGCAGCGACGTCACGCTCGCGAAGCGCCTGCCGCTTTCCGCCATGCCCAGCCACATGGCGTTCACGAACGACAGCCGCATCGTGTTCGTCTCGCTGCAGGTGTCGGGCGAGATCGCGGCCGTGGATCTTCCCGGCCAGAAGGTGCTGTGGAAGATGAAGGTCGGCCCGGCGCCGGCGGGTCTGTGGCTCACGCCCGGCGACAAGTATCTGCTCGTCGGCATGACGGGCGCGGACTACGTGGCCGTGGTGGACTGGCGCAACCAGAAGATCGTCAAGCAGATCCAGGTGGGCAAGGCGGCGCACAACTTCCGCTCGCTCGTGGACGGGCGGCATGTGCTGGTGTCGAGCCGCGTGTCGAACACCATCAGCATCATCGACGAAGAGACGCTGGAGAAAACGGGCGAGATCGGTGGCCTGATGCCGGGCCCGGACGACATGGAGCTTACCGCCGACAAGCGCTACCTGTGGGTGACGTTCCGCTTCGCGAAGCACGTGGGCATTATCGACATGCAGACGAAGAAGCTCGTGAAGACGATTGCCGTGGGGCGCTCGCCGCACGGTATCTACTTCTACGACCGCGCGCCGGTCACGGCGCCTAATGGCGCTTGAGGGTGCTTGAGGGCACCTGCGGGCGTCAGAATGCGCTCGAGGTCCCTTAAGCGCACTTGACGGCGCCACGCGGGGTAGCGGGGCGCCAGCTCGCGGCGGCATCTCTGGCCGCGCGCGACCGTGCGCGGTGGTTTATGCTTGCGGCTATCGCCGCGCCGTTAGCGGCTTGCGTCGCCGCGCCGTTAGCGGCTTGCGCATTTGCCACTCACTCGCCCACGCCCCCATCCCGCATGAATGATCTGCTGCGCTCGTTCGGACGCGCGCTCGCCAGCGTGTTCCATCCCGTCATGCTGTTCCTCACCTTCATCCCGTTCCTCCTGGCGGCGATCGTGTGGGGCGCGCTGCTCTATGCCTTCTGGCAGCCGTTGATCGATATGGCGCGCATCTGGCTCGAAAGCTGGTCGTTCACCGCCTCGGTCTATCACCTGTTCGACATGCTGGGTCTCGGCGGCATGCGGGCCGTTATCGCGCCGCTCGTCGTGGTGGCCGTCGCCATTCCGCTGATCGTCGTGACCGTGCTGCTGCTGATCGTCGCGCTCGCCATGCCGCGCGTGATCCGCCATCTCTCGCGCGGGCCGTACGCCGCGCTGGAAATGCGTCGCGGCGGCAGCTGGTACGGCAGCCTCGTGCATTCGCTCTGGACCACGCTCGTCTGCCTCGTCCTGATGGCCGTGACGCTGCCGCTCTGGCTCTTCATCCCGCCGTTCTTCGCGCTGGTGCCGCCGCTCCTGTGGGGCTGGCTCACGTATCGCGTGATGACCTACGACGCGCTCGCCCTTCACGCGAGCGCCGAGGAGCGCCGCGCGCTCGTGCGCCGCTACCGCCTGCCGCTGCTCACGATCGGCGTGGTGAGCGGGCTGCTCGGCTCGCTGCCCACGGTGATCTGGGTGTCGTCGGCGTGGCTCGTGGTGCTCTTTCCGGTGGTGGCCGCCGTGACCATCTGGATCTATGCGTTCATTCTGGTGTTCACGGCGCTGTGGTTCGGCAACTACTGCCTGCGCGCGCTCCAGCGCATGCGCGCGCAGGCCGGCCACAGCGTGACGCTCACGCACTGAGGCGGTCCGTCCAGACCATCATTCATTCCCTACAGCGAGGCGACATATGGCATTTGGCGTCATCATCATCGGCGACGAGATTCTCTCGGGGCGCCGGCAGGACAAGCATCTGCCGAAGGTCATCGAACTGCTCGGCGCACGCGGCCTCTCGCTCGAGTGGGCCGACTACGTCGGCGACGATCCGCGGCGGATCACCGACACGCTGCGCCGCAGCTTCGCTTCCGGCGACATCGTGTTCTCCACGGGCGGCATCGGCGCGACGCCCGACGACCACACGCGCCAATGCGCGGCGGCCGCGCTTTCCGTGCCGCTCGCGCTGCATCCGGACGCGCAAGCCGCAATCCGCGAACGCATTCGCGACATGCATACGGGCAGCGATCCGGTGGACTACGGCTCGCCGGAAAACCAGCATCGCTTCCAGATGGGCACCTTCCCGGTGGGCTCGGAGATCATCCCGAACGGCTATAACAAGATCCCCGGCTTTTCGATTCGCGACCATCATTTCGTGCCGGGTTTTCCGGTGATGGCGTGGCCGATGATCGAATGGGTGCTCGACACGAAGTACGCGCATCTGCACCACCAGACGCCGCACGCGGAGAAGTCGCTGCTGGTGTTCGAGCTGCCCGAATCGACGCTCACGCCGCTCATGGAACGTATCGAGCACGACTTTCCGGGCGTGCGCGTGTTCAGCCTGCCGAGCGTGGGCGACACCGAGCGCGGCGGCATCTACGCGCGCCGGCATATCGACCTCGGCGTGAAGGGCGAGCCGGAGGCGGTGGCGGCCGCGTTCGTGAAGCTGCGCGAGGGCGTGCACCTGCTGGGCGGCGACATTGTCGAGCCGCCGGAACCCGCGGACGGCACCATCGATCGCGAACGCCGCAGCGGGTCGCGTGCGGGGTTCTAGGCGCGGTTCCTGGCGAGCAGGCAGGCTTGCTGCGCTGAGATGCGGCGCGCGGGCAAGACCATGGCGCATTCGATGCGCCATGGCTTTATCGCATCATCGGCCTGTCACATGCGGCGCTCAGAGTGGCCAATCGGCCGGACGGAAACCAGCAGGGAGCGCGGGGACGCAAGCCGATGCGTGCGGTTCACGCGCCGATCCACGGCAGGCCGCGGAAGCACCAGCCCGAGACGGTCTTGCGATGGCCCTGGCCGTCCTTGTCGCCTTCGAAGCCTTCGAGCAGGTCGTAGGCCTGCGTGAAGCCGGCCCTGGCCGCTTCGACGGCGGCGAGCTTCGAGCGCGCGGCGCTGCGGCAGAGGAACAGCACGGGTGCGTCGGGATCGACGGCGGCGCGCAACTGGGCGAGGAATTCGGCGTTCGGCACGCCGCCCGGGTAGCGCGTCCATTCGACGTGGACGTACTGGCCGTCGCCGATCACGGGGCGGCCCACCCAGTCGAGTTCCGCGCGCGTGCGCACGTCCACGAGGCGGGCGCGTGGGTCGAGCTGCAGAAGCTCGAACGCCTCGGCCGGTGCCACCGCGCCCGCGTAGGACAGCTGGTTCTCGGCACGGCGCTTTTCGGCCTGGGCGTACAACTGTTCGAGCGTGCTCATGACTGCGGTTCTCCTGTTTCGCGTTGGACCAAAAGACCATTCTAGCGCGCAGCTTCTCCGGCGGTCCGGGCCGTTCCGCGGAGACAATGGGAGAGGGCGGAGCGACTGCATGCATGGCGCTTTGCATCGCCGTGGTGCAAATTGGGCGTTTTGCACCATAATGGATAAAATAAGGCGCGCCAATTTCGGGATTGCACAAAAACGGTGCTTCGCGGGGGATGGCGCAGGCAATTGGGCAGCCGCCAGGCGGTGAGGGCAGCGGGGGTTTTCACCGTAACTGCGCGTCGCCAAAAGGAATTGCGCCAGCTTGGCGCATACGTGGCACGGAAGCTGCTTTATACGTCGCGATCGATACGCAGCCGGCTTGCCGACGCGGCAGAGGCGACAGCCGGCGAAGGTGACCGGCAAGGGCTGCCGGCAAGGATCAACAGAATTCGGACGGCGACGGTGTTCGCCGAAATCGTTAATCAGGAGAAAAGGTTATGAGTAAATCCGTGGCCGACGTCATGCAACTCGTCAAGGACGAAGACGTCAAGTTTGTCGACTTCCGCTTCACCGATACGCGCGGCAAGGAGCAGCACGTCTCGGTGCCGGTTTCGGCATTCGAAGAGGACAAGTTCGAGAGCGGCCATGCGTTTGACGGTTCGTCGATTGCCGGCTGGAAGGGCATCGAAGCGTCGGACATGCTGCTCGTGCCGGACGCCAACACGGCCTTCATCGACCCGTTCTACGAAGAATCGACGCTCGTGCTGACCTGCGACGTGGTCGAGCCGGCAGACGGCAAGGGCTATGAGCGCGACCCGCGCTCGCTCGCGAAGCGCGCCGAAGCGTACCTGAAGAGCACGGGCCTCGGCGACACGGCCTTCTTCGGTCCGGAGCCGGAATTCTTCATTTTCGATTCGATCCAGTGGAACACGGACCAGTCGGGCTGCTTCGTCAAGATCGGCTCGGAAGAAGCGCCGTGGTCGTCGGGCAAGGAATTCGAAGGCGGCAACACGGGTCACCGTCCGGGCACGAAGGGCGGCTACTTCCCGGTCGCGCCGGTTGATTCGTTCCAGGACATCCGCTCGGAAATGTGTCTGCTGCTCGAGCAGATCGGCATTCCGGTCGAAGTGCATCACCACGAAGTGGCGGGTCAAGGCCAGAACGAAATCGGCACCAAGTTTTCGACGCTCGTGCAGCGCGCCGACTGGACGCAGCAACTGAAGTACATCGTCCACAACGTCGCGCACACGTACGGCAAGACGGCAACGTTCATGCCGAAGCCGGTCGTGGGCGACAACGGTTCGGGCATGCACGTTCACCAGTCGATCTGGAAGGACGGCCAGAACCTGTTCGCGGGCAACGGCTACGCCGGTCTCTCGGAATTCGCGCTGTTCTACATCGGCGGCATCATCAAGCACGCCCGCGCGCTGAATGCCATCACGAACCCGGGTACGAACTCGTACAAGCGTCTCGTGCCGCACTTCGAAGCCCCGGTCAAGCTCGCTTACTCGGCGCGCAACCGTTCGGCATCGATCCGCATTCCGCACGTCGCGAACCCGAAGGGCCGCCGCATCGAAACGCGCTTCCCGGATCCGCTGGCGAACCCGTACCTGTGCTTCTCGGCCCTGATGATGGCGGGTCTGGACGGCGTGCAGAACAAGATTCACCCGGGCGAAGCCGCCGACAAGAATCTGTACGACCTGCCGCCGGAAGAGGATGCAAAGATCCCGACCGTCTGCGCGGGCCTCGACCAGGCGCTCGAAGCGCTCGACAAGGATCGCGAGTTCCTGACGCGCGGCGGCGTGTTCACCGACGGCATGCTCGACGCGTACCTCGAACTGAAGGAATCCGAACTGCAGCGCGTGCGCATGACCACGCACCCGGTTGAGTTCGAGCTGTACTACTCGCTGTAAATCGACGATGGCGCTTCGCTCGCTGCTACGCGACGAAGCGCTCGTTCGCTGCGCGACGATCGCGAGAGTTCAGGAAGGGACGGCGGCGCCGTCCCTTTTTCATTAGGCCGCAGGCCCCCGTCCAGGGCAGCGGTGCTTTCGCGGTCGCCGCAGCGCCAGGACTTCGACATCGATAGGGATAGTGCCGGTGCGCCGTGCGCAGCGCCGGACGGTTACATGGTGCTCAAGAACCTGATCAAGGCCAGGAAGGGCCACGCGGAACCGCTTTCGGACGACGCACCGCTCGTCGGCTCCGGTTTGCTGACCGGTTTCGAGGCGCTGCCGACCGTCGTGCTCGTGCTCGACAAGCGCACGCTGCGGGTGGCGTTCGCCAATCCGTCCGCGGAGGCCATGCTCGACCTCTCGCGCCGGCAGCTCGCGCAGATGGCGTGGTCGGACCTCTTTTCCAACGCCGACGAACTCGTCGCGACCATTGCCTCGATTGCCGAACACCGCTTTCATGCCACGCGGCTCGACGCCTCGCTCGAACGGCCGGGCCGCGAGCCGCTGCACGTGCACGCGATCGTGGGCTTTCTCGAGAGCGCGCCCGATTACGTGCTGCTCGAACTGTTCGAAAACGAGCGGCACATTCGCAGCGACCGCGAGGAGCGCATTCACGACCTCACGGCCGTCAACAAGCACTTGATCCGCAACCTCGCGCACGAGATCAAGAATCCGCTGGGCGGCATTCGCGGCGCGGCGCAACTGCTCGAATTCGAGCTCGGCGCGCTGCAGCGCGACGAGTTGCGCGAGTACACGCAGGTCGTCATCAAGGAGTCGGACCGGCTGCAGACGCTCGTCGACCGCCTGCTCGAACCGCACCGGCATCCGCATATCGTCGGCGACGTGAACATTCACGAGGTGTGCGAGCGCGTGCGCGCCGTGATCCTCGCGGAGTTCCCGCGCGGCCTCACGATCGAGCGCGACTACGACGTGAGCGTGCCCGACCTGCGCGGCGACAAGGAGCAACTGATCCAGGCACTGCTCAACATCGTGCGCAATGCCGCGCAGGCGCTGCGCGAACGCATTTCGCAGGGCGACGCGCGCATCGAACTGCGCACGCGCGTGGCCCGCAAGATCACGATTTCAAAACGCTTGTGCAAGCTGGCACTGGACTTGCATATCACCGACAACGGGCCCGGCATTCCCGAGGACATCCGTGACCGCATCTTCTATCCGCTCGTCTCGGGGCGCGAGGACGGCAGCGGTCTCGGACTCACGCTCGCGCAGACCTTCGTGCAGCAGCACGACGGCCTGATCGAAGTGGAAAGCCGGCCAGGACATACCGAGTTTCAGATTCTCCTGCCGCTCGATTCCTGATTGCGCACGCCAACAAGACTTCTGACCGACCTTATGAAGCCGATCTGGATAGTAGACGACGACCAATCGATACGCTGGGTGCTCGAAAAAGCCCTCGCGCGCGAGAATTTCATGACCCGCAGCTTCTCGAACGTGCGCGAGGCCGCGAGTGCGCTCGACCACGACAGCCCGCAGGTGCTGGTATCCGATATCCGGATGCCGGGCGGCTCGGGGCTGGAGCTGTTGCAGACCGTGCGCGAGCGCGTGCCGGGACTGCCCGTCATCATCATGACTGCGTTCTCGGACCTGGACAGCGCGGTGGCCGCGTTCCAGGGCGGCGCCTTCGAATACCTCGCCAAGCCCTTCGACGTGGACAAGGCGGTGGAACTGATCCGCCGCGCCGTGGACGAAAGCGTGCGCGGCGAGCATCCGTGGGACGACCGCCCGGCCGAAGCGCCCGAAATGCTTGGCCAGGCGCCTGCGATGCAGGACATGTTCCGCGCCATCGGGCGGCTCTCGCATTCGGCCGCGACGGTACTCATCACGGGCGAGTCGGGCACCGGAAAGGAGCTCGTCGCGCGCGCGCTGCACCGTCATAGCCCACGCGCCAACGGGCCGTTCATCGCGCTCAATACCGCGGCCATCCCGAAGGATCTTCTGGAATCCGAATTGTTTGGCCACGAGCGCGGCGCCTTTACCGGCGCGCAGGCCATGCGCCAGGGGCGCTTCGAGCAGGCCGAGAACGGTACGCTCTTTCTCGACGAAATCGGCGACATGCCGTTCGATCTGCAGACGCGGCTCTTGCGCGTGCTTTCGGATGGGCAGTTCTACCGCGTGGGCGGCCACAATCCGCTGCGCGCGAACGTGCGCGTGATTGCGGCGACTCACCAGAACCTGGAAACGCGCGTGCGCCAGGGCCTCTTTCGCGAGGACTTGTATCACCGCCTCAATGTGATCCGCTTGCGCTTGCCGGCGCTGCGCGAGCGCAGCGAGGACATTCCGCTCCTCACGCGCCACTTCCTGCAGAAGAGCGCGCGCGAGCTGGGCGTGGAGCCCAAGCGGGTTTCCGACGAGGCGCTCGCCTGGCTCTCGTCGCTGCCGTTTCCCGGCAACGTGCGCCAGCTCGAAAATCTCGCGAACTGGCTGACCGTGATGGCGCCGGCGCAAACCATCGAGATCAAGGATCTGCCGCCGGATCTCGTACCGACGCAGGGTACGCCGGTTGAAGCCGGCGCCGCTGCGGCAGGCATCGACGGCGCCGGTGCGGTGGCGCAAGGTGCTGCCGCGCTGGGCATAGCCGGTGCCAATGGCGGCATACCGGGCGCGCTGCCGGCCACGGCCGGCTTCGGCGCAGCCGCAAGCATTGCCGCGGCGGTAGCCGTGTGGGAAACCGGCTTGCGTACCGAGGTTGCCCGCCTGTTGCGCGAGAACAGCGCGGACGTCATGGACGAACTCTCGCGCCGTTTCGAGGCCGCCGTGATCCGCGAGGCACTGGACTTCACGCGCGGCCGCAAGGTGGAGGCGGCGGAACGCCTGGGCATCGGCCGCAACACCATCACGCGCAAGATCCAGGAACTCAATCTGGAGTAATTGCACTGGATTAACCGCGAACATCGGGCACTTGGGGCGTGCCCGATGTTCGCGACAGTGAACTGCGTGCGCGCCGTGCAAGGCGAGCGCACGCGCGCAAGGCATAATCGACGCTGGCTTTCCGCATACCATCGATCATGCCCGTGACTTCCCCCTGGCCCACCGAGGCCGATCCCTTTCTTTCTCTCGAATCGCTGGACGATCCCGCTGCCGCTGCGTGGGTCGAGGCGCAGAACGCGCGCACGCGTACCGCATGGCAGGGCGGGGCGCGCTTCGAGGCGCTCAGGAAGCGTCTCGCCGAGGCCTATCTGCCGCGCGAGCGGCCTGTGATCCCAAGCCGCTGGCAAGCGTGGGCCTACGATCTCTGGGAGGACGAAAGCAACCCCAAGGGCCTGTGGCGCCGCGCCCTCTGGGCCGACTGGCGCGCCGGCAAGCCGCAGTGGCAGACGCTGATCGACTTCGATGCGCTCGGCCAGGCCGAAGGCGTGGCGTGGGTCTGCGCCGGCCTCGACATCCTCTATCCCGATGGCGACCGCGCGCTGATCCAGCTCTCGGACGGCGGTGCCGACGCGGTGACGGTGCGCGAGTTCGACCTCGAGCGGCGCGTATTCGTGGACAGCGCGGAGGGCGGCTTCGTCATACCGAAGGAAGGCAAGCACACCATTTCGTGGATCGACCGCGACACGGCCTATGTGGGCTGGGACAACGGCCGCAGGTCGCTCACGCGTTCGGGCTACCCGCGCGAGGTACGGCGCTGGATGCGCGGTACGCGTCTCGCCGACGCCCCGGTGGTGTTTCGCGGCGAGTTCGACGATATCAGCATCGAAGCCGACTACGATCCCATCGAGAAGCGCCATGACGTCGTGCGCAGCATCGACTTCTTCGACGCGTACAACTACCGGCTCGACGAGCAGGGCGCATGGCAGCAGTACGACGTGCCCGAGCATGTCGCGATCGGTGCATGGCAGGGCTGGCTGTTGCTGGAACCGCGCCTCGACTGGGCATGCGGAGGCGTCACGCATCCGGGCGGTGCGTTGCTGGCGATCCGCGAGGACGCTTTCCTCGCCGGCGAGCGCACCATGACGGCGCTTTTCACGCCGACCCCCGTAACCTCGGCCTGCGACTGGACCAACACGAAGCAGTATCTCGTGATGTCGTGGCTCGACGACGTGCAAAGCCGCACGATGCTGTGGCAGGCGCAATGCGAAGACGGTGCGTGGACCTGGCACGCACGCACGTTTCCGGCGCGCGCGGATTCGCAGGTGGAAGTGTCGCCGATTGAAGATACGCTGAACGACGAAGTCTTCGTGGACGTGGACGACTATCTGCAGCCGCCCGAATACTGGCTCACCGACCTCGCGAAAGACGATCTTCAGGACTGGGAACTGCTCGACCGCTGGCCCACGCAGTTCGACGCGGCGCCGCTCACGGTGGTACGTTCGCACGCACTTTCCGCCGACGGCACGCGCGTGCCCTTCACGATGATCGGGCCGCGCGCGGCGCTCGAAGGGAGCGCGCGCAAGCCGGCGCCGTGCCTGCTGACCGCTTATGGCGGGTTTGCGATTCCGCTGATGCCGCAGTATCTCGCAGGCGATGGAATCGGCTGGCTGGAGCAGGGCGGGATCGTTGCGGTCGCACACATCCGCGGCGGCGGCGAGTACGGCACAGCCTGGCACGTTCAGGCGCAGACCGAGCACCGGCAACGCTCGTTCGACGACTTCATCGCCGTCGCAGAACAGCTTGCCGCCGATGGCTATACGCGCGCCGCGCAACTCGGCATCAAGGGCGGCAGCAACGGTGGCCTGCTGGTCGCCGCATGCATGGTGCAGCGCCCCGAACTGTTCGGCGCGGTGCTGAGCGAAGTGCCGCTGCTGGACATGCAGCGCTATCCGCTGCTGCACGCGGGCGCTTCATGGCTCGACGAATACGGCGACCCCGAAGACCCTGCCGAGGCGCGTGCGCTGGCGGCCTATTCGCCTTACCACCGCGTGCGTGCCGGCGTGCCGTATCCGCCGTCGCTCTTCACGACTTCGACGAGCGACGACCGCGTGCATCCGGGCCACGCGCGCAAGATGGTGGCGCGCATGCAAGAGCAGGGTCACGCGAACGTCTGGTATCTGGAGAACACCGAAGGCGGACATGGCCCAGGCAGCGATGCGCTGGAGCGCGCCGACTACGACGCGCTCGTGTTTCGCTTCCTGTGGACCACGCTGGCGGGAACATGGTGACGCGGGCCCGCGTGGCCGCACTGCTTTATGCTGGCCAGGCGCCGATATCGAGTTCGGCCACAACGGGCGTGTGGTCCGAGGGCTGTTCCCACTTGCGCGGCGTCTTGTCCACTTCGCACGACTTGAGGAGCGGCGCGAGCGCGGGCGAGAGCAGGATATGGTCGATGCGCAGCCCCGCGTTGCGGCGGAACGCGAACATGCGATAGTCCCACCACGTGAAGGTCTTCTCGGGCTGCTCGTACTGCCGGAAGGCATCGACGAAACCCAGTTCGACGAGCCGCGTGAACTGGGCGCGCTCTTCGGGCGAGACGAGATTTTGCCCTTCCCAGGCCTTCGGGTCGTGCACGTCGCGGTCTTCGGGAGCGATGTTGTAGTCGCCGAGCAGCGCGAGCTTCGGGTAGCGCGTCATCTCGTCGGCCAGCCAGTCGTGCAGCGCATTGAGCCATTGCAGCTTGTACGCAAACTTCTCGGTGCCGGGTTCCTGGCCGTTGGGGAAGTACGCGCTCACCACGCGCGTATCGCCTATCGTCGTGGCGATCACGCGCTGCTGCGGGTCCTCGAATGCCGGGATGTTGCGCACGACCGTAGCTTCGTCCACGAACAGACCGTCGCGCACGAGAATGCCCACGCCGTTATAGGTCTTCTGACCGGCGAACCAGCTGCGATAGCCGTGCGCTTCGAGTTCGGCACGCGGGAACTTGTCGTCGGTGAGCTTCAGCTCCTGGAGGCACAGCACGTCGGTCTGGCTGGCGGTGAGCCAGTCCATGACGTGCTGCAGGCGGACTTTGAGGGAATTCACATTCCAGGTGGCGATTTTCATAGAATTATTAAGAAATTGATTTTAAGTGGTAACTTTTCTTTGACAGGATGTTGTTATACGTATCGATATACACTTTTGCGCAGAGCAACCAATCAGTACCCATATGCGACGCCGGTCTGGTTCTGCGGGGTTGCCGTATCTAATGCGTGTATGATACCGGCCCGTCACGCCGGGGGCGCGGGTTCGAGTTCCGTCCGCGCCTTCCTCATCTGGCCATTGCAACCCTCGGGTGGCCATGATCCGTCCGCCCGTGCAGAACTTGTTCATCACGGAGGGCAGAGACCGCGCTAGCTTCCGATCGTCACTGTAGATGAGCCCGACCGGGCTTACATAAACGTCGCTGCTGTGGATCATGAGGCCCTGCAGCGGGTGCATCCTGCCTCACCCAAGCTCCCGACCAGCCCGCGCCGCAAAGCATTGGTGACGATATCAACCAATTTCGGACCGGGCTCAGGTTCGCTCGAAAACCGAAAGCTCTCGCCTTACATCAATTGGAGATCGACGCCCGCTCCATAGGTTCGATCACCAGGCGGCGCAACGTCGCGGAGATAGGCAGGCAGTTCGGCTAGCGTACGTTCCGACGTCTATTACCTTGGCGCACAGTATTTTATTAGTCCCGCTTTTGTCGTCGACGGAGCGGTCTTCCGCGTGATCAACGCCCAACACGATACTCGCGCTACGCTCGGTACGGCTCGAACGACGTACCTGCTGTCGAAGTCTACGGCTATATATGCACAGGTCGGATATCTCGCAAGCAGCGCGCATGCACGCTATAGCGTGAGCTCGGGTGGCGCCGGAGCTACACCTGCGGCTGGCTCGGATCAGACAGGTGTCATGGCTGGAATGAGACACCTTTTCTGATGCGCATCACCGGCTAACTACGCTTGGTCACATCCCGCATTTCGGTGCGTTTCGTCGGCTGGTGATGTCCTTCGCCACAGATCGGATCGTGGCAAAGCTCGTTTACCCCATATAGGAGAGCCACTCATGTCTGGCAATCGCGGCGTCGTTTATGTGGGCCCTGGTAAGGTGGAAGTTCGAACGATTGCGGACCCGCAATTGGTCGAGTCGAGCGGAAGGAAGGAAAATCACGGTGTCATCTTGTGTGTTGTCGCAACGAACATTTGCGGTTTCCGACCCGCATATGGTTCGAGGTCGCGCCACCGCACCTGTCGGGCTCGTCCTTGGCCATGAAATTACCGGTGAAGTGATTAAAGTGGGAAGCGAAGGGATGCAGCGCATATCGTGCCGCCAACAGGCGCGAAGGGGCTGAACCTGGCGGCCAGTGATGTGAGCACGCTTTATCGGATCCTGCGGAGCGTCTATCAGGATGGACGGATTGATCTGCTGGAGAAATATTCGCAGGTCCATTGAGGCGCGTCTGGAAGGCGGAGCGATTCTCCTGGTTCATGACCAGTCTTTTGCACGAATTTCCAGACCGTGACGCATTCGACAGGCGCATGCAACGCACGGATTACGACTATTTCACGAGTTCAGGGGCAGGGCTTAAGACCATAGCAGAGAACGACGTTGGCCTGCCGTACGATCCTGTCGAGTAAGCTTGCGCGGCGGAGGAACCAGCGCCGTCGTACGGTGATGCCTGCGCCTCCTGAGTCTCATCCGGTCGGCCAGTTCACATCGAGCGCGCATGGACGTTCCCGACTGATGCCGGCGATGCCAGCTATGGCACGACTGGCGAAAACCAATTGATCTGTGTGGCGTTTCCACGGCGAAGGAGGTTCAGCGTCATCGTGCCTGGGCGCGGACGCTGCCGGTCTATTCCCGAAACAGGGTTCCAATCGTTTCGCGCAACCAGACGCTAGCGGGGTCGCGCGAATATCGCTCGTGCCAGTGCTGCATGACACGATAGTTCGGAACCGTGAACGGTAACTCCATTACCTTGATGGGATTGCTTTCTGCAATTATGCGCGCGAATCGTTCAGGGACGATAGCAAGACATTCGGTGCAGACGATATTCGAAACGACTCCCAGATAGTTTGGGATGCGCAGCCCTATTCTTCGCGTGATGTCGTGGCGCTTCAACGTTTCTTCGACAATAACGTGGCCGGTTCCGTGAGTTGCGACTATCAGATGGGACTCGCCCTCGAATTCCTCCAGGGTAAGGCTCGTACCAGCGAGGCGGCGATGCTCCCGATTGACAATACAAACGAATCGGTCGGTAAAGAGTTGCTGCTGATAGATACCAGGGTCCAGATTTGTAAGAAAGCCCATCGCGAGGTCAATTTCGCCGGACTCCAACTGCCGCGCCGTGTGCTCTGAGGTGTAGCTCAGGTCAATCCGGATGTGAGGTGCGACGTCACCGAAGTGCTTCAGCAGGCGCGGCATCATTACCCGCTGGCCAATGTCCGTCATGCAGAGGCTGAACATCCGGTCAGAGGTTTTGGGGTCAAATTCTGCCCGGTGATGCAACGTCGTCTTGAGGGCAGTCATGGCCTGGCGGATGGGACCCACGATTTCGTCGGCCAGGCGGGTCGGTTGCATGCCCTCGGACGTCCGGACAAACAACGGGTCACCGTAGTGCTTGCGGAACTTGGTCAGGATCATGCTGACGGCCGATTGACCGAGATCCAACTTCTCCGCCGCTCGCGAAATGCTGCCGGTCCTGTACACCTCATCAAAGACCATCAGGTTCTTCAAATCGAGATTGTCCATCCTCACCACCTCTATCAATTTTTTTGATTATTCATATCAATTGTTACATATGGATTGAGGCAATGCGAGTCCCTACAATCGATTCAAATTTGACGTAGGTCACCGCCATGGGCTTCTCCCGGCGGGCCGAACGCCATCGTGAACTTGCAGATGAATCGGAGGAGACGCATGATTTCAGGCCAGCAACAACCCCTGCCCATCCTTATCGCGGGCGGCGGCATCGGCGGGTTCGCCGCAGCACTCGCGTTAAGCCAGGCAGGCTTCAAAGTCCGCCTTCTGGAGCGGGCTCAGGAAATCAAGGAGATTGGCGCCGGGATTCAGATCGGCCCGAACGCGTTTCACGTGTTCGAACGCCTTGGCATCACCGACGCTGTCCGTGCGAAAGCCGCGATGCCGCAAAGGCTCGTGATGATGGACGGAATTTCCGGCGAGCAGGTTGTATCCATTCCGCTCGATGATCAGTTCATCAATCGATTCACCTACCCATACGCGCTGATTCATCGGGCCGACCTTCATCGGATTCTGTTCGATGCCTGCCTGCAGTCGAATCTGATCGAACTCTCGACGAACGTGAAGGTCAATGGATTCACTGACCACGGGGACAGTGTTGTCCTTGACACGACGGACGGAGAGGTACGCGGACGTGCCCTGATCGGTGCCGACGGGCTTTGGTCTACGGTGCGCGCCCAGATCGTCGGGGACGGTGCGCCGCGTGTCTCGGGCCACATTGCCTACCGTGCAGTCCTTCCTGTCGGCGAGGTCCCTGAAGAGCTTCGTTCAAACACGATGACCCTTTGGGCTGGCGCGAAGACCCACCTCGTTCACTACCCTTTGCGCGGCGGTGAACTGTTTAACCTCGTCGCTGTTTTTCACAGTGACCGCTATGTGGAAGGCTGGGATGCCGTCGGCGACGCCCAAGAGTTGCATCTTCGTTTCCGGGATGCTGTGCCGGCGGTCAAAACCCTACTCGAGAAGATCGAAACGTGGCGTATGTGGGTTCTGTGTGACCGTGACCCTGTCAAGAACTGGTCAAAGGGCAACGTAACCCTCCTCGGCGATGCTGCGCATCCGATGTTGCAGTACATGGCTCAAGGCGCCTGTATGGCCATGGAAGACGCGGTGGTTCTCGCCGAAGAAATCGCTCACGCCGATGATGATCTGACCGCTGCTTTCGAGCGCTTTCAGGAACGTCGATATCTGCGCACGGGCAAAGTCCAGATGAGTGCCCGCCTGTATGGAGAGTTTTATCACGCTAACGGAGTGAATCGCGAGCTGCGTAATCAGTTCCTCCAGGCACGAACGCTTGAGCAGACATTGGACGGAATGGCATGGCTTTACGACGCGAACGCGATTCGACCTTCTTCCGCGCGGCTGGGCGAAAAGTCCGAACTAGCGCTCTGAGGCAGATTCCACGCCGCACGATACCGGACTCTACGTCTCCTGATACCAGCTGGAACCTAACATGAAAATCTGTCGATTCAACGAAAACCGACTCGGTGTCGTCGAGGGCAACATCGTTCGCGATGTGACCGAGGCTCTCGAACTTCTGCCCCCGGCCGCGTACCCGTTTCCCCGTCACGATGTGCTGATTGCCCATATCGAGCAGATTCGCCGTCTGGCTGCCGAACTCGCGCCGCAGGCGCAGTCGATTCCTCTGTCGGATGTACGACTGCTGAGCCCGGTCGCAAACCCGGGCAAAATCGTCGCCGCTCCGGTGAATTACCAGAAGCATCTCAAAGAAGTGCTGGGCGACCCGAATCTGCATCACGACAATCAAATCAACCAGATTCAACGCGCCGGCCTCTTTCTGAAGGCGACCAGCTCGCTCGTCGGTCCCTCCGAGGGGGTGGCGCTTCGCAAGCTGGACCGTCGAAACGACCATGAAGTGGAACTGGCGGTCGTGATTGGGAAGACGGCGGCAAATGTCTCCAGGGAGGACGCGCTCCAGTATGTGGCGGGATATTGCATCGGTCTGGACATCACCATTCGCGGACCCGAAGAGCGTAGCTTCCGGAAGTCCCCCGACTCGTACACGGTGCTTGGGCCCTGGCTGGTGACGAGCGACGAACTTCCCGACGCAGGTAACCTGGATTTCTCGATTTCCGTGAATGGCGAAACCCGCCAGAAGTCGAATACAAACGAACTCATTCTCGGTGTGCGGGAACTGATTGAGTTCGCGTCCTCCTTCTACACCCTGCAGCCGGGAGACGTGATCATCACCGGTACCCCCGAAGGGGTCGCTTCGATTCAACCGGGCGACACCATGTTCGCCGAAATCGATCGCATTGGTTCAATGACGGTGGCGGTGCGTAGCAACGACATCGGGGCTTAAGCCATGGAGACGTCCTGCGAAAATTCATCGGTGAGCGGAGAGAGCCCGGAGCGGCTCGCGTTGTATGACCGTCTCGACAAGGTCGACTCGGCTCCCCTCTGGGCCGTCATGTCGCAGCTCGTGACACCGGAACCGCGACCGCGCTGTGTGCCGCACAAGTGGGACTATGCCGCGATGCGCAAACTCCTGCTCGAGGCAGGGGAGCTGATCACCGCGAAGGAGGCAGAGCGCCGGGTACTTGTGCTCGAGAATCCAGGCATCCGCGGGATGTCCCAGATAACGCAGAGTCTCTACGCCGGGCTCCAGCTGATTTTGCCGGGCGAGATCGCGCCGAGCCATCGGCATGCTGCCTCGGCGTTGCGTCTGGTAATCGAAGGAACCGGAGGCTACACGTCCGTCAGCGGTGAACGGATTCCGATGGCGCCCGGCGATTTCATCCTGACGCCGTCGTGGACCTTTCATGACCACGGCAACGTGGGCGATGACCCCGTCATCTGGCTCGATGGCCTCGACGTTCCAATCGTCAACCTCTTCGACGCGAGCTTCGCGGAGGCTTATCCGTCCGGTGACGTGCAGAAAGTCGAACGTACTGCCGGCGATGCGGTTGCGCGTTACGGGATGAACCTGCTTCCAGTCGAGTATGTCCCGACCGGGAACTCTTCACCTGTTTTTCACTATCAGTATTCACGGGTTAAAGAGGCGCTTGGCCAGGTTGCTCTTGGTGGGGCAATCGACGCTTGCCACGGCTTCAAGCTTCAATATACGAATCCGACGACCGGCGGCTATCCAATGCCAACGATGGGGGCATTCATCCAAACGCTGCCTTCGGGCTTCATCGGTCGGGCATATCGCTCAACTGATGCGAGCGTCTACTGCGTCCGCGAAGGACAGGGTAGCACCTCGATCAACGGCGAGGTTATCGAGTGGAGTGAGGGCGACGTGTTCGTCGTCCCTTCCTGGAGCATCACTTCGCATCGGACAACCGGAAAATCCGTCCTGTTCAGCTTCTCGGATCGCCCAGCCCAGAAAGCACTCGGGTTTTGGCGGGAGATAAGGTACGACTAATTGATGTCTGCCGCGCCCGGGTAGCGGGTGCCTCCAGGCATGTCGGCGCTGGATCGACTGAAGCGACTGTGTCGTGCCTGTCGAGGTGATGCGAGTCGCACGGCGGGGCGTT
Source organism: Paraburkholderia ferrariae NBRC 106233 (assembly GCF_000685035.1). Classification (GTDB taxonomy): domain Bacteria; phylum Pseudomonadota; class Gammaproteobacteria; order Burkholderiales; family Burkholderiaceae; genus Paraburkholderia; species Paraburkholderia ferrariae. The sequence continues at coordinate 60,453 of NZ_BAYB01000003.1, forward strand.
CGCGTTCAGACATCGCTAAACCAAGCTGAAAAATGTTGGAGACAAGCATGGATGCAAATCGAGGAGTCGTCTATATGCGTCGTTGACCGAGCAGATTGTCGAACTGCTCGGGACGCCGGAGGTCGACTGCGCGATTGACTGCGTCGGTTTCGAAGCTCGAGGCCACGGGCACACGGGCTCGCGCTCGGAAGCGCCCGCCGCCGTGCTCAATTCCTTGATGGAGATCACCCGTGCTGCCGGTTCTATCGGTATCCCCGGTCTCTATGTGACCGACGACCCGGGCGCGACCGGCCAGGCTGCGCGTGCGGGCAGCCTGTCACTGCGGCTCGGGCTTGGCTGGGCAAAATCGCACAGCTTTTTCACCGGCCAGACCCCGGTCACGAAGTACCAACGTAATCTCATGCAGGCCATCCTTTGGGACCGAATCAAGATTGCCGATCTCGTCAATGTGACCGTGATCTCGCTCGATGATGCGCCGAGCGCCTACGCTGAGTTTGATTCCGGCGTTCCGAAGAAATTTGTAATTGACCCGCACGACATCCTGGTGAGCCAGTAGGGCGGAGTCTGGCAGTTTGATAGCTCGAATGAAGAGCGATAGTAAGTGAGGAGACGAAGTATGTTCCCGATGAACGCATGGTATGTGGCAGGCTGGGACCACGAAATTGGACGCCAGCTCACGTCCAGGAAGGTATGCGGCATCCCGATTGTGGTCTACCGGAAGGTGGACGGCTCAGCAGCGGCGCTCGAGGATGCCTGCTGGCATCGCTTGCTGCCCCTTTCCCTTGGCACGCTGAACGGCGACGATGTCGTGTGCGGTTACCACGGGCTCGTTTTCGCACCGGACGGCCGATGCGTGCAAATGCCGTCGCAGGAAACGCTCAATCCTTCGGCGTGCGTGCGGTCATTTCCCGTTGTCGAGCGTCATCGCTTTGTATGGGTGTGGATGGGCGACCCGTTGGAGGCCGATGAGACGCTCATCCCGGATCTCTTTCAGAACGATAGCGTGGAATGGGCGGGAGACGGCGGCACGACTCACCTGCAGTGCGACTATCGCTTGCTCATCGACAATCTCATGGACCTCACCCATGAGACCTTCGTGCACCACAGCAGTATAGGCAATCGTGCGGTAGCCGAGGCGCCGTTTACCGTCTCGCGCACTGAAAAGACCGTGGACGTGACGCGGTGGATGGTGAATATCGAACCGCCGCCCTTCTTCAAGAAGCATCTGGGCAAGGAGGGGCTGGTCGACCGGTGGCAACACATCACCTTCCACGCACCGAGCACCGTCACGATTGACGTCGGCGTCGCACTTACCGGCACCGGCGCTCCGGAAGGCGATCGCAGCCAGGGCATTACGGGCTTCGTGATTCACGTGAGTACGCCGGAAACCGAGACGTCCTGTATTTACTACTGGGCGATCGTGCGCAATTACAAGCTTGCCAGCCAGCGCCTGACAACAGAATGGCGGGAGGCAGTCCGCTCGATTTTTGCCGAGGACAAAGCGATTCTGGAAGCGCAGCAGGCAGCTGTCTCGCGCTATCCCGACCGCGAGTTTTATCCGCTCAACATTGACGGTGGCGCAATCCTGGCTCGTCGGTACATCGATCAGATGGTTGAGCGTGAGCGCGGTGGTTGTGCCGGAAAGAGTCCGGTGATTCCGATTGTCTCTGTCGGCACGCACGCGAAGGGGTAAGCAACATGAAATTTGGACAGAGCGTGCGTATCGGCCGAATCGAAAACGTCTGCGAGGACGTGCGGCTCTTCGAACTGGATTTTGGCGGGCCGTTCACATTCCAGCCGGGCAGTCACATTGATGTCCGTTGCCGTGTCGGCGAGGGCATTCAGTCACGGTCGTATTCCCTCATTGGGCTGGCGAACGGAGGAAGCAAAGGGCTTATCGCCGTCCGTCGGGTCGAGCCGTCGCGAGGCGGGTCGGCCTTCATGTGGCGTCTCTCTGAAGGAGACGAGCTTGAGATCGACGGACCACACAATGCATTTCCGCTTTCTGCTCACGTTGTACCCCGCGTCTTCGTCGCCGGTGGCATTGGCATAACGCCTATCGTAGGGATGGTAGAAGCATCTCTCGCGGCAGGATCCAGATTCCGGCTGGTCTATGCGGGGAGAGACCGCGCCTCGATGCCATTTCTCGACCGCATCGAGGAGCGGTTGGGCGGTGCGCTGGAAGTCTACGATGCCAGCAAAGGTGACATCGTATCGTTCGACCAACTGCTCAATGACCTGGACCCGAGTGCCGAGATGTATGTTTGCGGCCCTATTGGCATGTTGACAGCGGCCCGCCATTCCTGGGAGAGCAGTACCCGCAGGCGCGGCGACTTGAGATTCGAATCGTTTGCCAATGGTGGTGCATATCCGAACCGGTCATTCACACTCAAGGTTCCCCGCCTCGGTCTCGAGGTGAATATCGGGGCGGACGAGACTGTACTTGATGCACTCGAAGCCGCCGGCGCGGATCCGCTTTTCAATTGCAGGAAGGGTGAGTGTGGACTTTGTGCGATAGCGGTCCTTGGCTATTCGGGGGAACTCGACCACCGGGACGTCTTCTTCAGTGACGAGCAAAAGAAAGAAGGCGAGAAACTCTGCGCGTGCGTCTCGCGTATCTGCGGAGAAAGCCTCACGATTGACCTTCCCTGATTCCGTGTGGCGTGCCCCTGGACAGGCGCGCCATACGCTCTCGCCATGCAATCCCAACAATAAGCGGCTATTTGACCGCAATGGAGACAACACATGAGCACCCCCTCGGCCTCGTTGCAGGTCCATGAGGTCATCGACAATCGTCCGTTGAGCCGGCTTCAATTCTACGCAATCGCCCTGTGCATGCTGACCGCCGTTATTGATGGCTTCGACACGCAGGTCATCGGTATGCTTGCACCGGTGATTTCCCATAGTCTCGCAGTGCCTGTCAAACAGTTCGGTCCCGTTTTCAGCGCCGGACTGGTTGGGATGCTTGTCGGTGCGCTGACACTCGGACCACTCGCTGACCGATATGGACGTAGGACCATGATCGTTCTCTCGTCTGCGATCTTCGGTGCGCTTTCATTCGCTACTGCGTATGCCCAAACGTACGACCAACTCCTTGTTTTGCGCTTCGTAACGGGAATCGGGCTCGGTGGTGCTCTCCCCAACGCCATCTCACTCGCGTCGGAATATGCACCGAGGCGCCATAGTCGAACGGTTGTTTCGACGCTGATGTGCGGGATGCCGTTGGGTGCAGTGCTTGGCGGGATTATCAGTGCAACGCTGATTCCGATACATGGCTGGCAGTCGGTTTTTCTTGTCGGCGGTGCGCTGCCTCTCGTTGTTGCGCTCCTGTCGGTTTTGCTCATGCCGGAATCTCCCCGGTTTCTGGTTTTGCGAGGGGGGAAGCAAAGGCAACTGGGTGAGATCGTACGAAGAATCGCTCCGGACATCGACCCTGAAACGGTGCGTTACACGCCCACTGAGGAGGCAATCCGCGTTCCGTTACGGGACTTGTTCGCGCGAGGACATGCCGCCCAGACGTTCCTTCTTTGGGTTCCATACTTCATGAACCTGGTCGTGCTGTATTTCATCGTGAGCTGGATGCCTGCAGTTTTGGCCGATGCTCAGCATTCGGTTTCGGCGGGCATCCGGGCCGTTGCGCTTTTCAGTCTTGGCGGCGTTGCTGGCTGTCTGCTCCAGGGCCCCGCAATGAACCGCTTCGGTATGCGCAAGGTGCTCATTACCGAGCTGGTCGTCTACACAGTACTGGCCGCCGTTCTTGCCAACTTCGCGAGCAGCGTCGATGTCGTGGTGGTGGTCAGCGTACTGATGGGTGTTGCAACGCAAGGTGTACAGGCAGGGTTGAATGCTCTGGCCGCGGAGATCTATCCCATCCATATGCGTGCGACAGGAGTTGGATGTGCTGTCGGCATTGGACGAGTCGGTTCGATTTCTGGGCCACTTGTGGGCGGGCTGCTGCTTCAGATGCACTGGAGTGTCAGCGAAGTATTTCTCGCCGGCATCGTGCCGGCAGTCATCGCCACCGCTGCAATCGCACTGAACAAGAGTACGGGTAAAGGCTAACAATCATTGTTCCTGCAGGAGGACAGGAGAGAAGTCACGCCTCGAAATTTTCTGAAACCTTAAATATTATAAAATTAGGAGATCTGATGAAAAAGTTCGCTATTGCGGGATTTGCCGCATGTATCGCTGGCCCGGCGTTCGCGCAAAGCAGTGTGACTCTGTATGGGATCATCGATACGGGAGTGGAGTATGTCACTCATGCAAACGCACAGGGAGACTCAATCGTCCGTATGCCCTCGATAACCGGCGAGCTGCCCTCCCGCTGGGGCTTGCGCGGTAACGAGGACCTGGGTGGAGGACTCCAGGCTGTGTTTGTGCTTGAGAATGGGTTCAACCCGGGCAGTGGGAGTCTTGGGCAGGGAGGCAGATTGTTCGGCCGGCAGTCGTGGGTTGGCCTGAAGTCTTCTACGTGGGGTACGCTTTCATTTGGGAGGCAGTACTCAATGGCCTACTGGGGGATCCAGGAGTCTGACGTCCTGGGCCCTAACATATATGCAATTGCATCATTTGACGCCTACCTCCCGAACGCTCGCAGTGACAATTCCGTTGTCTACCTGAGCCCTACCTTCTACGGTTTCAGCTTCGGCGCGACATATTCGTTCGGGCGCGACTCGACGGGTACGGGAAATTCCCCGGGTCAAGGCACCTGCGCCGGCGGTGTCCCCGGTCAGTTCACCGATTGTCGCCAGTTGAGCGCGCGTCTGAAGTATGACGGCGGCTTTTTTGGCGCCTCTGCCGTGTACGACGAGCAGAGAGGCGGCGCAAGCGCCGCAGCGAACTTTTTTGACGGTGTGGCACCGATGCCCATTCCGAACAGCGGCGACAAGGACGCACGCATCGAAGCCAACGGCTGGACCCAGCTCGGACCCGCGCGCATAGGGGCTGGCTGGATTGCCCGCATGGTCACGGGACCCAGTGTCACGGGCGTTCGCGCAAATCTCTTCTATCTTGGCACGAGCATCCAGGCTACGCCGACGCTTATCGTTGACGGCGAAGTCTATCGGATGATTGTGTCACAGCATGACACTCGGGGCACGCTGGGCACCGTGCGACTCACGTATCTGCTGTCCAAGCGTACAGCGGTCTACGCGCAAACCTCTTACCTCGAGAACAGTGCGAAAGCGCGCTTCACGGTCAGTTCAGGAGGGGGGGGCACGACGCCCGCTGCGGGTGAGGGTCAGTTGGGTGCAATGGTCGGTATCCGGCACAGTTTCTAACGGCAACGACGGCTCGGCTGTGCAAGCAAGACTTGCTGGCCGCGCCGTTGGACCAATTCCTGCAATTGCAGGCAAATGTATCGTGGAAAAATTCAACATTCATACAGGCCTAGTCGCACCGCTAGACCGCCCAAATGTGGACACGGACGCGATCATCCCGAAGCAATTCATGAAGTCGATCAGTCGGACGGGTTTCGGGCCGCATCTCTTTGACGAATGGCGTTATCTCGACCATGGAGAGCCGGGCATCGACAATTCAACGCGTGTGATTAACCGCGATTTTGTCCTGAATCAGGAGCGATACCAGGGCGCGTCAGTTTTGCTGACACGCAGGAACTTCGGTTGTGGAAGCTCCCGGGAGCATGCTCCCTGGGCGTTGCAGCAGTTTGGATTTCGCGCACTAATCGGCGAAAGTTTTGCTGATATTTTCTTCAACAACTGTTTCAAGAATGGCCTTCTGGTGATTGTGCTTCCTGAGACGCAGGTCAATGAGCTGTTTGAAGCGACGCATGCAATCCCTGGGTTCCAGGTAACCATTGACCTGGAGGTGCAAGTGGTGAAGACCCCATCAGGACAGACGTATCAGTTTGACGTCGATGTGTTCCGAAAACATTGTCTGCTCAACGGCTATGACGAGATCGCACTCACTCTCAGACACGCCGATCTGATTCGGCAGTACGAAAAAAAGCGACTCGAGACCCAACCATGGTTAGCCAGGTCCTTGTGATGAGATGGCGGCCACAAATGCGCACAAGGTCCGTTCGGTTGGCGAACTGCTTCCTGGAAGTTCAGACTGTCGTGGCCGGATAGGTGCCACGAGTTCGACGGGGATACGAAGATGAAAAATACTATAACAATCAAACTCAGACTGCTCTTCGCGTTCGGCGCATCAGCGATACTGGCCGCTACGGCGTCGTCGTTGACTGCTGTCGAGCTGTTCCACAGGGTGCAAGGCATTCGCCGGAGCGACGCGGTGTTGCTGGCGGCCATAATCTCAGGCGTGGCAGCGACAGTTGGATCGTTCTATTCGGCACTTTATTTCCAGCGGCTCGTTTGCGGAGGTTTGAACCGCATGCGCGAGCGATTTGAGGATATTACCGAAACTCTCGATTTGTCTCAGCGATCGAAGAGTCCCCGATTGGACGAGTTCGGAGTCGGTGCGGTTGCATTCGACAGACTCATGCAACGATTCGAATCAACCATATCCTCCGTACGGGCTTCCGCTGACGTCGTGGCAAGGTCTACCGCCGAGATTGCGGCCGGAAATATCGAGCTTTCTGCCCGAACCGAAGAACAGGCTGCATCACTCCAGGAGACCGCATCGAGCATGACCCGTTTGGCGGAAACGGTCAACGAGAATGCGGACAGTGCGCGGGAAGCGACGGTGCTGGCCGCGAACGCCGCTGACGTTGCGACCACCGGGAATGATATGGTCGCCGCGATGGTAGAAACGATGGGGAATGTCAGTGAGAGCTCGACGCGAATTTCGCAGATTACCGGCCTGATTGAGGAGCTTGCCTTCCAGACGAACATCCTCGCGCTCAATGCTGCAGTTGAGGCGGCACGAGCAGGAGAACAGGGAAGAGGGTTTGCCGTTGTAGCGGGAGAGGTCCGCAGTCTCGCGCAGCGCTCCGCTGCTGCAGCTAAGGAAATCAAATCGGTGATTTCGGATTCTGTGTCCGGTATCGAAAAAGGCTTCCAGCGAATGGTCGAGGTGAGTAGTGTCATGGCCGAAATCAGGAAGGCGGTTGGCCGGGTATCTGAAATTGTCAGCGACATCGCCGGTGCTTCCGAGGATCAAAGGCGCGGTATTGACCAGGTGAGCCGGGCAGTTACGCAGATGGACGTCGTTACCCAACAGAACGCAGCGCTCGTCGAACAGGCGGCGGCAGCGGCCGCATCTTTGGACGAACAGGCTCTAAAGCTTAAGGCAGAGATCGCGTTGTTCACCCACGCTGAATGCTAGAACAATGCGCAAATGTCCCGCCAGGGGAGCGTCTGCCGCCTTTGCGGGTATCGCCTCCTGACGGTTGCCGAGAGCAAAGTGGTTCCTGGCATTAGTGAAAGTTCTCTCGCGCCAGCGCCATTGGGATAGTTGGCAATAGACTGCGTTCCCGGATTCAGACGCTGAAAGCGCGGCTCCTGGTCGTCCCCGCGTTTTGTTCTGCCCACAGGTATCTGGAGTCTCGCCGGGATAAGTGCATGTCACGGTCAGGCAAGACTCCCCCCGTTGCGCCGGCTAACCTCCAGTCAATACTCAAGGAGGCTGACCATGACGGCGACAGACCAGTTTAATTTCGAGCGGGAACTTTCCGAAAATCTCCGGACGCGCTTTTACATCAACGGGGAGTGGGCTCAACCAAAAAGTGCACAAGAGCTCGAGCTTGTTTCACCCATTAGCGAAGAAGTCCTCTTCCGCTTGCCCGCCGCTACCGCCGAAGACGTTGATGCGGCCGTCAGGGCTGCACGGAGCGCCTTCGATAGCGGTCCATGGGCTGCGACAGCGCCGTCCGCCAGAGCAGCAGCACTGCGCAGAATTGCCGCTGAGATGAAGAAGCGCCTTCCGCTCTTCGCCAGAGTGTGGACCGCACAGGTCGGCGCCCCCAGCTGGTTCGCGGAACGCTTTACCGGCCTCGCTGCTGCATATTTCGACTATTACGCCGATCTGATTTCCGAGTCCACGTTCGAGTCCGAGCGCGCGATCAGCACCGGGCGCGTGAAGGTCATTCGCGAGCCCGTCGGCGTCTGCGCGCTGATTGTTCCCTGGAACGCCCCCCTCGTACTGCTTACCCAGAAACTGGCAGCTGCTTTGGCGGCGGGTTGCACGGTCGTGGCGAAGCCGAGCCCCGAGACGCCTCTGGACGCCCAGGTCCTGGCGGAATGCGTTGCGCATGCCGGGCTTCCTGATGGCGTTTTCAACGTCGTGCCAGCGGGGCGCGAGGTCGGCGACTGGCTGATTCGTCAGCCGATGATCGACAAGGTGAGCTTTACCGGGTCGACTGCGGCAGGCAAGCATATCGCGCAGGTTTGTTCGGACCGCCTCGCGCGGGTCAGTCTTGAACTCGGTGGTAAGTCGGCGGCTGTCATATGCGATGACGCTGACCTCGATGCTTGGATTGCGAATGTCGCGCCGTTCACGATGCCGTTTAGTGGGCAGATCTGCTTTTCGCAAACCCGCATCCTTGTCCCGCGCAAGCGTCACGATGAATTCGTTGATGCCTATACGACGGCGACTCAACGAATGAAGGTCGGCAATCCCTGGGAGCCCGATACCATCATCGGCCCCGTCGCCACCGCGAACCAGTATCGCCGCGTGATGGATTTTATTGACATCGCGAAGCGGGAAGGTGCGAACACCGTGCTCGGCGGCGCTCGCGCGTCGGGCCATGAGCGAGGCTACTTCGTGGCACCGACCGTCTTCGACAATGTCCGCAGCGATATGACAATCGCCCGGGAAGAGGTGTTTGGACCCGTCGTTTCCATCATCGACCACGATGGAGACGACGATGCGGTCCGCATCGCCAACGACAGCAACTACGGCCTCAGCGGCACCGTTTTTTCGAATGACGTTGAACGGGCGGAGCGAATCGCGCGACGCATCCGTACAGGAAATCTGACCGTCAACGGCCTCCAGCTCGACCCGTCGGTTCCGTTTGGTGGATACAAGCAGTCAGGTGTTGGCCGCGAGGGCGGTCCCGAAGGCCTGGCCACGTTCACCGAGACCAAGGCGATCTATCTGCCGGCTGACTCTTTGAAGTAAATCGGCGGCAGTAACGCAGACCTTGAAAACCGCTAAATACGGAGATAAAACATGTGGAGCAAAAGCAATCCGTTCCTGAACGGACCGTTTGAGCCGTTGACCCAGGAATATACGGACGACACACCTCTTGTCATCGGGTCTATCCCGGCGGAGCTGAGCGGCGCACTGTATCGCACCGGCAATTCCCAGTACTTCAAGCCGCTCAACCCGGACCGTACGCACTGGTTTGACGGAGACGGCATGACCCATGCATTCTTTCTGCACGGCGGTGCAGCGCGGTATGCCTGTAAATGGGTGAAAACCGAAGGTCTGGCGGTGGAGCAGAAGGCAGGGCGTGCGCTCTACAACGGGCTGTACGGTGTATCGAATGTCGCGCAAGGCGAGCTGCCGCCCGGGGCGCCAGCGATCAAGACCGTCGCTGGTATCAATGTCATCCCGCTGGCTGGCAAGGTACTGGCGCTCCATGAGCTCGGCAGCCACTACTGGGAACTCGATCCGCTGACCCTGGAGACGATCGGTACGTTCGATTTCGATGGGCGTTTCGGCGACAAACTGCTGACGGCACACCCGCACATCGATCCGTCAACCGGTGAAACACTGTTTGTCGCCCTTGACTACAAGGCTCAGACGGTGACCTGCTTTGCGGTCGACGGGAGCGGGATTGTGACGGGCGAACATACGGCAGACCTGGGCAGCCGCTCGTGGATTCACGATTTCATCTTCAGCAAGGATTGGTTTATCCTGTTCCCGAGCCCATTGTTGAGCGATGTGGCCGAAGACGGCGCCGTAGCCCAGGGCAACGGTGTGTTGTCTCTCGACCGGTCTGTCGGCACGCGGATCTTGCTGGTGAATCGGCACGACGGTTCGACGGTCACGATCAAACAGCCGAACGACTTCGAGATCACGCACTTCCTGAACGCGTATCAGGAAGGTGATGCGCTTGTCATCGACGCGTGCATCGCAGATCTGCTGCCCGTGCCGAACGTTCCGCCGGTGGGTGAGGTGTTCCCGTTCCCATTCCCCCATATCCAGGAACCGTTGTTCGGTTTTCCGCGAATGGTGCGTACGGTGGTCGACGTGCCGCGCGCGCAATCGGTCCAGCGCGCATTTGAGGGCGTGCACGGCGAATTCCTGCGGATGAACGAGGCTGTTTCGGGGGCGAAGCATCGCTTCGGCTACCTCGCGTTCGTGGACCCGCAAAAGGGTGGCCAGGGCTTCAATTCACTGGCGAAATTCGATTTCGAGACCGGCACGATGCAACTGCAGGGTGTCGAGCCGCACTATCCCATGATCCCAGGTGAGCCCGTCTTCGTGCCTCATCCACGGGCCGAAAGCGAAGACCACGGATGGGTACTGTCGGTGTGGTGGGACCCGACGCGAAACGCCTCTGAACTGGTGATTCTCGACGCGCAGGCTTTCGACCAGGAACCGGTCGCGCGGGTGAAGATCGACAACCGGATCCCGCTGGCATTTCATGGCAACTGGATTTCGCGTTCGCAGCTGAACTCCCGCTAGCCGGCCAGGAATGCATCGCGCCGTCTGCCCGAGGCGCGATGCCATTTGCCTTACTCAAGCTCGCTTACCGCTGGGCTGGCAAGGAAAGTCCGTCGATAGTCGGACGCGGTCTGTCCGAACTCATCCTTGAACGCGCGTGAAAAATGGGGCGAACTGCTGAAGCCCCACCGAAAGGCAATAGCCGTCACGCTGTTGACCGCATTTCCAGCGCAGCGGAGTTCCTCGGCGCACTTGTGAATACGTCGTTTCCATATGAACTCGCCGATGGTTTCGCCGCAAGTCCCTTTGAAGATGCGATGAATCTGGCGTACGGACATCCCGAATTCCCGGGCAATGGAAGCGGGGCCAAGCTCCGGGTCCGCGAGATGTCGTTCGATATACTCCTTCACCGTCCGACGTTGCGTTTCCACGAATTGCAAGGCGCGAGGAAAGCGGACGCGACATGCGTCTGAAAACAGTATCCTCAGGTTATCGACTGACGTCATTGCGACGGCCTCATCGACGTGTTCCAGTTCCCTGAACAGCGACGTGACGAGGTCCGAGAAAATGCGTGCCGACCCGGACGTTCCCAAGGACTCAAAGGTCGGATATGCCAACGGGTCCTGCGCTCTCGCAGGTCCAAGCCCCGGGAGATTAATAAAAATCAGCTCCGTGGGCTGATCGCTGCTGATTGCGAATGGCCGGCGCGCATCGAAAATGGTCCATTCGCTTGCGGAAAGCGCGACCTGAGAGGTGCCGTCACCGAGAAGGCTCCCGCCGCGGGTCTGCAGCGCGACGTAAAGTGGAGATAGTTCATCCCCCAGTGTTGGCTGGCCACGATAGGTTGATGGTGTGGCCGCTACCCGGGCAAAGCGCGCGGCACCCACCTTGCCGCAGGTTATCGAACCTTCAAACGCGGTCGGGCCGATCGGTTTGAACGTGCAGGCCTGTTGACATCCTTGCGTATGCGAACTTCCCGCAAGCAGCCTGCTGATGAGATCCGGCCATACCCGCATTGCAGTCAACGAAGTGGCCTGCTGAATCTCATGTCTCAGTAGGGTACTGATGCGCTTCTCCTGCACGTTCTGGGCTGCCGGTGCGCACCAAGGCGCGATTATTTGATTTTCGGCAGTTTTTGGAGAAGGTGCGAGGCGGATTATCCCTTACCCGGCCATTCGGCTCTCGCGTCACATTCGACATTTCGCTTCACGAAGTCAATCCCACCTTTAAGCCGCTAACTCGCGATGCTAATCATGATGCAAATCGCAGAGTCAAGCCCGTTCGTCACGGACAGGCATCTCCTTGTCACTGGCGGGTAAGACGCGACTAATTGCGCTTCTTACACTCCTATCCATGGGGCTCCCGACGCGCCGAAGAGCTTCCCTGGAAGATCAACAGAATTCTCATAACCACCTTGGAGACTAAAAAATGAGACGACCCCTCCGCAACTGGGGCCTCGCCGCTTCCAAACTTCTCGTTGCGCTTGCGGCCAGCGCGCAGTTCGATGCCCATGCAGTCTTGCCGACGGTTACGCTTCCGAGCGGACTGGATCTGGGAAGCACCTCATTCCTTGACGGCTTCGGTGGGAGCCCCGGCGACCTGGCAGTGCAAAGCTATTTCACTATCACACATGCCAACGCGTACAAGACCAGCAACGGGGCGAATTCACCTCTCTTCAACGATCCGCAGTTGAATGTACAAACGCTGGTGGAGCAGGTTCTATACGAGCTTCCCACGGCTACAACGATTTTCGGCGGCCACCCAGGTATTGACGTCATCCTGCCCCTTGTGAATATGAATCCGTCGTTCACTCCGCCCCCGCCCTATCCCGGAGTTACACCAACGACCAGCCATGCGGGGCTTGGCGATATGAATCTGGGCGTCCTGCTGCAATGGGACCCGGTGATGGTCGATGGTCACCCCGTGTTTGTGAGCCGCGCAGAGGTATACGGCGCGCTCCCGACCGGCAGGTATGATCCGTCTGCCGACCTCAATCCGGGCAATCATTTCTGGGGGGTAGGCATTACGGGATCGTTCACTTTCCTGCTGGGACCGAATTTCGAGATCAGCTTGCGACCGCATTATCAATACAGCTTCAAGAATGGGGAGCCTGCAAGTAGCGCCCCGCTCGATCCGGGCATTGAGGATACGCAGGCCGGTCAAGTGTTTTACACGAACTTCGCCGCCTCGTACAAGGTAACCGATAAGCTGCGCATCGGTATAAACGGTTACTACCTTCGTCAGCTAACTGACAATCGTATAAATGGAGCAAGCGTTCCCGACTCGCGCGAGCAGGTGCTCGGTATCGGCCCGGGCCTCTTTTATGATCTCCGTAAGAGCGACAAATTCTGGCTGAATACCTACACCGAAACACTTGTACGAAACCGGTTCAGAAACTCCGCTGTGGTCAATTTGCGGTGGATTCACATGTTTTAAGAGCCCGTTTGAAAAATCAGGGATGGGCGATTCATCGTAATAACAGACTACCCATCGCGATATGGATCATGGCTTCTGACACGTCGGTGCGCTGCTCGTAGTCACGGACCAGACGACACCAGCGAACCATCCAGCCGAAGGTGCGCTCCACGGCCCAGCGTCGGGGCAACACGGCGAAGCCCGTCTGCTGTTCGTGGCGGCGCACCACCTCGACGACAAACTCAAGCGTGGCCGCCTTGTCCATCAATGCCGTGCGGTCGTATGCGCCATCGGCAATCCTTGTAAATACCAAGGTTTCAGCCGTCTCATGGAATCCGGCGGACATACTCGGTCAGTCATGAAGATAGCACGTGGCGATTTTCATAAGCGGCTCGATCGGCTGAGAGCAGTAAAACGGGATGCGGGGATGCGCGTCCGACGCTCCGGGCGCGCGCAACGCGTCATTATGTACCGCTTCAGGCGGCAGGCGGGAGATAACGTTCGAAGCGGGTGAGTGCCGGGTGGTCGTCGATTGTCGCCTGAAGGGTCTACCGGTATATTGGCCTGCGTGGCGGAGCACAATCCATGGCGGAGGCACGATGAGCGACGTGAAAGTGGAGTTTCTGTTCGACTTTGGCAGTCCTAATGCTTATCTGAGCCACAAGGTGATCGGGAAAATCGAGGCGCGCCAGGGCGCGCGTTTCGAGTATGTGCCGGTCCTGCTGGGCGGGCTCTTCAAGCTGAGCGGCAACCGCTCGCCCGCGGAGGCGTTCGCGGGCATCGAGAACAAGCGGAAGTACATGATGCTGGAGATGCGCCGCTTCATCGCGCGGCATGGACTTACCGCTTATCGCCACAATCCCCACTTTCCCGTGAACACGCTGCAACTCATGCGCGGCGCGATTGCGGCACAGCGCAACGGGACCTTCGAGCGTTACGTCGATCGCATGTTTGCGCACATGTGGGAAGACGGCCTCGAGATGGACGATCCGGCGGTGCTACATGCGACGCTCGAAGCCGATGGCTTCGACAGCGCGGCATTCGAAGCCGCTATCGGCGACCCGGAGGTGAAGGACGCACTGCTGGCCAACACTCAGGCTGCGTTCGAGCGCGGTGCGTTTGGCTCGCCTACGTTCTTCGTCGGCAATGAAATGTTCTTCGGCAAGGACCAGTTGCGCGATGTCGAAGAAGAGATCGCGCGCGTGAGGGCGCTCTAGCGACAAAGAAAAAGCCGATGCATCCATGTCTGCATCGGCTTCATGCGGCGCGGGCCGCGCGAGAGACATCCACGCAGGATGCCTCTCGCGTACGAGCGAGCGGCTTAGGCCTCGGCCGCTTGCGCCGTTGCGGGCGTTTGCGCTGTAACACCGAGCCGCACGCGCGCGGCTTCGTACTCGCGCTTCAGGCGCGCAACCAGTTCGGCCGCGGGCACGATACCCTTGACCGCGCCGATGCCCTGGCCCGAACCCCAGATGTCCTTCCACGCCTTCACGCGCGTCGAACCGAAGTTCATCTTCGAAGGATCGGAGTCGGGCAGCGCATCCGGATCGAGGCCGCTGGCCACGATGCTCTGGCGCAGATAGTTGCCGTGCACGCCGGTGAAGAGGTTCGAATACACGATGTCGCCGGCGTTGCCCTCGACGATCATCTGCTTGTATGCATCGATCGCGTTGGCCTCGTTCGTGGCGATGAACGCCGAGCCGACATAGGCGAGATCCGCACCCGCGGCTTGCGCGGCAAGGATCGCGTTGCCGTTGCCGATCGCGCCGGAGAGCAGCAGGGGTCCGTCGAACCACTCGCGGATCTCGTGGATCAGTGCGAACGGCGAGAGCGTGCCGGCATGGCCGCCCGCGCCGGCGGCGACGGCGATAAGACCATCGGCGCCTTTTTCGATCGCCTTCTTCGCGAACGTGTTGTTGATGATGTCGTGCAGCACGATGCCGCCCCAGCCATGCACGGCCTGGTTCACTTCCTCGCGCGCGCCGAGCGACGTGATCACGATCGGCACCTTGTACTGCGCGCAGATGCCGAGATCGTGCGCGAGACGATCATTCGACTTGTGCACGATCTGGTTCACGGCGAACGGCGCAGCCGGATTGTCGGGATGCTTCGCGTTGTGTTCGGCCAGCTCGGTGGTGATGCGGTCCAGCCATTCGCCGAGCACAGGCTCGGGCCGGGCGTTGAGCGCGGGGAAGGAGCCGACCACGCCGGCCTTGCACTGCGCGATGACGAGATCGGGGTTCGAAATGATGAAGAGCGGCGAGCCTACGACGGGAATCGAGAGGCCGCGACGCAGCACGGCAGGCAGGGACATCCAAATCTCCTGGAAGGGGACGGCGGCCGCGCTTTCGGGGCCGCCGCCGACGTGATCTTCGTAGCATTCATATGGCACCGAATCCGGAGCGCCCGAGGCGCCGCAAGGTTCGACAGGACTAAACATAGCAAAGCCGCGAACACTATGCAACCAGTTGCATAGTGTTCGCGCTCGGGGAATTGAGGGTCGGCATGGCGAAAGCGGTGGTTTAGAATCGCCGCATGTCCACGCCCCATGCCATCCTGATCGCCTTGCTGGAGAAGCCTTCCAGCGGCTACGACCTTGCGCGGCGCTTCGATCGCGCGATCGGCTACTTCTGGCAGGCCACGCATCAGCAGATCTACCGGGAACTGGGCCGCATGGTCGAGGCGGGGTGGGTTGCCGTGATCGAGGACGAGGCGGCGGCTGCGTCGCGAAGGAAAGTGTATTGCGTGCTGCCGGTCGGGCGCGAGGAGGTGAGCCGCTGGGTGCGCGAGACGTCGCTCGGGCCCGACGACCGTAACGTGTTTCTGCTCAAGTTGCGTGCCGATGCGGCGATCGGACCGCTTGGACTGGGCGAGGAACTGCTGCGGTTGATCGACGAGAACCAGGCGCGGCTCGATATCTATCGACAGATCGAGGAACGGGACTTCGGCGCGCCGTCGCTCACGCGCGCCCAGCAGGTGCAGTATGCGATTCTCAAGGCCGGCATACAGTCGCAGGAGACCTGGCTGGAATGGGCCGGGGACGTGCGGCCGCTGTTGGGGGTGTAGGGGGGACAATTTGATCTGGAGTCCAGATGAATAGGCTTCGGTGCGCATCCGTGTTGCCGTGCTTCGTTAGCGTTCGCACCCGGATTGGGTTGTGCGTTGAGAAAATAGTTGACGTAGTGGATGCAAGGCCCTATAATTCTTTTCTCTGACGGACGCGGGGTGGAGCAGTCTGGCAGCTCGTCGGGCTCATAACCCGAAGGTCGTAGGTTCAAATCCTACCCCCGCAACCAACACAGCCAGGCTTTTCGCCGGTTTGTGTATCCGATTGGATTGCCCTGGTTTTATCGTTGGGGCAAGCACAGGGCAAAGCGTGCAGATTCTGCGCGTAGTTGGCCCGAAACTGAAACCCGCCTTGAGCGGGTTTTTTGTTATCTGCTGATCGCGCGCGACCTTCCGCGCCGAATCTTCCCTTGGCGTTTTCGCCCTTCGCTCTTCTCCCGTGAGCGGTACTAAGCGTTCCTCCTCCTGCATGAGTCGTCGCCGGATACAACCGATCATCCGACGCGCGCTTTCGACCATTGCATGATTTTTTGCCATCTCTTTTGTCCGTGTAGGCGCGTCAGATGGCTGCTTAAATATTTTGGATACCTTATTTTTTCTGATTTATCCAATATTATCGACGACAAACCTGTTGTAGCTTTAGAGAGGCTGAATCTACTTGCAGACGACTGCCGGAGTCCCTACAGGAGACGTTGATATGACAGACGGGGAGACGTGCCCGCTTTGCCGTGTGACATATTCGGTATTCGAAAATTTCCCGGATCTTCCTGACGGGATGGTCTTGAACGCCGAAACGGGTTGTTTCCTTCCGCTTGCCACGCTTCGCTCGTATCAGTCAGGTTACGAGATGGCCGAAGCTTTGGGCACTGCGTGGGCGTGCCGGTGTATCGAGCGAAAGGGCAGGGCAGCGTCTCGGTGGTGGTCTAAATCTTTCACATATGATCAGCAGTACATATTGAAAGATGGCGATGGTCAACCGCTCGCGAATGTGAGCTACCGGATCGTGGTTGATGGCGAACGGGTGATAACCGGAACGACAAACGCAAGCGGCCAAACTGCGCGCGTTATCACGCGAAGCGCGTCGAATCTCAAACTTCAATTGGCGAAATGAGAATGCGAGATGCCATCAACTATGTAACGGTTCACGACACGGCATGTACAAATGAGATTCCCAATTCGTGCGTCGTAGTTGAGATAGCGGCGAACATATTGGCGTGGGAGATTCCAGATAACAAGTATGGCGATAAATTGCCCATGATTCCCTCGACTGCGCACGTGCAGCGCGGGAAGATTTTGTATCATTTGCCAATCAGGGCGACGGTGAAAAGCCGCGGTGGTGTACCACTTTCGGGTCGTAGTCTGGTAGTCAAAAGCAACCGCAGCAACGATACTGTACGGGTATTGGGGGCGACTGACTCAAACGGTTGTGCGACGATTGTGCTCGAATCACGTGAACCCGGGGGCGCGATGCTAACAGTCGCGGATGAAGATATTACAGCCGCTCCTCTTCGTATAACGCTGAAAGAAGCCTGGTACGAGGCCGGTTTTCATATCACGCACTACATTATTGCGGACGAACGCGATGCGCACGGCCCAATGGTTCGGGTGCCCGGCATCTCTGGCAGCCATCGCCAGGACTTCTTGTTCGGGGCGGGTGGCGTGCCCATGCAGGGAACGGGTGAAACGTTGGATCATCGTATTATCCGCTGGGATGGCGGTGGAGGTGGATGGCGTAGCAACGCCGCCGGGCACCCGGATATCCTGAACAATCCCGCTGATGCGCGCTTAAGCGAAACAGACGCTGCGCACGGTCGATTTGCCGATGTTGTCGCAAATCGTTCAATCGCGGTCGATCCTGCTGTGATTCCGGCGAGGGCGCGCGTTTATATTGCCTCCAGCGACGGTAGCCGGGTCGTTGGCGAGCGATCTGCCGACGACACAGGTGGCGGCATTCGCGGTGCACATATTGATCATTTCAGCGGTCCCGGAAGCGCGGCGACGCGCGCGTGGCAGGCCTCGGGAGGGGATCTTCAAAATGCCCGTGTCAAATTCCTCGCGTAACGACATGAAGAAAGTCCTGGTGATCTTATTGTTCTTTCCACTTACTGCGGTAGCGTTGGAAGGTACGGGGTCAGTCGATTTCGATTCTTCCATCATTCCGCTGCTGGATGAGAATGTCGTCTTCAAAGAGCTTGTGCTTTGTAACTTCGACATCGTTGGCGATCCAATGGGAACCCGAATTGGAAGTATTCAATCGAAAGCTCTGGGAGGTGCGAGAATCGGACCTTATTCGATGTGGGCAAACTGGCACGGGAATTCAGGTATAAAACCAGTAGTTCTAACGATCAATACGCACACTGATTTTCTTGACTCGCGCGGAAAAATAATCAAAGGGAGCTTGCAAAAAGCTGTTCGCATACGTGAACACATTGACAGTGTGACGATAGAACCACCGGATAAAGATCAACCGGAAGCTGTGCCCGGCGGACTAAAGCACGCGGTGGATGTAAAGGAATGCTTTAAGAAGTTCACTTCATAAGCAAGCGTGCCAGCGATGGCTCTCCGGAATGCGGACAATATCGCCTGGTATGTCCTTTGCAATGACTAGCCTGGTTTCCTTGTTGTTGCCTGTCTCAGCATCCGCATGTAGTTTTGCGTTGCAGTATGGTGCGAGGATGGAGCGCAATGCTACGGAGCTTTCTAACGTTGACAGGCTGAAACTAGCTGATTTGCTGGTAACCGTCAGGAATAGTGCGGCTAAGGGCGGTCCTGTGGTCATATACGGTTTCGCGGATGAGCGCGAACGCGATGCCTTTCAGATTGCACGACAGCGCGCCAAGTCGGTGAGCGACTATCTCCAGAGTCTTGGCGTCGCGTCGAACCGCATCAACGTTGATACCAGGATCTGGCGTGTTGGCTCGCAAGTACCGGTCGCGGAGCGAAACCAGATTGAGGTTGAGTTTGAACCGGCATGTAGTCCTAACGGCTGTGAAAATCCGTGTGGCATCACAGAACCAAAGCAATAGTTGCGGAGAGATCGGCCTCGCTGCGGCAGGGCTTCGTCGTTCATGAGGGAGCATGAAGGCCCACGTCGTGTGCCCCGAGAAATATTGAATGACCTCAAAACGCCAACTCGCATACACTTCCTTCTCAATCTACCAGGGCGCGGCGTTGCCCGAATTCTGGATCAATCTTCAACACCCCAATCCACCGCCGCCTCTGCATGCAGCGCGGTGGTATCGAACACCGGCAAAGCCGAATCGCCGGCGCCCATCAGCAGCGTAATCTCCGTACACCCCAGAATGACCGCTTGCGCGCCGCGTGCCTTGAGGTCTTCAATCACGCGTCGATAGACCCGCCGCGATTCGTCCTTGACGACGCCATGACACAACTCGTCGTAAATGATGCGATGCACGTCCTCGCGGCCGCTCTCATCAGGCACGATGGCCTCAATGCCGTGCCGTTCGCGCAACCGCCCCACGTAAAAATCCTGCTCCATCGTATAGCGCGTGCCAAGCAGTCCGGCGCGCGTCACGCCCGCGGCCTTGAGCGCAGCGCCGGTAGGATCGGCGATATGCAGGAAGGGCACCGTGATCGCCGCTTCGATCGAAGCGCAGACGCGGTGCATCGTGTTCGTCGCCAGCAGAACGATCTGCGCGCCACCGCGTTCGAGTTGCGCGGCCGCTTCGGCCATCTGCACGCCCAGCGCATCCCAGTCGCCCGCACGTTGCAGCGCCTCGACGCCCGCAAAGTCCACCGTCACCATGAGGCTGCGCGCATTGTGATGACCGCCGAGGCGCGTTTTCGCGTAGCGGTTCAGTAGCCGGTAATACTCGGCGGACGATTCCCAGCTCATGCCGCCTATCACGCCTATCGTCTTCATGGTTCTCGCTCTTTTCGCTCGCCTTTCAGCCGGGTTGAGCGCACGAGTATAGGCCGCCGCGCGCCCGCGTACAGGTACGGTGCCGCCGCGCTGTAGCGGTACGGTCAGGGAGCAGATCGCAAACAGTTCTCTTGAAAATGGCACTGTGTTTTTGTACAGTATCGATACCTTGAACGCGTTCTCTTCCGCCACGCCGCAGCCCGCCGCGAGCAGCCCCGCCCGCAAGATCATCCATTGCGATTGCGACTGCTTTTATGCGTCGGTTGAAATGCGCGACGATCCTTCGTTGCGCGGGCGTCCGCTGGCTGTCGGCGGTCGGCCCGACCAGCGCGGCGTGATCGCCACCTGCAACTACGAGGCGCGGCGTTTCGGCGTGCATTCGGCCATGTCGTCGGCGCTCGCCATGCGCAAGTGTCCCGATCTGCTGATCCTGCCCACGGCAATGGAGAAGTACCGCGTCGCGTCGCGGCAGATCATGGCGATCTATCGCGACTACACGTCCGATGTCGAGCCGCTCTCGCTCGACGAAGCCTATCTCGACGTCACCCACGCCACGCGCTGCAAGGGCAGCGCCACGCTGATCGCGGAGGAAATCCGCGAGCGGGTGCGGCAGACGGTGGGGGTGACGGTGTCCGCGGGCGTCGCGCCGAACAAGTTCATTGCCAAGATCGCGTCCGACTGGAACAAGCCCGATGGTCTCTTCGTGGTACGTCCGCACGAGGTCGATGCTTTCGTCGCCGCGTTGCCGGTGCGCAAGATTCACGGCGTCGGCAAGGTGACGGCCGGCAAGCTCGAGAAGCTGGGTCTTGCGACTTGCGCAGAGCTGCGCACGTGGTCGCTGATCGACTTGCATCGTCACTTCGGCGTGTTCGGCAAGCGGCTTTACGAGCGCGCGCGCGGCATCGACGAGCGGTCCGTATGCCCGGACCAGGAGCGCAAGTCGGTGAGCGTCGAGACGACCTACGTGAACGATCTGCTGACGCTCGAAGCCTGCAGCGAGGAGCTCAAGCCGCTTGCGGCGCAGCTCGATGCGCGCATCGAGCGGGCCGGCTGTGCGCACGCGGTACGCAAGCTCTACGTGAAGATCCGCTTTGCCGACTTCCAGCGCACGACGGTGGAGTGCGTGCGCGACGCGACCGACTTGCCCACGTTTCTCGCGCTGCTCGAGAAGGGGCTCGCGCGGCGCAAGCTGGGCGTGCGGCTCCTGGGCGTGGGTGTGCGCCTCGAGGAGGAGAATCCGGCGCTGCGCGGCCAGTTCGCGCTTTTCGACGAGGACCCCGAAGACGAGCACGGCGACTCTCGCGTCTGAG
The DNA here is from genome assembly GCF_000685035.1 of Paraburkholderia ferrariae NBRC 106233. GTDB lineage: Bacteria > Pseudomonadota > Gammaproteobacteria > Burkholderiales > Burkholderiaceae > Paraburkholderia > Paraburkholderia ferrariae. The sequence goes on from NZ_BAYB01000003.1 coordinate 81,660, forward strand.
TCGCGCCTGAGAAGCCCCGTTATCCAGCGCCGCCTCTCACTGGCGCGCCTTTTCTGGCGCCGATAGAATCGGCGCAACGAGGAGACGAAGAGGAGCCGTTCATGGACCTGATCATCCGCCGCGCCGTGCTCGCGCAGGGGCATCCTGCCGGGCATGCCACCGTCGATATCGGTATCGATGCCGGGCGCATCGCGGCCGTCGAGCCGCATATCGCAGCGCAGGCGCGTGAAGAGATCGACGCGGCCGGTGCGCTCGTCAGCGCGCCGTTCGTCGATGCGCATTTCCACATGGATGCCACGCTCTCGTACGGCCTGCCGCGCGTGAACGCCTCGGGCACCTTGCTCGAAGGCATCGCCCTGTGGGGCGAGCTCAAACCGCATCTCACCCAGGAAGCGCTCGTCGAGCGCGCGCTGCAGTACTGCGACTGGGCCGTCGCGCGCGGGCTGCTGGCCATCCGCAGTCACGTCGACGTGTGCGACGAACGCCTGCTTGCGGTCGAGGCGCTGCTCGAAGTGAAGCGCCGCGTGGCGCCGTATCTCGATCTGCAACTGGTGGCCTTCCCTCAGGACGGGTTGCTGCGCAGCCCCGGTGCGTTCGAGAACCTCAAGCGTGCGATTGCGTTGGGTGTCGATGTGGTGGGCGGCATCCCACACTTCGAGCGCACGATGGCCGACGGCGCCGAGTCCGTGCGTCTTCTTTGCGAGTTCGCGGCACAAAAGGGCCTGCGCGTGGACCTGCATTGCGACGAGTCCGACGACCCGCTCTCGCGCCACATCGAAACGCTGGCGGCGCAAACGCACCGTTTGGGCTTGCATGGCCGCGTAGCGGGCTCGCATCTCACGTCCATGCATTCGATGGATAACTACTACGTGAGCAAGCTGCTGCCGCTCATGCGCGAGGCGGGTGTGGCGGCGATCGCGAATCCGCTCATCAACATCACGCTGCAAGGTCGTTCGGATACCTATCCAAAGCGGCGCGGCATGACACGCGTGCCGGAGCTCATGGCGGCCGGTATCGACGTGGCGTTCGGCCACGACTGCGTGATGGACCCGTGGTACAGCTTCGGCTCGGGCGACATGCTCGAAGTCGCGCACATGGGGCTGCACGTCGCGCAGATGACGGGCGTGGCTGCCTCGCGCGCGTGTTTCGACGCTGTGACGGTGAATCCGGCAAAGATCCTGGGGCTGGAAGGCTATGGCCTCACGCCAGGGTGTGAAGCGAGTTGCGTAGTGCTCGACGCGCGCGACCCCATCGAGGCCATCCGTTTGCGCGCAACGCGGCTTGCGGTGGTGAGCCGGGGCAGGGTGGTGAGCCGGCAACCGGCGCAGCGCGCGGCGCTCGCGCTCGAAGGCCGGCCGCAGAGCGTCGATTTCAGGCTGCACCGGTAGCGTCGCGGCGGCTGACGAATGGCCAATAAAAAACGCGCCCGGGATTCAATCCCGGGCGCGTTTTTTCTGCGGGGCGCGTAGCCGCTAAAGCAACGCGTACCCCCTCGACTCAATGCTGGGCAGGCGGCTGCTCCATGCCGTTATGGCGCAGCAGCGCGTCGATGCTCGGCTCGCGTCCGCGGAACGCCTTGAACGATTCCATCGCCGGGCGGCTGCCGCCCACTTCCAGAATCTCCTTGCGATAGCGCGTGCCGGTGGCCGCATCGAGCACGCTCGACTTCGCGGCCTGCGCCGCTTCTTCGAACGCTGCATAAGCGTCGGCGGAGAGCACTTCGGCCCACTTGTAGCTGTAGTAGCCCGCCGCGTAGCCGCCCGCGAAGATGTGGCTGAACGTGTTCGGCCAGCGCGAGAACGCGGTTTGCGGAATCACGTGATAGCGCTCGTTGATCTCGCGCGCGAGGTCGTTGACGCTCTTGCCCGCCGACGCTTCGAAGTCCACGTGCAGCGCCATGTCGAACATCGAAAACACGATCTGGCGCAGCGTGCCGAGGCCGCTCTGGAAATTCCTGGCCGCGAGCATCTTGTCGAACAGTTCGCGCGGCAACGGCTTCGCGGTCTCGACGTGCGAGGTCATTTCGCGCAGCACGTCCCACTCCCAGCAGAAGTTTTCCATGAACTGCGAGGGCAGTTCGACCGCGTCCCATTCCACGCCGTTGATGCCCGACACCGCGAGTTCGTCCACGCGCGTGAGCATGTGATGCAGGCCGTGGCCGAACTCGTGGAAGAGCGTGATCACTTCGTCGTGCGTGAAGCAGGCGGGCTTGCCGCCCACGGGCGCCGAGAAGTTGCACGTGAGGTACGCAACCGGCGTTTGCACGCCGTTGCCTTCGAGCTTGCGGCGCGAGCGCGCGTCGTCCATCCACGCGCCGCCGCGCTTGCCTTCGCGCGCGTACAGGTCGAGATAGAACTGGGCGACGAGCGTGCCGTCCGTGTTCTCCACGCGGAAGAAGCGCACGTCCGGATTCCACACGGGCGTGCTGTCCTTGCGGATGCGCACGCCGAAGAGCGTCTCGGTCACCTTGAAGAGGCCCGGCAGCACGAAGTCTTCGGGGAAGTACTGCTTCACCTCGTTCTCGGAGAACGCGTAGCGCTGCTGGCGCAGGCGTTCGGAAGCGAAGGCCATGTCCCACGGCTCGATCTGCGCGAGGCCCAGTTCCTTCGCGGCGAATTCGCGCAGTTCTTCCCAGTCTTGCTCGGCATACGGGCGCGCACGCGTGGCCAGGTCTTCGAGGAAGCTCATGACCTGTTGCGGCGACTCGGCCATCTTCGGGGTGAGCGAGACCTCGGCGAAGTTGTTGTAGCCGAGCATCGTCGCTTCCTCGTGGCGCAGCTTCAACTGCCCGGCGATGATTTCGGTGTTGTCCCACTCGGCCTTGCCGCCGCCATAGACGGGCCCCAGTTCCGAAGCGCGCGTCACGTAAGCGCGGTACATCGTTTCGCGCATCGCGCGGTTTTCCGAATACTGGAGCACCGGGAAGTACGAGGGGAAGTGCAGCGTGAATTTCCAGCCTTCCTTGTTCTCGCGCTCGGCCGCTTCGCGCGCCGCGGCGATCACGTCCTCGGGCAGGCCCGCGAGTTCCGCTTCGTTCGTCGCGTAGTACGCGTAGCCGTTGGTGGCGTCGAGCACGTGATCGGAGAATGCTTTCGCGAGCGCCGCCTGGCGTTCCTGCAGTTCGGCGAAGCGCGGCTTCTGGTCTTCGGGCAACTCGGCGCCCGAAAGGCGGAAGTCGCGCAGCGCATTGTTGAGGATCTTCTTGCGCTCGCCCGAAAGCAGTTCGAACGAGTTGTGCGTGGCGATGGCCTTGTACTTCTCGTAGAGCGCGAGATTCTGGCCGACGCTCGCCCAGAATTCGGTCACGCGCGGCAGGTTCTCGCCATAGACGGCGCGCAGCTCCGGCGTATCGGCCACGGCGTTCAGATGGCCGACCACGCCCCAGGCGCGCGAAAGCGGCTCGCTCGCGCGCTCGACCGGCTCGACCACGTCGTCCCACTGGGCGGGCGTCATCGGCTCGGCGGCGCGGTCCACGGCGGCCTTCGCGTTGGCGAGCAGCACGTCGAGCGCCGGCGTCACGTGTTCGGGGTGGATCTCGCCGAAGCGCGGCAGGCCGGTGAAGTCGAGCAGCGGATTATCGGAGGGAGTAGTAGCCATGGTGCTTCCTGTTCCTGTCTGTCGCGGTTCGCGTTGAATGGGGTCCGGGGGCGCGGCGGCCCCCGACATGTCGAGTATTGGGGCGCGGTGCTCGCTTCACAACCGGCCGATGCCAGCAAATTAACAGATGTCGGCGCGCGCCGGCGCAACGGTGTCGCATGAACGGGATGCTACTGCAACGCGGGCGGCGCCGTGCGAGGCCCCCCTGAAACCCTGCGCAACCCCGCGCGCAAAAGAAAAGCGGCCCGCAAAGGGGCCGCCCTGGCGTGCCGGATCGTGTCCGGCTTACGTCACGCCGCGCCGGCCGCAGCGCGCTCGGCCGCTTCGATCGTGTTCACGAGCAGCATCGTGATGGTCATCGGACCCACGCCGCCCGGCACCGGCGTGATGTAGCCGGCCACGTCCTTGACGCCCGCGAAATCGACGTCGCCGCACAGCTTGCCGTTGTCGTCGCGGTTCATGCCCACGTCGATCACCGTTGCGCCGGGCTTGACCATGTCGGCCGTGAGGATGTTGCGCTTGCCCACCGCCGCCACGACGATGTCGGCCTCGCGCGTGTGCGCGGCGAGATCGCGCGTCTTGCTGTGGCAGATCGTGACCGTGGCGCCCGCTTCGAGCAGCAGCATCGCCATCGGCTTGCCGACGATGTTCGAGCGGCCGATCACCACGGCATTCGCCCCCGTGAGCGCGATCTTGTGCGCCTCGAACATCTTCATCACGCCATAGGGCGTGCAGGGGCGAAAGAGCGGCTGGCCGGTCATGAGCGCGCCCGCATTGGCGACGTGAAAGCCATCGACGTCCTTCTCCGGCGCGATCGCCTCGATCACCTTGTGGCTGTCGATGTGCTTCGGCAGCGGCAACTGCACGAGAATGCCGTGTATCCGGGGGTCGCGGTTCAGTTCGTCGATGCGCTTGAGCAGGTCCGCTTCGGAGAGCGTGGCCGGATAGCGGTCGTAGGACGAATGGAGGCCGTTGTCCTCGCAGGCCTTCACCTTGTTGCGCACATAGACTTCGCTCGCCGGATTGTCGCCGACCAGCACGACGGCGAGGCCAGGCTGATGGCCGCGGGCGGTGAGGGCGGCGGCGCGCACGGCGACGTCGGCGCGCAGTTGCTTGGAGAGGGCGTTGCCGTCGATGAGGGTGGCTGTCATGGTCGGTCGGGCTTCAGAGTGGGCGATGCGGGGCAAGGGCGCTCGATGCTGTCGAGCGGTTTTCAGGCGCCGGCGCGGGGTGCGCAGCGGGGCTCTTGCGAAGGCCGACATTATACCGTCGCGGCGTAGCGCAACGGGTTCGGTGGGCGGGAGGGGGGACGGCGGGGGACGCCGCCGCCCGTGCGCCGGATGCGCCACACGGGGTGGCCGGCGCGCGGGCGGCAGGAACTGAGGCTGTGCCGCTTACTGTTGCGGCTGCTGCGGCTTGTTGGAGAGCGCGAGACGCAGCAGGTCGGCGACCGTGTTGACGTTGAGCTTCTCCATGATGTTCGCGCGGTGCGCTTCGACGGTCTTGATGCTGATGCCCAGATCGTCGGCAATCTGCTTGTTCAGGCGGCCCGCGATGATGCGCTCGAGCACCTGGTGCTCGCGCGCCGTGAGCTTGCCGAGACGCTCGGCGGCGGCGCGCTGCTGCTGCACGTTGGTGCTTTCGCTGCGGGCCTTTTCGAGCATGCGCTCGACGAGCTTGCGCAGTTCGGCTTCGTCGAAGGGCTTCTCGATGAAGTCCATCGCGCCCTTCTTCATGGTCGAGACGGCCATCGGCACGTCGCCGTGGCCCGTCACGAAGATGATCGGCAGGGAGGCGTTATCGGCGATCAGGCGCTCCTGCAGCTCGAGCCCGCTCATGCCCGACATGCGCACGTCCAGGATGAGGCAGGCGATCTGCCCGGCCTGCTGCGCGGGCTGGTACGCCTCGAGGAATTCCTCCGCGCTGAGGAAGCACTGCACGCGGTAGCCATTGGCTTCAAGCAGCCAGCGCAGGGAGTCTCGTACGGCCTCGTCGTCATCGACGACAAAGACGGTTTCCTGGGTAGTGACTGGGCTGTTCATGGCTCTCCCGTAACGGTTGTTGGAGTCGGCTCGTCGGAGCCGTCGCGAGACGGCGTATCCGCTTCGCCTATCGGCAGACTGCAATGGAACGTTGCGCCGCTGATGTGGCCGTCTGCTTCGACGTTGTTGACCACCCAGAGGCGCCCTCGGTGCGATTCGATAATCGAGCGGCAAATATTCAGCCCCATGCCCATGCCGTCGGACTTGGTGCTGTAGAACGGTTCGAAGAGGCGCTCGGCCGTGGCTTCGTCCACGCCGGGGCCCTGGTCGACGACGCTGATGCACACGTTGCCGCCTTCGCGCTTCACGAGCACGCGGATCACCGGATCCACCGCATTCGGGCGCGCGTCGGCCATGGCTTCGGCAGCGTTTTTCAGGAGGTTGACGAGCACCTGCTCGATCAGCACCGGATCGACGTAGATCACGGGCATGCGCGAGCGCATGTCGGTCACGATGCGGATGCGGCGCTTGCGCGCTTCGATTTCGGCCAGGCCCACGGCGTCGGCGACGATGTCGGCCACGCGCGTGGCCTGGCGCTTGGGTTCCGAGCGCTTCACGAATTCGCGGATGCGCTTGATGATCATGCCTGCGCGCACGGCCTGCTGCGCGGTTTTTTCCAGCACGGGCAGCAGGTTGTCGGGCGCGGCGCGCCCCGATTTCACGAGCGCCACGGTGCCCGAGGCATAGTTGTTGATCGCGGCGAGCGGCTGGTTGAGCTCGTGCGCGAGCGAGGAGGCCATTTCGCCCATCGTCATCAGGCGGCTCGTGAACTGCAGCTTTTCGTCCTGCTGGCGCGCGAGTTCCTGGGCCTGCTTGCGCGTGGTGATGTCGGTGGCGATCTGCATCTGCGCGAGGTGGCCGTCCACCCACTGGATGTACTGGCGCCGCACCTCGAACCACTTCTGGATGCTCTCCACGTACACCTCCTGCGCGTCCGCCGTGCTCTCGGTGAGCGCGGTGGCGGGCAGGCCCGCGAAGGCATCGACCATGTCGATCGAATCGGAGGAGGCGTTCGCCGAGTCGAAGCCGCCGCCGCCCGCGAGCTCCAGATGGCCGTCCGGGCGGATGCCGAAGAGGTGGCGGTAGTAGCGGTTCGCGAACAGCAGTTCGGCTTCGTCGGCGGCGAGCACCGAGACGGCGGCGTCGAGGCTCTCCAGCACGGTGGTGAAGCGCTCGTGCGCGGCGGCGAGTTCTTCGCGCGCGCGCCTCGGCTCGGTGATGTCGGTCATCGACGACATCCAGCCCGTCTGGCGGCCCGAGCTGTCGATGAGCGGCGAGACGTAGAGCCGCGCATGGAACTGCGAGCCGTCCTTGCGGCGCACGCGCAGTTCGAACCCCGAGGAGGGCGCCTTGCCGCGCAGCGTCATGTCGAGCTGGCGCTGCATTTCGGGGTAGGCGTCGCGCGGCCAGTAGGGGAACGGCGCGTTCTTGCCGACGAGATCGGCTTCGTCCCAGCCCGTCATGCGGCAGAACGCCGGGTTCACGTGGGTGATGCGGCCGTGCATGTCGAGCACGCGCATGCCGATCAGCACCGAATTTTCCATCGCGCGGCGGAAGAACGCTTCCGCATAGAGCGCCTGCTGCGCCTCGAAGCGCTGGCGCGTGTGCTTCCACAGGCTCCAGAGGCTCCACAGCACGAAGCACGACAGCCCCGCGACCAGCCACACGAGCGTGTTGTTCGTGAAGTTGGTCATCTGCGGGTACGAGTACACGCGTACCGAAACGCCCTGGCCCGGCGGATCGAGCGGCAGGTCGTAATAGACGTCGCGCGGCAGGCGCGGACGCGTGGAGGTCGTGGCGAGCTCGCGGTTGTTGACGTCGAGAATCGAGATCTTGTACTTGGCCGACAGCTCGGGCGGGATGTCGTGCTTCAGGATCCCTTCGACCGAGAACACGGCCGCAATCGAGCCGAGAAAATCGCGGTCGCGGTATACAGGGGTTTGCAGCGTGATGTAGCCGTTGCCGAGGTCGTCGTAAATAAGCGGCGAATACACCTGGCGGCGCGTTTCGCGCGCTTCGTTGAAGGCCGCCTTGACAGCCTCGTCCATCTGCTCGTCGTTGGGCTTGGCGAGGCGCTGGCCGAACACCGGCATCGCCGTATTGGGCCAGCGCGGCTCTTCCGCGCTCGTGTACCAGTTGAGATAGAGGATCTCGGGATGCCCCTGCATGATGTCCGTGGTGGACGTCTGGAAGGACTGCGGGTCGGCGTGGCCGGCGGCCAGATCGCGCGAGAGCGCCTGCAGCTGCTCCTGCGCGCCCGTCATCGAAAGGCGGATCTGCTGCTGGGCCCAGGCGACATTGCGGTAGAGCGTGTCTTCCTGCTGCTGCTGCTCGCGCCGGTTCAGGCTCCACAGGATCAGGCTCATGACGATCAGAAAGACGAGGATCGACAGGAGCGGCGTCAGCAAATAGGAATTGGACCACCAGGGTCCGTGGTGCCAGCGGGACGGCGACGTGTCGCCGGGCGTACCGGGCGGCCGCGCCGAGCGAGCGAAAAGCCGTTCGGTCAACATGGCAAGGATTGTAGCTCAGCGTAAGACACGGAAATGACGCGAAAAAAACGGTAAATCGCCGATAAACGGGCGCAAACTGGCCGTTATCGCTGCAGGGGCGCGAACGATTCAGCGTGCGGTGCAGCAATTTTCCACATTATAAAATTCAATCTCGCAATTCGAAAATTTTGTTGCGCAAGATCCGGGGGGGTCATTACAATCGCCCGAAAGCTGCTGCGGTCGGCCCCGGCTCGTCCCGAACTGTCGTCCGCATGGTCCGTTCAACAGCGTTCCCCAATCAGGAGACGAGCATGTCCGCAGTACCCGACGAAGTCCTGAAGTACGTAGCCGCCGACAAGGACGAAGATCCGCAGGAAACAGCCGAATGGCTTGAAGCGTTGGACGGCGTCATCTCGACGGTCGGCCCCGACCGTGCGCACCACCTGATCGAAAAGCAGATCGAATTCGCTCGCGTGCATGGCGAGCACCTGCCGTTCTCGGCGAACACGCCGTACATCAACACGATCCCCGTCGCCAACCAGGTGCAGAACCCGGGCGACCAGGACATCGAACACCGGATCCGCTCGTACACGCGCTGGAACGCCATGGCCATGGTGCTGCGCGCGGGCAAGCACACCAACGTGGGCGGCCACATCGCCTCGTTCGCCTCCGCGGCCACCCTCTACGACGTCGGCTACAACCACTTCTGGCATGCTCCCTCCGCCGAGCACGGCGGCGACCTCGTGTTCGTGCAGGGCCACTCGTCGCCGGGCGTCTACTCGCGCGCGTTCCTGCTCGGCCGCCTCTCGGAAAACCAGCTCGACAACTTCCGCCAGGAAGTGGACGGCGGCGGCATTTCGTCGTACCCGCACCCGTGGCTGATGCCGGACTTCTGGCAGTTCCCGACCGTCTCGATGGGTCTCGGCCCGATCATGGCGATCTACCAGGCCCGCTTCATGAAGTACCTGCAGGCGCGCGGCATCGCGAAGACCGAAGGCCGCAAGGTCTGGGCCTTCCTCGGTGACGGCGAGACGGACGAGCCGGAATCGCTCGGCGCGATCGGCATGGCCGGCCGCGAGCACCTGGACAACCTCGTGTTCGTCATCAACTGCAACCTGCAGCGTCTGGACGGCCCGGTGCGCGGCAACGGCAAGATCATCCAGGAACTCGAAAGCGAGTTCCGCGGCGCCGGCTGGAACGTCATCAAGGTCATCTGGGGCAGCCGCTGGGACGCACTGTTCGCACGCGACAAGTCGGGCGCGCTGATGCGCCGCATGATGGAAGTCGTGGACGGCGAATATCAGACGTACAAGTCGGAGTCGGGCGCGTATGTTCGCGAACACTTCTTCAACACGTCTGAACTGAAGGCGCTGGTTGCCGACTGGTCCGACGACGACATCTGGAACCTGAACCGCGGCGGCCACGATCCGCACAAGATCTATGCGGCGTTCCATCAGGCCCAGCACGCGAAGGGCCAGCCGACGCTGATCCTCGCCAAGACGATCAAGGGCTATGGCATGGGCGAAGCCGGCCAGGCCATGAACATCACCCACCAGCAGAAGAAGATGCAGGTGGATCAGCTCAAGAAGTTCCGCGACCAGTTCCGCCTGCCGATCACGGACGAGCAGATCGTCGACGTGCCGTACCTCACGTTCGAGGAAGGTTCGAAGGAACTCGAATACATGCGCCAGAAGCGCATGGACCTCGGCGGCTACCTGCCGGCGCGCCGCCAGAAGGCCGAGTCGCTGCCGGTGCCGTCGCTCGAAGTGTTCGAGCCGCTGCTCAAGGGCACGGGCGAGGGCCGCGAGATCTCCACGACGATGGCGTTCGTGCGGATCCTGAACATCCTCCTGAAGGACAAGGCGCTCGGCAAGCGCGTCGTGCCGATCGTCCCGGACGAGTCGCGTACCTTCGGTATGGAAGGCCTGTTCCGCCAGATCGGCATCTGGAACCAGGAAGGCCAGAAGTACGTGCCGGAAGATTCCGACCAGCTGATGTTCTACAAGGAATCGCAGACGGGCCAGATTCTCCAGGAAGGCATCAACGAAGCCGGCGGCATGTGCGACTGGATCGCAGCCGCGACGTCGTACTCGACGCATGGCGAGATCATGGTGCCGTTCTACATCTTCTACTCGATGTTCGGCCTCCAGCGCATCGGCGACCTGGTATGGGCGGCGGGCGACATGCGCTCGCGCGGCTTCCTGCTGGGCGGCACCGCGGGCCGCACGACGCTCAACGGCGAGGGCCTGCAGCACGAAGACGGCCACTCGCTCCTGTGGGCCGCTTCGGTGCCGAACTGCGTGAGCTACGACCCGACCTTCGGCTACGAACTCGCCGTGATCATGCAGGACGGCCTGCGCCGCATGGTGCAGGAGCAGGAGGACGTGTTCTATTACATCACCGTGATGAACGAGAACTACGAGCACCCGGCGATCCCGCAGGGCGCGGGCCTGGAGAGCGTGGCGGCCGACATCATCAAGGGCATGTACGCCTTCCGCAAGGGCGCGGACAACGCCAGGGCGCCGCGCGTGCAACTGCTGGGCGCAGGCACGATCTTCAACGAAGTGATCGCCGCCGCCGACCTGCTGAAGAACGACTGGGGCGTCGAAGCCGACCTCTGGAGCGTGCCGAGCTTCACGGAACTCGCGCGCGAAGGCCACGAAGTCGAGCGCTGGAACCTGCTGCACCCGAGCGAGCCGCGCCGCGAATCGCACGTCGAGAAGCTGCTCAAGGGCACGGAAGGCCCGGTCATCGCTTCGACCGACTACGTGCGCGCTTTGGTCGACCAGATCCGTGGCCTCGTGCCGCGCAAGTTCGTGGTGCTCGGCACCGACGGCTTCGGCCGTTCGGATACGCGTGAGAAGCTGCGTCACTTCTTCGAAGTCGACCGTTACTGGACCACGGTTGCGGCGCTCAACGCGCTCGCGGACGAAGGCAAGATCGAACGCAAGGTGGTGGGCGACGCGATCGCCAAATACAACCTCGATCCGTCCAAACCCAACCCGATGACCGTCTAACGCATCACCCCCCGTGTGCATCGCAGGTGCGCCTCCCCGAAACGGGGAGGCGCTGCTTATGCGGCCCTGGAGACATCAACAATGAGTCAAACGATCGAAGTCAAGGTGCCGGACATCGGCGATTACAAGGACATTCCTGTGATCGAGGTGCTGGTGAAGGCGGGCGATACCGTCGAAAAAGAGCAATCGCTCGTCACGCTGGAGTCGGACAAGGCGACGATGGACGTGCCGAGCCCCGCATCGGGCACGGTGAAGGAAGTGAAGGTCAAGGTGGGCGACAACGTGTCGGAAGGCTCGCTCGTGCTCGTGCTGGATGGCGCCGCTGCTGCTTCCGCTGCTGCGGCACCCGCTGCTAGCCCCGCTGCCGCGCCTGCGGCTGCCGCGCCCGCGGCGGCCAGGGCTGCTGCGCCCGCACCGGCCTCAGCGCCTGCTGCTGCCCCGGCCGCGAGCGGCGGCGCGCAAAGCGTCAAGGTTCCCGATATCGGCGACTACAAGGACGTGCCCGTGATCGAAGTCGCCGTGAAGGTGGGCGACCGCGTGGAGAAGGAGCAGTCGCTCGTCACGCTCGAATCGGACAAGGCGACCATGGACGTGCCGAGCCCGGTGGCCGGCGTCGTGAAGGAAGTGAAGGTCAAGGTGGGCGATGCGGTGTCCGAAGGCACGGAGATCTTCGTGATCGAAGCCGAAGGCGCCGCGGCGCCGGCCGCCGCCCCCGCGCAGAAGGCCCCGGTCGAAGTACCGTCGGACGCACCCGCTGCGCCCGCGAAGCCCGCGCCCGCCGCACCGTCGGCGCTCGCGCAGGCGCCGATCATCCCCGCAGGCGAAGGCGGCGCGCGCCGTCCGAGCCATGCTTCCCCCTCGGTGCGCAAGTTCGCGCGCGAGCTGGGTGTCGAGGTGTCGCGCGTCACGGGCACGGGGCCGAAGGGCCGCATTACGCAGGACGACGTCACCGCGTTCGTGAAGGGTGTGATGACGGGCGCGCTGGCGGCGCCCGCTGCGGCTGCCGCACCCGCGGCCGGCGGCGGCGCGGGTCTGAACCTGCTGCCGTGGCCGAAGGTCGATTTCACGAAGTTCGGCCCGATCGACGCGCAGCCGCTCTCGCGCATCAAGAAGATCTCCGGCGCGAACCTGCACCGCAACTGGGTCATGATCCCGCACGTCACCAACAACGACGAAGCGGACATCACCGACCTCGAAGCGCTGCGCGTGCAGTTGAACAAGGAAAACGAGAAGGCCGGCGTGAAGTTCACGATGCTCGCCTTCGTGATCAAGGCCGTGGTCGCCGCGCTCAAGAAGTTCCCGGCGTTCAACGCGAGCCTCGACGGCGACAACCTCGTCTTCAAGCAGTACTACCACATCGGTTTTGCTGCGGATACGCCCAACGGCCTCGTCGTCCCGGTGATCCGCGACGCGGACAAGAAGGGCCTCGTCGACATCGCGAAGGAAATGGCCGAGCTCTCGAAGCTCGCGCGCGACGGCAAGCTCAAGCCGGACCAGATGCAAGGCGGCTGCTTCTCGATCTCGTCGCTCGGCGGCATCGGCGGCACGCACTTCACGCCGATCATCAACGCACCGGAAGTGGCGATCCTCGGCCTGTCGAAGAGCGCGATGAAGCCGGTGTGGGACGGCAAGCAGTTCGTGCCGCGTCTCACGCTGCCGTTGTCGCTCTCGTACGACCACCGCGTGATCGACGGCGCGGCTGCCGCGCGCTTTAACGCGTATCTCGGCCAGATCCTCGGCGATTTCCGCCGCGTGATCCTGTAAAACCGCTTCGACCGGCCCGCGCCGCCGCGCCGCACACGCTTTGTTCAAGCAGGTGCGCGGCGCGGCGGCCTCGGCCGGTCGTTTCTGAAGGGGACACCATGAGTCTCGTCGAAGTGAAAGTGCCGGATATCGGCGACTTCAAGGACATCGACGTCATCGAAGTCAACATCAAGGAGGGCGACGTCATCGAGAAAGAGCAGACGCTGCTCTCGCTCGAGTCGGACAAGGCCACGATGGAAGTGCCGAGCGATGTCGCGGGCACTGTCAAGGAAGTGAAGATCAAGCCCGGCGACAAGGCGTCGCAAGGCACCGTGATTGCATTGGTCGAAGCCTCGGAAGGCGCGGCTGCGCCGGCACCGAAGGCTGAAGCGCCCAAAGCCGAAGCGCCCAGGGCAGCCGAAGCACCGAAGGCCGCCGAGGTGTCAAAAACGCCCGCGCCGCAAGCCGGCAGTTTCAGCGGCAGCGCCGATATCGAGTGCGACATGCTCGTGCTCGGCGCCGGCCCCGGCGGTTATTCGGCTGCGTTCCGCTCGGCCGACCTCGGCATGAAGACCGTGCTGGTCGAGCGCTATTCGACGCTCGGCGGCGTGTGCCTGAACGTGGGCTGCATCCCGTCGAAGGCGCTCCTGCACACGGCGCTCGTGATCGACGAAGCCGCGGCGCTCGAATCGCACGGCATCTCGTTCGGCAAGCCGCAGATCGACCTCGACAAACTGCGCGACTTCAAGTCGGGCGTGGTCAAGAAGCTCACGGGCGGTCTCGCCGGCATGGCGAAGGCGCGCAAGGTCGAAGTCGTGACCGGCGTGGGCACCTTCGTCGATCCGCATCACATGGAAGTGGCCGGCGAGAGCGGCAAGAAGGTTGTCAAGTTCAGGCAGGCGATCATCGCGGCCGGTTCGCAGGCCGTGAAGCTGCCGTTCATGCCGGAAGATCCGCGCGTGGTCGATTCGACCGGCGCGCTGGAACTGCGCCAGATCCCGCAGAAGATGCTCGTGATCGGCGGCGGCATCATCGGCCTCGAAATGGCGACCGTCTACGCGACGCTCGGCGCGCAGATCGACGTGGTGGAAATGCTCGACGGCCTGATGGCTGGCGCGGACCGCGATCTCGTGAAGGTCTGGGAGAAGTACAACGCGAAGCGCTTCGCGAACGTCATGCTCAAGACGAAGACCACGAAGGCCGAAGCGAAGGAAGACGGCATTTACGTCACGTTCGAAGGCGAGAAGGCCCCGGCCGGGCCGCAACGCTACGACCTCGTGCTGGTTGCCGTGGGCCGCTCGCCCAACGGCAAGAAGATCGGCGCGGACAAGGCCGGCGTGGCGGTGACCGATCGCGGTTTCATCGAGGTGGACAAGCAGTTGCGCACCAACGTGCCGCACATCTTCGCGATCGGCGACGTGGTCGGCCAGCCGATGCTGGCACACAAGGCCGTACATGAAGGGCACGTGGCGGCCGAAGCGGCGCACGGCGAGAAGGCTTACTTCGACGCGCTGCAGATTCCTTCGGTGGCCTACACCGATCCGGAAGTGGCGTGGGCGGGCAAGACCGAAGAGCAGTGCAAGGCCGAAGGCATCAAGTACGGCAAGGCGGTGTTCCCGTGGGCCGCTTCGGGCCGCGCAATCGCCAACGGCCGCGACGAGGGCTTCACCAAGCTGATCTTCGACGAAGAGACGCATCGCGTGATCGGCGGCGGCATCGTCGGCCTGAACGCGGGCGACCTCATCAGCGAAGTCTGCCTCGCCGTGGAAATGGGCGCGGACGCGACCGACATCGGCAAGACCATCCATCCGCACCCGACGCTGGGCGAATCGGTGGGCATGGCGGCCGAGCTGTACGAAGGCGTCTGCACGGACCTGCCGCCGCAAAAGAAGAAGTAAGAGGAAGTTCGTGCGCACGGTCGGTTCGACGTGCGCACCAAAGCGCAAAAAAGTGCACCAAAGCAAACGGCGCACCCCGCGAGGGGTGCGCCGTTTTTCCTTGGGGTCTGCGAGAGGCGCCGGAGCGTAAAAAAAGTCCCGGTCAAGACTGGCCGGGCAAGCGGCACGCCCGTCGGGCATGCCGGAGCGTCGGGTCCGGCGCAGCGGTGCGCATCACGCCATCAGGCGCACCGGAAATCGGCGCCGGGCGTTAGACCGCCTTCTTGGCCGTGGCGGCAGCCGAGCGCGAAGCCTGCGCAGCAGCCTTGCTCGCGGCAGCCGTGGCCGCGTTGAAGTTGCTTTCGGCGATTTCGACGGCTTGCCGCGTGGCCTTGTGAACCGTTTCGTAGGTCGTGTTCGCGGCGTTGATGGCCGACTTGATCACGGCAACGGCGGTTTCCGAGCCGGCCGGGGCGTTCTTCGCCACGTTGTCGACGAGCGATTGGACCTTGCGGTTCTGCTCTTCGTAGTGAGCTTCAGCGACCTTCGCGAATTCGGCTTGCGTAGCCGATGCGATTTCGTACACGTGACGGCCATACGACAGCAGCTTTTCGGCGAGCGGCTGGGCATAGCTCGTTTGCAGGGCCAGCAGTTCCTGCGCGTCCTTCACGGACAGCGCGCGCTGCGCATGCTCCTGCGTTTCCGCCAGATTCGAGCGGACGGCCTGAAGGTTCAATTCGACGAGCTTTTCCACACTTTCGAAGGCCTTGCCGGTCAGACCGAAGAGGGTTTCGAGGTTGGCTTTCTGGGCAGCGGCGAATTGCTCAGGGGTCAGCAGACTCATGTTTACGCTCCTGGATGGATGACGGGCCGTCTGATGCGGTCCGTGTAGATAAGTGGCAAGACTCGAGGCGATCTGCCACGCGCTTTGTGCGTCGCAACATTGTCAATGATTGTAGGATGCCGCCAAAGAAAGTCAAGCTTATTTTGTGCGTCGCACAATCTCAATAAATTCTTATTAAACAGATGCTTATGCCGACTGGTTAGGGTCGAAGCGGAGCGGCCGCGATGCTTCGCCGCACGGGGCTCGCGCGGGGACAGGGTGGGCGTAGAACGGGTAGGGTGGCGCCCGGCAAGGGTGCACGGGATCGGGCAGGATAGCGTTCCGGCCTCGCGGGAGGCGTCCCGGTATATGCGTACAAGATATTCCCGGCGCGTCCACCAGAATGGATAATGGAACGTTAAAGATTCGTTGCAGTCGAATGCGCGTCGCGTATGCGATCGCTCCCCGGTATTTTCCCCATATCAAGTTTCATCTGACTCGGGCCGTAATCTCCGTAAAAACGAGATAGGCGCCGAGTCGATGGAGAAAAGCCGGCGTTTTGATTGCTGCAGTCAATGGGTGCATGAAGCCTATCGATCATTTCAATCGAAAGTCAGACTTCGGTTTAATGAGTGGCGATAAGTGCTTCAATTTGCGAAATTTTCGTGGTTTTACTACACTTGGCGAACAATCCCGCCGCTTCATCCAGAACATCAATGAAATCCGACAAGCTCCTGTCGTTCAAACTGATGCCCGGTGCCGTGGTCAGCACCGCGCTGTCGGTGGCTGTTTCCGTAGCCATCAGTGCGACGATCGCCATGCCCGCAAGCGCTTTCGCTGCAACGCAAGATGCAGCGCCGGCCAAGACGGCGAAGGCGAAGAAAGTGACCAAAAAGGTTGCCAAACCGGCCGCGACGGCGCCGGCCAAGGTCTCGCACAAGTCGGTCAAAGGCGCGCGCACGGTCGCGGCCAACGACGCCGATGCGCGCCCGGTGGCGAAGAAAAAGCGCGTGAGCTACACGATGAATGGCCACCGCCAGGTGGTGCGCCGTGTCGCGTACGAGCCGCGCCAGCCGACCGTGGGCCAGGCGTTCGGCCTGCATGAGGCGCAGGACGCGCTGATGCTGCGCTCGGGCGTGGCCTATGTGGTCGATCAGAACACGCTCGAACCGCTCTTCGACAAGAATTCGCACGCCGTCGTGCCGATCGCGTCGATCTCGAAGCTGATGACCGCGATGGTGGTGCTCGATTCGAAGGCGCCGATGACCGAGCAGATCGAAGTCACCGACGAAGACCGCGACTTCGACAAGAACACGGGCTCGCGCCTCTCGGTGGGCTCGGTGCTTTCGCGCGAAGACATGCTGCACATCGCGCTGATGGCCTCCGAAAACCGCGCCGCCGCCGCGCTGTCGCGCTACTATCCGGGCGGCCGTCCGGCATTCATCGCCGCGATGAACGCGAAGGCCAAGCAACTCGGCATGACCGACACGCACTTCGAGAACTCCACGGGCCTTTCCAGCCAGAACGTTTCGAGCGCGCGCGACCTCGTGAAGATGGTCAACGCGGCCTATCAGTACCCGATGATCCGCCAGTTCTCGACCGATCATAGCTACACCGTGTTCACGGGCAAGCGCACCATCGCCTACAACAGCACGAATGCGCTGATCCGCAACCCGTCGTGGGACATCGGCCTGCAGAAGACCGGCTTCATCAACGAAGCGGGCGAATGCCTCGTGATGCAGGCGACCATTCACGATCGCCCGGTCATCATGGTGCTGCTCGATTCGAGCGGCAAGTACTCGCGCTTTGCCGACGCGACGCGCGTGCGCGCGTGGCTCGACAACGGCGGTGCCGACCAGCAGCCGCGCATTACCAGTGCGGACGCGGGCGGCGCAGGAACCTGATCGACGGGTTTCGCGTCGTTCGGCGCTTTTCCCGGCGCCCATGCAAAACGCCCCGCAAGTTGCGGGGCGTTCTCGTTACCGAAGCGCAAATTCAGATGCGGCGGAAGGGTGCCGCCGCAATCAGGCCGGTTGAACGTGGCCCTCGGCGGGCTGTGCGTGATAGCCGAGCGATTCCGAAATCACGAGCGCCGTCTTGCTCAGCTGGCCGAGCCACGAATCCTGCAGGCGGTCGGCCGGCGCCGAGAGCGAGAGCCCCGCAACGAGCTTGCCCGTATCGTCGTAAATGCCTGCGGCGATACAGCGCACGCCCAGTTCCAGCTCTTCGTTGTCGCGCGCGCAGGACTGCTGGCGCACGTGCGCGAGTTCGCGTTCGAGGCGGCTCAGGTCGGTGATGCTGTTGCGGGTGTGGCCCGACAGGCCCGTGCGCGTGGCGTAGGCGCGCACGCGGTTGGCCTCGTCGGCGGCGAGAAAGAGCTTGCCGACCGAGGTGAGGTGCAGCGGCGCCCGGCCGCCGATCGCGCGCACCACCTGCATGCCCGAGCGCTCCGAATAGGCGCGTTCGATATAGACGATCTCGTCGCCCTGGCGCACCGAGAGGTTCACGGTCTGGCCGGTGAGGCGGTGCAGCTCGCGCATGGGCGTGAGCGCCGCGTCGCGCACCGAGAGGCGCGCCTTCACGAGATTGCCCAGCTCCAGCAGGCGCATGCCCAGCCGGTAGGTGCCGGGATCGGAGCGGTCGACCAGGCGGCAGCTCACCATGTCGTTGAGAATGCGGTGCGCCGTGGAGGGGTGCAGTTCGGTGCGCTGCGCCAGTTCCTTGAGGCTGACAGGGTCGCTGTGCGCGGCCAGCGCGTCCAGAAGGCGCATCATGCGCTCGATTACCTGAATCGAGGTCTTCGGATCTGGCGTGTTTCCACTTTCGCTCATGGGTTCAGATTCGGTTGACGCCGGGGTAGAGGCCGGGGCCGACACCGAGCTCGATATATTAGGCGGGAAATCCATTGTATCTCGTATTGTGAAAAAAGTAAGCGGCTGCCGGGAAGTCGCACGCAGGCCGCAATGCGCCCGATGCATTGGTGGCGGCTCCGAAACGTCGGATAATCGGGGACGGTTTTAGAGAGGAGCCCCCATGCGAGTCGGTTTGTTCGTCACCTGTCTCATCGACACGATGCGTCCCGAAATCGGGTTTTCGGTCATCAAGCTGCTGGAGCAGGCCGGCTACGAGGTGGATGTGCCGCCCGCGCAAACCTGCTGCGGGCAGCCCGCCTACAACTCGGGCGACCGGGCGCTCGCGCGCGACCTCGCCGAAAAGACGCTGCGCGAATTCGAGCAGTACGACTACGTGGTGGTGCCGTCGGGCTCGTGCGGCGGCATGATCCGCGCGCACTACGGCGATCTCTTTCGCGACGATCCGGAGTTGATGCGCCGGTACGGCCTGTTGCGCGAGCGCGTGTACGAGCTCACGGACTTTCTTGTCAGCGTCGCGAAGGTGGAGCTGCCGGCGGGCGAATTCCAAGGGCCGGTCACGTATCACGATTCGTGCTCGGGCCTGCGCGAACTGGGCGTCAAGGCGCAGCCGCGCACGCTGCTCGCGCAGCGCGGCGTAGCGGTGCAGGAGATGAAGGACTGCGAGCACTGCTGCGGCTTCGGCGGCACGTTCGCGGTGAAGTACGGCGCGATCTCGACCGCGATTGCCGACGAAAAATGCGCGAACGTGCGCGCGAGCGGCACCGGCGCCGTCGTGCTCGGCGACCTCGGCTGCATGCTCAACATCGAAGGGCGCCTGCGCCGCACGGGCGACACGTCCACGCGCGTGCTGCACGTGGCCCAGGTGCTGGCCGGCGACGTCTGACGGGCCGCTTTCCGCGCCTCTTTCAGCCGCGCCTTCCGCGTTTTTCACCCGCGCTCTTCGAACCAGGATTCCCGAACCATGCAAGTCCAGTCGATGCAGTTCAAGGCGCGCGCCGGCCAGAAGCTGGCCGACCAGCGCCTCCAGCAGAACCTCACGAAGCTCTCGACCAAGTTCGTCACGGCCCGCGCCGCCGGCATGACCGAGATCGACTTCCCGGCCACGCGCGCCGCGCTCAAGGAACGCCGCAACCGCGCGCTGGAGAACCTCGACGTCTGGCTCGAACAGTTCGAGACCGAAGCCACGCGCCGCGGCGTGACGGTGCTGTATGCGCAGACCGCGCGCGACGCGGCGCGGCTCGTGGCCGAGATCGCGCGGCAGCACGACGTGCGCAAGGTCATCAAGACGAAGTCGATGGTGTCCGAGGAAATGCAGCTCAATACCGTGCTCGAAAGCATGGGCGTGCAGTCCATCGAAACCGACCTCGGCGAATACATTCTGCAGATCAACGGCAACGAGCCGCCGAGCCACATTATTGCGCCCGTGGTGCACAAGGACAAGGAGGAGATCGCCGATCTCTTCGCGAAGACGCACCACAAGCCGCGCCTGACCGAAATTCCCGACATGACGCGCGAGGCGCGCGAGATGCTGCGCCCGCATTTTCTTTCGGCGGACATGGGCGTGACGGGCGGCAATTTCCTCGTGGCCGAAACCGGTTCGGTCGTGCTCGTGACGAACGAAGGCAACGAGGGCATGTGCACGGTGATGCCGCGCGTGCACGTGGCGGTGACGGGCATCGAAAAGGTGCTGCCCACGCTCGAAGACCTCGCCACGGCCATGCGGCTGCTGCCGCGTTCGGCCACGGGGCAGGCCACGTCGAACTATTTCTCCGTGCTCACGGGGCCGCGCGGCCCGGATGACCAGGACGGCCCGGAGCACATGTACGTAGTGCTCGTGGATGGCGGCCGCACGGGGCTCATCGGCGGCGAGTTCCAGGACATGCTCCGCTGTATCCGCTGCGGCGCGTGCATGAACCATTGTCCCGTTTATCAGAAGGTCGGTGGACACGCCTATGGCTGGGTCTATCCGGGGCCGATGGGCTCGGTGCTGACGCCGAGCTACGTGGGCATCGAGCAGGCTCTCGATCTCCCGCAGGCCGCGACGCTCTGCGGCGAATGCAACAGCGTCTGCCCGGTGGGCATCCCGCTTTCGGACCTGCTGCGCAAACTGCGCGAGAAGCAGACCGAGCGTCATCTGCGCCCCTGGCGCGAGCGCGCCGCGCTGGCCGTGTGGGGCTGGTTCGCGCTGCACCCCGGCGCCTACGCGCTCCTGACGAAGCTGGGCGTGCGGGTGCTGGAGCGCCTCGGCGGCGAGTCGCGGCTCATCCGCAAACTGCCGCTCGCGCGCGGCTGGACCGAGGGCCGCGACCTGCCGGCGCCCGTCGGGCGGACCTTCCGCGAGCTTTACGCGGCCCAGCGCACCCACCTCGACGCGACACGGCGACAGAACGGGCCGGGCTGAACAGACGCGAGCGGGGCAGTCAAGCCGGGTCTGACCACTGTTTAACCTGGAGCAACAGTGTGTTCGGCGCGACCGGGTTTTTCCTGATTGCGAATGTCTATATCATTTCGACTGGCGATAGTGCGTCCCGCACCGGTCGCCCAAGTCGAGAGAGTGCGCATCATGAAAAAGAAAATATCGGTGTACTGGCCGCTGGCGTTGATCCTGCCCTGCGCGGCCATCGCGTGGGCCCATGCATGGAATACGGCGCAGCAGCAAATGCCGCTCGCCGCCGATCAACTGAGTGCCGAACTGGCGCGTGCCGTGTCGTACGGCCTCGTCGGCAGCGAAGGCAAGGTTCCCGTCAAGACGCCCGTGGCCGGCGAAGCGCTGCCGCGCACGAGCGCCATTTGAGCGCGCGGCGCGGCTGCGCTGTGCTTTGTATAATTGCGCCTTCCTGGCCATCTCATATTGACCTTCGCGCCGTCCGACCCGATGAAGAAAGTTTCCGTCTGTTTCGTCTGCCTCGGCAACATCTGCCGTTCGCCCACGGCCGAAGCCGTGATGCGGCACCTGGTCGGACAGGCGGGGCTGGCTGAGCGCATCGACGTCGATTCGGCGGGCACGGGCGACTGGCACCTGGGCGAGGCGCCCGACGAGCGCGCCCAGCGCGCGGGCCAGCGCCGCGGCTACGGCCTCGCGCCGCTGCGCGCGCGCCAGATCGGCGCGGACGACTTCGAGCGTTTCGATCTCGTTGTCGCGATGGACGACGCGAACGTCACCGCGTTGCAGAACGTCGCGCCGACGGCGACGCGCGACAAGATCCGCCTCCTGATGGAGTTCGCGCCGCAACGGAATGAACGTGTCGTCACCGACCCTTATTTCGGCGGCGAGGCCGGTTTTGAAGCGGTGCTCGATCAGTGCGAGGCAGCGTGCACGGGTTTGCTGGCCGCCTTGCGCACTCAGTTTACTGTCTGAGCCCTGATTCGCGTCGTACGTCGTTTTTGGGCGAATTTGGGCTATTCGCAGGCCACCGAATAACCCGTATCGCTGTGCGGATACTTGACTAAACTAGTCATGTATTTATACTTGACGAAAATTGTCGAGAATTGCGGTTCCCCTACATCATGAGACTCACCACGAAAGGCCGTTTCGCCGTCACGGCGATGATCGACCTGGCCCTGCGCCAGGAGCAGGGCCCGGTGACGCTTGCGGGTATCAGCCAGCGCCAGCATATTTCGCTGTCGTACCTCGAACAGCTGTTCGGCAAGCTCCGCCGTCATGAAATCGTCGAATCGGTCCGCGGGCCGGGCGGCGGGTACAACCTCGCGCGCCGCGCGGAGGACGTCACGGTGGCGGACATCATCATCGCCGTGGACGAGCCGCTCGACGCCACCCAGTGCGGCGGCAAGGGCGCGTGCGAAGGCACCAAGCAGCACGACGGCCACTGCATGACGCACGAGCTCTGGTCCACGCTGAACCAGAAGATGGTGGAGTACCTCGATTCCGTGTCGCTCAAGGATCTGGTGGACAAGCAGCGCGCCCGCGAAGGCGCCGCGCCCGCCGTCCTGCGCGACCGCCGCGCCGAGGCGCCAGCGCTCGATCCGGTGCGTACCGTGCCGCTCGGGCCGAATTCCATATTCAACATGGCCGGCTCCTGACCCGGACCACGGCCAGCGCAATACACAGAGCAGCAGACAGAATCCCCGGAGCGATAGATGAATAACGACATTCCCCACTTGCCCATCTACATGGACTACAGCGCGACGACCCCGGTCGACCCGCGCGTGGTGGACAAGATGATTCCGTACCTGCGCGAGCAGTTCGGCAATCCGGCGTCGCGCAGCCACGCCTACGGCTGGGATGCGGAACGTGCGGTCGAAGAAGCGCGCGAAAACGTCGCGGCGCTCGTGAACGCCGACCCGCGCGAAATCATCTGGACCTCCGGCGCCACCGAATCGGACAACCTCGCGATCAAGGGCGCCGCGCACTTCTACAAGAGCCGCGGCAAGCACATCATCACGGTGAAGACCGAGCACAAGGCCGTGCTCGACACCTGCCGCGAACTCGAGCGCGAAGGCTACGAAGTCACCTATCTGGACGTCAGGGACGACGGTCTGATCGACCTCGAGGCATTCAAGGCCGCGATCCGTCCCGACACGATCCTCGTTTCCGTGATGCACGTGAACAACGAGATCGGCGTGATCCAGGACATCGAGGCGATCGGCGAGATCTGCCGCGAGAAGGGCATCATCTTCCACGTGGACGCCGCGCAATCGACGGGCAAGGCGCCCATCGACCTGCAAAAGCTCAAGGTCGATCTGATGTCGTTCTCGGCGCACAAGACCTACGGCCCGAAGGGCATCGGCGCGCTGTACGTGCGCCGCAAGCCGCGCGTGCGCATCGAAGCGCAGATGCACGGCGGCGGCCACGAGCGCGGCATGCGCTCGGGCACGCTCGCCACGCACCAGATCGTGGGCATGGGCGAAGCGTTCCGTATCGCGCGCGAAGAGATGGCAACCGAGAACGAGCGCGTGCGCATGCTGCGCGACAAGCTGCTGCGCGGCCTCTCGGAAATCGAAGAAACCTATGTGAACGGCGACATGGAAAAGCGTGTCCCGCACAACCTGAACATCAGCTTCAACTTCGTCGAGGGCGAGTCGCTGATCATGGCGGTCAAGGACGTGGCGGTGTCGTCGGGCTCGGCCTGTACGTCTGCGTCGCTCGAACCGTCGTACGTGCTGCGCGCGCTCGGCCGCAACGACGAACTGGCGCACAGCTCGATCCGCTTCACGGTGGGCCGCTTCACGACCGAGCAGGACGTGGACTATGTGATCAACCTGCTCAAGTCGAAGATCGCCAAGCTGCGCGAACTCTCGCCGCTGTGGGAGATGCACAAGGACGGCATCGATATTTCGACTATCCAGTGGGCGGCGCACTAAAGGCGCATCGGGCGTGGAGTGTAGCGAACGTAGCGAACATCGACCCGGCCGCAGCGCAACGCACGGCGTGCAGCGCGGCCAACGAATTGAAGGAGTGTGATCATGGCATATAGCGACAAGGTTCTGGACCATTACGAAAACCCCCGCAACGTCGGCTCGTTCGCGAAGGACGACGACACAGTGGGCACCGGCATGGTCGGCGCGCCGGCGTGCGGCGACGTGATGAAGCTGCAGATCCGCGTGGGCGCGGACGGCGTTATCGAAGACGCGAAGTTCAAGACCTATGGCTGCGGTTCGGCCATCGCGTCGAGCTCGCTCGTGACCGAGTGGGTGAAGGGCAAGACGCTCGATCAGGCGCTCGACATCAAGAACACGCAGATCGCGGAAGAACTCGCGCTGCCGCCGGTGAAGATCCACTGCTCGATTCTCGCGGAAGACGCGATCAAGGCAGCGGTGGCCGATTACCGCCAGCGCCACACGGCGGACGCGAAGGCCGACGCCGACGCGGCCTGAGGCGCGGAAAGACCCGAGGGAGACCTCGCGGTCCGAAGGCAGGAGCGCAGCGGACGGCGACGCCGCCCGCTGCGGGATTAACGACTTTGAAGGCAGGCAGCCCGGCGCGGCGGCGTGAGGGAACGGCAAGTCCGGACCCCATGCTGCAGGGCGCGGCGAAGACGCTATGGCAATTACGTTGACGGAAAAAGCGGCACAGCACGTGCAGAAGTATCTGACCCGGCGCGGCAAGGGCGTGGGTCTGCGCCTCGGCGTGCGCACGACGGGCTGCTCGGGTCTTGCGTACAAGCTCGAGTACGTGGACGAACTCGCGTCCGAAGACAACGTGTTCGAGAGCCATGGCGTGAAGGTGATCGTCGATCCGAAGAGCCTCGCCTATATCGACGGCACGCAGCTCGACTTCGTGCGCGAAGGGCTCAACGAGGGCTTCAAGTTCAACAATCCGAACGTGAAGGACGAGTGCGGCTGCGGCGAGTCGTTCCGCGTCTGAGTCCGCGCGTAGCGGTGAAAAGGCGGCCTGTGCCGCCTTTTTGACTTTTGATGGGTGCGCGCGGCGCGCCCGCTGGAATCCGCCCGGGCGGCATACATTCGATGACCTCGCTTTCCTCACTCTCCGACAGCCACTTCGTCCTCTTCGGCCTGCCCGAGCAGTTCGAGATCGACGCCGATACGCTCGACCATGCCTACCGCACGGTGCAGGCGCAGGTGCATCCCGACCGCTTCGCCGCGGCCGGCGACGCGCAAAAGCGCGTGGCGATGCAGTGGGCCACGCGCGCGAACGAGGCATACCAGACGCTGCGCGATCCGCTCAGGCGTGCGAAATATCTGCTGCATCTGCGCGGCATCGACGTGGGTGCGGAGAACAACACGGCGATGGAGCCCGCGTTCCTCATGCAGCAGATGGAGTGGCGCGAGGCGATCGAGGACGCGGTGGGCGCGAAGAACGTCGATGCACTCGATGCGCTCGCGGCCGAGTTGCGCGACGACGAGCGCGCGCGCCTCGCGAAGCTTGCGGCGCTGATCGGCAGCGGTTCGAACCAGGCGGCGGCCGAGGCGGTGCGCCAGCTGATGTTCATCGAGCGCGTGGCGGGCGAGATCGACGCGCAGATCGAGCGTCTGGAAGGCTGAATGGGGTGAGCGCCAGGCCGCCCGCGTAGGGCAGGGCGGGGCGCGAGCCGAATGGATTAAAGCAAGGGGCCATACGGGCTCCCCACACGATCACACAGATGGCATTACTGCAAATCTCCGAACCCGGCATGGCGCCGGCGCCGCATCAGCGGCGGCTCGCGGTCGGCATCGACCTCGGCACGACGAACTCGCTGGTCGCCGCGGTGCGCAGCGGCGTGCCCGACGTGCTGCCCGACGAGGACGGCCACGCGCTGCTGCCTTCCGTCGTGCGCTATCTCGCGGGCGGCGGCCGCCGTATCGGCCGCAAGGCCAAGGCCGAAGCCGCCACCGATCCGCGCAACACGATCGTCTCGGTCAAGCGCTTCATGGGCCGCGGCAAGGCCGACGTCGAAGGCGCCGAGAACGCGCCGTACGCATTCGTCGACGCGCCGGGCATGGTGCAGATCCAGACGGCCGATGGCGTGAAGAGCCCGGTCGAAGTCTCGGCGGAAATTCTCGCGACGCTGCGCCAGCGCGCCGAAGACACGCTCGGCGACGAACTCGTCGGCGCGGTCATCACGGTGCCCGCGTACTTCGACGAGGCGCAGCGCCAGGCGACCAAGGACGCCGCGCGCCTCGCCGGCCTGAACGTGCTGCGGCTCCTGAACGAGCCGACCGCGGCGGCCATTGCCTACGGCCTCGACAACGGCGCCGAAGGGCTCTACGCGGTGTACGACCTGGGCGGCGGCACCTTCGACCTGTCGATCCTCAAGCTCACCAAGGGGGTGTTCGAGGTGCTCGCGGCGGGCGGCGACTCGGCGCTCGGCGGCGACGACTTCGATCACGCGCTCTACCGCTACGTGCTGGAGCAGGCCGGGCTCGATGCCCACGCGCTCGCGCCCGAAGACGTGCGCCTCCTGCTCGACCGCGTGCGCGACGCGAAGGAAGCGCTTTCGTCGGCGCCCGAAGCGAAGCTCGAGGTCACGCTGTCGAGCGGCAAGGCCATCGCGCTGACGATCGACGAAGCGCGCTTCGAAGCGCTCACGCAGGAACTCGTGCAGCGCACGCTCACGCCCACGCGCCGTGCGCTGCGCGACGCGAAGATCGCGGCGAAGGACGTGAAGGGCGTGGTGCTGGTCGGCGGCGCGACGCGCATGCCGGTGATCCGCCGCGCGGTCGAACAGTACTTCGGCCAGGCGCCGCTCACGAACCTCGACCCCGACCAGGTGGTCGCGCTCGGCGCGGCGATCCAGGCCGACCTGCTGGCGGGCAACCGCGGCGGCGAGGACGACTGGCTGCTGCTCGACGTGATTCCGCTGTCGCTCGGCGTGGAGACGATGGGCGGCCTCGTCGAGAAGATCATTCCGCGCAACTCGACCATTCCGGTCGCGCGCGCGCAGGACTTCACGACCTTCAAGGACGGCCAGACCGCGATGGCGATCCACGTGGTCCAGGGCGAGCGCGAGCTCGTCTCCGACTGCCGCTCGCTCGCGCGCTTCGAATTGCGCGGCATTCCGCCGATGGCGGCGGGCGCGGCGCGCATCCGCGTGACTTATCAGGTGGATGCGGACGGCCTGCTTTCCGTGTTCGCCCGCGAGCAGCATTCGGGCGTGGAGGCTTCGGTGGTGGTGAAGCCGTCCTACGGCCTCGCCGACGACGACATCGCGAAGATGCTCGAAGACAGCTTCAAGACCGCCGAAGTGGACATGCGCGCCCGCGCGCTGCGCGAGGCACAGGTGGAAGCCGAGCGCATCATCGAGGCCACCACGGCCGCGCTGGCCGCCGACGGCGAACTGCTCGATGCCGGTGAGCGCACCGCGCTCGACGCGCTCGTGGATGCCCTGCGCGGCGTCGCGCGAGGCGAGGACGCCGGGGCGATCGAGGCGGCCACGAAGGCGCTGGCCGAAGGCACCGACGAATTCGCCGCGCGCCGCATGGACAAGGGCATCAAGCGCGCACTTGCGGGCAAGCGGCTCGACGAGATCGGCTGAGCATAGCGCCGGCAGAGCCGGCCAGGACTGCCGAAGCGGCGTGCGCGCGCCGCGGCGCCTGCGTGCTTTCCCGATGCAGGAAAGCGTGCGGCGCCAGTAGAATGGGCGCAGGCCGCCGTCGAGGACGGGGGACTGCACCCGGTATGAACGTTATTGGAAACGGAATTCACAATGCCTCAAATCGTGGTGCTGCCCCATGTCGAACTGTGCCCGGAGGGTGCGGTGATCGAAGCGAAGCCGGGCGAGAGCGTGTGCGACGCGCTGCTCGAGCACGGCATCGAGATCGAGCACGCATGCGAGAAGTCGTGCGCGTGCACGACCTGTCACGTGATCGTGCGTGAAGGCTTCGACGCGCTCGAGCCGTCCGAGGAAACCGAGGACGATCTGCTCGACAAGGCGTGGGGTCTGGAGCCGACCTCGCGGCTGTCGTGCCAGGCCCTCGTGCCGAAGGACGACGACCTGGTGATCGAGATTCCGCGTTACTCGATCAATCACGCGAAGGAAAACCATTAAGCCCGAAGAGGAGCGCGCAGCCATGAAATGGACCGATGTGCAGGACATCGCGGTGGCACTGACCGACACGCATCCGGAAGTGGATCCGCAGTACGTGCGCTTCACCGATCTGCATCGCTGGATCACGGCACTCGAAGGCTTCGACGACGATCCCGAGCGCTCGAACGAGAAGATCCTGGAGGCCATCCAGGCCGCGTGGATCGAGGACGCCGGTTACTGAGTACCGAGCCGCCCCCCGGCGCTCCAGCGGGCGCTGGTTCATGCAGGACGTAAAAAAGGCGATTCGCCCATGTCGGGTGGATCGCCTTTTTCTTTGCGCGCTTCTGCGGATCGAGGTAGCAGCCGCCTCAGCCCGCGACGAGCGTGCCGTTTTCCACGCGCACGCGTTGGCCTTGCTGGAACGGCGGCGCTTCGTGGTACGTGAAGTAGCGCAGCTTGCCGCTTTCCATGCGCACGCGCACCGAGTAGCTCGTCGTGCTGCGCAGGTGCTTTTCGACCGAGTTGCCGGCCACGCCGCCGCCGAGCGCGCCGAGCAGCGTCATGGCGGTGCGTCCGCCGCCCGCGCCGAACTGGTTGCCGATCAGGCCGCCGGCCACGGCGCCCCCCACGGCGCCGATGCCGGTGCCGTGACCTTCATGCCTGACGGCCGAAATCGCCACTACCGTGCCGCACGATTCGCACGGCGCCGGAGCCGGTTGAGCCTCCTCGGCCCCCTGCTGCGGTTGCTGGGCATATTGCGGCTGTTGCGGCTGCGCCGGGGCGACCGGCATGGGCTGCCCCGCTTGCTGCGCGACCGGTGCGGTGTTCTGCGCGACCTGCGCGTTTGCGCCTTGCGGGGCCGGCGCCGGCTGCGTCGAATCGACCACGGGCTGCGAGGCCGCCATGGCGGTCTGCCCGGTCTGGGTCTGGGCGTTTTGTTCGGTGTTGCTCGACGCCTTCGGGAAGACGCCCGTGATGGCGGCGGTGGCCGCGAGGCTCGCGACAATCACGGCGGCCGCGGCCGCGGCGATGAGGGGATGCAGACGTTTGCGTGAGGTATTCGGATCGGGTTGGTTCATGAAGGGCTCCGTCTTCAGCAGAGTTGATGTTTATGAGACAAGTCTGAGCCAGAACGATTCCCGGCGGGTTTCAATTTGTAACCCGGGCGCGTCGCTCCTGCCTCGTGCCGTCGCGCAAGCGGGCGGCGAGGCGCATGAACGCTTGTTCTGACGAATGGGGCAGGGCCAGATGCAGGTTTCGACCCCGACAGCTTTTACCGATGGTTACAAACCGGGAAGGCAAGCCGCAGCGGCAAAACAAAGGGCGCATGCGGCGTGAACCGCATGCGCCCCTGGTGCTACCGCAAGCGCGCGACTTAGTCTTCGCGGCGCAGGTGCGGGAAGAGGATCACGTCGCGGATGCTCGGGCTGTCGGTCAGCAGCATCACGAGACGGTCGATGCCGATGCCGCAGCCGCCCGTCGGAGGCATGCCGTACTCGAGCGCGCGGATGTAGTCGGCGTCGTAGTACATCGCTTCCTCGTCGCCGGCGTCTTTCTGCTCGACCTGCTTCTTGAAGCGCGCGGCCTGGTCTTCCGGATCGTTCAGCTCCGAGAAGCCGTTGGCGATCTCGCGGCCCGTAATGAAGAGCTCGAAGCGCTCCGTGATGCCCTGCTGCGTGTCCGAGGCGCGCGCGAGCGGCGACACTTCCACCGGGTAGTCGATGATGTAGGTCGGCTCCCAGAGCTGCGATTCGGCCGTTTCCTCGAAGAGCGCCAGTTGCAGCGAGCCCACGCCGGCGTTCAGGAACGCGGGCTGGTTCGCGTCCACGCCGAACTTCTTGAGCTCGGTGCGCAGGAACGCCGCGTCGGCAAGCTGGGCGTCGGTGTAGTTCGGCGCGTACTTCTGGATGGCCTGGGTGATCGTGAGGCGATGGAACGGCTTGCTCAGGTCCAGTTCGCGGCCCTGGTAGCTGAGCACGGCGGTGCCTTGCGCGTCGATGGCGGCCTGGCGGATCAGCGCTTCGGTGAAGTCCATGAGCCACGCGTAGTCGGTGTACGCGGCGTAGAACTCCATCATCGTGAATTCCGGATTGTGACGCGGCGAAACGCCTTCGTTACGGAAATTCCGGTTGATCTCGAACACGCGCTCGAAGCCGCCCACGATGAGGCGCTTCAGGTAGAGCTCGGGCGCGATGCGCATGAACATCTGCATGTCGAGCGCATTGTGGTGCGTGACGAAGGGCTTGGCCGCCGCGCCGCCCGGGATGGGGTGCAGCATCGGCGTTTCGACTTCCATGAAGCCGGCGTCGGCCATGAAGCGGCGCACCGACGAAATCGCCTTCGTGCGCGAGACGAAGGTATTGCGCGATTCGGGCGTGACGATCAGGTCGACGTAGCGCTGGCGATAGCGCGTTTCCTGGTCGGCGAGGCCGTGGAACTTGTCCGGCAGCGGGCGCAGCGCCTTCGAGAGCAGGCGCAGTTCGGTGCAGCGCACCGACAGCTCGCCCTTGTTCGTGCGGAACAGCACGCCCTTTGCCGCGACGATGTCGCCCAGATCCCACTTCTTGAACGCTTCGTAGATGGCTTCGCCGACGTCGGCGGGCGTGATGAAGAACTGGATCTGGCCCGAGCCGTCGCGCACCGTTGCGAAGCTCGCCTTGCCCATCACGCGCTTGAGCATCATGCGGCCCGCGATCGCCACTTCCAGCGGCTGCGCTTCGAGCGCGTCCTTGTCGCTGCCGGCGTAGTCGCGCTGCAGGTCGGCGGCGTGGTGGGTGGGGCGGAAGTCGTTCGGATAGGCGACGCCCGTTTCGCGCAGCGCGCGCAGCTTCTCGCGGCGCTCGGCGATGATCTGGTTGTCGTCCAGGTCGGGTGCGGCGCTGGCCGCCGTCGGCTGGGTCGGTTCGGTCATGTTGGCTCGGATTCGGTGATACGGCGATGTTGCGGATTGCGCGGTGCCCGGGGGACGCCCCGGGCACGCGGCGGCTTACACGCCCTGTTTCAGGCTGGCGCTGATGAAGTCGTCGAGATCGCCGTCGAGCACGGCTTTGGTGTTGCTGATTTCGACGTTGGTGCGCAGATCCTTGATGCGGCTGTTGTCGAGCACGTAGGAGCGGATCTGGTGGCCCCAGCCCACGTCCGACTTGCCCGCTTCGAGCTTGTCCTGCTCCGACTGGCGCTTGCGCATTTCGGCTTCGTACAGGCGCGATTTCAGCATCGCCATGGCTTCGGCGCGGTTGCGGTGCTGCGAGCGGTCGTTCTGGCACTGCACGACGATGCCCGACGGAATGTGCGTGATCCGCACCGCGGAGTCGGTCTTGTTGATGTGCTGGCCGCCCGCGCCCGAAGCGCGGTAGGTGTCGATGCGCAGATCGGCCGGATTGACCTCGATCTCGAACGAGTCGTCGATCTCCGGGTACACGAACACCGACGAGAACGACGTATGGCGACCGCCGGACGAATCGAACGGCGACTTGCGCACGAGCCGGTGAATGCCGGTTTCGGTGCGCAGGAAGCCGTAGGCGTATTCGCCTTCGACCTTGATCGTCGCGCTCTTGATGCCGGCCACGTCGCCTTCGGACTCTTCGAGCACTTCGGTCTTGAAGCCCTTGCGCTCGCAGTAGCGCACGTACTGGCGCAGCAGCATGGAAGCCCAGTCGCAGGCCTCGGTGCCGCCCGCGCCCGCCTGGATGTCGATGAAGGCGTTGTTCGGGTCGGCGGGATTCGCGAACATGCGGCGGAACTCGACGTCGGCCACGCGCTTCTCGATGGCGGCAGCATCGGCCTCGCAGGCGACGAGCGTGTCTTCGTCGTCTTCCTCGCGCGCCATCTCGAAGAGGTCCTGCGCATCGCGCGTGTCGTTCTCGATGCCGTCGAGCACGTGCACCACGCCTTCGAGCAGTTTCTTTTCCTTGCCGAGACCCTGGGCGTGCTTCGAGTCGTTCCAGACGTTAGGGTCTTCGAGTTCTCGATTGACTTCGATCAGTCGCGTGGACTTGGCATCGTAGTCAAAGATACCCCCGTAGCTCGCCCGCGCGTGCGCGCAGGTCCGCCAGAGAGGCTTCGATCGCGTTGAGACGTTCCGCTTCCATTTGTGTCGTGATCCGGGGCGTAAAACCTTGAATTATAGCCGATCGGGCCGTCATCAAGGCCCGCATCGCGGTCGGCGCGGCGGCTTGCGCGACGAGCCGGGTGATGGTCCGTGAAGCCGCGTCAGTCCGCCGCGTGCTCCACCACGAGCTGCACCCGCGACACGCCGTTCCAGGTGTCGCGCACGAGCCGGTAGGCGACGGTGGCGTGCTGGGGCAGCGGCTCGGTGTGGTTGAACCAGATGGCATTAAAGCGCTGGCGGCCGCGCAAAAGCTGCAGCTTCAGGTGCTTGTCCTTCACGAGCGCCTGGGACGCCACTTCGAATTCCCCCGCGAACACGGGCGCCGGGAAGCCCTGGCCCCAGACCGCCGCATCGAGCATTTCGACGAAGTCGGGCGTGAAGTAGGCGTCTTCGAGATCGCCGTCGGTTTCCACGGTGCGCGCGAGCGCCTCGGCCGAGAGCCACTCGCGGCCCACGCGCTCGAAGGCGTCGGCAAAGCGCGGCACGTCGGCGGCGGCGAGCGTCATGCCGGCCGCCATGGCGTGGCCGCCGAACTTGTGGATGAGGCCCGGCTCGCGCTTGGCGATCAGATCGATGGCGTCGCGCAGGTGGAAACCGGGGATCGAGCGGCCGGAGCCCTTCACGAGTTCGCCGCTTTCGTCCGCGAGGGCGAACGTGAAGGACGGGCGATGGAACCGCTCCTTGAGCCGTCCCGCCACGATGCCGATCACGCCCTGATGCCAGCCCGGATTGAAGAGCGTGAGCGTGGCCTTGCCTTCCGGATCGACGTCCGCGAGATCGGCGAGGGCTTGCTGCTGCATGCCCGCCTCGATCTCGCGCCGCTCGCGGTTCATGGTGTCGAGCTGCTGGGCGAGGGCCCAGGCGCGGCCCACGTCGTCCGTGGTCAGGCACTCGATGCCGAGCGACATATCGGAGAGGCGGCCCGCGGCGTTCAGGCGCGGCCCGAGCGCGAACCCCAGGTCGAAGCCGGAGGCGCTGCGCGCTTCACGGCCCGCGGCGCGAAAGAGCGCGGCGATGCCGGGCTGCATGCGGCCGTTGCGGATGCGCTGCAAGCCTTGCGCCACGAGCACGCGGTTGTTGCCGTCGAGCTTCACGACGTCGGCGACCGTGCCGAGCGCGACGAGGTCGAGCAGGCCGTCGAGGCGCGGCTCGGGCCGGTCGTCGCCGAATGCGCCGCGGCGGCGCAGTTCCGCGCGCAAGGCAAGCAGCACGTAGAACATCACTCCCACGCCCGCGATGCACTTGCTCTCGAAGCCGCAGCCCGGCTGGTTCGGATTGACGATGGCGCGCGCGGCGGGGAGCGTGTCGCCGGGCAGGTGGTGGTCGGTCACGAGCACGTCGATGCCGAGCGCATTCGCCGCCTCCACGCCCTCGACGCTCGCGATGCCGTTATCGACCGTGATCAGCAGATCGGGCCGCCCGCCCGGCTGCTTTGCCGCGAGCGCGACGATTTCGGGCGTGAGGCCGTAGCCGTACTCGAAGCGGTTGGGCACGAGGTAGTCGATCTGCGCGCCGAGCATGCGCAGCCCGCGCACGGCGACGGCGCAGGCGGTGGCGCCGTCGCAGTCGTAGTCGGCGACCACGAGCATGCGGCGGTTCGCGGCGAGCGCGTCGGCGAGCAGCATGGCCGCGTCGGCGAGTCCCTTCATGCCGGCGGGCGGCATCAGGCGGCCGAGGCCGGTTTCGATCTCGTCGGGCTGGCAGACGCCGCGCGACGCGTAGAGGCGCGCCAGCACCGGATGCAGGCCGTGACGGACGAGGACTTCGGCGTCGGCGGGGGAACAGGCGCGAGTGACGATTCGGGTCATGCGGGACGGCTTTGGTTGGTTTATTCGATGAAAAGCGACGCGAACACGCGGCGCCGCCAGAATTTGCGCAGGTCGGCGCGCGTGATCGACAGATCGACCGAGCCCGTATCGCCGCACAGCGTGAGATCGAGCGCGGCGAGCCGGCCCGCCTGCAGCGCGTCGAGCGCGGGGGCGAACCAGTCGCGCTCGAGCGCGGCGAACGCGGCATTCCAGCGGCCCCAGTCCTGCTGGATGAAGGGCGCCGAAAAGGGATCGAGTTCGATGAGGGTCGTGCCGGACTGGGCCTCGCTTGATACCGGTGCCACTGGTGCTGCCGGTGCCGCCCAGGCCGCGAACGAGGCCGGCGCGGCCTGCACCCCGACGCCGGCGGCCAGTGCCAGGCCGCGCGTGGCGGCCGCGTCCGAGCGCACCTGCGCAAACGGGCTCGTCACCGGGCGCAGCGTGCCCTGCGCATGGAACCAGATGGAATTCACGGCAGGCAGCCCGTGCGCCTCGCGGGCTTCGTTCACGGGATGCTCGAACCAGGCCATCTGCACTTCGTTCTGCACCTTCATCCACGCGCGCGAGCGCTGGCCCGAGCCCGCCTCGTGCGGCAGCCAGATTTCGATGTTGCGCCCGCTCGCGCGCAGCGGCGAGGCGCCGGCCAGGGTGCCGAAGGCGTCGCTCGAGAGATACCAGCGCTGCGGCGTCGGCGCCTCGACGCGCACGCCCAGCTCCTCGATGAGCGGCTTCGCGACGGCGTAGAGCGTCGCGGCATCGGCGTCGGCGAGGTCGAGCGAATCGGGATCGATCAACACCAGATGGTCGTGCGCGATGCGCACGTGCACGGGCTGGATGCAGGCCCAGGTGGCGTCGCCGGGCGTGCCGCCGTCGGCGAGCAGCATGTAGGGCGCGAGCGGGGCTTCGTCGTCGGCGGCGGCCGGGCGGGGGGCGCCCGAATCGGCCGTGCCGAATCGCTTCGCCACCCAGCGCTCGTGCGGCAGCGTGCGCTGGAAATCTTCGCCGATCACCGTCTCGCCCGCCGTGGCGCGGGCCACGAGCTTGTCGAGCGCGGGCGTGTCGAGGCCGGCGAGCGCGGTCGAGGCCGCCGCGGCGGAGGGTAGCGCAAAGGGGAGGAGCAGGTGGAGTCGGTCGGCAGGCATGATGGGGCGAATTGTACTTCGGCGCTTCGCCCATCGGGCGGCCCGCTCCGGCGGGCGGGTGGGGTGTCTCTGGGAATCAGGCGCTCGACGGGGACTTGGGCGGGTATTGGAACGGGCACTTGCGGCAGCAATCCGGCTCGAAGGAGAAGGGCCGTCGGCAGCACCCGGGAGAACCGGGCAGGGCTTTCATGCACGCAACAATGCACACGACAACGCACGCAACGATGGCGCAAAGGGCCCCATGGGCCGCCAGTGTGGCAAACTTCGCGCTTGACTCGCGGCGGCACGGGCGCGGGATGGCGCCCCCGGAGCGGTCAAGGCGGCCCCGGCCGGCAACGCGCCACGGGAGCGGCAGGGCACCCGCGGTGCCCCGGCCCGCCGCACAACGAAGACGCAGACAAGGACACGCTTGAAACTTCCCTACGAATGGCAGATAGGCTGGCGCTACACGCGCGCCGGCAAGCGCACGACCGGCAACGGTTTCATTTCGTTCATCGCGCTCGTCTCGATGTCGGGCATTGCGCTCGGCGTCGCGGCGCTGATCGTGGTGCTCTCGGTGATGAACGGCTTCCAGCGCGACGTGCGCGACCGCATGCTCTCGGTGCTCGCGCACATCGAGATCTTCTCGCCCACGGGCTCGATGCCCGACTGGCAGTTGACCGCGAAGGAAGCGAAGACCAACCGCGAAGTGATCGGCGCTGCACCCTACGTGGATGCCCAGGCGCTGCTCACGCGCGGCGACAGCCTGTCCGGCGTCGCGCTGCGCGGCATCGAGCCTTCCGAAGAGCCGCAGGTCTCCGACATCGACAAGGAGATGAAGGCGGGCAGTCTCAACGACCTCACGCCGGGTAGCTGGAACATCGTGCTGGGCGCCGATCTCGCGTCGAGCCTCGGCGTGCAGGTGGGCGACAAGGTCACGCTCGTCGCGCCCGAAGGCTCCATCACGCCCGCCGGCATGCTGCCGCGCCTGAAGCAGTTCAACGTGGTGGGCGTGTTCGAATCGGGCCACTACGAATACGACAGCACGCTCGCGCTCACCAATATCCGCGACGCCGAAATCCTCTATCGCCTGCCTGCGCCGAGCGGCGTGCGGCTGCGTTTAAAGGACATGCAGCGCGCGCCCGAAGTCGCGCGGCAGTTGACGCACACGCTCTCGGGCGACCTCTATATCCGCGACTGGACGCAGCAGAACAAGACCTGGTTCTCCGCCGTGCAGATCGAAAAGCGCATGATGTTCATCATCCTCACGCTCATCATCGCGGTCGCGGCGTTCAACCTCGTTTCGTCGCTCGTGATGACCGTCACCAACAAGCAGGCCGATATCGCCATCCTGCGCACGCTCGGCGCGCAGCCGTTCTCGATCATGAAGATCTTCTTCGTGCAGGGCGTGACGATCGGCTTCGTCGGCACGGGCCTCGGCGTGGCGCTGGGCTGCCTGATCGCGTGGAGCATTCCGTGGACCGTGCCGGCCATCGAGCATGTGCTCGGCGTGCAGTTCCTGCCGCCGTCCGTCTACTTCATCAGCGAGCTGCCCTCGGAACTCGTCGCCTCCGACGTGATCCGCATCGGCTTGATTGCGTTCGTGCTTTCCGCGCTCGCGACGCTCTATCCGAGCTGGCGCGCGGCCAGGGTTCGTCCTGCGGAGGCACTGCGTTATGAATGACCGTCAATCGATTCTCGCCGCCGCGGGCGACTACCCCTATGTGCTCGAAGCGCACAACGTTTCCAAGACCTTCGGCCAGGGCGGCCTCCAGGTGGAGGTGCTCAAGCACGCGGAACTGAAGGTGCGCCGCGGCGAAAAGCTCGCGATCGTGGGCGCCTCGGGTTCGGGCAAGAGCACGCTGCTGCACGTGCTGGGCGGCCTCGACGAGCCCGGCGCGGGCAACGTTTCGGTGCTCGGCAAGCCGTTCACGGCGCTCTCCGAGCGCGAGCGCAACGATCTGCGCAACCGCGCGCTCGGCTTCGTCTATCAGTTTCACCATCTGCTGCCGGAGTTCACGGCGCTCGACAACGTGGCGATGCCGCTGCGCATTCGCCGCCTGCCGCAGGAAGAGGCGCGCGAGGTGGCGCTCGCGACGCTTGACCGCGTGGGGCTTGCGCACCGCGCGAAGCATCGCCCGGGCGAGCTTTCGGGCGGCGAGCGCCAGCGCGTGGCGATCGCGCGCGCGCTCGTGACGAAGCCCGCCTGCGTGCTGGCCGACGAGCCCACCGGCAATCTGGACGGCAACACTGCCGATACCGTGTTCAACCTGATGCTCGAACTGTCCGACTCGTTCGATACGAGCTTCGTGATCGTCACGCACGATCCCGACCTGGCGGCGCGCTGCGACCGCATCGTGCGCCTGCGCGACGGCACGCTGCACGAGGAGCCCGTCGTACCCGTGTGAGGCGCACGCCATGTGGATCGACACGCACTGCCATCTCGACGCCGCCGAATTCGACGCCGACCGCGACGCGGTCGCGGCGGCCGCGCGCGCGGCGGGCGTGTCGCGCATCGTCATTCCGGCTGTCGCGCACTGGAACTTTGCGACGGTGCGCGAGCTCGCGCATCGCGTGGACGGTGCGGTGTATGCGCTCGGCATTCATCCGCTTTACACGCCGGGCGCCCAGGACGACGACCTCGATGCCCTGAGGAGGGAGATCGAGGCGAGCCTCGACGATCCGCGCTTCGTCGGCATCGGCGAGATCGGCCTCGACTATTTCGTGCCGGGGCTCGACGACGCCAGGCAGCAACACTTCTACGATGCCCAGCTGAAGCTCGCGCGCGAGTACGGGCTGCCGGCGATCTGCCATGTGCGCAAATCGCAGGACCAGGTGTTGAAGGGGCTGCGCCGCAATGGCGTGCATCGCGGCATTGCGCATGCGTTCAACGGCAGCTTTCAGCAGGCGCGTGCGTTCATCGACCACGGCATGCATCTGGGCTTTGGCGGCAACGTCACGTTCGAGCGCGCGCTGCAGATCCGGCGGCTCGCGGAGCAACTGCCGCTCGACGCGATCGTCATGGAAACCGACGCGCCCGACATCGCGCCGGCGTGGCTCTATCG
Source organism: Paraburkholderia ferrariae NBRC 106233 (assembly GCF_000685035.1). Lineage (GTDB taxonomy): Bacteria > Pseudomonadota > Gammaproteobacteria > Burkholderiales > Burkholderiaceae > Paraburkholderia > Paraburkholderia ferrariae. The sequence goes on from NZ_BAYB01000003.1 coordinate 119,654, forward strand.
CGAGCGCAACACGCCGGACCAGGTGCCGCGCATCGGCGCGGTGCTGGCGGGCCT
>NZ_BAYB01000002.1 GCF_000685035.1 Paraburkholderia ferrariae NBRC 106233
CACGAGCAGACGGCCGGCCTGCCGCTCGTGGTGATGCTGCACGGCTGCAAGCAGTCGATGGACACGTTCGCCGAAGGCACGCGCATGAATCTGCTCGCGGACCGGCACGGCTTTGCCGTGGTCTATCCCGAGCAATCGGGGCTGGCGCACCCGCACCAGTGCTGGCACTGGTACGACGCCCGCGACGAAGCGGGCGGCGGCGAGGCCGACGCGGTCGTCTCGCTGGTCGATACGCTAGTCGAGGACTACGGCTTCGACGGCTCGCGGGTCTATGCCGCGGGGCTTTCCGCCGGTGCGGGCCTTGCCGCGCTGCTGGCGGTGCGCGCGCCCGAACGGTTCGCGGCCGTGGCGCTGCACTCCGGCCCCGCATTCGGCGAGGCGCGTTCGGGCGTGACGGCGCTCGACGTCATGCGGCGTGGGCTGCATCACGACCCGGTCGAACTGCTCGAGCGCCAACTGGGCGACGCGCCGCACCCGGGCATGCCGGCCATCGTCGTGCAGGGCGAACAAGACGCCGTGGTTGCGCCGGTCAACGCGGAGCAGCTGACGGTGCAGTTCCTGCGCCTGAACGGACTGGCCGACGCACAGGGCGTGCGACCCAATGTCACACCGCGGGAAACGGCGCTCGACGGCCATGTCGTGCAGGACTACACGCGCCGCGGCAAGAGCGTGGTGCGGCTGTGCCGCGTGGCGAACCTGGACCATGCGTGGAGCGGCGGCGACGACGCCGTGCCGTTCCATTCGGCCACGGGCCCGGACGCGAGCGCGATGATCTGGGACTTCTTCGAAGGCCGCCGTCGTGACGCGGCTAACGACGCCTTCGTCGGCGAACTGGCCCGGGACGCTCGCTGAGTGGCCGGGTGGACGATAAGTCGCACCCTTTCCGGCCATCCACATTTTTGGCGCAGCTGACAAAATACTAGGGTTTACCCTATAATTCGTATGTCACTTGAAATTCAAGTTCATTCGAAGTGGGGCCTAATCATGTATCTCCTGAGCCGTTTGTTCCTGTTCCTGACCAAGTCCGCCGACGACGTGCAAAAAGAGCGCGAAGAGGCGTATCTCGCCGACGCCAACGACATCTACGATCTGGAATTTCGCCTGCGCAAGCTCGACCGCGAAAAGTCGACGCGTCATCCGGGCTGGATGAGCCAGCACTAAGCTGCCGGCAGGCTACTGGTTTAAGGCAGGGTATTGACGGACGGCGCGCAAGGCGCCGCCCGGAGGGCGTCGGCGAACCGGCCAGGCGAAGTCTAGCGGCCTGAGCCGCCAGGCGTGCCGGCGGCAGTCTGCTGATCCTGAATGCCGAAGCAGCCGCGATAGGTCGCGTAAAACGAGCAGTACAGCATCGTCGTCACGACGATGAGCGCCGGCATCAGCACGGCCAGCGCATAGTCTCCCGCGCCCAGCGTGTGCAGCAGCACCGAGAGCCCGAGCGAGACGACCACGGATACGGCCATCCACAGCGCGCCGTACACCGTGAAGGCGCCCTTGTTGCGCCAGCAGCTCACCACGCTGAAGAACATCGCCTTGACGGGCGGCACGTCGTGCCAGGCCGTCAGCACCGGGGCGAACCAGAACAGCATCGACACCGGCACGTAAAACACCAGCGAGGCGAGCACCGCGAGCGGCACGTTGCTGTTTTCGAGCGAATCGGCGTCCACCGAACCGCCCATCGTCATCAGCTGCAGCAGCGCGCCGCCGTCCACCAGTGCCGAGGCTGCGAGCACGAGCGTCATTGCCGCCACGTACAGCGCGCCGAGCGCGAACAGGCGCTTGGCCACCACGGAACCGTAGGAACGAAAGCCATCCACGAGGATGGTGGGAAAGACCGGCTTGCCCGCCACCGTGTCGCGGCAGGCGGCCATGAACCCCACGGCAACGCCCGGCACGAAGATGAGCGGCAGCACGCCGCCCACCAGCGGGATCGCGGAGATCAGCGTCATCGCGAGCAGATACGCGAAGAACAGCGTGAGAAACGCGAGCGGGTTGCGGCGGAACAGCCAGATGCCCTGGCGGAACCAGACATAGCCCGTCTTCGCGGGGACTTCAATCAGTTGCATGCGCGAGATCCTGCGTGGAGGGCGACGGTTGCACTGCCGGCGAGCCGCTGGCGCAGGATCCGCTCGAAGTGGCCGGGATCGTGCGGCGTGAGCAGCTCCGCCGAGCGCGGCAGGTGGAAATCATACAGGCGCGACAGCCAGAAGCGGTACGCGCCTGCACGCAGCATGTCGTCCCAGTGGCGGTTTTCCTCGGCCGTGAGCGGGCGCACGGTCTGGTACGCGCGCAGCATGGCTTCGGCGCGCGGCCGATCCAGCTTGCCCGTGGGCAGATCGACGCACCAGTCGTTCACGGTGACCGCGAGGTCGAACAGCCACTTGTCGCAGCCGGCGAAGTAGAAGTCGAAAAAGCCGCCCAGGCGCACGTCGTGGCCCGGCAGCGCCTCGGCGCGCGCGAACAGCACGTTGTCGCGGAACAGGTCGCAGTGACACGGGCCGCCCGGCAGCGCGGCGTAGTCCGGCGAGGCGAAGAACGCGCGTTGATGCGCGAGTTCGTCCGTCAGCAGTTCGCGCTGCGCGCCGGCGAGGAAGGGCAGAACCGTCGGCACCGTTTCTTCCCACCACGGCAGGCTGCGCAGGTTCGGCTGGTCCGGCCGGAAGTCGCGGCCCGCCAGATGCATGCGGGCCAGCATCTGGCCGACCTCGGCGCAGTGCTCCACGCCCGGCGCGAGCTCCGGCGCACCGTCGAGCTTCGTTACGATGGTCGCGGGCTTGCCGTTCAGCAGGCCGAAGAGCGAACCGTCGGCGCGCGGCATCGGATCGGGCACCGGCACGCGGTGCGCCGCCAGGTGGCGCATCAGGTCGAGATAGAACGGCAGTTGCCCGGCCGTCAGCTTTTCGAAGATCGTGAGGACGTATGCGCCGCGCGTGGTCGTCAGGAAGAAATTGCTGTTTTCAATGCCGGACTGGATGCCGCGGAAATCGACGACATCGCCGAGATCGTAGTCGCGCATCCATGCGCCAAGCTGGGTGTCGGTGACAGCGGTGAAGACGGCCATGCGGGAATCGGGTTGGTTTCGGGATCGGGCGTGAAGGCGGGCGCGCTTTTGCCTCGCGGCCTTGCGGCTTCGCCGCCTGGCGCGCGGGCGCCCGCTTGCGGCGCCGTTGGCGCGCCGCTTCGCCCGCGCACGCGAGGCGCGCGGACAGGACTGCGGATCAGTAGTGCAGGTTGATCGAGGGCAGGCGCTCGCTGGCCTGGCCGCTCGTGCGGACCTGCGGCGAGGTGTCGGCCGGCGCAGTCATCGTGTAGTGCGTGCCGAAGTTCGAACGCACGTTGATTTCCACGGGCTTGCCCTTGTCGCGGTATTCGGTGATTTCCGTGCCGTTCGGGCTCACTTCGTGGAAGCTCGGCGTGCGCGGCTGGTTGAATTCGACCTTCGACGTGATCTTCGCCGCGGGGCGGTTGATCTCGTCGAGGTTGGGCAGGCCGGCCTGTTCGTTGGCCGACAGGGGCGGCGGCGGCGGGGCTTCGGCCGATTGCGCTTCGACGGCGTTCTTCGCGTCGTCGGTGGGCGCGGCCATGGCGGTCCCTGTGGCGAGCCCGTTGAGCACGAGCAGCGCAGCGGCGGCGACGGGAAGGAGCGACTTCATGATGGTTCCGTTGAGAGTCCGGTTCGATGTCCCGATTCTAGCAAATCCCGCGGCTGTCCCCACGCCGTTCCGCGGCCGGGGCGAGGCCGGCCGGCGGCAATCTCCGGGGCTGGCGCGGGGGTGTCGCCAGTGTGGCCAGGTTCCGTGGTAAGGTGGTTCGACCGACCGGAGCACAAGACGATGAAGAACGACACCAGCCTGCGGCCGCTCATGACGCCCGCCCACGAATTCCCGACCGAGTCCTTCGACGACGCAGGCGACGCGGTCGCCCAACTGTCCACCCTCTACGACGCGAACACCTCGTTCCTGCGCGATGCGTTCGCGCGCTACCGGCGCGGCGAGGTGTTCGACCGCCATGTGCGCGCCTGCTACCCGTTCGTGCGCATCCGCACCGAGGTGAACACGCATATCGATTCGCGCCGCTCCTACGGCTTCGTGGCCGGCCCGGGCGTGTTCGAGACCACCGTCACGCGGCCGGACCTGTTCGGCGATTATTACCGCGAACAGTTGCGGCTCCTCGCGAAGAACCATCACGTGAAGATCGACGTGGGCGTTTCGGATCAGCCGATTCCGGTGCACTTCGCGTTTGCCGAAGGCATCCACCTCGAAGGGGACCTCGACCGCGAACGGCTCGTCGCGATGCGCGACGTGTTCGACACGCCGGACCTCGCGCAGCTCGACGACCGCATCGTCAACGGCACCTTCGAACCGGCGCCGGGCGAGCCGCATCCGCTTGCGCTCTTCACGGCGCCGCGCGTGGACTTCTCGCTGCACCGGCTGCGGCACTACACGGCAACCTCGCCCACGCACTTCCAGAACTACGTGCTCTACACGAACTATCAGTTCTATATCGACGAGTTCGTGAAGCTCGGCCGTGCGATGATGGCCCGCACCGAAGACGCCGACCTGCGCAACTATCGCAGCGAGTACACCTCGTTCGTCGAACCCGGCGACGTGGTCACGTACAACGCGAATCTCGGCGAGCAGGCCGACGAAGGCACGCCGCCCGCGCGCCTGCCGCAGATGCCGGCCTACCACCTCAAGCGCGCGGACGGCAGCGGCATCACGATGGTCAACATAGGCGTGGGGCCGTCCAATGCGAAGACCATCACCGATCACATCGCGGTGCTGCGCCCGCACGCGTGGATCATGCTCGGCCACTGCGCGGGGCTGCGCAACACGCAGCGCCTCGGCGACTACGTGCTGGCGCACGGCTATGTGCGCGAGGATCACGTGCTCGACGCGGACCTGCCGCTGTGGGTGCCGATTCCCGCGCTCGCGGAAGTGCAGCTCGCGCTGGAGCGCGCGGTGGCGGAGGTCACGCAGCTCGACGGTCCCGAGCTCAAGCGCGTAATGCGCACGGGGACGGTGGCGAGCGTCGATAACCGCAACTGGGAGCTGCGCGATCACCGCGAACCGGTGCAGCGGCTTTCGCAAAGCCGGGCGATCGCGCTCGATATGGAAAGCGCGACCATTGCGGCGAACGGGTTCCGCTTCCGCGTGCCGTACGGCACGCTGCTGTGCGTTTCCGACAAGCCGCTGCACGGCGAACTGAAGCTGCCCGGCATGGCCGATTCGTTCTATCGCGCGCAGGTGGACCAGCATCTGCAGATCGGCGTGAAGGCCATGGAAATCTTGCGCACGAATGGCCTGCACAAGCTGCATAGCCGCAAGTTGCGCAGCTTTGCCGAGGTGGCATTCCAGTAAGGCAAAAAAGCCCGGCCGCGCGGTGCAATGCCTGCGCGGCCGGGCTCTCCACAGTTGCCGTTATCTGGCGGGTAATCGTTAGTATTGCAGAGGGATTAAACGCGCTGCGGCTTGCGTCACTGACCGAATCCGCACAACCCGATCAAGCTGCCCGCTCCGAGCAGCCACAGCGGATGAATCTTCGTGCGAAACGCCAGCACCGCGCAAACGCCGGTGACCACCCACGCAATCCACGAAGGATCGGAAGCCTTCGCAATCAGCAGCGCGCTCGCGGCCACGAGTCCCGACGTCACCGGCACGAACCCGCGCTGCGCAATGCGCCGCCACGGGCGGTCCTTGAAGCGGTCCCACGCATGCAGCACCACCGCGGTCACGAGCGAGGACGGCCCGAACTTCGCCACCGAAGTCACGAGCATTCCCGCCCAGCCCGCCACATGCCAGCCCACCAGCGTGACGACCATCAAGTTGGGACCGGGCGCCGCCTGTGCGAGCGCGAAGAGCGCGCTGAACTCGCTGGCGGACATCCAGTGATGCACTTCCACCACCTGGCGCTGCATCTCCGGCAGGATCGTGTTGCCGCCGCCGAAGGCCAGCAGCGAAAGCTGGCTGAAGATCGCGGCGAGCGCGAGCAGCGTGCCGTTCATTGCCCCCCTCCTGCGCGGCGGGCGGCGCGGGCCGCGACGGCAATGCCGACGGGCGTGAGCACGAGCATGGTGGGCAAGAGCGGCGTGCGCAGGAGCGCGATGGCGATAAAGCCGAGCACGGCGATGAAGGCCGCCGCGGGATCGTGGCGCAGCGGCAGCACGATCTTCGCGGCCATTGCGATCAGGAGGCCCGCCGCCGCCGCGGCCAGTCCGACGAACAGATGGCGCACGTGCGGGTCGTTCTGCGTGCGCTCGTAGAGCACGCCCAGCCCGACCACGACGAGCGACGGCCCGGCGATCAGTCCGAGCAGGGCGGCCAGTGCGCCGCGCCAACCCTGGAAGCGCATGCCGATGGCTACCGAAAGATTGATGACGTTGCCGCCGGGCAGGAACTGGCACAGGCCGAGCAGATCCGTGAATTCGGCCGACGAGAGCCAGCGGCGCTGCTCGACGATGGTGCGGCGCGCAAGCGGCAGCGCGCCGCCGAACGAAGAGAAGCCAAGGCCGAGAAAGCCGAGGAACAATTCGCGCACGCCGGGCGTGTGCAGTTCGCCGGTTTCAGGTGGGGTGGGCGGGATGGCCGGGGCGGTTGGGGAGAGCGTTTCTTTCATGCTGGAGCGATCCTCGAGTCGAGCCCCGAGGTTAGCGCCGATCGGCCCCGCCGCAAAACGATTTTTACGGCGGCCCCTTGTGATCTAGAATCACAAGCATGGTCCGCTCGCTTCCTCCTTTTCCCGCCCTGCGCGCGTTCGAAGCTGCTGCACGGCACAATAGCTTCACCGCCGCGGCGGCCGAACTCCATGTGACTCACGGTGCAATCAGCCGCCAGGTGGCCGCCTTCGAAGCGTGGGTGGGCGTGCAGGTCTTTCACCGCCACGGCAAGCGCGTTGCGCTCACCGACGATGGCCGCCACTACCTCGCCACCGTGCAGGCGGCGTTCGACAGCATCGCGCGCGCCACGCAGCAGTTGCGCGATACCGCCGTCGTGCACGTGCTGCGCGTGAACGCGCTCCCCACGTTTTCGATGAAATGGCTGCTGCCGCGGCTTTCGCAATTCCAGCGCCTCGTGCCGAACGTGGAGCTGCGCCTTTCGACCTCGAACGCGCCGGTGGAAACGCTCGAAGGCTTCGACGTGGCCGTGCGGCGCGGCCCGGCCCACTGGCCCGACTGCGTGAGCGGCCATTTTCTCGGCGAAACGGAGGTGCCGGTGTGCAGCCCGGCGCTGCTGGAGCGCCAGCCGATCCACACCGCGGGCGACCTTGCGCGCCACGTGCTGCTGCATTCGGACACGCGCCCCGACGCGTGGCGCACCTGGCTCGCGGCAGCCGGCGTGCAGGCGAAATGCAGGAAGAAACAGTCGTTCGATCACTTCTACCTGGCGTTGCAGGCGGCCGTGGACGGCCTCGGTGTCGCGCTTGGGCCGTTGCCGCTCGTCGATGACGAACTGGCGTCAGGGCGCCTTGTCGCGCCGCTCGCGGGGCCGCAACTCGATGCGCGGGGCTACTGGTGGGTGGTGCGGCGCGAAGTGGCCGATGCGCCGCTCGCGGTGCAGTTTTGCCGCTGGCTGGAGGAGCAGGCAAGCCCGGGCGAGCATGCTGCAGTCCGGTGAACGCCGGTGAACATCGGCGCAAGCGGAAAGAAAGGCCGGGGAAAGAACGGCTGAACGAGGCACCCGCCGCGCGAGCGGCGGGCGAAGCGCTAGCCAAAAACGAAAGCGTCAGAGATAAAACATCCGGTCTTCGTCGGAGTCCCGGTCGCGATGCGCCGGATGCTCCTGGCCGGACTCTTCGCTTTCGCTGGCGTCCTCGTAGAACTTCAGCACGGCTTCGAGCACCTGGTCCGGTTCGTCGATCACCTGCATCAGATCCATGTCTTCCGGATTGATGAGGCCCATCGGCACGAGCGCGGAGCGGAACCAGCCGAGCAGGCCTTCCCAGAACTCGGCGCCCACCAGGATGATCGGCACGTGGCGCGACTTCTTCGTCTGGATCAGCGTGAGCACTTCGGCGAGTTCGTCGAGCGTGCCGAAGCCGCCCGGCATCACGATCACGGCGTCGGAGTTCTTGACGAAGGTGACCTTGCGCGTGAAGAAGTGGCGAAAGCGCAGCGAGATGTCTTGCCACTGGTTGCCCGACTGCTCGTGCGGCAACTCGATGTTCAGGCCCACCGAAGGCGACTTGCCCGCGTGCGCGCCCTGGTTGGCCGCTTCCATGATGCCGGGGCCGCCGCCGGAGATCACGGCGAAGCCGGCGTCCGACACCTTGCGCGCGATTTCCGTGGCGAGCTGGTAGTACTTCGAATCCGGTTTCAGGCGGGCAGAACCGTAGATGCTGACGGCCGGCCGGATCTCGGACAGGTACTCGGTCGCCTCGATAAACTCTGCCATAATCGTGAACATCTGCCACGATGCGCGCGCCTTCTTGGCCGTTGCGCGCTCTTGATCTGCGAGTGAACGCAGACTCGGAATCACTTTTCTCTTGTCCATAATGCCTGAAGAACTTCGCGTGGAAACCAACCTACATACTGAGCTGGAAGGAAAGACCCTGTTGCTGGTCGATGGTTCTAGCTATCTCTATCGGGCCTACCATGCGATGCCGGATCTGCGCGGTCCTGACGGCGAGCCGACGGGTGCGCTATACGGGATCATCAACATGCTGCGCCGTATGCGCAAGGAGGTTACGGCAGAGTATAGCGCGTGCGTGTTCGATGCAAAGGGCAAGACGTTCCGCGACGACTGGTATCCCGACTATAAGGCGAACCGGCCTTCCATGCCCGAGCCGCTTGCAGCACAAATCGAGCCTATTCACGTGGCGGTGCGCGCGCTCGGCTGGCCGCTTCTGATGATCGAAGGCGTGGAGGCCGACGACGTGATCGGCACGCTCGCGCGCGAAGCGGAAAAGCGCGGCATGAAGGTGATCGTCTCCACGGGCGACAAGGACCTCGCGCAGCTCGTGACCGATCGCGTCACGCTCATCAACACGATGACGAACGAAACGCTCGATCGCGAAGGCGTGATCGCGAAGTTCGGCGTGCCGCCCGAGCGCATCGTCGATTATCTCTCGCTCATCGGCGACACGGTGGACAACGTGCCGGGCGTGAACAAGTGCGGCCCGAAGACGGCGGTGAAGTGGCTCACGGAATACGGCACGCTCGACGGCATCGTCGAACATGCGGCCGACATCAAGGGTGCCGTGGGCGGCTATCTGCGCGATGCGCTCGACTTCCTGCCGATGGCGCGGAAGCTCGTCACGGTGGAGACGGCGTGCACTCTCACGCCGCACATCGAATCGATCGAAGCGTCGCTCGCCACGCGCGGCGAAGCGCGAGAGGAACTGCGCGACATCTTCGCGCGCCACGGCTTCAAGACCTGGCTGCGCGAAGTGAACGAGGCGTCGCAGCAGGGCGAAACCGTGCCGGCCGCGACTGCCGGCGACGCTCCCGCGAAAGACGCGGGCGCGCAGCCCGCGCTGATGCTCGACGTGCCGCGGCACTACGAAACGATCCAGACGTGGGCGCAATTCGATACGTGGCTCAAGCAGATCGAGGCGGCGCGCATCACGGCCTTCGACACCGAGACCACCGCGCTCGACCCGATGGTGGCGAGGCTCGTGGGCCTGTCGTTTTCAACGGAGCCGGGCCATGCGGCTTATCTGCCCGTGGGTCATAGCGGTGTGGATGCGCCCGAGCAACTGCCGCTCGACGAAGTGCTCGCGCGCCTGAAGCCGTGGCTCGAAAGCGAGCAGCACAAGAAAGTCGGCCAGCACATGAAGTACGACGAGCAGGTGCTCGCCAACTACGGCATTGCGCTGAACGGCGTGGAGCACGACACGATGCTCGAATCGTACGTGCTCGAATCGCATCGCAGCCACGACATGGACAGCCTCGCGCTGCGCCACCTCGGCATCAAGACGATCAAGTACGAGGACGTGGCGGGCAAGGGCGCGCAGCAGATCGGCTTCGACGAAGTGCCGCTGGAAAAAGCCGCCGAATATGCGGCGGAAGACGCCGACGTCACGCTGCAGCTGCATCTTGCGCTGTACCCGCAGATCGAGCCGGAGAAGGGGCTCGACTACGTGTATCGCCAGATCGAAATGCCCACCGCGCGCGTGCTGCGCCAGATGGAGCGCAATGGCGTGCTGATCGATACGGAGCGGCTGGAGAAGCAGAGCGCGCAGATTGCCGTGCGGCTCGTCGAACTGGAGCAGGAGGCGTATGCGCTGGCGGGCGGGGAGTTCAATCTCGGCTCGCCCAAGCAGATCGGCCAGATCTTCTTCGAGAAGCTGCAACTGCCCGTGGTCAAGAAGACGCCGAGCGGCGCGCCATCGACGGACGAAGAAGTGCTGCAAAAGCTCGCGGAAGACTACCCGCTGCCCAAGCTGCTGCTCGAGCATCGCGGGCTTGCCAAGCTGAAGTCCACCTATACCGACAAGCTGCCGCGCATGGTCAATGCGCAGACGGGCCGCGTGCACACGAACTACGCGCAGGCGGTGGCGGTAACGGGGCGGCTTGCCTCGAACGATCCGAATCTGCAGAACATTCCCGTGCGCACGGGCGAAGGGCGTCGCATCCGCGAAGCGTTTATCGCGTCGCCGGGATGCAAGATCGTCTCGGCCGACTATTCGCAGATCGAGCTGCGCATCATGGCGCACATTTCGGGCGACGCGTCGCTGCTCGCCGCTTTCGCGCGCGGCGACGACATTCACCGCGCCACGGCCGCCGAAGTGTTCGGCGTGACGCCGCTCGAAGTGAGCGCCGACCAGCGCCGTATCGCCAAGGTCATCAACTTCGGCCTGATCTACGGCATGAGCGCCTTCGGGCTCGCCTCGAATCTCGGCATCACGCGCGACGCGGCGAAGCTCTATATCGACCGCTATTTCGCGCGTTATCCGGGTGTCGCGCGCTATATGGACGAGACGCGCATGGACGCGAAATCGCGCGGCTATGTCGAGACCGTGTTCGGCCGCCGCCTGTGGCTGCCCGAGATCAACGGCGGCAACGGCCCGCGCCGCCAGGCCGCCGAGCGCGCGGCCATCAACGCGCCGATGCAGGGCACCGCCGCCGACCTCATCAAGCTGTCGATGATCGCCGTGGAAAAGTGGCTGGACGAGACCGGCATGCGCACGAAGATGATCATGCAGGTGCACGATGAACTCGTGCTCGAAGTGCCGGACGAGGAACTGGCCGAAGTGCGCAAGCGCCTGCCGGAACTGATGTGTTCGGTGGCGCAGCTCAAGGTGCCGCTCGTCGCCGAGGTGGGCGTGGGAGCGAACTGGGAAGAAGCGCACTGAAGGTTGCCGTAACGATGCCGTAGCCGCGCAGGCCGGGCGGCACAAGCGCGCGGCACGCATGACCGTCATGTCCGGGGCAGGCTTGTTGCGAAGCGCCCCGTCAGCCGACAATGGGTGGAGCCAAACGACACGCACGGAGAGTCTATGCATCGCTTTATCGTTGTGGGGGGGGGCGCCGGCGGACTGGAACTGGCCACCCGGCTGGGCGACCGGTACGGCAAGGCGCGTCGTGGCCGCGAGGCGCGTGCGAGCGTGACGCTCGTCGACCGCTACCCGACGCATATCTGGAAACCGCTCCTGCACGAAGTCGCGGCAGGCAGCATGGACCCGTTCACGCAGGAACTCGAATATGCCGCGCAGGCGCGCTGGCATGGCTTCGAGTTTCAGCAGGGCGAACTGACCGGCCTCGACCGCGCGGCCAAACGGATTCGCCTTGGCGCGGTGCTGGACGAGGACGGCGCCGAACTGATACCGCCGCGCGAGATCGAGTACGACACGCTCGTGCTCGCCATCGGCAGCACCACGCATTTCTTCGGAGTGCCAGGCGCCGCGGAGAATTCGATTGCGCTCGATACCGTCGCGCAGGCCGAACGCTTTCGCAAGCGGCTCATCGCGGCCTGCATGCGCGCCGAGCATCAGCTGCCCGAGCCCTTGCCCGCAGGCGCGGCGGCGAGCGACGAGCCGCGCGTGCAGATCGCGATCATCGGCGCGGGGGCAACCGGCGTCGAGCTCTCGGCCGAGCTGCGCAACACCGCGCAGGTGCTCTCGGTGTATGGCCTGCACAAGCTCGATCCGAGCCACGACGTCGGCATCGTCCTGATCGAGGCCGGTCCGACCATTCTGCCCGCGCTGCCGGAGCGCGTTTCGTCGGCGACCGCCGATCTGCTGAAGAAACTCGGCGTGCGGATTCTCACCGGCGAGCGCGTGACCGAGGTCGGGCCGGGCGTCGTGCGCACGGCGAGCGGCAAGGCCGTGCGCGCCGACCTCACGGTCTGGGCCGCGGGCATCACGGCGCCGCCGGTGCTGGGGAAGCTCGATGGCCTGCCGGTCAACAAGCTCGGCCAGTTGATCGTGCGCCGCACGCTGCAGACCGAAACCGACGACAACATCTTCGCGTTCGGCGACTGTGCCGCCTGCGAATGGCCGGGCCACGAACGCGGCGTGCCGCCGCGCGCCCAGGCGGCCCACCAGGAGGCGGCCTTCCTGCTGCGCTCGCTCGGCAACGTGCTCGAACGCCAGCCGCTGCCCGAGTTCACCTATCGCGACTTCGGTTCGCTGGTGTCGCTCGGCCATTTCAGCGCGGTGGGCAACCTGATGGGCGGGCTGATCGGCGGGAGCATGCTGATCGAGGGGCTCTTTGCCCGCTTCATGTACATGTCGCTGTACCGTTTGCACATTGCCGCGCTGCACGGCTACGCGCGCATGGTGCTCGACACCTTCGCGCACTGGCTGCGCCGCACGACGCTGCCGCGCGTGAAGCTGCATTGACCGCGGCGCGCGCCGGCATCGTGCCGCGCACTTTGCATTGCGTGGCCTTCCATTGAGCCATCGTCGAGCCGGTATTGCCGTTCAACAAGGAGCGTTGCATGCTGAAGCCCGAAGTCGATTCCCTGGTGCCGCACGTGCCGTTCGACCGGCGCACCTTCCTGAAGGCCGCGCTCGGCAGCGGCTTTGCAGCGGCGGTGCTGCCGGTTTCCGCGCAAACCATCCATACCGATGCGACAGGTCTCGAAGCCGGTGAAGTCGGCTTCGAGTCGAACGGCACGCTGATTCCCGCCTATCGCGCGCAGCCGCTCGGCAAGACGCATCTGCCGGTCATCATCGTCGTGCACGAGATCTTCGGCGTGCACGAACATATCGCCGACGTGTGCCGGCGCTTCGCGAAGCTCGGCTACCTGGCCATTGCGCCCGATCTCTTCGTGCGCGAAGGCGACGCCTCGGTGTATCCCACCATCCAGCAGATCGACCGGAACATCACGAGCAAACTGCCCGATGCGCAGGTGATGTCCGATCTCGACACGACCGTTGCCTGGGCCGGCGAGCATGGCGGCGATCTGAAGCGTCTGGGGATCAACGGGTTTTGCTGGGGCGGGCGCATCACCTGGCTTTACGCCGAGCACAATCCGCACGTGAAGGCCGCCGTGGCGTGGTACGGACGCGTGGCGGGGCCGCATACGCGGACCATGCCGCAGAATCCGATCGATCTGGCGAGCGATCTGCAGGTGCCGGTGCTCGGGCTATACGGCCGGCAGGATCAGAGCATTCCCCAGGACACGCTCGCGCAGATGAAGAAGGCAATTGCGCAAGGGCCGCAGGGCGGCCGCGGCTCCGATTTCGTGGTGTACGACGATGCCGGGCACGCGTTCTTTGCCGACTATCGTCCGAGCTACCGCAAGGCCGACGCCGAGGACGGCTGGAAGCGCGCCCTCGCGTGGTTCAGGGAGCACGGCGTCGCGTGACGCCGCGCGCGATCGGGCGCTTGCCTGTGTATCGGCGTGCGCCTTCGTCGGCGCATGGACCGGTTTACGGATTGGCACCCGTCGCAACGGGACGCGACGCGTCGGCACACCACTCGCTCCACGATCCGCCATAGAGCGCGGCGCCGTGCAGTCCCGCGATCTCCATGGCGAGCGCGTTGTGGCAGGCCGTGACGCCCGAGCCGCATTGCAGCACGACGTGCTCGGGCGTCTTGCCCGCGAGCACGGCCGTGAATTCCTCGCGCAGCGCGTGCGCGGGCTTGAAGCGGCCGTCGGCGCCCAGGTTGTCCTTGAAGAAGCGATTCCGCGCCTCCGGAATGTGGCCGCCCACCGGATCGATCGTTTCGTTCTCGCCGCGGTAGCGGTCCGCTGCGCGCGCGTCTACCACGAGCTGTTCGTGTGTCGCGAGGTTGCGCACGACCGCCTGCACATCCACCGTCACCTGGAGCGGCGCGCCTGCCTTGAAATTGCCCGGCGCGGGGTGGGGCGCCTCCTTCGAGAGCGGATAGGCCGCCGCTTCCCATGCCTGCAGGCCGCCGTCGAGCACCGCTACGGAATCGTGGCCGAGCCAGCGCAGCAGCCACCAGAGCCGCGCGGCGTAACTGCCGCCCTGCGCGTCGTAGGCCACGACCTGCTGCCCCGCGTTGAGCCCGCGGGCCGCGAGCGCGGCGACGAGCGTCGCGCGTTCGGGCAGCGGGTGGCGGCCGTTCTTGCCGGTCTTCGCGCCGGAGAGGTCGCGGTCGAGATGAAGATATTGCGCGCCGGGAATGTGGCCGTTCGCGTAGGCCGCTTCGCCGATGGCCGGATCGACGAGATCGAAGCGGCAATCGAAGACGAGCACGCTGCCCGGCGCCGCCGTGAGTCGCTCGTGCAGATTGGCGGCCGAAATGAGCGTGGTGTAGTGGGTGTGCGGCATGGACGGCTCCTCAAGGATGCGCGGCCGGCTGGGCCGGCCCGATGCCGTCAGTCTAAACAAAAAGACGGGCCGAAGCCCGTCTTTCCTTTATGCCGAAGCGTCCCGAGGCTGGCCGAAGCGCTTGCCGCCGGCGTGCCTCAGATCGTGCCGAGTTCGCGGCGCAGGAACTCGTGAAAGTGCTGCATGCCGTCTTCCATCGGGCTCTGATACGGGCCGACCTCCGAAACGCCGCGCTCGAACAGCGCGCGGCGGCCGGCGTCCATGCGCTCCGCGATCTCGTCGTCTTCCACCGCGGTTTCCATATAGGCAGCGCGCTCGGCCTCGACGAACTCGCGCTCGAAGAGCGTGATTTCCTCGGGGTAGTAGAACTCGACCACATTGGTCGTCTTCTGCGTGCCTTGCGGAATCAGCCACGAGACAACCAGCACGTGCGGATACCACTCGATCATGAGATTCGGGTAGTACACCATCCAGATCGCGCCGAACTCGGGCGGCACGCCGTTGCGGAAGCGCAGGATCTCGTCGTGCCACTTGCGGTACGTCGGGCTGCCCGGCTTGCCGAGGTGGTTGTGCACGCCCACGGTCTGCACGCTGTACCACTCGCCGAACTCCCACTTCAGGTCGTCGCACGACACGAAGTTGCCGAGGCCCGGGTGGAACGGCACGACGTGGTAGTCCTCCAGATAGACCTCGATGAAGGTCTTCCAGTTGTAGTTGCACTCGTGGATCTCGACGTGATCGAACATGTAGTCCGTGAAGTCGAGGTGCTTCGCCGGGCCGAGGCGAGCGAGGTCGCGCGCGATGTCGCGCCCCGAGGACTCGAAGAGCAGGCCGTTCCACTGCTGCAGCGGAGTCCGGTTCAGGTTCAGGCAGGGTTTGTCCGCGAAATGCGGTGCCCCGAGCAGCTCGCCCTTGAGGTCGTAGGTCCAGCGATGCAGCGGACATACGATGTTGTCGGCCGTGCCGCGACCGTTTAGCATGATGGCCTGGCGGTGGCGGCAGACGTTCGAGAGTAGCTCGATCTGGTCCTGCTTGTTGCGCACCAG
Source organism: Paraburkholderia ferrariae NBRC 106233 (assembly GCF_000685035.1). Taxonomy (GTDB): domain Bacteria; phylum Pseudomonadota; class Gammaproteobacteria; order Burkholderiales; family Burkholderiaceae; genus Paraburkholderia; species Paraburkholderia ferrariae. The sequence continues at coordinate 15,729 of NZ_BAYB01000002.1, forward strand.
CACACGGCCTTCTTTCTCGCCGGGCAGTGCAAAATAATTCCCCGCCTCGGGCACCATCAGCTCGTGCCCGATGTAACGGGGACCTTTCTGGAAAAGCGTTTCGATTTCGCGCTGGAGAAGCGCATCGTCAAAATAAGCGGCGACTGGCAGCTGGCTGTGAATGGACTTCAGCTGCAATGCATTGCTCAGATTGGACATTCCCACTCCCGATGAAGACGTGAAAGCAGTGAACAACCCAACCATCGAAGATTCGATTTAGGGAGCCGGCGATTATACCCGAACGCACCCCCCAAGGGGTAGCTAAGTCACTGATTTTTGCCAAAATTGCCGCGGGGCAACGCCTATGACGTGCCGGTAAGGCGAATTTCGGTCAGCATCGCAGTTGTGGCGTCCAGGGCATGCCCGCCGGCGAGCGGATCGGATAAGTCGCTTTTGCCGTAGAATGTCCGCCTTGTTTCAATTCTGCGACGACTCATGGCGAAATCCGCAACGAAAGACCGCACTGCGGACCGCACTGCGGCGGCCGACGAAGCCGAAAACCGCAATGATCGCCATGGTAGTGGCGACGGCGGTGACGGATTACCGCAGCCCGAGAGCTACGAGGCTGCGCTGGCGGAGCTCGATACGCTCGTGGCGCGCATGGAAAGCGGCAGCCTGAGCCTCGAGGAGTCGCTGGCCGCCTACCGGCGCGGCGCCGTGCTGGTGAAGTTCTGCCAGCAGCAGCTGGAAAAGGTTGAACAACAGGTGCGCGTGCTCGACGGCGAAACGCTCAGGCCCGTGCCCCTCAATACGACATCCGCGACCGGCGGAGACGACGATCTATGACTTTTGAACAATGGACCCGGCTGGTGCTGGACCGGGTCGAGAGCGCGCTCGAACACTATTTGCCGGCAGCCGACGTGCTGCCCGCGGGCCTGCATGACGCCATGCGTTACGCGGTCCTGGGCGGCGGCAAGCGCGTGCGCCCGCTTCTGTGCCATGCTGCGGGTGAGCTGACGGGTGCGACCCCCGAGGCGCTCGACGCAGCGGCCTGCGCGCTGGAGATGATTCATGTCTACTCGCTCGTGCACGACGACATGCCGTGCATGGACGACGACGACATGCGCCGCGGCAAGCCGACCGTCCACGTGAAGTACGACGAGCCCACCGCGCTCCTCGTGGGCGACGCGCTGCAGTCGCAGGCTTTCATTACGCTGACGTCGGACGTGCCGGGTCTGCGCGACGCGGCGCCGCGGCAGGCCGCGCTCGTGCGCGAGCTGGCGCTGGCGAGCGGCTCGATCGGCATGGCCGGCGGCCAGGCCATCGACCTCGCGAGCGTGGGCCGTTCGCTCACGCGCGAAGAACTGGAAACGATGCACCGCCTGAAGACCGGCGCGCTGCTGCGCGCATCGGTGCGCATGGGGGCGCTCGCGGGCGAAACGCCCGCCGCCGACACGCTGCGCGCGCTCGATGCGTACGCGGCGGCTGTGGGCCTCGCCTTCCAGGTGGTGGACGACATTCTCGACGTCACCGCCGACACGGCGACGCTCGGCAAGACCGCTGGCAAAGACGCGAAGGACGGCAAGCCGACCTACGTGTCGATCATCGGTCTGGACGCATCGCGAGCACTCGCGCAGCAGTTGCGCGGCGACGCGCATGCGGCGCTTGAACCGTTCGGCGCGCGCGCGCAGCGCCTTGCCGAACTCGCCGACCTGGTGGTGAACCGGGTCAGCTGACCGCGCCAACCCGCCCGCGCGCATGAAAGGGGACGTAATGTGCGCCAGAAGTGCGGGAGCGCCCGATTTCCTGGACTGGAACGACGATGTACGACTTGCTGAAAACCATTGACGACCCGGCGGACTTGCGCCGCCTCGATCGCCGCCAGTTGCAACCGCTTGCCGACGAACTGCGTGCCTTCGTTCTCGACAGCGTCTCGCAGACGGGCGGCCATTTGTCGTCCAACCTCGGTACGGTCGAGCTGACGATCGCGCTGCACTACGTGTTCGACACGCCGCGCGATCGCATCGTCTGGGACGTCGGCCACCAGACCTATCCGCACAAGATCCTGACCGGCCGCCGCGACCAGATGCACACGCTGCGCCAGCTCGGGGGCATTTCGGGCTTCCCGAAGCGCGACGAGTCGCCGTACGACACGTTCGGCACGGCCCACTCGAGCACGTCGATCTCGGCCGCGCTCGGCATGGCCATCGCGAGCAAGCTCAAGGGCGATAACGCCATGGGCATCGCCGTGATCGGCGACGGCGCGATGACCGCCGGCATGGCCTTCGAGGCGCTGAACAACGGCGGCGTCGAGGACGACGTGCCGCTCCTCGTGATCCTCAACGACAACGACATGTCGATCTCGCCGCCGGTGGGGGCGCTCAACCGCCACCTCGCGCGTCTCATGTCGGGCCGCTTCTACGCCGCCGCGCGTGCGGGCGTGGAGCGCGTGCTGCGCCATGCGCCGCCCGTGCTCGACCTCGCGCGCAAGCTCGAAGAGCACGCGAAGGGCATGATCGTGCCGGCCACGCTGTTCGAAGAGTTCGGCTTCAACTACATCGGGCCGATCGACGGCCACGATCTCGACTCGCTGATCCCGACGCTGCAGAACATCAAGGAACTGCGCGGTCCGCAGTTCCTGCACGTCGTGACGAAGAAAGGCCAGGGCTACAAGCTCGCCGAAGCGGATCCCGTGCTCTACCACGGTCCCGGCAAGTTCAACCCGGCCGAAGGCATCAAGCCGTCCACGGCGCCGGGCAAGAAGACCTACACCCAGGTCTTCGGCGAGTGGCTGTGCGACGCGGCCGAACTCGATTCGCGCGTGGTCGGCATCACGCCGGCGATGCGCGAAGGCTCGGGCCTCGTCGAATTCGAAAAGCGCTTCCCGGATCGCTACTACGACGTGGGCATTGCCGAGCAGCACGCGGTCACGTTTGCAGGCGGCATCGCGGCCGAAGGTCTGAAGCCGGTTGTCGCGATCTACTCGACCTTCCTGCAGCGCGCCTACGACCAGTTGATCCACGACGTCGCGTTGCAGAACCTGCCGGTGGTGTTCGCCATCGACCGCGCGGGTCTCGTGGGCGCGGACGGCGCGACGCACGCGGGCGCCTACGACCTCGCGTTCATGCGCTGCATCCCGAACATGATGATCATGGCCGCCTCGGACGAAAACGAGTGCCGCCAGATGCTCTATACGGCGCTCCAGCAGGACTGCCCGACGGCCGTGCGCTATCCGCGCGGCGCCGGCACCGGCGTGGCGACGGTCAAGCAGATGGCCGCGCTGCCGGTGGGCAAGGGCGAGGTTCGCCGCGAGAGCCACGCGCCGGCAGGCAAGCGCATCGCCATCCTCGCGTTCGGCACGATGGTCGCGCCGTCGCTCGCCGCCGCCGAGGAACTCGACGCCACCGTGGCCAACATGCGCTTCGTGAAGCCGCTCGATACCGAACTCGTGAAGCAGCTCGCCGAAACGCACGACTACCTCGTGACGGTCGAGGAAGGCTGCCTCATGGGCGGCGCCGGTTCGGCCTGCGTGGAAGCCCTCCTTGAAAGTGGGGTTATCAAGCCCGTACTACAATTGGGCCTCCCCGACCGCTTCATCGACCACGGCGACCCGGCCAAGCTGCTTTCGGGCGTGGGCCTCGATGCGGCAGGGATCGCGAAGTCGATTCGCGAACGCTTTCTCGATCGCACGGCGAACGCATCCGGCAAGTCGGTCATGCGCGTCGCCTGATCGCGGGCAGCCCACACTCCGTTTGAATCGGCGGGCGGGTTTTCGAACCCGGGACCGCCAGCCAGCGCCGGCTTATGCCGGCGCTTGCCATTGCGCGCCGCGTAGCGCGCAGCCCAAAGGACAAGAACATGAACCAGATGAACCCGGCCTTCGTGATGCCGGACGTGCAAAGCTCCGTCGATACCCGTCAGATCCCGATCCAGCGCGTGGGGGTGAAGGGCGTGCGCCATCCGCTGACCGTGAAGACCGGCAACGGCGACGTGCAGCCGAGCATCGGCACGTGGAACCTCGACGTTCATCTGCCCGCCGACCAGAAGGGCACGCACATGTCGCGCTTCGTGGCGCTGCTCGAAGAGAACAAGGCGCCGCTCGAACCCGCGACGTTCCGCACGATGCTGGCCACGATGGTGGCGAAGCTCGAATCGCAGGCAGGCCGCATAGAGGTGTCGTTCCCGTACTTCGTGAAGAAGGTGGCCCCGGTGTCGGGCGTGGAGAGCCTGCTCGATTACGAAGTGACGCTCACGGGCGATGTGCGCGATGGCGCGACGCGCGTGTTCCTCAAGGTGCTCGTGCCGGTGACGAGCCTGTGCCCGTGCTCGAAGAAGATCTCGCAGTACGGCGCGCACAACCAGCGCTCGCACGTCACGATCGATGCCGAGCTGGCGGGCGATCTGCCGGTCGAGGACCTCATCCGCATCGCCGAGGAAGAGGCGTCGTGCGAACTGTGGGGCCTGCTCAAGCGTCCGGACGAGAAGTTCGTGACCGAGCGTGCCTACGAGAACCCGAAGTTCGTCGAAGACCTCGTGCGCGACGTGGCCGTGCGCCTGAACGCCGATGCGCGCGTGGCCGCGTATGTGCTGGAAGCGGAGAACTTCGAGTCGATCCACAATCACAGCGCGTATGCCGTGATCGAGTACGACAAGCGCGTGCGCGGCTGATTGCGTGCGCGCTGTGCGAAGTAAAAAAACCGCCTCGAGGGGCGGTTTTTTGTTGCCGTCGCAACGGCGAAGCCGGGGGCGGTAGGGCTATCGCGCGAGCGAAGCCAGATCCCAGCGCGGCTTGACCGTGAACGCGTAGTCGCGCGTGGCCTGCTCGGGCCAGCGTTCGAGCCGCATCGCCCCGGCAAGCGCGATCATGGCGCCGTTGTCGGTGCACAGCGACAGGTCGGGGTAATGGACCTCGAAGCCGCGCTTCTGCGCCGCGGCCGACAGTGTCGCGCGCAACTGCTTGTTCGCGCCCACGCCGCCCGCCACCACGAGGCGCTTGAGCTTCGTGCGCTTGAGCGCGGCAAGCGACTTCGCCGCCAGCACTTCCACGGCGGCATCGACGAAGCCGCGCGCGATATCGGCTTTGCCCTGCTCGCAAATGTTGGGGCCGAGCTTCTTGACCTGGGTGAGCACCGCCGTTTTCAGGCCGCTGAAACTGAAGTCGAGATCGCCCGAATGCAGCATCGGGCGCGGCAGGTCGATGGCGCCGGGCGTGCCGAATTCCGCGAGCCGCGACACTTCCGGGCCGCCGGGGTAGCCGAGGCCGAGGAGCTTGGCGGTCTTGTCGAAGGCTTCGCCGGCGGCGTCGTCCAGCGTCTCGCCGAGCGTTTCGTACACGCCCACGTCGGTCACGCGCATCAACTGCGTGTGGCCGCCCGAAACGAGCAGGGCGACGAACGGGAACGGCGGCGGCGCATCCACGAGCAGCGGCGAGAGCAGGTGCCCTTCCAGATGGTGGATGCCGACCGTGGGCCGCCCCCACGCCATGGCCAGCGCGTTCGCGATGCTCGCGCCCACCAGCAGCGCACCCGCGAGGCCGGGGCCTTGCGTGTAGGCGATCGCGTCGATGTCGGCGCGCTGGGCGCCGCTCTTCTCCAGCACTTCTTCGAGCAGCGGCAGCGCGCGGCGGATATGGTCGCGCGAGGCGAGTTCCGGCACCACGCCGCCGTACTCGCGATGCATGGCGATCTGCGAGTGCAGCGCGTGGGCGAGGAGGCCGCGGTCCGTGTCGTACAGCGCAAGGCCGGTTTCGTCGCAGGAGCTTTCGATGCCGAGAACGAGCATGGGTCAGGCGGCCAATGGCGGACCGCCGGGCGAGGCCGGACGGCAAACCCTTGCCGAAAAAGAGTCAGCGGGAAGCCTCAAAGTATAGCAGCGGGCTCGAAACGAGGCGGGCGGTCGCCGGAGGGGGAGCGGGTCTGGCGGGTCCGTTGCCGCCCGGCAGGTAGAATGCGCGCCATGGAATCTTTCGACATCGCCGTGATCGGCGCAGGTGCGGCCGGGATGATGTGCGCGGCGGTGGCCGGCCAACTGGGGCGCCGCGTCGCGCTGATCGACCACGCGCCGCGCCTCGCGGAGAAAATCCGCATCTCGGGCGGCGGGCGCTGCAACTTCACGAATCTGCACGCCGGTCCGGCCAATTACCTCTCCAGCAATCCGCATTTTTGCCGCTCCGCGCTTGCGCGCTATACGCCGCGCGACTTTCTCGCGCTGCTGCGCCAGCACCGCGTGACGTGGCACGAAAAGCACAAGGGCCAGCTCTTCTGCGACCAGTCGAGCGAGGCGATCATCGACGTGTTGCGCGCCGAATGCGACGCCGGCGGCGTGGCCTGGCGCCGGCCGTTGCCGGTCGAGACGGTGAGCCATGCGGACGGCGAGGGCTTCACCCTGGGCACGCCACAGGGCACGATACGGGCCCGCGCGCTCGTCATCGCCACCGGCGGCCTCTCGATTCCGAAGATCGGCGCCACCGATTTCGCCTATCGCATCGCAAAGCAGTTCGGCCACAAGCTGATCGACACGCGTCCGGCGCTCGTGCCGCTCACGTTCGCTCACGACGACTGGGCGCCGTACGCGGCGCTTTCGGGGGTTTCGCTTGAGGTGCGCATCGCCACGGGCGAGCGCAAGACGGGCGGGACGTTCGACGAAGACCTGCTGTTCACGCACCGCGGCCTGTCCGGACCGGGCGTGCTGCAGATTTCGAGCTACTGGCAGCCGGGCCAGCCCGTGCGCGTGAACCTGCTGCCCGAGCGCGATGTGGCGGCGGAACTGATCGAGGCGAAGGGTGCGACCCGGCGCCAGATCGGCAACCTGCTGGCCGAATGGATGCCCGCGCGGCTCGCACACCTTTGGCTGGAGGCGCACCAGGTGCCGCTCGACGCGCGCCTCGCGGACTTGCCCGACAAGACGCTGCGCCGCATGGGCGAGGGTCTCGCGCAATGGACGCTCACCCCCACCGGCACCGAGGGCTACAAGAAGGCCGAGGTCACGCGCGGCGGCGTGGATACGCGCGAGCTTTCGTCGGCCACGATGATGAGCCAGCGCGTGCCGGGCCTGTACTTCATCGGCGAGGCCGTGGACGTGACCGGCTGGCTCGGCGGCTATAACTTCCAGTGGGCGTGGGCTTCGGGCGTGGCGGCCGGCGAGGCTGCGGCGGAATTGACGGCCGCGGGCGGCCACGTTCCGGGCGACGGTTAAGCCACCCAGGGGCGGCGCGAGGCGGCCCCCAGGCAGGGCTTGGGACAACCCCCAGGCAGGGGCTGAGGCAACCCCGGGACGGCCGTGGCATCGGCCCGGACAGCCGCCCGGGGCGGGGGTTTTCGGTCCAGCGTTCCCCGGGTTGCGCGTCTTTGGAACTGCTATACTTGATGTTCTTTACCTCAGATCCGTTATTGGAAAATGACGACCGTCCGCGTAAAAGAAAACGAACCCTTTGAAGTTGCCATGCGCCGCTTCAAGCGCACGATCGAGAAGAACGGTCTTTTGACCGAACTTCGTGCGCGCGAGTTTTACGAAAAGCCGACGTCTGAGCGCAAACGCAAGAAGGCGGCGGCGGTGAAGCGCCACTTCAAGCGCCTGCGCAGCCAGATGCTGCCGAAGAAGCTGTACTGAGTCCGGCGTTGCAGGGGCGGGTCCCAGGTGCCTTTCCTGAAACTTTGCCCCCAAAAGCCGCCGGCAGCGCCGCCGGCCCTGAATTCCGGGCACCGCGGTTGTTGCAGCCCCCTCTGGTGTGGTCGCAACCATCGAGAATCTGCGCCGACCCGCCTGGAAGCGTTTCCAGGCGGGTTTTTGCATTGATATGATGCTTGTGCGACAGGTGACGTGTGCGGCCCCCGCGTGCGCCCCATCGCCTGGACCTGGTCCAGGTACCCCGTAACCCAACGCATTTCAGGTGAGTGATGAGCCTCAAGGACCGAATCAACGACGACATGAAAGCCGCGATGCGCGCCCGCGAAACCGAGCGCCTCGCCACGATTCGTCTGCTGCTCGCCGCGATCAAGCAACGTGAGGTGGACGAGCGCGTGATGCTCGACGACGCCGCCGTCACCGCGGTCATCGACAAGATGATCAAGCAGCGCAAGGATTCGATCAGCCAGTTCGAGGCGGCGGGCCGCACGGACCTCGTCGAGAAGGAAGCCGCGGAACTGAAGGTGCTGGCCGACTACATGCCGGCGCAGCTTTCCGATGCCGAAATCGCCGCCGAAGTGCAGGCCGCGGTCGCGCAGACGGGCGCCGCCGGCCCGCAGGACATGGGCAAGGTGATGGGCGTGCTCAAGGGCAAGCTTGCCGGCCGTGCCGACATGACGGCGGTGTCGGCGCTGGTCAAGGCCGCACTTTCGAAGTAAATACAGGGTACGCGGTCCGTTCGCGGCCCCGCAGGGCCGGCAACGGACCGCGCGCCACTCGTCGCGCACGCAGCAGGATGCCCCCGTCCCGATGATTCCGCATTCGTTCCTGCAGGATCTCCTGAACCGCGTCGATATCGTCGACGTGGTGGGGCGCTACGTGCAGCTCAAGAAGGGCGGCGCGAACTTCATGGGCCTCTGTCCGTTTCACAACGAGAAGAGCCCTTCGTTTACCGTTAGTCCAACGAAGCAGTTCTATCACTGCTTCGGATGCGGCGCGCACGGCACCGCCATCGGCTTCCTCATGGAGCATGCCGGCCTCACGTTTCCCGAGGCCGTCAACGAACTCGCCCAGTCGGTTGGCCTGAGCGTGCCGCAGGAACCGTCGCCCATGCGCGGCGGTGCTGGAGGCGCCGGCGCAGGCGGCTACGCAGGCTGGCCTTCGAAGGCCGTCGCAACGGCGCTCCCGGACATCATGCAGGCGGCGTGCGACTACTACCGCAAGCAGTTGCGCAGCGCGCCCAATGCGATCCAGTACCTGAAAAAACGCGGCCTCACGGGCGAAATCGCGGCGCGCTTTGGCCTCGGCTACGCGCCCGATGGATGGCAAAACCTCGAATCCGCGTACCCCAATTACCGGGACGAAGCCCTCGTCGAAGCGGGGCTCGTGATCGTCAGCGAAAAGCAGGATGGCCAGGGGCAGGCGCGGCGCTACGACCGCTTCCGCGACCGGGTCATGTTCCCGATCCGCAACGTGAAGGGCCAGGTGATCGGCTTCGGCGGCCGGGTGCTCGATGGCGGCGAGCCCAAGTATTTGAATTCGCCGGAAACGCCGCTATTTAACAAGGGCAGCGAACTGTACGGGCTCTTCGAGGCGCGGCTCGCGATCCGCGAGCAGCACTACGTGCTCGTGGTCGAAGGGTATATGGATGTCGTGGCCCTCGCGCAGCTCGGGTTCCAGAACGCCGTGGCGACGCTCGGCACGGCCTGCACGCCGATTCACGTGCAGAAGCTGCTGCGCCAGACCGACACCGTGATCTTCAGCTTCGACGGCGATTCGGCCGGCCGCCGCGCCGCGCGCCGCGCGCTCGACGCGTGCCTGCCCCACGCCGCGGACAACCGGACGATCCGGTTCCTGTTCCTGCCGCAGGAGCACGACCCGGACAGCTACGTGCGCGAGTTCGGCACCGAAGCGTTCCAGGAGCAGGTGGAGCGGGCCATGCCGCTCTCGCAGTTCATGCTGAACGAGGTGTTGGCGGGCAAGGAGCTGGACCAGCCGGAGGGCCGCGCGCGGGCGCTGTTCGACGCCAAGCCGCTGCTCCAGGCGCTGCCGGCGAACGCGCTGCGCGCGCAGATCATGCACATGTTCGCGGACCGGCTGGACGTGCCGTTCGAGGAAGTGGCGGCGCTTTGCGAGGTCGATGCGCGAATTGCCCAGGCGGCGCGCTCGGCGCCCGCGCGCAAGGATCGGCACCTCGTGACGGGGATCGAGCGCAAGTCGCTGCGCAATCTCGTCATGCATCCGCGCATCGTGGCGCAACTGGACGAGGAAGCCGAACGGGCGCTGATCACCTTCACGCGCCATGGCGAACTGTTCGAGGAAGTGACCACGCACGCCCGCGGGCTGGGCGATGCGGCCGAGTTTCAGCTCCTTTCGGACCTCTTGCGCAATGGCGCGAACGCCCCGACCTTCGAGGAGATTTTTCGGGAAATTCTGGACTATGATGAAAACGTCCGGGATTTGCTGATGAAAAATCCCGAAGACAGCGCGGTGGCGGAGGAGCGGCGCGAACAGGAGCGCCTCGTGGGCGAGGAGCTCAAGGCAGCCATCCTGAAGATGCGCTACGACGCCTGCTGCGACCGGCTCGATGCACTTTCGCGGCAATCGCGGCACACGCCTGAAGAACTGGCGGAACTGATGAAACTGAATCAGACCCGGGCTGAAATGAAACGTCAGCTCGGTTTGTAAGGGAGGCCGCACGGAGGGATTCTGCCCCGCGTGCTATAATAAAAGGTTTTCAGCGGTTTGTTTTTGTTTTTTTCCGGGCTTCATACCCAGCTTCGAGCAAGGACGGAATGGCAAATGGCAAAGACTACAGGCGGGAAAAAGGCAACAGGCAAAAGCTCCACGGAGCCGACCAGCAAGGTCAACGAGGCCACTGCCACCCGTTCCGCCAGAAAGTCGTCCGCCACCTCTCCTGAACCCGCTGCCCGGAAAAAAACCATGGCTGCTTCGGCCGCACGAGCGGCGCCACCACGCGCGGCGAGAGCTGCCACCCCGGCCGCAACCCGGCCGGCGACGAAGCGGTCCGGTTCGAGTAGTGCAAGGCAAGTGCCTGCCATTGCGGACGATGTGGCAGAGCGCGAGGCTCCAGTATCCACGGTTCAAGAGGCTGACGTCCACCAGCCGCGAGTCGAGACTATAGCCGAAACGGCGAACTCCATGACGAAAAAGCTGAATGAAGTATCCGTCGAAGACGACGCAAGTCAGAGCGAAGACAGCACGCCCGCCGCGGGCAAGGGCGAAAAGGCCCGTGCGCGCGACCGGCGGGCGAAGGAAAAGGCGCTGCTGAAAGACGCGTTCGCGTCCTCGCAGCCCGGGACCGTCGAGGAGCTCGAGGAGCGTCGCTCGAAACTGCGAGCGCTCATCAAGCTGGGTAAGGAGCGCGGCTTTCTCACGTACGCCGAAATCAACGATCACCTGCCGGACAACTTCACCGAAACCGAGGCGATCGAAGGCATCATCAGCACCTTCAACGACATGGGCGTGGCCGTGTACGAGCAGGCGCCCGATGCCGAAACGCTGCTGCTCAACGACAACGCACCGAACGCTTCTTCGGACGACGAAGTAGAAGAGGAAGCCGAAGTCGCGCTGTCCACCGTCGATTCGGAATTCGGCCGCACCACCGATCCCGTGCGCATGTACATGCGCGAAATGGGCACGGTCGAGCTGCTCACGCGCGAAGGCGAAATCGAAATCGCCAAGCGCATCGAAGACGGTCTCAAGCACATGGTCATGGCGATCTCCGCGTGCCCGACCACGATCGCCGACATTCTCGCGATGGCCGAGCGCGTGGCGAACGACGAGATTCGCGTGGATGAGCTCGTCGATGGCCTGATCGATCCGAATGCCGAGGACACCGACGGCTTCTCCGCGCAGGAAGCGGAAGAGATCGAGAACGAGACCGAAGAGGCGGAAGAGGAAGAGGAAGAAGAGGAAGAAGAGGAGGACGAAGGCGCAGCGCAGGCGACCGCCAACGCTGCCCAGCTCGAAGCGCTCAAGCGCGCCTCGCTCGAGAAGTTCGCGCTCATCAGCGAATGGTTCGACAAGATGCGCCGTGCGTTCGAGAAGGAAGGCTACAAGTCGAAGTCCTACCTCAAGGCGCAGGAAACGATCCAGAACGAACTGATGTCGATTCGCTTCACCGCGCGCACCGTCGAGCGTCTGTGCGACACGCTGCGCGCCCAGGTGGACGAAGTGCGTCAGGTCGAGCGCCAGATCCTGCATACCGTCGTGGACAAGTGCGGCATGCCGCGCTCGGAGTTCATCGCGCGCTTCCCGGGCAACGAGACGGATCTGGAGTGGACCGACAAGATCGTCTCCGAAAACCACGTGTATAGCGGCATTCTCTCGCGCAATATTCCGGCGATCCGCGAACAGCAGCAGCGCCTGCTCGACCTGCAGGCGCGCGTGGTGCTGCCGCTGAAAGACCTGAAGGAAACCAATCGCCAGATGGCGGCCGGCGAACTGAAGGCGCGCCAGGCGAAGCGCGAGATGACCGAGGCCAACCTGCGTCTCGTGATCTCGATTGCGAAGAAGTACACGAACCGCGGCCTGCAGTTCCTCGACCTCATTCAGGAAGGCAACATCGGTCTGATGAAGGCGGTGGACAAGTTCGAATATCGCCGCGGCTACAAGTTCTCGACCTACGCGACGTGGTGGATCCGCCAGGCCATCACGCGCTCGATCGCGGACCAGGCGCGCACGATCCGCATTCCGGTTCACATGATCGAGACGATCAACAAGATGAACCGCATCTCGCGGCAGATCCTGCAGGAAACCGGTCTCGAGCCGGATCCGGCAACGCTGGCCGAGAAGATGGAAATGCCGGAGGACAAGATCCGCAAGATCATGAAGATCGCGAAGGAGCCGATCTCCATGGAAACGCCGATCGGGGACGACGACGATTCGCATCTGGGCGACTTCATCGAGGACACGAACACGGTCGCGCCCGCGGACGCCGCGCTGCATGCCTCGATGCGCGACGTCGTGAAGGACGTGCTCGATTCGCTCACGCCGCGCGAGGCGAAGGTGCTGCGCATGCGTTTCGGTATCGAAATGAGCACCGACCACACGCTCGAAGAAGTGGGCAAGCAGTTCGACGTGACGCGCGAGCGGATTCGCCAGATCGAAGCGAAGGCGCTGCGCAAGCTGCGTCACCCGAGCCGCTCGGACAAGCTCAAGTCGTTCCTCGAAGGGAACTGATTTTTGCGGATGTTTGCGTTAAGTGCACACGTTTCACGTGTGCACTTAACAGGCGGGCATGCTTTCGTGTAGTATGTCGGCCTGTCTTCAAGAAAGCCCGGCCTTTGGGTAGACCGGGCTTTTTTGTTGATGCTTTCCTTGTTGTTTTCTGTTGGGCCGGACGCCGTGTTGGTTGCAGGCAGCGGACTCATAATCCGCCGGAGAAATCCCGTCGTCGGTTCGAACCCGACCCGGCCCACCAAGTACCTAACCCTGATTTAATTCGGGGGAAGCAATCCATCGAGTACCTCCTTTCCATTTCATCGCGGCAACACCGACACGTTGACGGAAATATTCAGGATTCCGAATATTGTGTTCGATCCAGCGAATCAATAACCTGCGCTCCTCGGCACAGGCTGTGAATTCACTGTAGATCTGAACTAGCGAAGGTCCGCTGGTTCGTTTGATCGGGATAGTTGGCGTCAAGTGGAAAATCTGCCGAATCAGATTTGCGGCGCCCCATCCCATCCCCCACCCAAAGCCTTGTTCAAGGCGATGTAGTCGGTCGTGACGCGCACGCGACTCTGGATCAGTGCGTCCTGCGCCGCGAACTGCGCGCGGTCGGCGACGAGCAACTCGAGAAAGCCCGTCGATCCCGACCGGTAGAGCGATTTTGCCATCGACGCCGCCTGACCGTACGCATCGGCGGAACGCTGCAGGCTTTGAACGCTTTCGGTTTCCCGCGCGAGCGCCACGCTCGCGTTTTCCACGTCCTGCAGTGCAGTGAGTACGGCCGCTCGATACGCGACAAACGACTGATCGCGTTGCGCGTCCGCGATCTCGACCGCGGCTTTCAGCCGTCCGCCATCGAACAGCGGAATCGTCACGGAAGGCCCGATCGACCAGCCGATCGACGAATGGTGCGCCAGATCGCCGAACTGGGTGCCCGAGGTGCCGAGCGCGCCGGTCAAGGTTACGCGCGGGTAGCGGGCAGCCTGCGCCACGCCCACGTGCGCCGTGCTCTGCGCGTAGCGGCGTTCGGCGGCGCGCACGTCCGGCCGTGCGAGCAGCACGTCGGCGGGCACGCCCATCGCGACGGGCAGGGGCGGTGCGGGCACGTCATGGGCCTGCTGCATGCGCGCGACGAGCGCTCCCGGCGTCTGGCCCGTGAGTACGGAAAGGCTGTACACGGTCTGCGCGTAGGCAGCCTCCAGTGCGGGAATGGAGGCCAACGTGGCCTGCGCCTCGCCGGATGCGTTGGCAGCGTCGAGACCGGAATTCGCGCCCGCTTCGTAGCGCACGCGGGTGAGACGCGCGGTTTCCTGCTGCGAATCCGCTGTTGCGCGTGCGAGCGCGAGGCGTGCCTGATAGCCGCGCGCCTCTACGTAGCGCGTCGTCACGTCGCCGATCAGCGAAAGCTGGGTCGAGCGCAGATCCCACTGAGCCGCGTCGAGACCACCGCGGGCCGCTTCCAGCGCGCGGCGGTTGGCGCCGAACAGGTCGATCTCCCAACTGGCGTCGAAACCCGCCTGGAAGAGGTTGACGGGGCTACCGGGGCTACCCGATGGCAGCGCCCCCGGCATCGAAGGCGAGGGTCCGGCGATAGCATTCGGGCCTGCACCCGCACGCGTTAAGGATCCCGAACCGTTCAGCGACGGATAGAGCGCGCCGCCGGCTTCGCGTACCGTCGCGCGGGCCTCGCGGATGCGCGCGGTGGCCGTGGCTACGTCGAGGTTGCCGCGCGTGGCTTCATCCACGAGTTCATCGAGCAGCGGATCGTTCAGGCGCCGCCACCATTGGTGGAGATCGGGCTGGGCGTCGGTGGTGCGCAAGGACTGCGCGCTCCATTGCGCAGGCACGTCGGGGTGCGGTGCGCGATAGTCGGGACCCACGGCGCAGCCCGCGAGCAGTGCGCAGGCACCGAGAATGAGCAGCGCCGACTGGCGGTGCGGGAACGGAAAGCGTTTCGGACGGTTCATGATGGTGCGTGAGTTGGCGTTCATGGGCGTTTGCCTTTGAACATCGTGCGTACGCCGACGTAGAGCAGCGGTGCGAGGAAAATGCCGATCACGGTGGACGCAATCATGCCGCCCATCACACCGATGCCGATCGCGTTTTGCGCGCCCGAGCCGGCGCCTGTCGCCACAGCCAGCGGCGCCACGCCGAGGATGAACGCGAACGAGGTCATGAGAATCGGCCGCAGACGCAGGCGCGCGGCATCGAGCGTGGCTTCGATCAGGCCCGCGCCCTGCGCTTCGCGTTCCAGCGCGAATTCGACAATCAGGATGGCGTTTTTCGCGGCAAGACCGATGGTCGTGAGCAGGCCCACCTTGAAGTAGACGTCATTGGCCTGGCCGCACAGCATGGCCGCGAGCAGCGCGCCCGCCATGCCGGCCGGCACCGTGAGCAGCACGGAGAGCGGGATGGTCCAGCTTTCGTACAGCGCGGCAAGACAGAGGAACACGAAGAGGACGGAGATCGCGTAAAGCGCCGCGGCCTGATCGCCCGCGAGACGCTCCTCCCAGGACAGGCCCGTCCACTCGTGACGCACGCCGGGCGGCAACTGTGCCACCAGCCGGTCGATCTCGCTCATCGCCGTGCCCGAGCTGACGCCCGGTGCGGCTTCGCCCTGGATTTCGACGGCCGTGACGCCGTTGTAGCGCTCAAGACGCGTCGGCCCGAGGGTCCAGTGTCCTTGCGCGAACGAAGCGAACGGCACCATCTCGTTGCGCGCGTTGCGAACATGCCATGCATCGAGGTCGCCCGGCTGCATGCGGAAGTCGGCATCGGACTGCACGAAGACGCGTTTCACGCGGCCCCGGTCGATGAAATCGTTGACGTAGTCGCTGCCCCACGCCACCGAGAGCGTGGTGTCGACATCGGTGGGACTCAGGCCGAGCGCACTGGCTTTTGCCTGATCGATGTCCACGGCAAACTGCGGCGCCGGGTCCTGCCCCGTTGGTCGCGTGTAGGCGAGCGCGGGGCTGCGCGCCGCGGCACCCAGCAACTGGTCTCGCATTTGCATGAGTCGTTCGCGTCCTGCGCCACCGGTATCCTCCAGATAAAAATCGAAACCGTTCGAGTTGCCCATGCCATCGATGGCGGGTGGCAACAGTGCGTACACCTGAGCGTCTTTGATGGCGGCGAACGCTGCGTTCGCGCGGTCTGCAACGGCCTGCGCGGAAAGGTGCGCGCCGTGGCGTGCATCGAAGTCCTTCAGGCGCACGAACACCATGCCCGCGTTCTGGCCGGAGCCGCCGAAGCCGTAGCCCTCGATCGCCATCACGCCTTCCACCGCGTCTTTTTCGTTTTTCAGGTAGTAATCCGCGACCTGCTCGAGCACGTCGCGCGTGCGCCCCGCCATCGCACCCGGCGGTAGCTGCACGGTGCTCATCATGATCCCCTGGTCTTCCACCGGCAAAAACGAGGTCGGCAGGCGCATGAACATCCAGCCCATTGCAACGACGAGCGCGACGAACACAGCCAGAAAGCGCTTGCTACGCGCGAGCACGCCGGCCACGCCGCCGCGGTAGGCGAGCGAGCCGCGCTCGAAGCCTCGGTTGAACCAGCCGGCGAAGCCATGGGTCGCGCCATGGCCCTGGGGACGACGCAGCAGGGTGGCGCACAGCGCGGGCGTGAGGATCAGCGCGACGGCCACCGAAAGCAGCATGGCCGTGATGAGCGTGACCGAGAACTGGCGATAGATGGTGCCGGTTGCACCCGAGAAGAACGCCATCGGCACAAACACGGCGGACAGCACCGTGGCGATGCCGATCAGCGCGCCGGAGATCTCGCGCATCGACTTGAGGGTGGCTTCGAGCGGCGAGAGCTGTTCTTCGACCATCACGCGTTCGACGTTTTCCACCACCACGATGGCGTCGTCCACCAGCAGGCCGATCGCCAGCACCATCGCGAACATCGTGAGCGTGTTGATGGAGTAGCCGAACACCGCGAGCACGCCGAACGTGCCGAGCAGCACGACCGGGATCGCCAGCGTGGGGATCAGCGTGGCGCGCCAGTTCTGCAGGAACACCAGCATCACGATGAAGACGAGTGCAATGGCTTCGAACAGCGTCTTGACGACCTCGTGGATCGAGAGCTTGACGAACGGCGTGGTGTCGTAGGGATAGACCACCTCCACGCCGGCGGGCAGCGTGGGCTTGAGCGAATCGATCAGCGTCTTGACGCCTTGCGCGGTCTCCAGCGCGTTCGCGCCGGTTGCCAGATTGATGCCGAGCGACGAGGCGGGCTTGCCGTTGTACGTGGATGAGTAGGTGTAGTTCTCGGCGCCCAGTTCGACGCGCGCGACGTCCTTCAGGCGCACCACGGCGCCGTCGGGTGCGCTCTTGACGATGATGTCGGCGAACTGGTCCGCGGTGCGCAGCCGGCTCTTTGCGGTGACGGTGGCGTTGAGCTGCTGCCCCGGCCGTGCCGGCTGGGCGCCGAGCTGGCCGGCCGACACCTGGGCGTTCTGCGCGCGCAGTGTGGCTTCCACGTCGCCCGGCATGAGCGAGTATTGGGCGAGCCGGTGGGGATTGAGCCAGATGCGCATGGCGTAGCTCGACCCGAACAACTGCGTGTTGCCGACGCCCGGCACCCGGCGGATGCGGTCCTGGAGCGTGCTGCCCACGTAGTCGTCGAGGTCGATCGAGCGCAGCCGGGCGTCCTTCGAGACGAAGCCCACGACCATCAGGAAGCTCGCCGACGATTTGGTCACCGTGAGCCCGGTGCTCTGCACGACCGGCGGCAACTGCGCCGTGACGAGCTGCAGCTTGTTTTGCACCTGCATCTGCGCGACATCCGGGCTGGCGGCGCTGCTGAAAGTGAGGCGGATCTGGACTTCGCCCGAAGCGTCCGAAGTCGCGGACATGTACTGCAGATTGTCGAGCCCGGTCATGCCTTGCTCGATCACGCGCGTGACGGAGTTCTCGAGGGTCTGCGCGTCGGCGCCCGCCCAGGTCGCCGAAATGGAGATGGTGGTGGGTGCGATCTCGGGATATTGGGCGACCGGCAGGCGCTCCAGCGCGAGCAGGCCGCCCAGCATCACGACGATCGACAGCACCCACGCGAACACAGGACGTTTGATGAAAAATGCCGACATGACGGTCCTCAGGTACGGTTGGCCTGCGAGGGCGCAGTACCGGTCGCCGTGGCCGCTGCGGCCGCATTGGCGCGGTCGCTCGCGGGCGCCGCCCGGACCATGCCCGTCGCGGCGTCGATGACGACTTCGGTGCTCGCCACCGCATCGCCCGCATGGACCTGCTGGCCGCCTTCCACGACGATCGCATCGCCCTCGCGCAGGCCCTGCGTGACGAGCCAGTCGTTGCCGTGCTCACGCGCGCCTTGCAGAATCACCTGCTCGATCTTGCCGGCCCGCACGAACAGCGCGACCGGCTCGCCGCGCTCGTCACGGCTCACGGCGCGCTGCGGCAGCAGATAGCCGTCAGGCACGATGCCTTCCTCCACGATCGCGCGCACGTACATGCCGGGCAGCAGTACGCGGTGCGGATTGGGCACGGTGACGCGCAGCGTGTACGTGCCGGTGCTGGTCGCCACACTGGATTCACCAAATTCGAGTTCGCCCGTTTGCGGGTAGGCCGCACCGTTCTCCAGCCGGAGCCGGACCGGCACCCCGCCGTTCGCGCTGACGAGATGGCCCGCGTCGATAGCCGCGCGCAGATCGAGCAGGTTGGCGCTCGACTGCGACAGATCGACGTTTACGCGGTCGATCTGGTGGATCGTGGTGAGCGGCGCGGGCTGGCCTGCGCTGACTAGCGCCCCCGGCGTGAGTGCGCTGCGGTCGATACGGCCGGAGATGGGCGCGCGGATGGTGGTGCGGTCGAGGTCGATACGCGCCGCTTCGAGGGCCGCTCTCGCGGTGGCCACATTGGCGCGGGCAAGGGCCAGGGCGTCGACGGAGTCTTCGTACTCTTGCTTGCTGATCGCATTCAGACGAATGAGGTCGCTGTTGCGTGCGGCTCTCGCTTGCGCGGCGGGAATGGTTGCCTCGGCGCGCTGCAGGCTCGCCTCGGCGCTGTCGCGAGCGGCCTGGTAGCTCGCCGGGTCGATGGTGTAGAGCGCCTGGCCTGCCTTGACCTCGGCGCCTTCCACGAACAGGCGCTGCTGGATGACGCCGCTGACCTGCGGCCGCACTTCCGCTTCGAGTAGCGCGACGACGCGCCCCGGCAGTTCGGCTGTGACCGGCACCACCTGAGGATGCAGTTTCACCACGCTCACCAGGGGCCTGGGCATGGCCTGCGCGGCGGCGTTGCCGCCGTCGCCATGACACGACGCGAGGGCAAGCGTCAAGGCGAGCCCCGCGGCGCCCGTGACGGCGACCGTTTTGATCTGTTGTACGTTCATAAAGTCGTTTGAACCATGTCGGCGGTATGCCGGAGCACGGATGGTCGCGCACCGCTGTCCGGCGGCGATGGAGGTTCTGTCGAGATTGCGTGGAGGGGCGGGTGGGCGGGGCGCGGGGCGGCTGGAGCCGGCCAGAGGCAGAAAGTGTTGGGCTATTATGGAGATTCGATGGAGCGGGTTGCCCCGCCGCCCGCATCCAGGCACGATGACGGGTCCGTACGCAACCAGCAGGCGACACACCCATGACCGCGCTGATCCTGATCGCCGAAGACGAACCCGAAATCGCCGAGATACTCGACGCCTATCTGACCCGCGAGGGCTATCGAACCTATCGGGTCGGCAACGGGCAGACCGTGCTCGACGTGCAGCCGGTCCTCAAGCCCGATCTCGTGCTGCTCGACATCAAGATGCCCGGCAAGGACGGCTGGGAAGTGCTCGCGGAACTGCGGCGGCGCGGCAACACGCCGGTGGTCGTCGTCACCGCGCTCGACCAGGACATCGACCGGTTGCAGGGGCTGCGCATCGGCGCGGACGACTACGTGGTGAAGCCCTTCAATCCGGTCGAAGTGGTCGCACGCGTGGGTGCCGTGCTGCGGCGCACGAGCGCTTCGCGCAGCGAAACGGTGCTGCGCGTGGGGCGCCTCGAAGTGGACACGCAGAGCTATGTGGCGAGCGTGCACGCGGCAAGCGGCGCGGCAGGCGTGCAGCTCGCGCTGACGCTCACTGAATTCCGTGTGCTCGCGCACATGGCGAAGTCGCCCAACCGTGTGTTTTCCCGCAGCGAACTGATCGACGCCTGCCTGCCCGGTGGCGACGCGCTGGAGCGCACGGTCGACAGCCACATGAGCAATCTGCGCAAGAAGCTCGACAAGCTCGGCGCTGCCGACATGATCACGGTCGTGCGCGGCGTGGGTTATCGCCTGGCGGACCAGCCATGAGCGATGCAACGCGGCAGCGCGGGCAGCGTGGGCGACTGGGGCGCCAGATCGTTCTTTCGATGGGGCTCGTTTCGGTCATTACGATGCTTATTGCGTCCGTGGGTGCGATTGTCATCTACGGACTGCTGTTTACGTTCCGCCCGCCCCCGGGACCGATGTCGCCGAAGGAACTCCTCATCCCTGAGCCAAGCGACTATCTGGTTTTTGCGATCCTGCTGCTGTTTGGCCTGGTGGTGGCCATCATCATGGCGTCGCGGCTTGCGCGGCGCATTCTTGCGCCGCTCAACTCGCTCGCCGAGGGCGCGCGCAGCATCGCCGCAGGCGACCTCGCGGCGCGCGCGGTGCCGGGCGACCGGTCCCTCGGCGAGACGGCCTTGCTGGTCGACGACTTCAACGTCATGGCCGCGCGGCTGCAGCGCATGACGGCCGAGATGAGCGCCTGGAACGCAGCCATCGCGCACGAGTTGCGCACGCCGCTCACGATCCTGCGCGGACGCCTGCAGGGCATGAAGGACGGGGTCTTCGCCCTCGACGAGGCGCAGATCCGCGGGCTTCTGTTTCAGGTGGAGAGCCTCACGCGTCTCGTCGACGATCTGCATATCGTCACGCTGCAGGACATCGGGCGGCTGGAGATGCGTGTGGAGCCAACACGCATCGACGTGGAAATTCGCCGCGCGGTGGATTCGATGAGCGACGCGCTCAACGAGGCGGGCTTTGCGCTCAATCTTGCCCTCGAGCCGATAACCGTGGACTGCGACGGCACGCGCATTCGCCAGGCCCTGGTCGCGCTGCTCGATAACGCGAGGCGCTATGCCGTACCGGGCGCGCTGCATATTCGCGCCCTTGCCGGGAACAGCGAGGTGTCGCTGAGCGTGGAAGACGAGGGCCCGGGCCTCACCCCGGAATTCGCCGCGCTCGTGTTCGAGCCGTTCACGCGCGCGGATGCCTCACGCTCGCGCAAATTCGGCGGCTCTGGCCTCGGGCTCTCGGTTGTCCGGGCGATTGCCTGCGCTCACGGCGGGACGGCGCGATACCGCCCGGGGGAGAAAGGCGGATCGTGCTTCGAGATTGTCCTTCCTGCTGGGCCTCGTCGATAAGACGCCCGCCCGGCGTGCCCTTGCGCGCAGGCACCGTCGCTGGCGGTGCAGCCAATTGCTGAAATCCACAGATCGTCCACGAAGCGTCCACAGTCGATCTAACATCGAATCGTAAGATTGCATCGCGTTGGTTATTTGGGTCAGTCGGGATCCGGACACCGTGGTTCCGGATCTGGATGATATGCATAACTAATTGAAATTTCTAAAGCGATGCAATCAGAATCTTTGGCAGTACCCTTTTCCGGCCGGATGCGTACGTTGGGTCGAAACCTCGCGTATCTATGGGGCTATGCATGCAAGGCCTATCCGCTGCCCACGGGTTATCACCGGTGGCGGCGCATTCGCTTTCTGATACGGGCGATGCTCTGGTGGCGCACCACACTGGCTTGGCTCGCGCGCTGCTCGCAGGAACGTTTTCGAAAATCCATTGCCCGGTCGCCTTTCAACATCGAACGCATTCACCGGCCCTTTATTCATGCGGGACTGGGCGCCGACGAGCGGCTGCGCGTAAGTCTCGAGCACGATCAACTGACTGCCGCGCGTGCTTCGCGTATTGCGCGTGAGCTGAGCGAGACCGGCAAGGCGGGGATTGCAACGATCAGCGCTGCCAATCTGACATGGGACGTGAGTCTGGAAGCCATCGAGCGCTTCCAGAAGGAGGGCGACTGGACGATCTGCATTCGCGATGCCGAGGGTACGCGGCTCGTGTCCTGCACGTTTTGCGTCGCGTCGCTGGGAAGCAAGGCGGGACGCCCTCAACTGCTGATAGGGTGCATTCAGGGCCCGGACACGTCCGTCGACGGCCGCGCGCTTTATCGCTATTTGACGCGCAAGTGGCTAGGCCTGCGTCCGAAACCGCTGGCGATATTTCTCGCGCAGTCGCTGGCTCGCGCGGTGGGGGCGAAAACTGCACTGATCGTTTCGAACGAAGCGCATGTCTACTCGAGCTGGCGATACCTGTTTCGAAAGCGAAGGATCAAGGCCGACTACCGTGCGCTGGCGCGGGATTGCGGCGCGCGGCGGTCGTGGCGCCAATGGCATGTTCTCCCGATGCCGCATCGCAGGTTGATGGATGACGCCGTGGGCAACGACGCAGTCCGACGCAGACGTCGCGCGCTGCTCGTGGCGCTGGACGAGCAGATCCGCGATGCGGTGCATGAAAAGGCAGCGAGCCTGCAGTACAGGAATGACGTCGACAGCCCCTGACTCGAAGCCCGTGGAACTACTGAGTTGCCGTGAATTTTCGTTTGTGGTCAAATGACCATGTCAATTGACATAAATGCCTGCTCTATCCCCAATTCGGAAGACGCCCATAGGGGCGGTCTCTTCCGTGCAGTGCAATTCCTGGCGAAAGCCTGGGGGGCAGCGACGAAATTTTCACCATACAGAGTGAGACAGGATGAACCCGGAGACTGTACCTTCGGCGCTGTGCGCCCAACTGCGAGACGGCTCCTTGCTGGAGACACGTGCCTGGCTTGCGTCGGGATGGGAGGGGGGCGCGGATGGCCGTTCGTTTCCCGTAACGAATCCAGCCACGGGTGAAATCCTGGCTCGCGTGGCCAGTCTTGGCGCCGCAGAGATCGAGAAAGCTATTGCGTCGTCGGCGCTTGCACAAAAAGGCTGGCAGAAACGGACGAGTCACGAGCGCGCGAAGATATTGCGCGCGTGGTATGACTTGATCATTGCGAATGCCGACGACCTCGCATTCATCATGACGTCGGAGCAGGGCAAGCCGCTGGCGGAAGCACGCGGCGAAATCATGTATGCAGCTTCTTTCGTGGAGTGGTTCGCCGAAGAAGCGAAACGTGTATACGGCGACGTCATTCCGCACCCGCAAGGTGACAAGCGCATTCTTGTCATTCGTAAGCCGATCGGCGTCTGCGCCGCGATCACACCGTGGAATTTTCCTGCCGCGATGATCACACGCAAGGTCGCTCCCGCACTGGCTGCGGGTTGTTCCATCATTGTGCGCCCGGCTGACCTGACTCCGCTGACTGCGCTTGCGCTGGCCGTACTGGCTGAGCGAGCCGGAATTCCGGCTGGTGTGCTGCAAGTCGTATGTGGTCCGTCGCGTGAGATTGGAGCGGTCCTCACGGCGAGTCCGGTTGTGCGCAAGCTCTCGTTTACCGGTTCAACGGAAGTTGGCCGTGTGCTCATGAGCCAATCGTCCGGCACGATCAAGCGACTTTCTCTCGAACTCGGTGGCAACGCACCTTTCATCGTATTCGACGACGCAGATCTCGACGCAGCGATCGACGGCGCCATGACGTCGAAATACCGGAATAGCGGTCAGACCTGTGTTTGCGCGAATCGCTTTCTTGTTCAGGCAGGCATTCATGACCGCTTCGTCGAAGCGCTTGCCCGTCGAGTTCAGGCGCTCAAGGTAGGAAACGGTACGGAACCCGGGGTGCAACAGGGGCCGCTGATTCAGAAGTCGGCCTGTGATCACCTGAGCCAGTTGATCGACGATGCGGTCGCCAAGGGTGCGCGAATCGTCACGGGCGGGAAAGCTCATCGGCTTGGCGGTACGTTTTTCGAGCCGACGGTGATTGCCGATGCGACACCGGCCATGCGTCTCGCGCGCGAGGAACTCTTTGGGCCCGTCGGTCCGGTGTTCCGCTTCGAGGACGAGGCAGAAGCGATCGCGATGGCCAACGACACCGAATATGGACTGGCAGCCTATCTCTATACCCGTGACCACGGCCGCATCTGGCGTGTGGGTGAGGCACTCGAGTACGGCATGGTTGGCCTGAATACCGGCCTGATTTCCAACGAGGTCGCACCGTTCGGCGGGGTAAAGCAATCGGGCCTTGGCCGTGAGGGTTCCCGTTACGGAATCGAGGAATATCTGGAAATCAAGTACATGTGTGCCCAGATCTGACTGCCAACGTCTGCATGAAGGAAACATCAATGGAAATGTCCCCGCAGTCGATTCTCTTCGAAACGGTTCCGTCAATTCTCCATGAATGGGGCTGTGCGCGCCGCCTGGGTCAAGTGATGGCGGCGTGGACGGAGCGCCGTAATGTCCTCATCGTGACCGACGCGGGACTGCATAAGTCCGGCGTGCTGGAGCCGGCGAAAGCATCGCTGGCGGCGGCGGGATTCCGTGTCGCGGTTTTTGACGAAGTCGTGGCGGACCCTCCAGAGAGTGTGGTGTCGCGCTGTGTCGAGTTTGCGCGCGGCGCCGACGTGGACGTCGTAGTTGGCCTGGGCGGCGGCTCGTCGATGGACATTGCAAAGCTCGCCGCCGTGCTCATTGGGTCGCAGCAAGCGCTCTCGGAAATGTACGGAATCGGCAATGTTCAGGGTAGGCGCCTGCCATTGGTGCAAATTCCCACAACGGCCGGTACAGGATCGGAAGTCACCAATATTTCCATCGTTTCGGTTAACGAAACAAATAAGATGGGAGTCGTCGCGCCTCAACTGTATGCCGACAGAGTGCTCCTGGACGCGGAGTTGACTGTGGGCCTGCCACGCAGTCATACCGCGGCTACCGGTATCGACGCGATGGTCCACGCTATCGAGGCCTATACCAGCAAGCACAAGAAAAATGCTATTTCCGATGCCCTGGCGCGTGAGGCTCTGCGATTGCTGGCAAGCAATCTGATCCCTGCTTGCGAGAATGGCCAGGACCGGCGCGCGCGCGAGGCAATGCTACTGGGCGCCACTCTGGCGGGACAAGCCTTCGCCAATGCCCCGGTGGCTGCGGTCCATGCCCTGGCATACCCGCTGGGTGGCCATTTCCATATTCCGCATGGTTTGTCCAATGCATTGATGCTTGCACCCGTGCTGCGTTTCAACGCCGAAGCTGCGGGTTCGCAATACTCGGAATTGGCAGACGTCGTAGGCGCGGGTGGAAAAGGCAACGTGGCAGAAGGCGCAGCCGCGTTCATCCGATTTATGGATGACCTGATGGACCGATCCGGCGCTCCGCGCCGTCTCCGCGATGTGGATGTGCCGCATTCGAGTCTGCCGGCCTTGGCGGCAGATGCCATGAAGCAGCAGCGCTTGCTGTTGAACAATCCAGTTGTTGTCACGGAATCAGACGCATTGCGCCTGTATGAACAGGCTTATTGAACCGGGGCAGGCAATTCCGTGGTCGCCGTAACGTCAATATAGAGAGTGCATCATGAACAATGTAGAAAGGATTGAGCACCACGAGGTTGTCATTCTGGGTGCCGGGTTCGGAGGCCTCGGAATGGCTGCTCGCATGAAAATCGCGGGCATCGACGACTTCGTCGTCCTGGAGAAGCGTCCCGAACTCGGCGGCGTCTGGCTGGATAATTCGTATCCCGGCGCAGCATGCGATACCGAATCGCATCTGTACTGCTACAGCTTCCATCCGCATCTTCGCGTAAGTGCCATGTATGCGGGCAGGAATGAGTTGCTCAATTATTTGAATTCGCTTGCCGCGCGGTTCAATCTGGAAAAGCACCTGAGGTTCAACAGTGAGATTCGTAGCGCCGAATGGGATGCGAGCGCGAGTCTCTGGCGATTCGAGCTGGCCGATGGTTCGCGCTTGAGCGCTCGTTTCTTCGTGCCGGCCTGGGGGCAGCTCAACCGTCCGACGATTCCCACGATTCGCGGCCTGGCGAACTTCAAGGGAGATTATTTCCACTCCGCGCAGTGGCGGCATGATGTGAATTTGAGTGGCAAGCGCGTTGCAAGCATCGGCAACGCCGCAAGCGCTGTGCAGTATGTGCCGGAAATCGCGCCGAAGGTCGAGCATCTTACTGTGTTCCAGCGAAGCGCAAACTGGATCATGCCGCGCAACCAGATTGTCTTCTCGGCGGAGCAACTCGATACATACGAGCGTGATCCTCGCCTCTTTGAAGAGAGCAGGAAATCGTTGCATGCGTTCCGTGAATCAGGGTTCGAGCGCACACGTATCGGTACCGACGCGCAGAGGGAGGGCAAGAGTCTGGCTTTGGCGCACCTTCATCGGCAGGTGCCGGACGCGGCACTTCGCGAGCAGCTTACGCCGGATTACGAATACGCCTGCAAGCGAATTCTGCGATCGGACGATTACTATCCGGCTCTGATGCGCGACAACGTTTCGTTGGAGACAGCGGGCGTGGAGGCTTTTGTCGAAGACGGTATCGTGACCAGGGACGGGCGTGTTCTCCCGTTCGACGTGGTCGTGTTCGGAACGGGATTCGAGAGTCAGGCATTCCAGGGCAGCCTGCAAGTTCGCGGGAGGGATTGCACGTTGGCGCAGGCATGGGAAGACGGTCCGGCAGCGTATCTTGGCATGACCGTACCGGGTTTTCCGAACATGTTCATGTTGTATGGGCCGAATACCAATCTGAATCACAACTCCATCGTTTCGATGCTCGAGATCCAGCAAAACTACATCATCGATGCGATCGGCGGCTTGAACGAAGCGGGTGTGAGGGCGGTAGACGTCGACAGAGCGGTGTTTGAGGAATATAACAGCAGGCTACAGTCAGCGATGGCCGGCTCTGCGTTTTCGGCGGGCTGCTCAAGTTGGTACAAGAACGCGCAAGGCAAGGTGATCAACAACTGGGCAGGCACAGTGGACGAATACCGTGCTGTGACGCAGTGGGATCAAAGCGTGTTCGGTGCGGTCTGATTGGGGATGCGCATGACACCAGCGCACTGGCTGCCGCTGAGGGAGGTTGCTGAAGATGCTCGGGACGCCGTTCGGGTGTTCCGCGAGCTGGGTGGACTGCACTACGGTAGTTTTTCCGTAGACCAGTCGCGCGTGAACTTCGTGCGCGCGTGCGAAATAAACGGCATTACGGGCGATGAGACCGTTGTCCATGAGGACATCTCCGTTCCCGTAGCGGACGGCAGCATTCGCGTGCGGCTCTATCGTCCGCGCGACGGGGAGGCCAACGGGGAAAATCCACTTATTGTCTTCATTCACGGAGGCGGGTGGGTGATCGGGAGCGTGGACACGCATGACGGCATCTGCCGCCATCTCGCACGGTATAGCCAATGCCCTGTCGCTTCGGTGGAGTACCGCCGGGCGCCGGAGCACCAGTGGCCAGTCCCGCTCGAAGACTGCGAGCGGGCATTGAACTACCTGATCACCCACGCCCCTGAGCTTTCAATTGACGTGTCTCGGGTGGTGCTGGCGGGCGACAGCGCCGGCGGCAATATGGCGACCATTATCGCGAATGCGGCATCGACAGTTGAATCCACGGTTATCGGGCAGATATTGTTTTATCCGGTGACGGACCTGACGGCGGCGCTCCCGTCATATCAGCGCATTCAAGGTGGATTTCCGCTTGTAGCTGAATCGATGCTTTGGTTCCGGGATCACTACGTGCCGGCTGGCGTTCCGTTTGATCTTCCGCGCCTGTCCCCGCTGCTGTATGCGGAAGGTCGGCGACAGCCGCCGATGTTCATTGCAACGATGGGGCTCGACCCGCTATGCGACGAGGGCATTGCCTACGCGTCGTGCGCGGCACGAGCGGGGAGTAACGTCGAGCATCATCATCTTCCTGGGCATCACCATGGCATTGTCACCGCAGCCCGCAATATCGCGGCGGCGAGATATCTGCTGGAACGCGCAGCTTCCTTTGTTCGGCGGCTTGCCGAGACAGGATAGTTTCAATACAGCGCCGGGCGCGGCGTAGTGTCCAGCTTGCTACGGGGGCATAGCAACATTCGCAGCCGATTGTGTAATGGAAACCCCTTATTTAAATTGCCCTTCGACTGCACGAGACTGGGAACATTGGTACTTGGTCAAATGATCATGTCAGACGTGACCGGTCGAACTGAGGCATGCGTGCCAGATTGGTTGCACGAATGACCTGCCTCGGGGGCGTCTCCTGTTGGTTTGGCGAGTTGTCGCCGATCTATGCGCGGGGGTCCAAAGCCAAAATTGTCAAATGACCAAGTCAAATGATACGGTCGCGTGGCGCTACAGATATTTTCAATAACGGGTCAGTAGAGGGATCTCATGACTAAGAACCAAACGTATTCAACTTCTACAGAGCATGTAGAAGTACTGATCATTGGGGCCGGAATCTCTGGCATCGATGCCGCGTGCCATCTCCGCATGCAGTTGCCGGATCGCTCGTTCGCCATTCTGGAGGCGATGGAGGGATTCGGCGGTACGTGGTGGACCCATCGTTACCCTGGGGCACGCTCCGACAGCGACCTGTACACGTATGCGTTCGGATTCCGTCCGTGGAGCGGCCGCTCGATCGCCACGGCGGAGGAGATCCATGGCTATCTGGGAGAGGTCATCAAAGAGTATGACCTCGGTTCCAAGATCCGCTACGGACATCGTGTGCACACGGTGGGCTGGTCGAGTGAACAAAAGCGCTGGACGGTCGAGGTATCGCGAAACGATACGGGCGAACGCTTTTCGATGACGACCGACTTCTTGTGGGTGGGGGCGGGATACTACGACCATCGTCGGAGCTTTACGCCGAAGTGGAATGGGTTCGATCGGTACAAGGGAACGATTGTTCATCCGCAGCACTGGCCCGATGACCTCGACTATGCCGGAAAGCGGGTGGTCGTGATCGGCTCGGGGGCGACCGCCGCAACGTTGATTCCGGCGCTGGCCAAAACCGCAGCTCACGTTACGATGCTTCAGCGGTCCCCCACGTTCTTCACATCCGTTCCCTGGACCCACCAACTGGACGCTCCTCTTCGCGAACTCAACGTTCCGGAAGAATGGCGTGCGGAAATCCTGCGGCGTGCGCACCTCAAGCAGACATTTGACCTGATCAATCTGTCCGCGGCGAACCCGGATGCTGTTCGCGACTGGCTGATCAACGAGACTCGCCAGCAATTGCCGGAAGGTTTTGACGTGGACAAGCACTTCAACCCCGGCTATCGCCCGTGGCAGCAGCGAGTTGCTGCCGTTCCCGAGGGAGACCTCTTCGCGGCCATTCGTGACGGGAAAGCATCCGTCGTGACGGACACCATCGAGTCATTCGACGAGAACGGCATTACGTTGGCCTCAGGCGAGCATCTCCAGGCGGATATCGTCGTGACGGCGACCGGCTTCGACATGAGTGCTTTTGGGCAGATCGCTTTTCACGTCGACGGAGATCCGGTCGACATGAATAAACGGGTCTCATATCGAGGAATGATGATCGAGGGGATTCCGAACATGGCGTTTATTTACGGGTATTACCGTTCGAGCTGGACGCTCCGCGCCGATCTCGTCTGTGAATTCACCTGTCGTGTACTCGCCCATATGGACAAGATTGGGGCGAAGACGGTGGAGCCGTGCCTGCGAGACGAAGACGCCGACATGCAGCGGTTGCCCTGGACAGACCCGAACAACTTCAATGCCGGGTACGTTATGCGGTCGCAACACCAGATGCACTTGCGTGGAGATCGTATGCCGTGGCAGCACCACTTTGAGTACGAGGAGGAGAGCAAGACGCTTCCGGAATTGAGCCCGGATTCCGAAGTCCTCGTATATCGCTGATCTCCCAGTTACGTTCGCATAAAAGGTGATGTTATGGCACTCGATTTGCATCTCGCTGGTTTTCTCGAAGCTTTTGCCGGGTCTGGCGCGAAGCCGCTGCCGCAGGCAAACCCGGAAGAGGCGCGCGTAATGATGCGTCAATTGGCACAGGCGGTTCGCGCATCGGCAGCGGTTGTCGAAATGCATAGTGTGGAAGACTTGACGGTTCCCGGCGCGAGTGGACCGCTGCGGGCACGGCTCTATCGTCCGAACCAGGAGAGTCATTTGCCGACGGTCGTTTATCTTCACGGCGGCGGGTTTGTCATTGGTGATCTGGATACCCACGACAATATTTGTCGGGAACTGGCTCGTGGTGCGAACGCGGTCGTCGTTTCGGTGGATTACCGGCTGGCTCCCGAGCATCGGTATCCGGCGGCGGCGGACGACGCGGTAGCCGCAGTCAAATGGGTTATCGCAAACGCTGGCGAACTGGGTGGCAACGATGTCGTGGCGGTTGCCGGGGATAGCGCCGGCGGCAATCTTGCGGCCGGCGCGACCCAACAACTGCACGCGGAGGGAATTGCGCTTGCCGCGCAGTTCCTGATTTATCCGGCGGTCGCACAAGACCGATCCGACTTTCCTTCCTTCAAGGAAAACGGTGAAGGCTATCTGCTCGACCTCGATTCGATCACCTGGTTTGATCGGCATTACGTCCAGGACGGTACGAACCGGGCGGATGCACGACTGGCCCCGATCCTCGCCAGGGACTTTGCAGGGTTGCCGCCGGCGGTCATCCTCACCGCGGAATACGATCCCCTGCGCGACGAGGGCGAAGCCTACGGTCGCTTGCTTCACGCAGCCGGCGTCAAGGTAGAAACGATCAGGTGCGATGGCATGCTTCACGGGTTCTTCGATATGGGGGCGATCTCCCCGGGCGCGCAGGCGTGGATCGAAAAAGGAATCGCGAGTTTTCGGAAACTGCTCGGCAGCGCGCAGCACCATTGATATGTTCACGGTCGCGACTTGACTCTGCTGTTCGCGGTTCTGCGGCCGCATGCAGCGTGGCAGGCGAGTTCCCATGTCGCCGACGCGGCCACCGTCCTGTCTCATGACGGAACGTGCCCGATTGCGTAATGCCTCAGTGGAGCCGGGAAGTGCGGGGCGCAATGATTGCGTCAAGCGGTGACTTGTGGCGCCTTCAATCTGGCCACTCGCTGTCGTGCGTAAGCGAAAGTGGTGAGCGAGTGCGAAAAATCAAAATATAAGGGATGGAGGAGACGCCAATATAGCCGGTCGAATGTTTCGGGCCTGGTATAAGTGCGTACGTCGTGACCTCCTTTTACAAGGCCAGCCAGGCCGTGGAAAATGCTCGCATGTCGGGTCAAGTCGAGATTTGACGAGCGAGCCGATCTCACGCGCCTTCGCTGGGTAGTCTATCCAGGACACAGACCTGTGAAGAATTCATTCGATTATCTTGTTGTGGGTGGCGGATCGGCAGGCAGTGTGCTGGCTTCGCGTTTGACCGAAGACCCTGATGTGACGCTGTGCCTCTTCGAAGCCGGCGGCACCGGCGACGGATGGGCAATAAACGTTCCGGCCGCCCTGGTGCTGATGATTCCGTCCAAGCTGAACAATTGGGCGTTTCAGACCACTCCCCAAAAGGGACTGCAGGGACGACGCGGCTACCAGCCGCGTGGCAAGGCATTGGGCGGGTCGTCGGCGATCAATGCGATGGTGTACACGCGCGGCCATCACTCCGACTACGACGACTGGGCTGCGCTTGGCAACGAAGGCTGGGCCTGGAATGATGTTTTTCCTTATTTCAAGCGAAGCGAGCATAACGAGCGTCTTGGCAATGAATGGCACGGGCGCGGCGGCCCGCTTTGGGTCAGCGATCTGAGGACGGATAATCCCTTTCAGCGACGTTGGCTGGAGGCCGGGCGACAGTGCGGTTTGCCCATTACGGATGACTTCAACGGTGCGGAGCAGGAAGGCGTCGGCATTTACCAGGTGACCCAGAAGAATGGCGAGCGCTGGAGTGCTGCACGTGCCTACCTTTTTCCGCATATGAAAGCTCGCGACAATCTGACCGTGGAGACCAATGCGCAGGTTAGACGCATTGTGTTCGACGGGAAAAGGGCCGTTGGTGTCGAAGTCACGCGTGCGGGGAGTGTCGAGACGGTTTGGGCGAAAAAGGAGGTGATCCTTTCCGCGGGCGCTCTTCAATCTCCTCAGTTGCTTATGTTGTCCGGCGTTGGGCCGAAAGACGAACTTCAGCGTCATGGGATAAAGGTCGTGTCCGATCTCCCAGGCGTTGGAAAGAACTTGCAGGATCACCCGGACGTCGTTGTCAGCTATAAAGCGAATAGCATGGACGCACTCGGTGTATCGGTACGCGGCGGGATCAAGACGCTGCGCGACATCAGGCAATATCGGAATTCACGGCGCGGTACCTTGACAAGCAACTTTGCTGAAGGCGGTGCCTTCCTGAAGACGCGTCCCGATCTGGATCGACCGGACGTTCAGATGCACTTTGTCGTTGCTGTCGTCAACGATCACGGAAGAAAGTTGCAGCTTGGACATGGTATTTCCTGTCACGTGTGTCTGTTGAGGCCGAAAAGCCGTGGATCGGTCAAACTGCAAAGCGCGGATCCGCTTGATGCACCGTTGATCGACCCGGCATTCCTCGAGCATCCGGATGATCTCGATGTCCTGGTGGAGGGATACAAATTGACTCGGCGGTTGATGGCGGCGCCGGCCATATCGGAGTTCGTGACGGAGGATACGTTTGAGTCGCGGTCGCAATCAGACGAAGACATTCGTGCGTTGCTGCGTGAGCGGACCGACACCGTTTACCACCCGGTAGGAACCTGCCGCATGGGAAGCGATGAACTCGCCGTCGTTGACTCTCAATTGCGCGTACGGGGAACGGAGGGCTTGCGTGTGGTTGACGCCTCCATCATGCCGACGTTAGTGGGTGCAAACACGAACGCTCCGACAATTATGATTGGAGAGAAAGCCTCGGATTTAATTCGAGGGATTGCAAGATTTCCGGCTACGACACCGAATTGAAAATTAGAACGGTGGTTTAACTAGCGCTTTCTCGTGCCGGCATTCGTATGTACGAATGCCGAAACCGTGCATGGATGTTGCCGACGTAGTACGCGCAGCTACAGCGATGGCTATTCGGGGAACCCGCGACCCTATTCGGTCATAGACAAACTTTCAAAATACCGACATAATTCACGAACGTGATGGTCATTTGACCATGTGTCTCGAATAAACGCTGCACGCCTGTACGACGTGAGCGAAAGAGGATTTTCGGGTGTCGGAGCTTACCAATGGCAAGAGTTCGGGCTGCGTTACGGCGACAAGACTTTGTTGACGCTGCCGTTGATGTCATCGCCGCGCATGGCGTTGCGGGAGCCACCACAAGGCGAATAGCTCAAGCGGCAGGTTGCCCTCTGGCATCGCTACATTATGTATTCCATACCAAGGATGATCTGTTCGACGCGGTTTACGAATCCCTGTTTGACCTTATCGCGACGAACCTCACCGCCGAGAGCACGTTTCAGTCTTTCGCGGAGCTCGCTGGATGGCAATTGCGCAAGATTGTCGAATGGCTCGTGGGGAATCCATCCTACGCCCGAGCCCAGTCCGAACTGATCCAGTGGGCAGCGCGCCATCGCCCCGATTTCGCCTTGAGAACCTATGTCCAGTCTGTCGAGCGAACGGTGGCTTACTTTAGCAAGTGCGCCCTGGAAGTCGACAGCGACATGATTGAAGCCGTAGCCAGAATGAGCCTCGTCCTGATCGATGGATTACTGAATAGTTGGTACGCGGAAATGAATATCCGCCAGCTTAGGGCGAACCTGAATAGTGCGAGTTCAGCTTTGGAGGCGTTTGCAACCACCATCTCGAACTCAACGGTACAGGTTTGAAATCGACGCGGCGCGCTATTGCGCTTTTTAAGGCGCATTTCGACCTTGTTTCAGGTAACGCAGATGGACGACGGCGCCCCCCGAGAGGGGCACCCAGCGCTGATTCCAGCTAGCTGATGGCGCCCGGCGCCGCGCCGAACATGGACTTCGTCTCCAAAAACTCCTCGATGCCGGCGTAACCCCATTCTCGCCCATTGCCGGACTGCTTGTAACCACCGAATGGTGCCGCGATGTCAACTGTCGCACCGTTCAAATGGACCATTCCGGTCCGCAATTTTCTTGCGACGCCCTCGGCTTGTTCGATCGAGTCTCCATACACGTAGCCGGATAATCCGTACGGCGAGTCGTTGGCGATGGCGATGGCGTCTGGTTCATCTTCATAGGGGATGATGACCAATACGGGGCCAAAAATTTCCTCGGTTGCTATCTTCATGCGATTGTTTACGCGGCTGAAGATCGTTGGCTTTACGTAGTAGCCTTTCTCAAGCCCAGAGGGATTTCCGAGGCCGCCCGAGATGAGCACTGCACCTTCCTCGATTCCAACCCGAATCATCTCCTGCACTTTTTGATGTTGGCGCTGGTTCGCCATGGGTCCCATTGTTGTGCCGGGATCGTGCGGATCGCCGACGACTACCTGTCCGCACGCGGCTGCTGCAATTACTTCGGCTTCCTCAAGCCGATGCTTTGGCACCAGCATTCGCGATGGCGCCGTGCATGTCTGACCGGAATTGGCCATCATCTGGAGCACCCCATGCGTGACTCCTTGCTGGAAATTTTCGCTATTCAGAATGATGTTTGCCGATTTTCCACCCAGCTCGAGCGTCACCCTCTTGATCGTCGTCGCCGCGGCCTGAGCGACTTCCACGCCAGCGCTCGTTGACCCGGTAAGCGACACCATATCAATGAGCGGGCTGGAAGCGATAGCCTTGCCCAGGCGCTGTCCGGAGCCCTGTACGAGATTGAATACACCGGGAGGTACGCCTGCCTTCTCAAGGATCTCGGCGAGAACAATTGCCGAATACGGTGCATTCTGACTGGGCTTCAGCACAATAGTGCAGCCCGCCACCAGAGCCGGCGCAACCTTGCACATGACCTGGTTCATTGGCCAGTTCCATGGCGTAATCAATCCGCAAACGCCCACGGGTTCCTTCACGATCCGCGAAGTGCCCTGGACTCGCTCGAACGGATACTGCTTTGCAACTTCCAGAGTCGTATGGAGGTGCCAGAGCCCCAGCGCGGCCTGAAGCGGACGGGAAATGGCCTCCATGGGTGCGCCCATCTCCAGCGTGATTGCGTCGGCCATATCCTGCAGCCGCTCCGTGTATACGCCGATCACGCTCTCGAGCATCTTGAGCCGCTCAACCAGGGGCGTGTTCGAAAACGCTGTGAAGGCTTCGCTAGCTGCCTTCGCAGCCAGATTCACATCTGCTTCGTCTGAGAACAACAACACGCCGGAGACCTCGCCGGTCGCCGGATTGATGACTTCGTGCTCAATGCCACCGTTCACCGGCTCCACCCATCGCCCGCCTATGAACGCCCGGCGGAGATGGTCTGCTTCAAAAATTGGCATCAGCTAGCTCCATGTCAGTTGGCTTCGCGGGAGAGTCTTCAGAATCGCCCAGGAGCATCCATGCTATCGCCTTTTTTGATCATTTGGCCAAGTCATTCGACTCAGTGATAATCAGTATTGACCATAGGTGCTTCGAAATACGATGCTCCAGGGAACCAACAGTAGTCGCGCTGCAAAGGGTCCGCAGCGAATGCGCTGCTTGAGAGCCGATGTATGCATCACAGAGGGTTAACCTTCATCGACAAGGAATTTTTCGAGTAATACTTTCTGCTACAAGGTCAAATGATCAAGTCAGGTAGTAGACTTCGCTCCGGATAGCCTGGGAAGTCAGCAATCCCCACAGTGGCGAGCCGCGATTCGGTCGCTTTTAGATATCAACGTCGAACGACAACGCTCCTTCAGGAGCGAAAGGTAATCATCATGTCAATCATTCAAGTCCAGCAGATCATGCATGAGCACCCGTTGCATGCTCGTGCCCCGCATGAATCCCGCTACGAAGATGGCAGTGCTTTCTGCGACGGCAACTATGTCCCCATCACCGAAGCGACCGTCCCGCTCGTCGACGCCGGGTTTTTGCATGCCGATGCTGCCTACGATGTCGTTACCGTCTCGCGAGGCAACTTCTTCCGGCTCGACGATCACCTCACCCGCATGGAAGAATCGTCGGCGAAATTCTTCCTCGAGAATCCGTTCAATCGCGAACAGGTCAAGGAAATTCTCCACAACCTCGTGCGAAACGCCGGCCTGAAGGATGCGTACGTCTGGTGGTGCGTCACGCGCGGCCCTCTGAGTGTCGACCGTCGCGATCGCAGCGCGATGAAGAATGCGATGTTTGCTTTTGCCGTGCCGTTCTTCTTCCAGGCGGACGACGAGGTCCGCACGCGAGGCTCGAACCTGCTGATCAGCAAGCTGTACAACCGGATTTCCCCGAAGGCAGTGGATCCCACGGCCAAGAACTTCCATTGGATGGACATGAAGCTCGCTCTCTTCGAGGCGATGCAACAAGAGAAGGACTGGGCGATTCTCGTCGACGAAAGCGACAACCTCACCGAAGCCGCTGGTGCGAACGTCTTTTTCGCCAAGAACGGCGAGCTCTATACCCCCGCTGAAGGCTGCCTGCTGGGTATCACGCGCCAGAGTGTCTTCGATATCGCCGCCGAGCTCGGCATCAAGGTGAACATCGGCAAATACACCGCGACCCAGTTGCGCCAGGCAGACGAAGCATTCACTTCTTCGTCTGCTGGCGGAATCATGCCCATCAGCTCCGTCGACAACCATCGGCTTGGCAACCACGACGGCCCTGGTCCGATCTCCGAGAAGATTCATAACCTCTACTGGGAGAAGCGCTGGGCAGGATGGCATTCGCAGCCGGCTGAATACTTCACGTCTGTCCCGGCATAAGCCTCGAGCGCATCACACGTGACGCGCGTACAGCGCCCAACCGCTCGGGTTAGCCGTACCCGGCCCTGGCGTGCGCACGATAGCGATAGCCATCGAGAATGCATTAGCAGACCGTCCGGCACTCAATCAAGGTGCCGGACAATATGAACTCCGAAGTTATTACGATGCTGGGGTTCGTTGTCGGCCCGGATCTGGCCAGACGCCCAGACCGCCAGGCGAGAGGAATCGAAAGGAGAACCATGATGAAGCAGAGCAGTATCAGAGCCGTGTCCGTGATCGCGGCTGCAATATGTCTTATGACTGGAACTGCGGTCATGGCGGAAGATCTCACGCCGGTGGGCGCGGAGCGATCGGCCAGCAAGGACGGTCTCGTGCCGGCTTTTGCCGGCCGGGAAGCGACGCCTGCCGGCTGGGAGTGGGGCAAGGTCCGCGGCGACTTCTGGAAGTACAAGAACGAGAAACCGCTGTACACGATCGATGCGTCGAACGTCGACAAATACGCTGACAAACTGTCGACGGGTCAGGTCGCGCTGATCAAGCAGTTGAAGGGCTACCGCATGGAAGTCTATCCGTCTCACCGCGAATGCCAGTTGCCGGAGTTCGCCGAGCAGAATTCGACCGCGAATTTGACGGCGGCGAAACTGGATCCGGGCGGCGAGACGATCCAGACCGCAGTATTCCCGGGTGTGGCGTTCCCGCAGCCGAAGAACGGCGCCGAAGCGATTCTCAACTACACGTCACGGTACCGCGGCGAAGGCCTGGAGTGGACTAAGGCTGTCACGGTGATTTCCCCGCGCCCCGGCACCACCGACTGGATCGACAGCATCGGCCCCGAGCTTTTTTACTTCCCCACCGGCAAGGAAGGCAAGACTACGCCGCAGGACGTCAACCAATTGAGCGTTGGTGCCTATTTCGAGGTGGATACACCCGCGGCGCTGGCCGGACAGGCGTATGCGGGGCGTGCATACTTCGATAAGGACACCGAGACCTACTACTACTTCCCCGGACAGCGGCGTGTACGACGCATGCCGGCCTATACCCATGACGCACCGGTGATCGGTTACGAAAATCAGTATCTGATCGACGAGTCCAACATGTTCAACGGCTTGCTTGATCGCTTCAACTGGAAGCTCGTGGGCAAGAAGGAAATGATCGTTCCGTATAACGATTTCGGCATGTACACCTTCAAGGACAAACTCCACGACGTCGCAACGCCCGATGGTATCTCGCCGGAACATCGCCGTTACGAGGTGCACCGCGTGTGGGTGGTTGAAGCGACGCTCAAGCCTACCGCCCGTCACGCCGATTCGAAAAAAATCCTCTATCTGGACGAGGATAGCTGGCTTGCACTCGTGGGCGAAGATTACGACGCACAGGGCAAACTCTGGAAGGTGCGCGAGAGTTATCCGATTCCGGTTTGGGAGCTGGATGGCGCCTGCGATAACGAACCCTTCGTGCAGTATGACCTGGTTGACGGACGTTACGTATTCGACGCTTCCTCAATCGGTCAGGGCGGTGATATTCACTATTACAAGCAAGTTAACGACCCCCGCTTCAAGCCGGACTTTTTCACGGCCGAATCTTTGAGGTCGGTGAGCGAGCGCTGAGATTTGGCGTAAATATGGGGACCGACGCGCGCCGGTGGTGCGCGTCGGCATTGAGGGTGACAGCAGGGGGGATCCATGAAAACGAAGAAGATTGGAAGGTATGTTGCGGGAACGCTGGCCATGTTCGGCACGGCCGCAACGAGTGCATACGGTTACGAATTCACGACGGGAATCAATGACCTTACGGGTTCGTGGGTCACCAACCTCACGGGGGGCGCGGGCATTCGCACCAAAGACCCGAGCTGCTCGCTCACCGGCGACCCGAATGCATTCGGTTGTGGCGCGGCGGCGAACACCAATCAATGGGGAGCGGCTGACGACGGCGACCTGAATTACCGCAAGGGCCAGCCTTTCAGCACCTACATCAGTGCAACCAGCGAACTGCTCTTCAAGATGCCCAGCGAGGGCCTCAAGTTCATGATCCGCGGCACGGGCATGTACGACTTCCTCGCCGGCGACACGAACCGCACGCCGCTCTCGAGCACGGCTTCGGCGCAGGTGGTCTACAACGCGCAGCTGCTTGACCTTTGGGGCGAGAAGGACTTCACGATCAACGGAGAGAACGCGCACGTGCGCCTCGGTAACCAGGTGATCAACTGGGGCGAGAGCATGTTCGCACAGGGCGGCATCAATGCCACCAACTCGCTCGACGTGCAGAAGCTGCTGATTCCCGGCTCGCAACTGAAGCAGGCGTTACTGCCCGCACCGATGATCAGCTTCGCCACCGATCTTTCTCATGGTTTCAGTACTGAGGATTACTATCAGTTTTCATGGAACGGAAACCGCTATCCCCCGGTTGGCTCGTTCTGGTCAACAGCGAACGTCCTTGGGCGTGGCACCGAACCCTACACTCTGAGTACCAACAATCTGAATGTGAGCGGCCCCAGCGCGGGCACCATCGCGGGGCCGAACAGCGGCAACATCAATACAATCAACGGCATCAATAGCGGCCTCGTCAACGGTGCCTACGCGGGGCCGCCCTGGAACGACATCGGCCTGCCGGTCAACTGGCAGGCGCCGTCGAAGTACCATCCGCAGTTCGGCATGAAGCTCAATTATTCGCCGAGCTCCTTCGATGCGAACTTCGCGCTCTACTACGAGAACTACACCGACAAGTCGCCCGTGCTCTCGTCGCTGGCCAACGGCACGCTGGGCTGGTCGTATCTGCAGAACCGTCAGCTCTTTGGGGCCAGCGCCAACTTCGGCATCGGCAACTGGGCGATCGGCACTGAACTCTCGTACCGGCCGCACGACGCCGTGGCGCTCTCGGGCTGCTATGGCGCGGGCGGTCCGCTCGACCTGAACACGAATGGCGTGAGCGGCGTGAATTGCCAGCAGTGGGCAGACATGAAGAAGCTTCAGTACGACGTCAACGGGCTGCTTGCGCTTACACCCAGCGAGTATCCGTTCCTCAAGCTGCTCGGCGCGGACGAAGCCACCCTGACCTGGGAGCTTACCTGGATCTACTACCCCGGCCTGAGTTCGCAAGGCATCACGCGCACGGTCGACGGCCAGGTGGTCACGCAGGTGCCCCAGGCGGGCTATCTGACCTGGCTGAACAATAATTCGAACCTGGGCTACCCGATCGGCATGGCGCAGGGCACGTCGAGTTCGGTAGGCGCGACGATCGACTTCAACTGGACCTACGACGGCACGTTGATTCGCGGCTGGCAGGTCACGCCCGGGATGACGTTCGCCGATGGACTCTATGGCTACACCCCGACGCTCACCGCGAACTACCTGCAGGGCGCGAAGTCGCTGAATCTCTACGTGCTGTTCAACCAGAACCCGACCGTGTGGCAGGCGGGCATCAATTACACGCTGTTCTGGGGCGGGCATAACACCGTAGGCAATCCCTACGCAGACCGCAACTTCGTCGGGATGTTCGTCACACGGAACTTCTGATGGCTGGTTCCGTACGCCATTGAATCACCTGAAGGGAAAATGCCGTGTTAAATCGTCTGGTCAAAACGCTGGAAAGGGTGTTCTTCGGTCACCGCATGGCCGTGCTCGTGATCATCGGTCTGTTCACCGCAGTCATGGCGTTTTTCGCCGTGCAGCTGCGCATGGATGCGGGCTTCGAAAAGCAGATGCCGATCGGCCACGAATACATCCAGACCTTCCAGAAGTACCGCTCCGACCTGCTTGGCGCGAACCGGATCACCGTGGTCGTGCGGGCGCGCAAAGGCTCGATCTGGACGAAGGAGGGCCTCACGCGGCTGTACAAGGTGACCCAGGCCGTCGCATACCTGCCGAACGTGGACCGCGTTGGCGTGCAGTCGCTGTGGACGCCGAACGCCTACGTGAACGAGATCACCGACGAGGGCTTCCGCGCCGAGCCCATCATCTCCGGCACGATCACGCCTGACCAGTTGACGCCGGACATCGTCGCGAAGATTCGGCGCGCGACGACGCTGGGCGGCTATATCGGCACGCTCGTTTCGCATAACGAAGACAGCGCCATGATTACGGCCGAGCTCAATGAGCGGGACCGTAACGGCAAGGTGCTTGATTACGTAGCGTTCAACCACCTGCTCGAAGCGCAAATCCGCAAGCCGTTCGAAGACGCAGGCTATGAAGTTCAGATCATCGGCTTTGCCAAGCAGATTGGCGATATCGCCGATGGCGCAACCGCCGTGCTCGGTTTCTGCGGCATCGCACTGCTGCTTACTGCGCTCGCGGTCTACTGGTACTGCCATTCGGTGCGTTTCACGGTGTTGCTGATTTCGTGCTCGCTGACGTCGCTCGTCTGGCAATTCGGCACGCTCAGGCTGCTGGGCTTCGGACTGGACCCGCTCGCCGTGCTCGTGCCATTCCTGGTCTTCGCGATTGGCGTCTCGCACGGCGTGCAGCAGGTCAATTTCATCGTGCGCGAGATTGCACATGGCAACAGCTCCTTCGATGCTGCGCGCCACAGCTTTAGCGGCCTGCTGATTCCGGGCGTGCTGGCACTCGTCACCGCGTTCGTGTCGTTCATCACGCTGCTGCTGATTCCGATTCCGATGGTGCGCGAGCTCGCCATCACGGCGTCGCTCGGCGTGGCCTACAAGATCGTGACGAATCTCGTGCTGTTGCCCGTGGCGGCTTCGTGCTTCAACTTCACGAAGCGCTATGCCGATAGCGCGCTCAAGCGCAGCGAACGACGCTCGGCATGGCTGCGCGGGCTCGCCCGCATCGCCCAGCCGCGTTATGCAGGCGTGACCGTTGCTTTGACGCTCGTGGTATTCGCACTGGCCGTGTGGCAAAGCCGCGACCGCGTGATCGGTACGCTGCAGCCGGGTGCGCCCGAACTGCGTGCGGAGGCGCGTTTCAACCGTGACGCCACCTCGATTGCCTCCAACTATGACATCGGCCTCGACTGGCTCACCGTCGTGCTTGAGACGAAGCAGAATGCCTGCGATAACCCCGCGGTCGGCTTCTACGAAGACGATTTCACGAGCGCGATGCGCACGGAGCCAGGGGTGGTGTCGGTCCAGTCGTATTCGGCGATGCTGCGGCGTTACAACCAGGGCTACAACGAGGATTACCCGAAGATGAATGTGGTGCCGCTCGACCCGGAAAACTACGGGGCGGAGTCGGTGGATGTGGGTCGGGTCAAGGGTTTCATGAAAACAGACTGCAGCATGACGGCCGTGCACCTGTTCCTCACCGACCACAAGGCTACGACGATCAGCCGGATCCTCGACGACGTGAAGACGTACCGCGCAACGCATCCGTTCCCGGGCATCACCGTGCGGCTCGCTGCCGGCAATGCGGGCGTGCTCGCTGCAACCAACGAGGAAGTGGCCGCGAGCGAGCTGCCGATGATGCTCTATGTGTATGCGGCGATCCTGATCCTCGTGTTCCTTGCCTACCGCGACTGGCGTGCGATGCTGGCCTGCTGCCTGCCGCTCACGGTTGCCACTTTCATCGGCTACTGGTTCATGAAGGAACTGCAGATCGGCCTCACGGTGGCGACGCTGCCGGTGATGGTGCTGGCCGTGGGCATCGGCGTGGATTACGCGTTCTATATCTACAACCGGCTGCAGGTGCATCTGGCGGGCGGCCAGAACATCGTCAAGGCCGTGCAGCACGCGATGCTGGAAGTGGGCGTGGCCACGATCTTCACCGCCATTACGCTGGCCATCGGCGTGGCGACGTGGAGCTTCTCGGCGCTGAAATTCCAGGCCGACATGGGCAAGCTGCTGGCGTTCATGTTCCTCGTGAACCTGCTGATGGCGATGACGGCGCTGCCCGCACTGGCCTCGGTGCTCGAGCGCTGGTTCCCGCGCCGCAAACCGGCGCGCGCGCCTGGACTCTTCAGTCACTGAACATGGGAGACGCAGTCATGATCAAGATGCTTGTTGCGTGCGCGGCGCTGTGCGCGAGTGCAGCAGTCTGGGCCATTCCGCCTGGCACCGTGACGGACTGGGCCGCGAAACCCGCCCACGCGTGGGCGGACCCGGCTCACATGATGTTGCTGGACGCCACGCGTGCGGGAAAGCGCATCGTCGCGGTGGGCGAGCATGGTGTCGTCGTCATTTCCGATGACGAAGGAAAGACGTGGCATCAGGCGCACGAGGTGCCGGTTTCGGCCACGCTTTCGGCAGTGACTTTCACGGACGCGCAGCACGGCTGGGCGGTTGGCCAGTGGGGCGTGATTCTGGCGACGGAAGACGGCGGCGAGACCTGGCAAAAGCAGCGGATGGATATCTCGGTGGACCAGCCGCTTTTCTCCGTGTTCTTCACCAGCGCACAGGACGGCATTGCGGTGGGCCTGTGGTCGCTGATGCTGGCCACGCATGACGGCGGCAAGACGTGGACGAAAGTGACGGTGCCGAAGCCGCCGGGCGGCACGAAGGCGGACCGCAATCTCTATCACATCTTTGCGGACCACCAGGGCGCGCTCTATATCGATTCGGAGCAGGGCATGGTGCTGAAGTCCACGGATGGTGGCGCGAGCTGGAGCTATCAGGCGACGGGCGGCAAGGGCACGCTGTGGAGCGGTGTGGCGCTCCCCGACGGGCGGATTGTCGTGGGCGGGCTGCTCGGCTGTCTGTACCAGAGCAGCGACGGCGGGGCGACGTGGGCGCCGCTGAACGCAGGCACAAAGAGTTCGATCACCGATCTCGTGGCGACTAAAAACGGACTGCTGGGAGTCGGGCTCGATGGCCTTGTATTCCGGCAACGCGAGGGCAGTACGGCGTTCGAGGTTCATCAGCGTGAAGATCGGGAGACGCTCACCGCCGCATTAGTCAATGGCGCCAGCAAACCGGTGTTGTTTTCGCAGGATGGGGTACTCGACGCTCCTGGAGAGCAGTGATAACGCATTACATGCAGGACGGCCGGATTATCCAATTCATACAATAGGAGTACGACATGAATTCCGACTCTAGAGTGAGCAAGGCAGCGCTTGCAGCTCTGCTGATTTCCGTCACCGTTGCGGCTCAGGCGCGCGATGGCGATGAGATTCCCCCGGAGCAG
This sequence comes from Paraburkholderia ferrariae NBRC 106233, assembly GCF_000685035.1. Lineage (GTDB taxonomy): Bacteria > Pseudomonadota > Gammaproteobacteria > Burkholderiales > Burkholderiaceae > Paraburkholderia > Paraburkholderia ferrariae. The sequence goes on from NZ_BAYB01000002.1 coordinate 59,296, forward strand.
TCGATTCCGCATGCCGTACAGGTATCGAGTGCAGAGCCGGTCGACCCAGACACGCAGACTGAAACGGCTCGCGCGGACATGCTCCCGGCTGCGAGCGTCGGTCCGGCGCCAGGCAAGACTCGGGCGTAAGTCCAGGCCGAGCTCGTGCAGGCTGGAGAGGAGGGGATGCTCCCGCTGCGCTGGGTCGACTACCCGCCCGGTGCCGCGACGAGGGCGCGCAATCGGGAAGACTATCTGCTTCGGGAGCAGGTGTGGAAGGCAGAAGGGATCATTCCTGCGACGAGCGGAAGCAGATAAAACGGGTTTAACCCGGAATGCAGATCAAATTTGCGGTGGTGAAGAAGCGGGGTGTGGGTGCGAAATTGAAGGCCGGTGCGAAGGGGATGGCACGGGTGTTGTTATCGCCAACACGAAGATGTCGATGACCGCGTGCGATGAAATGACTGTCGAGGAAGCGATGCCTTCGAAGGCATCGCTTCCATTCTTCACGGGTTCCCTATCTTGTCATTCAGCATCGAACGTTTCCCCCCTCGCTTTCGGGTGACAGGTTGGGTTAGCGAGTCCTAACGGGGATCGAAGTGAAAAATATTGCCAAGAGCATCAAGTTGAAGGTCGCGTTAGGCTCGAGCATCTGCGTGATTCTTATCTCTTCGATCGGGTTGTTCGGGCTCTATGGGCTTTACACGCTGAATGCGAATCTGAACGACGCCTTCTCGGGGCATGTGGTGCCGATCAATGAGTTGTCGGAAGTGCGAGCTGCGCAATCCGATCTCACGCTTCAGATCGCCCGGATCGAAATGTTCGCTGAGCCCGCTGTCACGCGCGATGCCATTGCAGCGATTCGTGCCGATCAGGCACGTATCGCCAAAGCATGGAATAGCTACTCCGGAAGGGGAATCCGCAGTGGCAGGGAGCGAGATCTAGCAATAAAGATCCGGGACTTGCTTCCGCAATTTACGCAAGTCACAAACGACGCCATCGACGCCTTGAACACCGGCAACGATGACGTCGCTATTCCCATCATCAAAAAACTCGTTCCGATCGGAACGCAGTTGACGGCCGTATTGGCTGAGGACGCCGCGCTGCATCTCGCACGCGCCAGGCAGTTCGTGGTGGATAGTGGCTTGACCTATCAAAGCGTGTTCTGGATCGCGACCGCGCTGATGGTTCTCGGCATTGCATTGACGGCCGGCGTTTCGATCTATCTGACGAGCGCGATCTCGCAGCCGCTCGGCAAGGCCTTATCGGTGGCGAATCGAATCGCCGACGGCAACCTGGAGAATGAAATCTCCACGCAGGCACGCGACGAATTCGGCGATTTGCTCGAAGCGCTGAATCGGATGGGGCACCAACTGAGCGACACGGTGCGCGGCATCAAGGACATCGCCGAATCGGTGGCCGTGGCATCGCGAGAAATCGCCATCGGCAATACGGATTTGTCGGCTCGAACCGAGAAGCAGGCCACATCGCTCGAGGAAACCGCGACGAGCATGACGCAATTGACGGAGACGGTGAAGCACAATGCCGATAGCGCGCGAGAGGCCAACGTGCTGGCCACCCGTGCCACGAGCATGGCCGATGCCGGTAACGAGGCGGTGCGACACATGGTCGGCACGATCGAGGAAATCAGCGGAAGCTCGAACAAGATTACCGACATCACGACCGTCATCGAAGGCATCGCATTTCAGACGAACATCCTTGCGCTGAATGCAGCAGTCGAGGCGGCGCGCGCCGGCGAACAAGGCCGCGGGTTTGCCGTGGTCGCGAGTGAAGTTCGCAGCCTGGCTCAACGTTCCGCCGCCGCTGCGAAGGAAATCAAGGAATTGATCGGCTCGTCAGTGGCGATGATTCAAGACGGTGCGAAGCAGGCGACGCACGCGCGGGAAACGATAGGCGAGGTCAAACTCGCTATCGAGCAGGTCTCGTCGATCGTCGGTGAAATTGCGCAGGCCTCGGAAGAGCAGACGCGCGGGATTGAACAAGTCAATCAAGCGATTGTTCAAATGGATGAGGTGACGCAACAGAACGCCGTATTGGTGGAACAGGCCGCCCGTGAGGCGCAGGCCCTCAAAGACCAGGCGCGGGTGTTGAACGATGCGGTATCGGTTTTCAAACTCGCGAATGCGCAAGCCAAGCCGAGGGTGGACGGCCACGCGGTGGCTGACCTGCTCACCGGATCGACTGCACACTAATGCCCGGTAGTACTCTGACTGCGTTCCGATCAGCGTTGCCCGCGCAGCAGGCGGCGGCAGCTTGCTACTTCCGTGCTGGCTTGCGGGCGGTCTTGACGGTGGGGCTGGAGGCCGAAAGTGCCGACGCATAGGAGGCCAACATCCTGCTGGCATGGTCGACATCAGCGGCCAGACGTTTTGGATCTTCCTGGGCAAACCAGGAGAAAAGCAGCCCGTCGATCAGAATAATCATTAGCCGCGCGATGGCATCCAGGGCTTTGGCATCCGCACGAGGCTCGGCGGCGGCCAGGTTGGACCGGGTACCTTCCAGGGCTATACGAAGGGCACCAATGGCCATATCGGGCTGATGTCTGAGCGCCCACGTATACAATTCCGACTGGGTCTTCGCGTATGTCGGGTTTGCCGCGAACCAGGCCATTGCCGCGCGCAGGTTGAAGTCCGCCAGATCGGACAGGGTGCCGTGTTCCGGAGCTTCTGGGCTATCCGAGCGGATCGAGTCGATCAAGGTTTCATAGACCGCCAGCAATAGCTCGTCCTTTGAATGAAAAACATAGTGCAGGGAAGCCAGCGGACAGCCCGCAGCTTCGGCGATGCGACGGGTCGTGGCCCCCTTCACACCGTGCTCTGCAATAACCGCGACTGTGGCCGCGACGAGGTCCTGGCGGCGGACTTCAGCCCGTACTCTCAGCATAGGCTAGAGCTCCGTTTCATGTTTTCGTTCAAAGGAGTTACCCGGGCAGGGTAATCGAATGCCTCGATATTAACATGATGATGGACGGCATTTCGTCGTCAACGGCATGGCAGCACGCTTCGTGAATCACGGGCCGATTCATTCATCGGCCATCGGGCCTGCGCATCGCACGGGTTCCCGCTTCGATGTCTTTCTCCAGGCGGAGCACAGATGCGATGACTTAGTGTGGGAGCGTGAAAGGGCGCGTCACGCGCCCCTTGAAACTGGTGCAGTTGCCCACGCCTGGAGGCCCTCACCGTGGGGCTAATGGAAACTCCGTATTCCAAATGTGTTTTTGAGGCATAAACTCGGGGCTGTTGGCACATGGTCATTTGATCAAGTTTGTTTGTCTGCACCACTACTTGATCCTTGAGCATTCGTTGGTGCAGTTGATTCCCCGCTCCGGGGCATGCGTCCCGCTACAGGGTGATGTCTCAGCCCCAATGGAGGGGCAGCGAGCGCCTGAAATCGGCTGGCATGTGCTTTGCTTTGTAGTCAAATGACCAAGTCAAATGATCTGACTGGCTGATAAATAGCGATGGATATCTCCTGGTAGCGTGGTCAACGATAAGGGTATGCGAATGAAAAAAGTAATTGCTGTCCTGGGATTGGGGGCGATGGGGGCTGCCATTGCCGCTTGCCTGATTGAATACGGCGAAGAGGTCGTCGCCTGGAACAGAAAACCGGAAAAGGCGCAGCGCGTGCAGGAGTTGGGCGCCAGAGTTGTCGATAGTGCAACGGCAGCCTGTGGTCTGGCAGACGTAATCATCGTGGTTACTGCGACGCCGATTGATCTCGCCGCGGATTTCAAGGAATTGGGCGAGCGCCTCAAAGGCAAAACGGTTGTCAATCTTGCGACGGGGCGCCCGTCCGAGGTCCAGGCGCTGGATCGAATCGTGAGTGGTGTTGGAGCAAAATTTGTCAGCGGGACAATTCAGTGCTTCCCACCCGATATCGGCGCCGAGCATGCCGTGATCCTTTTGGGTGCCGATGAGAAGATCTGGAGTGAAGTTGAGCCCATTCTTCGGAAAATCGCGCCGCAATCCACGTACCTCGGTGCAAGACCCGACGTTCCGAATGTGCTCGATATCGGGCTGACCGGGACATTCGTTTTTGGTGCTGGAGCCGCCTTCCTGGAGGGGCTCAGGTTCGTAGTGAACTCAGGCGTCTCAGTCGACGAACTACGTGACTTGATTCCGACCTATATCGCAGGTCAGAGCAAATTCATCGAAGGTTTGTTCGAGTCCGTCGCTACTTCAGATTATCAGGCTGGGGGCGCCGACCTATGCGTCTACGCCCGGGCCACCGGAATTTTCCAGCAGGCGCAGGAAGATATCGGGCAGCCGCCGCGAATTCTGAGGGCGCTACGCGAGCGAATTCTGTCCTCCATCGAACAGGGTGGTGGTGACCGGGGATTCGCTGCATTGTTTAATCATTAACAGATTTTTTGAGGAGTCGTCATGTCATTGCAGCATCTTTCAATTAATAGCACTCCTGATGATCTTGCGGAAGCGGTCCGGCAGGATGGTGGCGCAATCGTTAAAAATTTTCTCGGCGCCGACTTGCTAGCACGTATCAGAAGTACGCTTTTTGACATGCTTGAGTCGGCTCCTAACGGAGTAGATGAGTATTTCGCCGGTACGCAGACGCGGCGAATGTCGCGCCTCTTCGCGCGTACGGATTTTATGGCTGAGGTCGCTTTGCATCCGCTCTATCTGGGCGCGGCGCGGAATATTCTGCAAACGCCGATCAAGATCTGGAGCGGTGAGAACCAGATCGAAGTCGCTCCCGATATTCAGGTGGGTGTTACGCAAGCCATTCAGATCCGACCGGGTCAAGGTCTGCAGCCCTTGCATCGTGACGACTCTGTGTGGCTTTGGCGCCACCCGAGCTATGGGCGTGAAGCCAGGTTTCAGGTCATGGTTGCGGTATCTGATTTTACGGAGGAAAACGGAGCCACCCTTGTCATCCCGGGTAGCCACAAGTGGGATGACGAGCGCATGCCCAAGCAAGAAGAAGCCATTCCCGCAGTCATGGCTGCAGGTGACGCTCTTTTCTTTATTGGCTCCGCCTATCACGGTGGCGGGAAGAACACCAGCGATGCACCAAGAACCGGTCTGACGATGTCTTATGATTTGTCGATTCTCCGGCAGGAAGAAAATCAATACCTCACGTTGCCCATTGAACGAGTGAAGAGCTTCCCGGAGGAATTGCAGCGGTTGCTTGGCTGGACGTACGGAACTACTTTTGCAGGCTTTGTTGAGCGTGGCGGACAAATGTCGGATCCGAATGAACTGTTGAAAATGAAGGACTTTCTCGAGGTCGGGCATTTCGATTAACGGGCGCCATAGGTGGTGGGATATTGGCCTGTTTCTCAGGTGGAAATTGGGCGATTCCATCACCTACCGGCAATTTCGGCTGGCGAAGGGCGGGCAAGTTTGTATGACGATTTTTCGATCGTTGAAGAATTCTTCGAAACAATGCAGGTACGGATGCAGGCAAGAGGGCGATTTCTACGCCTCGACGCGATCTCGCATTCGTGTAAGCGATAAGGAGTAGATCGTGAGTTACGAAATTAAGGGAATACGGAAAATCGCTCTGCTTTATACGGGGGCTGTGGTCTGGACGCCAACTTACTTGCTTCCATTCAACATTGAAGAGTCAATGGCCCGGTTCGGGCTTTCCGAAAATTTTGCAGGATGGCTTGCGTCCGCGGTACTTCTCTGTCTTGCCCTTTCCATCATCATTTCGGGGCGGCGCCTGGCGACGCTGAACAAGAGATCGGGCACGGTTATTGCCGCCGCGGTTGCCATTGCGTCAACTTGCGCAATGTTTTCAGACAATTTTTATATATTTGTCGCCGCGAAATTAATTTTCGGAATCGCTTTGGGCGTCAGCTGTGTTTGCGCGTACGGGGTAATTGGACATGTTAAGCACCCCGAGAAAGTTACGGCGCAGGTAGCGCAGTCGATGGCCGTAATATTTTCCTTCGCAATGTATATTGTGCCAATCGTGAATGGGAAGATCGGCAATATCGGGGTGGATGCAGTTCAGCTCGGCATTCTCGCGATGGCTCTACTTCTCGGCGCATTTATGCCTTCGGCCATCAATGCAAACGAGGAAGGTGTCGCGAGGAATGCCATCAAATCCAATGCGGTCCGTGGGATTCTGGCGAGCGCATTTCTCCTCTACGTTTCGCAGACGGCCCTCTTCGGTTTCGCCGCAGAGGTTGCCACAACTCGGGGTGTTGAAGCAGACCAACTCGGCATTCTGTTCATGGTAAATGCAGCCGCCCAATTGCCAGTGGGGGTATTCGTCACCTGGCTAGGTGATCGCTGTGGTTTGTTCAAGCCGATCGCCTTTGGACTCGTCCTGCTGATCGCATGTAGCTTGGGAATGTATTGCGTGGGCGGCAAGTGGGCATTTCTCGTGTCAACGGCCCTCATCAGTGCCGGGGCGACATTGGTCGGCCCTTATATGTTTGCGGCACTCGCTCACATGGATTCTAGCGGAAGAAGCACTGCGACCTGTGCGTCAGCAATCAATCTTGGCCTGGCGGTCGGCCCTGCAATTGCGGGCACAGTATTCAGCGTGGCTGGTTTGCACGCGGTTGGCTGGCTTTCCGTCGGGTTGCTCGTGGTGCCGATCTTTCTGAGCAGCGTTGCTATCCGGCAGTTCACGTCGAAACATTCCCGTGCAGCTATCGCTTGACGCGTGAGGCGAAGTACGAAACTAACCTATATCGGCATCACCATCTCGCGTCGAGATGGTGATGCAAGAATTAGTGTTAACGTGGACAAGCGTAATAGTTAATAAAATTCTTGGCGATCGTTGAAATTTGTCATGGAACTAAAATTTTATCTTTATTGTCTTGCTGATCTTGCACTGATAGCGACTTCCCTCGTCTACGGTGTGAAGTTTCTCAAGAAGCGTAATTACCTTCTCGGGATCGAGTGGTTGATCGTGACATTCTCGGCAACGAATTTAATGATCAATGCCTTAACCGGAGGGCACATCTTTTATAGCATATCGCTTTTTTGTGATGCATTTTCCAGGGGCTTTGGCGCACCGGTCATCGCTGTCGCGGGAATGATGGCAGTTACTCACCGATATAAACCATCGATTTTTGTTGATATCGTGTATTTGGTGAGCGCACTGGCGGGAACCGTTATTGTGTGGACAGCAGGTTTTATGGTTGAGCCTAAACCCTATTTCTATCTGGTGATGTGGTCATTGTTCTCGGTTTACCTCGTTTACGTTGTCAAGAGGTTGCTGAGCGTTGGAGAGAAACGTAATGCCGTTGGCGTTATCCTGGCGCTGGTATCCACGCAGATTATCGCGAGCACCTATGACTTCTACCATATACCTGGCGACGACGATCACATGATTTTTTATATATTCGCGTTGTCTTCCTGGTCTTACATGTCCGTTTCGTTGTATTACGCCTATTGTGCGTTGGAGCGCGCGTGGGAAAAGGAAATGAACTTCAATCGACGTTATACCCTTGGTGCCCTCGAACGAAATCCACAGTGATTGCTGGCTACCGATCCCAAAGGTCTTTCGCCAAACATGTGACCTCTGGCGCATGCAGTGCGCACAGCTTGTTTTTGTCCTCCTGCTTCCGAGGCAGGATCCGCCTCGTGCGGCTGATCAATTCTTGCAGCGTGATACGCCCAGTGTCGGCGACTGAATCGAGCTGACGCTCGACGTCACTCATCACCCGACCAACGTGCGAAGCGCCTTCTTCATGCGCTTGTACTGCGTCGCATGCGCGTAGCGGCCAATCTGGCGCGCCGGGTGCGGCGTTTCGCGATTGTCGTTCTACCGCAGCTTTAATCCGTTACTAAACCTGGACGTCAAGCTGGCAACGCGGTCTCGCCGTTCACCTTCGTTACGGCACGAGTTGCCGCTTTCGGTTCAGGTCGAATTGAGACGGTGTTCGGCATTGAAGGGCAGTCAAGCAGCCGCTTGCCAGGATGAGGTCATGTGACCGACAATCCAGCATTACAAACGGAAGTATGGCGTTTGCCGCTCAATTCAGGAAACTAACCCCATGGCCGTGAAATCGACGACAGACGAAAGCGGCTCGAAAAATGGCCGCCGGGACGCGTCTTTGGAGTCGCCAACCGGCGATACGGCGCGTACGTTGACGGACCGCGGCCGCAACACCGTTGCGCGCATCCTTGCGAGCGCCATCGAGATTTTTGCGGCGGAAGGTTACGGCGGGCTCACCATGCGAAAGGTCGCAGCCAGTGCGGGACTGGCGCTATCGAATCTGCAGCACTACTTCCCCACACGTGAAGATCTCTTTGCGGCGATCATTACCGAGGCCACCGCGGACTATTCGAGAAACTACGACAACATTCTTCACTCCGACGCGTCGCTCACACCCGCGCAACGGCTGGAGAAGCTTGTCCGCCTGCTCATTGAAGACGGCAAACAACCACGCACCCAAAGCCTCTTTGTCAATTTTTGGGCGCTCGCCCAAATGCAGGAATTCGCGCGCAAGATCATGGAAGATGCGTATCTGTTCCAGCGCCGCATGATCGGCGAATTCGTCGCGGCCGTGAACCCACAGTTGCCGCCGAACGTACTGGCGCGCCGCGCCGCGCTCATAACGGGGCAAATCGAGGGGCTGCTCGTGTTGATTCCTCAGCGCAACCGTTTCCCGTCGGATCTCAAAGGTATCGAGGATGAAGCCGTGAAGGTGATCCTCGCAGTTGCCGCTATGCCCTGAGCGTTGTCCCCTGATCTACTGAACCTGCAGCCGATGTTCAGCGCGCTTTCGACAACGTCGCTCCGCTCGAGGCGATAGCCTCGCATCGAACCCATCCCGTTCCGTTGGCGTCAACATACTGCGTGAATATAGGTCGATTAACAACGGAACGGGATACCAGTCAGGTCGTACTAACTCCGGTCCCCGCGCGGCTTCCTGAAACATTCAAACACGGCAGCCAGCTCATGTTGCCCGTGGCCCATGGCGACGGCCTGCTGGAGTCGCGCCAGTACTTCTTGCGGGTAGCGGCTGTCCGTGCCACATTCGCGGCTGTACTCCACAAGCTGTCCGATACCCGCGGCCCAACTGTCGAGGGTGGCCTGCGACCCTGAGTAATCCCCTTTCTTGATCATCTGCACGCACGTCTGAAGCGTATCCTCAACGAAGGGACGACGTGCCAGGGCAAGCGACAAGTAGGTGTCGAGGGAGATGCCTTCGGCGTCACACACGGCGGCGCCGTAGAGAAACCCGAGCGTGGCCCCCAGGGAGAACGAACCCACAACAGCGCCATCAAGAATAGCGGCATTCCCGAATCTCTCTCCAACGAACAACGCATGTCCGCTCAGATTCGCCAAAGTATGCCGCAGGGTTTCGAACGTTGAACGCGAGCCGGCATACAGAATCGATCCATCCGGCGTGCCGATATCCTTGGGGTAGCAGCCGATGGTGCCGTCCAGGTAAGCCACGCCGTGTTCCCTGGCCCACTCCGAAGCATCTCGCGCGTCCTCCGGCGTGCCCGTCGTGAGCTGGATTATCGTTTTGCCTTTGAGGCGGGCCACGACGTTCGGGGTGCGCAGCAACGAGTCGGACGCGCCATAGTCGAGCACGCAAACGACCACGACCTGACTCGCATCGACCGCCTCCGCGGCTGATTGTGCGATCCGGGCACCCGCGTCGCCAAGCGCCACGGACTTGCTAGCCGTGCGGTTCCAGACGGTGACGCGATGATTGGCGGCAAGCAATGCCTTCGCCAGGGCCGTTCCCATTGCGCCCAGCCCAATAACGGATATTGTCTGCGCCGTTCCGGTGTCTGCCATCACAAGCCTCCTTCGAATCGGGTATACGAAGCTTCAGAAAAGGACTCGCTTTTCACAGCGAGGAATAAAGGTGGCCGCCGTCGACCGGCACGCAAGCGCCGGTCATTCACGAGCCGGCATCGATCGCACGCAGCGATGGTGGATGTATTCACGAAAGAGGCGCTGGCCATCGACGCCGGGCAACAATGGATCAAGGCACCAGCCGAATTCGCTCGTCGGCTGGTGCCTTGATCGGATCCGGCTGGATCCGAAACACTTAAAACTCGCTCCGGATCTGGCCTGGAAAACCCAGGCGGATCAAGAGCATCCGGCACTAACGCTGCACGGTGTCCAGAATATCGAGGCGGTTCAATGCAACCGACTTCTGTTTGATTGTGCCAAACGCCGCTTCGGTCGCCTCGAGCGTACGCACAATGTCTTCGTCGGTGTGGCTCGCCGTGAAGAACATGTTGTGCCACGGGTGGAGGTAGGCGCCATTCTTGATGACTTCCGAAGTCCACGCGCGGCCACGCGACACGAGCTCGTCGTCACCGGCGAATAGCATTTGGGGCATGACGCTCGGCCCGGTCTGCTTGAGTTCGAAACCATGTCGCTCGGCTTGTTCGGCGACGCCGGCGCGCAGCTTGTCCGCCAACCGTCTGGTGTGTTCGAGGTAGTCCGTTTCTCGCACCAGTCGCAATGTTTCGATGGCTGCGGCCATCGGCACAGCCGAGAGCCAGTAGGACCCCGTAACAAACACTTTCGTCGCGGCCTCTCGTGCCTTGTCCGAACCGAGAACCGCAGCGATCGCATAGCCGCCGCCGATGGCCTTGCCCCAGCAACTGAGGTCCGGGTGTACGCCCCAGTCCGACCAGGAACAGTCGCGCGACAGGCGCAGCCCCGTGCGAACCTCATCGACGACCAGAAGCGCTTCCTGCTCATCCGCGAGGCGGCGGCATTCCTTTGCGTATTCGATCGACGGGAAAAATTGATCGTAGAGTACTTCGTGGCGGAACGGCGTTGCGTAGATGGCCGCTACGTCACCCTCGACGCTCTTGACAGCAGCATTGAGGCTCTCGATATCGTTGTACTCGAAGTAGACGATGTGAGCCCGGTCTTCCTTGGTGATCCCCGCCGTATAGGGCACGTTCCACGGGGACGCACCATGGTACGTGCCTCGCGCAACAAGAATCTTGCGCTTTTCGCGGTAGGCGCGCGAGATCACCATGGCGGTTGTCGTGGCGTCCGACCCGTTCTTGCAGAACATTGCCCAATCGGCATGGCTGATCTGTTGCGTGATCGCCTCGGCAAGCTCAACTATCACCTCGCTGGGGCCCGTCGCCGTGTCGATCTTCTGCAACTGGAGGGCCGCCGCTTGCTCGATCCGCTCGTTGCCGTAGCCGAACAGATTCGTGCCGTAACCACACACGTAGTCGATGTACTTGTTGCCGTCGACGTCCCAGAGGTGCGTACCTTTCGCTTTGGCAAAGTACAACGGAAAATCTTCCGTCAAGTACTTGACGCTCTGGTGACCATACATGCCGCCAGGGATGACCTTTTCGGCTCTTGCGAACCACTCGTCCTTCTTCGCCAACCTGTCCATGTTCGACTCCTTGTGAAAACTAGTTTGGGCAACATCAGATTTGCAATCTGATCTTTTGACTTATTCAAATCACCACGTATTCAGGTGCCTCCAATCTGAGGAGTGCACCCGTTGAAATCCCGCGTCGTGCCGACACACCGTCTAGCCTTTGCCCCATCCGGGCACGCGTCTGTTCGTGGCTCAAAGACCGAGGTGCGTTGCGATATCGTCGTAGTCGACTTGCCACAGGCCCGGCGTGCCAGCGGGATATTGCGAGCGGAAGCCGATGATTCGCTGAACACGTTTCGACAGACCTCTCACGGTGTCCATGTCGACGATGAAGGGATACGCTTCCTCCGGAGTCAGATAGGACGGTTGCATCGGCAGCGTGAGCCCGCGTCGGCGCTCGTTTTTCGTCACATTCGCGCCGCCGCCGTGGATCACTTTTCCGCTGAACAGCAGAGCGTCGCCAGCATCCATCTCGGCGGCAATGGTCATTTCGGGCGTGCCCTTGCTGTCGAAGTAGTCCTCGTCCCAGTTTTGGCTCCCCGGAATAATTCGGGTGGCACCGTTTTCCTCGGTGAAGCGCGTCAGGGCAATCATGAGGTTGGTAAACACCGTGGGACCCCTGACTCCGAGAGCACAAAGGGGCGGAAAATTGCCGACATCGCGATGCAGCATTTGCGCTGTGTTGCCCGGGCCGATGTCGATGACCTGCGCGGTTGAAAGCCACCAATCGCCGGACTCTTCGCGGTAGAGCACCTCGCCGAGTTCATGAAAGAGTTCGTCGTCCAGCACGTTTCCAAAAGTCTTGCTGTGCGTGACCATGTTCGTCAGGCGCTTGGTATAGGTGCCGTGGAATTCCTTGATCAGTTCGTTTTCGTGCGACGACCCTTCGCGAAGCCGCTCGAGCGGACCATCGACCTCGCGATTGATGTTCGCGACCTGCTCCGGGGTCAGATAATTCTTGATCCGGACTCCGCCGTATTGATTCATGAGCGACACGATCTCTTGCGCGCTGGTCTGCTTGGGGACGGTGGGGAGAGAGTCCTGAATGTTCTGAATATTTGCGTTCATGTTTGCCTCAAAGTTGCGTAGACGGGTAAATCAGAAGCGGCATCGCTTTCTGATTCGGGTGATGACCCAGACATCAAGTTGACTGTTTGACTTGATCGTTTGACCTATCGTGTTTCGGCTTTTGCCATACAGTCCTTTCACGTCAGTCGACGGAACACGCGCGTCCTTCCTGCCTTCGTCGCGACATCCGGGCGGTCCATGACATGGTTCCGGACGCGGCAGACACGGAGCTCATCGCCGAAGTTTCTGGTGAGATGGCGCATTCGCAACAAATAAGGTCATGTGACCAAGTCGTATGATCAAGGAAGTTAGCATGACCTTTTTTGATGGTCGATCATGGTTAACCCGTCCGCTTTCCGAATGGTTTCAGCAATTGAGAGGCGCGGGCCCGATGACACAAGGACTCTGTTGAAATAGGGGATAGTCTTGTGCCTGGCGGTAAGCCGGGGCGCCGTCGTCGGCGCACGGCACAGGAAAAAATCAATCGTCGTCGTGCAGGAAACACTGGAGCCGGGAGCATCGGTGTCGGCTGTGGCACGTCGACATGGCGCCAACGCTAGCCAGGTGTTCGGGACGACGCTGAAGGTCGAAATCCTGAAAGAAGCGGTGGAGTAGGGCCGTTCAAAAAACCCGATTGCGCGCTCGCCTTGCTGCCAGGGGACGACCGATGAGGACGGTCTGCGAAGTTCTCGGGGTAGCGCGCTCTGCCGCGGTGGTGAAGCGGGTTCACTCGTCTGGCTGGCGCGATGGTCGTCGTGTCCGTGTGACCGATGATGGCGGGCTGGTCGAGGGAATCCAGGCCCATGTCGCGCACCGGCCGACCTACGGCTACCGGCGTATCTGGACACTGCGCCGCCCCCCGTGCGCCTCAGAAAGAACGACGATCTATGGGGCGGGTAATTTTTCAGGATCCCAGATGTTTTGCTGATTCGAGCGGATCAGCCTTCTGTAACGACTCTGGAAAAATGAGTGCATTGCAGCGGAAATTCGGCGATCTAAAGATTGATACAGCCTCGCCACGCCAGGCGGAGGCCGCATCAATCGTATCGCCGTCATGCAAAGACATCAGCTACGTATCTGCCGTGCTCCCTCTCCATCGTGTCTACCCACGCACTAGCCTTTTCGTCGTTCTCGCCAGTTGCGTCCTGATAGATGCGGCCTAGCGTGGCACGCACGGCAGGAGCCATATTCTTCCCATCCCCGCATACATAAACCGTGGCCCCCTGTGCGAATAGTGCCGAGATTTTTTCCCGTTCGAGCCAGACTTTGTCTTGAACAAAGCGAGCACCGTACTCTGGGCGGTTGGAATAAGCCGGCAATACTTCAACCACGCCGCAGTTTGCCCATTCCTGGAGTTCGTCGCGATAGAGAAAGTCAACGTCAGGATCATCAATCCCAAAGAAGAGCAGCGACGGGCCAACGTTTTCGCCCCGTTGTTTTTGTAACGCACGCTCTTGCAGAAAGCCGCGGAACGGCGCGATACCGGAGCCGGCGCAGATCATGATCATAGGAACATTCACTTCGGCTGGTGGCCGAAAGCGCGCATTCGATGGCCTGACTGCAACGGACAAACTGTCACCCGCGTTGAGTCGCGCAAGATATGAGGATGCCACCCCTTCATAGCGGCCATTGCCGGAGAGCGCCGGCGCATCGACCACTGCTACCGTCAGCGTGACATGATCCGCTTTCCAAAGCGGGGACGACGAGATCGAGTACTGACGTGCTTTCAGCGCAGGCAGCATATCGAGGAACTTTTCGAACGACAAATCGACGGATCCGAAGCGTTCGAGCAGATCCATGACGGTCGTCCGTTTTTCCAGAATCTCGCTTTCGAATTCGTCGGCGCTCAGGCGCTCAAGCTCTATTTTTTCCGGCGGACAGCGGGTTGCAGCGGCCAGGCTGGCTACTTGCGATCGAGTGGCTGGAGTGGCGAGTTCGACATAACTCGAAAACAGTTCACCGCAACCCATTGCCTGGCCGAGCGGAAGCCGCGGATTACTCGAGGTTCCCTCGATAACCACCTGGGTGTCCCAGCTCACGCGAAACCGGCGTAAGACCCGATCGACGCTGCTTTTAGCGTTGCGGGGCAGAACCGCCAGATAATCCCCCGACTGATAGGTCATCGTTTCCGGAAGCTTTAATTCGACGTGTATTTTGGAGCGGCTGCCGGGCGCGCGGAGATCTACCAGTTCCCGAATGCCGGTGACCGACCCGTGCGCCATGTCACCAAAATTCAGTAATGTTTCGCGGGCATTCTGAACGAAGCTGACCTTCAGTGCAGCGTCGTCATGTTGAACAACAGAGACTTCCTTCCCGGCGCTAATCGCAAAGCGATTCCACAGTTCGGCATACCATCGGTCAAACTCGCCAAAGAAGTCTCCGCCCGAGTCCAGTTCGCCTCTGACGTGAACTCTCGTGGCGCCTGCTTTTTCGAGGGCCTCGTCGACTCGCTTCGGGATCGCCTGAAATGTGCGTGCCCATTGTTTATTGCCGCACCCGAGAACTGCGAAGCTCACACCGTCCAGCGCACCCTCGCTCATTGCTTCGACATACGGCACAAACAATTTTGCATTGTCCGGTGGCTGTCCTTCATAGGAGGCGGTTACGACTACAACAGCAGGATATCCCTCGAGTTTTTCTGCGAAATCGTCGAGAGGAGCGCACGTGGCATGAAATCCGTGGCGATTTGCGTCCCCTGCTATGCGTCGCGCAAACGATTCGGCGGAGCCTGTGTTCCCTCCGAAGAGCACGAGCATATTCGGCGAGTCTTCGTCGGAGATTGACTGAGCTGGCTCTGCGCTGGCGCTTTGAGTGCTCACGGGGATATGAGCATTCTTGCCTGGCACCCTTTGCACGCCTCGTGCCCGCGGCCGCACGTTTATGCGGAAACCTGTTGGCTTCAGCGTAAGTGTCTCAGCGATCGCCAGTTCGTAGTCCGGATCAGCGAAGGAGAAGTCGAAGCGTTGAAGCAGCATGATCAAAACGAGGTGGGCTTCCTGCATTGCAAAAGGCCGACCAATACATGCGCGTGCACCATTGCCGAAAGGCTTCCATGCGTTCGGCGGAAGCTTCTCCGCGTTCTCGGGCGAAAATCGCTCCGGACGAAACGCTTCGACATCTTTGCCCCAGACGCTTACATCCCTGTGCAGCATGGGAGTGAGAATGAGGATAATGTCGCTTGGACGAACGGCGTATTTACCTCCGAACGTGGTGTCTTCGAGTGGTGTCACTGCAAACGCAGGCGCCGTTGGCCAGATTCGCAACGTCTCCATGAGGATCTGTTCGATGTAGCGAAGCCGCGCGAGATGTTCGATCCGCGGTACCTCGTCGCCCACGACTTCATCGACCATTTCCCGTGCTTTCCGAAGAATATCCGGATTCTTGAGGAGAAAATAAGTCGCGAAAGACAGAAGTCCGCTTGTCGTTTCATGCCCGGCGATAAGAAACGTAATCATCTGAAAGACGATGTTCTCATCGTCGAGCTTCTCTCCCGTGACTGGATCAACGCCGTGCAGCATTCGGTCCAGGAGGTCCATCGCTTCATCGCTGCCGCGCGGATTCTGCCGTCTGTTTTCAATCATTTCGGTCGCGAGCGACCGCATGAGTTCGATATCCGAATCGAATTTGCGACTGCGGCTGAGCATCAACTTCGAAACAAGTTTTGGCCGCAACTCGCGCTTTCCCGCCTCGCTGAGGGTATTCACCATGGCATCTACGAATGGATGCTGGCTTTCACGGTAGAAGCTGTTGAAACGACAATCAAACGCGCACAGGGCAATCGTATCGAGCGTCAGCCGGGTCATGTGATCGGACACATCGACAGTCGTTTCCGGGCCGAATCGTTCCCAATGGAGAAACATCTGATCAGCGATGTCGACCATTTTGTCAAACATGGACCAAATACTGATCGGGCCGAACGCCTGCATCAGCACACGATGCGCTTTTGCCCAGTTCGGTTCATCACTGTATGCTGTAAATAACCCATCCCCGATAGCGGGCCTAAGTTCAAGCAGAGATTGGTGTACGCATTTCTGAAATCTGCTTTCGTCGCACACTTCGTTCACAAGCTCTTGTCCGCTGACAACGTAGTAACCTTGACCGAACACCTCGAACCAATAGACCGGACCATAAGTTCGTGCGAGGTCCATCATCTTTGCAAGCGGCGACGGCCCCAGGACCTCCATCAGATGACCGATGATGGGCTTCAGGGGCGGCTGGGGGACGAGGGCGGCGGCTTTCATTTCAATAACCTTTCAAATGTTCAATATGCCAGTACGTCGTGTCTCAATCTATTGAACAAATGTAAAATAGACGCATCAACTTGTCTAGAGCTTTTTATGCCACCTGATGTAAGCCCTAATCCCGCCGATCCTCGCTTTCAACGTAGCTACGATTCCCTTGTCCGCGCCGCGACCGAACTGCTCGACGAGGCGCCCCTGAACAAATGCAGCATTGCTCAATTGGTGCAGCGCGCTGGCGTCGCGCGCCCCACGTTCTATCAGCACTTTCCTGACCTTCAGGCGGCCGCTCAGCGGGCGGCGTTGGTGAGACTCGAAAATGCTTTCGCGTTCGTCGAGGAGCAAGGCAAACTGCTGAGCCCACCGAACGTCGCCTTCGTCGAATCGATGGAAATGGAAACTGCTCTGATTCTTGAGCATATGTCCGCCCATCAGTCTTTCTATCTGACCGTATTTAACGACGCGGCGACGTCGGCATTTTTTGATGACCTGGTGACGTTCGTCGCCGGCCGCATCCTTCCGCCCTATGAAGGGGTTCGTACGGAGGCGGAGGCGGATTGCTTGACGGTGCTAGGCGGGGGCTTGGTTTGGACGGTAGTGCACTGGCTTCGCCAGGGCACTACGCGAGAGACCCCGGAGGTAATGGCGAAGCGAATGGCCAGGACTTCGGCGATAATTCTCGACGCTTTCGGCCTGACTCTTGGATTCGCGCGGGTGGCTTCGGAGTAGTGGCAGGAGAAGGGGGGGGCGGGCAGGTTGATTCGTTATGCAGATGAATTCCGGGTGGTCATTTTCTGGTTTCGCGCCGCGATGAGCCAATATCATCAATCCACCCCTCTGGGCGGCAAACGGGGATGCCCGCACCGGACACTCTTCAGTCCTGGCCGATTCGCGTAGTCGCCGGCCCTGCGAACCACTCCGGTTTTCGTGCATGATGCGCCGCCGGCGCCGAAGGTGCCGCTACGTCAGGCGCGGAGGCGCCACGCATATGCTAAAGTCGGCCAATCGTTCCCAGCTAACGGTCGCGCCAAAATGAACGAACGAATGCCGAACGGCTTTCATCCCTCCCTCGTAAATGCAACGGTGTTTCTCGCCGGCACGACACTCGCCTATCTCAAGTTCTTCATTCTCGATACGGCAACGGAACGTTGGTCACTTTTTTCCGCCATCAGCACCCTGATCGCAATTGGCGCACTCATCCTGCAGATCGTGACCCTGCGCCGGTCCCTGCAGATCGCAAACGACGATCCTGCAATTTTTGCAAAAACGGTATGCCATCTGGTGTGGAGTGCATGGCTCCTGTTCGGTAGTTCGCTCTGCGTGCTGATTTCACTGTGGTGGCAACCGTTGCCAAATCTCACGCAATGGATGAATAGGTGATCTAAGACGCCCCGGGAATCGTAGAGGCTGATTGAGTTAGGTTGATACCTCGAAAAACGGGCGCATGGGTGAGTAGTCTGGATGCTTCCTACACTGCGAACACATGAATCAATGGTGGCCTGCGGACTGAATCTGCGGGACAGCGGTTGCTGCCCATGACGCTACACACGTTGGACGGAAGCCAATCATCGCTTCGTCGCAGCTTTAGGGGGGATCAAGTGTCGCAAGCTTGCGACGTTGTTCACGGGTTCCCAGGCGACAGGCGGTGGAGCGTTGGGCTACCGTTTGCCGCACGCCGCGTCCATTGTGTTCCGCCGTTACATGGGGGTAGATCCGGGGGTAACCGAACAGCGCCACATTGACCAATCCCATACTGGGCGGGCCTGGGCGCCCACAATGCGAATCCGACCCGGCCCACCAAGTACCTAACCCTGATTTAACCCGGGGGAAGCAATCCCTTGAGTGCCTCCTTTCCATTTCATCGGGGCAGTGCCGCCACATTGATGGAAATACTCAGGATTCCAAATGACTTGGTTTTCATCGGCCTTGGGGGCGGAGCAGGTTGTCGATCGCTATCTGGGCCGATTGCTCGAGGTATCGCGCAGAATATCGGAAAAGCTATAATGCGGCGCGAATCTGCGGGTTGGTCATGCATCGTCACGTAGTTCGCTGATGACCTCGATCGTGAGGCTGGGCTGATTGCCGACGTGACGGATGTGACAAATACGGCGGAGACGCTCCACGCGAAATCGCGGGAGTTCCTCATGTGGACGAGTTCATGTTGGAGCGTCCCATATTTAGATAGGATGACTTATCGTAATGGCTCGGCTGCCGAGGGCTTTTTTACGGAAACTCGCACACATGGATGCCGTTCATGTAGCGGACAGAAGCGAGCGGGCCTGTTTAAGAAGTGCATGCGACGCGGCGAACTCATTACGTCCGGCCATAGTAAGTGCGGCGTCGCCGGTGCGCGCGAAAAGCTCGTCGTCGGAAGTTCGGCTGGCATTCAAACCGGGACCAGGTTGGTCGAACTGGCGAAAGAACGCGAGCATTTCGAAGGCATCAAACCGCCAGTCTTCAGGTCCAGCCTTGGCCAGAATTTCGGCGGCGGCTGCCAGTTGCCGTGAGGCTGCGAGGAATTTGGTGCGCTCCACGATGATCTCCTCATAAGTTGCAGTCGGCTGATCCGTTGTGCGCGCTTGGCTTCGGCCTCGTAATCAGTGTGCTTGGGTCATGCACTCCCGGTGAAGTGGGCTATGCCCTGAGCGGCGCCCGGCTCTGCTCATTGTTCAGGTGAACGAATTTTCTCAGCAGCCTCATCAGATCGAGTGCATCCTTCTCGCCCATCCCTTCGAAGAGCCCGTCGCGCAGATCGCGCACCGACGGCATCAAACTGGCAAGCAATGCGTTGCCCTCGGGGGTCAGTGACAGGCGACGCTGCCGCCGCGGCAAGATTTCCCGCACGATCCATCCCTTGGCCTCCAGGCGCGCAGCAATGTCGGCCGTGGTCGAGGTATCGAGCGCGACCTTTTGCGCAAGCGTCACCTGGTCCAGGCCGGGACATTCGTCGAGCATGCGCAGCACGGCGTATTGCACCGGGGTGACGTCACGCCCGAGCTTTTCGTAAAACATGGCGACGGCGATCTGATGCGCGCGGCGGATCAGATGGCCGGGTTCTTCGTAGAGGTCTAGGGGCGGACGCGTTGCGCCGGCGGCATTCGGTTTCTTCATGGCAAGAGCGGGCGGGTAGTCGTCGGGTTTGCTGCTTGAGTGGCGGGTCGGCCCGTTGCGGGAAAACCAGTATACCGCCGTCCTTGTCGGCACCTTATTCATTCCGTACACTGAATTACATTCAGTACACGGAATATGCGACTGACGCGCGGGTGCCGTTCAGGGTTCGCCAAACCGTACAGAGACCAGGAAAAGGAGGCGAAGGCGATGTTTTTGAAGAATGCGTGGTACGTGGCGTGCACGCCTGATGAAATCGACGGCAAGCCGCTTGGCCGCAAGATTTGCGGCGAGTCGATCGTTTTCTATCGCGGGGAGGGAGGCGCGGTGGTCGCCCTGGAGGACTTCTGTCCGCACCGCGGTGCGCCGCTTTCCCTCGGGTTTGTCCGCGACGGGCGGCTCGTTTGCGGCTATCACGGGCTGGAGATGGGCTGCGACGGCAAGGCTTCGAGCATGCCGGGCCAGCGGGTTGGCGGCTTCCCGCCGGTCAGGCGCTATGCGGCGCTTGAGCGATACGGGTTTGTCTGGGTATGGCCCGGCGACGCGTCGCAGGCCGACCCGGCGAAGCTCCATCCGCTGCCGTGGGCGGAGGACCCGGCATGGGCTTACGGTGGCGGCCTCTATCACATCCGCTGCGACTACCGGCTCATGATCGACAACCTCATGGACCTCACGCACGAGACTTATGTCCACGCGAGCAGCATCGGCCAGAAGGAAATCGACGAGGCGCCGCCGAAGACCGTGAGCCAGGGCGATGAAGTCGTCACGAGCCGCTTCATGCACAACATCAGCGCGCCGCCTTTCTGGCAAATGGCGCTGCGCGGCAACGGACTGGCCGATGACGTACCGGTCGACCGCTGGCAGATCTGCCGTTTCACGCCGCCGAGCCACGTCATGATCGAGGTCGGGGTGGCGCACGCGGGGCATGGCGGCTACGACGCGCCGGCCGGGCGCAAGGCGTCGTCGGTCGTCGTCGATTTCATCACGCCGGAAACGGAAACGTCGATCTGGTATTTCTGGGGGATGGCGCGCAACTTCCAGCCCGACGATACGGATCTCACCGCCCGCATACGCGAGGGGCAAGGGAAGATCTTCGCCGAGGACCTGGAGATGCTCGAACGCCAGCAGCAGAACCTGCTGGCGTGGCCCGAGCGCTCGCTGCTCAAGCTCAACATCGATGCGGGCGGCGTGCTTTCCCGCAAGGTTATCGACCGCCTGCTGGTCGAAGAGCGTGGGCAGCCGGCCGGACGCACGATTGTGCCGATCACCGCTGTGAAGGAGTCCTCATGAGCGATGCGTCATTGACAGCATTGACAGTCGAGGTCGTACGCAAGTGGGACGAGGCGCACGGCATTTGCGGCTTCGAACTGCGGCGTCCCGACCGCGCGCCGCTGCCCGGCTTCAGCGCCGGCGCCCATATCGACGTGCATCTGCCCGGCGGGCTCGTGCGCCAATACTCGCTTTGCGGCAGTCCGGCGCGCAACGACTGCTACGAAATCGCGGTGCTGCGCGACGAACATGGCCGAGGCGGATCGATGGCGATTCACGACCGCGTGCAGCAAGGCGATCTGCTTCGTATCGGCGTGCCGCGCAACCTCTTTACACTCGATGCACAGGCGGGCCGGCACCTGTTGCTCGCGGGCGGCATCGGCGTGACGCCAATCCTGTCCATGGCCGAACAGCTGGCCTGTGCGGGCGCGCCGTTCGAGATGCATTACTGCACGCGTTCGCGCGAAAAGACCGCGTTTGTGGAGCGGCTGGCCCGCGCTGCGTTTCGCGACCACGTTCAGTTCCACTTCGACGATGCCGGTGCCGGACAGTCGCTCGATATCGCCGCGGTGCTCGCGGCGGCCCCGGCGCAAACCCACCTTTACGTATGTGGCCCGCGCGGTTTCATGGAGGCAGTGCTGGCCGAGGCCCGCATGCAGGGTTGGGCCGAGCACAGACTGCACTATGAGTTCTTTGCTGGCGCGCCTGCGGACCCAGGCGCGGAGACGGCATTCCAGGTGCGCATCGCGAGCAGCGGCGCATCGATCGTGGTGCCGCCCGGATGCTCGGTGGTCGAGGCGCTCGCTCGAGCCGGCGTGGAGGTGTTGACGTCGTGCGAACAGGGCGTGTGCGGTACGTGCATGACCCGGGTGCTCGAAGGGCACCCCGATCACCGGGATACCTATCTGACCGATGAGGAGAAGCTCGCGGGCGAGTACTTCCTGCCGTGCTGTTCGCGCTCCAGATCTCCCGTTCTCGTGCTCGATCTCTAACGTTTGCGAAAGCTGCCACCTTGGCCGGATGCCCGTGCGATTGGGGCGGCACGCCTTTGGCCGATCGCTGGGGACCCGCCAATCTGCCGTTGATGCACGCGCGCATGTGCCGGGCTTGCAGGGCGGCCAAATCGCACCCGGATCACTGCGGGTTTTCCATGGGGCAATGCCGCTTGAAAAAATACTTATACGATGTAACTATTATGGTGTAAAAGTATCGAGCGGCATTCGACCGAAACCAAGGAGACAAGCGCAATGACCCTGCACGGCAAGACCCTGATCGTGACCGGCGTGGCGTCCGGCATCGGCGCCGAGACCGCACGACTCGCGAGATTTCACGGCGCGCGCGTGATCGGCGTGGATCGTCAGCCCGTCAACCTGTCGCTCGACGCGTTTCATCAGGCCGATCTTGGCGATCCTGCCGCGATCGACGCACTGGTCGCGAGCCTTCCCGGCCGCGTGGACGCGCTGGCCAATATCGCGGGCGTGCCGGGCACGGCCCCGGTCGATAGCGTGGCGCGCGTGAATTACCTGGGTCTGCGCCATCTCAGCGAAGCGCTGCTACCCCGCATCGCGCCGGGCGGCAGCGTGATCAACATCGCGTCGATCCTGGGCGCGGAGTGGCCGCAACGGCTCGAACTGCACCGCGAGCTGGCGGATACCGCCGGATTCGAGGCGGGCGCGCAATGGCTCGACGCACATCCGGTGCCGCAGGCCACCTGCTACCCGTATTTCAAGGAAGCGCTGATCGTCTGGAGCGCGCGCCGCTCGCGGGACTGGTTCGCGCGCCATTCGGTGCGCGTCAACAGCGTCGCCCCCGGCCCCGTCTTCACGCCGATTCTCGGCGACTTCGTCGCGATGCTCGGACCCGAGCGCGTCGCGGCCGACGCCGCGAAGATGAAGCGGCCCGCCTACGCCGACGAGGTCGCCGAGGCTATCGTGTTTCTTGCTTCCGATTCCGCACGCTGGATCAACGGCGTGAATCTGCCCGTCGATGGCGGGCTGGCCGCCACGGCAATCTGAGCAGGCCCCATCCAATTACTACGGGAGACATTCGTCATGAACAATCCGTCCGGCTTCTCGCTCGCCAACGCCGATACGTGGCGCGGCGCGATCTTTAACGGAGACTGGGTCAGCGTGCCCGGCCTGCTGGAAGTCGTCGAACCGGCTAGCGGCCGGCCGCTGCATCAGGTCGGGAAGGCCACGCCCGAGGACGTTGCGGTCGCCGTGAAATCGGCACGCGCAGCGCAGCGTGCATGGGCTGCCACACCGCCACGTGAGCGGGCCGCCGTGTTTCATCGCGCCGCAGCGATCTTGCAGGAGCATGCAGGTGCCGCTGCCACGCTGATTGCGCGCGAAACCGGCGCCATCCTGGCGAAGGGCGAGCATGAGGTGCGCGAGGCGATCGTGCTGCTGCAGCGCGCCGCGGCGATGCCGCTGGAAGCCAACGGCCGGGTGCTGCCGAGCGCGCCGGGCCGGCTCAGCATTGCGCGCCAGTTGCCGCTTGGCGTAATCGGGGTGATTTCGCCGTTCAATTTCCCGCTCGTACTGTCGCTGCGCTCGGCGGCACCGGCGCTTGCCGTCGGCAACGCGGTGGTGGTCAAGCCCGATCCGCGCACGCCCTACGCCGGCGGCTTCGTGATCGCCGAAGTGCTGGCCGCCGCAGGTTTGCCGAAGGGTTTGCTGCACGTCCTGCCGGGCGGCGCGGATGTCGGGCAGGCGCTGGTCGAGGCGCCCGGCGTGCCGATGCTCGCGTTCACCGGTTCGACCACTGCCGGCCGCAAGATCGGCGAACTGGCGGGGCGTCATCTGAAGAAGGTGTCGCTGGAGCTGGGCGGCAAGAATTCGCTGATCGTGCTCGACGATGCCGATCTCGACAAGGCGGTCTCGGCGATCGCGTTCGGTGCGTGGTTCCATCAAGGGCAGATCTGCATGGCGACCGGCCGGGTGCTGGCTCATCGCCGCATCGCGGCGGAGCTCACGCGCCGTCTTGCCGACAAGGCGCGCAACCTGCCCGTTGGCGATCCGGCCGTGGCACAAGTGGCGCTCGGCCCGATCATCGACCGGCGGCAGTTGCAGAACGTCGTCGACATCGTTGGCGCGTCGGTGGCGGCGGGCGCCGT
This sequence comes from Paraburkholderia ferrariae NBRC 106233, assembly GCF_000685035.1. Lineage (GTDB taxonomy): Bacteria > Pseudomonadota > Gammaproteobacteria > Burkholderiales > Burkholderiaceae > Paraburkholderia > Paraburkholderia ferrariae. The sequence continues at coordinate 83,399 of NZ_BAYB01000002.1, forward strand.
GGTCGAGGCGGGCGCCACGCACGAGGGGCTTTTCTATATGCCGACCGTGCTGTCCAACGTGAAGCCAGGCATGCGTGCATTCGACGAAGAGATCTTCGGGCCCGTCGCGAGTGTGATTGCATTCGATACCGACGACGAAGCCGTCGAGCTGGCCAACCACACCGAATACGGTTTGTCGGCGGGCGTGATCTCGGCTTCGGTGGGCCGCGCCATGGCACTCGGCGAACGGCTCCATACAGGGTTGCTGCACATTAACGACCAGACCGTCGCCGACGAGGTGATCAATCCGTTCGGCGGCACCGGCGCCTCGGGCAATGGCACCAGCGTGGGCGGCCCTGCCGACTGGGAGCAGTACACGCACTGGCAATGGGTGACGGTCAAAGAGACCGTGCCGCAGTATCCATTCTGAGTCAAGACGAAGCGCCCGCGCACGGGCGCTGCGATCGACATTTTCACTATTTGATAAGGTATGCAAAATGAGCAGTCAGGCAGAACAGCAAACGGTCGTTTTCAGCATCGAGGATGGCGTGGCATGGGTCCGCTTCAATCGCCCGGAAAAGCGCAACGCAATGAGCCCGCAACTGAACCGGCGCATGATGGAGGTGCTCGACGAACTGGAGTTTCATCCCGATGTCGGCGTGCTCGTTCTGACCGGCGAAGGCTCCGCGTGGACGGCCGGCATGGACCTCCAGGAGTACTTCCGCGATACCGAAGCGCACGGCCTCAAGGGTACGCGCAAGGCCCAGCGCGAGAGCTACGGCTGGTGGCGCCGCCTGCGCTGGTATCAGAAGCCCACGATCGCGATGATCAACGGCTGGTGTTTCGGCGGCGGCTACGGTCCCCTCTTTGCCTGCGATCTCGCGTTCTGCGCAGAGGAAGCGCGCTTCGGCCTTTCGGAAATCAACTGGGGCATTCTGCCGGGCGGTGGCGCGTCGAAAGTCGCAGCGGAGCTGCTGTCGTTCCGCCGCGCGATGTATCACGCCATGCTTGGAGAAAACATCGACGGACGCAAGGCGGAAGAATGGGGCCTTGTGAACGAGGCGGTTCCCGCCGCGCAACTGCGTGCACGCGTGGTCGAAGTGGCGCAGGCGCTGCTCGAAAAGAACCCGGTTGCCTTGAAGGCGACCAAGGACGCGGTCCGCCGGGTGCGCGAGATGACCTACGATAATGCCGAGGATTTCCTCGTGCGCGCCCAGGAGGCGGCGAACAGCTTCGATGACGATGGCCGCAAGGAAGGCCTCAGGCAGTTTCTCGACGACAAGACCTACAAGCCCGGTCTCGGCACCTACGATGCGACCCGGCAGCGCGCGTAAGCGCAGGAGCGAGCCGACATGAATACGATCCAACCCGGCGAGCGGCCCGGGATGAGCAGCCATGCCGCGGCGCGCCTGCTGAGGCCGGCGTCGATCGCCATCGTCGGCGCGTCGCCGACGCCGGGCGCGCTCGGCGCATCGGTGCTGGCCAACCTCGAGCGCAACGATTACCGGGGCCGAATCTACCTGGTCAATCCGAAACGCGACGACATTAACGGGCGGCCATGCGTGAAATCGATCGAGGCATTGCCTGCTGACGTGGACGTCGCCGTGCTGGCGATTCCGCAGCCGGCGGTGCTCGACGCCGTACGCCAGCTCGCGACGCGCAAGGTGGGCGCAGTCGTGATCTTTTCGGCCGGCTTTGCTGAGGCGGGTTCGGAGGGGATCGCGCAGCAGCAGGAAATTGCGAGGATCGCCGCCGAGGCGGGCATGCTTGTCGAAGGGCCCAATTGCCTCGGCTGCATCAATTATCTGGACCGCGTGCCGCTCACGTTCATCGAAACGGACGTGAGTCCGGCGCAGGCGCAGCGCAGCGCCAGCCAGCCCGCGATCGGGATTCTCTCGCAAAGCGGGGCGATGATGGCCGTGCTCAATACCACGCTCACGAGCCGTAACCTGCCGCTCTCCTACGCCGTGTCAACGGGAAATGAGGCGGCCAGCCACCTTGAGGACTACCTGGAGTTTCTGCTCGATGATTCCGGCACCCGTGTCGTCGCCATGATTGCCGAGCAGTTCCGCGAGCCGCGCCGCCTGCTCGACGCTGCCCGGCGCGCACGCGAGGCGGGCAAGCTGCTGGTGCTGCTGCATCCGGGGCGCAGCGCGGCGGCACGGGCCTCGGCGGCGACGCATACCGGGGCAATGGCAGGCGATTATTCAGTCATGCTGACCAAGGTGGAACGCGCCGGTATCGTGGTCGCCCAGACCCTGGAAGAGCTGGGCGATATCGCGGAGATCGGCTTGCGCTGCGCGCGGCTGCCGGGCCGGGGCGCCGCGATCCTCGGTGAGTCGGGCGCCTTCAAGGCATTGTGCCTCGATATCTGCGATGAACTCGATCTCGATCTGCCAACCATCGGCGATCATGATGCACCCGCGCTGCGCGCCGCCATGCCCCCGTTTGTCGCGCTCTCCAATCCGCTCGATCTGACCGCACAGGGGCTCGTCGATCCGGAGTTGTATTACCGCACCCTCTCGGCGCTGTTCGACGATGATCGATTTTCGGCCGTCGTCGTTGGGCTGATCCAGACCGATCCGGTGACGTGCGCGATCAAGATGCCGCCCGTGCTGCGCGCGGTGCGCGAGCTGCGTCCGCAAAAGCCAGTCATCTGTGCGGGGCTCGACGAAGGAGCGGCGGTGCCGCCCGAGTACATCGCACAGATGCGCGAACTCGGCATTCCGTACTTTCCGGGCACGGAGCGCGCGTTGCGGGCCGTCGCGCGGCTGAGCAAACTGAGTACGCGCGATTTCACCGAAACCGTGTTCGAGCCGGTGGCAGCCGATCTGCCGCATCGCGGGGGCGTCGTGCCCGAATACCAGGCGAAGCGGATTCTCGCGCCGCTTGGCATTCCGTTCGCGCGCGGCGAATTCGTCACGAGCCTCGATGCCGCATTGTTGTGCGCGCAACGGATCGGCTACCCCGTTGCGCTCAAGGTGCAGGCGGCCGAGTTAAGCCACAAGAGCGACGTCGGCGGCGTCATACTCGGTGTCGATGGCACCGAGGCCCTGCGGGCGGCCTGGACGCGACTCCACGACGATGTCGGGCGGCATGCCCCTGCGGCCGCGCTGGACGGCGTATTGATCGAGGCGATGGGCGCGCGTGGACTCGAAATGATCGTCGGCGCGCGCAGCGATCCCCAGTGGGGTCCGGTGATCATGATCGGATTCGGCGGCGTGACAGCCGAGGTGACGCGCGACGTCCGGCTGCTGCCGCACGACCTGACCCGCGAGGCGGTGGTGCGCGAGATCGGCCGCCTGAAAGGTGCGCCGCTGCTGCATGGCTATCGCGGCGCCCCCGCGCTCGACGTCGAGGCGTTCGCCGACGTGGTCGTGCGGCTCGGTGCGTTGCTGCAATCGGAGCCCGGCATTCGGGAGGTCGACCTCAATCCGGTTGTGGTCTATCCGCGCGGGCAGGGTGTGCTGGCGCTCGATGCGCTGATGCTGGTGGGGGCAGGCGAGGTGCTCGACTGACGCGCGGGTCCGGCGGCAGTGCCTGGGTTTGCCTGCCGGACCGGTTGCCGCTCAGGCTGCGTAGATTTTCGACAGCAGTCGCTTCAACTGTTCGCGCTCGTCGCCGGAGAGCTTATGGATGGCTGCTTCGTCGGCTCTTTGGGCGGCCTTCAGGGCCTGGGCATGGAGTTTCGTGCCTTCCGGTGTCAGTGCGAGCAACTGGATGCGCTTGTCCTCGGTGCTGCGTTGCCGGGTCAGCAGCCCGTTCGATTCGAGCCGGTCCAGCAATGTCGCGAGGTTGGGCGGCGCGATGGCCAGCGCTTCGGACAGGGCTTTCTGGTTGATTCCCCGATTGCGCCGCAATGTGGAGAGCACGGCGAAGTCGGCCTGGCGCAGCTCGAGCTTTTCCATTTGCCCGTCGAAGTGCGTCTGGATCACCAGATAGGCGCGTCGAACGTTGTATCCGAGAAGATCCTGCAATTCCGACTGGTCGATTTGGCTGGAGGACGCGTCGTTGACGTTGGTGTTATCGGGAGCGGACTTGGTCGGCATGGCAATGAGCAATACGCTGGAACGGTGCAATAAATCATAGCACGTGGCTACTGGCTTCCCTGATCGGAGAGGGCATGGACGCTGCGCGTTCACAAGGCTGCGGCCGGTTTTGGGTTCGGCGTTTTCCCCTAGACCGCGATTCTTGCGCTTTCCGTGAAACAACTTATCATGAATAACAAATATTGATCATAATCAATATTCGAAAACCTCGACAGGAGACACCCCATGCATTCCGCGGTACCCCATGACACGCCGAATAGCAGGAAACATGATTCGGTATACGAAATAAAAACACTGATTCTTCTCGGACTGGGTTTTGGCCTGGTCGGACTGGACCGCTGGATCGTCGCACCGCTGTTTCCGCACATGATGCGCGACCTGCATCTGAACTTTCAGCAGCTCGGCAGCCTGATCGGCATTCTGAGCGTGGCCTGGGGCGTGTGGGCCATCGCCATGGGCCCGGTCTCCGACCGGATCGGCCGCAAACGTATCCTGGTCGTCACGATGGTGGCGTTCTCCCTGCTCTCCAGTCTGTCCGGCCTTGCTGCCAGCTTTGCGAGCTTGATGCTGATCCGTGCGGTGATGGGCGTGGCGGAGGGCGCGTTCACGCCGGCGAGCGTCGCCGCGACCGGCGAGGCGTCCCTGCCGTCACGGCGCGGTCTCAACCAGGGATTGCAGTTGAGCATGTTCTCGCTGCTCGGCCTTGGCTTCGCGCCCATTCTCGCCACGCAGTTGCTCCGGGTCGTGCCGTCGTGGCACTGGGTCTTCATGATTTCCGCGGTGCCGGGCCTGATCGTCGCGGCACTCATCGCGCGTACGCTGCGCGAGCAGCCGCGCAGCGCATCGTCCGCCGCGCAGGCGGACATGGCGCGGCCGCGCTGGATCTCACTCTTCGGTAGCCGCAACGTATGGCTTGCGATGCTGGCGATCCTGTGCGCGATGGCGGGGATTTTCGTCGTGAGCGCGATGGTGCCGACCTATCTCGTCGAAGTGCTGCATCTCGACACGCAGGAGATGGGGTTCGTCGTCTCGGCGATCGGCTTTGGCGGCTTCGTGGGCTCGTTCGGGGTGGCGGGTGCATCGGACTTCATCGGCCGGCGCAATGCCGCGCTGCTCGCGTTCGCCGGGGCCACCGCGCTTCTGTATCTGTTCGCTCACACAGGGCCTAACCCGCAGTTGTTGTTCGCCCTGCTGTTCGGCGTGTCCGTGTTTGCGCTGGGACTGCTGGGCCTGTTCAGCGGCCCGATCGCAACGGAAGCCGCGCCGGTGGGGCTCGTCGCGTCGTCCGTCGGCTTCGTTTCCGGTGCGGGCGAGATTTTTGGCGGCGGCCTCGCGCCTGCGGCTGCGGGCTTTGTCGCGCAGCACTTCGGCCTGCCGTCCACGCTGACGCTTGCACTCGGCGGGTTGATCGCGGGCGGCGTGGTGTCCTTGTTCCTCGTCGAGACCGCACCGCGTCGGCGCCGTGCCGCCGCAACGGAGACCGCCCTTGGCATGAAGGAGGACGCGGCCTGAGCCGCGCGTGCGGACGATTGCAGAAACCCAACCCGCGACGCCCCGGTCGCGAAGCCAATACCAGAATTCAATCAGGAGACAGTGAGTGAAAGTCAGGACCCTTTGTGTCGCAGCGAGCCTTTTGTTCGCATGCCACGCCTATGCGCAGAGCAGTGTCACGATCAGCGGCATGATGGACGCGGGTGTGTCCTATGTCAGCAATGAGGCCGGCGGCCACGCGTTCAAATTCGACGACGGCATTGCGGTGCCGAACCTGCTGAATTTTTCGGGCAAGGAGGACCTCGGCGGCGGTACGCACGCGATCTTCGAGCTCACGGATCAGTACGAGATGGGCACGGGCTCGTTCATGCCGGGCGGCGGTCTGTTCACCCGCTCGGCCTTCGTGGGTCTGGACGACGAGCGCTTTGGCAAACTGACCTTCGGCAACCAGTACGATTTCATGTTCGAGTCGCTGTTCCTCGACGACGGCGGGATCTACGCGCAAGGCATCTACGACTTTCCGAACGGCCCGTTTGCGAAGCTTGCGCTGCCGGAGAACCCCACGGGCGCATTCAACTGGGATCGCATGGCGGGCGTGGCCGTCAACAATTCGGTCAAATACCAGAGCGCGAACTTCGGCGGCTTTTCGGGTGGCGTGATGTACGGCTTTGGGGGAGTCGCCGGATCGTTCGGCTCCAACAGCGGCACGAGCGCGGGCTTGAACTATGCGAACGGGGGATTCGGTGCAAATGCTGCGTTTACGCAGGTCAAGACGGCGGTATCTGGGGTGCAGGATAGCGTGCGAAACTGGGGCTTCGGTGCCCACTACCGGATGGGTTCCGTGACGGCGACCGCAATCTACACCGCAGTGCGCAACGAACTGAACGGCGCGGCGGTCTGGGAGGCAGAGCTCGGCGGTTTGTGGCAGATCGCCCCCGAGTGGTCGCTCAGCGGAGCGTATATGTACATGAAGGGCAACGATGTCGTCGACAACAATCATGCGCATCAGCTTACCGCGATGCTCGGCTACGCACTGTCAAAGCGCACCAGCGTCTACGCAGCCACCATTTACCAACGCACGAACGAAGGAGCGGCGGCGCAGATCAACGATGTGATGGTCGCATCGAGCAGCCCATCGCAGTTCATCGCACGCATCGGAATGCAGACGCGATTCTGAGTTCCAGGCGCCTTCACCCAAACGTCTCAGGCCGCCGAGGGTTCAACCTCGGTCTACGCGTATTACCACACCGCCTGGCTCGTAATCGCGAACTGCCTGAATTCCGCATCGACGTCCAGCGGGGCGCCGCGTTCCGTCTTCTCGATATGGTCGACGAGCGGCAGCCCCACCCCTTCCAGCCAGTCGGACAGACCGAGATCGACGGGCGTGTCGATGCGCACGAACATGCCCGCGTTCGAAGCGAGCCAATGGCTGATCAGCGCCTTCGCGCGGCACGTGTCCGGCGAATCCGGCGCGATCACGGGGCCGATCACGTGCCCGTCGCCAAAGCGGCGAAAGAGCGCGAATCCAATGAGTTCGCCGTCGCGGTCGAGCGCGATGCCGCTCGCCTGATCGAGCAGCCTGGGCAGCATGTCCGAGCGGTCGAGTCCGCTCGCGCGCGTGGCCAGCTCGATCAGGCGGGGCCGGTCGCTCGCGCCGATCGGACGCAGCCGCTCGCCGGCGGGCAGCGAGACGAGCGGCGGCTGGAACGCCGCACCCTGATGCTGGTGGATTCGGCCGATACGCGTGAAGCCAAGCCGCTCGACGAGGGGCCAGCCGGTGTCGCTCGCATGGAGCAGCAGCGTGCGCGATGCCAGCGCCTGCATCCAGTGCTCGATCATGGCCCGGCCGATACCGCGGCGCTGATGGCTCGGCTTGACTATCAGCATGCCGAGCGTCGCCGCATCGGGGCCGAACAACCAGGAAAAAGCCGTGCCGACGAGCGAGCCGCTTTCATCCACGGCCACGATGCCGTCGCCGATGCGTGCGGCGAAGCGCCAGTCTTCAGGGCGGTGGCGCCAGCGCACCGCGGTCGACAACGCGTGAGCCGCGGGCAGGTCGTCGGCAGTAAAGGCGCGATAGGTGATGACGCCGGTCAGGTTTGGGTCGGACACGCCGGCCTCCGGATTCTGTGTATGCGTAGCGTGACTATCGCATCGCGCGCTTTGACTGGCTAGGACGATCTTCCTGTTCCGGACGCGCCCGGATGCGCGGACGGCCCGCAGCCGTGATGCAATGCAAAACGCGGGGTTGAGGGGCCGATAACGCGCCGAATCTGCTGATTGCGCATTTTTGTCGGTGAAATATGCGGCGGCAGCGGACCTACGATATTTCCCATCGAGACCAGTCGAGGGAATTCAGTCATGGACCAGTTCGATCCTGACGCGGTGGCTGCCACGGCAGCCGAAAAAGGCGGCCATTTCATTGGCGGCGAGCGGGTCGTCGAGGGCGCGGCGCGCATCGACGTTGCGCGGCCATCGGACGGCGTTGCCTACGCCTCAGTGGGTGTTGCCGACGCGCAGATGGTGGACCGTGCCGTCGAGAACGCCACGCGAGCGTTTCGCGAAAGCGGCTGGGCGCGCATGGCGCCGCGCGAGCGGGCCCGCGTTCTGCGCCGCTTCGCGGACCTCATCGCCGCCGATACCGCCACGCTCGCGCCGCTCGAAGCGCTCGGCTCGACGCGCCCGGTGCGCGACGTTTGCGCGTGGGACGTGCCGTACACGGCGGAAGGCATCCGCTTCTACGCCGAATTCGCCGACAAGATCGGCGGTGAGGTCGTGGCCACCGATCACGACCATCTGGGCATGACGATCGCCGAGCCCTATGGCGTGGTCGGGGCGATCGCGCCGTGGAATTTTCCGCTCGTGATGGCGTCGTGGAAGATGGGGCCCGCGCTGGCGGCGGGCAATGCCGTCGTGCTCAAGCCTTCGGAGATGACACCGTTCTCGGCGCTGCGTCTTGCCGAACTCGCGATCGAGGCGGGCATTCCGCCTGGCATCTTCAATGTCGTTCAAGGCGACGGCGCGACGACGGGCGACGCGCTCGTGCGCCATCCGGGCGTCGCCAAGGTCACGTTCACCGGCTCGACGCGCGCGGGCGCCGCGATCATGGCGGCGTGCGCGCAAGCGGGCACCAAGCCGCTCACGCTGGAACTGGGCGGCAAGAGCCCTCAGATCGTATTCGCCGACGCGCCGAAGCTCGACGAGGTCGCCCGCCGCATTGCCGGCGCGATTGCCGGCAATGCGGGGCAAGTGTGCGTGGCCGGTTCGCGTTTGCTGGTCGAGCGCGGCATTGCCGAGGAACTGGTGTCGCGCATCGGGCAAGCCTTCGCGGCGCTGCGCGCCGGCGCGACATGGGCGGCCGGCACGACGCTGCCGCCCATCATTTCGCAGACGCAGGCCGCGCGCATCGAAGCGATCGTCGAGCGCAGCGTGGCCGAAGGCGCGATCGTGCGCTGTGGCGGCCGGCGCGCCGACGCGCCTGTGCCGGGCGCCTTCTACCTGCCGACGATCCTGACCGGCGTGACCCCGCAGACCGAGGCCGTGCGCGCCGAGATCTTCGGCCCCGTGCTCACGGTGCAGACCTTCGACACCGAGGAAGAAGCGCTCGCGCTTGCCTCGCATCCCGACTACGGCCTCGCCGCCGGCGTGCATACCGCGGACATCGGCCGCGCGCTGCGTCTCGTGCGCGCGCTGGAGGCGGGCACGGTGTGGGTCAACCGCTATGGCCGCAGCAACGATTTCATGATCCCGACGGGCGGATACAAGCGCTCCGGCATGGGCAAGGATCTCGGGCGGCAGGGCTATGAGGCGCATTTGCGCTTCAAGAGCGTGCTGATCGATACGCGGAGCTGACGAGGGGGGAAAAGGGACGCGAATAAACGCACGGTCATGCGGGCGCAAGGCGCCCGTAAGCGACCGGCGCGTGACGGCGGTACCGCAGAATCTGCTGTGGCGGCCCCTCGAAACGCGTGGTTTATACCGTCCGGCCACCCGGATTCAACGACATCCCGGTTTTTTGCGCTGTTTAAATTTTCCACAGGGATGCATTTCTTCCTGTTTTCGCCACTGAGCCCGGAGCGGGTTCATCCTACGAAAGGATTGCCATCATGATCGATTTCGAGCCGAAGTACATCACGTTCGACTGCTACGGCACGCTGACGAAGTTCCGCATGGCCGACATGGCGCGCGAGATGTACGGCGACCGCCTCAAGGGCGCCGATCTCGAGAAGTTCGTCGCGTTCTTCGCGGGCTATCGCCGCGACGAGGTGCTCGGCGCATGGAAGCCGTATCGCGACGTCGTCGTCAATTCGGTGCGCCGCGCCTGCAAGCGCATGAATGTCGAGTTCATCGAGTCCGAAGCCGAAAAGTTCTACCTCGCCGTGCCGACCTGGGGCCCGCACCCGGACGTGCCGGAAGGTCTCTCGCGCCTCGCGAAGAAGTACAAGCTCGTGATCCTCTCGAACGCTTCGGACGACCAGATCCAGAGCAACGTCGACAAGCTCGGCGCCCCGTTTCACCGCGTCTTCACGGCGCAGCAGGCCCAGTCGTACAAGCCGCGTATGCAAGGCTTCGAATACATGTTCGACCAGTTGAACTGCAATCCGGGCGACGTGCTGCACGTTTCGTCGAGCCTGCGCTACGACCTCATGACGGCGCACGACCTGGGCATCAAGCACAAGGCGTTCGTGAAGCGCGGCCACGAGCCGGGCACGCCGTACTACGAGTACTACGAGGTCGAGACGATCGGCGAGCTCGCGACGCAACTGGGCCTGTGAGAACCGACATAGCCGAGGCCGCCCGATGAAGCTCGATTCCTACTGGCTCGATACCGCACCTGCCGGGCTCCTCGCAAGCGAGGGGCCGGCGGAGGGGCGCGTGGACGTCGCCGTGATCGGCGGCGGCTTCACGGGGCTTTCCGCGGCGCTGGCGCTCGCTCGCCGGGGCGCGAGTGTCGCGGTGCTGGACGCGGGCCGCATGGGCGGCGGCGCGTCGGGGCGCAACGGCGGCCAGTGCAATACGGGCGTGGCGCAGGACTACGCGGCGCTGCGCGAGCAACTGGGCGTCGAGCGCGCGCAGGGCTGTTACCGCGCCTACGCCGCGGCCGTCGAGACCGTCGAGCGGCTGATTCGCGAAGAGGGCATCGACTGCGACTACCTTGCCTCGGGCAAGCTCAAGCTCGCAGCGAAGCCGCATCACCTCGAGCACCTCGAACGCACGGCCGAGCTGATTCGCCGCGAAGTCGACCCGGACGTCGAGATCATTGGCCGCGAACGCATTCGCAGCGAGGTGGAGTCGGACAGCTTCTTCGGCGGCCTGCTCCAGAAGCACGGCGGCCAGATGCATATGGGCCGCTTTGCGGTCGGGCTCGCGAACGCGGCCGCGCGCCGTGGCGCGCGCCTCTACGAGCACGCCGGGGTGACGTCGATTGCGAAGGAAGGGGGCGCGTACCGGGTGGAATCGTCGCGCGGCACGTTGCGCGCGCAACAGGTTCTGATCGCGACAGGGCCCTCGCGGAACGGGCCGTTTGCGTGGTACCGGCGGCGTCTCGCGCCAGTCGGCTCGTTCATCGTCGTGACCGAGCCCCTGCCGCCCGCGCAGCTCCTGCAGCTCTTGCCGAAGCGCCGGTCTTATACGACGAGCCGCCTCATGCATAACTATTTTCGCGTGACGCCCGATTCGCGTTTGCTGTTCGGCGGCCGGGCGCGCTTCACCGCGTCGGAGCAGCCGTCCGACGCGAAGAGCGGCCGCATCCTGCAACGCAATCTCGCACAGCTCTTTCCGGCTCTCGCGGGCGTGCGCATCGACTACTGCTGGGGCGGCCTCGTCGACATCACGGCGGACCGTCTGCCGCGCGCCGGCCAGCACGACGGCGTGTGGTTCTCGATGGGCTACAGCGGCCACGGCACGCAGATGTCGACGCACATGGGCCAGGTGATGGCCGAGGTGATGAGCGGCAATGCGGCGGCCAACCCGTGGCGCGATTTTGCGTGGCCCGCCATTCCGGGGCATACGGGCAAGCCGTGGTTTTTGCCGCTCGTCGGCGCGTACTACCAGATCAAAGACGCTTTTTACTGAACCAGCTGTTCCGATAGTCCACAAGACACAGACTCGATATGTCGAGCTGACGCCCCCCACATCAGACGCGGAGAAGTTCCATGAGCACCGATAAATCGCCCGAAGACCTGGCCCAGGCGCTGGCCCACCCCGGCGTCAGGCTCGATGAGTTGACCCGGCGCGGCGCCACACGTCGCGACCTCCTCCGTGCGATGGTGGCTGGCGGCATGATGTCGATGACCGGCGCGGGGCTGCTGAGCGCGAGCGGTGCGGCCTTCGCGCAGGAACAGCCGAAGCAGGGGGGCAAGATCCGCGTAGCAACGCAGTCGTCGTCGGCTTCGGACACGCTCGATCCCGCGAAGGAGTCGGTGTCCACCGACTACGTTCGCGCGAACATGCTGTACAACGGCCTGACCGAGTACGACGCGCACCTGGGCGCGCAGATGGCGCTGGCGCAGTCGCTCGAAACGAAGGACGCGACGGTGTGGGTGGCGAAACTGCGCAGCGGAGTGCAGTTCCACGACGGCAAGACGCTCGCGCCCGCCGACGTGGTCTACTCGCTCATGCGCCACAAGGACGCCGCGGTGGGCTCGAAGGTGAAGACGCTCGCCGACCAGTTCCAGGACGTCAAGGCCACGGGACCGAACGAGGTGACCATCACGCTCGCGGGCGCGAACGCCGATCTGCCCGTGATCCTTGCCGACTCGCACTTCATGATCGTCAAGGACGGCACGAACGACTTCAAGACGGCTGTGGGAACGGGCCCGTTCAAGTTGAAGGAATTCTCGCCGGGCGTGCGCACGGTTGTCGTGCGCAACGAGCGCTACTGGAAGCCGGGCCTGCCGCATCTGGACGAGATCGAGCTCGTGGGCATCGGCGACGAATCGGCGCGCGTGAACGCGCTGCTCTCCGGCGACGTGCAACTCATCAACCAGGTCAGCCCGCGCTCGACCGCGCGTATCAAGGGCACGCCCGGCTTCGCGGTAAAGGAGACGAAGACGGGCCAGTACACCGACCTCATCATGCGCGACGAAGGCGGCATCACGGGCAACGCCGATTTCCGCCGCGGCATGATGCATCTGTTCGACCGCGAGCAGATCCGCAACGCCGTGTTCCTCGGCTATGGCGCAATCGGCAACGACCAGCCGATCGATCCGACCAACAAGTACTACTTCGCCGGCCTGCCGGAACGCACCTTCGATCCGCAGAAGGCGAAGTTCCATTTCCAGAAGGCGAAGCTCGGCAGCGCGCCGCTGCAAATCTATGCCTCGCCGGCGGCGGACGGCTCAGTCGAAATGGCGATGCTGCTTCAGCAGATCGCGCCGCAAGCGGGCCTGAACCTCCAGGTGGTGCGCACGCCGGCCGACGGCTACTGGTCGAACCACTGGATGAAGCATCCGCTGACCTTCGGCAACATCAACGCGCGCCCGAGCGCCGACGTGATCTTCACGCAGTTCTTCAAGTCGGATGCGCCGTGGAACGAGGCGAACTGGAAGGATCCGAAGTTCGACCAGATGCTGCTTGCCGCGCGCGCCGAGCCCGACGAGGCGAAGCGCAAGAAGATCTACGGCGACATGCAGGTGCTCGTGCACAGTGACGGCGGCATTGGCATTCCGCTGTTCCTGAGCTCGCTCGACGCGCACACGACGAAACTCAAGGGGCTCGGCTCGATTCCGATTGCGGGGCTCATGGGCTTCAAATTCGCCGAGAACGTCTGGCTCGAAGCCTGATGCGTGCGGCCGGGCGTACGTCCGGCCGGGACAGTCACATCAACCCTGAGGCGACATCCGATGAAAGCTCACGCGCAACGACTCATTGCCGCGCGTCTCGGCCTCGCGCTGCTCACCTTGCTGATCGTCTCGGCAATCGTGTTCGGCCTGACCGGCCTGTTGCCCGGCGACGCCGCGCAGCAGGCGCTCGGCCAGGCCGCCACGCCCGAGCAGGTGGCCGCGCTGCGCCACCAGTTCGGGCTCGACCAGCCCGCGCTCACGCGTTACCTGCACTGGCTTGTCCAGGCCGCCACCGGCAACTTCGGCACTTCCGTTTCGAACAACCTGCCGGTGAGCGAGCTGATCGCCACGCGCCTGCCAAATTCGCTCGTGCTGGCGGGGCTCACCACGCTCGTTTCGGTGCCGCTCGCGCTGGCTATCGGGATCTTTTCCGCCGTGTTCCGCGGCTCGCTGCTCGATCGCGCGCTCAACGTGCTCACGCTTTCCGCCGTGGCCGTGCCCGAGTTCCTGGTCGCCACCATCGCCGTGCTCGTCTTCGCCGTGAAGCTGCGCTGGCTACCCGCGCTCTCCTACCTCTCGGAGGTGGATTCGTTCGGCACGCTGCTGCGCATCTACGCGATGCCGGTCATGACGTTGTGCTGCGTGATCGTCGCGCAGATGGCGCGCATGACGCGCGCGGCGGTGCTCGACCAGCTAGGCGCGCCTTACGTGGAGATGGCGCGCCTGAAGGGCGCCTCGCCCGCGCGCATCGTGCTGCGCCACGTGCTGCCGAACACGATTGGCCCGATCGCCAATGCCGTCGCGTTGAGCCTTTCGTATCTCTTCGGCGGCGTGGTGATCGTGGAGTCGATCTTCAACTATCCGGGGCTCGCGAGCCTCATGGTCGACGCCGTGACGAACCGTGACTTGCCGCTCGTGCAGGGCTGCGTGATGGTGTTCTGCGCCGCGTATCTGGTGCTCGTGCTGATCGCGGACCTGTGTCAAATCGTTTCCAACCCGAGGCTGCGTCAACGATGATCCGACCCGCCACATCTCATGCCACGACCGTGCTCTACGCCGCGGGCGAGAGCGACGACCGGCCCGCGGCCGACGCCGACAAGGACACGCCGAACGAGGTTCCCGCGCCGCCGCGCTCGCCGTTGCGCCGCATCCTCGGGCGTCTCCCGGTGCTCGGCCTGATCGGGCTTTCGATCGTCGTGTTCTGGCTCGGCGTCGCCTTCATCGGGCCGCTCGTCGCGCCGTACAAGGGCGGCGCCATCACTTCCACGGAGATCTTCGGTTCGTATAGCGCGGCGCATCTGCTCGGCACCGACTTCCTGGGCCGCGACATGCTGAGCCGCGTGCTGTACGGCACGCAGTACACCGTGGGTCTCGCGCTCGCCGCCACGCTGCTCGCGAGCGGCGTCGGCACATTCTTCGGACTGCTTGCGGCCGTGGCGCCGCGCTGGGTCGACGAGGTGCTGAGCCGCCTGTTCGATGCGCTGATCTCCATTCCCAGCAAAGTGCTCGCGCTCGTCGTGATCGCCGCATTCGGCTCCTCGGTGCCCATACTCATCGCGGTCGCGGCGCTTGCCTATATTCCGGGGGCGTTCCGCATCTCGCGCTCGCTGGCGGTGAACCTGATGACGCTCGAATACGTGCAGGTCGCGAGAGCGCGCGGCGAACGGCTGTTCTACATCGCCCGCGTGGAAGTGCTGCCGAACATGATTCACCCGATGCTCGCCGACTTCGGCCTGCGCTTCGTGTTCATCGTGCTGCTGCTCTCCGGCCTGTCGTTCCTCGGCCTCGGTGTCCAGCCGCCGGACGCGGACTGGGGCTCGCTCGTGCGCGAGAACATTGGCGGCCTCCCGGAAGGCGCGCCCGCCGTGCTGATGCCGGCCGTGGCGATTGCGACGCTCACCGTCGGCGTGAACCTGCTCATCGACAGCTTGCGCCGTCACGGCGGCCGCGCGCACGGAGGTAGAAAATGAACATGATCGAAGTGGCGGGCCTGCGGGTAGTGGTAGACGCGGTGGCGGGCGCGGCGCCCGGTCCGGTCGTCGAGATCGTCAAGGGCGTCGACTTCACGGTGAAGAAGGGCGAAGTGCTTGCGCTGATCGGCGAGTCGGGCTCGGGCAAGACCACCATCGCGCTCTCGCTGCTCGGCCATGCGCGTGACGGCTGCACGATTGCGGGCGGTTCCGTGAGGATCGGCGGCGCCGACGTGCTCGCGCTCGACGAACGCGGCCGCCGTGCGTTGCGCGCGCGTACCGTAGCCTATGTCGCGCAGAGCGCCTCGGCCGGCTTCAACCCGGCGCGCACGATCATGGACCAGGTGACCGAGCCCGCGCTGCTGCACAAGCTGATGTCGCCCGCGGCGGCGCGCGAGAAGGCGGTGAGCCTGTTCCGCGCGCTCGCGCTGCCGTCGCCCGAAACCATTGGCGCGCGCTATCCGCACCAGGTGTCCGGCGGCCAGTTGCAACGGCTTATGGCGGCGATGGCGCTGATCACCGATCCTGCCGTGGTCGTGTTCGACGAACCCACCACGGCGCTCGACGTGACCACGCAGATCGAGGTGCTCGCGGCCTTTCGCAAGGTCGTGCGCGAGCTGGGCACGACCGCCGTCTATGTGTCTCACGATCTCGCGGTGGTCGCGCAGATGGCCGATCGCATCGTTGTCCTGAACAATGGCACGGTGCGCGAGAACGGCACGACGCTCCAGGTGCTCGATGCGCCCGTGGACGACTACACGCGCGCGCTGCTGGCCGCGCGCCGGCACCCCGACCCGGGCCCACCCGCGGCGAGCCCTGCGGCCGAGGTGCCGTTGCTCGAAGTGCGCAACCTGATCGCGGGCTATGGCCGCGTGGATGCGCACGGCGTGCCCGCCGCGCGCGTGCTGGAGGACGTGAGCCTGCGCATCCCGCGCGGCGGCGCGCTGGGCGTGATCGGCGAATCGGGCTCGGGCAAGACGACGCTCGCACGCGTCGTGGCCGGGCTGGTCGAGCGCGCGCGCGGCGAGGTGCTGCTGGACGGCGTGCCGCTGTCCGCTGCGCTTTCGGCGCGCACGCCCGACCAGTACCGCCGCATCCAGATCGTGTTCCAGAACGCCGATACGGCGCTCAACCCGAGCCACACGATCGCCGACATTCTCGCGCGGCCCATGTGCTTCTATCACGGCCTGCGCGGGGCCGCCGCACAAAAGCGCATGCTGGAGCTGCTCGATCTCGTGAAGCTGCCGGCGTCGCTTGCGAAGCGTCAGCCGGGCGGCCTGTCGGGCGGCCAGAAGCAGCGCGTGAACCTGGCCCGGGCGCTCGCGGCCGAGCCCGAGCTCATTCTCTGCGACGAGGTGACGTCCGCGCTCGACACCGTGGTCGGCGCCGCGATTCTCGATCTGCTTGGCGAACTGCGGCGCGAGCTGGGCGTTTCGTACATGTTCATCAGCCACGACATTTCGACGGTGCGCGCGATCTGCGACGATGTCGTGGTGCTGTACGGCGGCCAATGCGTCGAGGCGGGCCAGCGCGACGTGCTGCAGGCGCCGCCTTATCACCCCTATACGGGGCTGCTGGTCGATTCGGTGCCTGCCTTGCAGCCGGGCTGGCTCGATGCGCGCCGCGCCGTGACCGGCACGCCGCTGCCGCCGCTCGGACCCTCTGCCGAGGTGCGTGAACTGTGCGCGTTCCGCGCGCGTTGCCCGGTGCGCATCGATGGCGCGTGCAACGTCACGCCGCCCGGCATGAAGCGCCTGCCCGGCGGGGCGCAGATTCTGTGCCACCACACGACGGCAGAACTGGAGCGCTTGCAGGCGCTCCAGGCGTCGCAAGTTGCCGAAGCCGCCAGGAGGGCCGCCGCATGAGTGCGCGCTTCGTGAGAGTGGCCGAAGCGGGGCGGCCGACCTTCGACATCGTGATCGACGGCCGGGTGGCGCGGGCTGCCGAGGGCGACACGCTGATGGTCGCGCTGCTCGCCGCGCAGGACGCGCTGCGCGATTCGGAATTCGACGAGGGGCGGCGCGCCGGTTTTTGCCTGATGGGCGCCTGCCAGGACTGCTGGGTGTGGACCGCGCAGGGCGAACGCCTGCGCGCCTGCACGACGCCGGCGGCGCGTGGCATGTCGATCGTCACGCGCAATGCGCTTGCCGGGGAGGGCGTATGGCCACACACGCAGGACTGAAGGTGGTGGTGATCGGCGCCGGGCCCGCGGGGGTGCGTGCGGCGCAGACGCTGGTTGCGGCGGGCCTGCGCCCCGTTGTCGTGGACGAAGGGCGGCGCGACGGCGGCCAGATTTATCGGCGTCAGCCCGAAGGCTTCAAGCGCAGTTACGAGACGCTGTACGGCACCGAGGCCGCCCGCGCGGCGACGCTGCACCACGATTTCGACGCGCTACGAACCCATATCGATTACGTGCCGGACACGCTGGTCTGGAACGTCACGCCTAAGTCCGTGCATCTCGTGAGCGGTTCGCACTACCAGGAACTTGCCTTCGATACGCTGATCGTCTGCAGCGGCGCGACCGACCGGCTCATGCCGGTGCCGGGCTGGCACCTCGCGGGCGCCTATAGCCTCGGCGGCGCGCAGGTCGCGCTGAAGTCGCAGGGCTGCGCCATTGGCGCGCGCACCGTCATGATGGGCTCGGGCCCGCTGCTCTATCTGGTCGCCGCGCAGTACGTGAAAGCGGGCGCGACGGTCAGCGCGGTGCTCGATACGTCCACGTTCGGCCAGCGCGTGCGCGCGCTGCCCGACCTGTTGCAGCTGCCCGCCGCGTTGCGCAAGGGCATGGCGCTCCTTCGCGTGCTGCGCCGCGCCGGCGTGCGCGTGCATCGCGGCATCACGCCGCTCGCCATCGACGGCACGCCCGAGCATGGCGTAGCCGGCGTGCGCGTGAAACTCGCCGACGGCAGCGAGCATCGCGTGCCATGCGATGCGGTGGCGCTGGGCTATCACCTGCGCTCCGAAACCCAGATTGCCGATCTCGCCGGCTGCGCGTTCGCGTTCGATCGGCGCGCGCGCCAATGGCTGCCCGAGATCGACGAGGACGGCCGCAGCAGCGTGCCCGGCATTTATCTGGCCGGTGACGGCGCGCGCGTGCGCGGCGCCGACGCGGCCGAACGTGCCGGGCGTCTCGCCGCGCTCGCGGCATTGCAGGATATGGGAGCGGGCCCGTCCGGCACGCTCGCCGAGGCCGCTCGACTGCGCGGCGAGCTCGCGCGTTACACGCGTTTCGCGCAGGGCTTGCGCACGGCGTTTCCCTGGCCCGCGCAGTTTGCGGCGGCGTTGCCGGACCACACGGTGGTGTGCCGCTGCGAGGCAATCACGGCGGGCGAACTGCGCCGCGTGGTGCGAGAGACGGGCGCGACGGAAGCGAATCGCGCCAAGGCATTTTCGCGCGTGGGGATGGGCCGCTGCCAGGGCCGCTTCTGCGCGCACGCGGGTGCCGAAGTCATTGCCGCCGAAGCGCGCGTGCCGCTCGAAGCGGTGGGCCGGCTGCGCGGCCAGGCGCCGGTGAAGCCGCTCACGATGACGCTGAGCGCCGCTGCGGACAGTGCCGAAGAATCGCAGCACGACGCGCAGCAGGGCGTGTGCCGCATCAAGGACGTAAAGGAGTTCAGCGAATGACGGATCGGGCCGACGTGATCGTGATCGGCGGCGGCATCGTCGGGACATCGACGGCGTTCTTCCTGCGGCGCAGGAAACGCTCGGTTATCCTGATCGAACGCGGACTGACGGGGCAGCAGGCGAGCGGGGTGAATTTCGGCGGCGTGCGCCGCCAGGGCCGTGCGCTCTCGCAGCTCGCGATGTCCAATCGCGCGCTCGACATCTGGTACCGCGCGCAGTCGCTGCTCGGCGAGGACGTGGAGTTCTTGCCCTCTGGCCATACGCGCGTGTGCTATCACGCGCACGATGCCGAGTACTTCCATCGCTATGCCGCCGAGGCGCGCGCCTATGGGCTCGATCTCGAAGTGCTCGACGGCGCGGCGCTGTTCCGGCGCTTTCCATTTCTCGGCCGCGAAGTGCTGGCGGCTTCCATCTCGCCGCGCGACGGCCATGCGAACCCGCGTCTGGCCGCGCCGGCCTTCGGCCGGGCGGCCGCGCGGCTGGGCGCGAATCTGGTCGAGAACGCCGATATCGTGCGTGTGGAGAAGGAAGCCGGCGGTTTTCGCGTGCAGAGCGCGACGGGCGCGGTATGGCGCGCAGAGCAGGTGCTCATCTGCGCGGGTGCGTGGGCGGGCGCCTTGTCGGCGCAATTCGGCGAGCCGGTGCCACTCGTGACTCGCGGCCCGCAGATGGCCGTGACCGAGCCCGTGCCGTACCGCTTCATGCATTCGATGGGCGTCTATACGTCGATCAAGGAAGAGAGCGTGTACTTCCGGCAGATCCCGCGCGGCAACCTCGTGCTGGGCGGCGGCGCGCCGGGACCCGCCGATGCGCTCACGCGCCGCGCCAGTGTGCTGCCGGGCAACACCGTGCAGCAGATCGCGCAGTTCCGGCGCCTCGTTCCCGCGCTCGCGCCGCTGCATGTGATTCGCGTATGGAGCGGCGTGGAAAGCTACCTGCCGGACTCGGAGCCGGTCATCGGCCCGAGTTCGACGACCGATGGTCTCTTCTATGCCTTCGGCTTCAGCGGCTCGGGTTTCCAGATCGGACCGGGGGTGGGCGAAACGCTGGCTGAACTGCTCGACGCCGGCTCGACCGACATTCCCCTCGAACCGTTTTCGATCGCACGCTTCGGGCGCACGGCATCGGCGGCGAGCGTGCACGTACAGACCGCCAGCGAGGCTTGATCTCATGCATACCGCGAAGGCATCAGTTGCCGCGCCCGTTACCGTGCTTCGCAACGCATTGGCCTATATCGAAGCGAATTTCGACCGGTCGGTGAGCCTCGCCGAGCTGGCCGAAGTGTCGGCGCTCAGCGTCTCGCGCTTCGCTACTGTCTTTCGCGAGCAGGTCGGCCTCTCGCCATACAAGTACCTGTGCGAAGTGCGCGTGCGCCGCGCGCAGACGCTGCTGCTGGCCGGCGTGCCGGGCTCAGTGGTCGCAACCGAAGTCGGCTTCTTCGACCAGAGCCATCTGGCGCGCCATTTCAAGCGTTTTTGCGGCGTCACGCCCAGCGCCTTTCTGCAGCAGGCGAGGGCGCTCGAAGCCGCTTGAGCGAGCGCCGCGCGCCTGGCGCCAGATTCCGCGTCAGAGGATGACGTAGACCTTGCGCATCGTCTCGTCGACTTCCCATGTACCTTCGGTGTTCGCCGCGAAGAAGAGCGTATCGCCGCCCCGGAAATGCACGGCCGCCTCGCCATCCGGTGTGAAGCGCCCGCTGCCGCTCAAGATGTGCATGACCTCGGCCTCTTTCACCGAGCGGCGGTAGGTTCCGCTTGTGCATTCGAAGAGGCCCGTATCGATGGACTCCGTGCCCGGAATGACCTTCTGCAGGCCGGAAACGCGGATGGACCGGGCATCGGGCGTGCCGGCCGTGCCCCAGTCTTCGAGGTCTTGAACAGCGATGCTTTGCTGGATTTTCTGAACATTCATCATTCGTTTTCCTGATTAAATATTCATGGCGTCTCAGTGCGTGCGGGCAATGCGCTGTTCGATCTTGCCGAGGCGCACCACCGTCACGCCCGGGCGCAGCTGGCGCAGCGACGGCATCACGAGAACGCAGTCGTCGTATGGCGTGCGTACCGGCTCGCCTTCCGACCATCCGATCACGGCGCCCGCCTTGGGAAACGTTTCGAGGCCCGTGTACTCGCCCGCGAAACGGAAGTCCATGCTCTTCGCGACGACGGGTTCCGTCACTCGCACCACGCGCATTTCCGGCGGCAGCGGCTGGAGCCAGCCTGCAGGCAGGTCGCTTTCGTCCACCACGCCCGCCAGCAGCAGAAAACGCGCGGTCACATCGCGCGCCACGGTCACGGCGCTCGCTTCCCAATGCTGGCCGCATTCGATCAGGAGTGCGTTCTTTGTGCTCGACGGGTCGCCGAAACCTTCGTAGTCGCGCATCCGGCGGCCTTCGGGGTGACCTGCGTCGCAGATGACGGTGGCCGGCGCGCCGAGCCGCGCGGAAAGCGCGACGCCTTTGGCGAGCGGCCCCGCCACGATGAGCGGCGCGCTTTTCTCGTGCATCGAATGAAGATCGAGCAACAGATCGACCTGGTCGATCACGGGCCGCATGGCGCGGGCGCGGCGCAATTCGCTGGAGTCGCGCGAGCGGTCATCCATCGCCTGTGCGGTCCACACGCGGTTGAAGTCCTGATCGACGAAGCGCGCGGCGTCGGGTTGCGCCGGGTCGAAACGGGCGTAAGCCTCGACGTTCGCGAACGCGAGCGTGAGCTTGCCGCGCCGCGGCCTCAAGCGCTCGCGCAGCAAGGCATCGACGACGATTGCGCCGCACACCTCGTTGCCATGCGTGAGCGCGTTGATCATCACGTGCGGCCCGGCTACGCCCGAGTCGAACGTGTGCACATAAGCAATGCCCGTGTTGCCGTGCTCGTGTGCGGCGATGTCGGGAAACGCGACTTCGATCGGATAGGCGCTCATGCAAGCCCTCCCTGGCAGAGGTATTTGATGGAGAGGTAGTCGTCGAGCCCGTACTTCGAGCCCTCGCGGCCGTAGCCCGATTCTTTCACGCCGCCGAAGGGCGCCGCTTCGCTCGCGAGCGCGCCTTCGTTGATGCCGACGATGCCGGCTTCGAGCTGGCGCGCGACACGCTCGATGCGGCGCAGGTCCTGGCTATAGAAGTACGCGGCAAGACCGTACGGGGTGTCGTTGGCCGCGTGGATCGCCTCGGCTTCGTCGTCGAAGCGGAACAGCGGCACCACGGGCCCGAAGGTTTCCTCGCAGCTTAGCTGCATCTCGGGCGTCGCGCCCGCGAGCACGGTGGGGGCGTACCAGTTCGGGCCCAGTTCGGCGAGGCGCCGGCCCCCCGTGAGCACGCGTGCGCCGCGGCGCACGGCGTCGTCCACGTGACGGGCGATCTTGTCGAGCGCGCGCGCGTTGATCATCGGGCCGATCTGCGCAGCCGGGTCGGTGGCAGGCGCGACCTTCAGCGCGGCCACGCGCGTGGCGAGCCTGTCCGCAAACCGCTCGTAGACACCCGACTGCACGTACACGCGATTGGGGCACACGCAGGTCTGGCCGCCGTTGCGGAACTTCGCGGCCATGAGCCCGGCGACGGCCGCGTCGAGATCGGCGTCGTCGAACACGATGAACGGCGCGTTGCCGCCCAGTTCGAGCGAGAGCTTTTTCAGCGTGGCCGCCGATGCCTGCGCGAGATGCTTGCCCACGGGCGTCGATCCCGTGAAGGTGATCTTGCGCACGCGGCTGTCTGCGAGCCAGTCGGCGACGGCGGGCACCGCACGCTCGCGCGACGCGCAGATCAGATTCAGCACGCCGGGCGGCACACCCGCCTCGTGCGCGAGCATCGCGAGCGCGAGCGCGGTGAGGGGCGTGTCCTCGGCGGGCTTGCCGACCACGGTGCAGCCCGCCGCGAGGGCAGGCGCGATTTTGCGCGCAATCATGGCGAGCGGGAAGTTCCACGGCGTGATCGCCGCGACGATGCCAACGGGCTCCTTCACCGCGCTCATGCGCTTGCCGCGCTGCTGCTGCGGGATGAGGTCGCCGTAGATGCGCGTGGCCTCGTCGGCGAACCATGCCACGTAGGACGCGCCATACATGACCTCGCCGCGCCCTTCGTGCAGCGGCTTGCCCTGTTCGCGCGAGATCAGTTCGCCAAGCGTGTCCGCGTTGTCGACGATCAGCGCGTGCCAGCGGCGCAGCACCGCGGCGCGTTCGGCGGGAAGCGTGTCGCGCCAGGCAGGAAACGCGCGGGCGGCGGCATCGGTGGCGGCGCGCGCGTCGGTCGCGTCGCTGTCGGCCACTTCGGCGACGGTATTGCCGGTGGCGGGATCGGTGACGGCAAAGCGCCTGCCGGACGCTGCCGCCCTCCATTGCCCGTCGATGAAGTTGTCGCTACGAATCAGCGCGCTCAAGGGGTAGTGCGTGCTCATGGGGCGATTCCTTTCCGGCCATGCGGAAGAGAGTGGAGCGATGCGGGGAACAGGCTGCGCACGACGGGCGCGCCAAAGCCGCGAGGCTTCAGCGCAAAACGTGCGCGAGAAGACTGGCGAGTACGCGAGGCGCGCGAGGCGCGCGAGGCGCGCGAGGCGCGCGAGGCGCGTGCCTCGCGTGCTCCTCCTGCGTGTGCCGCGCTCAGGAATGAAGGTTGTGCGAGAACAGTGTCTCGAGCGGGTAGTGCGTCTTGACGAACGCCGTCTTGATGATGACGTAGCTGAAGTACTTTTCGATGCCGATGTCGCGCTCCAGCAGCCCTTCGACGATGCTCTGATAGTGACTCACGCTGCGCGCGACAAACTTCAGCAGATAGTCGTAACCGCCGCTTGCGAGGTGGCACTCGACCACCTCGTCCACCTCGCGGATCGCCTTCTCGAACTTGATGAAGTCCTCGCGGCGATGGTCGGCCAGCGTGACCTCGGTGTACACCACCTGCACATCGCCCAGTTTTTCCAGCTGGATCTGCGCGCCGTAGCCGACGATGAAGCCCGCCTTCTCCAGCCGTTTCACGCGGATCAGGCAAGGGCTCGGCGACAGCCCGACTGCGTCGGCCAGTTCGACATTCGTGATGCGCCCCCGCTTCTGCAACTGCGAGAGGATGCGCAGATCGATTCGGTCCAGCTTGCAGTCGTTGCTCATCGTGACGGGGGCGGCCCTGCATGTCGAAGGATCGAACGATGTTATCACGCGGCGACACGAGCGCTGACCCCATTCTTTGCCTTCAATGCCGCATGCACCTCGGGTTGCGCGAGCACGTCGTCGAGCGTCTTTTCGAGGCGCTCGAACAGCAGGTCGAATTCGCTTTCCGTGAAGGACAGCGCGGGCGCGAAGCCGAGGACGCCGTCACCGAACGCGCGAAAGACGAGGCCGTTGCCGTACGCGGCGGCCGCAATGCGCTCGGGCAGGCCGAGCGCTGCGTCGAAACGCTGCTTGCTCGCCTTGTCGGCCACGAGTTCGAGCGCGCCGAGCAGGCCGCGGTGACGCGCATCGCCCACCAGCGGGTGCTCGCGCAATGCGTCGAGCCCAAGTGCAAAACGCGGCGCGCGCGCCACGCCATTCGCGAGCAGGCCGCCCTCGTGATAGAGGCGCATCACTTCGAGCCCGATGGCGGCGCTCACCGGGTGCGCCGAATACGTATGGCCATGACCGATCACGGCGGTGGCGTCGCCATCGGCGATGCCCTCGTAGACGGCGTGCGACATCAGCACGGCGCCCATGGGCGCATAGCCCGCCGTTAGGCCCTTGGCGACGGTCATCAGATCCGGCTCGACTTGCTCCGCTGCGCATGCGAACAGCGGCCCCGTGCGGCCAAAGCCCGTGATCACCTCGTCGGCGACGAACAGGATGTCGAGCTTGCGGCAAGTTTCGCGCATCGCTTTCAGCCAGCCGACGGGCGGCACGATGACACCGCCGGAACCCTGGACCGGCTCGCAGAAAAACGCCGCCACGCGCTCGGCGCCGAGCGCCGCCACCTTCGCTTCGAGCGCCGCCACCGAGGCGGCGATGAGCGCGGCGTCGTCGGCATGTTCGCTGCGATACGCGTAGGGCGAGGGAATGTGATGCTGCGTGGCGAGCGGCAGGTCGAAATTGCGGTGGAACGCAGGTAGCGCCGTGAGCCCCGCGCCGATCGAGGACGAGCCGTGATAGCCGCGTTCCAGCGCAATGAAGTGCTTCTTGTCGGGGCGCCCCGTTGCGTTGTAGTAATGCGTGATGAAGCGCAGCGCGGAATCGACGGCGTCCGAGCCGCCGAGCGTGAAATACACATGCTGCAGCGAGGCGGGCGCGCGTTCGACGAGTTGCGCGGCCAGTTCGATGGCGGGCTCCGAGCCGAAGTGGAAGTAGCCGGTGGCATAGGGTAGCCGGGCCATCTGGCGCGTGGCCGCTTCGACGATGCTCGCGTGGCCATAGCCGGTGTTCACGCACCAGAGGCCAGAGAACGCGTCGAGCAGTTGATGGCCGTTCGCGTCGCGCAGGAAGACGCCCTCTGCGGATTCGAGCACGGTCACGCCGCGCGCCTCGTGCGCGCGATAGTTGACGACGGGATGGATCAGATGCTGGCGGTCGGCTTCGACGAGCGAGGCGTTCTTCATGGTTCGGCTTCCGGTGGCGGGGTGAGCTGTTGACCGTTTCATGCTACCGGGCAGGGCCCCCTGTACGCTTCGCCAAATAAATCGCGAAATAGCGCGAATGTGGCGTTTTGAGCGGCCCTTGCAGCATATTCTGCTGCGGCCTGTGCAGGCTTCATCGTCGGGAAGGGACTGTGCCGGGCCGCGCGTCCCCCGGCGGGGTTGCCCGCTCAGTAGCCGCGGGCGCGGTCGATCTGGCCCAGCATAGGCAGCCCGCTGCGATGGCGCCGGATGTTTTCGAGCACGACGTCCACGGCCGTCTCGGGCCGCGTCGCGCTGGCGATGTGCGGCGTGAGACGCACGCGCGGGTGTGTCCAGAACGGATGGGCAGGCGGCAGCGGCTCGGGGTCGGTCACGTCGAGGATCGCGTTTGCGAGGTGGCCGCGTTCGAGCGCGTCGAGCAGCGCCTGCTGGTCGAGTTGCGGGCCGCGCCCGACGTTGATGAGCGACGCGCCCCCTGGCAGCTTCGCGAGGAAAGCGGCGTCGATGAGGCCGTGCGTGGCGGCGGTGAGCGGCAACAGGCACACGAGGATATCGGTGCGGGCGAGGAACGCGTCGAGCGATTCGGCGCCCGCGTAGCAGTCGATGCCCGCCAGGCTATGCGCCGAACGGCTCCATCCGGCGCACGCAAAGCCAAACAGGCGCAGCCGTTCGAGCACGGCGCTGCCCAGCATGCCGAGCCCCAGCACACCCACGCGGCGCGACGCGGCGGCGCGCACCGGCAACTCTCGCCAGACGCGCTGCTGCTGTTGCGCGGCGTAGTCGAACAGATCGCGATGGATGGTGAGGACTGCCTGGGTAACATACTCGACCATGCCTTCGACGATGCCGGGCTCGACCATGCGCACGACCGCGATGTGGTCGGGCACACCGGAAAGATCGAACTGGTCGATGCCGGCGCCCACGGAGAAGATCACTTCCAGATTGGGCAGCGTGCGCGCGGGGTCTTCGGGCGGCTGCCACGCCGCAAGATAGCGCACGGCTGCGGGGTCGCCGATATCGGGCCATACCCGGAACGATAGCGCAGGGGCCTTGTCGGCGAATAGCCGCGTCCATTGCTTGCCGCGCTCGGGATCGGCCTTGTAGAGGAGCGTCATGATAGGGCTCGCACAGGGAATCGAGTCATCAGCCGAGTGCCTGATTGACGATGGCGAACTGGAGCACGTTCGCATCGCGCGGGAGTTCGCCGTTGCGCGCCATCTTCACGACCGTGTCGACGCGCGGCAGGCCGATCGATTCGAGCCATGGGCCGAGGCCCTGCTCGTCGGGCGTATCGATGCGCGTGAACTTGCCCGAGTTGGCCGCGAGCCGGTTCGCGATCAGCGCCTGGGCCCGCTGCATCTGCCGACCGTCGTCACTGGCGACGGCGACGGGACCGATCGCGTGGCCGCGCCCGAACGGGCGCAGCAGCGCGAAACCGAGCACCGTTTCGCCGCGCTGATCGCGCTCGCTACCGATCACTGCGACGCCTCGTGAGACATCGAGCAGCGCCGGCAGCAGTGCGCTGCGATCCAGTCCGCTCGCGCGCGATGCGAGTTCGATCACGCGCGCCGTATCTCCCGGTTCGAGTGGGCGCAGGCGCTCGCCCGGCGGCGGCTCGACTGGTGGGACGCGAAAGTCGCTGCCCTGATGCTGGTGCAGCAGGCCGGTCTTCCTGAAGCCGAGTTTTTCGTAAAGCGGCTGGCCGGCAGGCGTTGCGTGCAACATCGTCGTGCGCGGGCCAAGTGTGTCGAGCAGCCGCTCCATCAGCATGCGGCCGATGCCGCGGCCTTGCTGGTCGGGTGCAACGATCACCAGGCCGAGCGTGGCGCCGCGCTCGCTCCAGGGCCAGCACAGCGCCGTACCGACCAGACGCGCACCCTCTTTGACCACGAAGCCGCGGCCGGTGCTGGCGGCGAGAAGCCAGTCGTCGGCACGATGCGGCCAGCGGATTTCCTGGGAAAGCGCGTGAGCCGCTTCTATATCGGCCTCCGAAAAGGGCATGCAAACAAGGCTTGAGGACGCGGGCAGAGTGGACACGGAGGACTCCCAAGTCGAAGTTCGAAGACACTTTGACAGATGAGGTGCGGCGCGGATAGGACGATCCTGTTGCGTGAATCGCCGCTCGCGACGAGATCGGCATAGACGGGCGCAGCAGGATATTCGCCCAGCCAGGGGGAGAGGCGGCCTCGCTCGTTCGGACAGGGTTTCTATATTTTTAAGCGGGATGTCCGAGGCAATCATGCTGCCGATTTGATCGCGGGCATCGGCGCACCGGCATCGCGAACTGCCCGCCTACCGCGCCGATCCCGACGCCCAGCGCCGTCTTCCTTCGAGAATCTTGCAATCGATTGATGTTTAGACGCGCACCTTGAGGCCAACACGGCCCACGACCGCATGATCGTCGCCATCGAACATCGCGTGATACCTTATCGATTGAACAGGACTGCGTTCAAAACCGATGGCGCGGTGATATCGCTGAGCCTGAGCGCGTGGAGGTCGAGCTGCGCCGACCTCCGCTGACCCGCATCACACCCTACCTCACGCGCCCCTCCTCACAGAGCTGTCCGACCGTTGTCAGAAAGAGATCGACCGGCGCGGGCTTGCGCAGGCAGGCGCAGTACCCCTGTTCGGGCTGCACCGAAAATGTTGTCGCCGTGTGGATCAGCAGTGGCACATGGGCCAGTTCGGGTCGCGCCCGGATCTGCCGGCACAGTTCCGCACCGTCCATGACCGGCATCGCCCAGTCCGTGACGACCAGATCCGGCACGTGCTGCTCGATGCATTCGAGCGCCTCAAGGCCATGGCGAGCGCACCTGACCTCGTACCCGGCCTGGCTCAGGATGAGATGGCATGCTGTCAAAATCTCGGGTTCATCGTCCACCAGCAGGATGGAATACATGAGAGACGGCCCGCAACCTTGCGTTGCTCAAGGTCGAGCAATCCCCGTTCCACGCCGGCCGCCCCGGTAATAAGATAGCTCCGTCGTGCGCCGCTTGCGTAACCTTTGCTGCCTCTGCACGACCGGCTGGATGGCATGCGGGGGCGATGCTGCGGTGCGGCATTTCAAATTGTCAGGGGAATGGGGATGATGAATGAACGGGGGGGCGGGCTGCATCGGGAGTTCGCCCATTACCTGCGGCAGGAGCGCGAGCGCCTGACCGGAGTCTGGATGGCCGCTGTTTCCGCCGACGATGCGCTCGTCGATGCGGACCGGCTGACGTACGAGCAGCTTGCCGACCATCTGCCCGAAATCTTCGAGGGCATTTGCGTGGCGCTGGAGGCCCGCGATCTGGAGCGAATTGAAGCGTCGATCGAACAGGATGCCCGCCTGCATGGCAAGGTGCGCTGGCGGCAGGGCTATCGCATCGAGGAGCTGGTCCGGGAGCTGGACCTGTTTCGCCAGGTGCTGATCGACGCCGGCGAGGAGTTTGCCGGAGTGAACGGCGCATTTACGCGGCTCAATGAGCGGCAGGCGCGCCGGATGGTGGACGAAGCCATCAGCTTCGTGACGGCGAACTCGATCCAGGAGGCCGTTGGCGAGCGTGATCGCCGGATCGAGGAGTACACGGGCGTGCTGGAGCGGGCCAATCACGAACTGACGCTCAGGCAGCAACTGGTCAGCGACCTGCACGAATCGCGCATGCAGATCACGCGCAGCGTGGTCCACGATCTGCGCAATTTCTTGAACGCGTTTTCAGTGGCGCTGCAGCTCATCTCCCGCGCGCCGGCGAAGGCGGAGGCCGGACTGGCGCTGGCGACGCGGCAGGCGGCCGACATGAAGCAACTGGTGGACGACATGGTCCAATATTCCGTCGTCCTGGGCGACAGCGCGCCGCTCGAGGTTGAACGGGTTCAGCTACGCGAGCTGTTCGACGAACTGGCTACGGCCTGCCGGCCCGCGATCGAGGCCAAGGGGTTGCGCCTGCGGGCGCGGTTCGATGCGGGCGACGAGCCGGTTTTCTCGAATCGACTGAAACTCAAGCAGGTTGCACTGAACCTGTTGACGAACGCAACCAAATACACGGACGCCGGGGACGTCGAGCTGGCGATGGGCCGCGATGGCGAGCATCGCTGGTACATGCGGGTCACCGATACGGGAGCGGGCATTGCCGCGGCTGACCGGGAGCGCGTGTTCGAGGAGTTCGAGCGAGCCGCGGGCGACGATATTCCCGGCATGGGGCTCGGACTGGCGATCGTGAAGGAGCTCTGCCGGGTGCTGGGCGGCGAGATCCATTTCGAATCTCGTGAAGGCCGCGGTACACGGTTTGAAATCCGCTTTCCGGTCGCGCTTCGCCGGAAGGGGTAACCGTGCATTGAAGCGGACTCAATCGGCAGTGACGCCTTTTCACTTGCGCGACCTGTAATCTGAATCTTGCTTCAGGACGCCGCTTATCCATCGCTCCCCCGAAGCCTTGAGATGAGCGCGCATCGCTGTTTGCGCCGCGATGGGATCGTCCGCCTGCAAAGCCCTCAGTATCTCCTCATGTTCATTAACCGCCTCGGTCCAGGTTTGGGGGCTTTCCGTGTGTCCGCGCATCGCTGCCGCGATCGGGTCGTGGCGGCTGTCGAACAGCTCGCCCACAAAGCGACTGAGCACGGAGTTGCCCGCCGCCTCCGCAATCAGCATGTGGAATTGCCGGTCCGCTTCGACGGGCGATTTGCCCGCAGCCGAGAGCTTGCGCATCCGCTCAATCGAGCGGCGCAGGCGGTCGAGCGTGGCCGCGGTCATGCGTGCCGCGGCGAGCACCGTTACGCTGCCTTCGATCGCGGCGCGCGCCTGCATCAACTCGGACGGGCTATCGCCGAGCGATCCCACCGCGCTCTCATCGTCGCTACCTGCCTCGCGCACATAGACGCCTGACCCGACACGGATCTCCACCTTGCCGCCGATCTCCAGCGCAATAAGCGCTTCGCGCAAGGAGGGCCGCGAGACGCCGAGCTGGATGGAGAGTTCCCGCTCCGGCGGCAGACGCTCGCCCGCCGGGAATTCGCCCTGACGAATCAATGTGAGGATCTGGGTGGCGATGGATTGGTAAAGCCGCTTGGGTTCTGTTGATTTCACGATGATATGGGGTGCCTGCCAGCTGCCGACAAGTTGAACGGCTCACGAAGTCTAGCATTTCGGCTGAAGTACCGTGGAACCGCCGGTTGCGCCCACTTCAGGGTTTTTCCTATAGGTAAGGCCAGTAAATAAAAATCATATTGGCTTGACCAGATGGGAGGTTTACCGTCTAATTCGTCTCAATTGGACTGACCAGCGCAAAGCGAGGTTGGCCACTTCAAAGGAGACGAGATGAGCGTGCCCCGCGGCCTGTCCGCCCTGGATGCAGACGTCCACAAGCCACCGAACGAGGAGATCCTTCGCCTGGAAGGGATCGGCAAGCGCTTTCCGGGCGTGATCGCGCTCGAGGGCATCAACCTCGATCTGCGCTGCGGCGAGGTCCATGCCATTTGCGGCGAGAACGGGGCGGGCAAGTCCACGCTGATGAAGATCATCAGCGGTCAGTACCGTCCCGACGCAGGAGCGATCCTCTATCGGGGGGCGCCCGTGCAGTTCCTCTCGACTTCCGAAGCGCAGGCCGCGGGCATCGCGATCATCCATCAGGAACTGAACCTGGTGCCGCATCTGAGCGTGGCGGAAAACCTCTATCTGGCGCGGGAGCCCAAACGCGGACCGTTCGTCGACACGCGCAGGCTCAACGCAGATGCAACGCGTTGTCTGGCACGCATCGGGCTGAACGTGGCGCCCACCACGCTGGTCGGTACGCTATCGATCGCGCAGCAGCAGATGGTCGAAATCGCCAAGGCGCTTTCGCTCGACGCCCGGGTCCTGATCATGGACGAGCCGACGTCGTCCCTGACGGAATCGGAAACGGTCCAGCTTTTCCGGATCATCAGGGAACTGCGCGAAGAGGGCGTCGCGATTCTCTACATCTCGCACCGGCTCGACGAAATGGCGCACATCGTCGATCGCGTAACGGTTCTGCGCGATGGCCGCCACATCTCGACCGACGACTTCGCCGCGCTGAGCGTGAACGACATCGTTGCGCGCATGGTCGGCCGCTCGCTCGACGACGCCTATCCGGCGAGGCAATCGTCTCCCACGGACGAGGTCCTGCTCAGCGTGCAGGATCTGCGCCGCAACGGCGTGTTCGGCCCGGTCTCCTTCGAGCTTCGCAGGGGCGAGATTCTCGGATTTGCCGGCCTGATCGGCGCGGGCCGCACCGAGGTTGCGCGCGCCATCTTCGGCGCCGACAGGCTCGATGGCGGAACGATCACGCTTCATGGCCAGCCGGTGACCATCCGGTCGCCGCGGGAGGCCATCCGGCACGGGCTCGCCTATCTGTCCGAAGACCGGAAAAAGGAGGGCCTCGCCCTGATGATGCCGGTTGCCGCGAACATCACGCTGGCGAATGTGCGTGCCATTGCATCGCGCACGGGCTTCCTGCGTTTTCGGGAGGAGCACCAGATCGCCGAACGATACGTCAAGGAGCTGGCAATCCGGACGCCATCGGTCAACCAGATCGTGCGCAACCTTTCCGGCGGCAACCAGCAAAAGGTCGTGATCGGCAAGTGGCTTTATCGCGGCTCGAAGATCCTGTTCTTCGACGAGCCGACACGCGGTATCGACGTCGGGGCGAAATTCGCCATTTACGGGTTGATGGACCGGCTGGCCGCAGACGGCGTGGGCGTTGTGCTGATCAGTTCCGAGTTGCCCGAACTGCTCGGCATGACGGACCGGATTGCGGTCTTTCACGAAGGACGCATGACCGCGGTTCTCGAAACCGGGCATACCAGTCAGGAGGAAATCATGCACTACGCTTCGGGGCGCACCCATGCTTGAAATGACATCAGATTCGACCCAGGCCGCGAGGCAGACCGCCCGGCAACGGCGCCGCGATCTTATCCAGAAGTTCGCGGCACTTGGCAGCCTGGTCGTGCTCGTGATTGCGTTCTCGGTCGCGAGTTCGGCATTTTTCTCGGTGGACAACCTGATGACCGTCTGCCTGCAGGTGACGTCCATCGCCTACCTGGGTGTCGCGGCCACGTGCGTCATCATCACCGGCGGCATCGACCTGTCGGTCGGTTCCGTGCTGGCCCTTGCGGGGGTCTCCGCAGCCCTGCTGGCAAAGGCCGGCGCGCCCGTGCCGGTCGCCATGCTGTGCGGGGTGGTGGTCGGCGCGCTTTGCGGGACCGTCAATGGCATCTGCGTGACGCGCATGCGGTTGCCGCCGTTCATTGCGACGCTGGGCATGATGCTCGTTGCGCGGGGCCTGGCGCTGCAGATCACGGGTGCACGCCCGGTTTCGGATCTCGGCGACGCGTTTGGCGCACTC
Source organism: Paraburkholderia ferrariae NBRC 106233 (assembly GCF_000685035.1). GTDB lineage: Bacteria > Pseudomonadota > Gammaproteobacteria > Burkholderiales > Burkholderiaceae > Paraburkholderia > Paraburkholderia ferrariae. Next base: position 116,190 of record NZ_BAYB01000002.1, read on the forward strand.
GGAAACGGGTCACTTTTCCGCATCTCCCACATCGGCGCGGACGGATTTCCCGACACGACGTTTCCGGGTATCCCGTATCCGGTCATCATCATGATCGTCCTGTTCGTCGCAGTCTCCGTGTTGCTGTCGAAGACCTCGCTCGGCCGCCACATCTACGCGGTGGGCTCGAACGCGGAAGCCGCGCGGCTTTCCGGCGTGAACGTGCAGGGCGTCACGCTCTTCACGTACGTCCTTTCCGGAGCCATGGCCGGCGTGACGGGTTGCGTGCTGATGTCCCGGCTCGTCACCGGACAACCCAACGAAGGCGTCATGTACGAGCTCGATGCGATCGCCAGCTCCGTGATCGGCGGCACTTCGCTGATGGGCGGTGTAGGGACGATTTCGGGCACCGCAATCGGGTCGTTCGTCATCGGGGTCCTGCGCAACGGACTCAACATGAACGGCGTATCGAGTTTCATCCAGCAGATCATCATCGGCGTCGTCATTCTCGGCACTGTCTGGATCGACCAGTTGCGCCACCGCAAGCGGTAATCACACGTAGTTCAACGATCACACGTAGTTCAACCACAAGAGAAAGGAGCGAGACATGCGGAAGCTTTCCCTGCTGACGGTATCGGCGATGTTGTGTGCAGCGTTCAGTACCGGCGCTTATGCTGCAGGCGGCGAGATCGCCGTGATCGTCAAGACAGTTAATTCGAACTACTGGCAAAACGTGCAGAAAGGCGCGAACGCGGCGCTTGGCGAAACGAAGGGCTATACGATGACCTTCCAGGGGCCGGCCGCCGAGTCGGACATCGCCGACGAGGTGAACATGGTCGAGAACGCGGTCAACCGGCACGTGGCGGGTATCGTGCTGGCGCCGTCCGACCCCGACGCTCTCGTGCCTGCCATCAAGAAAGCCTGGGAAGCCCATATTCCAGTGGTGCTGATCGACTCGGCAATCTCGGACGCGGGCAAGCCGTACTACCAGTCGTTCCTCTCGACCGACAACGAGAAGGCGGGCGAACTGTGCGCCAAGGCATTGATCGATCGCGTGGGACAGACGGGCAAGATTGCCGTCATGTCGTACGTGCCCGGCGCCGGATCGGAAGTGAGCCGCGTAGGCGGCTTCCGTAAATACATTGCGGCCCATTCGAAGCTGCAGATCGTCGGGCCTTACTACTCGCAGTCGCAGATGGCGACGGCGCTGAACCAGACGACCGACGTGCTGTCCGCGAATCCCGATCTGAAAGGCATCTTCGGCGCGAACGAGCCTACCGCGGTGGGCATGGGGCGCGCGCTGAAGCAGGCAGGCAAGGCGGGCAAGCTGGTGGCGATCGGATTCGACGGCAACGAAGACCTGCAGAACTTCGTTCGCGACGGCACCATCCAGGCGATCGCCGTTCAGGGATCGTGGCAGATGGGGAACAAGGGCATCCAGACGGTGGTCGGCGTCATCGAGCACAAGCCCGTTGCGAAGCTCGTCGACACCGGCGTCGTCATGGTCGACAAATCGAATCTCGACTCCCAGGAGGCGAAGAACGTCCTCTACTAATGGCGTGCCGATCTGCGACGAAGGCATTGGGTTTCGTCGCAGAGGCCCCCCATGGTATTCCCCTGACACCTGCTCCCCTGGTTTATGAACGCTTCCGAAAAACGCGCCTTGTCGCGCAGTGGCCTGGAACTGACCCGGCTCGGCCTCGGCTGCTCCCAGCTTGGCGGGCTCTACCATGCCATGCCGGCCACCGATGCCCGCGCACTGGTCGACGCGGCGTGGTCCGCGGGCCTGCGCTACTTCGATACGGCGCCGTATTACGGCTATACGCTCTCCGAGCGGCGGGTGGGGCAGGCACTCGCGGCGCGCCCGCGCGACGCTTTTACGCTGAGCACGAAAGCGGGTCGCCTGATGCGCCCGGATGCCGGCGTCCGCGCCGGCGAGGATGGCTGGGCCGAACCCTTACCTTTTCGCCCCGTGTTCGACTACAGCTACGAGGGCATCATGCGCTCGTACGAAGACAGCCAGCAGCGCCTCGGCCTCGCGCGCGTCGATGTCCTGTATGTCCATGACATCGGCAGCCTGACGCACGGCGATCGACATGCGCACTACTGGAGCCAGCTCACGGCCGGCGGCGGGTTTCGCGCGCTCGATGAGCTGCGCGCAGGCGGCGAAGTACGCGCCGTCGGCCTTGGCGTCAACGAGTGGGAAGTCGCCGTCGATGCATTGAACGAAGCGCCGCTCGACGTCGTTCTGCTGGCCGGCCGGTACACCCTGCTCGAACAGGGTGCGCTGGAGCCGCTGCTCGATCGCTGCGCCCGCCTTGGCACGGGCGTCGTCGTGGGCGGGGTATTCAATTCCGGCGTACTCGCCGGCAACGGCAAGTTCAACTACACGGAAGCGCCAGCCGAAGTCATCGAGAAGGTGCGTCGCCTTTCCGCCTTATGCGAGCGCTTCGACGTTCCGCTACCGGCAGCGGCGCTGCAGTTTCCATTCGCGCATGACGCGGTCGTTTCCTGCGTGATCGGTGCGCGCAGCGTTTCCCAGTTGCAGCAGAACATGGCGTGGCTCGAACAACCCGTGCCTGCGGACTTGTGGAATGCGCTCGGCCAGGAAGGACTGATCGCTCCCAATGCGCCTGTCCCCGGGAGTCGTCCATGACGCCGCGCGTCGACGCACACCAGCACTACTGGCGCATCGCAGCACGTGCCGGTTACTGGCCGCCACGCGACCTGGCCGCGATCCATCGCGACTTCGGCCCTGAAGATCTTGCGCCGGAACTCGACGCAGGCCGTATCGACGGGACCGTGCTTGTGCAGTCGTTGCCCAACGACGAAGACACGCGCTATCTGCTTGACCTTTCGGAGCGGACCGGGTCTGTGTGGGCTGTCGTCGGCTGGGTGGACCTCAAGGCGGCGGATGCGGCGGATAGTGTCGCGCGATTTGCGGCCCACCCGAAGGCTCGCGGCCTGCGCCCGATGCTTCAGGACCTGTCTGACGACACGTGGATCGACGATCCCGCGCTGGATGTCGCGGTCGGGGCGATGCTCGCGCACCAGCTGAGCTTCGACGCCCTGGTGATGCCGCGCCATCTCGATTCGCTGCATGCATTCGCGCTGCGTTATCCCGATCTGCCGATCGTCATCGATCATGGAGCAAAGCCGAATATCGCGCTGGACGAATTGCCGTCATGGCTGCCAAAGATGGTTCGGCTCGCGAGCCTGCCAAACGTGCATTGCAAGCTCTCCGGCCTGTGGACCGAGGCCGGCGCGTTGGCTGAGGGTAGCGCGTTGCGCGCGCGTAGCCGGCCTTATGTCCGTGTCCTCGCGGATCTGTTCGGTCGACAACGGCTGATGTGGGGTAGCGACTGGCCCGTGCTTCGTCTTGCTGCCGGTTGCACGCGCTACGGCGAGTGGCTGGCCGCATGCGAGGCGGACTGCGAGAGCGGGTTGGGATCTGCTGCGCTCGCCGATATTTTTGGTGGTAACGCGTGCCGTTTTTACCGGATTGGCACACCCGGTCACCCTACCTGACCTGATCGAGAGGATATCAACATGCTTAGCGTGATCTGCGAATCGCCCGGGGTACTGCGCGCCGAGGAGCGCGATTTACCCGTGCGGGGCGACGGCGAAGTACTGATGCGGGTCAGCCGTGTCGGGATTTGCGGTACCGACCTTCACATTTTTACCGGCAGTCAGCCTTACCTCGAATACCCGCGCGTAATGGGTCATGAACTGTCCGCCGTGGTCGTCGAGGCGGACGCCGACTCGGGGTTCGCGGCGGGCGACGGCGTCTACGTCATGCCCTATCTGTCGTGCGGACACTGCGTCGCGTGCCGTCAAGGCAAGACGAACTGCTGCGTCAACATCCAGGTGCTGGGCGTGCATCGCGATGGCGCACTGACCGAGTATCTCAGCGTGCCTGCGCAGTTCGTGCACAAGGCGCAAGGCGTGTCGCTCGATCAGGCGGCCATGCTCGAATTTCTTGCCATCGGCGCACATGCCGTGCGGCGCGCCGATGTGTCGCCCGGCCAGCGGGTGCTGGTGGTGGGGGCCGGCCCGATTGGCATGGCTGCGATGATCTTTGCCGGGCTGCGCGGCGCCACGGTCGTTTGTCTGGACACGCGCGCGGACCGGCTTGAATTCTGCAGATCGCAGCTGAGTGTCGAGGCAACGGTCGCGGTGGGCCCGGACGACGCGGCGCAACTCGCCTCGCTCACGGATGGCGAGTTTTTCGATGTGGTTTTCGACGCGACCGGAAACATCGACGCCATGAACCGCGGCTTTGCCTTCGTCGCGCATGGCGGTAAATACACCCTCATCTCGATCGTGCCGGGTCAGGTGACATTCTCCGATCCGGAATTTCATAAGCGCGAGACCACGTTGCTTGCAAGCCGCAACGCGACCGCCGCCGATTTCGAAACCGTGCTGGAGGCGATGCGTGCGGGCCGCATTCCCGACCAGGCGTTGAATACGCACCGCATGCGCCTTGCTGAGGTACCCGACGCATTTCCGCGCTTGCTGGAACCCGGGCAGACCGTGGTCAAGGCGTTGGTCGAATGTTGAAGGACATGGCGAGGCAATCAGGACAGGCAGCATGAGCACACCCATTCTTCAGTTCGGCACCAGCCGGTTTCTGCTGGCCCATGTCGCCTTTTTCGTATCGCAGGCTCTCGAGCGCGGCGACGCGATTGGCGGAATCGGCGTCGTGCAGACCACGGGCAATCCGTCGAGCCGGGCGCGTATTGCCGCGCTTGCGCATACCCGCAGTTATCCGGTCCGCATTCGGGGCAGGCAAGGCAGTGCGGCGGTCGATCGCGTCGTCGATTGCCATGCCGTCCAGAAGGCGTGGGTCGCCGATCTCGACTGGGCCGACATTCGTCGCGTGACGATCGAGGAAGTGCAGGTCATTGTCTCGAACACGGGCGATGCCGGCTACCGGCTCGACGACCGGGATTCGGCGGACTTGCTTGCCGGAGACGAACAGGTGCCGCACAGCTTTCCGGCGAAGCTGCTCGTCCTCCTGCATGCGCGCTGGCAGGTGCGTCCTGACGATGGGGTGTCGATCTATCCCTGCGAACTTGTCGAAAACAATGGCAACACGCTTCGCGATATCGTGCTCGGCGTGGCGCGGCGATGGGGAATGCCGGCGACGTTCATCGGGTATCTGCAGCATCGCTGTGCCTGGGTGAACTCACTGGTCGACCGGATCGTGTCCGAGCCGATCGACCCGGTAGGCGCGATCGCCGAACCTTATGCGCTATGGGCCATCGAGCGGCGTGCGGGCATGGTGCTGCCATGCGTGCACGAGCAGATTGTCGTGACCGACGACCTGCGCACCCATGAGCGTCTGAAGCTCTTCTTTCTCAATCTCGGTCACAGCTGGCTCGCCGATCAGTGGATCAACGAGCGTCGCCCGTCGAACGAAACGGTACTGGAGGCGATGAGCGATCCGCGGCTTCGGGACGGTATCGAGGGAATCTGGCACGAGGAGGTCTTGCCGGTGTTCGACGCGTGGGGTCTGCGCAGCACGGCGGAGCGCTACATCGAAAGTGTGCGCGACCGGCTGCTCAATCCCTGGCTGGCTCATCGTATCGCGGACATCGCGACCAATCACGGAGAAAAGGTCGGACGGCGAATACAGCCGCTGATCGAACTCGCGGACTCGTTGTCGCTTGCCGCCGCACAGCCGCGTTTGCGAAGCATGCTGGCCGCGCACAACCGCCTGGACGCCGTCGAAGGGAGACACGCATCATGAACGGGGAGACGGTTCTGATGCTTCACCGTGAAGACAACGTTGCCGTTGCGCTTTGCGCACTCGATGCCGGCACGCAGATCGATACGCATGGGCTGCAGGTTCGGGTCTCGACGCCCGTGCCTGCCGGTCACAAGGTGGCGATGCGGAACATCGCCCGCGGCGCGTTCGTGACGAAGTATCGGCAGACGATCGGCGTTGCACTATGCGATATCGCGGCGGGCGAACACGTTCACGTTCACAACGTCGGCATGCCTGAACGTCACGGGAGCTGGCAGCCGGGTCGGGAAAGGACGCTTCGGGATGCAGGGACGGACCGTTCCGACACGTTTCAGGGATTCGTGCGGCCGGACGGTCAGGTCGGAACGCGCAATTACATCGGCGTGATCGCGAGCGTGAACTGTTCGGCCAGTGTATGCCATGCGATAGCGGATGCGTTCAGGGGGCCGGCGATCGATGCCTTCAGGAACGTGGACGGTGTCGTCGCGATCACCCATCAGAGCGGATGCGGGCTGTCGGCTAACGGCGAGGGAATCGCACTATTGCGCCGGACACTGGCCGGCTATGCACGCAATCCCAATTTCGCGGCCGTGCTGTTCGTCGGACTGGGGTGCGAGGTCAACCAGGTCGAAGATCTCGTCGCATCGGCGGGAGCACGCCGCGAAGGGACGGTCAGAACGCTCGTCATTCAGGACGCAGGCGGCGTCCGCGAGGCGGTGACGCAGGGCGCCGCGATCGTACGCGAACTGCTCGAACTGGCGGATCGTGCCGTGCGCACCACAGTTCCTGTGGCGCGGCTGACAATCGGGCTGCAGTGCGGCGGTTCAGATGGATACTCGGGGATCAGCGCCAATCCGGCACTCGGCGCGGCCGTCGATCTGATCGTGCGCAATGGCGGAACCGCGATTCTCTCGGAGACGCCGGAGATCTATGGGGCGGAGCACCTGCTGACGGCACGTGCGGTATCGGATGGCGTGGCGGAGCGTCTACTCGACCGGCTGCGATGGTGGGAGCGTTATACGGCGGAAAGCGGCGGCGAAATGAACAACAATCCGTCGCCGGGAAACAAGGCGGGTGGCATTACCACGATTCTCGAAAAGTCGCTGGGAGCGGTGGCGAAGGGCGGCGGCACCGTACTGAACGCGGTCTACGACTACGCGGAGCCGGTATCCGAGCGCGGCCTCGTATTCATGGATACGCCGGGCTACGATCCGGTGTCGGCCACGGGGCAGATCGCGGGCGGAGCGAACCTCATCTGTTTCACGACGGGGCGCGGCTCGGTATTTGGTTCGAAGCCGGTACCGACGATCAAGGTCGCGACCAACACCGAACTCTTCCAGCGCATGCGCCCGGACATGGACTTCAACGCTGGCGAGATCGTCGACGGTAGTCTCAGCATCGAGGACGCAGGCACGGAACTCTTCCGGTTCATTCTCGAAGCGGCATCGGGAAGGCGTACGTGCAGCGAAGAAAACGGGATCGGCGATCGCGAGTTTGTTCCCTGGTTGCGAGGCGCGATCATGTAAGGGATGACGCGTCGGCTGTGTGTCCGGAAAGTGGAGGTGGACTGCATGGAAGAACCGCAAATCGAAATCGTTGCGTCTGGATTGTCGTCCGACGATGCCGGGCATCCATTTCGTCTCTCATCCCTCGAGACATCGCTCGTGCAGGAAGCGTTGCGTCTGCTCATCGATACGCGGACGCGGGCACTGGAATTGACGACCGAGATGTGTCGCCGGCAACGCTGCGCCGTGCCCGATGTTCACGACTTTCACCTGCCGGTGACGCTTGACCTGCTGCGCCGCTTCGGCGGTTAAGGTTAGCGGCGCAGCGGAGCCGGCGGTCGTTCCAGGGGCGCCCGACCGGATCGCGCGGCGCCATGGGACTCGATCGGCTCCGCGGACCCGGCCTCGCGGGCAACGCAGGGCCTTTATTCGTCGATTGCGTTACCAGTAATGATGAACGTGGGGCGCGATCTTTTCCTGGTACAGGGCACTCAGCACGGCCATGGCGTAGTCAGTCAAAGGCGGCAGTTCACTGGCTGCACTGTTTGCCTTCGCCTGAGCAGCGTTTCTCGCGCCGGGGATGACAGTGGACACCCCTTCGTTCATGAGAATCCAGCGTAGCGCGAACTGGGCCATCGTCGCGTTATCGGGCACGAGGTCTCTGATTTCGTCGACAGCCTCGAGCGCGAGTTCGTAGGGAACGCCTGCAAAGGTCTCGCCCTTGTCAAATGCCTCGCCATTACGGTTGAAAAGACGATGATCGTCGGCGGCAAATGTCGTGGTCCGTGTCATTTTGCCTGTAAGCAGCCCTGATGCGAGCGGCACACGGACAATGACACCGATCCCGCGCTGGTGACATTCCCCGATGAAACGCGCGGGTCTTTGCCTGAACACGTTGTAGATGATCTGCACCGACTTCACGCCGGGGTATTCGATGGCTTTCAGACCCTCCTCGACTTTCTCGACCGACACGCCGTAATTGCGGATTTTTCCCGCTGCGACCATGCGGTCCATGGCGGCAAAGACTTCAGGCTGGTAATAGACCTCCGTCGGCGGGCAGTGAAGCTGGACGAGATCGAGGCAGTCCACGTCGAGATTCCTGAGCGATCTGTCGATAAAAGCACCGAGGTTCTCAGCGGTATAGCCTTTCGCCAGATGAGGGTCCAGCCGGCGGCCGGCTTTCGTCGCGACGAAAGGCCGGGGCTCCGAACCCGATCGCTCCTTGAGGACCTCCGCGATGATCCGCTCCGATCGGCCGTCGCCGTAGACGTCGGCGGTGTCGATGAAGGTTACCCCGCCGTCAAGGGCTGCATGCAGGGCCGATTTCGCATCGCGCTCGTCGACATTGCCCCATGAGCCACCGATGGCCCATGCGCCAAAACCAATTTCGGAGACGTCTCTCCCTGTGCTCCCGAATTTTCGCGTCTTCATTCTGGTACCTCCTTTCATGGCATGAGTTGTCCGCCGTTGACTTCGATGACCTGTCCTGTGACATACCCCGACATGGCGGCCGACGCGAGGAACAGGAACGCCCCCGCGCATTCTTCCGGCAGGCCTTCCCGCCCCATCGGCACCGAGGCCGTTTGCGCGGCGCGGATCTCCGGCGGCGTGTATTTGTCGTGGAACGGTGTCTGGATGAGCCCCGGCGCAACCGCGTTCACCCTGATGCCGTCGTGGACGAATTCTTTTGCCTGGCCGCGGGTCAGGCTGCTGACGAAGCTTTTCGACGCGGCGTACAGTACCGCGCCGGCCCCGCCGCCGGTTCGTGCGGCAACCGACGAAGTATTGATGACGTACCCCCGGGATGCCTTGAGAAACGGATGGGCAGCCGCTGTTGCCTCCCAGACGGATCTTGCGTTCAGGCTGACCACCTGATCGAAGTGGGTGGCCGAAGCGTCTGTCGACGCTATCCGTCCCAGCATGCCGCCGGCATTATTGATGAGGCCGTCCAGTCCTCCCAGCATTTCGGCTGCTGCGACGACGACCCGTGCTGCGCCGCCGGGCTCGCCGACGTCGCCCTGGACGAGATGGATGCGATCTGGCGATTCCGCGCGCAGCGCTTGCGCCGCCGCTTCGCTCTGATGGAAATGCGCGACGACCTGGGCGCCCTGTGCGGCAAACGCCCGTACCACTGCTGCTCCGATTCCGGTCGATGCCCCGGTTACGAGCACTTTCGTGTCCTTGAGGTCGCCGATCAGGGGATATTCGACACGCTGCATTGCATTCTCCGGGAAGAGGGAAACCGGAAGCGGGGACCCCCGGCATCCGTACAGCCTGGAGAAATGATTACACGGTTTAGAATGAACTCAATTCACTCAGACAATGAATCGGGTTCATCATGGCAAGCAATGACCGGGTTGATTTTGCGGACCTGAAGTTATTCCTGGCCGTCGTCAGGAGGCGAAGCTTCAGGCTTGCGGCGATCGATGCGGGACAGACGCCCTCGGCCATCAGCCATGCGATGCGCCGCCTGGAAGATCGCCTTGGCACGAAGCTTTTGAACCGGACAAGCCGGTCGGTTTCGCCCACCGCGGCGGGATTGGATCTGGCCGCGCGGCTGGAGGAGGGTTTCAACCAGATCGGGGCGGCGCTGGCGAGTTTCGAGGCTCCGGGTACCGCGCGGCTCGGATCGGTGCGCCTCAACGTGTTTGCGGATGCGGCCCACCTGCTTGTGGCACCTGCATTACCGGAATTTGCAAGCCGATACCCGGACGTTCAACTCACGGTCGTTGTCGACGATCGTCCCATCGACATCATCGCCGAGGGTTACGATGCGGGGATTCGCTACGGGCACCACGTCCCCGAAGACATGATCGCCGTCCCGCTCACCGGTGCGCAGCGATGGGTAATGGCGGCGTCGCCCGCCTATCTGGACAGGCATGCCATTCCGCGGGACATCAAGGACCTCGATTCGCATACCTGCCTGCAGCTTCTGCTTGGCGACAACTCGAGTTACCGGTGGGAGGTGAACGTTCAGGGCGAGACCGCGCGTCTTCGGGTACCGGGCGCGATCACGATCAACGACACCGCGACCACCATCAGTGCCTGCAAGGCCGGGATGGGCATAGCGTACCTGCTTGAGGCCCGGATTCTGGAAGAACTGCGCCGCCAGGAGTTGCGGGTTGTGCTCGAAGAGCATGCGCAAAGCGAAGATCCTTTTCACATTTACTACAGTAGTCGGCGGTATACCCATCCCGCGCTGCTCGGCCTGATCAACATCATCAGGAGACAGCAGTCGCTCCCGGAAATCCTGCGAACGCATGCGTAGGATTGCGACGACTGCTTTTCGACCGGGCCGCAGGGCCTGCGACCGCAGTCTTGACGCAGCGCCGGCACCGGCTTTTATGGCCGTTGGCCGACTGCGGGCACGACGGGAGAGTCCGGCTGAGGAAACGTCAGCGTAACGACGAAACCGCCGGTGGCTGGAAGATCGAACCCGACGTCGCCGCGATGCGCCGTCATCACCGCCTGCACGATCGCGAGCCCGAGTCCCGAGCCAGAAGGTTGTGCCTTTCCGTCGAGGGAAAACCGCTCGAAAGGACGCAAAGCGGCTTCCCAAAGCTCGCGCGGGATGCCTTGACCGTTGTCCCTGATCTTTATCGTGAGAGCGTGCGGCGACGTTTCGACGTTGACGGCGATCCGGTCTGCGTGGCCGTGCAGGAGGGCGTTGTGCAGCACATTGGAGAGGGCTTCCTGCAGGCTGATGGGATCTCCCGCAATCCAGGCCTGCGCCAGTTCGCTGTCGAACGACACCTCGACATCGTGGTCTCCCGCAAGGGGGATCGCGCGGCCAAGTCCTTCGCGCGCGAGCCGGACCAGATCGACGGGCTGGAGCGGTACCGCTTCGGTGCGGTGTATCACCATGGCATGGCTCAGCAACTGGCCGGTGAGCCGGCCCACATCCGCACAGGTCGCGCGCACGGCGTCGAGGCGCTCGGTGAATCGTTCGGGACGGGTTTCGCCGCTGAGCAGTTCGATCTGCGCGTCGAGCCGCGCAAGCGGCGTACGCATTTGATGTGCGGCGTCGGCAATGAAGCGTTGCATGGATGTCATTCGCTCCGCGAGCCGCCCGATCAGGCCGTTGATGGCACCGACAATGGCGTCGATTTCGCGCGGCGTTTCGTGCTCCACAGGTCGCAGATCGGCCGGGTCGCGCGCCGCGATCACGGTCTCGACGCGGGCGAGCGGCCGCAGCCCGCGCTGGATCGCGAGACCGCTCGCGCCGAGCGCAAGCAAGGTCATGACAAGGATGAGCGTCCAGACCTTGAAGCTCATGTCGTTCGTCAGTTGCTGCCGTGCGTGCGTCGTCTGGGCGACCGTGACCAGAGCCCAGCCCCCGGTCTGCTGCTCGGGAAGATATCGCGCGATGGTGGCGGTGCGGATGCGCTCGTGCTGGAAAGTGCCGTTGGCGAACTCCGGTCCCTGCCGTGCGGCGGCAACGTTCGCCGGAACCGGAAGGTCGCCATAGCCTGCCACCACGACGCCGCGCGAGTCCAGCACGCGGTAATAGACGAGGTCATAGCGCGAAAGCGACGACAGTGCGGCCACCGGCGGGTTGAGCGCGAGGACGCCGCCCTGCACGTAGAGATCCTCCGCCACCTGAATGACTGCGCCGGCAAGTAATTGGTCATAGGCGCGCTCGGCAGCGACGCCCGCGTAATAGCGTGCGATTACGGCAAGTGCCGCCGCACCCGAGGCGACGACGAGTGCGATGAAGAGCAGCGTGCGGCCGAGAAGTGTCTTGCGGAACCAGTCAAAGTGGGACAATTTGATATCCTATGCCGTGCGCCGTGCGGATCTCTACGGAGCTGCCCTGCAGTTTCCTGCGCACGCGGGTCACATATTGCTCGACGGCATTCGCACTCGGTTCGTTCCCCAGGCTGAACAGCTGGTTCAGCAACTCCTCCTTCGAAAAAATACGTCTGGGCCGTGCGGCGAGAATCTCGAGCAACGCAAACTCGCGGCGTGAGAGCGCCAGCGGCTTACCGTCGAGTTCAGCCAGGCGATTGCTGCGGTCAATGGCCAGCCCTCCCAGACTGAGGACATTGTCCGCGTGACCGTTGTTGCGGCGCAGCAGCGCCTGCACACGGGCTTCCAGTTCGCGATAATCGAATGGCTTGACGAGATAATCGTCGGCGCCGAGGCTCAGGCCGCTTACCCGGTCGTCGATGGCGGAGCGTGCGGTCAGCATCAGGACGGGCGTCGCGGAGCCGCCGGTACGCAGGTTGCGCAGGATCGCAAAGCCGTCCATCGAGGGGAGCATCACGTCAAGGACGATCACGTCGAAACGCTCGATGTTCAGCAGGGCATTGGCCGCGACGCCGTTGACTTCCAGATGCACGGCGTGCCCCTGCCTTTCGAGGCGGCTCCGGATTGCTGCACCGATCTGCGCATCGTCTTCTACCACCAGAATGCGCATGACGGACGCTCCTGTAATCGCGTATGGACTGCTTTTGCGGGTTTCCCCGGGGGGCCGGTGTCAGCATTTTCTCAGACTTGGCCGGTAATCTTGCTAACCGTGGAACAGGTTGCATCGATATGATTACCAGAACAACGACGGACGGCAAGATGCGGGAGGAGGCAAGCGGCGTCGGGACGACGTGCGCGAGGCGGCGGGCGTTGATCGCCGCCGGCCTGGCTGCGGCATGTGCTCCGCGGTGGGCGTTCGCCGCCATGAGAACAGTACGCATCTCCAAAGGATACGGTCTGCTCTATCTGCCACTGCTCGTCATGGAGAAACTGCGGCTGTTCGAGCGATACGCCAGCCAGCAGGGGTTGGGCAACGTAACCGTCGACTGGGTGCTGCTCGATGGCGGCAACTCCGTGGACGACGCCATGATGGCCGGCACACTCGATTTTGCGGCCGTAGGCGCGCCCGGATTCATTGAGTTGTGGGCGAGAGCACGGGGCATCCCCAATGTCGAGGTGATCGGCATCAGCGGGCTATCCACCACGTCGCTATCGCTGAATACCAACCAGCAACGAATCACCTCGCTGGACGATTTCACTGCGTCGGATCGCATCGCGGTGCCGGGTATCCGCACGTCGCTGTCGGCCGTCGTGCTGCAGATGATCGCGGGCCGGATGCTCGGCCAGCAACACTTCGCGCGACTCGATGCGATCACGGTTGCTCTGCCTCATCCGCAGGCGTTGCGCGCGCTCGTTGGGCGGGAGCAGGGCATCACCGCGCATTTCACATCGCCGCCCTTCTCGACGGTAGAGCTGCAGGACCCGGGTATTCACCGCGTCACCGATTCGATTGACGTTCTCGGTCCCCTGACGCTCGATGTCGTGTATGCCCCAAGGCACCTGGTGGAGACCGAGCCTGCGTTAGCCCATGCGTTTCTCGGTGCGCTCGATGAAGCGAACCGGTTTATCGATCAGGAGCGCCGCTCTGCCGCGGGCATCTATGTCGCGTCGTCGGCGCTGCGTCTGTCCGAGGATAGTGTGATCCGCATGCTCGCCGAGCCGCAGACGCGATTTTCCGTGTGGCCCGAGCAACTGATGGAATACGTCGATTTTCTGTACATCGTCGGCACAATCAAGACGAAACCGCGCGTCTGGAACGAGATGTTCTGGCCCGCGCTGGCAGGGTTTCGCTCTTCACACGCTGCATAGATCGCGGTTGGCCCGCGGTCCATGCCCATCGATTTGCCGAATGTGGTTAAAAAATGATTTTTAAGGAGTCCATAGTGAAGAATTACGGATCAGCACCGGAGCGGCCGGATGCGGAAGAACGGGATGTCATGTCGAAGATTGCACGCAGACTGCTGCCGATCCTCGTCATCATGTTTCTGATTTCGTTCATCGATCGGCAAAATGTCGGGTTCGCGAAATTGCAGATGGTACATAGTCTGAACATGACGGAGACGGCGTTCGGACTGGCTTCCTCGCTCTTCTTCATCAGCTATCTGGTGTTCGAGGTGCCAAGCACGCTCGCGCTGCATCGCTTCGGCGCGCGCGTATGGCTTGCGCGAATCATGCTCACGTGGGGTGTGATCACGATCCTCATGGCGTTTACCACTTCCATGCAGGGGTTTTGCGGACTTCGACTGGCGCTCGGCATCGCCGAAGCCGGTTTCTACCCCGGGGTGATCTACTATCTGACGCTGTGGTTTCCGCAGAGCTACCGCGCCCGGGTGCTCGGCGTTTTCACGCTCGGCAGCGCCCTCGCCAACATGCTGGGCTCGCTCGTGGGTGGCTGGCTGCTGAGTCTGAACGGCGTGCTGGGTTTTGCAGGCTGGCAATGGGTGTTCATCGCGACAGGCCTGCCGGCGGTGCTGGTTGCCCTGACCGTATTCCGCTTGCTTCCGGCTTCGTTCCGGGAGGCGCGTTTTCTGAGCGAGCGTGAAAAGGAAGTGGTGGCGATCGCGCTCGAACGCGAGACGCCCGAACACGCAACGCACTCCCAGCCGTGGAAGGCGCTGCTTGATCCACGCGTGATGCTGTTTGCCGCAACCTACATGTTGATGTCGACTTCGCTCTACGGAGTCACGTACTGGCTGCCGACCCTCGTCAAATCGTTCGGTGTGTCGAGCAAAACGAACGGTCTGTTAAGCATGCTGCCGTGGGCGTTCGCGGTACTGCTGCTGCTTTGGCTGCCGGGCAGGTTGCGCCGCGCGAGGAGCATCGTGCGTACGATTGCGATCGTCGCAGCGCTTGGCGCACTGTGTTTCGTGCTGAGCCTCGTTTTGCCGACCACCCCGCTTCGCTTCGTGGCGCTGGTATTTGGCGGTGCCTGCATTCCTTTGCTGTATCCGTGCTTCTGGTCCATGCCTCCGCGCTATTTCACCGGCGCGCGCGCGGCCGCCAGCGTCGCCGCGATCAACTCGATAGGCAATCTGGGCGGCTTCTTCAGCCAGAACCTCATGCCGCTCGCAGGCAAGCTCACGGGCACCGCTTTTGGTCCCATGATCGTGCCTATCGTTTGCCTTGCGGTGCTGGGACTCGGAGCGCTCATTGCCTCCTCGCGTTCGTCGCGGGAAGTCGCCGTTTCTGCTGTATGAAGCCTGGACATCGCGTCTTACGGCATCGAAATGCCGGGGCCGATTGTCCACGGCGTGACGAGCTTGCCCGGCCGGGCGGCTAATGACATGAGATTGCCGCGCGAGCACGGGAGCATACGGCGCCGGCACTTTGATGGAGGAAACGCTATGCGCAATATTCACCCTCTACGTCAACTGACGGTTGCGGTCGCGGCGTTTGCCGTTGCGTTGACGGCACACGCGCAGGGCGTGATCGACGAATGGGACCATGTCAAGCCGCCACCCGCTCCGCAGGTCGTGCCGGTGACGCTCGATCCCAAAACGACTGCACTGCTGTTGATCGATATGATTAGGCAGACGTGCAATCCGCAGAAGCGTCCGCGGTGCGTCGCGATCGTCCCGAATATCCAGAAGCTTTTAGAGGAGGCGAGGCGGAAAGGCGTGTTCGTCGTGTACACGCTATTTCCGAGTCCCTCTCCGGCAACGTTCCCCGATCCGAAGATTTCGGACTACGTTCCCGAACTGGCACCCGTGGCAAGCGAGCCGGTCGTGACAGCTTTTGTCGACAAATTCAGTCTCGCCGGGCGCGATACGGGTCTCCAGCACCTGCTGGAGGAACATGGCATCAAGACGGTCATTCCAGTCGGCGTGGCTTCGCACAACGGCGTTTTATTTACCGCCGTATCCGCGGCGCTGCGAGGTTTTCGTGTGGTTGTTCCCGTGGACGGCATGGCCGGAAACAACGCCTATGAGGACCAGGCAGCCGACTATATTCTGAGCAGTTCGATGGTCTATAAGGTTACGCTGACAAGCGTTGACCTGATAAAGTTCTCGCAATGAAGGAATCCAGCCGTCGACTTTAGCCACGGCGTACTCCGGCGCCGTCAATGGCGGGTTCCGCTCGAGTTCAAGGTGCCCGTCCTGGTCGGCGGTCATGTTCTCCGGCTGTCCTATGGAGAAAAGTAGGGAGAAAAATAGGGAGAAAATCGACAGGGGAGACGCAGCAGGTCACCCGGCAGCTATCGATGCGGCCTGTATTTCAACCGTTACCGTCGAATTCGCAGCGGATGGCGTTCAAGGAGCCTGAAGACGCTCGCCTTTGAAAGTGGCCAGCCTGGTGCCGGCGAAGGGGTCGTCGCGCCAATCCACACTCGCTTGTTTACTGGATTGCGTCTCTTCCACGCCCACGCGGCGCACCGAGAAGTGTTCAAGCGATTGCCCGGCACTGGTTGCCTGAATAACCCACTGCGGGGCCGTGCCTTCGCCGTCCCAGGTGTTGCCGGAGGCGTCTCGATACCTCACCGCGCTTAAGCGGAGCTGGTCCTGAGCGATTGAAGCCGCGACGGCTTCGGGAGTGATACCGAATTCGGCCATTCTGCGCTGCAGATAGGCCACAATACTTTCTCGCTTTCTTTCATCCATCCCGGTTGTCTCCGCTTGGCACGCAGCCATCAAGCTGGCAGGTGCAAGTCGTATGCCGCCAGGATAACACAGGTTGAATTCGCCTCCCCGGATGGGCGGCACTGGAAGGATTCACGCTTGATGCAGAAGCCTGGACTGCGAAGCAATGCCGATATTATACGGCTGGTGGTTGCCGAGGGCATCGTGCGCAATGCTGCATGATAGCGCGCGCCTGGCATTCTTTCCAGAAAACGGGCTCTGGTTCTTGAGAAAAGCCTTGAATGAGAGCGACGGGAAGTCACCGCCGTTGTCGAGAAGACAATTTCCGGAAGCCGGTTAAAGCGCCGGTCCCTGTCGCGAATAGCCATTATCCGGAGCGATATGGCGGCGGGTCATACGTCGGGAACGTGCCGGGAACGTGCCTGGAATGGGGCGTGTATATCGCGCAGGCGATAACCGCGGGGAGATTACGTTGTGCTATCTTCGTTCTCGCGGCTGCATGAGCCACGTCTATCTTCCCCGGCGACACTGCCCCCGAGACCGAGGCCAATATGGAATCCGAATGCGATCAGATTCCGGGACCGAACCCGGATCGCTTTACCTGCACGATCGAGGGGAAAGAACTGGTCGTCGTGCTGCGCGACTATTCGCTTTATCGCGACGACATCGACCTGAGCGACCTGTCCAACGGAGGCCATATCCACGCTGCGGCGATCGATGCTCCGGCCCAGGCCGGCGCCATTCTTCGCCGCATTGTCGCGCTCGCCGCATCCGGCGACATCATTGCGCTGTTCTGCGCGAATGCTGAATGCCGCGCGGCGGCGCTCGACGTGCTCGGCATCGACGACGTCCCGGCCGTTCATCCGGCAGCCTAGACTCCAGTCCGGCCCACCATTCGTCGTTGCCTCATCAGTCTGCGCACGCTCTGCCATTCCCTCCCATTTTAGCCACACCCCCTGGCACTTCCTTATTGAAAAGGCCCGCAAAGCCTGTCGATCGGCATGGCCACCAGCACGCTCGTGGTGAACGCGAGACCCGCCGTGAACGCCACAGCGGCGGTCACGCTGCACCACGCCACGAAGCGGATCGGATCGCGTTTGGCCGGCGCAAGCGAAACGATCTGGCGCCATGCGCGCCCCGTAGCAACCGCCAGTGCAAGGCAGACGACGAAGGCCACCACGGAGGCGACAGTCACGAGCCGCTCCACCGTCTCCCACTTCAGCGCGTGGTGTTGCGCGATACCGCCCGCACAGGCCGTCGAAACGAGGTTCACGCACAGCAGCATGTACGAGACCCAGATGAGCGGCGCCGCAAAGAGCGTAACCCAGACGATAACGCGTTGCCGCCGGGTATCGCTCAAGCCGGCGGGAGGAGAGGTGGGAGCCTTCATGACATACCTCCTGACCGCCAGGGCGCGGTCAATCAGGACCGCGAATGGATGCGCAGAAACCGTGCCTGCTCCGAACCTCATGCGTTCGCTCCAGCGGGGCGGTACGGTAGGTACGGGCGTTGCGTCAGCATTCGGTCCAGGCACGCGCAGCCAGGCAGCGCCGTGTCATTCGATGGCAAGAGGAGGAGGGAAAGCCAGCCGATGGCGGAAGAAGCGTCGTGGTTCTTGCTGGTCGGCGTGCTGCTGATGTTCATGGCCCTCGCGCGCGGGCCCATCGCCCGGCTGCCGCTCACGGGCGCGATGATCTATCTCGTGGTGGGCGTGATCGTGGGGCCGGGCATGCTGGGGCTCGTGCATATCGATCTCGTACAGCACGCGAGCACACTCGCCGTGCTCGCCGAAGCGGGGCTCGTCGTTTCGTTGTTCTCGGTCGGCATGCATTTGCGCGTGCGGCTGCGCGACCGCTTGTGGCGGCTGCCCTTGCGGCTCGGCGTGCTCTCCATGGTACTGAGCGTGGCGTTGATGTTCGCGTTCGGCAGGGCGATGGGCGCGGCGCCTGGCGTCGCGCTCTTTCTCGCTGCCACGCTCGCGCCTACCGATCCCGTGCTCGCCAACGAACTGCGCGTGCGCGAAGCCGGCGACGCGGAACCGGTGCGCTTCGCCCTCTCCGGCGAGGGCGGTCTCAACGACGGCGCCGCGTTGCCGTTCGCTTTGCTCGGTCTCGCGCTGTGCGGTTTGCGCGTGCCGGGCACGCAGAGCGCCGCAACGTTCGTGCTCTCGCTGGTATGGGGTTTCGTCGGGGCGCTGCTGATCGGCGCGCTGCTCGCCACGCTCTGCGTGCGGGTCGTGCTCCATCTGCGTACCCGTTATGGCGAAGCCGTGGGGCTGGATGGCTTCATCGCGATCGGGCTCATGTCGGTGACCTATGGCGTTGCGTTGCTGCTGCACGCGTACGCGTTCGTGGCCGTGTTCGCGGCAGGGGTTGCGCTGCGTCACGAAGAGTTGCGCGCGACCGGCGAGCGCCGCCCCGCCGAGGCGCTGGAGACGGTGCAACTGGGCGAGCGCGCCGAGGTCGCGAAAGATCCTGAGCGCGCCCACGCACTGCTCGCCGAGAGCATGACGGGCTTCACGCTGGAGATCGAGCACTTCGCCGAGTTTTCGGTGCTGCTCGTCATCGGCTGCGTGATCTCCGCGCATTGGCGCGACATGCTCGATGCGCGTACGGCACTGTTTGCGCTCGTGCTGGTGTTCGTGGTGCGGCCGCTCTCCGTGCTGATTGCCATGACAGGCGCGCAGGCCGACCGGCAGCAGCGCTGCCTGATGGCATGGATGGGCATACGCGGCGTGGGCGCGTTCTACTACGCCGTGTGGGGCATCGCGCTGGCCGGGAACGCGCTGCGGCCCGTGCTGCCGGCGGCGCTCGACGCGATTGCGATCTCCGTGCTGCTGCACGGCTCGACGGCGGGCGGCATGCTGGGGCGCTATTACCGTCGCAAGGAAGCGCAGAGCGCCGCAGTGCGCGGGCATATGCCGATGTAGGCAGGCTTTGCCGTGCGACGGGAGAGCCGGGGCACGCATTTTGCTGTGCCGCGGCCAGTCCAACTCCCATGCGCAACCTGCCCGACCATCATGGTTTCAAAAGCCACCGTCCTCTCCGTTCTGGGCGCCGCCTGTCTGGCCAGTGCCTGCGTGCATATCGGCCCCACGCGGCTGCGAGCCGATCAGGTGGACTATTCGCGAGCGCTCGGCGACGCCAAGAAGCGCGAAATCCTGGCTACGATCGTCGGGCTGCGTTATGGCGATGCGCCCGCATTTCTCACGGTCAGCTCGATCATCGCGGCCTATCAGTTCGATTCCACAGCGGGCGCAACGGGCAATCTCGGTTCGGGGTCCGAACCGAACTATGCCCTTGCCACCGGCACGGTGTCGTACGGCAACCACCCCACCTTCACCTTCGCGCCAACCACAGGCGAAGCCTATGCCACGGCCTACATTCGCCCGCTCGCGCCGGAACTCGTGTTGCCGCTCGCCGAAGGCGGGATACCGATCGACTTGTTGCTGCGCATGACGGCCCAGTCGATCGGCGGCTTGCAGAACGGCAGCGCGCTCGGCGGCGAGAACGCTGCCGGGGCGTCGGGCTTCTTCGAACTTCTGCAGGCGCTGCGGCGCCTGCAACTGGCCGGCGAACTCAATGTGGAGTCTCGCAACGAGAAGGGCAAGAGCAGCGTGTATTTTGCAATCGGGGCGACGGAAGGGGCCAAGCCGCCCGAAGTCGCGGCCGACCTCGCACGCGTGCGTGCGCTTTTGCATCTCTCGGCCAAGACGCGGACTTATGAAGTGGTGTACGGCCCTTCCGCGCAGCGCGGCGATCGCATTCCCATGGTGACGCGTTCGGTGCTCGGCATCCTTACCGATCTTGGCGCGCAGGTGCAGGTGCCGGATGCGGACGTCAGCAGCGGTGCGACCAAGCCGACCGTGGGCCTGATCGGCGGCGAAACGCGGCCCACCATCATCGTCCATGCTGGGGCGAAGGCGGGCAATCATGCCTACGTTGCGGTGGACTACGACGGCACGCAGTATTGGGTCGAACGCGACGACTTCGATTCGAAATATGCGTTCACGGTGCTGCAGAATCTGATGGCGCTCGCCGAATCGGATACGAGCGCGAAGGCGCCGGTGGTCACGATACCCGCCAACTAGAGCGCCGCGCTTGGCAATGCGCGATCAGTCGTCGTCGGGCGCGATGCTGAATACGCGTTCCGTACGGTGTTCGCCGTTGTAGCCCGGCACGCTCACGTAGCCCTCTATCTGCACGTGAAAGCCGCTCCGGGTGCCGATGGGCGGCAGCGCGCCGACCACGCGGCTATCGAACCCGCCCAGACCCTCAGACGGCACGGGCACGTGATTTTCCGGCGTGGCGTTGGACGTGACCACGTTGTCCTGGAGCGGGGACGCATCGCGCCTCGCCTCGCTGGTCTTGCCGTCGGCATCGACGCTTGTGCCGCTCGATACCGTGCCGGCCATCTCGACGGTCATGATGCGGCGGCTTGCGCGGGCCAGCGGGTCCGGGCCGGCGGCCGGGCCCGGCACCATCGCGGGCTTGCGGGTGGCCATTTCGGCTCGCTGGGCTTGTGCTGAGTTGCGGGGGGGACGGGGCATATCGGTCTCCTGTCTGGGTTGCCTGTTCGCCTACCCCTGCTGCGCATCGCGCGTGCCGGGCCGCCTGGCTTGCTCCCTCGAAGCAATTAGCCCCTTCAGCCACAAAGAAAAACGGCAGCACGCGTAGCACGCGTGCTGCCGTTCGAGACCGGGACGTATCGGTTATTCGCTGGGTTTCGGGGCCGGTGCGGGTCCCGCGCTGGGTTCGTCGTCCTCGTCGTCGTCGCCCGCATGATGGATCTTGCGCGAGACTTCGTCGAGCTTGTCGCCCAGCGCGCGTCGCACCGTGACGTAGAACACCGGAATCAGCAGGAGGCCGAAGAACGTGGCGAACATCATGCCGCCGATCACGCCCGTGCCGATCTCGTGCCGCGACGAGGCGCCGGCGCCCGTGGAGAGCACCAGCGGCAGCACCCCCAGGATGAACGCCATCGAGGTCATCAGGATCGGGCGCAGCCGCAGCTTCGCAGCCTGCACCGTGGCCTCGAAGAGTGTCATGCCGTTCGCCTGGCCTTCCACCGCGAATTCGACGATCAGGATCGCGTTCTTCGCGGCCAGCCCGATCACCGTGACCATGCCGATCTTGAAGTAGATGTCGTTAGGCACGCCGCTCAGGCGGCAGAACGTCACCATGCCGAGGAGGCCCAGCGGCACCACCAGCAGCACCGCCACCGGAATCGACCAGCTCTCGTAGAGCGCGGCGAGACAGAGGAACACCACCACCACCGAGAGAATCATCAGCAGGGTTGCTGCATTCCCCGCAAGAATTTCCTGGTAGGACTGACCAGTCCAGTCCGCCGCGAAACCCGGCGGCAGCGACTTGTTGATGATGTTCGTGATCACCTGCATTGCCTGGCCGGTGGAATAGCCGGGCGCCGAGTTGCCGACGATCTCGATGGCCGAGTAGCCGTTATAGCGCGGCAGCGCCTGCGGCCCGACGCTCCAGTTCGCCTTCACGACACTCGAGAGCGGCACCATGTTGTACGGGCTGATCGCGGCGTTGCTGACCGAGGGGTTGGCCGGCGTCTCGTAGCCGCTGGCATTGACCGCCGTGCTCGTGCTCGTGCTGCCGGAGGCGGTCGTGCCCGACGAACTGCTGCTGACGTTGGACGGCGTGTAGATGTGCTGGAGCGCGTCGAGCCCCATGCGGTAGGGCGCATCGGCTTGCAGATACACGCGCTTCACGCGGCCGCCGTAGGTGAACTGGTCGATGTAGTACGGCGCGAGCTGCATTTGCAGCGAGTTGTAGACGTCGGTGAGCGAGAGCCCCATCGACGCCGCCTGCACGCGGTCCACCGTCACCTGCAACTGCGGCGCCGCTGGCAGCGAGTTCGGGCGGACGCCGTAAAGCTCGGGGCTCTTGCCCGCTTCGGCCAGCAGCTTCATTTCGGCCTGCCCGAGCTGGGCCCGCGATTGTCCGGCGCGCGCCTGCAGGAACATGTCCACGCCGCCGAACTGGCTCAGCCCGCGGATGGTCGGCAGGTTCACCACGAAGATCTGCGCGTCGTTAATGCTGTGCAGGATCTGGTTGGCCTGCGGGATCAACTGCATGGCCGACTTCGAGCGCTTGCCCCAGTCGGCCAGCTTGATGAAGACCATGCCGACGTTTTCGCTGTTGCCGACGAAGCTGAAGCCCTTGACGTCGAAGACCCCCACGATGTCCTTGCCGATCGGGCTGTGCGAGAGCTTGTCGCCGATCTCCGCCATCACGTTGCTGTTGCGCTCCAGCGTCGAACCGGAAGGCAGGTTGACGAGCGCGAGCATGAAGCCCTGGTCTTCGTCGGGGACGAACGAGGTCGGCATGCGCGCGTAGAGGAACCCGGCCAGTGCGGCGAGGAGCACGAACAGCATCATCCAGCGCGGCGCATGGCGCACCGCGCGGCCCACCTGGCCGAAGTACGTGTTGCTGATGCGGTTAAAGCCCTTGTTGAACCAGCGGAACACGAAATGCGAGTCGCCGTGGTGATCGGGCTTGAGGATGGTCGCGCACAGCGAGGGCGTGAACGACATCGCGAGGAACGCCGAGAAGCCCATCGAAATGGCGATGGTCATGGCGAACTGCGCATAGATGATGCCGGTGGCGCCCGGCTGGAACGCGGAGGGCACGAACACCGCGGCCAGCACCACCGTAATGGCGACAATGGCGCCCGTGATCTGCCCCATCGCCTTGCGCGTGGCTTTCTTCGGACTGAGCTTCTCCTCGGACATGATGCGCTCGACGTTCTCGATCACCACGATCGCATCGTCCACCACGATGCCGATTGCGAGCACCATGCCGAAGAGCGTCAACTGGTTGAGCGAGAAGTGCAAGGCCTTCAGGCCGATGAACGTACCGAGCAGCGCCACCGGAATGACGAGCGTGGGGATGATCGTCGCGCGGATGTTCTGCAGGAAGATCAGCATCACGAAGAAAACGAGGATGATGGCCTCGACCAGCGTGCGCACCACGTCCGTGATCGACGCCGTGATGAACGGCGTCGTGTCGTAAGGCACGTTCCACGTGACGCCGGAAGGCAGGTCTTTCGCGAGCACCGCCATTTCGGCCTTCACCGCATTGGCCACGGCAAGCGCGTTGGAGCCCGGCAGCAGGTACACGCCCATGCCGCCCGCCGCCTTGCCGTTGTACGCCGCCGAAGAACCGTAGCTCTGCGCGCCGAAGGTGATGCGCGCAACGTCGCTCAGGTGCACGACCGTACCGTCGTTGGTCGTGACGAGAATGATGTTCTTGAACTGCTCCAGCGAAGAAAACAGCGTGTCGCCGGACACCGTGGCCGTGAACACCTGCCCCTTCACCGCCGGGTCCGCGCCCACGGCGCCGGTGGCGAACTGCGCATTCTGCGCGTTCACGGCGTTGAGCACCTGGGTGGTGGAAAGGCCATAGCCCTGCAGCTTGTCCGGATCGAGCCAGATGCGGATGGCGTATTCCGAGCCGAGCATGAAGGTGTTGCCCACCCCGTTGATCCGCGCGATCACCGGCTGGATCTGCGAGGCGACGAGGTCGGAGAGGCGGTCCGCGTCGATGGCGGGGTTATCCGACTGCAAGCCGATGAACATCAGGATGTCCGGGCTCGCCTTGGCGACCACCACACCCTGTTGCGTCACTTCGGCGGGCAGGAGCGGCTGCGCGAGCTGGACCTTGTTCTGCACCTGGACTTCGGCAATGTCGGGGTCGGTGCCCGTGGCGAAGCTCAGCGTGATGGTGGCCGTGCCGTTGCTGTTCGAGGTCGAGCTGAAGTACAGCAGGTTGTCGATGCCGGTGAGCTGCTGCTCGATCACCTGCGTGACCGTCGATTCCATGGTGGCGGCGTTGGCGCCCGGATAGGTCGCCGTCACCGTCACCTGCGGCGGCGCGATATCCGGGTACGAGTCGATCCCCATGCGCGATAGCGAAATCACGCCAATCAGGCAGATCAGAATAGGGATCACCCAGGCAAAAACCGGGCGGTCGATAAAGAAACGTGGCATGAGGCGGACTCCTTACGACTTGTCGGCAACGGCCTGGGCGCCCGATGCCGGGGCGGTGGCCGCCTGGGCCCCGCTTGCGCCTTGCTGCCACGGACTTGCCTTCACGGACACGCCCTCGTGCACGCTCTGCAGTCCGGTCACGATCACCTGGTCGCCCTCGGCGAGTCCGCTCGTGATGATCCAGTTGTTCTGGTAGCTCTCGCTCGTGGTGACGTCCTTGCGCGCGACCTTGCCGTTCGCGTCCACCACCAGCGCAAAGGCGCCCACGGTGTCGCGCTGGATGGCCTGCTGCGGAATCAGGAAGGCGCCGTTGCGCTGGCCCAGATCGACCATCAGCGACACGTACATGCCGGGCAGCAGCTGATGCTGCGCATTGGGAATCAGCGCACGCAGATTGACCGCGCCGGTGGCCGGGTTCACGGTGACATCCGAGAAGTCGAGCGTGCCCTGCTGGTCGTACGGGGTGCCGTTGGGCAACGTAACCTGCACGCTGGTGGCGTTTTGCGGCGCGAGCGCAATGTTGCCCTTGCTCTGCGCCTGCTTCAGCGTAACGAGATCGGCGGCGCTGATCGTGAAGTTCACGTAGAGCGGATCGATCTGCTGCACGGTCGTGAGGAGCGTGCCGCCCGAGCCGGCGTCGGCCGTGCTGGAGCCCACCACGGCGCCTACCGTCACCTGCTGCTGTCCGGCGATGCCGGCAATGGGCGACGTGACCTTGGTATAGCCGAGGTTCAGGCGCGCGCCGTCCACCGCGGCCTGGTCCGCCTTGACCTTGGCTTCGGCGCTGCGTTCGGCCGCATCGGCGTTGTCCACGGTCTGTTGCGAGACCGAGCCCACCGGCAGCAGCTTGTGATAGCGTCCGGCGGTGATGCGGTCGTTCACGTAGGTGGCCTGGTCTTCGGCCAGCGTTGCGAGATCGTTATTGAGTACCGACTGATAGTAAGCCGGATCGATTTCGAAGAGCGTCTGTCCTGCCTTCACGGTGGCGCCTTCCGTATAGGCGCGCTTCACCAGCACGCCGGACACGCGCGCCGTCACGTTGGCGCTGTAGTAGGCCGAGAGCCGGCCCACCAGGTCGCGCTGCAGCGGCACGTTCTGCGGCTCCGCCTTCACGACGCTCACCTGAGGCGGCGGCGGGGCTGGAGGCTCGCTTTTGCTACAGGCCGCGAGGGCAATGAAACCGATGGACAGCAGCGACGCGCGCACAGGCAGTAACGTCATAGGACACCATGCTTGCATGATCGTGGAAAGGGAAAAAGCCTGCAAAGGACGGGCGGAGGAGGCGTGGGATCTGCGCACGCTTCACCGCACCGGAGGGGCCGAGGTGGCCGACGTGGCTGAAGCGGAGGCGCCGGCCGACGCTACCGCATCGACTGCGTGCTCTTTTGTGTCGTCCCACTGCCAGCCGCCGCCGAGGTTCTTGATCAGCGTGACGCTGCTTTCGGTCAGGAGCGCATGCGTATCGGACAGGTTCTGCCGGGCCGTGAGCAGCGTGAGCTGCTGGTTGAGCAGGTCCTGTTCGCTGGCGGTGCCGATGGTGTACTGCGCGTGCTCGCTGTCGAACAACTGCCGGTTGCGCTGGTAGATATTCGTGTAGGAGTCCGCTTGCTGCTGGAGGTGATTCCACGACGAGAGACTGTCCTCCACGCTCTGGAACGCGCTCAGCACGGTTTGCCGATAGCTTGCGACGTCTTCGTCGTAAGTCGCCCGCGCTTCGTGCACGGCCGCCGTGCGCGCGCCGCCGTCGAAGATCGTCGCCGCGAGATCCGGGCCGAGCGTCCAGAAGCGGTTGGGCACCGAGAAGAGATTGGCGAGCATGTTGTGCTGGAAGCCGCCTTCGGCCGAAAGGGTCAGCGTGGGGAAGAAGGCCGCTTCGGCCACGCCGATCTTCGCGTTGGCCGAGGCCGCCGTGCGCTCGGCGCTCACCACGTCGTAGCGGCGTTCGAGCAGTTGCGAGGGCAGCGCGAGCGGCACGGCCGGCGTGGCGAACGCGTAATGCGGATCGGCTTCGATCGAAAACCCGCCGGGCGGCACGCCGATCAGCACCGCGATCGCGTGTTCGTCCTGCTCGCGCGTGATCTGCGTGGTCTGCAGTTCCGCGATCACGAGTTCGAGGTTGTCCTGCGCGTTGAGCACGTCGTCGGCCGAGGAGATGCCTTGCTTGTAGCTTTCGCGCGTCATGTCCAGGATGCGCGCGTCGATCTGCTGCTGCTGCTTGAGCAGGTCGATGTCCACGTCGGCCTGGCGCAGTTCGAAGTAATCGACGGCAACGCTCGCGGCAATGGAGAGGCGCTCGCCGGCGAGCTGGGCGTCGCTGGACTGCGCGCTGGCCTTGCTCGATTCGATCTCGCGCCGTATTTGCCCCCACAGGTCGATCTCCCAGCTTGCCGCCGCGTTCACGCCCACGGAGTTGTTGACGCCCGGCACGGCGGTGCTGGTGGAGTTCGTTGCCGCGGCGGCGGCGCCGCTGCCGTAGCCCGAGCGCGCGCCCGAGGCGCCCGCCGTGATGGTCGGGAAGAGGCTTGCCGTATTGGCCTCGACGGTGGCGCGCGCAAGCCGGTAGGCCGCTTCGGCCTGGGCAATCGACTGGTTGGCCTTGAGCGACTGGTCGATCAGGTCGGTGAGCTTGTCGTCGTGATAGTCGAGCCACCAGGTGCTGGACAAGGAGGCCTGCGGATTGGCTTCGGCCCGTTGCCAGTCCACCCCTTCCTTGAACGTGGCCGGAATCTGGACCGCGGGTTTCTGGTAGTCCGGCCCGACCGCGCAGCCTGCCGCGACGAGCGCCGCCGCGACCATGGAGCCGTATCGCAGGGCGCGCAGACCTGCGCGCTCCGGGGATGACCTTACGCTACCGGATGTGTTCATTCACTAACCTGTTATAGAGGTGCGGGCTTCGAACGGGGCAGCCTGGGCGACTCCGGGTGGTGCGCCGCCATGGGGCATCGCCACGATTCTGTCGCGGCCGCCCCCGATCGAAGGAGCCTTGTCCTGCCTTCCCGCCCGCGTGTCATGTCAGGAAAGCAGGACAACGAACTGTTCAGGGTTTTTGCACAAACGGCATCGGAGCCGGGATTTTGTACGTATGCCCCGGCAATTGCGCGGCCTCGCCTGTCGTGACTTCCCACTTACCAGGAGGGCGGTGCGCGCATCGACGATGCAGGACGCTCACCTTACTTGTCCTTACGATCCGGCATGGGGAGCCGTTCGACGTTTGCAGTCAGTTCGGGGCCGATGGGAGCCCATCCTAGCGCTTTTCATATTTGTGCGCAGAATCTGGGGCGGTCATGCGGGCCGAACCTGGCCGGGGGACGAAAAAGGCGTGAGGCCCCGCCGTTTGCACTGACCGGGCAACAGGCGCGCACTGCATCGCGAAGCCCGGCTGCCGGCCCGCGAGCGTGGTGCGGGTTGCCGATACCGGTCAACCATGCCAACAATTTCCTTTCATCAACCGGGCCGGTGATTGCGATGCATTGCTCGCGTCCTGGGGGTGCGACGGAGTCGAAGTATCGCGGCGCCAGGCGTCCGGGTAAAGTAGTGAGGTTATGGTAGTAAGAGCACTAACAGGATGAGCGCCCCTCTGGCTTCTGAAAACCTGCTTGGCACCTATCTGCGCGAGCGCCGCGCGCGGCTCGATCCCGCCTCCCTGGGCTTTTCCTCCCAGCGCCGCCGCACGCGCGGCTTGCGGCGCGAGGAAGTGGCGCAGCTCGCCAACATCAGCCCGACCTGGTACACCTGCCTCGAGCAGGGGCGCGGCGGAGCGCCCTCGGCCGACGCGCTCGACCGGCTTGCGCACGCGCTGATGCTGAGCGAAGTGGAGCGCGAGCATCTCTTCCTGCTGGGGCTCGGCCGGCCGCCGGAGGTGCGCTACCGCAAGCACGACGGTGTCGAGCCGCGGCACCAGCGGGTGCTCGATGCGCTCGATCCCGGTCCCGCCATCATCAGGACGGCCACGTGGGACATCGTGGGCTGGAACCGGGCTTCGACGGCGTTGCTGCTGGGCTTCGGGTCGGTGCTGCATGCGTCGCACAATGTGCTGCGCTTTCTCTTTCTCGACCCGCGCGCCCGCATCATGCATTACGACTGGGAGAAGACGGCGCGCTTCACACTGGGCGCATTCAGGATGGACGCCGCGCGGGCCGGGGCGGGGGAGGCGGTGGAGCCGCTCGTCGAAGAGCTTTGCCGCGAGAGTCCGGAGTTCGAGGCCATGTGGCGGGACAACCTCGTGGAGAGCCCGCGCGGCGAGCCTGTCAAGCGCCTGCGCCATCCGGAACTGGGGCTCCTTACGCTCGAAATTTCGGTTTTCTCGGTCGATGGCCGCTCCGATCTTCACCTCGTGATTTTCAATCCGGTGACGGCGGACGACGCCGGCAAGGTTCAGTCGCTCATGGAGCGACATCGAGATTACTTCAGTAATGCTAAGTAAAATCCCGGGTGGTCCTGCGTCGCCAGTCGTAATTCTGCAAGGCGTCGCGAAGCGCGGTGTCCGCCCAGTCTTCGTCGATTGCCTGGCGCAGGAGGGTTTGCTGGCTTCGCGGCGCGAGTCCGCCTGAGGGCGGATCGCGGTCGAGGTTGGTGGGGAAGGGATAGCCTTCGGCACACGAGGCGATGACCGCATCGATCTCGCAGGCACTCATCCGGCGAGCGGCATGGCTTGCCTTCAATACGGGGAACACCGCCTCGCACATGCGCCGCCGGTCCAGCGTCTCCATCGCACGTCCGAACGCGGACGACACCTGCAGCAGATTGGCCATGCGCTGAACGCCCGTGACGGGATGCGTGCGGTTTGCGCCGGCGGCATGAAACAGCGCGGGATTGAAAAACAGCGCGTCGCCCTTCGCGAGCGGCAATTGCACGCAATGCGCTTCGAAGTACTCGCGAAACTCCGGCCGGCGCCATGCGAGGTAGCCCTCGGCATAGCGCTGCGAGTACGGCAGGAGCTTGGTCGGGCCGCTTTCCACCGGCATGTCGCTGTGCGCGACGGCACCCTGCAGCGTGAGAAACGCCGACATGCGATGCACGTGGGCCGGATAGCGCTGCGCTTCTTCCACGGTCTGGAAGCCCAGGTGGTAGTCGCGGTGCGCGAGTTGCGCCGCGCCGCCCGGCCTCACGACGTTGACCTGCGAGGTCATCTGCCAGGCGGGCCCGAGCCACGCCTGCGCCGCTGCGGCGAGCATGGGGTTGGCGAAGTAACGTGCGAAGACTTCGGGTGCCTGCACGCAGAGCTTTTCCTGCGCGTTCCAGATGCGGTCGTTGGCGCCGGCTTGCGCGAAGTGGTCGCCTGCACCGGCCCCGCTTGCCCGTTCGCTGCGGATGATGGATTCGAACACCGCGGTCGCTTCGTCGATGGGCGTGGTGTCCGTGAATGCCTGCTTGAGCACCAGCACGCCCGCGCCGTCGCGCAGCACACGGACCCACTCGCCCTGGAGGGCCGCGCGCTGCTGCCTGGCATCGGCCACCGCGTGCGCCAGTTTTCGGCAGTCGTACACGGGAATGCTTTCGCAGACGTCGTCCGCAAATGCCAGTGGCGCATTCTCGCGGCGCTCGACCTGCTCCGAAAATGCCTCCAGCGAACATTCGCGTTCGGCGTACCAGACCTTGCTGCCTTGTCCCCACTGCTCGTCGTTGCGATCCATCGCGTCTCCTTGCGTTTCTGGATCCAGCATAGCGGCCGAAGTCGGGATCGGGCTATCATAAAGCCATCAAAAACACATCAAGACCGAGGTGGCGAACGTGGCTCGCCGGTTTCTCGTGAAGGAGATCGCGTTGCAGGCCGGCGTGGGCCTGGCTACGGTCGATCGCGTGCTCAACGGGCGCGCGCACGTGCGCGAGCACACGCGCAAGCGGGTCGAGCAGGCCATTCGGGAACTCGAGAAGCAGGAACTGCAACTGGCTACGGCGGGGCGCAAGCTCATTGTCGATGTGGTGGTGGAAGCGCCGTCGAGGTTTGCGGACGAAGTGCGCGAAGCGCTCGAAGCGGAGTTGCCGGGCCTGCATCCGGCCGTGTTCCGGCCGCGTTTTCTGATGCGCGAGACGATGACGACCGAAGAGGTGGTCGAGACGCTGCACGCGATAGGCCGGCGCGGCAGCCACGGCATCTTCCTGAAGGCGCGCGACGTGCCCGGGATTGCCGATGCGATCGGCGAACTGCAACGGCGCGGTATTCCGGTGGTGACGATCTTTACGGATATCTCGTTGTCCGGCCGTCTCGCCTACGCGGGTCTGGACAATCGCGTGGCGGGTGCCACGGCGGCGTGGCTCGTGGGCCAATGGCTCGGAAAACGGCGCGGCAGCGTGTTGATTACCCTGAGCGACGAGCGCTTTCGCGGCGAGGAGGAACGCGAGATCGGCTTTCGGCGCGCACTGCGCCAGCGCTTTCCCCAGCTTGCGTTGATCGATGCGAGTGGCGGGCATGGACTGGACGCGGCCACCGAGGCGCGGGTGCGCAGTGTATTGGCGAAGCATGCCGATATCGCCGCCGTGTATTCGATGGGCGGCGGCAATCCCGCGATCCTGCGGGCGCTAGGCGGGCGGCGGCACCCGGTGTGCTTCATCGGCCACGATCTGGACCGGGACAACGTGCGACTGCTGCGCGAAGGGAGGATTCAGGCGGTGCTGCATCACGACTTGCGCCAGGATATGCGTTCGGCCTGCCAGCGTGTGATGAGCTTTCACAAGCTGCTGCCGGCGGCGGCGGTGTCGCCGTCCTCGTCTGTGGTGGTTGTCACGCCGGAGAATATTCCGGAGCATATTGCCAGCCGTTTTCGCTGATGGGGGCGCATGCCTTGGGTGCTTGTGTGTACAGGGTGTAAGTTATCTTGCCTGGAGCGCGTTCAATAAATTGTTCGGAATACTGATTTATCGGGGAGTGGAGATAGAGGATCGAATGAAGCCGGATACGTGTGGACACTGCCATATGGGTGTCTTCTGGACCGGGTATAGTGCGGGCTGGAAAGCCATCTCGAACCTGTATTCCATGCTTACTCTGACTTACAGCGGCGCCTTGCCGTCCAGCATTGCCCTTGTTTTCTTCCTCCCTCGCTGCCTTAGTCTGTCCGCCACGCCTGCTTTCCGGAGGCAGGCATGAGTGAGCGTTTCGATATCGCGGTAGTCGGGGGCGGCATCGTAGGTCTTGCCGTCGCGCTGGCCGCGGCGCGCAAGGGCAAGCGTGTCGCGGTGCTGGACCGCAGCGCGCGGGCCACCGGCGCTTCGATTCGCAATTTCGGCTTCGTCACGGTGACGGGGCAGGAGGCCGGCGACCACTGGGCTCGCGCCATGCGCAGCCGGGAGGTCTGGCAGGAAGTCGCTCGGGAAGCCGGTATTGCCGTCCAGCACCGTGGCGTGGTGATTCCCGCGCGGCGCCGCGAGGCTGCCGACGTGCTGCACGCCTTTCTCTCGACCGACATGGCCGAGGGCTGCAAGCTGATCTCGCGCGACGAGGCTGCTGCCATCGTTCCGGCGTTGCGGCTCGACAAGGTCACGGAAATTCTTTATAGCCCGCACGAACTGCGCGTGGAATCGGCCGAGGCGCTGCCGAAGATCGCCGCGTGGCTCGCGCAACGGCACGGCGTGGTGTTTCACTGGAACACGGCGGTGCTCGCGGTGGACGGCCACCGCGTCGAAACGAGCCGCGGTCCGGTTCATGCGGATGCCGTGGTCGTTTGCCCCGGCGACGATCTTTCCACGCTGTTTCCGGAGCGCATTGCCCCTTACGGCTTGCGCATCTGCACGCTGCAGATGCTGCGGCTGGCTGTGCGGGACGCCCGGCCGGCGTTCGGTGCGGCAGTGATGTCCGACCAGAGCATCGCGCGCTACGAGGGCTTCGCAGCGCTGCCGGAAGCACAGGCGCTGATTCGCAAGCTCGACGTGGAGGAAAGCGAATATCGCGCCGCGGGCATTCATCTGATCGCGGTGCAGTCCGCGGACGGATCGCTCGTGGTGGGCGACAGCCACGTGTATGGCGACGCTCAGGCGCCGTTCGCGCAGGCGCGTTTCGACGAGCTGATCCTCGACGAATTCGACCGTGTGTTCGACTTGCCCGCGCGCGAGGTGGTCAATCGCTGGATCGGCTGCTATGTGTCGTCGAGCGAGCGGCGGGTGCTCGTTGACCGGCCGGCGGATCACGTTCGCATCGTCATGGTGACGGGCGGCACGGGGGCATCGACGGGTTTTGCGCTTGGCGAGCAGGTCATTGCCGACCTGGGTATTTAAGGCTTCGGGCCCACGCGCTGCGAAAGCGCGTGGGCCGTGAAGGCAGCGCCTCAATCGTCGATAAGCTCTCTCACGCCGCGCGCCGCATCGCGGCGTAGCGCTTCGAGATCGAGCCCGGGAATCTCGCCGTTCTCCACCACCACGCGCCCATTGACGATGCTGTAGCGCACGCGCACCGGTTCCCCTGCCGCAACGGGCGCGACGGCAAGGTCGTGGAAACCCTCGAAGCGCGGTGCATTCACGTCGTAGAGCACGAGATCGGCGGCCTGGCCCGGCGCGAGCGTGGCCACGGCGTCGAGGCCCAGCACGCGGGCGCCGCCCGCGCTGCCCCAGTGGACGATCTCTTCGATGGTGGTGGCCGAGGCGCCCTGCGCCGCGCGATGCACGAGCCACGCAAAGTGCGCTTCGTTCGTCATGCTTCCCGATTCGTTCGACGCCACGCCGTCGACAGCGAGCGAAACCGGTACGCCCGCCGCCGCCATCTGCGGAGCACGGGCGATGCCGCTACCGAGGCGCGCGTTGCTCACGGGGCAGTGAGCGCAGCCGGTGCCCGTATCGGCCAGCATGGCGATTTCCACGGGCTCGAGATGGACGAGATGCGCGAACCAGACGTCCGGCCCGAGCCACTCGTGGTCGGCCACGAATTCCACCGGCAACTGCCCATAGCGCTCGCGGCAGAAGTCGACATAACGTTTGGTCTCCGAAAGATGCGTATGCAGGCGCAGACCCATGCGGCGCGCCGCGCGCGCCACTTCGGGCAGCATGCCGGGCGGCAGCGAGAAGGTGGGCGTGGTGGGCGCCACCACCACGCGCCGCATCGAAGCAGCGCTGCCGTCGTGATAGCGCGACTTGAGGCGTTCGATGTCGGCTAGCATCTGGTCCAGCGTTTCCGGTTGCAATGCCGTCTTCGAGAAGCCCGGGTGATCGCCCGCCGCCTGCAACGCACCGCCGCGACAGAGCACGAAGCGCATGCCGAACGATTCAGCTTCTTCGAACAGCAGGTCGCCCGTTTCGGTCGAACCGTTTGCGTGGTACAGGTAGTGATGGTCGGCGCAAGTGGTCACGCCGGAAAGCAGCAGTTCGGCGAGGCCGAGCCGTGCGGCCGTGCGGGCGAGTTCCGGCGTGAAGCGCGCGAGCCGCGGATACGGCACGGCGGCGAGCCACTCCTGCAGATCGGCATTGATGCCCGAGGGCACCGCCTTGAGCAGGTTCTGGAACAGGTGGTGGTG
Source organism: Paraburkholderia ferrariae NBRC 106233 (assembly GCF_000685035.1). GTDB lineage: Bacteria > Pseudomonadota > Gammaproteobacteria > Burkholderiales > Burkholderiaceae > Paraburkholderia > Paraburkholderia ferrariae. The sequence continues at coordinate 150,260 of NZ_BAYB01000002.1, forward strand.
CGTGTTGACCCAGCCGGGATAGACGACACAATCGCTCGCGTCAATCACGCGTTCGCCGGGGCGCGGCGCGAGATGGGGGGCGATCGATTCGATCCGGCCGCCCTCGATACGGAGATCGACCTTGCCCAGACGCGCGGCAGGTTCCGCGCGACCGCTCATGACCGCGGCAGGATTGCGGATCAGGAGCGACGGAGATTGCTTGTTCACGTTAGGGATTCCTTATCATGTCTCGTGAGAGGAGGCTTGCCGACAGGTGCGCAGATGCCTTCAGTCGCGCGCCATCTGCTCGCAGTGGGCGTGAGCGTGTTCGTCCTCGCTCGCGCGCGCCGCGGGCTGCACGCCGTTCAGCAGTGCATTGAGCAAGACGGAGACGAGGCAGGCCAGCACGACGCCGCTATGCAGGAAGGGCTGCGTCCAGTCAGGCATGTGTTCGAACACCCGCGGCGCCATTACGGGAATCAGCGCCATGGCCATGGTGAAGCCGACAATCAGCACGTTGTAGCGGTTGCCTTCGAAATCCACCTTCGAGAGCGTCTGCACGCCAGCCGCGACCACCACGCCGAACATCGCGATACCCGCGCCGCCCAGCGCCGCCGAGGGCGTGGAGGCCACGATCGCGCCGAACTTCGGCACCACCGCCACGGCGCACATCAGCACGCCGCTGATGGCGACGATCCAGCGGCTGCGCACGCCGGTGAGGATCACGAGCCCCACGTTCTCCATGAACGCGATGAACGGGAAAGCCGCGAACATGCCCGCAATCGCGCTGGCCACGCCGTTGGCGCGCAGGCCGCGGATCACGTCGTCCTCGCTCACGTCCTTGCCCACGATGTCGCCGATGGCGACGAACAGGCCCATCGATTCGACCATCTGTACGATCATCACGACGGCCATCGTGGCAATGGGCACGATCGAGAACACTGGCATGCCGAAATGGAACGGCACGGGCAGCGTGAACCAGGGCGTGTTGGCGACGTTGGCAAAGTTGCCCATGCCGAGCGCACAGGCCAGCACGCCGCCCACCACGAGCCCGATGAGCACCGCGAGGTTGCGCACGAACGGTGTGCCGAAACGGTTGATGCACAGGATCACGACCGCGACAAGGAGCGTGACGCCAAGAAAAGGCAGCGAGCCGAACTCGTGCTTGCCGACATTCCCGCCGCCTGCCCACTGATACGCCACGGGAAAGAGCTGTAGCCCGATCACGGTCACGATGCAGCCCGTGACCACGGGCGGGAAGAAGCGGCGCAACCGGCCCACCAGCGGCGCCGCAAACGCGGTGAAGATGCCCGCGCCGATCACGGCGCCGCAGACGCCGGTGAAGCCGATGCCGGGCGCGAGCCCGATGGCGATCACGGGGCCGACGCTGCTGAACGCCACGCCTTGCAGGATCGGCAGCCGCACGCCGAGTTTCCAGATGCCGACGGTCTGCAAAAGGGTGGAGATGCCCGAGCAGAAGAGTGCCGTGCTGATGAGCACGGTGGTATCGGCCGGCGACATCTTGAGTGCGGAAGCAACGATCAACGGCACGGCGATCGCGCCGATATAGGCCACCAGCATGTGCTGAAGTCCCAGCGTGAGCATCTGGCGCTTGGGCAGCACCTGATCGACCGGGTGTAAGGCGGTGTTCATGAGGCGTCTCCTGATTGTCGTTTTCGGCCGGCGTCATGCCGGCCGATGGGCCTGTCAGGCTGCGACGGGAGTGCAGAGACAGGCGTGGAAGCGGTCGGTCAGCGCGGCGCGGTCCAGATCGCGGCCGATGAAAACGATGCGTGAAGAGCGCGGTTCGCTGCCCCATGCCTGGGCGGCGCTCAGTTCGATCACGTCGTGCACGCCCTGCAATACGTAGCGCTGCGCACGGCCCTGCACGGCGAGAATGCCTTTCATGCGGAAGAGCTTTTCCGAAGCGCTCTCGCGCAGTTCGGCAAGCCAGGACTCCAGGGTGGCGAGATCGACTTCGGCGTCCACTTCGATGCCCACCGACGAAACTGTTTCGTCATGCTGATGGTCGTCATGGGAGTGAAGGCCGTGGTCTTCGTGGCCGGCGTGGCTCTCATGGCTCTCGTGACCGTGGTCGTGCTCTTCCTCGTGTTCGTGCAGCCCGTCGCTTTCGACCAGAATCTGCGCGAACTCGTTTGCGCCCACGCCGAGGATCCGGTCCAGATCGATCTGCGCGTAGCTCGACGTCACCACTTCCGCGGTTTCGTTCAGGCTGCGCAGCCGCTGCGTAAGCGAAGCAATGGCGGCTTCATCCACGAGATCGACCTTGTTGATGACGATGCGGTCTGCACAGACGATCTGATCGACGGCCTGATTGTCGCTGCCGTCCAGCACGAGGTCGTCGAGATGAGCGCCGATATGCTTCGCATCGACCATCGTGACCACGGCGTCGAGCGTGACCTGTTTCGCAATTGGATCGTCGAGAAAGAAGGTTTGCGCGACCGGGTAGGGATCGGCCAGTCCGCTCGTTTCGACGATGATGTGATCGAGCCGTTCAGGTCGCTCGACGAGCATGCGAACGATGCGCACCAGATCCTCGCGCACGGCGCCCACGCAGCACACGCAGCCGTTGGTCATCTCGTAGATCTCTTCGGTCGATTCGAGCACGAGGCCGCCGTCGATGCCCACTTCGCCGAACTCGTTCTCGATTACGGCGATCTTGCGGCCGTGCTTTTCGCGCAGGATGTAGTTGAGCAGCGTGGTCTTGCCTGCACCGAGAAAGCCGGTGAGCACGGTGACGGGGATCTTCTCGACGTCGTGATGGGTCGTGTGAATGTGAGTCATGGTGCGTCTCCGTTGAGAGTGAGGCAGGTGGTGCGATCCGTTGCTTCCGTGTGCTCTTTCCAGCGCCGCACGGTGCGGCTGTCCAGATCGAAGAGATCGAGCACGCGCCCGAGCGTGTGGGCGATCATGTCGTCGAGCGAGGCGGGCTGCGCGTAGAAGGCCGGCACCGGAGGCGCGATAATTGCACCCATTTCCGTGACGGCAGCCATGTTGCGCAGATGCGTGAGCGTGTAAGGCGTTTCGCGTGCAAGCAGCACGAGGCGGCGGCGTTCCTTGAGCGTGACGTCGGCGGCGCGCGCGATCAGGCCGGAGGAGAGGCCGGTTGCGACCTCGGCGAGCGTCTTCATCGAGCAGGGCGCCACGATCATGCCGAGCGTGCGAAACGAGCCGCTCGAAATGGGTGCCGCGAGATCGTCGCAGCGATAGAGCGCGCCGGCGAGCGCGGCCACGTCGGCGAGCTTGTACGCGGTTTCGTGCGCCATCGTCAGCATGGCGCCGCGCGAGACCACGACGTGCGTTTCGACGTCGAGGCCGCGCAGCAGTTCGAGCAGGCGCATCCCGTAGACGAAGCCCGAGGCCCCGCTGATGCCGACGACGAGGCGCCGCGCACTCATCGCACGGCTCCCGCGCCCGTTGCCAGCCACTGTTGCGCGCGCTGCAGCGCTTCGTCGCTCACGCGTGCGCGGATGCCGTCGAAGCGGGAGCCGCGCGTTGCGTCGATACCCATGCGCGAGGTCGTGCCGTCCGCCGACGATGAAGGGTCGAGCGGACTGCCCGGCAACCCGTCCACGACGAACAGGTCGCGATGCGGCTGGAAGTGCGTGGCGATGGCCCAGAGGACCTGGGCGTCGTCGGTGATGTCGATGTCGGCATCCACGGCGACCACGTTCTTCAGATACGGATCCCAGCCCAGCAGCGCGAGCATGATCTGACGCGCCTCGCCGTCGCGCGCCTGGTTCAACGCCACGTAGCAGTGAAAGTGCGTGCCCGAGTTCGGGTAGTGAATCGCGGTGACGGACGGAAAGCGTGCCTTGAGCTTCTCGCTCATCTCGGCCTCGCGCGGCAGCCGGGCGAGCGTGAGGTGCTCCGCGTAGGGGCCGCCCACCACGTCGACGAGCCACGCCTCGTCGCGCCGCATCATCGCTTCCACGCGCAGCACGTTGTTGGTCGAGCGGTCCGACGAATAGCCCGTGAATTCGCCGAAAGGGCCTTCTTCAGCGTGCTCGCTCGCGTCGATCGTGCCTTCCAGCACGAACTCGGCTGCGGCCGGCACGCCAATGCCGTAGCGCGGCGTGCGCACGAGTTCCAGCGGTGCGCCGAAAAGGCCGCCTGCAAGCGCGCGTTCGTCGGCACCGTAGGGCAGGCGCGCGGCGGCGGCCAGCATGAAGAGCGGATGCGCGCCGATCACCATTGCGACCTTCAGCGTGTCGCCGCGCGTCTTCGCGGTTTGCAGCATGCGCCAGAGATGGCCGCGCGAATGCAGGCTCGTTGCGAGCGCGTTTTTCGCGTGCGGCATCGAGCGGTGATAGCTCATGTTGGCGATGCCGGTGACCGGGTCTTCGGCGACGATCACGGCATTCGTGACGTAGGGGCCGCGATCCGTTTCGAAGTGGCGGATCATGGGCAGGCGGGCAAGATCGACCGCGTCCCCTTCGTCGACGTGATCGAGCACCGGGCCGCGCGCTACGTAAGCGGGGGCGAGCGGGGCGTTCGCGCGCTGCTGCCAGGCATCGAAGAGGCCGGCCGCTTCCACGCCGAAAAGCCGCCCGATGCGCGTGCGCGAAGCGAAGACATTGGTGACGAGCGGCGTGGCGAGCCCGTTTACGCGCTCGCAAACCAGCATTTCGTGGCGCCCGCGCGCGGCGAGCGCCGCCACGAGGGCCGTGACGTCCTGATCGGCCGACAACGCTTGCGCGGGTGCGAACACGTCCTCGGGGTAGCGCTCGCGGTAGGCCGCGGCGAACGCGTGAAAGTCCTGGGTCTCGGAAAGAGAGCGGGCAGTCATGATGCACTCCGTCGCAGGCGAGAACCGTGGATGCCGCACGGTCCCCGCGTCGGGTGAGCGGCGCCCTGGGGGCGCCGCGGCGTCACACGTAGGTGGCCTTCAGGCGTTTTTCGGCTTCCGCCTGATCTTTCGGCGGACGCGTCGGCTCGATGCCCACCAGCCGGGCGATGTTGTTGCCCATGTAGTCTTCCAGACCGTCCTCGTCGAGATCCATGCCCTGCGGTGCGGGACCGCACAGCATCTCCAGCTCGCGCAGCCACATGCCGGGCTCGTTGGGCGGCGAATCGGTGCCGAACACGATCTTGTCGCGCGGCAACTGGCGCGCGAATTCGACAATGCGCGCCTGGTAGCACCAGCCCGATTCGCAATAGACGTTGGGTGTGTCCATCGCCATCCAGAACGCCTCGAACGAGTAGTTGCCGCCCGTCTGGATTCCGAAGTGTCCGATGATGAAGTTCACCATCGGAAACTCGCGGATGATCGGATAGAACATGGTGGGAATCGTGTACGGGCCGTCGCCCGTGTGGATCAGCACCACGGTGTTGTATTTGGCGCAGACCTTCATGGCCGGGCGCAGCCAGTCGAGCGCGCGGTCGGGCCGGTAGCCGTGCATGTTGGCGTGCAGCTTCACCATCTTGAAGCCATATTCCCGGATGTGGAATTCCAGCTCCGCGGCGCCGTTTTCCGGGCCCCAGCGCGGGTTATAGGTGAAGTTGCCGATGAAGCGGTCCGGGTACTTCTGCGTGAGCTCGGCGATGTACGCCATATAGTCGCGCACGCCTTCGCGGCCGCGCCGGTTGCCGTCGCGGTAGCCGGTGTTGCCCGGCGGCGGCTGGATGAAGCCCATGTCGATGCGGCGGGGCTTGCCGTTGATGATGTAGGGGCCATCCATCATTTCGAGCAGGCGCTCGCCCGTGAACGGCGTGCCGGTGTGGCGCCAGGCTTCGTCCACGAGATTCGTGGGGTGCAGGTGCGTATCGATAATCATGCGGTGCTCCGGGTTCGGAATGTCGGGGCGCTCGGGAAGCTCGCGGCTCGTTTGCGGCGCATAGGGCTCATGGCGCTCATGCGGCGAGCAGCGCTTGCGCTTCTGCGACGCTGCGCGGCGCGGGCGTGGGTTCGAGGCCGATCATGCGGGCGGTGTTGTTGCCCAGATAGTCCTCGAGCGTGTCTTCGTCCAGGTTCAGCCCCTGGGGCGGATCGAAGCAGAGCACTTCCAGCAGGCGCAGCCACATGCCGGGTTCGTTCGGCGGCGTGTCCGAGCCGAACAGGATCTTGTGCTTCGGCAGCACCTTGGCGAACTCCACGATGCGCGACTGCAGGCACCATCCCGATTCGCAATACACGTTGGGCAGGTCCATGGCGAGCTGGAACGGCTCGAAGCAGTACACGCCACCCGTTTGCACTCCGAAATGAGCCATGATGAAATTGACGGTGGGAAACTCCTTGATCATCGGCACCCACTCGGTGGGGATGCTGTACGGGCCGTCGCCCGTATGGAGCTTGACGAGCACGCCCAGTTCGGCGCACTTCTGCAGCGCGGGACGCAGCCAGTCGAGCGCGCGGTCCGGCCGGTAGGCGTGCATGTTCGCCTGGAACTGCACCATCTTGAAGCCGAGGCGCCGCACGTAGTGGTCGATGGCGTTGACGCCGTTCTGCACGCCGCAGCGCGGGTTGTACACGAAGCAGCCGATGAAGCGCTCCGGGTATTTCTGCACCATTTCGACCGTGTAGGCCATATAGGCGTCGATCGATTCGGTGCCCGACTTCTCGCCGTCGGTCCACGTATAGATGGTGTTGCCCTGCGGGGGCTGGATGAAGGCCTTGTCGATGCGGCGCGGCTTGCCGTTGACGAGGAACGGACCGTTCATCGTCTCGATGAGGCGCTCGCCGGTGAAGGGCGGCCCGTCGTGGCGCCATGCGAGGTCGACGAGGTTCGTCGGATAACAGCTGGTGTCGATGATCATGGACTCGATCTCCTTGTGAGGAACTGGGGGAACCCAGTTGCCGGATCGCGGGCAGGCACGTCGATGAACGCAACCGATCCGGTCGGATTCATGCGGCCCTTTACAAGGCGCCATGTGGCACCTTCCCCTCGCCGGCATCGAGTGACACACCGTGACGTGCACTGCTGCTTGCGGCCCAGTTTCACAAGCCGGAATCGGTCTGTACAATATTTTTTGACCTCGACCTTGATACGTTTGCGATATGGATACGCCATGGATCTGCGCCTGTTGCGGTACTTCGCCGTGCTTGCCGACGAACTGCATTTCGGCCGCGCAGCCGCGCGCCTGCACATTTCGCAGCCGCCGCTGAGCCAGCAGATCCGCCTGCTCGAAGAGGAGCTCGGCACCGCGCTCTTCATTCGTGCGCAACACCGCGTCGAGCTGACCGAGGCAGGGAAAACACTGAAGGACCAGGTCCCGCTGATCTTTTCGCAGTTCGAGCGCGCGATCGACCTCACGCGCTGCGCGGGGCGCGGCGAGATGGGCAACCTCGCGGTGGGGATCATCAGTTCGGCGATGGTCGAGCCCATTCCGCAAGCGCTGCGCACCTTCGCAAGCCGCCACCCGCAGGTGCGCTGGACGCTGCACGAGATGACGCCTGCCCAGCAGATCGCGGCGTTGAAGGAACGGCGGCTCGACGTGTGCTTCTTTCGCATCGCGCAGGAGGACGCTGCCATTCGCAGCGAAGTGGTGGTGCGCGAAACGGCGGTCGTGGCGCTACCGCCCGATCATCCGCTGGCGGCGCGCGAGGAGATCGCGCTGCGCGAGCTGGCCGCGGAGCGCTTCATTTCGTTCGGCCTGCGGCAGTCGCAGCTTGCGCGTTTCTTCCAGGACTGCTGCGTCGAAGCGCGCTTTACGCCCAACATCGAGTACGAGGTGGTGGAGGTGCACACGCTGCTCTCGCTCGTGAGGGTGGGGCTGGGCGTGGCGCTTCTGCCGGACTCTTCGCGGCAGATTTGCACGGGCGGCGTGGTGTTCGTGCGGCTTGCCGCGCCCGATCTCGAAGTCTCGCTGCACGCGCGCTACCGCGCGGACGATACCTCGCCGGTGCTTGCCGCCTTTCTCGACACCGTGCGCGAAGCGGCTGCACGTGCGTAGATCGCCGCGCTTCAGTCCAGCGTCTGCGCGACCAGTTCCGCGATGATCTCGACGAGCGGCGCCACCCGCGCTGCGCGCTCGCGCGGCCAGATGGCGTACAGGTTGTAGTGGGTGGGCAACTCGACGGCGTTGAGCTCCACGATGCGGCCGTCGCGGCGCGCATCGGCGGCAAGGAGCCCTCGCACGAGCCCCGCGCCGAGTCCCGATGCGAGCGCGGCGACGAGGCCCGCGGCGTTGTCGAGCACCGCGATCGTGTCCGGCTCCGCGCCCGGCAGGCCGGCCGCCTCCAGCCAGGGTATCCACGAACGTTTGGTATAGCCGAGCAGCGGCAACGCGAGCACCTGCCCGGGCGCGAGCGGCAGCGATAGCCCGTTGGCGGCCAGCAGCGCGGGCGAGGCCATGGCGGTGAGCCGGTCGCGGCAGACGAGCGTGCTGTCCACGCCCTCCCATTCCCCATACCCGTAGCGCAGCGCGAGATCGACGTGCTCAAACGCATAGCGGTCGTAGCGCGGCGCGGAAAGCACGGTGAGCGAAACGCCTTCGAGCCCGCCGAGGAGCGCGGGCAGGCGCGCAGGCAACCAGCCCTGCATGAGTTCCGGATCGACGTCGAGCGTGAGCGTCGGCACTGCGGGGCGCCCCTTCACCGAGGAGAGCGCGCGATCGATCTGCTCGAGCCCGTCGGAAAGCTGATTGGCGAAGAGCGTGCCCGCATCCGTGAGCGTGACGCGCCCGCCCACGCGCGCAAAGAGCGGCTGCCCGATGAACTCCTCGATCGAGCGTATTTGCTGGCTGATCGCGCTGTGCGTGAGCGCGAGCTGCCGCGCGGCGCTCGAAAAGCTGCCGACTCGTGCGGCCTGCAGGAAGGCCTGCATCGACTGGATCGAAGGATAGCGCTTGAGCATCGGCGTGAGTCTCTGCTTCGGTGGCTGTTAGTCCGGCTTACAAGGATTCGACGAAATCATCGCTGGCGCGGCGCCGGGCCGCTTTCAATAATTCAGTCGGATCGCGAGCGCGGCGGTGCGCGTCGCAACAGCACGATACGGGAGACAGCGCGTGATGACGATTGTGGTGAACGATACCCGGCATACGATCGACGATGTGCCGGCGGACATGCCGCTGCTCTGGGTGCTGCGCGACCGGCTCAAGCTCACGGGCACGAAGTTCGGCTGCGGCAAGGGGCTGTGCGGCGCATGTACGGTGCATCTGGAGGGCGAGGCCGTGCGCTCGTGCCTGTTGCCGGCCGTGGCGGTGGACGGACGGCGCATCACCACCGTCGAGGGACTTTCGCCCGATGGCCGGCATCCGCTGCAACTCGCGTGGATCGCCGAGGACGTGCCGCAATGCGGCTACTGCCAGTCCGGGCAGCTGATGCAGGCGGCGGCGCTGCTCGCGCACGGCGGCACGCCCGACGACGAAACCATCGTCGCGACCATGTCGGGCAACGTGTGCCGCTGCGGTACGTACGGCCGCATTCACCGCGCGATCAAGCGCGCCGCGTCGGGCGACCCGACGCTGGGCGCCGTGCCTGCCGTCGCGAAGGAGACCTGAATGCGCCACGAACGTTTTGCTGCGCATGGCACGGCGCGCCGCCGGTTTTTGAAGCAGGGGTCGGCGCTGGTGGCCTCGGGGCTCGCGGTGGGCTTTCGGCTTCCCGACGCGATGGCGGCAGGCGCCGAAGCCGCCATGGCGATGGGCAGCGGCGATCCGCACCCGCAGCCCGGCGAGTTCGAACCCAACGCCTGGGTGAGGGTGCTCCCCGACGACACGATCAAGCTCGTCGTCCACAAGCACGACTCCGGCACGGGCACGCGTACCGCGCTGGCCGCCGTCGTCGCGGAGGAACTGGACGTCGATCCGTTCCGCGTGGAGGTGGTGACGCCCGAAGATCCGTTCTACCCGCAATACCTCCATCCGCTCTGGAAGGTGTTTTCTACCGGCGGCAGCACGAGCGTCGCGCTGGAGTACGACCGGCTGCGCCGCGCGGGCGCGACGGCACGCGCCATGCTGATCGAAGCCGCCGCGCAGCAGTGGAACGTACCGGCTTCCCGCTGCACGACCGACAACGGCACGGTAATCGATTCCGCAAGCGGCCGGCGCGCGAGCTACGGCTCGCTCGCTTCGCGCGCGGCGAAGCTGCCGGCGCCGCGCGAGGTGGTGCTGAAAGATCCCGCGCAGTTCCGCTATGTCGGCAAGCTGGGCAAGAAGCGCGACGCGGCGCCCAAGACCAACGGAACGTTTCCGTACAGCATCGACGTTTCGCTGCCCGGCATGCTTGTCGCGGTCGTCACGCGTGCGCCGATGATCGACGCACGCGTGCGCAGCGTCGATGCGAAAGAGGCGCTCGCCATTCCCGGCGTGCGCGAGGTGCTGACGATTCCCGCCCGCCCCGACGTGCTCGGCGGCAATCAGGCGGGCGTGGCGGTGCTCGCGGACGACTACTGGTCGGCTCATCGCGGCCAGGCCGCGCTGCACATCGAGTGGGAAGACAGTCTCTTCGAGTCGTTCGACAGCAGCACGCTCGCCGCGCGGCAGGCGGCATGGCTCGACGAGCCGGCCGCGCGCGCGGTGCCGACGATCCAGGACGGCGACGCGGGGCTCGCAGCCAAAGCCGGCGCGCGGACCGTGGAGGCGTCGTACTCGATGCCGTACAAGTCCGCCAATCCACTCGAACCGGTCAACGTGACGGCGTGGGCCAGAAACGGCGGCATCGAATATTGGGGGGGACTGCAGGTGCCCTCCACGGCGCTGGAGGCTGCTGGAGTAATCGGTAGCATTCCTGAGCATCGCGTGACCCTGCACGAACTCGTTTCCGGCGGCAGCTTCGGCGCGCGCGAATCGAAGTACTGGCTGTTCGAAGTGACGTGGCTTGCGCTGAAGACCGGCAAGCCCGTGAAGCTCATGAACAGCCGCGAGGACGAGATGCGCGCGCTCTTTTATCACGCCGCGAGCCACCATCGCGCGAAGGCCGTGCTGGACCATCAGGGCCGGCTTGCGTCGCTGCAGTTGCGCGCGGTGATGCCGGCGTCGCCGGAGCAGTGGGAGCCTGGCTATCTGGAACGCCCGGATCGTATGGACTACAGCACGACAGAGGCGATCACGAAGTGGGAGTTCGCGTATGCCGTGCCGCATCGGGACATCGGCTGGGTGCGCCACGAAACCGGCGTGCCGACGGGCTGGTATCGCGCGGTGAGCTATATCCCGAACGTGTTCGCGGTGGAGTCGGTGATGGACGAGAGCGCGCATGCCGCGGGCCGCGATCCCGTGGCATTCCGCATTGCCCACATGCAGGACCGGCCGCGCCATGTGGCGGTGCTGAGCGAGGCCGCGAAGCGCGCGGGGTGGGGCACGCCGCTGCCCGCGGATACGGCTCTCGGCGTAGCGACGAACCAGGCCTACGACAGTTACGTCGCGGTGGTTGCACGCGTGACGCGCAAGGACGGCGCGGTGGTGGTCGAAAAGCTCACCTGCGTGGCCGATTGCGGCCTGGCCGTGTCGCCTGCCGGCGTGGAGGAGCAGCTATACGGCGGGCTGATGTGGGGCCTCGGCCACGCCACCGCCGATCGCATCGATATCCGCAATGGCCGGGTGCAGCAGACCAACTTCGACACCTACCGCGTCATGCGCATGAGCGACATGCCGGACATCGACATCGCCATCGTGCAGGGCAATCTGGCCAAACCTGGCGGCGTGGGCGAACTGTCGAGCCCATCGGTCGCCCCCGCGATTGCCAATGCCGTCTTCAACCTCACCGGCACGCGGCTGCGCGAGACGCCTTTCGATCTGCATGCACTCGATGCGGTGAAGAAAGCGGACGAAGCGAAGTCTTCCTGAATTGCTGTCGTCTTCGAACGGCACAGCCCACGTTGACAAACGATGCGAATACAACGAAACTCGCACTCATGTTGACCCGAAACCTCGGCTCTATTGTCAAGCAACGTCCTATGGGCGCCCGCGCGGGTGTGCCATCGGAGGCCTGTTTGCGTTAGATTGCGCTGAAGTTGAGATCAACAGGCCTCGCCGGACATGCGGACGAGGCCTTTTTGTTTTGCGGGCCTCTCCGTTACCGGCATCACTAACGGAGATAAAAAATGAAGAAGAGTCTGCCCTCGTTCGACCGCAGCCACGCACGCGATGCGTGGATCCCCTCAGGCCGTCGTACTGCACCGGCGAACTGCGATGCGTACGCTTCGCATGCCGCTGCGCCTTTGCCGCTCACGCGGATCTTTCATCCTTACGAGTACTGGGCGCACGTGCCGCACAACGAAAGCGGAGCGGACGTCTATGTTTCCACGCGTACGGAGCCCGATCCGCCTAAAAGCGGCTGGCCGGCCGCGCCGCCGCTCGCCTCTGCGGGGTGGCTGCGCCGCTGGACGGTGCGCGGGGCGCTGTCGTTTCGCCGCGCCCTGGCGTGACGATCTGAACGCGCCATAAAGCAAGTGCGCCGGCCCACCCCGCGAGGGGTGGGCCGGCGCATGCGTGGTGCTTTCGCGTTCCGCGAGGAACGCGAGCCGCCATGCCGGAACGCGATTAGAAGCGTTGCGTCATGCCGACGATGGCGGCTACGGCGTGGTTCGTGGCCGAGTAGGTCGAGCCGCTGAAGTTGGCCACGGCTGCCTTGCCTGTCGAGTCCGTACCGGCCGCGGCTTCATAGAAGCCGTCCGCGTAGAGGGACGTGCGCTTGGACAGGGCGTACGTCACGCCCAGGTTGATCTGATTGTAGTGCGCGCTGTCGTCGCTGCCGGCGCCGCTGTTGTGCGTGTAGATGTATGCGGCTGCGACCAGCAGAGCCGGCGTCACCTGGTACTTCACGTTCAGTTCGCCCGAGTTGAACGTGGCCGTGCCGCCGTTGTACTTCGTGCCGTAGCTGCCGCCCGCGGTCACTTCACCGAGGTTCTGGAACTGCGTGTTCGAGTACAGGGCCGCGAGCGTCACCGGGCCGAGTGCGTACGATCCGCCGGCCGTCACGATCTGCTGCGAACCTGCCGAAGCGTAGCCGCCGAAGATGCGGCTCGGCATGTTGTTGTTCGTGCCGGTGGCCGAGGTGGACGAGTTGCCCTGGTCGCCGAAGGTCGCATAGTACGGATCCTTCGTGAACATATAGCTTGCACCCAGCTTGACGGGGCCGTTCGCATAGGCGAGGCCCACGTCCTTCACCGAATTCTGGGCGAAGTTGCCTGCCACGCCGCCGAGGCTGTACAGCACGCCGAGCGTTGCACCGCTGATGTTCGGGCTCGTGTACTTGATCGAGTTCTGGATGCGGTTCGACGTATCGACGTTGTCCACGTCGGCGGCACGCGTGCCGTAGCCGAGGCCTGAAGCAGCCCAGTCGGCGCCCGAGGCGAACGGGCTCGTGGCGTCGTTGCTGGCCGAGTACTGGCGGCCGGCCGTGACGGTGCCCCAGTTCGAGTTGCCGATACCGACGAACGCCTTGCGGCCGAACAGCAGGCCGCCTTGCGAAAGCGCGCCGGTGCTGACCGTGAAGCCGTTTTCGAGGTCGAAGATAGCCTTCGTGCCGCCGCCCAGGTCTTCCGAGCCGAGCAGGCCCCAACGCGAGGAGGTCGCGGTGGAGAGGCTCCACGCTGCGCTGCCCTTCACGTTGTTGTTGTACAGGATGCCGGCATCGACGAGGCCGTAGAGCGTAACGCTGCTCTGAGCGTGTGCTGCGCCAGCAATCGTGCCGAGCACGAGGGCCGCCGCGGTGGTCTTGTTGATCTTCATCTGTTTGATTTATTGCTCTGGTTATGGAGGGGTGTGTGACGCTGCACTTTCGAAAAGCCCGCGGCGGCCATTCCTGCCCGCTTCCGCAACACCGTGTGTCCCCGCTGCGGTCCTGGGCGCGAACGCCGGCCGGCCCGGCGTCGTCACCGCCCGAACGCGGCGGCGGAAGATGCCGAAAACGATTTCAGGCCGCGCGAATTCTATGCGTGACGAATGTCACTTGTGTGACTCCGGAATTCTCTCGTTGGGTTTCCGAGACATCGCGGATCGAGTCGCCGGAACAGCCGGCGTGTCTGCCCGAATCCGGTGCGCGGGCAACGAGCCGCGCGTGGCGGTGCGTCGAATGGGTGTGCGAGGGCTTCTGATTTGCTTCTTTGAAATGTTATTGAAAGTAATCCGGGTGAAGGGACGGAAGTGGCGGTCGAATCATCTGGTTGTGAGTATTTGCATTGGATTCCTGATTAATTGGCGAGCAATTTATATGGCCTGCGGTTAGCGCGCATGTCGTCATGAAATGCAACTAACTGCCAACCCCGGTCAGCCTAGCCAAGCAGAAAGGCATCGCACCGCCACAGCTTCCAGAACGCGGCTTGCGGTGCAGCATCTTCGGGTCTCCACGACCAGGGCAAGTCCCCGGATTTACAGCGTCACCTGCTTCGTCGCATTCTGGTTTTGCGGTGCACGACGGGCTAATTAAACGTCCATTGAACATGGCCATTCCATGGACTATGCTCGAATCGAGGCCCGCATCGTAGGGTGGTTGGGGGGCTCAGGGGGAGGCAGGTCATGAAAGCAATCAAGCCTGCAGGCCAGGAACATCATGGTCGCCATGTCGGTTACGAAGGCAGTCACGTCATGCTGCCGCTCGTGGTGTTGTCGATCATGGCGCTGGCACTTTACCTGTTCGTCAGACACATCGACATTTCCGATCTCGGGCGCAGCGCACTGTTCTATGTCGTGATGGTGTTCGTCACGCTCGGCATTGCGGGGCTCTTTGGCGTAGCAGGCGGGTGGCTGCGTTCTCGTACCACCGATGCCGCGCCCGAAGGCTTTTGCTTTGTCGGTGCGCTCATCGGCGCCGTTGTTTTCTATATCGCGCTTTTCGCCTGACCGGCGGGCGCTGAGAAGGGAGCACGGACACGTGCCGTGCGAGCGGTGCGGCACGTGCAGGCCGATGACGTGCCCTTCGAGACTTGCCGTGCGAAACTGGCTGTCTCTCTATCATTTCGTATGCGTCGATTTTTCCCATGTTCGATCTCTTCGACGACACGCCGCAACCCGACGTCGAATGGCATCCCGCCTGGCTCGCGCCGGAGCAGGCCGCGGCGTTTTTCGAGCGCATCGCCGCCGAAGCGCCGTGGCGCCAGGAGCGCATTCGCACCCCGGGCGGCTGGGTGGATCAGCCCCGCTTGACGGCGTGGCTCGGCGAGCCGGACGCCGTGTATATCTATTCGGGAATCCGCAATGTGCCGCAGCCGTGGACGCCCGCAGTGGCGCAATTGCGCGACGCCGTATCGGCGCTCTGCGGCGTGCGTTTCAATAGCGTGCTGCTCAACCGTTACCGCGGGGGTGCCGACAGCATGGGCTGGCACGCCGACCATGAGCCGGAATTGGGCCGGGAGCCGGTGATCGCCTCGGTGAGCCTGGGCGCGACGCGTCGCTTCGATCTGCGGCACAACGCAACCGGCGTGACGCGCTCGTTCCCGTTGACGGGCGGCAGCTTGCTGGTGATGCGCGGCCAGACTCAGGCGCAATGGCGTCACCGCGTGCCGA
Source organism: Paraburkholderia ferrariae NBRC 106233 (assembly GCF_000685035.1). Lineage (GTDB taxonomy): Bacteria > Pseudomonadota > Gammaproteobacteria > Burkholderiales > Burkholderiaceae > Paraburkholderia > Paraburkholderia ferrariae. The sequence goes on from NZ_BAYB01000002.1 coordinate 165,644, forward strand.
AAGAGCCGACGGTGAGCGGCGAACGGCTGAATCTCACGTTTCGGGTTGTGATGCCGGAATTGCGGAGAAGCTAGAAGTTGGCTGAAGATAGGTGGTGATTCTTGAGAGTTGGAGGGGCGTGGCTGGGGCGTGGCGAGAGGGAGGAAGTCGAATAAAATTTTATGCGCATAAACGTCATATACGCGTCACTCATCCGTCTTCGTCCAGACGCCGCCGCACGATAGGAACCAGCCGGTCGAACGGCAGGCTCGAGGCGCTCAGCGCCGCCACGTCCGGGAACTGCTCGCGCGCAATGTCGGTGAGCACCTGTGCGGGTGGCGCTTCCACCAACACCGTTGCACCCGATTCCACCATCACCGTGAGAGCGTCGAACCAGCGCACCGTGTAACGCATGTTGGTGGCAAGATCCGCGCGAATCGCTTCGCCGGTGTGGAGCGGGCGGCCGCCCCGGTTGTCGATATAGAGGCCTTGCGGTGCGCGAAAAACGATGTCGCGAGACCACGCCGCGAGTTCCTCGGCAGCATCGGCCAATAGTTCGCAATGCGAAGGAACGGATACGGCGAGGCGCTGTGCCTTGCGTGCACCCGCCGCGAGCGCACGGGTCGCGAAAGCCGCGAGCGCCGTATCGGCGCCTGCCACCACGATCTGGCGCGGGGCGTTCACGTTGCCCACATACACGGGTTCGCCGCCTTCTCTTGACTGCACCTGCGCGAGCGTTTCGATCTGCGTTTCGCTGAGTCCCGAGATGGCGGTGAGGCCGTATCCGCTGGGCCACGCGGCTTCCATGAGTTCGGCGCGTTTGCGGACCATGTGCAGGGCGTCGCCGAACGTCACGGCGCCACAACTTACCGCGGCGGGATACGCGCCCACCGAAAGGCCGGCGCTGAACTGCGGCACGAGACCCTCATCTGCGAGCGCGCGCGCGAAGGCCACGCCGGCCACCGCGAGGCCAACTTGCACCGCGACGGTGGAGCGCAGCGCATCGGCGCTGTCGAGTGACAGCACGTCGAGGCCGAGCGCCGCGGAGGCTTCGTCCAGCGTGCGCCGAACCGCGTCGTGCTGCGGCAGCCGGTGCAGAAAGTCTGGGCTTTGCGCGCCCTGGCCGGGAAACATCAAGGCGAGCGTCATGAGGGTTGCCACGGATCGGCGAGGAACTGCGGACCGTCGTTTGCGCGCACGAGTACGCGCGGCTTTCCTGCTGCGAGTTCCGCGAGCGCGACGCCGCCCGCTGGCGTTTCCACCTGTGCGTCCACGCGCGTGCTGGCGCGCGTGGCGGCATGAGCGAGCGTATCGGCGAGCGCGCGAATCACGGCCGGCTCGCAACGCTCGGGCAGCCGTATCAGCAGGTCGAGATCGCTCGTTGCCGAGAGCGTGGGCAACCCGGTGGCGAGTTCGAAGCCTGCGCTGCCGGTGGGGCCCCAAGTCAGGTCAAGCAGAGGCGAGGGCATGTCGCGCAGCAGCGCAAGCGCCGCGAGTGCGGGCAGCGCGGTGCGCCCCGCCTGGGGTTGCCGGTGCAGCAGCGTTTCGGGCGAGCAGGATGATTCGATATCCTGATGATGCAGCCACGTTCCGAATCGCTGGCCGCGTTCTCTGCCCCGCACGCCCACGGCGATGAAACCGTCTGCCCCGCGGGCACGCCTCACGACGGCCCACGGCGCACGCGCGAACGCGGCACGCACCCAGTCCGGTTCTTCGTGCGTGTGTGGCAGACGCTGCATATGCAGCAAGTCGTGCGCGCGCCAGCGTGTGCTTTCGGTGCACGCGGCGCCGGCAGCATCGGCAGCCGCGATGGGGAACGGCGGCGTGGCGCAGACGCGCATCAACTGGCGTCCCATTGTTGCGCGAGGCGCTTGCGTACCTCGATCGAGGCCGCGCGCGTGTGCTTCGCGGCGTCGCCTGCCAGCCGGTGCGAGAGATTGCGCGCAGGATCGGCCCGTGCCTCGCGCACCATGCGCGCGAGCACGTCGCGCACGCGGGCCGCCTGCTCCGCGCTCGGCGCATCGGCATTCACGCCTTCGATCAGTTCGTCGAGCAGCCCGAGCTTGCCGAAGGAGGCCAGCGAATACGACATCGGCACGATGGTTTCGCCGAGCGCGTCGAGCTCTTCCACGCTGCGGCGCGTGACCCGCGCAGCGGCTTCCTTGCCCATGGCGTGCACCATCGTGCCCGCGGCGTCCAGCGCGACGATGCGGTTGGCCTGATAGCCGTGCGCGAGGAATGCTCCCGACATCGCCGGCCCCACGATCAGCGCGACCACGGGATGGCCGGCGAGCCGCGCCGCCGCATAGGCATCGACGGCGGCCGCGCACGCCAGATGGATGCCGAGCATTTCCTCGCGATAGCCGTAGGCCTGGCTCTTCACATCGACGACGGCGATAACAGGCCGGCGCGTGCTGCCTCCGGCATCGGCGGCAATCGTTTCGCGCACCGCTTGCGCGAGGCGCCAGCCCTGTTCGAGTCCCACCACGTTATCGCGGGCGCGCACGAAGCGGTTCTCCGGGTCGGGCACGACGGCGATGAAGCGTGCGGTTTCTCCGCCGAGCGGCGCGTCGGCATAGCGGATCGGGCCGCCGTTGGCCGGCTCGATGTCGTTGCCGGCAAGCGCGCGAAGCCAGCTTGCTCCGCGGCTGGAAGTCGTGTCGTTCATGCCTTTTCTCCGCTCTCTCCGCGCACAGCGAGGGGGCTCGCGCGAAACACCTCGCGCATCGTTTCGGGGGTGACGGCGGCCGGGTCGATCTCCGCGAGCTTCGCAAGGTACGCCTGCACGTCTTCGCTGCGGTGGATCGCCGGCACACCGCTCGCAAACGCCGCGCGCACGGCACTACGCACGTCGTCCACGGCGTCTTCCACGAGCGCATCGGCAAAGCCGGTCTTTACACGCTGCTCGCCGCCGATCAACTGCCACACGCGGCGGCGATCGCTCGCATCGAGTTCGTCGATGCCGGCTTCCTGCTCGATCACTTCGGGACCGTTCATGCCCAGCCGGCCCTGCTTCGTCATGACGAGATACGAGCACAGTGCCGCCGCGAGCGACATGCCGCCGAAACATCCCACCATGCCGGCGATCACGCCGACCACGGGGACATGGCGACGCAGCGCAACGATCGCGGCCTGGATCTCGGAGATGACCGCAAGGCCGAGGTTCGCTTCCTGCAGGCGCACGCCGCCGGTTTCGAACAGCACGACGGGGCGCACGATCTTGCCGCGCTCGCAGTCGGCCAGCGCGAGTTCGAGCGCCGCGGCGATCTTGCTGCCGGACACCTCGCCGATACTGCCGCCCTGGAAGGCCGATTCGATGGCGGCGACCACGGCGGGCTCGCCGTCGATGGTGCCGCGCGCAATAACGGCGCCGTCGTCGGCCTGGCAGACGATGCCTTGCAGCGGCAGCCACGGCGATTCGATACGGTCGAACGGGCCGAGCAACTCGCGGAACGAGCCGGCGTCGAGGAGGGCGCGCGCGCGTTCGCGCGCGGTGAGTTCGATGAAGCTGTCGCGCAGCAGCGCGCCGGGAACGGCTTGCGGGACGGCGCTCATGACCGGGCTCCTTGCGCGGCGTCGTCGGCTGCCTCGACGGCCTCCGCGAGCCGCAGCGCCACGACGCCCGGCGTCGCGCCGAAGTCGTTGATCTCGATCTCGGCGGCACCGTCGTAGCGCGTGAAGAAGCGGTCGAGCACGCTCTTCCAGATATGGCCGTAGCCATCCACGCTCGTATGCACGGTCACGCGCGCGTGCATGGCGCCGGTGGGCTGCAGCAGCACTTCGAGATCGCCCGAGCCCACCACGCCCACGTGCGCGCGCGTCGTCACGGCGCGCTGCGCCGGGTAGTCGAATGTCAGTTGTTCCATGAGGTTCCTCCGCCAATGCGGTGCTGAACGAGTCGGTCGATGAAGAGCGTGGCGGCGAGCAGATCGGCCGCACCGCCAGGCGAAGCATTGAGGGCGAGGAGCGAGCGTTCGAGCGCGTCGAACGCGGCGCGGCCCGCGGGCGTGGCGATGCCGCCTGCCGCGCGCACGCGCAGCGCGCCTGCCTGGGCTGCTTCGCGGCCGGCAAGGCCCGCGCGATGCAGCACGCAGGTGTCGTCGAGCGAGGCCATGATGGCGAGCAGCGCATCCACGCGTGCCGCGCCTTCCTCGTGTCCGTTCGCGCGCGCGGCGTGCAGCGCGGGCAGACCCGCATGCATCACGTGCGGAAAGCCTTCCTGTGCCTCGCGCCGCGCGCCGCCCACGTTGTACTGCTGGCGCACGCGCTCGCCGTTGCTGAGCGTGGCGGGCCTGCCAAGCAGATCGTCGAAGCGCGCGATCTGCGCGCCGGTCTCGCAGATGTGTTCGGCATGCGCCCAGCCGCGCGCTGCGTCCGCGAACGGCGTATGCGCGATCGCCGCGCCGGCCACGAGCAGGCCGACGATCCAGATCGCGCCGCGGTGCGCATTGCTGCCGCGCGTCGCGCGCATCATCGCGGCTTCGCCGGCACGGCCGATGCGCGCCAGGTCGGTGCGCAGCGCGACGCCGGGCAGGGCGCCGCGCGAGGCGCGCGCGAGCGCGTGGAAGGTGGGTTCGAGTGCATGCGCGGAGCGCAGCATGGTATCGAGATCGAGGTCGCTGTGCGCGCCGCTGCCGCGCGCATCGACGAGCCCGGGCTTGGGCGTGAGCCGGGCTTCGTCGATCAGCGCGTCGCGCGCGAAGCGGGCGAGCTGCCCATCGGGGCAGGTCGCGCGGTATTCGGTTGCGGCCGCATCGAATTCCGCGCGAGCGTGCGCAAACGGTGCGGCTGCGCCGCTGGCCGGCGTGTCGAAGGTGAGCGCGGCCATCGTGCTCACCAACTGCGAAAGCGTGCGGGCGGGGTATAAAGACCGCCCGACCACGTCACGAGATCGTCGATGCTGCGCGCCGCGAGCAGCGATCGCCTGGCGTCGCCGCGGCGAATGCCGAGATCCTCGGGGAACTGCACGATGCCGCGGCGGCGCAGTTCCCCGGTCTTCTGCCGTTGCGCGCGCAGGCCGATCGGCGTCACGCCCGCCACGGCGGCGAGCGCCGCGCGCCGCTCGTCGATGCCTTCCGCGCGGTGCAGGTGGGCGATGCCTTCTTCGGTCACGACGTGGCTCACGTCGTCGCCATAGATCATCACGGGCGCGACCGGCATGCCGCTCTTCTCGCCCACGGCGATGGCGTCGAGTTCGTCGACGAAGGTCGGCTCGCCGCCTTTCTTCCAGGTTTCGGCAAGCTGCACGACGAGCTTGTGGCCGCGCGAAACCGGCCCCGTGTCCTTGAGCAGCTTGAGCCACGCTTCGCTCGCATGGCGGCGGCCGCGCGGGTCGTGGCCCATGTTCGGCGCGCCGCCGAAGCCCGCGAGGCGCCCGCGCGTGACGGTGGAGGAGTTCGCGTCGGCGTCGATCTGCAGCGTCGAGCCGATGAAGAGATCGACCGCGTATTGGCCCGCAAGCTGGCACAGCACGCGGTTCGAGCGCAGGCTGCCGTCGCTGCCGGTGAAGAACACGTCGGGGCGCGCGGCGATGTACGCCTCCATGCCCACTTCGCTGCCGAAGCAATGCACGCTTTCCACCCAGCCCGACTCGATGGCGGGGATCAGCGTGGGATGCGGGTTGAGTGTCCAGTTGCGGCAGATCTTGCCTTTGAGGCCCAGCGATTCGCCGTAGGTGGGCAGCAGCAACTCGATGGCGGCCGTGTCGAAGCCAATGCCGTGATTGAGCGCCGCGATGCCGTAAGGCGCGTAGATGCCCTTGATCACCATCATCGCGGTGAGCACCTGCAGGTCGCCGATATGGCGCGGATCGCGCGTGAAGAGCGGCTCGACCGCGAAGGGCCGGTCGGCTTGCACCACCACATCGACCCACGAGCCGGGAATATCGACGCGCGGCAGCTCATCGACAATTTCGTTTACCTGAACGATCACGATGCCCTGGCTGAACGCGGCGGCTTCGGCAATCGTGGGCGTGTCCTCGGTGTTCGGTCCTGTGTAGAGGTTGCCGTGGCGGTCGGCTTTTTCGGCGCACAGCAGCGCGACCTGCGGGATCAGGTCGACGAACATGCGGGCATAAAGTTCGACGTACGTATGAATCGCGCCCACCTCAAGCTGACCGTCTTCGAGCAGTTGCGCGACGCGCAGGCTTTGCGGGCCCGCGAATGCGAAATCGACGCGGTGCGCGATGCCGCGCTCGAAGAGCGCGAGGTGCTCGGGCCGGCTGATGCTCGAAATCAGCAGATGGATGTTGTTGAGCTTGCCGGGATCGGCCTTGGCGAGCGAGCGCGAGAGAAAGTCGGCCTGCTTCTGGTTGTCGCCTTCGAGCGCCACGCGGTCGCCGGGACGGATCAGCAGTTCGAGCGCTTCGGTCATGCGCTCGTTGGGTAGCACGCCGTCTTCGAGCCAGCCGGCAATGGCGGCGAGGCGGCGCGCTTTCTCGTCGCGGCGCGTGGTCCACGAGCGGGGGGCGCCGGCGGGAGATTCGGTGGTTGATGCGAGAGGCTTCATCGGCGGATCAGCTCCGTGAGCGGGAAGACGGAGAGCGCGGCTTTTTCGCGGAGGGCACCTGCGTGCCGCGCTCGGTGAGGAAACGATAGATCAATTCGCCCGTGCCCAGCAGATGCGTGGCCACGAGCGCCTGGGCGGCGGCTACGTCGCCGCGCTTCACGGCTTCGAGAATCTGCATGTGCTCGGCGTCGGACTCGCCCTTGTACTCGGGAAAGCCGAACTTCAGGCGCAGATAGCGTTCGCCGCGCCGGTGCAGCGAGGCCAGCATCTCCAGCAGATGCGGGCGGCCCGCGGGCGCGTAGAGGCTCATATGAAAGGCTTCGTTGCGTGCCACGTAGAGCGACGGATCGCGTTCGCGCTTCGCTTCGTCGGCCAGCGCGCGTGCCGCGCGCAGCGACTGCGCGGTGTGCTTCGGCATGGCGAGGCCAAGGGCGAGGCTCTCCAGCGCGGAACGGATTTCGTAGATCTCGCGCGCTTCGTCGGCGCACAGCGGCGCGACGCTCGCCCCCTTGTTGACCTCGATCTTCGCCCAGCCTTCGCTCGCGAGCTGACGCAGCGCCTCGCGCACGGGAATTGCACTGACCGAGAAGTGGCGCGCGATGGCGTCCTGGCGCAGCGGGGCACCGGGCGCGAGCGTGCCGGCCACAATGGCGTCGCGCAGGGCATTCGCGACCATGTGCGTGGCGCTCGTGCGTGGCGTGGCCGCGGCCGGCAAGCCGGCGACTGCGGCGGTCACGGCGGCGCCATCCAGGGGAAAACCATTCGTTGCGTCGTTCATAAGATCAAATATTATATATAAAAACGATGAAGCGAAAGTCCCGGCAAAGCCCTATCAAGCCGGAGACGAAGCCGCCGTAAACGGGGTTAGTAAGGTTTTACTTCAGACGAATAGCCGTCTACAGGAGAGACGAACTCATGAATTCGATTACCGGTGCAGAGCGGCGGCCGCAGCGCAAGACGCCGCTCAACCGTTCGCAGATCGCAGGCTTCTGGGGCGCCTGGGCCGGCTGGACGCTCGACGGCATGGACTCGTTCATTTACGCGCTCGTGCTCACGCCCGCGCTGACCGAGCTCCTGCCGCGCTCGGGCTATGCCGCGACCGCGCCGAACATCGGACTTGCGGGCTCGATCCTGTTCGCGCTGTTCCTGGTGGGCTGGGGGCTTTCGTTCATCTGGGGGCCGCTGGCCGACCGCTTCGGCCGTACGCGCGTGCTGGCCGGCACGATCTTCATGTTCGCGATCTTCACGGGTCTTTCGGCGACCGCGCAAAGCGTGTGGGCGCTTGCCATTTATCGCTTCCTCGCCGGTGTGGGCATCGGCGGCGAATGGGCGCTGGCGGGCACCTATGTGGCCGAATCGTGGCCCGAGGATCGCCGCAAGATGGGCGCGGGCTATCTGCAGACCGGCTACTACGCGGGCTTTTTCATTGCCGCTGCGCTGAACTACACGATCGGCGTGCACTTCGGCTGGCGCGCGATGTTTCTCACGGGCGCGATACCCGTGGTGGTGGCGATCCTCGTGCTCATGCGCGTGGAGGAACCGGACAAGTGGCGCAAGGCAGAAGCGGGCGTGGCGCGTGCGCCGGCGCGGCCGCTGCGCGAGATCTTCAGCAGTGCTTATCGTAAGCGCACGGTGGTGGCCTGCGCGCTGCTCACCGTCGCGATCATCGGTTTGTGGGCCGGTGCCGTGTATGAGCCTTCCGCCGTGATCCAGCTTGCGACGAAGGCGGGCGCGAGCAAGGCCGAAGCGATCCGCACGGCTTCGATTGCGACCGGGATCTTGTCCATCGGCACGATCCTCGGCTGCCTTGCGCTGCCGCCGCTTGCCGAGCGCATTGGCCGCAAGTGGACGCTCGCGGTGTACTTCGCGGGCATGGCGGTGACGATTGCGGCGAGTTTCGGCTGGGCCTACTACCTCGAGAACGGACTCGTGCCGTTCATTGCGCTGCTCTTCGTGCTGGGTTTCTTTGGCGGCAATTTCGCGCTTTTCAGCCTTTGGCTGCCGGAGCAGTTCGAAACGCGCGTGCGTGCCACGGCGTTTGCGTTCTGCACGTCGTTCGGGCGGTTCGTGGGAGCGGGGGTGAACTTCCTGCTGGGCGCTGCGGTGTTGCACATGCATACGCTGGGCGTGCCGGTGGCGCTCACGGCGCTTGCGTTCGTGGTGGGCCTGCTCGTCATTCCGTTTGCGCCGGAGACGAAGGGAGAGGCGTTGCCGGGGTAAGGCATCATCCGGCAGGTGGTCGCTGAGTCACCACAGTATCGAAGCGCGTGTCGTTGCCGCGTCCGTTAACTCCGGTTTTTCCCCAAGAAGATGAAGTCAAAATTCAAAACGCTTCTGGCCTCCCTTTGCATTGCCGCTTCCGCTGCCCTGCCCGCGCATGCAGCGGAACTCCGTGTGATGACGTCCGGCGGCTTTACCGCGGCGTATCGGCAACTCGCGCCAAAGTATGCCGCTACGACCGGCGACACATTCGACACCATTCTCGGGCCTTCGATGGGGAAGACGCCCGAGGCCATCCCCAATCGACTCGATCATGGCGAATCGGCCGACGTGGTGATTATGGTCGGCTATGCACTCGACGACCTCATCAAGCGGGGCAAGGTGATTCCTTCTTCCCGGGTTGAACTGGCCGATTCGCGCATCGGCATGGTGGTGCGAAGCGGGGCGAGCAAACCGGACATCGGTACGGTGGAGGCGCTCAAGCAAACGCTGCTCAGTGCGAAGTCGGTTGCCTATTCGGATAGCGCGAGCGGGGTCTACATCCAGCAGCAATTGTTCCGCAAGCTGGGGATCGAGGAGCAGATGAAAGAGAAGGCGCGGATGGTTCCGAAAATTCCGGTCGCGAGCGTTGTGGCGAACGGGCAGTATGAGATCGGCTTCCAGCAGGTCAGCGAGCTCTTGCCTGTTCCCGGCGTGACCTTTGTGGGTCGCATTCCAGAGTCGGTGCAGTCGATCACGCGATACGCGGCGGGCGTACCCGTGAATGCGCCGCATCCGGCGCAGGCGAAGCAGTTCCTGGAGTACCTCGCTTCACCGGATGCGCAGTCCGTTGTGAAGGCAACGGGCCTCGATCCGGTTGCCAACCGTTGATGGGCCAGGATGCTGGCGGGAGAAGCCAGTATCCTGTCGAACGAAGCCTGTCCGAACGCTCCTGAAGGACGAGGTGGTTTTCGCTTCCGTGCCCAGGTGAGGCGTTAATGCTTGTGGTCGTCGTGTCCCTGAGGGCCGGCGAAGTACTGCTCGTCGGTAACGGGTTCGAGCCAGACGACATTCTTGCCCTCCAGCGCTTCCTGAATGGCGATGTGCGTCATCGCGGTGGTGGCCGACGCCCCGTGCCAGTGTTTGTGGCCCGGCGGACACCAGATGACGTCGCCCGCACGGATCTCCACGATCGGTTCGCCTTCGCATTGTGTCCAGCCGCAGCCTGCGGTGACGATCAGCGTTTGGCCCAGCGGATGCGTGTGCCAGTTGCTGCGCGCAGCGGGCTCGAACGTCACGCTCGCGCACGACACGCGCGACGGCGCGGGCGGATGGTTCAGCATCTCGACACGAACGGTGCCCGTGAAAAATTCTGCAGGCCCCTTTACGGAGGTCAGGGTGCCAGCTCGTTTGAGTTCCATCGTGTTTCCTTCGATCGGTTGGCTCTGGTTCAGGCCTTCGGCGCGAACAGTTCCTTGGCCTTCATCACCGCGGACATGGCGTTGGGCCAGCCCGCATAGAAGGCCATGTGGGTGATCATTTCGATGAGTTCATCTTCCGTCACGCCGTTCTCGATGGCGCGGGGAAAATGGAAGCCCATCTGTTCGGTCTTGCCGAGCGCCACCAGCGCAGCACAGGTAATGAGGCTGCGATCGCGCTTCGACAACTGGGGCCGCTCCCAGACGTCTCCAAAGAGCACGTCGTCGCTGAGTTCGGCCAGCTTGGGCGAGAAGTCGCCGAATAGCTTGCGGGCCGCCGTCACTTGCCTGGGTGAATTCATGAAAAGGCTCCTCGATTCTGCGGCCGATCACGTGCGCCGCCTGACTGGAACTTTAGATTCCTGGCGCACGCCACGACTAGGTGGCAAAATCGGCATAAGCTTATGCATGGGAGCATAAATGGCCGCCCAGGACCTGAACGATCTACTCGCGCTGATGGCAGTCGCCCGGGAGCGCAGCTTCACGCGGGCCGCCGCCCAGCTTGGGGTGTCGCAATCCGCCCTCAGCAGAACCGTGCGCGCGCTGGAGCAGAAGATGGGCCTGCTCTTGTTGACGCGTACAACCCGCAGCGTGGCGCCCACCGAAGCGGGTCAACGACTGCTGGACGCCGTCGGCCCGAGGATCGACGAAATCGCGGCGGAACTCGAGACATTGGTCGAGCTTCGCGACCGGCCTGCAGGCACAGTGCGGATCACCGCCACCGATTACGCGGCCAACCAGTATGTCTGGCCGAAACTGAAACCGCTTTTGCTGCAATATCCGGACATCCACGTTGAATTGATCAATGACTATGGCTTGTCGAATATTGTGGCGAAGCGCTACGACATCGGGGTGCGCCTGGGAGACCAGATCGAGAGGGACATGATTGCGGTTCGTATCGCACCTGACGAGACCCTTGCCATCGTTGGGTCTCCTTCCTATCTGGATGGACGGCCGGAGCCTCAGGTGCCTCGCGATTTAACGAGCCACAATTGCATCAACCTGAGATTGCCGACGCGGGATGCCCTGATGCCGTGGGAGCTTCGTAAAGGACGGAAGCAGGTTGACGTCAAGGTCGGCGGGCAACTCGTTTTCAACAACACTTATCAAATGCTGGAGGCGACGTTGGGCGGGTTCGGTCTGGCCTACCTGCCGCGGGCGCTCGTCGAACCGTTTGTCCAGGAGGGGCGGCTTCAGTTTGTGCTTGAAGAGTGGCATCCCACCTTCGCCGGTCATCACGCCTATTACCCGGCGCGCCAGTCATCGCTGGCGGTTCGGCTTGTGATCGAAGCGCTCAGGGTCGGCCGTGGGCGCTGAAATGGATTTGCTGCGCTGAATCGGGCAGGTTCGAATTCTGGCCTGTCGGCACCCGCCTGCGCGGACGGCTTGACTTGGCCGAATCTGTAGAATGTTTTTCGTTAACGATTAGCATTGCAAATTGATTGTTGCAGTCTGCGAGCCGAAAAAATTATTCAAAATGCATGAGCGCAACGCAATGGGCGGTAGCGCACATTGCTGTAGTCATTTCGAAAGGAGCGGCGCATAACTTGACTAAACCGCCTCCTTTCCTTGCCTAACTGGCGCTTCGAGGAAATGGGTTCAGAAGTGTTTCGGAATTCCCGGCGTTCACCGCTCCGAGCGTTTTCTATCAAGCGGAATGCCGCGTCAGCGGCAAAAGAAGACTGCGTGGGGCGGTAGATAACACATTCGGGAGGAAACCGCGAACCTTGCTAGTTGCTTTCCTTTTTGCGAGCTCGGCTGTATGGGCGCAAAGCAACGCGGCTGAGCCCGCAACCAGTGAGCAGGCACCGGCTGTTGCAACGGCTTCGGAGGCCGATGTCGCAGCAAATACGGCTGCTCCTGCTGCCGCGGGCGCGAAAACTTGTCTGCGCAAGTCAGGCTTTCATTGCCCTCTGAAGGATCAGAGCCTGGAACCTGGGGCCACTTGCATGTGTGGTGACAAACATGGTGTGGTTTCGCAGTAGCTAAGAGTGGGTACGGGGTGAGGCAGTGGCCGGCCACTTGCCGCCGCTCGCCCGTGTACAAATCAGTCACTCGAACGGCTGGTGCAACTCCGAAAACCATCGATGGCCGACGCGGGCGTCCCGGAGTTTACGGCGGCTGGATCAACATGATCAGCCTTGCCAGGGAGGATGAAAAGAGGGCACTGAGATAGCGACGACAGGCACGACCGCTTTTCACCCCTGGACGCCGCTCGCAGCCAGACTCTCGAACAGCGGGGTTAGGCAGATTGTCGGCACCGGCCGCAACTGCGCGCTAATCCCTTTCCCAGCGCCATCGGGTTGGTTCGCCTTTCATCCAGCAGACAATTGTAAAGCCCGTGACTAGCACTGCGAGGATAGAGCCGAACGCCACCGGATGCACGGCCGGATGAAAGAATGCCGCGTCGGTCCATACCAATCCGACGAGCACGACCAGTGCGACCCAACCCTGCCAGCGCACTGGCCATCCCCAACCCCATCCGCGTCGTTTCGAGGGGAACCAGTATCCTTGAGTGAGTGGCATCGTCCTTCCCTCACGCGAGTCAGTTCCTTCTATTTTCGCACGTGCGAGGGCGGCCGAGCGAGAGGTTGATGCACAGAGTGAAGTGCCGCTTCGAAGAGCGGTCGGTTTCGAGGACACGCTCCTGCGCGAGCCAATGATCGCAGGTTCTCGTAAGCTGTCGCTGGGCTTTCCAGATGGCGACCGTCCGTTTGGGGTCGTGTGCTATGCCATCTGCACGATGACACAGCCGACGGGACCGTCTCGCGCGGTCGTGGGACGCTGGTCGGCCACTTGCGGTCATTGTCCGACACTTCCATGCCGCTGCTCCAGCGTCGGCTCCAGCCAGGCAACGGACATTTGCGCGGATCAGGTCAAATCGCCGTCCTCCTTGGTCCCTTTGGCTGTCAATCCACTTCTGCTATTGTGTCTGGCACGGTCGATGCGGAGAGCCCATATGACTTATCGCTGGATTCCACTTTTTGGCCCCATTACGGAAACAAGTCCAACAAGCATTTCATTTAAAGGAGAGACTGTCCCGTATCCCGATGCCCTGACCGGGGAGCAACGGAGTGATGGCGGCATCGCCGCACAGGCGCTTTGCGACGCGCGGTTCAGCGGGGGAAAAATTCGAGGCGTTGTACGTTTCGCAACACTTCATCCCAAGATGGGTGCCGGGCTCACGCTTGCCGCGAACCCGGTAACAGGCGCGCATCTTACCGTTATGTTAGGTATGGGGCCGTTCTGCTCCTTGCGAGCCTGGAACCCTGGAGATCAGCAAAACATGCAGGGAGGCCTAACTCCCAGGTGGATTGACTATCAACTGGTTGGCAGCCAAAGCAACCTTCAAGCCGAGCGCGACTATCAACTTGAAGTGAGAATGCATGGGTCGAAAATTGAAGCAAGCGTAGATGGTATCTCTTTGATAAATTTCGATATCAGAGAAACAATAAACAGATTAAGAGCCGGGGCATGGTTTTTGGGGCAAGGCGATATAACGATCAGTAATTTTGAAGTATTGTCTGAAATAAGGAATGCTTTCGTTATTATGGAGTTCAGCGAGACATTCAACGATCTCTATACTCACGTCATCAAGCCTGTCTGCAAGAATGCAGAGGTCAACACTGTGCGTGCCGACGAGCGACATGGCCCCGGACAAATTCTGTCGGACATAGAGCAACAGATTGCCGAATCGAGCGTTATCATCGCTGATGTCACTCCTGTAAATGCAAACGTCTTCTATGAAGTTGGTTACGCACATGCCCTGCGGAAGCCGACCATCTTACTGGCACAGCGGGGAACTCGGCTGCCATTTGATATTTCCGGATTTAGAACGATTTTCTATAACAACACAATTGAGGGAAAATCAAAAGTGGAAGATCTGCTTCAAAAGCATCTCGCTGAAATTTTTGTTCAATCAACATAAGCTTTGAGTACTGACCGTGCAGGCATGATGTCGTTTTGCCCGTCGACTTGGCTGCCTGGGCAATGCATTGGTCAAGTGAGCGACGACCGCGTGAGTGGCCCAATCCTCCAACGATGGCCGCTGGTGCCTCGAAGCGGTCGTTTGGCTATATAAACCCCAATGGCGCACATGGATCGACTGCCGCCGACCGCATCCGCCACGAGCCGACAATACCAGCCCGTTCATGGACAACAACTTCCCCGAGACCATGCGCGCCTCCGTAATGACTCCAGTCCCTCTCTTTCGACTCTCGTATGCTCTGAAACCTCGAACCGGCCCGGACCTTCCCCTACATACGCCCCAGGCGCTCCAATAGCAACACGCGCTCACGCTCGTTGCCGGTCCAGGCTATGGCCTGGCTCAGGGCTTCACGCGCTTCCTCGACGCGGCCCAGGCGCTGCAGCAGGTCGGCTCGCACGCTGGCCCACCACGGATAGCCGGTCAGCGGCAGCGCCTCCACCAGCGGGAGAGCCTGCGCCGGGCCGATGGCGTGGCTCAGCGCAACGGCGCGGTTGAGCGCAACGACTGGGCTCGGTTGCAACGCGAGCAGCGCGTCGTAGAGCCGCAGCAATTGCGGCCAGTCGGTCTCTTCAGCGTCGCTGGCACGGGCATGCACCGCCGCCAGTTCGGCCTGCAGGGCGAGGGTGCCCGGCCCCTCCGGTCGAAACGCAGTCAGGCTGCGGCAGCGAGCCAATGCCTCCAGGCCACGTCGCACCAGCAGGTGGTCCCAGCGACGCCGGTCCTGTTCCAGCAACAGCACTGGACGGCCCAGCGCATCCGTGCGCGCCGGCAAGCGTGAGGCTTGCAACTCCATCAACGCCAGCAGGGCCTGCGCGTCTGCCTCGGTCGGAAGCAACGCGGCGAGGTGTCGCGCCAGTCGCAGCGCCTCGAGACACAGGGTCGGCCGCGTCCACTCGGCGCCGCTGCTGGCGACATAGCCTTCGTTGAACATCAGGTACAGCACCGTGCAGACGCCCTCCAGACGCGCGGCGCGCCCGGATGCCGGCGGCAGTTCGAAGCGTTCTCCAGCCAGTTGCGCCTTGGCGCGCGTGATGCGCTGAGCGATGGTGGCCTCTTTGGCGAACAGGGCGCGCGCGATTTCGGCCACCGTCAGTCCGGCCACCAGGCGCAAGGTCAGCGTCCATTGCGCCTCGCGCGACAGCTTGGGATGGCAGGCGATGAACATCAGCCTCAATGCGTCGTCGCCCACCTCGTCGGCCTCGTCGGACAGCAACAAGTCCAAGGGGTCCGGCGCAAGGTGGGCCTCCAGCGCATCGGTGTCGTCCCCCAGCGCTTGCTGTTCCCGCGACGCCATCTGCACATGGCGCATTCGATCCAGCAGGCGGTGCTTCGCTGCGGTCATCAGCCAGGCGCCGGGGCGTGCGGGCCAGCCCTCGGCCGGCCAGCGTTGCAGCGCGGCCACCAGCGCGTCTTGCACGCAGTCTTCGGCCAAGGCCAGATCAGCACCTGCACGCAGCAACGCCCCGGTAAGGCGCCTGGCTTCCAGGCGCCAGACGGCCTCGATGGACGGCGTCATCTGCCCTGCTTGATGGCCGTTAGCTGTTCGCGGATGATGCGCTCCGCATCGTCAGGCGGCAGATCGACGCCGCCCATCAGCGGGCGCACCTCGATGCAACAGGGCTGGCCGGGGAACGGCGCCGGAAAGCGCTGCGCCCAGGCCAGCGCTTCGTCGTGGGATCGCACCTCGATCAGCGTGTAGCCGGCGATCAGCTCCTTGGTCTCGGCGAAGGGACCGTCCATGATGTTCGCCTGACCGGCGGCGTCGTACTGCACGCGAAATCCCTGACTGCTGGGCTGCAGACCGGCGCCGTCGAGCAGCACGCCGGCCTTGGCCATCTCGTCGTGGAAGGCCATCATGCGCGGCACGAGCGTAGGGTCATCGGGGAAGTCGCCGGCCTCGCTCATGGCGGTGGCGCGAACCTGGATCATGTAACGGGGCATGGCAGTCTCCTAAAGGGGGTTACCTTACACGACGAACGAAGGCGGCTCATTTCGACAGGCTCCTCGGCCTTCGGGGTGGCAGAACTCCGATGGGCAGCTTTGCGGCGGCGAGATCAGGTCAGCGAATGCCTCTTCCCGGTTGCTTATGTGCTTCGCATGAAAGGCCGCACCCGGGACGATCGTCACGCTCTGTCGCCGGACGCTGGCCGATCATGAGCGGTCGTTGGAACAGCGCTCATAAATGGGCGACAATCGGACATTCTGGAAAGCCATTCTTTCAACTGCGCTGATGTCCTGTCCACTGCGTGCTTGAAGCGCGGCCAGACTCACGCCGCTCTTGTCGCGCCGCTCTTGTCCACGGTAACTATCCTGGGCTCGCCGTTCTGTTCACGTTCTCGAATTAACGGCGAGCTACTTGACCGTGCTAACGCGACAAAGCCTTCCAGACCCTTCCAGACTTTCAAGGACGTAGGGCCTGAGACGCATCGAACCCGTTCGCCACATCATGACCACAACGAGAAGCCTGGCGCTCATTCTGGCATGCGTGTTTGCCTCTTCTCAGCACGGCCACGCGCAATGTGTCGACCTGGTCGCCAGTCTTGACGACGGTCAGTTGATGCAGTCGCGGATTGCACTGGTCGACCGCGCCACGCCTGCCGAGCAGATCCGCATCCTCGCCTACATCTTCGAAATCGATCAGACCGGCGGCCTGCTGTTGCGTCATCTGGTCGAGGCTGCGCGCCGAGGCGTGCCGGTCAGGCTGCTGATCGACGGCATCGGCCCCGAGCCGCACTACCCGTTCGAGGACGAGCTCATCGTCGCCCTGCACGAGGTGGCTCCCGGCATCGAACTCCGAATCTTCCATCCACGATCCGATCTCGTCGAGATTTCGCATCGCATGCACGACAAGCTGTTCCTGGTCGGCGACACGGCCGTGATTGGCAGTACCTCGATCTGGGATGCGAGCTTTCGCAACTGGCTCAGCGAGCGCGATCTGATGGTGTCGGGCGACGCCGGCGAGGAGGCTTCCTCCCTGCACGCCATGTACCAGCATTTCGCCTTGTTCTGGAATAGCCCGGAAGTGGTTCGCCCCGAGCCGGAAAAATTCCTCAAAGTCGCAAGTCCTTATCGCGACTCGCAGGGTTATGCGACGCTGGACCCGGCGCGCATCCATTATTGGCGCGAATGGCTGCTGGCTCCGCTCGATGCCGAAGCCCACGCGACAGACCCGGCCGCCGCCGATACGCCACCTGCCTCCGATCCGCTCGATGATCCCGCCGCTGCGCCCGCTCCCGGGGCGTCTTTTGATCCCGCCTGGATGCCGATTGCCTGCGAGCGCCTGCACTATGTCCACGACTGGCCCGACAAGCGCTCGCCGGGCACCTTGCAGGACATGCTGCAAGCGTTCGATACGGCGCAGCACGAGATCGTGATCATCAACCCCTACCTGATCCTGGTGCCGGAACTGCGCGAGGCGCTTGAGCGCAAGCAGCGCGAAGGTGTCCACGTGATCCTGGTGAGCGCCTCGCTGGCGAGCATCACGCAGGAATTCCCCGCAGTCGGGCGCGCCTATGCCGACGATCTGCCCGGCCTGGTGAATGCCGGGATCGAGGTGCGCGAATATTCCGACCGGGACAACCGCATGATGCACGCCAAGCTGGTCCTCATCGACGGCCATCGATATTATCTCGGCAGTTTCAATTTCGATTCGCTGTCGGCCCGCTTGAATACCGAAAACGGCCTGTGGATAGATATCCCCAAGGACGGGCTCGACCCCTTGCAAGACAGCGTGGCGTACTTCCTGCGCAACTCGAGTTCGGTGAGCGACGCCAATGGCCGCCTTCTGGCGGATCCCGATGCGCGCTGCCGGGCCGCCGGCTGCGGCGGTGCCTGGCGGTGGGTGACGATGCTGATCAGGCGTTTCCTCTGAGCGCGGCGTGCCTTGCCGCTCAGGCTACGTGGCCCGTTCGGGTTGCCGTGTGCACTGTGTCGCGCAGTAGTCGGCCATGAAGGGTCTTTCGACTGGATCTCCCAAATCGCCGGCAATCAGCGGCGGTTTCAGGAAGCAACTACACGCAAGGATGCGGATGAACAGAAGAAAGAGGTTGAAATTTTGGAATGCTGACGAAAGCGACGACAGTTTGCCGCGCGCCGTCATGGATGAATTGGCAGGACGTAGCCGACTACGTGAAGGATTGGCCTCGCGCCCATTGAGTCGGGACGGCGTGATGCTGGCCACCGTCGAGCAGCGATTCGGCACCACGCCTGCGCAGCCATGTTGAATGGCGCTTTCGCCTTCGTCCCATCCCCCGGTCACATCGGCAAGCGACCATTAAGGGCGCGGGGATCAGGCAAGCACCACTTCCGCAAGGAACGTTGCGAAGTAATCATCGTCCAGCCATCCAGAAACGTGCTTTGACGCTTCGATACGTTGGATTTCCCTCTGTCCTTTATCCGTGAGGGTGGCAATCTGGATGGTGGGGAGGTGCTTTGTACCAGGAGGCGGTTTCTGGTCTATGGTCTGGATCAAACCCTGCGAGCGAAGCAGCGTGAAGATTGCCGGCCGCTTGTGCCACGGTATTTGCCGATACAAAGCAAGGCGAAGAGCTTCGAGTACAGCGCCATTCTTGAATTCCATGAGCATCCTTCTGGTGTTCGACCGAAACATCCTGCTGGCTCTGGGCACCTACGCTAGCACATGAAAGGGTTCTGTACGATGACACATCGCGGAACCTTTCATGTTTAGTGATAATGACACGTTATCGGCACCTGTGGTCCCCGTTTTTTAAAAAAACACAGGGGAGAGGGGCGAAGAAAGTGGTGCGCCTTTTTGACCGTTGAACCGGCGAGGCGAAATTCGCGCGGCAACAGCTAGAATTGTGGTTTTAACCCGGAATATGCCAATGTCTTTTGCCTCGCTTGGCCTGATCGATCCCTTGCTGCGTAACGTGCAGGAACTCAATTACCCGGCGCCTACGCCGGTGCAGGCGAAGGCGATTCCTGCCGTGCTCAGTGGCAAGGACGTCATGGCTGCGGCACAAACCGGCACCGGAAAAACAGCCGGTTTTGCACTGCCGCTGTTGCAACGGCTGGTGCAACAAGGTCCGGCGGTATCCAGCAACCGCGCGCGCGTTCTGGTGCTGGTGCCTACTCGTGAACTCGCCGAGCAAGTGCTGCAAAGCTTTATCGCTTACGGCAAAGGACTCGACCTGCGATTTCTGGCGGCCTACGGCGGCGTGAGTATCAACCCGCAAATGATGAAGCTGCGCAAAGGCGTGGATGTGCTCGTTGCCACCCCGGGCCGCTTGCTGGATCTCAATCGCCAGAACGCCGTGCAGTTCGATCAGGTGCAAACGCTGGTGCTGGATGAAGCCGACCGCATGCTGGATCTGGGCTTTGCGCGCGAACTCAATGCCGTTTTTGCTGCGTTGCCCGCCGAGCGCCAGACGCTGCTGTTCTCCGCCACGTTTACCGACGATATCCGCGCCATGGCGGCGGGTATTCTGCGCAACGCTGTCAATATCAGCGTCAGTCCGCCCAATGCCACGGCCAGCAAGATAAAGCAGTGGATAGTGCCGGTGGATAAAAGGAACAAGCCTGACCTGTTCATGCACCTCGTGGCTCAGAACAAGTGGACGCACGCGCTGGTGTTCGTCAAAACCCGCAGTGGTGTGGATTACCTGGCGGCCATGCTGGACGACGCGGGCTATGCGGTCGACACCATTCACGGCGACAAACCGCAACCCGCGCGCCTGCGTGCGCTGGAGCGCTTCAAGACGGGCGAAGTCCATATGCTGGTCGCCACCGATGTGGCTGCGCGCGGACTGGATATCGACGACCTGCCGCTGGTGATCAACGTTGATCTGCCGATCGTCGCGCAAGACTATGTGCACCGTATTGGCCGTACCGGCCGCGCGGGCGCGAGCGGCGTGGCGGTGTCCCTCGTGTGTGCCGACGAAGCGCCGCAACTGGCCGCGATTGAAGCGCTGATCAAGCAGACGCTGCGCCGTGAGGAAGAGCCGGGTTTCGAAGCAGACCACCGTGTGCCGGAAACCAGCGCGACGGGCCAGATCATCAAGAAACCCAAAAAACCGAAGAAGCCCAAAGTGCCGCAAGCGGCGCCGGGCGCCGTGCAGGTGCGCAGCAAAACGCCGCGCCCGCAAAGCGGCGAAAACAAAAGCAAGCCTGCCGCGCAGCGCGCTGTGGCTGCGGGTAATGCTACAAGCTTCACCAGCGGTAGTCCATTCAGCGTGCAAAAGCCACGCAGCAAACCTGCTGGCAAGCCCGCTTCGGGTTCACGCAAGCCGGCTGGCAAGCCCGCTGGTGGCCGCGGCAAACGCCAACCCTGATCGATGGTGACGAGAAACGCCAGCCGCTGGAACGAGCCGGCGATTTGCGTGCCGCCGGCAGCTAGCGGTACGGCTTCGGCATCGGGTCGACCGATAATCGGTGAAGGCGTAAAGGTCGTTTTTCCCTCATTTCAGGCCAAATGGCGCTAATCGAGGGTTCAAAGTAAAATACGCCATTCCCGGATTTTCTGTTAGCGACTTCGTCATGCATCGAATCGGATTTTTCGTTTGTCGTGGCCACGATGCGCTTGATCTTGGCGGCCCACTCTCGGCCTTTAATCAGGTGGCCACAGTCGCGGGCCATACGCCGTACGATCTTCAGGTCATCTCGCAGTCCGGAGGCCCGGTGCCAGGCAATACGGGCCTTGCGATCGAGACAAAGCCGCCCGGAAGGCGCAGGTTCGACACCGTCGTTTTTGTGGGCGGCGATATCGGTCCGATGCAGACACCGGAAAATATCGCCGCTGCCAGGAAGCTGGGCGCCAGGGCGACGCGGGTGGCCAGCGTGTGTACGGGGGCCTTTCTGCTTGCGGAAACCGGTTTGCTGGATGGCTTGCGAGCCACGACGCACTGGCGATACGCTGCGCTATTGCAGTCGCGCTTTCCTCGCACCAGGGTCGAGGGGGACAGTATCTATATCGTGGATGGCCGCATCTGGACCTCGGCGGGCATCGCCTCCGGAATAGACCTGGCGCTCGGCATGATAGAAAAAGATATGGGCGCGGAGATTGCGCGCGCTGTCTCCAGGCTTTTGGTGGTTCCGTATCGTCGGCCAGGCGGGCAGTCCCAATTCTC
Source organism: Paraburkholderia ferrariae NBRC 106233 (assembly GCF_000685035.1). GTDB lineage: Bacteria > Pseudomonadota > Gammaproteobacteria > Burkholderiales > Burkholderiaceae > Paraburkholderia > Paraburkholderia ferrariae. The sequence goes on from NZ_BAYB01000002.1 coordinate 186,880, forward strand.
TGCCATGTCGCAGATGGAGCCGGAATCGGATCGCATCCGCATCGCGCTGAATTTTGCCAGGGAACATCTGGCTGAAGCGCTGCCTGTCGAACGGCTCGCCGATGCCGCGAGTTTAAGTTTGCGGCAGTTCGGCCGAGCCTTTCGCCGGGAGACCGGTGAAACACCCGCGAAGGCGGTCGAGCGCTTGCGCGTTGAAGCTGCGAGGCTGCGCCTGCAGGGCGGCAGCGAACCGATCGAACAGATTGCGCTGGCTGTGGGATTCACCGATCCGGAACGGATGCGGCGGGCTTTCGTCAAACTGCATGGGCACCCGCCGCAAGCGATCCGGCGCGAGAGCCGGTCGAACGCAGCACGCTGATCGACCGCCGGCCGATCAGCGCACTGCATGGTCAATTCTCGTCAGTTTTCAGGGCAGCGTATTCGTTCCACATGTCGCGATGCAACTTCCACGCGCCGCCCTGTTTCACGAAGATGAGGATCTGCTTGCCGCGGAATGTGAGCTTTCCGCTCTGGTCGCGAATTTCCGCATCCGAAACTTCCGTCACGATCTGATTGTTACCGTAGAACTCGTCATGGCTGAACGATACGGTGTGCGGCTTTAATCCGGCATATCCCTTGGCGAAGTACCCGGTGATCGCCGTGCTGCCCGTGACTTTGTCGCCGCCGGGCGGCAAGAGTGTGCCATCGCGGGTATAGAGGCGGCCGATCGCCTCGTAGTCTCCTCGCGCAAAAGCATCTGCCCATCGCGCGTTTTCGGCTTTGATCGCCGCTTCGGGCGGACGTTGCGCATCACCGGCAATAGCCGGCGCCGCAAACGAGAAAAAGGAGACGCAGGCTGCAAGAGCAGCCGTACAAAGACGGATCTGTTGCATCGAATGATTTCCGGTTCTGGCTTGAATTGAAAGGGCGGCGGCCTTCATCGAGACCTGCCGATGGCTTTGCGCAGATTGTCTGCAGGCGTTTCAGAGAACGCCTGGAATTCGCGCGAGCCCCCTGGACGCACCGGGCAATTCTTTATCGACCATCGCGATGACTTCGGGCCGCGCGTCTCTGGGATGCCCGGAGTGGAACGGCGGAGCGGGATCGTATTCGATCACGAGTTGCGTGAATTCGGCAGCCTGTTGACCGCGCAACTTCGCTGCAACGCGAAGGGCGAAGTCGATGCCCGCCGTCACGCCGCCGCCGCTCATGAACCGGCCGTTGTCGTCTTCCACGTAGCGGTCGGGAACGGGAATGGCGCCATATTCGGACAGCTTGTTGATGAAGGCCCAATGGCAGGCGCTTCGCTTACCCTTGAGAATGCCCGTCGCGGCGAGCACGAGCGATCCGTTGCACACCGAAGTAACGTGCTTGGCGCTTTCTGCAATACGCCGGATTTGCGCCTGGTACTCCGGGCGCATCGGCGCGCTCAAATTGGACCCGCCGGGGACCAGAATCACGTCTGTCTGCTCGATATCGGCCAGTCTTTCAGTCTTGCCATACACGACGCCAAATTCGAGGGTCACGTTGCCGCCATTGAGGCTCGCATAGCGAACATGCGTATTCGGCAGCCGGTGGAAAATCTCGCTGGGGCCGGCGAAGTCGAGAAGCGTACCCCCGTCGTAATTGACGATCAGAATATTGAGCGGGTCATTCGGGGCGCGTATCCCCTCGCTGTCCGCCTGCGCAAGAGCCGGCGCGGCGTGTCCAGGCAACGCTGCGCCACCCAGCACGGCGCCGAGTGTGGCGACGGTTCCAAACTTGAGAACATCGCGGCGCGAACGGCCCGCTCGAGTGAGTTGCTTTTCGGAGGCGTTGTTTTCGCTACTGTTGGTCAAGATAGCTTCTCCTTGCATTTCGGCCCACTCTGCGAGCGCAACGAGGTTGGGCCAGATTGAAAAGCCGCCGCGAAGAAAGGCGTGGCGGACGTGTGATCGAGCCGGCGATGAGCCGGGATGGCTGGTCCGGCTCAAGGGTCGAGAACCGCAGGCTTAAAGCTGCGAGGCGCCGCCGTCGACGACCAGTTCGGTGCCGACAACGTAAGAGGATTCGTCGCTGGCGAGATAGAGTGCCGCGTAGGCAATGTCCTCGGCTTTGCCCATGTGGCCCACCGGAATGGCCTGGGCGAACTCGGCCTTACGGTCGCGAACCCATTGGTCGGGCATGCCCCACCTGCCGAGAAGCGGCGTGTCTATTGCACCGGGTGCGATCGCGTTAAAGCGGATTTTGCGGCCGAGAAATTCGTACGACCAACTGCGGGCAAGCGACCGCACGGCGGCCTTCGCCGCCGCAGTCAACGAGATGCCATGCTGGCCGGTCTGCGCGACGAACGACGTATTGAGGATGACTGAGGAACCTTCTCGCAAATCCGGCAGAACCGCTTGAAGCGTGAACACCACGCCCTTGACGTTGATGTCCATGATCTCGCTGTAGAGCGCGTCGTCGATGTCGTCGACGGCGGACGGGAAAGCCCAGCCCGCGTTGGCGAATACGATATCCAGGCCGCCGAACTTCTCTTTTACCTCAGCGGCAATCGCTCGCATGTCCGTGATCGAACGTACGTCGCCCTTGAGAACGAGTGCATGCTCGCCAAGCTCTGCCTTCACGCGCTCGAACACGGCGTCGTCGCGACCGGTAACCGCTACCCGGGCGCCTTCTGCAATGAACAGCTTCGCCGTTGCGAGGCCGATGCCGCTGGTACCGCCCGTAATCAAAGCTGACTTGTTCTTGAGCCTCATTTTCCGTTCCTTTCCACTTCGTGATTGATCTTGCACACGAAGTATGGAACGCGAAGGGAGTGGCGCAAAGGTCTTATAACCCTCAAAAAGCGCCATTCAAATAAAACCGATGAGTAACGCATCTCTGCGTTGAGCGGCGGTATCGCACGCGTGCGCGGCCAGACGCTTGCCGATGCACTCGGCTCGACCTTGCTCCGTGATTGGTGCAAGTTAAATCAGGTTGCCAGCCAAACCATACTGCCAGAATTTGACAGTATGGACCGGTAGACTGAGGCTCCTTTCTTGTCGAGGAGCGAAAAATGAAGTTCGCATCGGTTCGAGTGGTTACCCCGGATGTCGAGAAGCTGGTGGCGTTTTATCAGCGGCTTTCCGGGATCGAGGCTGTACGTCTGGCCGATGGATTTGCCGAAATGCGATTCGAGGGCGTGACGCTGGCGATTTCGTCCGAGCACCTGATCAAGCTTTTCAACGTCGGTGCGGCGATTGCCGCAGCCAATCAATCGGCAATCCTGGAGTTCGAAGTGGAGGACGTTGACGCGGTGTTCGAACGGGTGAATGCGTCCGGGGCAACCGTCGTGATGCCGGCCACATTGATGCCTTGGGGCAATCGCTCGCTCTTGTTGCGCGACCCGGACGGGAATCTCGTCAACGTGTTTTCCCGTCCCGGGCGTTGAGAAAGCCTGGCGAGCGTGGTGGCGGCGAGGCATGCCGAGCGGCACTATCGAGCTAGCCAGATAGCGTTACGCCAGCGGCAACGCGCCGTTTCCTAACGCCGCGCTCTCGCCAACATCGGCGGCACCAGCCGCCATCCTAGATTGACGCCCAGACTCGCCGTCACGATCAGCACCATGCCGGCGAGTTGCGGCACGCTCAACGCGCGTCCGTACACCACCGCATCGACCACAATCGCCGTGAGCGGATAAACGAACAACAGCACGGCGATCACGGGCGTGGTGAGCTTCGGCAGCGCGCCGTAGATCAGCACGTAAGAAAGCCCCGTGTGCAGCACCCCCATGCCGACGAGCCAGCCCCATTGCGCGGCCGAAATATGCGCGAGTTCGAGTGGCGCGAAGAACGGTGCGATCAGCGGCAGGCAGATCGTGCCCACGGCGCATTGCGTGATCGTAAGCAGGTGCGGCCGAAAACCCGCCAGGCTCTTCGCGATCAGCGTGACGCTCGCATAGAGCACCGAGCCGCCCAGCGCCTCGGCAATCCCGATCAGATACCGCTGATGCCCCTGCAAGCTGCCTTCGGCCAGAACGCCCGAGGCCAGCACGAGGCCCACGAATGCAATGCCGATCCAGCCGAGCCGGTCCGCCCCCAGGCGCTCGTGAAAGAGCGCGGCCCCCATCAGCACGACCCAGAACGGCTGCACGTGGAAGACGACGGTGGAGACCGCAATGCTCGTGCGATGGATCGAATCGAAGAAGGCCACCCATTGCGTGACCATCAGCACGCCCGTGGCCAGCGCGAGTCCGAGCGTGCGCCGCGTGAACTGGCTCTTCAACTGGCGCGGCGAGAGCCAGCCCTTGCAGGCGCAGAACGCCCCGAGCGAGAGCATGCCGAAGAGGCAGCGGAAGAACACGAGCGTCATGGCGGAGAGCCGCGCTTCTTCCACGAAAACGCCGATCGTGCCCATGAGCAGCCCGCCGCTGGCGAGCATGATCGCGCCTTGTCGCTGGCTGGTCTGGGGCAGGGGTTGCATGGTGGGAGTCCGCAATGACGAAAGGGGCAGGCGCAGCGAAAGGAAAAAGGACGCTGAAAACCGGCCCAGTATTCGTCAGTTGCGCTCTACAGGCAAACGAATTAAATTGAACAATTCCATCAACGCGGCTGATAAATCATGAGCCCGGAATTCGACCTCGACCTCATGCGGACCTTCGTCGCCGTGGCCGACGCGGGCAGCTTCACGCGGGCGGCGGCCGTCGTGCACCGCTCGCAGGCGGCTGTGAGCATGCAGGTCAAGCGGCTCGAGCAGATGCTCGGCACCACGCTGTTCACGCGCGACACGCGCAATCTCGCACTTACGCGGCCCGGCAATACGCTGCTCGAATATGCGCGGCGCGCGCTGGAACTCCAGGAAGAGGCGTGGTCGGCGCTGGTGCGGCCGGAGGTGACGGGGCGCGTGGTGCTGGGCGCGCCCGACGACTACATGGCCGCGCTGCTCTCGCCCGTGCTGCGGCGCTTCTCCACGCTCTATCCGCATGTGGAGATCGAGATCGTCTGCGCGCAGAGCGTCGCGCTCGGGCCGATGCTGGCGGACAACAAGATCGATCTCGCGTTCGTCACGCGCGACCGCAAGCTGCGCGGCGAATTCGTGCGCAGCGAGGACATGGTCTGGGTAGGCGCGGCGGACGACCCCGCGCCGCTCGCCATGTCGCCGCTGCCGGTGGGGCTCTACGAGCACGGCAGCGTGGCGCGCGTGCATACGGTGGCGGCGCTCGACGCGGCGCGCATCCGCTATCGCGCGGCCTATAGCAGCGCAAGTCTGATGGGGTTGCTGGCGACGGTCGAGGCGGGCATTGCCGTCGTCGCGCTCACGCGCTGCAGCGTGCCGCCGCGTTTCGCGATTCTCGGGGCGGACGAAGGGCTGCCGAAGATCGAGCCGCTCGATATCGTTGTCGCGCGCAGCGTCAAGTCGAACCGGCCCACCTGCGATTACCTGGCACAACAGATGGTTCAGGATCTTGCGGTGCGGCGTCAGCGGGGATAGACGCTCACTTCGCCGCCCACGGCGAGCCGCACGCGCTCGCCCGGACGCGGCGTGCGGTAGCCGGGTACGCGCGCCCGCACGGTGGTGGGCGAGTCGATCAATTGCAGCGTGAGCGCCGCATCCTGCCCCTGGAAGCTGATCTCGCGCACGAGCGCATCGAGCGCGCCTTCGCGCTGTGCGGTCTCGGGCAGCACTTCGATCTGTTCGGGGCGCAGCATCACGTCCACTTCGCCATCGGTGTGCGAGGAACCCTCCACCACGGGCAGCGTGCCGAGCACGCAGTGGGCGCGCGAGCCGCTCACGTTGCCCGGCAGCAGCACGGCTTCGCCGATGAACGTCGCCAGTTCGCGCGTGACCGGGTGCCGGTAGAGCGCCTGCGGCGAAGCCGTCTGGAGCAGCCGCCCGCGCCACAGCACCGCAACTTCGTGGCCGAGCGAGAGCGCTTCGGCCTGGTCGTGCGTCACCAGCACCGCGGTCGCGCCCGCTGCGGCGAGCGCGCGCGCCACGGCTTCGCGCGTTTCGATGCGCAGTGCGGCGTCGAGCGAGGAGAACGGTTCGTCGAGCATCACGAGGCCGGGCGACGGTGCGAGCGCACGCGCGAGCGCCACGCGCTGCTGCTGGCCGCCCGAAAGCTGCTGCGGCGCGCGCATTGCATAGGACTCCGGAAGTCCGACGAGTTCGAGCAGTTCGGCCACGCGATGCCGCGCGCGGCGCTGCGAACGCGGCAGCCCGAACACGATGTTCTCGGCCACCGTGAGGTGCGGAAAGAGCGCGCCTTCCTGCGGCACGTAGCCGATATGGCGCTGCTCGGTGGGCAGGTGCAGGCCTTCGGCCGCCACGCGCTTGCCGTCGATTTCGATGGTGCCCGCATCGGCGCGCTCGAAGCCGCACAGCACGCGCAGCAGCGTGGTCTTGCCGCTGCCCGAAGGCCCGAGCAGGGCAACGAGCGAACCCGACTTCACGGAAAGATCGATGCCGTGCAGCACGGGATGACCGTCGAACGCCTTTTGCAGGCCGGAGATGCGAAGAGTGCTCATGGGCGGTACGGGTAAGACGGTCAGGGCGCAGCTTCGGGCGGCGTGGGCGAGTGCGCGGCGAGCGCGGAGCGCCCCGCGAACGCGAACAGCAGGCCGGAAGCCGTGAGCGAGAGCGCCGTGAGCAGCGCGGCATAGGGCGCGGCGGCGGCGAACGCGAGCGTCGAAGTGTCGATCCACACCTGGGTCGCGAGCGTGCGCGTGCCGATGGGCGAGAGCAGCAGCGTCGCGTTCAGTTCGGTGACGACGGAGATGAACACCATCGAGGCCGCGGCGCCGAGACCCGGTCCCGCGAGCGGCAGCACCACGCGGCGCAGCGTTTCGAGCCAGCCGAGGCCGAGCGAGCGGGCCGTGTCTTCGAGCCGCTGCTGGGCCTGCAGCAGCGCGGCGCGCACGCTCACGAGCGCGAACGGCAGGAAGAGGATGCCGTACACGACGATCAGGAGCGTGGTGCTCTGATAGAGCGGCGTGAGCACGTGCACCGCGAGCGAGACGATCGCGAGCGCGATGACGATGCTGGGCACCCCTTGCGCCACGAACGTCGTGCGTTCGAGGAAGGTGGCGAGGCGGCCCGGATAGCGCGCGAGCAGCCAGGCGAGCGGCAGCGCGAGCACCGTGGTGAAGACGGCGGCCACGAGGCCGAGATGCAGCGAGGCGAACGTCGTCGAGAGCAGCAGTTCGGGCGAGACGTCGGCGGGCGTGATCGCTTCCGCGCCCGGCTGCGTGAGCCAGTAGCCGATCATGCCGAGCGGCACGCCCAGCGTGGCGATATTGAGCGCGGTGAAGGCGGCGGCCACGGGCCAGCGCCAGCGGCCGAGCGCATGGCGCGTCACGGCGCGGCGCGTGCCGCGATCGACGCGTTCGTAGCGGGCGCGGCCGCGCACGCGGAATTCGAGTGCGAGTACCGCGAGGCACAGCACGATCAGCACGCAGGCGAGCAGCGAAGTGCCGCCGCCGTCGAAGCTCGTGCGGTACTCGGCGTAGATCTCGGTCGTGAAGGTGCGAAAGCGCAGCAGCTGGAACGCGCCGAATTCGGCCAGCACGCCGAGCGCGACGAGCAGCATCGCGCCGAGCAGGGCGGGGCGCAGTTGCGGCAGCACCACGCGAAAGAACGTGGCCCAGCGGTTGCAGCCGAGCGCGCGCGCACTTTCTTCGAGCGCCGGATCGAGCCCGCGCAGCGCGGCGGCCACGGGCAGATAGACGAGCGGGAAATACGCGGTGGTGATGACGATGAACGCGCCGAGGAAATCCTGAAGATCGAGGCTCAGCGACACCCACGCATAGCTCGTGATGAACGCGGGCATGGCGAGCGGCGCGGCGGCGAGCAGCGCGAAGGCGCGGCGGCCGGGCAGGTCGGTGCGTTCGACGAACCACGCGACGGCGGTGCCGAGCACGGCCGAAGCGAGCGTGGCGCTCACCGTGATGGAGAGCGTGTTGACAAGCAGTTCGCCGACGAGCGGCCTGAAGATCAGGTCGGCAGCGTCGGCGAATCCAAACGAAAGCGCGCGCCAGAACGTCAGCGCGAGCGGCAGCAGCACCAGCAGGGGCCCGAGCAGCGCGGCCGCGACGAGCGCGCGCGGCACACGCCGCCGCGCGGTGACGCATGGCGGCGTGTCGTGGTCGGGCGATTCCTGCATGGCTGGCGCCGTGGTGACAGCTTCACTCACGATAAGGCTGGCTTTGCAGTTGCGTTGATTAAAGCAGGCCCGCCTGGCGCAGCAGCTTGCCGGCCTGGCTGTCGTCGCCCAGTTGCTCGATCGTGAGCGACGGCGGGTTCAACTGGTTGAAGGGCTTGTTGATCGGGTCCGCCGCCACGCCGGGACGCAGCGGGTACTCGAAGCTGATGTGGCCTTGGGCCATCAGTTTCTGCGCACGCTCGCTCACGAGGTAGGCGAGGAACTTCTGCGCGCCGTCCGGGTTGTGGGCCGACTTCAGCACGGCCGCGCCCGAAACGTTCACGAGGGCGCCGATGTCGCCGTTCGCGAAGTGCGCCACGGCGCTGCGCGTCTTGCCGTCGCCGATCTCGGCGTGCAGGCGGTCCCAGTAGTAGTTGTTGATGATGCCGGTGGCCACGGCGCCGCGGTTCACGGCGGCGACCACGCCTTCGTCGTCGTCGAAGATCTGCGAGTTGGCCTTCAGGCCCTTGAGCCATTCGAGCGTCGCGGCTTCGCCCTTGGCGGCGATCACGGCGTCGACGAGCGGCAGGAAGTCGGCGTCGGACGGCGCGATGCCGACCTTGCCCTTCCACTCGGGCTTCGCGAGATCGAACAGGGTTTGCGGCAGCTGCGAGGGCTGCACCTTGGCGGTGTTGTACGCCAGCACGTTTTCACGCGCGGTCACGCCCACCCACTGGCCGGCCGGCGAGTTGTAGCGCGAGGGGATTTCGGAGAGCGTTGCGCCCTGCACGGGGGCGAGCAGGCCCTTCTCTTCGAGCAGCATGAGCTCGGGCGAGTTTTCCGTGAAGTAGACGTCGGCGGGCGTCTTGTCGCCTTCGGCGATGATCTGCGCCGCGAGCGCCGGACCTTCGTCGCTGCGGATGTTCACGCTGATGCCGGTTTGCTGCTGGAAGTCCTTCGCGAGCTGGTTCACGACCTGCTCGTGCTGCGCGTTGTACAGCGTGATCGACGCGGCGTGGGCGGCGAGCGGCAGCGTGCCGGCGACGGCGAGCGCGATGCTCAGGGCGGCGGCACGCAGCGGCGCGCCGGGGAGCGAGATCTTCATGGTGTGTCGTTATCCGTTGATGAAGAGGAGCGTCTTTATCAGGTCAAATTCAGGTCAAATCCGGAGGCCGGGCCCGGGGAGCAAATCCACGGGTCCGGCCGGAGCTTGCATGCCGGGCCGGAGTCAGGCCGAGAACAGCTCTGCGCCGATATACGAACCCGGTTTCGCGCCCGGCGGGCAGGCGAACACCGCGCTGCCGATATGGGTCGTGAACTGGTTCATCATGTCGAACTTCGAGAGCTTTTCGTTGATCGGAATGAAGCCCGTACGCGGGTCGCTCTGGTGAGCGATGAAAATGAGGCCCGCGTCATATTCGGTTTCCTGGCGCCACGGCGGCCAGCGCTCGATGTAGAAGTTTGCGCTGTCGTTGTAGGAGTACGAACGGCGCAGGATCTGCGCGCCGTTGTTCGACGCCCGGTTCGAAAGGCGCACGTGCGAGTTGTCCGGAATCTGCGGATTGCCGTCCTTGTCCTGCGCGTCCAGATCGACCGCGTCGAATTCCTTGTCCTTGCCGATGGGCGCGCCGCTGTACTTGCGGCGGCCGAACACCTGCTCCTGGAAGCCGAGCTCCATCTGGTCCCAGTGCTCGAGCGTGATGCGGATGCGGCGCACGACCGTATAGGTGCCGCCCTGCATCCACGGCGCGTCGGCAGCCGTGGCCCAGACGAACTGGTTCATGAGCTTCGGGTCGGTCGTGGGCGGATTGTTGGTGCCGTCCTTGAAGCCCATCAGGTTGCGCGGCGTCTGGCCCTTCGCGCCCGTGAGGGAGCCGGCCTGGCCCCAGCGCATGCGCAGGATGCCGTAGCCCTGGCGCGCAAGCTGGCGCACCGCGTGGAAGGCCACCTGGGCGTCGTTCGCGCAGGCCTGCACGTACAGGTCGCCGCCGGTTTTCTCGGCCACGAGCTGCTCGCCGTTAAAGCGCGGCAGATCGACGAGCGCGGCGGGGCGCTTGCTGGCGAGGCCGTAACGGTCCTTGCCTTCGGACGTGAAGAGGCCGGGGCCGAAGCCGAACGTCACCGTGAGGCCGGCGGGGCCCACGTCGAGCACGTCGCCCGAATCGGCGGCGGGGTGATCGTCGCCGCTGCCCTGCAGCGAGGCGGCCGGATTGCCCTGCGTCATGCGCGCGGCGGACTCGGTCCACTGGCGCAGCAGGTTGATCACGTCGCCGCGCGAGGTCGTGGCGAGGTCGAAGGCGGCCACATAGGTGTGCGACTGCTGCGGCGTGACGATGCCGCCCTGGTGCTCGGCGTAGAACGGCTCGACGGCGAGCATCGGGTCGGCATGCGCCGCATGCCTGTTCGCTTCCATGGCCGCGCGCGCCGAGCCCGGTGCGGCGAGACCTGCACCGAGCGTGGCGCCGGCGGCCACCGCGGCGCTGCCGGCCTTCAGGAAGCCCCGGCGCGCGGGGCGCTCGGGTGGGTTGCGGGTATCTTCGGAGGACATGATTATTTGGCCAGCACGAGTGTATTGACGTCGTCTTCCACGTAGTAGAAGCCGTCGCCCGCCGGCGTCAGCGCGATGCCGAACAGGTCGCCGTTGCCCGGGGGGGTCTGCGCCTTGTCGGTATCGATCCAGCGGGCGTAAAGCTGTTTTGCCGCGACCGGGTCGATCTCCACGACCTGGCCGTTGAGCGCGTTGGTGACGAGCAGGTGGCCCTGCGGCGTCACGACCATCGCGAGCGGGCGGTGGAGCATACCATCTGCGGTGAGCTGACGGCCAACCCCTGCGCTCGTGTCGCGCGTGAGCGGATCTTCGATCACGTTGATGCGGTTGCCGATCGCATCGGAGATATAGAGCAGCTTGTTGTCGCCCGAGAGCGCGAGGCCCGTGGGGCCGACGAGGAACACGCCCTTGTCGGCCTGGGCGCCGAAGCCGCTCGCCACCACGGTCTCGCTCTTCACCGCCGGCGCCTGGCCGTCCGGAATGTCGAGGTCGAGGCGCAGCACCGTGGACTGCTTGAACACGGGCGGGTTGCCGTCCGCGCTGCCCACGCCGAAGCCGGCGTTGCTCACGAACAGCGTGGCATGGTCGCCGTTGTCGACCACGGCCATGTTGCCCCACGGGTCGTTGATGTTCGGGCTGCTGATGGTTTTGGCGATCTTGCCGTTGCTGTCGAGCACGATCAGGCAGCCGGCGCCCTTGGTGCCGGTGGTGCCGTCGTTGGAGGGCGTGCTGCCCACGATCACCCAGCCCGACTTGAGCATGGTCATCGCCGTGGAAAGGCCCACGCCGCCCGGGCATTCCTTGAGGTCGCGCGGGATCGTCGCGAAGAGCGACATCTGCTTCGTGTCCGGGTGGTAATCGACAATCGTGCTGCCCGTGCCCTGCAGGTTGGCCGCGTTGTTGAAGTTGTCCACCAGCACGTCGCCCTGCTTCACGGCGCCCGCGCTGACCGGCGCCACGAAGATCGCGTACGGGTTCTGGTCGCCGTTGTCGGGGACCGTATTGATGAGGGTGGTGTCCCTGTGGATCTGCGGCAAGAGGCCGTCCGCGGCGGCGTGAGCGGCGAGCGGGGCGGCGCCCAGCGTGGCCGTGGCCGCGAGGGCGAGCGCGGCGCGCCGGGCGTGGGTCGTGCGTTGCAGGAGCGTGCGCATTGCGTGTTTCATCGTGAATCTCCGTGCCCCGCGAGCGTGCCGCGTGCCGCAGGCGCCGGGTTCGGCGCTCAGGTCGGGAAGGGCTCGCGAGGACTTGGTGTTGGCCATGGGCTCAGGTTTCGATCGGTTGCGTTTATGCGGACGCTCAGAACGTGATGTTGGTACGCAGGCCCACCACGAAGGTGTTGCGCAGCGCCTGCGTCTGGTTGTCCGGGTTCTGGCCCGCACCGGCATTGAACGTGTACTGCGCGTCGGCCTGGAGCTGCCACCAGGGATTGACCTGATACTGGTAGGTCGCTTCGAGCGCCGTTTCGCTGCCGCGCTGCACGAACCCGTTGGCGAGGTCGGCGGCGGCCGCGGCGCTGCTGATCTTGATGTAGGCGAGGCCCAGGCCCACGCTGTCGTTGTCGCGGCCGGCGAACGGCGCCTTCATCACCACGCCCAGGTTGGCGCTATAGCTCACCTCGTTGCGGTCGTTCGGCGCGCCCATCACGCGCGCGAACACGCCGATGCTGCGCGGCTCGTCGGGGTCCGGGCGCCAGACCATCTGGTCGGCGACGGCATAGATGCTGTAGTTGCCCTTGATCGGCGCCGACGTCTGCTGGTTGGTGAACGTGTCGCTGTTGTACCAGAAGCCCAGCTTGTAGGTGCCCGGCAGCTTCTTGCTGCTGTCTGCGCTCACGAGGTCGCCTTCGGCGGGCTGGTTGATCGAGTACTGCAGCTCGCCGATCACCATTGCACCGTTGTGCAGGTTGAAGTTCGTGCCGCTCAGGTTGGCCGGGTTGTTGCCGAGCGGGTCGGCGTCGAACACGCCCGCGAGGCCCGTGAGCGAACCCGTGATCTGCGCGCGCGCACGCACGCCGAGCGCGGAGAGCGGGTAGGCCGGGCCGCCGTTCGGCAGGTCGTACGAAGGCAGGCCAGGCCAGCCGAACATCGTGTTCACGAAGAGCGCCGCGTACTGGCTCACCATGAATTCCTGGTCGAGACTTTGCTGACCGATCTTCACGTCCACGCGCTTGTCGAGGAACGACTGCTGGTACCACATTTCCCACAGGCGGGTGGTGTCCTGCGCCTCGATGCCGCTCGCCGTGTTCAGCGTGCCGAGATTCAGCGCGCTCAGGTTCGAGCCGTGAATGTTGAGCGCGCTGATATTGAAGAGGCCGCCCGGGATGCCCAGCGCCTTGCTCGTATCGAGCTGCAGGGTCGCGGTGGTGAGGCCGTCGTAGGTGCCGCCGCGGTTCAGGCCGCCGCGCAGGTTCGCGAGGTACTCGCTCGTCTCGGTCAGCTCGAACGTGACGCCGTACTTGCCGAGCCACGGACGCAGGCCGCCCATGTCGCCGAGCAGGTTCTGGCGGCTCCAGATGCCGGTCCAGAAGCTGGACGGCTGCGCCTTGATGTTGAGGTCGGCTTCCGGGGCTTCCGGAGTGGCGTCGGGGTTGGTTTCGGGGCTGGACTGCGCGTAGGCCGCACTGCTCGCGAGCGTCGCGAACGCGACGGACAGCGTGAGCTGGCGCAGCGCCGGCAGATGGCGCCGGACCCCGTAGCCACGAAGCGCGGCGGGACGAACTGACCGGGAGAACTTCATCGAGATCCTTATTGATTATGTCGATGCCGTTTGCGCGCTGTCTCCACCCGCTGGCGGAGCGCTGGTTGCACTGCTGTTCGCAACATCCGCGCCGGCACCGCTGCACATGAATTCCCTGCATCGCCGCCCTCGCAACAGGCAGCGAACGACGCCCATCGTACTCATTGGGAATATAGGAGTCAACACAAATGAGAATGATTCTCATAAAGATTACTTGCGGGGTTCAGTGCGTTTACGAATTGCTTTCCAATACACCCGATTTGCATTACATATTGTCAGGAAGTGTTGGATCGGCGGGGCGATGGAAGTCGAATATCATCGGACCATCACTGACCTTGCGTGCTTCGATGCATAGCGTGCACGCATCACTCCGGATGCACGGCCCATGACCGCTTCGTTGCCTGATAACCCGCTCGAAAGCCGCTTCGATCTCGACCGCTATTTCGCGCGCATCGGCTACGGCGGCCCGCGTGCGGCCACGCTCGACGTGCTGCGCACGCTCCACCGCCTCCATCCGCTCGCGATTCCCTTCGAGGGCCTCGACGCGTTCGCGGGGCGGCCCGTTTCGCTGCGGCTCGACGATATCGTCGCGAAGCTGGTGGATGCGCGGCGCGGCGGCTATTGCTTCGAGCACAACACGCTCTTTGCCCGCGCGCTTGCGGCGCTGGGGTTCGCCATCGCGCCGCTGGCCGCGCGCGTGGTGTACGGGCGCACGCCCGATGCCGTTACGCCGCGCTCGCATATGCTGCTGCGCGTGGAGGTGGAGGGCGCCGCGTGGCTGGCCGACGTCGGCTTTGGCGGCGCGACGCTGTGCGCGCCGCTTGCGTTCGCGGTGCGCGAGCCGCAGCCCACGCCGCTCGAACCCGCGCGACTTGATCTGGAGTCCGAAGGTATCTGGACGCTCGCAGTGCGCGAAGGCGATGCCTGGGCCAACGTTTACCGCTTCGAATCGCGGCCGGCCGAATGGGTGGATTACGACGTTGCGAACTGGTACACGTCCACGTCGCCCGATTCGTTCTTCACGGGCAACCTGGTGGTGTGCGGCGTGCGCGAAAACGGCCGCGCCGCACTCTTTAACGACCACTATTCCGAACGCGACGCCCTGGGCCGCCGCACCCTCGCGCAGACGATCGCCAGCGCCGGCGCGCTCAAGGAATGTCTGCGCGAGCGCTTCGGCATCGATGCTGCGGACTTCGACACAGACGCGCTCTTTGCGCGCATCACGGGACGCGGCCCGGCGGCCTGAGCGGTGCCGGCCGCGCTCGGGCTTGATCGGCCACGGGCGGGCCCGGGCCCGGAGCGAAGGAGGACATCATGATCGGACGCATGATCGGGATGACGGTGCTATGGCTCGCGCTGATGGGCGCGCTGCTGTTCGGCGCGGCGGGCACGCTCGCGTGGCTGGCCGCTTGGCTCTGGCTCGCGGAGTTCGCCGCTGCGAGTCTCTGGATCGGCCTGTGGCTCGCGCGCGTGGATCCCGGGTTGCTGGCCGAGCGCCTTTCGCCGTATGCCGCGCGCGGTCAGAGCACGTGGGACCGGGTGTTCATGATCGCCGTCTCGGTGGGCTGGTGCGCCTGGCTCGTGCTGATCGGCGCCGACGCGGTGCGCTTCGGCGCCTCGCACGTGCCGCTCTGGCTGCGCGTGGCGGGTGCCGCGGCGATCTTTCTCTGCATCTACCTCACGCGCGGCGTGTTCGCAGCGAACCGCTATGCGTCGCCCGTCGTGGCCATCCAGCGCGAGCGCGGCCACGCGCTCACCGACACCGGACCGTATGCGCACATCCGGCATCCGATGTATGCGTACGCACTCCTGCTGATTGCCGGCACGCCGCTCATGCTGGGTTCGTGGTGGGGGCTTGCCTGCGTGCCCTTCATGATGGCGGCCATCGGCTGGCGCGCGGTGAAGGAAGAGCGCACGCTGGCCGAGGGGCTGCCCGGCTATCGGGACTACATGCAGCGCGTGCGCTACCGGTTCCTGCCGGGTGTCTGGTAGCGCCGCGCTGTGATAGCGCCGCGCGCGCGTGGCAGACGGCCCTCAGGCCGCGGGCGGCGCGGGGAGCCGCCCGGCATGGCGCCGATAAAGCCAGGCCTGACCCGCGGCGGTGATCAGCGCGAACAGGAGATTCCCCACGCTCTGGCCCACGGCGAGCAGCAGGAGTCGGCCGGGCGAAGCGAGCGAGGCGGGCGTGATGCCGGCCACGCCGATGACGATCAGCACGACGATGCCGACCGCGATGAGCGGCAATACCGCGACGAACGGCACACCGATCAGGGCCCAGAAGTGCCCCCGGCTATCGTGCCAGGCGGCGCGCAGATCGATGCGGTTGCCGAGGGAGAGCGAGGGAAAGAGCAGGCTGACGCGCACGGCGACATAGATCCACACGACGGCCACGATGAGCCCGAGGAACGCCTCGCCGCCCGCGTAATGCGGCCGCAGCACGGCGTAGAGCACGAGCCCGGTGACGACCAGCGCCAGCGTGAGCGCGGCGCCCACGCCGAACATGCGCAACAGCGGTTTGGCGCCGAACGGGAAGAGCGGCGCCGCGCCTTCGCGCAGCAGCACGAAGCGATGCACCTTGATGATGAACGCGAGATAGACGATGGAGTTCAGCAGCGAAGCGACATCGGCTGCGAACACGAGGCCGCCCGAGGGCACCTCGCCCGTGCCCGGCACGGGCCGCCCGGCGAAGGCCACCCATGCGAGCGCCGTATAGGCCGCGAAGGCGCCGAGCATGAGCGCGGGCATCTGCGTGGCCGCTTCGCGCGAGCTCGCCCAGGTGCGCTTGACGCATTCCATGAAGGTCATCTGTTGCATGGTTCTTATCGTGTGAGTGACAGATGGCCGGTAGTCTAGCGCGGAGTCGGGCCGCTGCGCGCGCGGTGTGTGTGTGCCGCCCCGGACGGGGCCTACTTCACGGCAAAGAGCGTGAGGTTCATCAACACCTTGAACGCCAACCCGAGCGAGACCGCCGCGCCCACGCCCGCGCACCAGAGCAGCACGAACCAGAGCCAGCCCGGCAGTGCGCGGCGCGGCGTGGCGCGCTTAATGATAGTGATGGGTGTCGCCATGGCGCACCTTGCCGCGGAAAACCCAGTAACCCATCGTCGTGTACGCCAGAATGACGGGCAGGATCACCGCCGTGCCGACCAGCGTGAACATCTGGCTCGAACGCGGCGCGGCCGCTTCCCAGAGCGTGAGGCTTTGCGGAATCGCATACGGCCACAGGCTCACGAGCAGCCCCAGATAGCCGAGCGCCACGAGGCCGATCGCCGCGATGAACGGCGTGTTGTGATGGCGCGCCCGCACGGCGCGATGCATCCAGTACGCGCAGGCCAGCACCAGCAGCGGCACGGGCGCGAGCCGCCAGAAGAGCCGCGCGTCGAACCAGCGCGAGGCGATGTTGGCGTCCTGCAGCGGCGTCCACACGCTCACGAGCGCGATGAAGCCGAGCAGCACCATGGTGAGCGGCCACACCAGCCGGTGCAGACGGCGCTGGAGGTCGCCTTCGGTCTTGGCGACGAGCCAGCAACTGCCGAGCAGCGCATAGGTGACCACGAGCCCGAGCCCCGCGAGCAGGCTGAACGGCGTGAGCCAGCCGAAGGGGGCGCCCGTGAAGCGGCCGTCGGCGACGGGAATGCCTTGCAGGAAAGCCCCGAGCGCGATGCCCTGGAAAAACGCGGCGCCCGTCGAACCGCCGATGAAGGCGAGATCCCAGAGATGCTTCGTGCGGTTGGCCTTCGCGCGAATCTCGAACGACACGCCGCGAAAGATCAGGCACGCGAGCATGAACACGAGCGGCAGATAGAGCGCGGAAAGCACGGTGGCATACACCACCGGAAACACGGCGAAGAGCGCCGCGCCGCCGAGCACGAGCCAGGTCTCGTTGCCGTCCCAGACGGGCGCGACCGTGTCCATCATGAGGTCGCGCTCGTGCTCTTCGGGGAAGAACGGAAACACGATGCCGATGCCCAGATCGAAGCCGTCCAGCACGACATACATGAACACGCCGAGCGCGATGATCGCAGCCCAGATGACGGTGACATCCATTTTGCTTGCCTCTTTACGCTTGCTTGAGGAGGGATCGAAGTTCCGGGGTCAGGCGTCGATCAGCTGATCGGCGGCGGACAGGGGGCGGCGCGCGCTCTGGTGTCCGGGCAGTGCGGGGGCCGCGGCGCGGCCGCCCGGCTCGCCCGGCAGCGCGGGGCCGTGGCGCATGAGCTTGAGCATGTAGTAGATGCCGGTGCCGAACACGAGGAAGTACACGCAGACGAACGCCATCAGCGAAATGCTGACCTGCTGCGCCGTGAGCGGCGACACGGCCTGCGCGGTGCGCATCACGCCATAGACCACCCACGGCTGGCGGCCGGCTTCGGTGGTGATCCAGCCCGCGAGCAGCGTGACGAAGCCCGTCGGCCCCATGGCGAAGGTGAAGCGCTGGAATGCGCGCGATTCGTAGAGCGTGCCGCGCCGGCGCAGGAACCCGCCCAGCGCGCCCAGCACGATCATCAGGAGTCCCAGGCCAACCATCACGCGGAAGGTCCAGAACACGAGCGTCGAGTTCGGGCGCTCGTCGGGCGGGAACGACTTGAGGCCCCTGATCTTGCCGTCCCAGCTATGCGTGAGGATGAGGCTGCCCAGGTGCGGAACCGAAACGGCATAGCGCGTGGTTTCGGCCTGCATGTCCGGAATACCGAAGAGATTGAGCGCGGTGCCGCCCTGCTCGGTGTCCCAGAGTCCTTCGATCGCGGCGATCTTGGCGGGCTGATACTCGCGCGTGTTCAGGCCGTGCGCGTCGCCCACGAAGGCCTGCACGGGCGCCAGCACGAGAAGGAGGGCGAGCGCCATCGAGAACATCGTCTTGACGGCCGGATCGCGCCGCCCCTTGAGCAGATGCCAGGCGCCGGTCGCCGCCACCACGAGCGCGGCGACGATGAACGCGGCAATGGCCATGTGCGCGAGACGGTAGGGGAACGACGGGTTGAAGACGATCTTGAACCAGTCGGTGGGGACGACATGGCCGTTCACGATCTCGAAGCCCTGGGGCGTCTGCATCCAGCTGTTGGAGGCGAGAATCCAGAATGTGGAGATGAGCGTGCCGATGGCGACCATGAGCGTCGCGCCGAAGTGCGCGCGCGGGCTCACGCGGTTCCAGCCGAACAGCATGATGCCGAGGAAGCCGGCTTCGAGGAAGAACGCGGTCATCACCTCGTACATGAGGAGCGGGCCGGTTACCGGGCCGGCGAAGGCGGAGAAGCCGGACCAGTTGGTGCCGAACTCGTAGCTCATGACGACGCCGGAGACGACGCCCATGCCGAACGCGACGGCGAAGATCTTCGACCAGAAGAGGCAGAGATCCTTGTAGCAGGTCTTGCCGGTCTTGAGCCAGCAGGCTTCCAGCACGGCGATGAAACTTGCCAGCCCGATGCTGAGCGCGGGAAAGACGATATGGAAGGAGACGGTAAAAGCGAATTGCAGCCTGGCCAGATCGAAGGCCGAGAGTGACGTGTCCATGTACGTGCCTGATGCTTGCGTGCCGTAGGGTTCCGCGCGACGGGCGATGCCGGAAGGCGGCCTGCGTGTCGTGCAGATGGGCGTAAGCGTAGGCCAATGGCGGCGCGTTTGCTGCGCTGCGGCGTGCGCTCGCTTGTCGCAGGCCGACCTCGCCGCGACGCACGGTTATGCGCTAACGCATTGACTCAAATCAACTAATGCGCAAGGGGGGCGAGGAAAGCGTGCGGGGAGTGCGGCGCCGATGTGCGTCAATACACCGCGCAGCCGCGCGGGTGCGTCAATCTGACCAGGTGCGGATTCGGCAGGGATGAGGCGGGATCGTCCCGGTGCCGCCGGGGCCGGGACGATCGCGTGAGGCAATACTAAGGAATCTTAAGGATAGGCGAGCGGCAGAAGGGACGCTGCCGCTCAGCGCGGATCGCTCCACAGCTTGCCTGCCGTGGCCCAGTTCTCGGGTTTCACGTCCACGAACAGGATGTCGACGCTTTGCGGCTCGCAGCCGAGCACCTTGCAGGTGGTTTCCGTGAGCGCGGCGGCGAGTTCGCGCTTCTTCTCGACGGTGCGGCCTTCGAACAGTTCGATATGGAAAGTCGGCATGGTTGTCTTCCGTGATGAGTGGGGTGAAGGAGTCAATCGCGATACGACGGGTCGAGGCGGTCGAGCTTGCGCAGCAGCGCGGGCCATTCGAGCTCGCCTTCGACCGCGCCGCCGTCGCGCAGTTGTTCGGCGGTGCGGGCGGCGACCTCGGCCGGCGGTACGACGAGCGGCACACCGCCCGCCTGGGCCTGCAACTGGATTTCGCAGGCCTTGATGAGCGTGGCCATCAGCACGTAGGCCTCGGCGATGGTGCGGCCCGTGGTGAGCGTGCCGTGGTTGCGCAGCAGCATGGCCGGACGGTCGCCGAGGTTCGCGGTCAGCCGGCCGCCCTCGGCGGGCGTGAAGGCGAGACCTTCGTAGTCGTGCCAGGCGAGCTGGCCGTAGAAGCGCAGCGCATGCTGCGAGGCGGGCAGCAGACTGTCGCGCTGGATCGACACGGCAATGCCCGCCGTGTTGTGCAGATGCATGACGCAGACGGCATCGGGCCGCGCGAGGTGCACCGCCGCGTGCAGCGCGAAGCCCGTGGCGTTTACGGGATGGTCGCTCGGGCCGACGATGCGGCCTTCCGTGTCGATTTTCACGAGGTTCGAGGCGCACACCTCGTCGAAGGCGAGGCCGAACGGGTTGATCAGGAAGCGCCCGGGCTCGCCGGGAATCGCGGCGGAGACATGGGTGTAGATGAGGTCGTCCCAGCCGTTGAGCGCGATGAGCCGGTAGGCGGCGGCCAGATCGACGCGCAACCGCTGTTCGGCGGCGGAGCGCGGGCCGGTTTCGGCGGCCGTGCGGGTGGGGCGGTGGGCGAATGACATGGCGGCTCCTTCCCGGGTGGTCAGCGGAGGGCGGAGGGGGCGGTGCGCGTGCTGCCGGCGCGCGCGGGCGTCTCCGTCTCTTGCGGTTCGTGTGTGGCGGCGCGCGCCGGAGCCGCGTCGCGGCGCCCGCCGCGAAGCCCGCGCGCGGTAGCGTGGGCGCACCAGCTTGCGAGCACGAAGGGCGCGGTCAGGGCGGGCAGCCCGTAGTGGACGGCGGCGAGATGCAGCGCTGCGGCCAGCATCGTCGCACAGATTGCGGCGCGCGTGCCGAGCGTGAGCGTGGCGAGCGCGGCCAGCGCGCCGTTGAAGCCGGTCAGGCCGGCGTCGAAGGCAGAAAGCGGCGTGCCGCAGGCCAGTTCGAGGCCGCTTGCGAGCGCCGCGCCCAGCAGCGCGAAGCCGGCGGCCCGCCGCGATGAGAGCGCGAGCCCCGCCACCACGAGCAGCCCGGCCGGCGCGCCGGAGGCGAATTCGCTTTGCGCCACGCCGCTCAGGACGCCGGCGAGCGTGCGCAAGCCGAAGCTGGCGGCGTGGGGCGCCGCGGCCCAGCCCGGATCGATCAGCGCGGTCAGCGCATGGCCCGGCGCGGGCGGGGCCGCCGGGGCGCCTGCGCTTAGCGCGAGCCACACCCAGGTGGCGATGAGGCACGGCGTGGAGTAGACGGACAGGCCCGCGCGCGCGAGGCGCGGGGCGAGCGCCGCGCCGATCCAGGCACTGGCCGTGGCGGCCAGCAGCGCGACGGCCGTGGCGGTGGGCGTATCGCCGATCAAGGTGAAGGCCGCGAGTGCCGCGAGCGCGCCGTTGAAGCCGGCGAGGCCGTCGCGGATCGCTTCGTCCGCGTGGCCGCCCAGCACGGCGCAGACGTTGGCGGCCGTCGCCCCCAGCAGCGCGGCGCAGGCGAGACGCAGGTCGCATACCGCGAGCGCGGCGACAAGGCAGGCGCCGGTGCCGGCGTGACGTTGCAGGACGATCTGGCCGACGCTGCGCAGTACGGTGCGCAGCGCGGCGCCATCGCCGCGGGCTTGCGCGTGGACGGACATGCGAATGAGGACAGGACGGACGAAGGGATGCCATGGCGCCGTTCGCCGCGGGACGAACGCGCTGCGGGCAAAGCGCGCACACGGGCCGCGTTTTTACCGCACTTTTACCGATTCAGGAGCATAGGCGATGCGGGCGGCCTTGCGCGTGCGCGGGCGTGATAGTCGCTATTTGCGCTCCGGGTCCGGCGGTCCGCATGCTGCGGGCAGGGTTCAGGCCGAAGGCGCGGCCGGTGCGGGGGGCTGCGCCGGCTGCGGGGTTTCCGAATGGCCGAACAGCAGGTGCGAAATCAGATCGTTGTCGATGGTCTCGTTGTTGAGCGTGCGTGCGAGCAGTTCGCCCGCCAGCAGTTGCGGCGAGAACACCATGTCCGGCTGCAGCAGCCGCAGCCGCTGCAGATTGCGGCTGTCGTTCACCAGCGCGACGGTGCGCACCTTCGGCGCGAGTTCCTTGATGGCGAGGATCACGAAGGCGTTTTCGGCGTCGTCCATGCGCAGCGCCAGTACGGCAAGCGCCGTTTCCGCGCTCGCCTTGTGCAGCGTCGCGGTGTCGCTGGCGTCGCCCTCGACAATGTCGGCATTCTCGGGATAGCTGTGCGGCGCATTCTGCGTCACGATCACCGTGACGGCGTAGCCGCGCTTCCTGAGCCCCGCGTAGACGCTGTGCGCGAGCGGCGAGACGCCGACGATCAGGTAGTGGTTCTTGCGGGTCACGTTGGAAATCCCTCCCTTCACGATATGTTTCAGCTTGCCGCCGATCACGGGGCCGGCCACGGCGCTGATCGACGTCGCGAACACGGTGATGCCGAGCACGATCACGGAAGCCGCGAACAGCCGCGCGGTGTCCGAGTGCGGAACGATGTCGCCGTAGCCCACGGTCGACATCGACACGATCGAGAAATAGAACGCCGTGACGAAGTTCTGGATGGGCGGGTCGAAGTCTTTGCCCAGATAGAGCGAGCCGAACACCGCGTAGATCATCAACGAGCCGATGCTCAGGATGGCGAACAATGAGCTCGCGGCGAGGCTCGTGCGGTCGAAGCGGCGCCAGTAGACGAGGAGCGCGACCGCCAGCAGCAGCGTGAAGGCGAAGAGCGGCACGCTGCGATAGTCGCCCCGCAGGCTGAGGAACGCCGCGGCGGCGAGCAGCAGCAGCGAGAGCACCCAGGCCACGCGGGCGCGCAGCGCAATGCCGATCGCCATGATCGCGAGGCCCACGGCGATCACCACCTGCGGCAGCGCGAGCAGGCCGAACGCGTCGAGCAGCGTGATCCAGTCCTGGAACCAGCCTCCGCGCACGTGCTGCAGGGCCTTTTCGACGACGGGGTGCACCAGCATGAGCCCGTCGATCACGAGCAGCATGGCCAGATAGCCGTGCGGCACGATATGCGTGGCGAAGCCGCGCAGGCGGCGGGCAAGCGTCTTCATCGCCGTGCGCGCTGTCGTGCGCATGGTCGTGCGCCATGGCGGGCGAAGCGCGGCGCGAGGCATTGCGGCGCGTGCGGCAGGGAGTTCGACATCATGAGCGGGCGCGGGTCGGGCGGCGCGCACGGGCGCCGGGTTCAGGCGATATTAGCAGCCCCGTTGGTGCTGCGTGGTGCCGCGTGGCGTCGGCGTGGTGCCGCGTGGCGTCGGCGTGGTGTCTGCTGACGTCGGCGTGGCGTCGGGTAACGCGCGTACCGCTTCAATGCGTTTGCTGCTGGGCCGCTTGCGGGCTGTGCTGCTCTTGCGGCGTCTGGACGATATGCAGCTCGCGCGTGCGCAGCGGCAGCGAGCACTGCGCGTCGTTGAGCGTCTGGCGCACCTTGCGCGACAGATCCCAGCGCATGTCCCAGAACACGTCGGTCTTCGCCCACACGCGAATGTTGAGCACCGCCGTGCTGTCGTCGAAGCGGCTCACCATCACCTGCGGCGCGGGCTCGCGCAGCACGCGCGGATCGGCGTCGGCCAGCGCGCGCAGCGCGTCGATAGCGCGGTTCACGTCGTCGCGCACCGACACCTCCACTTCGAGGTCCAGGCGCCGCGTGGGATTGCGGCTGTAGTTGCGGATCGAGTTGCTCCAGAGCGCGCTGTTCGGCACGAACTCGCAGATGCCGTCCGGCTTGGTGAGGCGCGTGGTGAAGAGGTTGACTTCCTCGACGGTGCCCGCCACGTTGCCGTTGCCGCCGTCGATGTAGTCGCCCACCTTGAAGGGGCGCAGCAGCAACAGCATGATGCCGGCCGCGATGTTCTGCAGCGTGCCTTGCAGCGCGAGGCCGATGGCGAGGCCCGCGGCGCCGAGCACGGCCACGATGCTCGCGGTCTGGATGCCCAGTTGCGAGAGCGCGCCGATCAGCGCGACGATGCGCACGCTCCACTTGGCGGAGTCGCGCACGATGGGGCGCAGCGTCGCGTCGATGCTGCCTTGCCCGGCGAACCAGCGGCCGATGCGGCGCGCCACCCACCAGCCGATCCACAGGATCGCGGCGGCGGCCACGAGGCGCATCGCGAAGGCGCTGAGCGCGTCCCACAGGAAGCTCCAGTTGGACGGGTGAATGTGGTCTAGCAGAGATTGCATGAGGGAGTCCTTGTCGCCGGCACGAGACGAAAGGATCTATTTTACGGGCGCGGGGCGGCCCGCAGCGGCTGGGCGGTGCGCGCCGCGCGCGATCAGGCTTCGGGCACCGTGCTCGAGCCGGCGCCGAGCACGCGCTGCATGAGCGTCGTATCGCGCCATTCGTTGTGCTTGAAACCCACCGCGTGCAGCGTGCCGATCATCTCGAAGCCGAGGTTCCGGTGCAGCGCGAGCGAGCCGCCGCGCGGGTCGGCGATCACGGCGATCATCTGCCGCCACGGCCCGTTCTCGCAGCGCGCGATCAGCGCTTCGAGCAGCAGGCGGCCGAGCCCGAGGCCGCGGTACGATTCGTCGATGTAGATCGAGTCTTCGATGGTGTAGCGATACGCGGCGCGCGGGCGGTAGGGCGTCGCGTAGCTGTAGCCGGCCACCTTGCCGTTCAGTTCGGCGACGATCCAGGGCAGGCCCTGGCCGCGCACCGCGGCGTGGCGGCGCAGGAGTTCGTCGAGGTCGGGCGGCGTTTCTTCGAACGAAGCCGCTCCGTGCAGGACGTGGTGGGCGTAGATCGCGGCTATCGCGGGGAAGTCGCCTGGCGTGGCGTCGCGCAGGAGCGGCTGCGCGACGTGAGGTGCGTTCATGCGTCTTGAGTCCGGGTTGCGAAGGCGTCATCCACTATGCCTCGCGCGGCCGCGGATGCAAAGCGTGTCAAAAATGCGCGCCTCACGCACGCGGGGCGGCGGCGCGGGCGGGCCGCGGGGCGGAGGCGGGGGTGGTCCGGCCGAAGCGGCGCGCGCCGGCCACGCAGGCGATCACCACGGCCGTCACGCCGATCATGGCGGGCGGCACGGCTTCGTGCAGCACGAGCGCGGCGAGCAGAAAGCCGAAGAACGGCTGCAGCAGCTGCAGTTGCCCGACGCCGGCAATGCCGCCGAGCGCGAGGCCGCGATACCAGAATACGAAGCCGATCAGCATGCTGAAGAGCGACACGTAGGCGAGTCCCCACCAGGCGGGCGCACCCACGGCGGCGAACGAGGCGGGCCGCAGCGCGATGGCGAGCGGCAGCATGACGGGCAGCGAGATCACGAGCGCCCAGCAGATCACCTGCCAGCCGCCGAGCCGCCGCGAGAGCCGGGCGCCTTCGGCGTAGCCGAGCCCGCAGACGACGATCGCGCCGAGCATGAGCGCATCGCCCAGCGGCGAGGCGCTGACGCCGTGACGCAGCGCGAACGCCACCACGGCCGCGCTGCCGAGCGCGGAGAACAGCCAGAAGGCGGGGTGCGGATGTTCGCCGCCGCGCAGCACGCCGAAGATCGCCGTGGAAAGCGGCAGCAGGCCGACGAACACGATGGCGTGCGCGGAACTCACGTGGCGCAGCGCGAGCGCGGTGAGGAGCGGAAAGCCGACCACCACGCCGAGCGCCACGACGACGAGCGGCAGGAACTCGCGGCGCCCGGGCCGTGCGGCGCGCAGCAGCACCAGCAGGAGCGCGCCCAGCACGCCGGCGATGGTGGCGCGCGCGCCGGTGAGGAAGAGCGGGTCGAGGCCCAGCACGGCCACGCGCGTGGCGGGCAGCGAGCCGCTGAAGATCAGGACGCCGGCGAGGCCGCAGAGCCAGCCGTCGGTGGTGGAATCGAGGGATTTGCGCATGGGTCGGGCGACGAAGGGCAGCGATGAAGACAGCCGGATGGCCGGGATAGCCTGACGATGATGCGCGCGGGAGGGTTAGCGGGTAAGCTACAGATCAGTACAATTTCGATAAACTGTACTGATCGCGGAGCAGTACAGCTACCGGGTACATACCGGGTACATACCGGGTACAGATAGGGAACGGCGGGAGAGAGGAAGATGGCAGACACCGGCCTTGCGCCATCCCAGGCGAGGGAAGACGGCGCGCTCACGCGGGTCGCACGCGTCATGGAAACGCTGCGCGAGCGCATCGCGGCGCGCGCGCTCGCGGCCGGCGCCCGCGTGCCGTCCATCCGCGCCATGGGCGAGCAGTTGGGCGTATCGAAATCGACGGTGGTCGAAGCCTACGAACGGCTCGTTGCGCAAGGCGTGCTGGTGGCGCGGCGCGGTTCCGGGTTCTTCGTGGCGGGCCATGCGCCGCCGCTCGCGCTCGCGGCGCTCGGCCCGCGTCTGGATCGCGAGATCGATCCGCTCTGGCTCACGCGCCAGTCGCTCGAAGCGGACCCGAACGCGCTGCGCCCCGGCTGCGGCTGGCTGCCGCCCTCATGGCTGCCGCACGATGCCGTGCGGCGCGCGCTGCGCTCGCTTGCCCGCGACCCGCGCGCCCCGCTGGCCGAATACGCCACGCCCTTCGGCTCGCCCGCGCTGCGCCAGCAGCTTGCCTGGCGCCTCGCCCAGCATGGCGTGGAGGCCGCGCCCGAGCAGATCGTGCTCACCGACGGCGGCACCCAGGCGCTCGACTTCGTGTGCCGTTTCCTGCTGGAGCCGGGCGACACCGTGCTCGTGGACGATCCCTGCTACTTCAACTTCCAGGCCTTGTTGCGCGCGCATCGAACCCGCGTGGCGAGCGTGCCGTACACGCCCGCCGGCCCCGACATCGCCGCCTTCGAGCGCGCGCTGATCGAGCACCGGCCGCGCCTTTACGTCACCAACTCGGCAATCC
The DNA here is from genome assembly GCF_000685035.1 of Paraburkholderia ferrariae NBRC 106233. Taxonomy (GTDB): domain Bacteria; phylum Pseudomonadota; class Gammaproteobacteria; order Burkholderiales; family Burkholderiaceae; genus Paraburkholderia; species Paraburkholderia ferrariae. Next base: position 213,378 of record NZ_BAYB01000002.1, read on the forward strand.
ACAACCCCACGGGCGCTTCGCTCTCGCCCACGGTCGCGCACCGCCTGCTCAAGCTCGCCGAGGAGCACGATTTGCTGATCGTGGAGGACGATATCTTCGCGGACTTCGAAACCGAACCGGCACCGCGCCTCGCGGCCTTCGACGGCCTCTCGCGCGTCGTCACCATCGGCAGCTTTTCGAAGACGATGTCGGCGGCGGTGCGTTGCGGCTTCATCGCCGCGCGTGCCGACTGGTGCGAAGCGCTCGTCGATCTGAAGCTGGCCGTGTCGTTCGGCAACGGCGAGGTCGCGGCCGATCTCGTGCACCGGCTGCTGGTGGACGGCACCTATCGGCGTCATCTCGACGCGCTGCGAGCGCGGCTGGCCGACGCGATGGGCGAAACGCTCAGGCGTCTCGCCGCGCTGGGGATCACGGCGTGGACGCAGCCGCAGGCGGGGTTGTTCGTGTGGGCGCGCCTGCCGGATGGGCTCGACGCCGCGCAGGTGGCGCGCGAGGCGCTCGCGCACGGAGTGGTGCTCGCGCCCGGCAACGTGTTCAGCGTCGCGCACAGCGCGGGCGATTTTCTGCGATTCAACGTGTCGCAATGCAACCGGCCGAAGGTGTACGACACGCTGCAGCGCGCGATGGAGCGGAGCGCGCTAACGGCGTGAAGTGCCGGGGCGCGCGTTGGCGCTTCACTGGTGCTTGCGCAGCGGAATGTCCTGCAGCAGCCAGGCAAGCGCGAACGAGAGCACCACCACGCACGCCGCCGCGAGATAGACGCTATGCAAGGCGCCCGCGAAGGCGTCGAGGTACTGGGCATGCAGCACGGGCGGCAGATGGTGGATCACGTCGGGCGTGAGCGGCTGCGGCAGTTCGACATCCGGCGTGAGCACCTTTTCGAGCCGCGTGCTGAGCCCATGCGAGAACACGGCGCCGAACGCCGCCACGCCCACCGAGCCGCCGATCGAGCGGAACAGCGTGGCGCCGGACGTGGCCACGCCCATGTGGCGGAATTCCACGGCGTTCTGCACCGCGAGGATCAGCACCTGCATGACCATGCCGAGCCCGCAGCCCAGCAGGCCCATGTAGATATACATCTGATTGAGCGGCGTCGCGATCTGCAGGCGCGCGAGCAGCACCATCGCCACGCCGACGAGCGCGGTGCCCGCGATCGGGAACATGCGGTACTTGCCGATCTTGCTGATGATGCGGCCCGTGATCACCGACATCACGAGCACGCCGCCCATCATCGGCAGCATCTGCATGCCGGCCCCGGAAGGCGTGGAGCCTTTCACCACCTGCAGATAAAGCGGCAGGAAGGTCACCGAGCCGAACAGCGACACGCCCACGATAAAACCGATCAGGCTCGACAGCACGAAAGTGCGATGGCGGAACAGTTCGAGCGGCATGATGGGCTCGACCGCGTGCTGTTCCTCGTGGATGAAGCCGGCCACCGAAACGCAGCCGAGCAGCAACGTGAGCCAGAGCTGCGGCGAAGTCCACGGCAGGATCGTGCCGCCCTGGCTCGTGAAGAGGATGAGGCAGGTGAGCGCGCCCGCCAGCCACGCGGCGCCCATGTAGTCGATTACGTGCTTCACATGCGCGGTGCGCGGCCGGAACACGGCGCCGATCACCGCGAGCGCCACCGCGCCGAGCGGCAGATTGATGTAAAAGATCCAGCGCCACGACAGATGCTCGACGAGAAAGCCGCCAAGCAGCGGCCCTACCACCGTGGCGAGCCCGAACACGCCGCCGAAGAGCCCCTGGTATTTGCCGCGCTGCGCGGGCGGGATGACGTCGCCGATGGCCGCCATCGTCACGACCATGAGGCCGCCGCCGCCGACGCCCTGCACCGCGCGCAGCACGATCAGCTGCATCATGTCCTGCGCCACGCCGCACAGCGCCGATCCGATCAGGAAGACCACGATGGCGGCCTGCAGCACGATCTTGCGCCCGAACAGGTCGCCCAGCTTGCCGTAGAGCGGCACGACGATAGTCGAGGTCAGCAGGTAGGCGGTGACGACCCACGAAAGGCGGTCGAGGCCGCCCAGTTCGCCGACGATCGTGGGGAGCGCCGTCGAAACGATGGTCTGGTCGAGCGCCGCGAGCAGCATTACGAGGATCAGCGCCGGAAACAGGAGCCGGACCGGCGGATGGCCGGTGCCAGCGGTTGCTTGTGCCGCATGGGCGGCATCGGCCGCAGGCGCGGCATCGCCCTGGACCGGCAGGGGGCGTTCCGTGGTGGGTTCCATGGACGTGGGGTTATCTTGAAATTAATTAACTTGACGATTAATATAGGAGAAATCCGATGCGCAGTCAAAGTCCGAAACGTAACGAGAGATGAACGAGCCCGATATCCCCGACGTTGCCGCTTCCCAGGAATCCGCCGGGAACGACACCGGCATGGCCAAAGCGCGCTCGGGCCGCCGTCCCGGCCGGCCGAGCGGCGGCCCGGGCGGGGCGGAGCAGCGCACGCGGCTGATCGAGGCGGCGCTGGCCCTCTTTGCGCGGCAAGGCATTCTCGATACGCCGCTCGCCGCCATTGCGCGCGCGGCGGACATGACGCCCGCGATGGTTCACTACTATTTCAAGACGCGCGACCAGTTGATCGACGTGCTGATCGACGAGCGCTTCGTGCCGCTGCGCGCAGCCACCGAGGGCATCTTCGAGGCGCATCCCGACGATCCCGTTGCCGCGCTCACGCTGCTTACGGAGCGCTTTGTCGAAGTGGGCGCGCGCTATCCTTGGTTCGCGCCTTTGTGGGTGCGCGAGGTGATCAGCGAAGGCGGGCTGCTGCGCCAGCGCATGCACGAACGCTTCGGCCAGTCGCACCAGCGGGCGGCGCACGAGGCGATCGCGCGCTGGCAGCGCGAAGGGCGCCTGAATCCGGCGCTGGAACCGTCACTGCTGTTTCAGTCGCTGCTCGGCCTCGCGCTGCTGCCGCTCGCGACCACGCGCATCTGGCGCAGCGACCCGGCGCGGCGCCAGCTCGGCCCGAACGAGATCGCACGCCATGCCATCGCGCTCGTCACGCAGGGGATCGGGCCGCAGGGGATCGGGCCGCAGGGGCAGGCCGTTACTTCGTCCGGTATTTCGCCGGTTACTTCGCCGGTTACTTCGTCCGGTAGTACGCGCACTCCGGAAAATCCGTGATCGAATCGCGGCTTGGGGGGATGCCGCGCCGTTGCAGCAGGGCGCCCGCGTTGCCGCGCCGCCCACCGATTCCGCGCCCGCCGTGCGGCTATCGACCGCGCGTCACCGGCCCATGCTACGCTGCGTCCCCGATGGCGTGACCCATCCCGGGCGGCGCCGCGTTTTCGTTTCCGGTCGAGGTTGGGTCTGTCTCCGTCATCGTCGAAGTCTGCTCCCGTGATCGTCTGGTTTCGCGACGATCTGCGGCTCGCCGACCATCCCGCGCTTGCGCACGCGGCCGCTACCGGCCAGCCGCTGATCTGCGCCTATATCCACGATCCGCACGCCGCGGGCGAGCGCGCACCGGGCGGCGCCGCGCGCTGGTGGCTGCACGTGTCGCTGCAGGCGCTCGAAGCCGCGCTTGCGGCGCGCGGCGGCCGGCTCGCGCTGTTCGAAGGCGACGCCGCCTCCGTGCTTCCCGCGCTCGTGGAGTCCACCGGCGCGCGGGCCGTGTACTGGAACCGCCGCTACGGCGCGGCCGAGCGCGAAACCGACGGCGCGATCAAGGCCGATCTGCGCGGGCGGGGCATCGAGGTCGAAAGCTACAACGGGCTGCTTCTCAACGAGCCCTGGACGGTGCTCAACCAGTCGGGGCAGCCCTTCCAGGTTTTTACCGCGTATTGGCGCGCGTGCCGGCTGAAGGGCGATCCGCCCACGCCGATGGGCGAGCCGGAGCGGATGATTTTTCAACGGCTACCGGCAGCGGCGGTCAAACACGCGGTCAAGCTCGACGATCTGGGCCTGGCGCCACGCGCGCCCGACTGGTCGGCGGGGCTGCGCGCGGCGTGGCCGGCGGGCGAAGAGGCCGCACTCGCGCGCCTTGCCGATTTCCTCGCCGACCACCTCGACCCCTACGCCGACGAGCGCGACATGCCGGCCGAACCCGCCACGAGCCGTCTTTCGCCGTATCTGAGCGTGGGGGCCATTTCGCCGCGCCAGGTGTGGACCGCGCTGCGGGCGGCCGAACACGGCAAGCCGTCGGCGCGCCGCTCGGCCGCGGCGGAAAAGTTTGCCGGCGAGCTGGGCTGGCGCGAATTCAGCCATTACCAGCGCTTCCATTTCGCGGATCTCGCCACCCGCAACCTGCGCCCCGCATTCGACGCCATGCCCTGGCGCACCGACCCCGCAGGCCTCAGGGCCTGGCAGCGCGGCCTGACCGGCTACCCCCTCGTCGATGCCGGCATGCGCGAACTTTGGCACACGGGCTGGATGCACAACCGGGTGCGCATGGTGGTGGCGTCGTTCGTCGCGAAGCATCTGCTGCTCGACTGGCGCGAGGGCGAGCGCTGGTTCTGGGACACCCTCGTCGATGCCGATCCGGCCAGCAATCCCGCCAACTGGCAGTGGGTGGCGGGGTCGGGCGTGGATGCGGCACCGTATTTCCGCATCTTCAATCCGGTTTTGCAGGGCCGGAAATTCGATCCGCGCGGCGCCTACGTGCGGCAATGGGTGCCCGAGCTGGCCGGCTTGTCCGATGCGCTGATCCACGAGCCCTGGAAGGCTTCGCCGCGACAACTTGAAGCGGCCGGTGTGAAGCTCGGGAACGACTATCCGCATCCCGTCGTCGAACACGAGCTTGCCCGCCAGCGCGCGCTCGAAGCCTTTGCAAAAACCGGTAAACGGAAGACGCAGGAAGGTTGAGGCGAGGGTGGGGGAGAACACGTCCTGCGGCAGGCAGCGGCATTAAACTTGCGCAGTGAGTGCGGCCCGCGACGGCCCTTCGCGCCTGGCGCGGCGTGCTTCACGAACGAAGACGGACAGAAAGATTCAAGCTTAGACAATGAACGCAGTACACAAACTCGACCGGGCGACCATCGTCCTCGTCGAAGACGATCCGCAAAGCCGGGCGTCGCTCACCTCGCTGCTGGAGTCGGAGGGCGCGCACGTCGTGGCGGTGGAAGACGCCGAAGCCGGCGTCGAAGCTGTGCTCGAACTGCTGCCCGATGCGGTGGTCTGCGATCTGGACCTGCCGTGCATGGACGGCTTCTACCTCATTCAGCGTCTGCGCGACCACGAGATACGCGGGGATCACGCCCCCGCCGTCGCGGTGGCATTGACCGGGCACACCGACGAAAGCTGGCGCCTGCGCAGTATCGGCGAAGGGTTCCAGCATTTCATGACGAAGCCGGCCCAGCCCGAGGTGCTCGTGACCTTGTTGCGGGACGCGATCGACGCGAGGCAGTCGCTGTAGACGGTGGGCGAGATCGGTCCGGGTCAGTCCGGGTGAGAGGCGCCGTGCCTTGCAGGGCCGGATCGGCGTGTCCGCTCGGCTCGCCCGCTCCGGCCGGCCGCTTCAGGAAGTCGCAGCCGTTTTCGCGGAGGCGGAGGCGTCGGCGTTCGCCGCTCCGGCCGGCTGGGCGGCCTGGCTGGCCTGGCTAGCCTGGCATTGCGCGCAAATACCCTTCAATTCGATGCCGTCGCCTTCGAGGCGGTATCCCGCCGCTTCGATCTGCGAGACGAGCGCCTGGCGCAGCTTGGGCTCGTGCAGTTCCGTCACGTTGCCGCACTGCTGGCAGACCACGAGTATCCCGTGCTGGCATTGCGTGAGGTCGTGGCACACCGCGAACGCGTTGATCGACTCGATGCGGTGAATGAGGCCGGCCGACAGCAGGAAGTCGAGCGCCCGGTAGACGGTAGGCGGCGCCGATCCGGGGTGGATCTGGCGCATTTCGTCGAGCAGCGAATACGCCTTGGTGGCGCGGCCCGAGGCCAGCAGCAACTCCAGCACCTTGCGGCGGATCGGCGTGAGCTTCTCGCCGCGTTCGCGGCAATAGACTTCCGCCATCGCGAGCGCGGCCTCGAGGGAGGCGGGCTGTACGCCGCCCGCGCCGCCGTGGGCGTGCGCGTGATCGTCGCCACTGTGCTCGTGATGGTGGCCGTGGTCGTGCGGGGCCGGTTTTGCTGTCTTCATAAAGCGATTATACGGGGCGCGCCGAACCCGCGCCCGGGCCGGCCTTGGGCTACGGTTGGGCCGGTTTTGCGCCGTGGGTGGACCGTGCCCGGCCCATCCACGGGGCGCAATCAGGTCAGCGGCACTCCGACGTACTTGCGGAAGCCCTCGCGCTGCGCGATGCGCTGATACCAGCGTTCGAGGTTCGGCAGCGCCGGACGCTCGATGCCTTCGAGGCCGAACCAGCGGTGCGCGAACGAGCCGATCACGATATCGGCCAGCGAGAAACGCTCGTTTTCGAGGAAGAAACGCCCTTGCAGATGGCGGTCGAGCAGCTTCCACAGCGTGGCGACCTGATCGAGGTCGTCGGCGACCCTGGCCATGTCGCGCTTTTCCGCCGGCGTGCGCACGAGCGCCTGGAAGAGCGGGCGTTCGGCGGGCGCGAGCGTGCTGATCGACCAGTCGAGCCAGCGCTCGATCAGCGCGCGCACCCGGGGCTCGGCGGGATAGAGCAGGCTCGACGAGCCGTATTCCATGGCGAGATAGCGCAGGATCGAATTCGATTCCCACAGCACGAAATTGCCGTCGACGAGAGTCGGCACCCGGCCGTTGGGGTTCAGCGCGAGGAATTCCGGTTCGTTGACGCGGCCGAACTGCAGGCCCGCGTCGATGCGCTGGAACGGCACCACGAGTTCGTCGCAGCACCACAGGACTTTCTGGACGTTTACCGAATTGGGGCGTCCCCAGATCGTGATCATCTGGTGCACTCTCCTTGACTCTTGAAGGGATTGAAAACGCAGCGGCTGCGCAGGCCGAAACGATACACGATCCGGCGCGTTCCCTGCCGGAAGATATTGCGCGGGGCCGCTATGCCGGCGCGACACGCCCTAGAATAGCCGCAGAAAACCGCAGCGAGGATCGCTCATGGCCCGCATCGTCCCGGATAACTGGCAGCATCTCGAAGCCGTTGGCGCCGCCGCGCGCGAACGCGAAACGCTGGCGCTCCTCGAGCGCGGCTTGCCGGCAGGCTACACGGTCTATCACGGCGTGCACTGGACGCGCCTTTCCGAAGGCTTTTCCGTGTTCGGCGAGGTCGATTTCGTGATCGTGAGCCCGGCGGGGCGCGTGATGATCGTCGAGCAGAAAACGGGCTTTCTGCGCGAGACACCGGCGGGGCTCGTGAAGGCGCATCTGCAGACCGAACGCAACGTGGCCGTGACGCTCGCGCGCACGGTCGAGGGGCTGCATCGGCGCTTTACCGCCGCGTTCGGCGCGGGCACCTACTGGCTCGAAGAACTGCTGTACTGCCCCGACCACGTCGTGCGCAATCCGGCGATTGCGGGCGTGAATCCGGCCCGCATCGTCGATGCGGCGCGCAAGTCGCAACTCGTCGCCATCGTGCTCGAAGCGCTGCCCGCCGACGAGGCGCGTCTGCCGTGCGCCGCGAAAATCCACCACTTCCTCGCCGACGAGCTGTCGCTCGCGCCCGACGCCAGCGCGCTGGTCGGCGCCGCGGGCACGCTCGTCACGCGGCTCGCGGGCGGCCTGGCCGCCTGGGCGCGCCGGCTCGAATTCGCGCCGTTCCGGCTGCGCGTGATCGGTACGGCAGGCTCGGGCAAGACGCAGCTTGCGGTGCAGGTCATGAAAGACGCCGTGGCGCGCGGCCAGCGCACGCTCTACGTGTGCTTCAACCGGCCGCTGGCGGACCATATCGCGAAGGTCGCGCCCGAAGGCGCGAAGGTGGCGAACTATCACCAGCTTTGCGACTGGGTGGCGCGCGATGGCGGGCATCTGCCCGATTTCGAAGGCCGGAACGTGTTCGATGAACTGGAGCGGCGCTTCGCGCAGGCGCCCATCGACGCGCGCTGGCAGTTCGACGCGGTGATCGTGGACGAAGGGCAGGATTTTCAGCAGGCGTGGGTGACGGCGCTCGAACGGCTGCTGGCGCCGGGGGCGGCGTGGTGGTGGCTCGAAGACCCGCTGCAGAATCTTTATGTGCGCGAGCCGGTGGCGCTGCCCGGCTGGACCGTGTTGCGCGAGAGCACCAACTACCGCAGCCCGCGCGACATCCTGGCGTTTCTGCGCGAGGCCGCGGGGCCGGCCGCGCCCGCCATAGCCGAGCTTGCGGCGGGCAGTCCGTTCGACGGTTCGGAGGTCGCGCTTTCGACCTGGGACGAGCGGGCGGGCGCCGGGGCGGCCGAGTCGTCGGCGGAGCCGGCCGCCGGGGTGTCCGCGGGGCTGTCGTTTGAATCGCCCGTGGCCGCCGCCACCAAGCGCGCGATCACCCAGGCGCTGGCGCTCGGCTTTCGCAAGCAGGACATCGTCGTGCTGTCGTTTCGCGGGCGCGAGCATTCGCAGCTCACGGCGCTCGACCACCTGGGCCCGCACCGTCTGCGCAGCTTCACGGGGCAATACGATTTGTTCGGCAATCCTCAGTATCGCGAGGGCGACGTGCTGCTCGACTCGGTGTATCGCTTCAAGGGGCAGTCCGCGCCGTGCGTGATTCTCACCGAGGTGGACTTCGAAGCCTTCGACGAGCGGGCGGCGCGCAAGCTGTTTGTCGGCGCGACGCGCGCGACGATGAAGCTGATCGTGGTGGCGTCGCAGCGCGCGGCGGGGATGCTCGGGGAAACCGCGCGAGCCTAGCTCCAGGCCGAAGCCCCGATCAGCGTTCCGGTGCGCGTATGCGCGTTCCACCAGATCACGCGCAAGAGCGGCGCCTGCTGCGCAATGAAAATCGCCTGCACCGGGTCGCTTTCGATGAAATGCGTGACGCCGCAGCGAATCGCCGCGGCCGCCTTGTGCGCCGCGGCGCCCGAAGGCGTGTCGTCGTGCTCGTGGGCCGCGCGCATCACGAGTTCCAGGTGCCCGAAGCCATGGCGCGCGAGCCAGTCCCGCGTCCGCAAACGGTCCATCTCGGGCCGCCCCGTGATGATGGCCCGCGTGCGCTTCAGGTCGATGCCGGGAATGCGCTCGAACGGCAGCAGCGCGTCGCGCTCGGCGAGCGCTTCTTCCAGATTCTCGTCGTAGCGCGCGAGCGGCAGGTCGGGCAGCAGCACGCCGTCGAGGTCGATGGCGTACACCGCGTATTCGTGGTCGTCCGCCATCAGCGTGCCTTCCTTTGTGCCGTCGCGGGTCCAGTCGGCGCGATAGCGGTCGGTGTAGGCCTGGCGCTCCCACGGGAACAGCGCGAAATAGCCGCTCGCGTCGATCGAGTAATCGGGGCGCAGGCGCGAGAGGTCGTCGTAGGCGCCCGTGAGCGTGCGCACCACGAGGCCATGCTCGCTCAGGAAGGCAATGCAATCCACGAGCGTGTTGCCGCGCCCCGCGATGTCCTCGCACAGCAGGACTTTCGAGCCGGGCTCCGGCAGTGGCAGCGTGGAGTCCCAGCGGACTTCGCGGGTCGCGCGGTCGTAGCGCAGGAAGGCGACGCTCGCGCCGGTCGCGTGCGAGACCATCAGCGCGAGTGGCGCGCCGCCGCGCAGAATGCCGATCACGGCGGCGAACGCCTCCGCCACGAGGAGCGGCTGCAGCGATTCGACCCAGTGATCGAGTTGTTCGTAGGTGAGCGGCACGACGGGTTTGTTCATCTCTTCTTTGAAAGCGGAAATAGCGGCGCAAAAATGGCCGGGCCGCGCCCGTGGCGCAGCCGCGACGGCTATTGTCGGTTCAATGTTTGACGATATTATGCCTATGCTCGCGCGGGCCTGCTGCCGCGCCGGGCGGCGCGGGCGCACGACGCCCGCGCGGCAAACAAAAAACCATCCAGTTAGCCGATGAATAAGCGCATCACCGTGCGCGCAAGGGGAATGAAAGTCATGTGGGGACCTGTAGGCTGGCGGCGTCATGCCGCCGCAGTGGTGCTGGCCGCCGGCGCGGCCGCCGCGCATGCCGCGCCGGCTGTGCCGCTCGCGCTCGATATCGACGGCGAAGTGCACGTGACGAACAATACCGCGCATACGTCGTATCACTTCAGCGAGGCGCAACTGCTCAAGCTGCCCACGCACGCGATTTCCACCTCCACCACCTGGACGCCGCGCTCCACCTTCACGGGGCCGCTCCTCTCCGACGTGCTCAAGGCCGTGGGCGCCTACGGCAGCGAGATCGAGATCCACGCGCTCGACGACTACACCGTTACCGTGCCGGTGGCCGACGCCGGGCGCTATGGCGCGGTGCTCGCCTACGCGATGAACGGCAAGCGCCTGCAGGTCAGCAACTTCGGCCCGCTGTTCCTGATCTATCCGCGCGACGCGTATCCGCTGGAGCTCGACGGCTCCGCGGGCGACGCCAAGTTCGCCTGGCAGATCAAGTCGATGACCATCAAACCATGAGCGGGGCGTGATGCGTCGTCCGCTGCGACGGTTCGTGCAGGTGCTGGTCTGGATCGTCGCGCTCGCGCCGCCGGTCGCGGCCGTCGGCTATCTGCTGTACGCGAACCTGCTCGATCCGCGCGTGGTTCAGCGCCTCACGGGCAGCTACGACGGCCTGTACTGGGATGCCGCGCAACTGCAGATCGCCTACGCGCGCTTCGAAACCCAGCTCATGCTCTATGCCGACGGCGTGGACAGCGATCTGGAAACCGTGCGGCTGCGCTACGCGGTGCTGCAATCCAAGCTGAACGTCATGAACGGTTCGACGCTCACCTTGAACGGCATGCCCGCGCTCATGCAACGCCAGCAGCGCGATCTGGCCGTGCTGGAGGCGGCGATCGCGCCGTTCGACGCCCAGCTCGATGCCCTGGCGGGGGCGCCCTCGCGCGCCGTGCCGATGGCGAACGTGCTGCGCGAGCATTGGGCCGAGGTCACGGACCTCTCGCTGAACCGCCGCTACGCCGATATCACCGAGCGCGAAGACATTCGCCGCGACTTCATCGACAAGCGTCGCGAGCTGTTTGCGGCGGCTATCGTGCTGATCGCGCTGTTTGCGGCGGCGGCCGTGCTGCTCGTGATGAACGGCTACCGGCGCACGCGTCTCCTGAGGCAGCAGCGCGCGGCGCTCGAGGCCGAGGCCCAGGCGAGCCGCGCCGCGCGCGAGGCGAGCATGGCGAAGGACGCGTTCCTCGGCATGATCAGCCACGAGTTGCGCACGCCGCTTCATGCCATCGTTTCGTCGATCGAACTGCTCGGCCTGAATACGCATACCGAGGCGGACCGCAAGGTGATCCTGCGGCTGGAGACGGCCGCGCGCCAGCTCGAAACGCAGATGAAGGACCTGACCGACTACGCGCGTCTCGGCGCCGGCAAGCTCGATTTGCGCGAGGAACAGTTCGATCCGCGCGAATTGCTGCAGTCGATTGCCGACCAGAACGAAGCCGCGGCGCACGCCCGCTCGCTGGCGTTCGAGCACGCGTGGCGCGGGCCCGCGCAGCCGATCGTGTCGGACCCGCACCGCATTCGCCAGATCGCCAACAATCTCGTCACCAATGCGATTCGTTATACCGCGCGCGGCAAGGTGCGCATCGAATTCGCGCTCGCCGGGCGTTCCCTTTCGATTGCGGTGAGCGACACGGGGCCGGGCGTGCCGCCCGAGCAGATTCCGCTCATCTTCAAGGAATTCACGCAGCTCGACGCATCGCGCTCGCGCCGCTACGAGGGCGCGGGGATGGGGCTTGCCATCGTGCGGGGGCTCGTGGATCTGTTCGGCGGGACCATCGAAACGGACAGCCGCGTGGGCGAGGGCACGACCTTCACCGTGACGGTGCCGGTCGTGCCGGTGGCGGTGCCGGCCGCCGGCGGGCTCGCGCGCGCGGGCGATGGCGCGCCCGGCCGGCCGCGCGTGCTGGTGGTGGACGACAATCCGCTCGTGCGCGAGTCGCTCTGCGAAATGGCGGCGCATATGGGCTATGCGGCGCTCGATGCCGAGGATGCCGACAGCGCGCTCGCGCTGGTGGCCACCCAGCCCTGCGACGTGGTGCTGCTCGACCTGCACATGCCGGGCCGCGACGGCTACGCGTTCCTCGCCGGGCTCGACGCGGGCGCGCTCACCGGCGTGCGGCCCCAGGTCATCGCGGTCAGCGCGGACGTGGCCGCGCTCACGGCAGGCGGCAACGTGAGCCCGTTCTTCGAATATCTGACCAAGCCCGTGCACTACGAAGAGCTGCGCGGCGCGCTGCAGCGCGCGCTGGCCGCGCCGCGCGCAACGGGCACGCGCTAGGCATGCAACGGGCGCGCGCGAGGCGCGCGGCACCGGCCGCCCCGCCGCTCAGCCTCGATTGAGCCGCTTGGAGAGATCGGCGACGAGGATCGCCATGCGCGCCGGTTTCTCATAGCACGCCACGTTGTAGTGGCGCACCACCTCGCTGATCTCCGACTCGCTCGCCTTGCCGGTGAGCAGTTCGCCCGTCAGCACGAAGATCGGCGCATCGGGGTTTTCGGAGGCGCGCACGCGGCGGATCGCGTCGGCGGCGGTCTGGCTGCCGAACAGCCAGTCGATCACCACGCCGTCGAACACCTGGTGGTCCAGCGCTTCCTCGAAGGCCGCGATGCCGTACAGCGCCTGGGCCGCGTAGCCGCTGTGCTCCAGGTAGTCGCGCAGGTTGTCGGCGGAGGCGCGGTCGTCGTCCACCACGGCGATCAGCGGCTTGTCGGCTTCCGCGCGGCGCGGGTAGATCTCGATCTTGTGGACTTCGCGCGCGTTCTGGTAGAAGAGCGAGGCTTCCGGGCGCACCACACGCCACTGCCCCTGTTTTTCGTACGCGACGAATTCGGGGCGGCTGCCCGCTTCGAGCGGCACGCCGATCCAGGCGGTGCAGGGCAGCTCGGCCGCGCTCACGCACAGGAGCGCTTCCTGGGCGCTCGCGCCCACCATGCCGGGGTCGAGCAGCTGCGCGCCGAAAAGCTGGCCCGCGGGCTCGTCGAACGCCTGCGCCACCTTCTTGATTTGCGCGAGTGTCCAGGGGCTGTTGCCGCGCAGTTTGCGGTGCCCCTGGGAGAAGCTCAGATTGAGGATCCGGCAAAGTTCGGTTGTCTGCTGGCGCTTGCCGATGCCGTGGCGGCTCATCAGCTCGCGCACGCGCTCCGCAACCGTGACCGAGTCGGGTGAGTGTCCTGCGTTCGACATGCCTTGGGAGAAGCGTGGATTCAGTTTCTGGCTAGTTATATGGTGTGTTGCCTGGCGTTGCCCTGGGGTCTCCGTGGCGGTATTACCGGCCGCATGCAACTGAATAATATTCTAAACGCATAAATTACCGATGTTCGTGCTTTTTTGTAAGACAATTTTGGGGGCGGAAACGTTTGGCTTTCAGAATAGCCGCCTGAGTTGTTGCGGCGAATCTGTCTCGCTGCGAAGATCAGGGTTTTCCCGGTTCTCCTTTTTTCCCTTTTGCGCGTGCCGGCATCTGCCGTCCGGTTCGAGACGCAAGGGGCACGCCCGACACCTTTGAACCTGCTCAAGAACACATCGACCCTGCGGCACCATGGTGTGCCGTATTACAGCCAGTGGGGCAGCCCGGACTGGGTGGCGCGCATTGCCGAGGAAGGCGCCGACCCGTGCGGCGACCCGCAATGGCGCCGCAGCGGTTTCGCCGCGCCCGAGGACTACCGTTTCTGGGCGAAACGCCTGTGCGGTCTCGCCTGCCTCGAATCGGCGCTCGACTATTGGGGGATTGCGCGCGGCACGCGCGCCGAACTGCTCGAAGCCGCCTTGCGGCACGGCGCGTATCGCGTGAGGGAAGATGGCGGCGTGGACGGGCTCATTTACCGTCCGTTCGCCGGCTGGGTGGAGGCGGAATTCGGCGTGCGCGTGGAGGTGATGACCGACGAGCCGATCGAGGCGACTGCCGCGCGGCTGGCGGCCGACACCCTCGCGATCGTTTCGGTGAGTCCCGAGATTCGCCGCCCCGAGCGGCCCAACGCGCGCCAGGGCGGCCATCTGATCTTGCTGCACGGGCGCGGCGAGGGCGGCGTGTGGTTTCACAACCCTTCGGGTGTCGCGCCTTATCAGGCCGATGCCTGGCTATCCTGCGAAGCCTTCGCGCGTTTTCATGCGCGGCGGGGCATGGCGCTCACACGCCCCGCCTGAGCGCCATTACGCGTACTGCAGGCCGCCCAGCAACTGGCGCACCCGCGAGAGATCGCGGTTCATCGGCCCCGCGCCTTCGAACAGTTCGGCGAGCCAGTCCACGAACACGCGCACGCGCGGCGACACCTGGCGCGTCTTCACATAGGCCACCGAAACCGGCGTGGGCAGCGGCTTCCACTGAGGCAGCACCTCCACGAGTGCGCCGCCGTCCAGATACGGCTGGGCGGCGAGCCGCGGCGGCTGCACGAGACCGAGGCCCTGCAACCCGCAGGTGAGATACGCGAGGTCGTCGCTCACGTGGACGAAGCCGTCCACTTTCACCTTCGTCGCCGAGCCGTCCACTTCGAAGTCGAATTCGAGCGGTCGCCCCGTGAGCGGCGAAAGAAAGTTCACCACCTGATGCCCGGCGAGCTCGTCGAGCGAGCCGGGCGCGCCGCGCCGCGCGAGGTACGCGGGGCTCGCGCACGTCACGTGTTCGAGCACGCCGAGGCGCCGCGCGGCGAGCCCCGAGTCGGGCAGCTCGCCCAACTGGATGCTGCAATCCACGCCTTCGCCGACGAGATCGACGTTGCGCAGGCTCACGCCGATCACGAGGTCGATCTGCGGATAGCGCGCGTGGAAGTCGTCGAGCGCGGGCAGCACGATGGCATTGGCGATGAGGCCCGGCATCTCCACGCGCAGGCGGCCCGTCACGCCGCCGGGCGTTTGCCGCACGCTGGCCTCGGCTTCGTCGATGTCGGCGAGTATCTGGGCGGCGCGTTCGTAATAGGCGGCGCCCTCGGGCGTGAGCGAGAGACGCCGCGTGGTGCGCACGAGCAACTGGGTGCCGAGCAGCGCTTCGAGGTTTTGCAGGATCGTGGTCGCGCTGGCGCGCGGCATGTCGAGCGACTGTGCGGCTTTCGTGAAACTGTTGGTGTCAACGATGCGAACGAAGGTGCGCATCGCCTGGATACGGTCGATCACGGGCAAGCTCCTGTCTTGGGTACTGACTGAGAGATCCGCAGTGCTGCGAGAAAGCGGTGAGCCGCGAAGCCCGGCAAGCGGGTCGCGGTGCCGGCGTCTGCGGGGGGGCGCGCGGCGGTTGAAAGGGGGCGGGCGCAGGTGCAACGCTTACGCGTTGCGCGGGCGGAATGCGGAAGGCGGGCGGGCCGTCAGGAACCGACGGCCCGGCGGGTGTCGGGCGGTGTCGGTGACTTAACGGGCTGCTGCGCGCAGCGAATCGAGATCGATCACGAAGCGGTATTTCACGTCGCTCTTGAGCATGCGCTCGTAAGCGTCGTTGATCTCCTGCATCCGGATCATTTCGATGTCCGACGTAATGCCGTGCTGCCCGCAGAAGTCCAGCATCTCCTGCGTTTCCGCGATCCCGCCGATCAGCGAGCCCGCCAGACGCCGCCGCTTGAAAATCAGGTTGAACACCTGCGGCGACGGGTGATCGTGTTCGGGCGCGCCCACCAGCACCATCGTGCCGTCGCGCCGCAAGAGTTCGATGAACGGGTTCAGGTCGTGCTGCGCGGCCACGGTGTTCACGATCAGGTCGAAGCTGTTCGCGTGCGCCTTCATCTGCTCCGGGTCCTTCGAGATCACGACCTCGTCGGCGCCCAGCCGTTTGCCGTCCTCGACCTTCGAAGGCGACGTGGTGAAGAGCACGACGTGCGCGCCCATGGCATGGGCCAGCTTCACGCCCATGTGGCCGAGGCCGCCCAGACCCACCACGCCCACCTTCTTGCCGGGCCCCGCGCCCCACGTGCGCAGCGGCGAGTAAGTGGTGATGCCCGCGCAGAGCAACGGCGCGGCGCCGGCCGGGTCGAGGTTGTCGGGCACGCGCAGCACGAAGGCTTCGTCGACCACGAGCTGCGTCGAATAGCCGCCGCAGGTCACGTCGCCGCTCACGCGGTCCACGCCGTTATAGGTGGCGACGAAACCGTTCTCGCAATACTGTTCGAGGTCTTCGGCGCAGCTTGCGCAGGTGCGGCACGAATCGACGAGGCAGCCCACGCCGACGAGCTGGCCCGGCTTGAAACGCGTGACGCCCGGCCCCACCTCGGCCACACGCCCGACGATTTCGTGGCCCGGCACGACGGGGTACATCGTGTTGCGCCATTCGTCGCGGGCCTGATGCAGGTCGGAGTGGCAGACGCCGCAGTACGCCACGTCGATGCGCACGTCGTGTTCGCGCAGGTCGCGGCGCTGGAACTCGATCGGCGCGAGCGGCGTGCGCGCATCTCGGGCGGCATAACCGTAAGTCGGGTACATGTTCACTCCTGTTGGTGCATATAGCGGTACATGGGGATCGTGCGTGCGGTGCCGGGTGTGACGGCAGGGTTCCCATGCTAAGGATCGCGCCCCACCCAGGGAATACCTGAATCTATCGAAGACTTGCCTGATTCTCCTGGTGGTCGGCGCGCCAGCGGGAACGGTGATAGATTTCAAGCCTGTTCCTCTGCTACGCCTTTGCATTAGGGGCGCATACGACAATGGCACACGTCCTTGAAACCGCCGCGCCGGCCGGCGGCGAGGCCCGCGAACGGGCCGAAAGCCCGCCCGAAAACCGCGTTGAAGACCGCGCCGACGATTACACGCAGCGGCGCACCGTCGAGCTCCTCACCCGGCTCACGCACCGCGACGGCCCCAATCCCTCCGCCATCGACTGCGTGTCGTTCATGCGTGCGAGCGTGGCGCGTCCGCGCACGCCGGTCATGTACGAGCCCAGCATCTTCATCGTGTGCCAGGGGCGCAAGCGCGGCTTTCTGGGCGACCAGGTGTTCGTGTACGACGCGCAGCAGTACCTCGTGCTCTCGGTGCCGCTGCCGTTCGAGTGCGAAACCGAGGCGAGCCCGGACAAGCCGCTGCTCGGCATTTCGATCCGCGTCGATCTCACCATGGTGGCGGAACTGCTGATGGCGCTGAACGAGTCGCGCGGCAATGCGATTTCGGAGCCGCGCGGCATCTACGCCACGCAGCTCGACGCCACGCTCTCCAACGCGGTGCTGCGCCTGCTCGAAGCGCTCGCCGCGCCGTGCGACGGCCGCATCCTCGGTCCCTCGATCGTGCGCGAGATTCTTTATCGCGTGCTGACCGGCGTGCAGGGCGACGCGATACGCGCGGCGCTTGCGCATCAGCATCACTTCGGGCGCATTGCGAAGGCGCTGCGCCGCATTCATGCGGATTACTGCGGCGCGCTCGACGTCGATACGCTTGCGAGCGAGGCGGGCATGAGCCTCGCGGTGTTTCATGCGCACTTCAAGGCCGTGACTTCGACTTCGCCGATGCAGTATGTGAAGACCACGCGGCTGCATCATGCGCGCCTGCTCATCGCGCACGACGGGCTCAGCGTGAGCGCGGCGGCCACGCGCGTGGGCTACGAGAGCGCCTCGCAGTTCAGCCGCGAGTTCAAGCGCCTCTTCGGCCTGAGCCCCGCCGACGAGATGCGCCGCTCGCGTGGCGAGACGGCCGCGCCGGCGCCGCGCGCGAATCCGCCTGCGCCGCGCTACGTGACTGCCGTGTGATGGCGGCGTGACACTGTCACGCTCTTACGCCGCAGTCGTGATGACCCGATCGTTTCCGAACGCCATGGACGACGCAACGATGAAGCCGTGCCTGCTGATCCTGATTCCGCTCGTGGAAAGCGACCTTGCGACGCTCGAGCCGCAATTCGATGCGATCTACGCGCCCGATGCCGCCTCGCGTGCGCGGGCGGTGGCCGAGCACGGCGGCGCGGTGCGCGCCGTGCTGACGAACGGCACGACCGGTCTCACGGCGGAAGAAATCGACCGCATGCCCGCACTCGAATTCGCGGGCGCGCTAGGGGCGGGCTACGAGAACATTGCCGCGGATCATGCCCGCGCGCGCGGCATCGCGCTGTGCAACGGCGCGGGCGTGAACGCCGCCTGCGTGGCCGATCACGCGCTCGCGCTGCTGCTCGCGGCCGTGCGCAACGTGCCGCAGTTCGACGCGGCCTGCCGGGCCGGCGTGTGGCGCGACGCGCTGCCGATGCGGCCAACGGTCTCGGGCCGCAAGCTCGGGATCGTGGGGTACGGGCACATCGGCGCGCAGATCGCGCGCCGCGCCGCGGGATTCGACATGGAAGTGGGCTATCACAACCGTCGCCCGCGCGAAGGCGTGGCGGCCCGCTACTTCGATACGCCGGTCGCGCTTGCACAGTGGAGCGACTTTCTGGTGGTCGCGACGCCGGGCGGCGAGGGCACGCACCATCTGGTCGATCGCGCGGTGCTCGATGCGCTCGGCCCGCAAGGATTCCTCGTGAACATTTCGCGCGGCAGCGTGGTCGACACGGCCGCGCTGGCCGAAGCGCTCGCGGCGCAGCGGCTGGGCGGCGCGGGGCTCGACGTCTACGAGGGCGAGCCGCATCCGCCGCAGGCGCTGCTGCCGCTCGACAACGTGGTGCTGACGCCGCACACCGCCGGCACGTCGCCCGACGTGCGCGTGGCGACGGTGCGCAACTTTCTCGCCAACGCGGCACGCCACTTTGCGGGCGAGCCGCTTCTTACGCCGATCTAAACGCCGAGCTGAGCGCCGATCCGAGCCGCGGCCCGCGTGACCCGCGTGACCCGGCCACGGCGGCAGTCGCCAGCCGTGGCCGCTTTCCGCTCACGGCGCCGGCGCGGGCATGAAGCGGAACGAGGGCGTGGCCACGAAATCGCCCGCCACTTCACCCGAATAGACCTGCCCGCCATCCATCGCGAGTTTCATGACCGGTGCGCCCGGTTGCAGGTCGAGCTTGTGCAGCGACACCCAGAAGGTGTTGGGGCGCGTGGCGGAATCGAAGTAATAGACAAGGTCCGTCTGGTCGGCCACGGTGCGCCAGAGCGTGGAGGAAAGGTTCGGTTGCGTGGGCGAGCTGATGCCGAGCGGCACGCTCACGGCGCGCATCACGCCCATGACGCTCGCCACGGCCTGCCACGCATAGGACTGCTGCGGCACGGCCGTAATGTAGTTCGGATCGACCTGCTTCGGAACGGCATCCATCAGGAACGAGGCGCGCACGAAGCGGTCGGCCGCGCGGTTCGTGCCCGGCAGGAAGCTCAGGCCGCCTATGCCGCGCCAGTAGGTGTCGAGCGCGAGCTGCTCGCTGTAGATGGGCGAGTTCGTCATGATGCGGTAGGCCTTGCTGTGGTGGATCACGAGCTTGCCGTCGAGATATTCGAGGATCGCCGAATCGCCGCCCGGGTCGGAGAGCGAGAGGTGGATCGTGATCGGTTTGCCGTTGGGCAGCGGCGGCGCGATGATCTGGAAGGGTTCCTTGGCGAGCGCGTCCACGGCTTCCGAGACGGTGGCGAAGTTGTCGAGCACGTACTGGGCCCACAGGCTGATCGAGAGCGGCGGGCGCCCCGAGTCGGGCTTGCCGTAGTCGGTTTCCGCGAGATAGAGCGCATTGGCGTCGAGGCCGCGTTCGTTCATGCCGTCCACGCTGCCGATGTCGTAGCCCGATACCACCACACTGCCGTATTTCGAGCGCCAGCGCGGCGAGCGGGGGCCCGCGTTGCCGTTGCGCTCGATGCCCGCGGGGAACACCCAGAGGTTCGAGTGCATGTCCTCCGACCAGTCCATCGAGCGGCCGGTGACGACGAGACCGTTATCGCCCACATAGAGCGCGCGCGTGCAGGCGAGGGCGAGCGACGTGGCGGCCAGGGCGAGCGCGGCGGCGAGCAGGGTGGCGGCGAAGCGCAGCAGCGTGCGCGCCGGGTTGCGCGAGCCGTTGTGCGATGGCGTGTGACGCGGGTGGCGGCGGGTGCGGTGCATGGAGCGCTCCTCGTTCGGGACCGGCCAATCATGACATAGGGAACGCTACCCCGGCGCGACGGCGGCCGGCTCCCGCCCGTTCCCACCCGTTCCCGCCCGGCATCCGGACCCGGCGCCACCGGCCGCCAGGCGCCGGGCCGGAGGGGCTACGTCCGCCAGCCCACGCTTCGCGCAGGAAAACGGGGCGCCCGGCCTGGGCCATGCCTTATCATTTCGTCTGCGTTGTATCACAGCGGTAAGGAACACGCGCTAACGGAGCGCTTGCCTGCCAGCCAGGGCCCGTCGGGTCCGAAGACCGGGTTTCAGGAATGCAAACATTGATCGAGGCTTTGCATCGCTATGCAGCCCTCGTGGTGAACCAGTTCTACGAGGAACTGGCGCGCCTGCCCAAGTCCCGGCGCATCCTCGAAATGCTGTCGGCAGACGAGCTCGCCCATCTCAAGTCCAGGCAGGTCCAGAATCTCCTCGCGCTCGCGAGCCCCGGGCTCACCACGCACAGCCATGCGGACATGGCGCAGCGCATCGGCCGCATCCACGCGATCGTGGGCCTCGACAAGGAAGAACTGGCGCGTAGCCGCGGCATCCTGCAGGAACTGCTCTACAAGCTGATCGGCACGCAGGTGAGCGGCCACGCGCTCTCGCTCTATGCGCGCCGCCTCACCTCGGATCTCGCCTGGCAGCTCAAGGCGTATCAGGACGTACAGGACTCCATGCAGGACGTTTTGCAGCGCGTGACGCGCCTCGTGTGGGAGGCCGACGGCTATATCGACTTCATCGGCCAGTTGATCAAGACCCTCGCGAGCCACGACGCAATCGCGGGCTGCGCCATCGGGCGGCCCGACGAATCCGGCATCTTTCACTTCGAGGCGGCCACGGGCGGCAAGGCGCCTGCCCGGCTCGTCGAGGTGCTCGCGCAGGAGCGCCACGTCATCAGCGTGCGCGCCGATCATCCGCACGGGCAGGGCGACATTGGGCGCGCCTGGCGCAGCGGCAAGCCCGAGCGCGTGGTCAATTACCAGACCGACCCGCTCGTCGCGCCGTGGCGCGAACTCGCACAAAGCGAAGGTCTGCGTTCCTGCGTGGCGATCCCGCTGGCCGCGCCGGGCCAGCCGCCCATCGCCATTCTCGTGCTCTACAGCGCGTTTCCGGGCGGATTCATCGGGCCGCACCAGGTGGCGTTCGTCGAACTGCTGCAGACGCTCCTGGGCTGCGCCGCCATGCGCCTGAAGACCCACGACGGCATCGGCGCGGCGGTGCCCGTGGGCGTGCGCCAGCATTGGGCGGCGCTCGTGCGCACGGACGGGCTGGAGATGCACTATCAGCCGCTCCTGAATCTGCGCACGTGGGCGGTCACGAAGGTCGAGGCGCTTGCGCGGCTGCGCGACGGCGATCGCCTGCTCAATCCCGATGAATTTCTCGGCGCGCTCGCCTCCGACGATCTGCTCGCGCTCTACGCGCGCGGCGTCGACGAAGCCCTGGCCGACCGCCGCCGCTGGCTGCCCGAAGGGCTCGACCTCGACATCTCGATCAACCTGCCGCCCGCGGCGCTCAACGACATCCGCTACTTCGAGGCGACGCGCGAAGCGCTGGCCGCGCACGCGTGCCCGCCCGCCCGGCTCACGCTGGAAGTTCTGGAGAACGAATCGTTGTCGCTCAACCAGGGACAACTGGCGATTCTCACGCGCTTTCGCGAACTGGGCGTGCTGCTGGCCGAAGACGACCTCGGGTCCGGCCATAGCGGGCTTGCGCGGCTGCGCGAACTGCCGTTCGACTGGATCAAGATCGACCAGGCGATCGCGCATATCGGCAGCGACGGCGGCGACGCCGCGCTCGACGTGCTGCGCTTCATCTATCAGTTGACGCGCCTCGGCCATGCGCTGGGCAAGCTCGTGCTGGCGGAGGGGATCGACACGCTCGACCTGCTGCGCGCACTGGCCATTCTGGGCGTGGACGGCGCCCAGGGCTACGCGATTGCGAAGCCCATGGAGGCCAGCCGCCTGCGCGCGTGGATGGCGCAGCGGCCGTCGTGCCCCCCCGAGCCGCCGGGGGAAAGCCTGCTCGCGCGTCTCGCACGCTTCGTGATCTGGGAGGAGCGCATTACGCTCGTGGCGGCGGTGCCGGGTGCGCGCGCGCGGCTTGCGGGCCATACGGCTGGGGTTGGCGAGGATGCGCTCGCTGCCTCGCTGGCCGCGTTCGACGGGATTCTGCCGCCCGGCGAGCCGTACCGCGCGTTGCAGCGCAAGCTGCTCGAAGCGCTTCTGGGCGAAGGGCGCAGCAGCGAAACGTACCGCGAGGCGGTCCAGGAAATGCTGGCCGCCATGACGCGCGCCCTCGCGGCCTAGCGCGGTATCGCCGCTTTTGACTCGGGCAGCACAGCGGCCAGATCGGTCGGCATCGACGAGATCTGCCGGCGCTGCAACACCGCGATACACACGAGCGAAATGCCCGCGAGCCCGCTGTAGAAGAGCGCGAGCGGCCACCACTGGCCGGGAAAATCGTGCGCGAGCAGCGTGCCGACGAGCGGCGTGAGGCCGCCTGCGAGCGCCGCGCAGCACTGGTACGAGAGGGAGATCGCCGAATAGCGCACGCGCACCGGGAACGCGTTCGTCATGAAGCCGGCCATCACGGCGTACGAGCTCGACATGCACATCACGGCAATGGCGATGCCGGCCACGATGGCGGCCGGCCGCCCCGTGGAAACGAGCACGAACATCGGATAGGGCGAGAGCATGGCGAGCGCCGCCGCGGCCACGAGAAAGCGCCCGCTGCCCACGCGCTGCGCGAACCAGCCCGAGGCCAGTTGCGTGAACAACTGAATGAACGCTACGACGAAGAGGCAATCGAGGATCAGCGCGCGATCGAGGCCGAGCGTTTGCGTCGTGTAGTTGAGCATGAACGTGTTGACGAACCACGCGCCGGCCACGCCGATCACGTTTGCGCCGAGACACAGCAGCACGGTTCGCCAGGCATCGCGGAATACCTCGGCGATGGGCAGCGCGGCCGTGCGGCGCTGCGATTTCAGCGCTTCGAACTCGGGCGATTCGCGCACGCCCGAACGGATCAGCAGGCCCACCACGAGCAGCACGGCACTGGCGAGGAACGGCAGGCGCCAGCCCCAGGCGAGGAGCGCGTCGTGGTCGAGATGGGCCACGCTGCGAAACGCGAGCAGGGCGAGGATGAGGCCCGCGGGACTGCCAAGTTGTGCGAACGAAGCGAGAAACGTGCGCTTTTCGCGCGGCGCGTGCTCGCCGGCCATGAGCACCGCCCCGCCCCATTCGCCGCCGATGGCGATGCCCTGCGCGACGCGCAGCAGCACGAGCAGCGCGGGCGCGAGCGCACCGGCACTGGCGTAGGTGGGCAAAAAGCCGATGCCCACGGTGCCGATGCCCATGATGGAGAGCGTGGCGACGAGCGCTTTCTTGCGGCCGATCCGGTCGCCCAGGTGGCCGAACACGAGACCGCCCACGGGGCGCGCGAAGAAGCCCACCGCGAAGGTGCCGAACGAGGCCAGGGTGCTGTAGAACGGCTCGTTCGACGGGAAGAACAGCTTGCCGAAGATGAGCGCGGAGGCCGTGGCGTAGATGTAAAAGTCGTACCACTCGATCGTGGTGCCGACGAAGGCGGCGAGCGAAGCGCGCGCCGGCTGGCGCTGCGGTTTGTGCTCCGGTTGGTACTCCGGTTGGTAGCGAGTCATCGTTGTCTCCATTTGACGCTGCGGGTGAAGCCGGCTTGGGCCGGTCTGTATTGCGTGGGTCCTACGGTCCTGTTACGGTGTTCAGCCCTTCACGACACCCGCCGCGAAGAGCCGCGCCTGAGTCTCGCGGTCGATGCCGAGCGCATCCAGCACGCGGCGCGTATCGCCGCCGAGTGCGGGCGGCTTCGTGCGGTACGTGGCGGGCGTGCGCGAGAGCTTGACCGGCGTGCCCGTGCCGCGATAGCCGTCCATTTCCACGAGCATGCCTCGATGCCGGGTATGCGGATGCGCGGCCACGGCGTCGACGGTTTGCACCGGACCGCACGGCACGCCGCTTGCCATCAGTTCGCGCGCGAGCGGCTCGCATTCATGGGCCGCGAGGCGCGCTTCGAGCGCGGCCTTCAATTCGGCGCGGTGCGCGCAGCGGCTGCGGTTGTCGGCGAAACGCGGGTCTTCGGCGAGCGCGGGTATGCCCAGGTGCGCGCAGAGCTTCGCGAACTGCCGGTCGTTGCCCACGGCAAGGAAGATCGGCGCGGTGCGGGTGGCGTAGCTGTCGTAAGGCGCGATGTTCGGATGCGCGTTGCCGCTGCGCTGCGGCGTGCGGCCATTGCCGAAGAAGTTCGGCAGATGCGGATGCAGCAGCGAAACGCCGCAGTCGTAGAGCGCGATATCGACCGATTGCCCCTGGCCGCTCTTCTCGCGTTCGGCCAGCGCGAGCAGGATGCCGGCCAGCGCGTTGAGGCCCGTCACCATGTCCACGATCGGCAGGCCGATGCGCAGCGCGGGCCCCTCGCGTTCGCCGTTCACGCTCATGAGGCCCGCCATCGCCTGGATCACGGCGTCGTAGCCGGGCAGGCCGCCGAGCGGGCCATCGGCGCCGAAGCCGGAGACCGCGCAATGGATCAGCCGCGGAAAGCGCGGCCGCAGATCGCGTTCGTAATCCATGCCCCAGCGCGCGAGCGTGCCGGGCTTGAAGTTTTCCACCAGCACGTCCGCGCCTTCCAGCAGTTGCCAGAGAATCGCGCGGCCTTCGTCGCACGAGAGATCGACGGCCATGCCTTTTTTGTTGCGGTTCACGCCCACGTAGTACCACGCGGTTTCGTCGAGGAACGGCGGGCCCCAGCCGCGCGTTTCGTCGCCGTCGGGCGGCTCGAGCTTGATGACTTCCGCGCCGTGGTCGGCCAGCGCCTGCGTGCCGTACGGACCGCCCAACACGCGGCTCAGGTCGATCACGCGCAGGCCGTGGAGCGCGCCGTGTTTCGCAGAAGATTCGGATTGCTTGATATCGTTCATCGCCGGTTCCTCAATGAACGGGGAGCAGTTGCATGGCTTCGTCCAGCGCGAGCGCACGCTCTTCCACGAGGGCGCGCAACGGGGCGGCGTGGGCGTCGCGCGCGTCGAGATCGAGCGGATCGCGCGGCAGCAGCTTGTGGCGCACGATCAGATGCGCGAGGGCGAGGCGGCGGAAGTCGGGTGCCGCGCGCGCGGCCTCGCAGGCCATGAAGACGGCCGTGGCGGCGTGGTAGAGCGCGGAGGCGGCCTGGCGGACCGACTCGTCGCGCCCGCACTCCGCCACGCTTTCGAGTGCGGCCCCGGCGCGTTCGAACACGCCGCGCAGCAGCGCCGCGCTGGCGTCGGGCAGCGCCGCTTCGGCCAGCTCCGCCCGCACGTAGCGCGCGAGCGAGTCCAGCGCGCCTTCGCGCTTCGCGGCGCGCGCGACATCGAGCGCCACGATATTGCTCGTGCCTTCCCAGATCGACCCCAGGTGCGCGTCGCGCACGAGCCGCGCGTCGCTCCACTCTTCGATATAGCCCACGCCGCCGCGTACCTCCATGGCGTCGCCCGTTACGCGGCGGGCGTCGCGGCAGGCGCGGAACTTGATGAGCGGCGTGAGGATGCGCACGCACTTCGCGGCGAGTTCGTCGCCGCCGTCCGCCCGGGGGAGCAGCGTGGCGATGCGCATGAACATCGAGCGCGCCTGCTCCGCGGGCAGCATCATCTTGAGCAGTTGGCGCTGCATGAGCGGCATTTCGATCAGCTTGCGGCCGAACGCCTCGCGATGGCGCGCGACGTGCAGCGCTTCGGTGACGGCGCGGCGCATGAGCCCCGCCGCGCGCACGCCATTCGAAAGCCGCGACATGTTGATCATGTCGGCCATCTGATGAAAGCCGCGGCCCACTTCGCCGATCAGATAGGCCTGCGCGCCCTCCAGCACGATCTCGCCGCTCGCCATCGAGCGGCTGCCGAGCTTGTCCTTCAGGCGCACGATGCGGTAGGCGTTGCGCGTGCCGTCCGGCAGCGTTTTCGGCAACAGGAACAGCGCGAGGCCCTTGATGCCGGGCGGCGCGTCGTCGGCGCGCGCGAGCACCATCGCCAGATCGGCATCGGCGTTCGAGCAGAACCATTTGTCGCCGTGCAGGCGCCAGACTTCGTTGCCTTGCGCGTCCTTGCTACGTGCGGCGCGCGTGGCAATGCGCGCCACGTCCGAACCGGCCGCCTGCTCGGTCATGAACATCGCGCCCTGGTAGAGCGTGTCGAAGTCCTGCGAGGCAAGATCGGGCAGATAGCGGGCCACGAGTTCCGGCGCGCCGAAGCGGCGCAGCGTGCGCGTGAGCGAGTCGGTCATGCTCACCGGGCAGCACAGGCCGAACTCGGCCTGCACGAACAGGTAGGTGAGCGCGTACTTCACGAGCGGCGCGGGCGGGTTGGGCTGGTGGCTCATGGCGGCGAGCCCCAGTTCCGCATAGGCCACGCGCTCCAGCGCCACGTAGTCCGCATGCTTGTCGATATGCTGGAGCGGTTCGCCGCGCCGCGTGCGGTGTTGCAGCACGGGGGGATGGTGGTCGGCCGCGAGGGCCCATTGGTCGAGTTCGTCGGAAGCGCGCTGGCCGAGCGTGTGAAGCCGGGGTTCCAGCGCACCGAAGGCGGCTTCGCCGAGGTAGCTGCGCAGCAGCGGGGCGAAACCCGGGTCGCTCGTATAGAAGTTGATGCCGCGGCTGTCGGGAATATTGGCTGCGCCGGATGGGTCGCTCATCGCATGTCTCCTGGTTTTGGGCAAGCTTAGGACGGCCTTCGATAACGGTCCAATACAACCGATGTCCTGTACGATAAGCAGCATCTATCGATAAAAACGCACCGGAGACACCCTCATGGAACTCAAGCAGCTACGCTATTTCGTTGCGGTGGCCGAGGAACTGCACTTCGGGCGGGCCGCGCGGCGGCTCTTCATTTCACAGCCCGCGCTGAGCTTCGACATCCGCAAGTTCGAGGAGCAACTGGGCGTGCAACTGCTCGAACGCACCAACAAGGCGGTGTCGCTCACGAACGCGGGCCACGTGCTGCTGGAAGAGGCGCGGCGTTTGCTCGCGCAGGCCGAGGAGGTGCGGCGCATCACGGCGCGTTCGGCGCATGGGCTGGCGGGGCGCTTGCGCATCGGCTTCGTCAATTCGATGCTGTATCGCGGGCTGCCGGAGGCGGTGCGGCGTTTCGAGGCCGATCATCCGGCGGTGGAAGTGGTGTTGCGCGAGATGAATACGGCCGAGCAGGTGCAGGCGCTGCAACGCTTGCAGATCGATCTGGGCTTCGCGCACTGGGGCCGTTTTCCGGCCGAGGTGGAGTCCGAGGTGCTGTTTTCGGAGCCTTTTTTGTGTTGCCTGCCGGTGGAGCACGCGTATGCGCGCAAGCGGCGCATCGAACTGGGCAAGCTGGCGCGCGAGCCGTTCATCTTGTTTCCGCGCTCGGTGTCGCCGCACTATCACGACCAGATCATCGCGACCTGCGTCGAGGCGGGCTTCAGCCCGCAGATCCGCCACGAGGCGCGGCTGTGGCAGACCGTGGTGACGATGGTGGAGTTCGGCATGGGCGTCGCGCTCGTGCCAGCCGCGCTCGGGCGCGGCGGCAGCGAGCGCGTGGTGTTTCGGCCACTCTCAAGCAATCCTTATGAATCGCAAGTGTTGCGGCTCGTGCGTGCCGGCGATGCGGACCGGCTGGCGATGGGGTTTGCGGCCTGGCTGGGCGGCGAGCGTCGGGCGGTGCCTGCCGCTCGTTAACCGCACGCCCCAATCTCCCCGCATGCCGTGCAGAAGTCGCACCCGTCCTTGCGGATCACGGCATTTGCCCCGCACGAGCCGCATTTGCGCCCGAGCATGGCGTGCGGCGCGGCGAACGTGGCGTCGGGCGGCAAAGCATGGGGGCCGTCCAGCACCGGGTCGCCTGCGGGCGTCGATGCGGGCGTCGTGCCGTCCGCGTCAACGCCCGCCGCGAGCGCCTGCGCCGCAGCGGCCGTCTTGTACTGTTGCGCGAGCAGCCGCGAGGGCACCTGCCGCCCTTCGGCGTCGAGAAACCCGCGGCGGTGAAGGATCTGCTGGATCGCATAGGCGATTGCCGCCACCTCCGAATCGTGCCAGAGCGGAATGCGCTTGCCGTCGAGCCGCTGCGTTTCGCCGTAGCGCACCTGGCCGCGGTCCCACGACACCTTGCGCAGATCCTGCAGATTGCGCGCGACGAAACCGCCGCGCGCCGCGAGCGAGAGCGAGCGCATGGTCGCCGTGATCCATTGCTGCGACTCGTCGCGCTGGCCAATGGGAATGAAGAACTCGATGGGCCGCTCGATCGTCGCCGCTTCGCCGCCCACCTGGCCGGTCACTTCGAGAAACGACACGGCCACGTAGAGCGACACCTTGCCCGCCTGCGTCAGATATTCGATCTTCTCGATCACGGCGGGCAGCTCGCCCTTGGGGCGATGGTCGATCGCCACGCGCAAGGGGTCGAGCAGCGCGTCGGCGAGCGTTTCGTCCGCGGCGGGCAGCGTCTGCAGCACCGCGCCGAGCGTCTCGTTCGGGCGATAGGTGGCGAGTCCCTTGAGGCCGCGCCGCCACGCATCGAGATACAGCCCTTCGAAGGCTTCGAACGGATAGTCGGCGGGCACGTTGACGGTCTTCGATATCGACGTATCGACGAAGGGCTGCACCGCCTCCATCATCGCGATGTGTTCCTGCGCGCTCATTTCCAGCGCGCTCACGAAGTAGTCCGGCAGCGCGTTCACATCGCCGCCCAGGGCGCGATAGAGGCGCCACGCGTGGTCTTCGACAGCGAAGGTCTCGCTGCTGCCGTCGCTCATGCGGCGCGTGCGCTGGTAGGTCCACGAGAACGCGGGCTCGATGCCGTTCGATACGTTGTCGGCGAAGGCGAGGCTCACCGTGCCGGTGGGCGCGATCGAGAGCAGATGGCTGTTGCGGATGCCGTGTTCGCGGATCGCGTCCTTGAGCTCGGCGGGCAGGCGCGAGGCAAAGGTGCCCGCTTCCAGATAGGTGGCCGCGTCAAAGAGCGGGAACGCGCCGCGCTCGCGCGCGAGTTCCACCGAGGCGCGATAGGCGGCGTCGCGCATGGTGTGGCCCACGCGGGTGCCGAACGCGCAGCCCTCCGCCGAGTCGTAGCGGATGCCGAGCATCACGAGCGTGTCGCCGAGGCCCGTGAAGCCCACGCCGATACGCCGTTTGGCCGCCGCTTCGGCGCGCTGTTCGGGCAGCGGCCAGAGCGTGACGTCGAGCACGTCGTCGAGAAAGCGGACCTGGGTGGCCGTGCGTTCGGCGAGCGCGTGCCAGTCGAACGACGGCTTGCCACCCTTCAGTTGTGCGAAGGGATCGATAACGAAGCGCGTGAGGTCGAGCGGCCCGAGATTGCAGCAGCCGTAGGGCGGCAAGGGCTGCTCGCCGCACGGGTTCGTCGCGCGGATCGTTTCCTGCGCACGCAGGTTGTTGTCCTCGTTCATGCGCGAGATGAACACCACGCCCGGCTCGGCGATGTCGTAGGTCGAGCGCATGATCGTGTCCCAGAGCGCGCGGGCACGCGGTTCGGCGTAGATCCACAAGCCGTCTTCGCGCTGGCGCAGGTCGCCGGCGGCGCGCAGCGCGGGCGAGGGTTCGGCGCGATGCACGAGCGGCCAGAGTGCGTCGTTTTCGACCGCGTGCATGAACGCGTCGGTCACGGCCACGGAGACGTTGAAGTTGTTCCAGCGCCCCCGCGCATGCTTGGCTTCGATGAACTCGGGCAGGTCGGGGTGATCGCAGTCGAGCACGGCCATCTGCGCGCCGCGCCGCGCGCCCGCGCTTTCCACGGTGCGGCACGAGGCGTCGAAGACGTCGATGTAGCTGCACGGGCCGGAGGCGTTGGACCCCGTCGAGCGCACGAACGCGCCGCGCGGGCGGATGGCCGAGAAGTTATAGCCGACGCCGCCGCCGCGGCGCATGGTCTCGGCGGCCTGCAGCAGCGCGACGTAGATGCCGGGGCGGCCTTCGTCGTCCACGCCCTGGATGCTGTCGCCCACGGGCTGCACGAAGCAGTTGATGAGCGTGGCTTCGATGCCGGTGCCCGCCGCGCTCATGATGCGCCCGGCGCCGAGCGCGCCGTGGCGCAGGTTGTCGGCGAAGCGCGCCTCGATGGCGGCGCGTTGGGCGGGCGGTTCGGCCATGGCGACGCCGCGGGCGACGCGGCGATAGACGTCGTCGGCGCTGCGCTCGTCGCCCTTGGCATACTTTTCGAGCAGGACGTCGAGCGAGAATTGCTGCGGGGCGACAGGCAGCGGGAGGGGATCGTTTTCGGCCATGGGCTCACTCCTCGCAGGGCGCCGCGCTGGCCGGGGATCTGGAAGCCTCGGGGGGCGCCCCGGAGGCGTTTCCAGGGAACCGAAGGGCCGAACCGGCGCCGCATGCATGGGCTCCACCATACCGCAGCGGCGCCTGCCGTGCCCGGCGAGGTGCAACTGTGCCGCCGCGGGGCTGCCGAAGCGGGCGGGGCGGTTACACTGCGTCTCGAAGCGAAGCCGGGGGCCGCAGGGGGCTGGGACGGCGGCGCCGTTCGATGCCGGCTCATCGACCCCGGGGCGGGGCTTATTCGGGGGCGAGGTCGCCGAATACTTCGGCGGCGATCATGACGGAGGCGTTCAGCGGTGCGGGGCGTTCGGCCGGCTTGAACACGGCGTCGCCGCGGCGGATCTTGCGGCGCGACACGGCGCAGGTTCCCGACGTATGCGCGGAGCGGCGGCGCCAGCGTTGTTCCCCGTAGTGGCAGCGGCCCGGCTCGACCCAGCGGATCACGAGTGCGCCGTCCGTCTGTTCGAGCACTTCGATGCGCTCGCCGTTGGCACCGTCTAGCGCGAGGCACGCTTTGGATTTCATTATCGGCTCCGTAGGTGGGGTTGCCGCGAATGTAGTCCTGCCGGGCGCCGCGTGCCATTGTGCCGGCGTTGAAACACCATTCCATAATCGACAACAATGCCCCTGCGACATGTTGCGATTCACGAAGGAATGGGGCTTTGCGGGTGATCTGCGTCAACCTGACGGATTTGTGCAACGCAGTGTTGTACCAGGCGCGACATCGAAACGCCGTCCGCGAGGGGATCGAGAGAGGGGGCGGAACGCTTTGGCGGCGCGTGGATCGGAACAGGATGTGCGCGCCGAACGCGCTCGGGGCCTGGGAGGGGCGGTTCGCCGGCGACGCCGTTGCGCGGCCCCGGCAGCCGATTGGTTGATTTTTATTGAGGTTACATGATTCATCGTCCACCTGCTCCGAACTCCGCAAACGGGCAGAAAATCCAGCGCGCCGCCTCCGCGGCGCTGTTCGCCGCTCTGGTGCTTGTCGCGCTGTGGGTCGTGCGCGAATTCATTCCCGCCGTGGCGTGGGCGAGCGTGCTCGCCATCGTGCTGTGGCCGGCCTATCGGGCCGTCGAGCGGCACCGCTGGTTCCAGCGCCGCACCACCGTCATCGCCACGGTGCTGACGCTGGCCATTGCGCTCCTCGTGGTGCTGCCGATCACGGTCACGGCGATCCAGGCGGGCGGCGAGGCGCACGATCTCTTCGTGTGGTTCCACGCGGCGCAGGAGAACGGCGTGCCGGTGCCCGAGTTCGTCGCGCATCTGCCGGTGGGCAGCCACCAGGTGGCCGACTGGTGGCAGGCCAATCTCGCGCAGCCGCTCAAGACGTCCTCGGCGATGAAAAGCCTGCATGGCGACGCCGTCGTCGAATTCGGGCGGCACTTCGGCGTGCGCGCGGCAAGGGCTTCGATGACCTTCGCCTTCATGCTGGTCACGCTGTTCGTGATCTTCCAGGCGGGGCCGCGCTTCTCCGGCACGCTGGTCCGCGGGGCGCAACGCGCGTTCGGCGCCGACGGAGCCGATCTGCTGGCGCGCATGGCCGCCGCGGTGCGGGCGACGGTGACGGGGCTCGTGGTCGTCGGGCTCGGCGAGGGCGTGCTGCTGGGCGCGGCCTATCTCGTGACCGGCGTGCCGCACGCGGCGCTGCTCGGCACCGTGACGGCCGTCGCGGCCATGCTGCCGTTTTGCGCGCCCGTGGTGTTCGGGCTCGCGGCGCTCTGGCTGCTCGTACAGGGATCGGTGGTCGCGGCCATCGGCCTTGCGGTGTGGGGCTGCGTCGTGGTGTTCGTGGCCGAGCATTTCGTGCGGCCCGTGCTGATCGGCAATTCCACGCGCCTGCCGTTCCTGCTGGTGCTCTTCGGCATCCTCGGCGGCGCGACGACGTTCGGGCTGATCGGCATCTTCATCGGCCCGGCGCTCATGACCGTGCTGATGGTGCTGTGGGCGAACTGGGCCGAGTGAGCTTGCGGCGCGTGCCGTCAAGGCGCGTGCCGTGACAACGCGCCTACGCAGTCAATGCACGCACGCGAGCGTGTATTTGAGCGCCGCCGGCAGCAACTGGCGCCACACGGGCCAGACGTGCCCGCCATCGACGATGCGCAGCGCCGCCGGATTGCCCGCTTCGCGCAGCCGCGTATAGAGCAGCGACGATTCGGCCTGGATCACGAGGTCGTCGTCGCCCGAGGCGACGAAGATGGGCAGGCGCCAGGGCCGCGCGAAATAGGCGCTCCATAGCGCGGGGTAGTTGAGGGCGTGCCAGACGTGCGGGTCGAACTGGTGCTCGCCGAACACGCCCACCCGGCGCGCCGACGAAGCGGGCGGCGGATCGCTCGCGTAGATCGCGGGCGAGAGCAGCAGCGCGCCGCAGAACGCGTCCGGATGCTCCATCGCATAGCGCAGCGCGCCGAAGCCGCCCATCGAAACGCCGCCTATCGCCCGCCCGCCGCGGTCGCCGGCCACCGCGTAGTGGCGCTCGATCTCGGGCATCAGGTCTTCGAAGAAGGCCGTCTCCATCTTCTCCTTGCGATCGACGTACCAGTCGGTGCCGCCCTGCGGCATCACGATCACGACCGGTGCGATCTCGTGGCGTGCGATCAGCGTGTCGACGGTCGTTTGCAGGTCGCCTTGCGTCACCCAGTCCATCGGCTCGCCGTTGTTGCCGTGCAGGAGGTAGAGCACGGGGTAGCTCGCGGCGTCGGCACGGTAGCCCGTGGGCAGATAGATCACGTACTGCCAGTCGCGCCCGAGCGCGGCCGAATGGAACGTGCGCACGGAGACCGTGCTGGCCGCGGCGGGCAGCGTGCTCAAGGCGAGTGCGGGCAGGGCGGCGGCGAGGGCGAGCAGCGCCGTTCGAAGAAGTCTGCGCATGGCAGGCAAACGGATGACGATGAGGCGCAAAAGGCGCGGGGAGACCATGCTAGCAGCCGCGCGAGGCGGCCGGCCAGCGCATTTCAGGCGGACGAGGCCTTGACCCGTGCGGGCAGCAGGCGCCTGAGCGGACCGGATGCGCGCGCAACGACGAACAGCGCGCCGAGCGCGATGGCGTCGGCGGCGAGGCCGGCGGGCACGTTCAGATAGCCGTCGGTGTACCAGTAGAGCACCGAGTCGATGACGAGCGAGATCACCGCGCCCGCCACGAACGAGACGAGCCCCTTGCGGCCGACCAGCCCGATCCACGGCAGCGCCCGCGCGATGCGCCGTGCCCAGCCGAGCCGGATCACATGCGCCGTGAGCCATGCGATGCCGAGGAAGTTGAGCGCGCGGAACCAGGCGAGGTTGCGCTTGAAATCGGCATCGAGCGCGATATTGCCAGGATGCAGGCGGTACGCGGCGGCGGCCGCGACAATGCCGAGCGCCGCGAGCGTGACGACCCAGCCGAGCCGGTGCGCGCGCGTGCGCTGGAAAACGGGCTGCGCCTGGGCGAGCGCGCCGAGGACGAACAGCAACTGCCAGGCGAGCGGGTTGAAGTCCCATTGCATGTCGGGCGCGTGCGGCAGGTGCGGCGTGGCGAGCGGCGCGAGCGCCCACAGCGCCACGCTGCCCGCAAGCAGCAGCCAGGGCTTCGAGCGCGCGAGCGGCAGCGCCAGCGGCGCGGCGAGGGCGAAGCACGCATACATGGGCAGCACGCCGGCCAGGTAGGGCTGGCGGCGCAGCAGCACGATGTCGCGCAGGGCGGCGGCGGGGGCGAGCGCGAGGTCGTCGAGGTCGGTGACGGCGAGATTCGGCGCATCGACGTCGCAGGCGAGCAGGACGGCCGAGACCAGCAGCATCAGGAGTGCGGTGACCACGAAGGCGCGGTAGATCTCGAACGCGCGGCGGATGAAACGCTGGCGCGCCGCGGCTTCGGTGCGGCGCTCGCACAGTGCGGCCCAGGCGGTGGCCGTGGCAAAGCCGCCGAGAAAGACGAACACCTCCGCCGCGTCGCACAGCGCGTAAGCGTGCAGGGTGACGCGCGACACGATGCTGCCGCCGATGTGATCGACGACGATGATGAGCAGGACGAGACCGCGGAAAAAATCGAGTTCGACGAGACGGCTGGATGACTGTGGCATGGATCGGGCGATGGGGCCGGCCGGGGCGCAACCGGCAGGCGCCGCGGTGCGGCGCTGCCTGACACGGTGGCACGGTTGCACGGTGGCAGGGCGGGGCGGGGCAGCCGGCGGGCGCGAATGGCTGAAACGGACCAGGTGGGTCGCGGGCAGAACAGGAGTGACCCGCAGCGGGTGCCGGGGTTCCCTGCCGGGTCGCTACCTGAGGCCCGGGTGATTTCGCGCAATACTACATTAATTTCAAAATGCTTTCAGTGTGGGCGCGCGCCAGTTCAAGTTTTACCGGCCCCCTGCCGATAAGGGATTGTGGCTGGCATGGGGCCGCATTGCCTTGCGGGCACCGCAGGCGCCTCCGAATTCCACGATTTAACAGTTGTATCAGAATGTGAGCCGCGCCCGGATGTTTGTGAAATGCGCTTTACAATGCCAGCTCAATTTTGAGATTGTGATCGTCCGCCGGAGGCGGGCGATGTCGTGAAATAGAGGCTCTTTCTTCGAAGAAGAGGGCTGATCGGATGTAAATCGAAGCGGACCGGGCGGCGATGAGCGCCGGGTCAACGCGACGCAGGGAGCGCGCCAGACGCCGCACACCGCGCCGCGCGCACCTGCGCATCGGGTGCCGTCCGCCGCGATAGAAAGGAGGTGAAGATGTTCAGCGATCGAAGCGGCCGGCGTGCCGGCGCTCTGAAGACGCTGCGGGCCGGCGTGGGTATCGTCGGTATCGCGGCTCTCGTGGCGGGTTGTGCCAACCCCGGCCAGCAGCAACCGCCGCAGCCGCCGCAACCGCAGCCGGAACCGTCTGCGTCGGCCAGCCCGGCTTCGGGCGCCGCCGCCTCGGACGGGACCCAGGCGGCAGCGCAGCAGGCCAGCCAGGCACCGACCACCCAGGTCGTGACGAAAACGACGTGGGTGCGCGTGCGGCGCGGCGATTCGCTGCAGCGCATCGCGCAGGCGCATAACGTCAGCGTGAAGGATCTGGAAAGCTGGAATCACATCAAACATGGCCGCCTGCGTACCGGCCAGTCGCTGCGGATCGTTTC
Source organism: Paraburkholderia ferrariae NBRC 106233 (assembly GCF_000685035.1). Taxonomy (GTDB): domain Bacteria; phylum Pseudomonadota; class Gammaproteobacteria; order Burkholderiales; family Burkholderiaceae; genus Paraburkholderia; species Paraburkholderia ferrariae. The sequence goes on from NZ_BAYB01000002.1 coordinate 248,657, forward strand.
GAAGCAGACGATTACCGTGCAGGCTGCCGCTCCGGGGGCCGCGCCGGCCGGCGCGGCAGGCGGGGCGAATGCCGCGGCGAACCGCGAAGTCTCCGCCGAGGTGGCGCGTCATGCCCGCAGCGTCACGCTCGCGTGGCCCGCGCAAGGCCAGGTGGTCGAAGGCTTCCAGGCGGGCGAAACGCGCGGCATCGAGATTGCCGGCAAGGCGGGCGACCCCGTGCGCGCCGCCGCGGACGGCAAGGTCATGTATGCCGGCACCGGCCTGAACGAGTACGGCAGCCTCATCATCGTCCAGCACAACAAGGACTTCCTGACCGCCTACTCGCACAACCGGCGCCTGCTGGTGAAGACGGGCGATACGGTTCGCCAGGGCCAGCAGATCGCCGAGATGGGCAGCGAGAACAACGACCGGGTGGCGGTGCTGTTCGAAGTGCGCCGCGACGGCAAGCCGGTCGATCCGATGCCGTATTTGCCGCCGCAGAGCTGACGATCTCGGGGTCCGGGCCGGTGCGGGCCAGTCGGGCGATCGACTCGCCCGACTGGTTTCGTCGCTGCCCGGGAACGAACGCCCGGTACGCCCGGCGGCGTGTCAGAACGCGTCGCCCGGCACCCTCACCCAGCCTTCCATCAGCACGCGCGCGCTGCGGCTCATGATCGCCTTCCTGACGGTCCATGCGCCGTTTTCCTCGCTGGCTTCGGCGCCCACGCGCAGCGTGCCCGAGGGGTGGCCGAAGCGCACCGCGTTGCGCTCGCCGCCGCCCGCCGCGAGATTCACGAGCGTGCCGGGAATCGCTGCCGCCGTGCCGATCGCCACGGCCGCCGTGCCCATCATCGCGTGGTGCAGCTTGCCCATCGACATCGCCCGCACGAGCAGGTCCACGTCTTCCGCGCCCACCGGTTTGCCGCTCGACGCCGTATAGCCCTGCGGCTTCGCGACGAAGGCGATTTTCGGCGTGTGCTGGCGCGTGGCGATCTCGTCGAGGTTCTTGATGAGGCCCATGCGCAGCGCGCCATACGCGCGGATCGTTTCGAACTTCCTGAGCGCATCGGCGTCGCCGTTGATGGCGTCCTGCAACTCGGTGCCGGTATAGCCGATGGCCTCGGCGTTCACGAAGATCGTCGGGATGCCCGCGTTGATCATCGTGGCCTTGAGCGTGCCCACGCCGGGCACCTCGAGGTCGTCCACGAGCTGGCCCGTGGGGAACATCGCGCCGCCCGCGCCTTCTTCTTCGGCGGCGGGGTCGAGAAATTCGAGTTGCACTTCGGCGGCCGGGAAGGTCACGCCGTCCAGCTCGAAGTCGCCGGTTTCCTGCACCGCGCCGTTCGTGATCGGCACGTGCGCCACGATGGTCTTGCCGATGTTGGCCTGCCAGATGCGCACGGTCGCCACGCCGTTCTCGGGAATGCGGGTGGGCTCGACGAGGCCGCCGCTGATCGCGAACGGCCCCACGGCGGCAGAGAGATTGCCGCAGTTGCCGCTCCAGTCCACGAAGGCCTTGTCGATGGCGACCTGGCCGAACAGGTAGTCGACATCGTGACCGGGCCGGCTGCTCTTCGCCACGATCACCGTCTTGCTCGTGCTGGAGGTCGCGGCGCCCATGCCGTCGATCTGCTTGCCGTAGGGGTCGGGGCTGCCGATCACGCGCAGGAGGAGTTTGTCGCGCGCCTCGCCCGGTTGCTGCGCTGCTGCGGGCAGGTCCTGCAGGCGGAAGAACACGCCTTTGCTGGTGCCCCCGCGCATGTAGGTGGCGGGAATCTTGATCTGGGGTACGTGTGCCATGGATGTTGGGTCCTCAAACGACAGGGCGGTACGTTGCCGCACCGCCCGTTCATTGACTTCGCGCTAACGCGCCTTCAGGCAGTCAGACGCTCTCGCGCTCATATCAGGCGGCGGCCTTCGACGATTCGAGGAAGTCCTGCGCGAAACGTTGCAGCACGCCGCCCGCTTCGTAGATCGAGACTTCCTCCGCGGTGTCGAGCCGGCAGGTCACCGGCACTTCCACGCGCTCGCCGTTCCTGCGTTCGATCACGAGCGTGAGATCGGCGCGCGGCGTGCGCTTGCCGATCACGTCGTAGGTTTCGGTGCCGTCGATGCCGAGCGTCTTGCGGTTCGTGCCGGGCTTGAACTCCAGCGGCAGCACGCCCATGCCGATCAGGTTGGTGCGGTGAATGCGCTCGAAGCCTTCGGCAACGATCGCTTCCACGCCCGCGAGCCGCACGCCCTTGGCCGCCCAGTCGCGCGACGAACCCTGGCCGTAGTCCGCCCCCGCGACGATGATGAGCGGCTGCTTGCGTTCCATGTAGGTTTCGATGGCTTCCCACATGCGCGTGACCTTGCCTTCTGGCTCGATGCGCGCGAGCGACCCCTTCTTCACGGCGCCGTCCACCACGGCCATCTCGTTGACGAGCGTGGGGTTCGCGAACGTCGCGCGCTGCGCCGTGAGGTGGTCGCCGCGGTGCGTGGCGTACGAGTTGAAGTCCTCTTCGGGCAGGCCCATTTTCGCGAGGTACTCGCCCGCCGCGCTGTCGGGCAGGATCGCGTTCGAAGGCGAGAGGTGGTCGGTCGTGATGTTGTCGCCGAGCACCGCGAGCGGGCGCAGGCCGCGCAGCGTACGCTCGCCGGCCAGCGCGCCTTCCCAGTACGGCGGGCGGCGGATGTAGGTGCTCGGGGCGCGCCAGTCGTAGAGCGGGTCCGTGGTCTCGCCGGTCGCGGCGGTGGCCGCGAACATCGGCTCGTAGACCTTGCGGAACTGCGCGGGCTTCACGCTTTGCGCGACGATGGCGTCGATTTCCTCGTCGCTCGGCCACAGGTCCCTGAGGTACACGGGCTGGCCGTCCTGATCCGTGCCGAGCGCGTCTTTTTCGATGTCGAAGCGGATCGTGCCCGCGATCGCATAGGCCACCACGAGCGGCGGCGAGGCGAGGAAAGCCTGTTTCGCGTACGGGTGGATGCGGCCGTCGAAGTTGCGGTTGCCCGAGAGCACGGCCGTGGCGTACAGGTCGCGCTCGACGATCTCCTGCTGGATCTTCGGATCGAGCGCACCGGACATGCCGTTGCACGTGGTGCACGCAAACGCGACGATGCCGAAGCCGAGTTTTTCCAGATCCGGCAGCAGCTTCGCTTCTTCCAGGTAGAGCTCCACGGCCTTCGACCCCGGTGCGAGCGAACTCTTCACCCAGGGCTTGCGCGTGAGGCCGCGCGCGTTCGCATTGCGCGCAAGCAGCGCGGCCGCGATCACGTTGCGCGGGTTGCTGGTGTTCGTGCAGCTCGTGATGGCCGCGATGATCACCGCGCCGTCGGGCATCTGGCCCGGCACGTCGTCCCACTTGCCCGCGATGCCGCGTTCCGCGAGGTCGGAGGTCGGCAGGCGCTTGTGCGGGTTCGACGGGCCGGCCATGTTGCGCACCACCGTCGAGAGGTCGAAGCTGAGCGTGCGCTCGTATTGCGCGTGTGCGAGCGTATCGGCCCAGAGGCCCGCCGTTTTCGCGTAGGTTTCCACGAGCTTTACCTGCTCTTCGTCGCGGCCCGTGAGGCGCAGATAGTCGAGCGTGTGTTTGTCGATGAAGAACATGGCCGCCGTGGCGCCATACTCGGGCGCCATGTTCGAGATCGTGGCGCGGTCGCCGAGCGTGAGGCTCGACGCGCCGGCGCCGCGGAACTCCAGATACGCGCCCACCACTTTTTCCTTGCGCAGGAATTCGGTGAGGGCGAGCACGATGTCGGTGGCGGTGATGCCGGGCTGGCGCTTGCCCGTGAGCTCCACCCCCACGATATCGGGCAGGCGCATCCACGAGGCGCGGCCGAGCATGACGTTCTCCGCTTCGAGGCCGCCCACGCCGATGGCGATCACGCCCAGCGCGTCCACGTGCGGCGTGTGGCTGTCCGTGCCCACGCAGGTGTCGGGGTAGGCCACGCCGTCGGTCACGCCGATCACGGGCGACATTTTCTCCAGATTGATCTGGTGCATGATGCCGTTGCCGGGCGGAATCACGTCGACGTTCTTGAAGGCCTTCTTCGTCCAGTTGATGAAGTCGAAGCGGTCAACGTTGCGGCGGTCTTCGATCGCGCGGTTCTTCGCGAATGCGTCCGGGTCGAAGCCGCCGCACTCCACGGCGAGCGAGTGATCGACGATCAATTGCACCGGCACGACCGGATTCACTTTCGCCGGGTCGCCGCCCTGGTCCGCGATGGCGTCGCGCAGGCCCGCCAGATCGACGAGCGCGGTCTGGCCGAGGATGTCGTGGCAGACCACGCGCGCCGGATACCACGGAAAGTCGAGGTCGCGCTTGCGTTCGACGAGCTGCGCGAGCGAGGCGGCGAGCGTAGCCGGATCGCAGCGGCGCACGAGGTTTTCGGCGAGCACGCGCGAGGTGTACGGCAGCGTGTCGTAGGCGCCGGGCTGGATGGCTTCGACGGCTTCGCGCGCGTCGAAGTAGTCGAGCCGGGTGCCCGGAAGAGGTTTGCGGTAGGCGGTATTCACGGCTTGGGGACCAATGGAATAGACAATGGGACGCAACGGTGGGGGAGGCCACGGCGCCACTGTACGCCGCTTTATTGCCGCCTCCCACCTGGCCGGACGGCCAACGGGCCGCCCGGCACCGACAGGTTCAACCGGTATTCGGGCGCCTGAAATTCAGGCGCCTGCCGGTCAGCGCTTGCCGATCGGCACGAACTTCAGATTCTCCGGACCCGTGTAGTTGGCGCTCGGGCGGATGATCTTGTTGTCGATGCGCTGCTCGATGATGTGCGCGCTCCAGCCCGCCGTGCGCGCGATCACGAACACCGGCGTGAACATCGCGGTCGGCACGCCCATCATGTGATAGGACACCGCGCTGAACCAGTCGAGGTTCGGGAACATCTTCTTGATGTCCCACATCACCGTTTCGAGGCGCTCGGCGATGTCGAAGAGCTTGAGATTCGACTGCTCTTTCGAAAGCTTGCGCGCGACTTCCTTGATGACCTTGTTGCGCGGGTCCGAGATCGTATAGACCGGATGGCCGAAGCCGATCACCACTTCCTTCGCTTCCACGCGGCGGCGGATGTCGGCTTCCGCGTCGTCCGGGTTCTCGTAGCGCGACTGCACTTCGAATGCCACTTCGTTCGCGCCGCCGTGCTTCGGCCCGCGCAGCGCGCCGATGGCGCCGGTGATGGCCGAGTACATGTCGGAACCCGTGCCGGCGATCACGCGGCCCGTGAACGTCGAGGCGTTGAACTCGTGCTCGGCGTACAGGTTGAGCGAGACGTGCATCGCGTCGACCCACGACTTCGACGGCTCGCGGCCATGCAGCAGGTGCAGGAAGTGGCCGCCGATCGAGTCGTCGTCGGTTTCCACTTCGATGCGGCGGCCGTTATGCGAATAGTGGTACCAGTACAGCAGCATCGAGCCGAGCGAGGCCATCAGGCGGTCGGCAATGTCGCGCGCGCCGGGCAGGTTGTGATCGTCCTTCTCCGGCAGCACCGTGCCGAGCACCGAAACGCCGGTGCGCATCACGTCCATCGGGTGCGCGGAGGCGGGCACCCACTCCAGCGCGGCCTTCACGTTCGCGGGCAGGCCGCGCATGGCCTTGAGCTTTGCCTTGTAGGCCGCCAGTTCGGCCGTGTTCGGCAGCTTGCCGTGCACGAGCAGGTGGGCGACTTCTTCGAATTCGCACGCGGTGGCGAGGTCGAGAATGTCGTAGCCGCGGTAGTGCAGGTCGTTGCCCGTGCGGCCCACCGTGCACAGCGCCGTGTTGCCCGCCGCCACGCCCGACAGCGCGACCGACTTCTTCGGCTTGAAGCCGCCTGCGCCCTGGGCCTTCGTATCTGCTTCGCTCATGGTGTCTTCCTCTGAATGGGGTGTCTCGAATGAGGTCAATACACGGGTAATTGCAGCGATCGCTGCAGGAAAACCCGTTGCTCCGTTACTTCTTCGCTGCGAACAATGCGTCGAGCTTTTGCTCGTACTCGTGATAGCCGAGGTAGCGGTAGAGGTCCTCGCGCGATTGCATCGTCGAAACGGCGGCCTTTTGCGTGCCGTCGCGCTTCACGGTTTCGTAGAAGTTCAGCGCCGCCGCGTTCATCGCGCGATAGGCGCCGCAGCAGTAGAGCGCGATGTCCACGTTCGCGCTCTTCAGTTCTTCGGTGGTGAAGAAGGGCGTCGAGCCGAACTCGGTCAGGTTCGCGAGAATCGGCACCTTCACGGCGGCCTTGAAGCGGCGGTAGTCGTCGAGCGTCTTCATGGCTTCCGGGAAGATCATGTCCGCGCCGGCTTCCACGTAGGCCACCGCGCGCTCGATGGCCGCGTCGATGCCTTCCACGGCGGCCGCGTCGGTGCGCGCCATGATGACGAACTGGTCGTCGGTGCGCGCGTCCACGGCGGCCTTCACGCGGTCCACCATTTCTCCGGTCGGGACCACTTCCTTGTTCGGGCGATGGCCGCAGCGTTTCTGGCCCACCTGGTCTTCCATGTGCACGGCGGCCACGCCCGCCTTGATGAACGAGCGGATCGTGCGCGCGATGTTGAAGGCGCCGCCCCAGCCGGTGTCGATATCGACCATCAGCGGAATATCGACGGCGTCGGTGATGCGGCGCGCGTCGATGAGCACGTCGTCCATGGTGCTGATGCCGAGGTCGGGCACGCCGAGCGAATTGGCGGCCACGCCGCCGCCGGAAAGATAGACGGCCTTGAAGCCGGTGGCCTCGGCGAGCCGCGCCGCATAGGCGGTGATGGCGCCGACGACCTGGAGCGGTTGTTCTGCGGCAACGGCCGCGCGGAATTTCGCGCCGGCGCTCGTGGGGGTTCTTTGGGTCATGCTGGATGTCTCCGATGAAAGCGCGCTCGATAGTGCAGATACCGTGCCAGGGCGGCGCGGCGCGTCTAACGCATTGATTTTCCGCGAGATTGGCCAGGCGGTGCGCGCCGTCGGCATTGCGATTGTGAAACTGGAATTTCAAATTTGAAATCGGCGAGCGATAATGCGGTTTCAGCAGCCTTGCCGCAACCACGCCCCCCCCGCCATGAACCGTTTTCCCGCTCCCTCCGGATTCCGCCCGCGCGTGTGGGCCATGGGCATCAGCCGCCTGCGCGACCTGTTCCGCGACATCGCCCGCGAATACGACGGTCTCGCCGACCTGCGCGTGGTGGCGCGCGGCTTCGAGGAGGCCGTGGCCGAGATCGCCGCGGCGGGGCCGAGCCAGCGGCCCGACGTGGTGGTGGCGGCGGGCGCGAACGGCAGCTATCTGAAGGCGCGCGTGGACGTGCCCGTCGTGCTGCTGCAGCCCACCGGCTTCGACGTGATGCAGGCCCTCGCCCGTGCGCGGCGCGAGGCCGAACACGTCGCGCTCGTCACGTATGGCGAAACGCCTGCCGAAGTGCGCCGCTTCGCGAGCGCGTGGGGGATCGACGTGGTGTTCGCGTCCTACCGCAGCGTGCAGGACGCGGAAGCCTGCGTGCTCGATCTGCGCGATCGCGGCGTGGGGGCCGTGGTGGGGCCGGGTCTCGTCAACGACCTGGCCGCGCGCCTCGGGCTCGTGCCGTTTTTCGTCTATTCGCATTCCTCGGTGCGCTCGGCGTTCGATAACGCGCTCGAAGTCGCGCAGGCCACGTGGCGCGAAACGCAGCGGCGCCAGCGGCTGGACAGCGTGTTGCAGCATCTGCGCGACGGCGTGGTGGCGCTCGACGGCGAAGGGCGCGTGGAGGCGATCAACCAGCGCCTCGCGGCCGTGCTCGGCATCGATCCGGTGCTCGCGGCGGGGCAGTCGCTCGCCGAGATTGCGCCCGACATCGCCTTCACGCTGCCCGAGACCGACGGCGAATCGCTCGAGACCGTGCGCGGCGTGAGCTATGTCGTGCATCGCGGTCCGCTCGTCGATAACGGCGTGACGACGGGGGCCGTGCTCACGTTCCAGGAGTCGCGGGCCGTGGAGCGGCTCGACCGCACCCTGCGCACGCGCCAGCGCACCCAGCAGTTCGTGGCGCGCTACCGGCTGGACGACCTGAGCGGCGCGACGCCCGGCATCGAGCGTGTGCGCCAGCTTGCGAAGCGCTACGCGAAGTCGGATGCGACGGTGCTGATCCGCGGCGAGAGCGGCACGGGCAAGGAAATGGTCGCGCAGGGCATTCATCGCGAGAGCGCGCGGCGTGACTTTCCGTTCGTCGCCATCAATTGCGGCGCGTTTCCCGAGGCGCTGCTGGAGAGCGAACTGTTCGGCTACGAGGAAGGCGCGTTCACGGGCGCGCGGCGTGGCGGCAAGGTGGGCCTGATCGAAGCGGCGCACCGCGGCACGCTCTTTCTCGATGAGATCGGCGAGATGCCGCTGCCGCTGCAAAGCCGCCTGCTGCGCGTGCTTCAGGAGCGCGAGGTGGTGCGCCTCGGCGCCACGGAGCCCACGCGCGTGGACGTGCGCGTGGTGGCGGCCACGCACCGCTCGCTCGCCGGGCAGATCGAGACGGGCGAGTTTCGCGCCGATCTTTACTATCGGCTGAACATTCTCAATCTCGCGATTCCGCCGCTGCGCGAGCGCGCGGCGGACGTCGTGCCGCTCGCCGCCGAACTGCTGCTGCAGGCGGCCCGGCGCGAGCCGCGCGTGGCGCTGCGCGTGCGCACGGCCGAGGCGGCGGGGACGACGCTCGCGCCCATCGCCCAGGCGCTCGCGCAGCACGACTGGCCGGGCAACGTGCGCGAATTGCAGAACGTGGTGGAGCGGATCGTGGTGGAACTGGCCGATACGGATGGGGAGGCGATTCCGGTGGACGTGCTGCGCACCATCGCGCCGGAGGTGTTCGATTCGGCGGGGTTCGCCCAAGCCGTGCCGATGGAGGCGCCCAAAGCTCCAATGACGCTGCGCGAGCGCAGCCTGAGCGCCGAGGCGGACGAGATTCGCGCGGCGCTCGAAGCGTGCAGCGGCAACCGGGATCGCGTGTGCGAACTGCTGGGCATCAGCAAGACGACCCTGTGGCGCCGCCTTGCCGCGGGGCGCGCGGGGGAGATGCCGCCGGCCGCGGCGACGTCGGCCATCCCGGCGAACCCGGCAACGCCGGCGACCGGCATGGCGCCCACGCCATCACGCAAACGCCGCAGCCGCGGCGCCTGAATGCCGCGTCTCTTTCTGTCCCGCCGCGTCTTCTCCTGCCCCGCCGCGTCCCTCAACTGTCCTGCAAGCCGCGCAAGAGCGGCGTGACCTGCCCGTGCAGCTGGGCCACATGCGGGCTCGCCTGCAGCAGCGCCTGATAGCGCTCGAAGAACGCCGGAGACTCCTCGCCCGAGAACAGCGCGCACACTGCCTGCGCGGCGCCGATGCGGTCTTCGTCCGTGGCGTCTTTCGCGTCGAGCGATTCGTCGATGTTCGTAATCACGGCGGAAAGCGGCATGAGCCAGCGAAAGCCCGTGCCGTTGATCAGCACCTGCAGGAAGGCGGCGGGCGTGACCGGTCCGAACTCGCGCTCGTATTGCGCGCGCTCGTGGTCGAGGATCGCCTTGTGCAGCGTGAGGAGCGGCTTGCGGACTTCGTTGAGGAACTGCTTCGCGCGGGGCTCGTTCATGTTGCGGCTCCTTCGTTGCCGCGCCTCGTCTGCGCGCGGTGGGTCGTGAGGGTGTGCGGACGATGGTAGCGCAATGCGGCTGCCGCCGCGCGAGACATGCGGCATGGGGCGCAGCGTCCAAGGACGGGACGGCTTCCTGCACGCGTTTTATCGCGGCGCTACACTCAACCGGTTCTCGGCAGGTCGAGCAGGCGGTGCCCTGCACAGGGGCTGCAATTGGTGTTTGGCGCGGAACAGCCGGTCTGCCCGGGCGCCGATTGCTCGATCCATAACGACAAATTCCCCACCCCGGAGAGCCCATGACTACCCTGACCATCAACGGCGAGACCCACGACGTCGATGCCCCACCCGATATGCCGCTGCTCTGGGTGCTGCGCGACATCGTCGGGCTCACCGGCACGAAGTTCGGTTGCGGCATTGCGCAGTGCGGCGCCTGCACCGTGCATCTGGACGGCGAGGCCGCGCGTTCGTGCGTGCTGCCCGTCGCAGCCGTGGCCGGCCGCAGGATCACGACCATCGAAGCGGTGGGGGCGACGCCCGCGGGCCAGAAAGTGCAGAAGGCCTGGCGCGAGGTGGACGTGGTGCAGTGCGGCTACTGCCAGTCGGGACAGGTGATGTCGGCGGCGGCGCTGATCGCGTCGAACCCGAACCCGAGCGATGCCGACATCGACGCCGCCATGGCCGGCAACCTCTGCCGCTGCGGGACCTATAACCGGATTCGCGCGGCCATCAAGCAAGCCGCGAAGGAGGCCTGACATGTCCCAGGGTCTCCTCGATGCGCAAAACGGCGCACCTTCCGCATCGCACCGTCCCGCGAGCCGCGCGGGCGTGTCACGCCGCACCTTCCTGAAGCTCGGCGCGGCGGCGGGCGGCGGCCTGCTGCTCGGCTTCAGCGTCGCGGCCGGCGCGCAGGGCGACGCGCAAACGCGCAAGTCCGTCGTCGGCGGCGACGGCAACGAGGCGCCGCAGGATGGCGTGTTCGAGCCGAACGCGTTCGTCCAGATCGACCGCGCCGGCAAGGTCACGCTGATCATTCCGAAGGTGGAGATGGGGCAGGGCGTCTATACGTCGATTCCCATGCTGATTGCCGAAGAGCTCGAAGTGCCGCTCGACAGTGTGACGGTCGATCACGCGCCGCCCGACGCGAAGCGCTTCACCGACCCGCTGCTGGGCGGCCAGTTGACGGGCGGCTCGACCTCGATCCGCTACGCGTGGCAGCCCATGCGCGAAGCGGGCGCGGCGGCGCGCACGGTGCTGATCCAGGCCGCGGCGCAGCAATGGCAGGTCGATCCCGCCGCCTGTCACGCGAAGGCCGGCGAAGTGCTGCACGACGCGAGCGGCCGGCGCATCGCCTACGGCCAGCTCGTGGACGCCGCCGCAAAGCTGCCGGTGCCGCAGAAGGTGGCGCTCAAGGACCCGAAGGACTTCACGCTGATCGGCAAGCCGACGAAGCGGCTCGATTCGCCGGAGAAGGTGGACGGCTCGGCGCAGTTCGGTCTCGACGTGCGCCTGCCCGACATGGTCTATGCCGCGATCGTGAACTGCCCCGTGTTCGGCGGCACGCTCGCGAGCGTGGACGACACGCACGCAAAGCAGATTCCGGGCGTCATGCAGGTGGTGAAGATCGACAACGCCGTGGCCGTGATCGGCGCGCATACGTGGGCCGCTAAGCGCGGCGCGGCGGCGCTCGCAATCCAGTGGAACGAGGGGCCGGGCGGGAGCGTTTCGATGCAGCAGATCGTCGGCGATCTCGACCGGGCCTCGCAGCGCGACGGCGCCGTCGCGCGCAGGGACGGCGACGTGCAGCAGGCTTTCGGCAACGCGAAGACGCGCGTGGATGCGATTTATCGGCAGCCGTTCCTCGCGCACGCCACGATGGAGCCGATCAACTGCACGGTGTCCGTACGCGCCGACGGCTGCGACATCTGGGTGGGCACCCAGGTGCCCACGCGCGCCATCGACGCGGGCGTGGCCGTCACGGGTCTCGAGCCCGGGCAGATCACGCTGCATAACTATCTGCTCGGCGGCGGTTTCGGCCGGCGGCTCGAAGTGGATGCGATCACCCAGGCGCTCAAGATCGGCAAGCAGGTGAATACGCCGGTGAAGGTCTTCTACACGCGCGAAGAGGACATCCAGCACGACATGTACCGGCCGTATTACTACGACCGCATTTCGGCCGGGCTCGACGCCAACGGCAAGCCCGTGGCCTGGCAGCACCGCATCACCGGCTCGTCGATCATGGCGCGCTTCGCGCCGCCCGCGTTCCAGCACGGCATCGACCCCGACGCCGTGGAAGTGGCCGTCGATCTGCCCTACGACCTGCCGAACCAGTTGATCGAGTACGTGCGCGAAGAGCCGCATGCCGTGCCCACGGCGTTCTGGCGCGGCGTGGGGCCCACGCGCGGCACCTTTGTCGTGGAGAGCTTCATCGACGAACTGGCCGTTGCGGCGAAGACCGATCCGGTCGCGTACCGGCGCAATCTGCTCGGCAAGTCGCCGCGGGCGCTCAACGTGCTCGACGTGGCCACGCGCGCGGCGAACTGGGGGCCGCCGATGCCGAAGGGGCAGGGGCGCGGCGTTTCGGTGATGAACGCGTTCGGCAGCTTCTTCAGCATGGTCGCCGACGTGACCGTGAACGACGGCGAGGTGCGCGTGAACCGCGTGGTGTGTGCCGTCGATTGCGGCATGGTCGTCAATCCCGAGACCATCGAGGCGCAGATCGAAGGCGGCATCATCTTCGGCATCACGGCGGCGCTCTATAGCGAAGTGACGATCGACCGCGGCCGCGTCGTGCAGACCAACTTCACCGACTACCGCATCCTGCGCATCAACGAGTCGCCGCAGATCGAGGTGCATATCGTGAAGAGCACGGAGGCGCCGGGCGGCATTGGCGAGCCGGGCACGGCGGCGCTCGCGCCGGCCGTGACGAACGCGATCTACGCGGCCACGGGCAAGCGCCTGCGGCAGTTGCCCGTGGGGCGTCAGCTGCAGAACGGGCAATCGGCCTAAGGGGGCGAGAGACGATGAAAACGAATCCCGTACTCCCGGCATCGCTTGCGCGCCGTACTGCCCGCGCGGCGCTTGCAACGGTCGCAATGTTCGCCACCTTCGCGACTTTCACGGCGCTTGCCTTCGCGCCCGGCCAGGCGGCCAACGCCGCAACGCCCGCCGCGGGCGATGCCGATGCCGTCCAGCGCGGCGCCTACCTCGCGGCGGCAGGCGACTGCGCGGCCTGCCACACGGCGCCGCACGGCAAGCCGTTCGCGGGCGGCCTGCCGATGAGCACGCCGCTCGGCCGTATCTACACGACCAACATCACGCCCGACCCGGCCACCGGCATCGGCAACTACACGGAAGAGGACTTCGCGCGGGCGCTGCGCGAGGGCGTGGCGAAGGACGGCCACAACCTGTATCCGGCCATGCCTTACCCCTCGTATGCGAAGGTGCGCGACGAAGACGTGGCCGCGCTCTACGCGTATTTCATGCACGGCGTGCAGCCGGTCAGCCAGCCCAACCGCGACTCGGACATCAGGTGGCCGATGAACATGCGCTGGCCGCTCAAGATCTGGAACGCGCTGTTTCTCGACAAGGGCGTGTATCGGGACAAGCCGGGCAAGGACGTGGCGTGGAACCGCGGCGCGTACATCGTGCAGGGCCTCGGGCACTGCGGCTCGTGCCACACGCCGCGCGGCATCGCGTTCAACGAGAAGGCGCTCGACGAAAGCGGCGACGACTACCTCACGGGCGCGCTGCTCGACGGCTGGTTCGCGTCGAACCTGACGGGCGAGCACAACACGGGCCTCGGGCGCTGGAGCGAAACGGACCTCGCGCAATTCCTGAAGACGGGGGCGAACCAGCACGCATCGGCGTTCGGCGCGATGACGAGCGTGATCAACAACAGCACCCAGGCGATGAGCGACGCCGACATCGGCGCGATGACGGCGTACCTGAAATCGCTGCCGGCCGCGGGCGGCGATGGCGGCCCGGCCTACGCCTACGATCCGCAGGCGACGAAGGTCTCGCTCTCGCGCCCGGCAGACGATGCGGGCGCCCGCGTCTACACCGCGTACTGCATGCATTGCCACGGCACGGACGGACGCGGCTTCGCCCCCATGCTTGCCCCGCTCGCCGGCAATCCGAACGTGCTGGAGAAAGACGCGTCGTCGCTCATCAACGTCACGCTGAACGGCACGGGCGATCTCGTGATCCAGGGCATTCCGGCGCCGTACCCCATGCCGGCCTATGGCAACGTGCTGACCGATCGCCAGGTCGCCGATGTCCTCACCTTTATCCGCGCCGGGTGGAACAACGACGCCGGGGCGGTGGGCGTGCGGGACGTGGTGAAGCTGCGCGCGCAGACGCAGGCGTCACGCTGAGGGCGCGGGCGATGGCGGCGCGTTTGAGCAAGGCAGCAAGCGAGCGACTGTCGTCGGGCGAGGGCGCCGCTGTACCCGCGCCCGCGCCTGTAGCGGCACGCACGCGGACGGCCGCCGCGGCGCGGCTGCGCATCGTCCCGCTGCGACGCGCGGACCTGCCCGTGGATACCGTCGAGCTAGCGCGCTTCATGGTGGGCAAATATCTGGTCCACGACCTGGCCGCCGGCCGCATGAGCGGGCGCATCGTGGAAATGGAAGCCTACCCGGTGGGCGATTCGACCAGCCACGCGTTCATCGGCCGGCGGGCCTGGAACGCGTCGCTGTTCCTCGAACGCGGCCACGCCTATGTGCGGCTCACCTACGGCAGTTCGTACATGCTCAACATGTCGAGCGAGGCAGCGGAAACCGGCGCGGGCGTGCTGGTGCGCGCGGTCGAGCCGCTGGAGGGGCTGGCGCAGATGGCGGCGCTCAGGTCCGGCGTGCCGCCGCGCGATCTCGCGCGCGGGCCGGGCCGTCTTACCCAGGCGTTCGGCATTGGCGCGGCATTCGACGGCGTGGATCTGTGCCGCGGACACGGCCTCTGGATCGGGCGTGTGGACGAACCGGCGCGGCCTGTCGGCGTGACGACGCGCATTGGCCTGTCCCGCGAAACCGGGCGGCCGCTGCGCTTCTTCGAAGCCGGCAGCCCGTACGTGAGCGGCCCGCGCCGGCTGCTTGCCGGCGGGGTCTGAAGCTGGCCGGAGCGCTGCGGTCTGCATTGTTGCCCCAGCCGAAACTGTATTTTTGGCAAATAGGTATTTGCCCTGATCTCTTGTCTCAATACACTGGAATCACGGGTTCCGTTTCGCGCGCATTGGCTGTAGGGCAAGCGCGGCGCGGCGGGCCGACAACAAGTGAAGGAGGTAAGTGATCATGAAGTCCCGTACGCTAATTCAGGCCGCGCTCGTGGCCACCCTGGCTGCCGCTCCGGCTTTTGCTTTCGCTCAGGCCGCCGATACCAGCGGCAACGTTCCCCTTACGCGTGCGCAAGTGAAGGGCGAACTGGTGCAACTGGAACAGGCCGGTTACAACCCGGCCACGTCTGACGACGCCACTTATCCGAGGGACATCCAGGCGGCCGAAGCGCGCGTTTCGCAACAAGAAGGCGTGGCGCAAGCCCCCGCCGCCGACACGAGCGGCTACGGCGCACCGATGCAAGGCACGACGCAGTCCGGCCGGCCCGCGACGATGCGCCCGGCCGACTCCGTCTACTTCGGCAACTGACCGGCGACCGATCCGCCGCGGATTCGCTGGTGATTCACTGGTGATTCGTTCGTGATTTGCGGCGAATTCCGTAGGTCCCAAGCGGCCGGGGCGGCATGACGCCCGCCCCGATAGGCCGCCCGCCCCCCGCTGCACGCGTGTGCGCGTCGTCTAGCGCGAGTTTCATGCGTGGAACCTCCGCCGCCGGAAGGCGGCTTCGCCCAACCCGGCTGGATTGGGCTTTTTTTCTCGCGCCGTCGCCGGAGGGTGCCGCAGGGGTTGCGTCAGGTGCCCGGGCCGCCCGTGATGTAGTGCTCGAGTTGCGAGATCGTGAACTGCTGCTCGGCAATGATTTCCTTCACGAGGTCGCCGATCGACACCATCCCGATCAACTGGCCGTCTTGCAGCACCGGCAGGTGGCGCATGCGCCGCTCGGTCATGAGCGCCATGCAGTCGTAGGTGGTTTGCTCGGGCTGCACGAAGCGCACGTGCGGGCTCATGATGTCGCTCACCGCGGTGGTTTTCGAAGAGCGGTCCATCAGTACGACTTTGCGCGCGTAGTCGCGCTCGGTAACGATACCGACGATCGCGCCGGCGTCGGTGACCACCAGCGCGCCGATCTGCTTGTCTGCCATCAGGCGGATTGCGTTATAGACGGAGTCGGAGGCGGCTATCGTGTGCACCACCTGTTCCGGCTTCGATTTAAGTACTTGTGCAACGCTCGTCATAGGGCGACTCCCTTTCCTTCAGTTCGTCCTTCGGTCATGGCGCGGCGCAGCACGCAGCGCCGTGCGCCTTTTGTGCCGCCGAAAAGCCCCTCCAGTATAGGCTGAGGGTCCGTGTTGCGGCGTCGGGAGTTGCGCGAGGGTGCGCAGCAGCCGGTGGCGCGGGCGGCGAGGGCGGCGAAATGACGGTAAACTCCGGTTCCATACCTCAATGCGGCCGTGTGCCCTTTTCGCCAGTTACCTGTTTCACATCATGCCTACGCTTCCTGAGTCGTCCTGCACGGACGGCGATCACCCCAACGAATGCGTCGTGCTCGACGCCACCGCCTCGCTGCCGACCCGTTACGGCACGTTCACGTCCTACGTCTACCGGGTGAAGGACGGCGGCGCGGAGCATCTCGCGCTCGTGATGGGCGACGTGGGGAACGGCGAGCCCGTGCTGGCGCGCCTGCACTCCGAATGCCTGACCGGCGACGTGCTCGGCTCCTACCGCTGCGACTGCGGCGAACAGCTCGACCTCGCGCTGCGCTACATCGCGGCCGAAGGCCGTGGCGTGCTGCTCTACCTGCGTGGCCATGAAGGCCGCGGCATCGGCCTGTCGAACAAGATTCGCGCCTATGCGCTGCAGGAGCAGGGCCGCGACACCGTGGAAGCCAACCTCGACCTCGGGCTGCCCGACGACGCGCGCGAATACGATTCGGCGGCGGCGATCCTGAGGTTGCTGAAGGTGTCGTCGGTGCGACTCATGAGCAACAATCCGAAGAAGTTCGACACGCTTTCGCAGCACGGCATTCCGGTGCTGGAGCGTGTGGCGCTGGCGATTCCGACGCGGGAAGAGAATGAGCGGTATATCCGCACGAAGCAGGTGAAGTTCGGGCATTACTTTGAAGAAAACGAATAGTAGAAATTCCAGTCCCGTCCGAGGTCAGCCAGATACGTCTAATGGTGCTGGTAACTAACGGAACTTCGGCGTAGGTTTTTGGGCCATTGTGAAGAAAACCTACGCCGAGGGACAAATGCGCTTTGATGCACGTGTCGCGGCCAGGCTGCCCTGCGGGGAGCACATGACCTTTGGGATTTCCGGGACTACGCCTGCAGGCTTCGACGAGCCGCAAGTCGCGGACGTATCGCTACAAGTTACCCGTTGACGGCCGGATGCGACAGGTGAAACCTGGCGAATGGCCGGCGATGGCGTTCGCAGCAGCGATCGCTGCGTGGGAGAAGAACCGCACCGAGCGTGATACTGGCGCGGAGCTCTCCGTCTCCGCTCTGCGTCGAAAGAAAGAATGCGCGGCAGCTCGTCCATCACCAGATGGATTACACCGTCAAGCAGTTCTGTCGCGACTATCTTGAAGGGTACGTGGAGGTGAACCGCAAGACGAAGGGGGCGGTCGAGGTCGCGCGCATCTTCAAGGCGATGCTGGGACCGATTGCAGATATGTGCGCGGCGACCATCACCCGTGCACAGGCGTTTGATTTCCTCGAGTCGTACCGGGGCACGCCCATGCTCGCGTCGCGGCTTCGGATGAAACTTGGGTGTGCCTGGCATTATGCGCTCGATGCGGGGCGCCTTCGGGAGGACACCGCCAACCGGTGGCGGGAGGTTCTACGGGGGCGATTGAAGAGCAAGGGGCGCAAGGTCGAGGGGAAGTATACGGGGACACAGAAACGGTCCTCTCGGTAGATGAAGCGCCGCTGCACGCGAGGGGCGTCTGGCGTGAGTGTAAGCGAATTGACAGTCGTCGATGGCAAGCTCATCTGAGGACGCTGAACGCCAGCACGGAAGACGCGTTTGCCCGTCGTAAACGTGTGCCAGCGGCGAGGAGCGTACGCGTAGACGTATTACGGCTGGCGGAGCGAGGAGGGTATTCCCGTGGTTTTCGGGGGGCTGCCGATTTGTGATAACGCTTGCCGATCCGCGATCGGTACTATTGATCGGATATTGCACAGGCGCCCGATCCCGAACGGTCGTCCCTTACCGATCAATTGCCATGACCTCTCCTGAATTTGTGCAGATCAGTCCCGCCGTCCGCCAGTTCGCAGAACGCCTGCACGGGCTGTTCATCGACGGTGCTCAGGTGTCCGCTCATTCGAAACTGCGCCTCGAAGTGTTCGATCCAGCCAGAGGCGAGTGTCTGGCGACCACGGCCGACGCAGATGAGCAAGATGTCGATGCGGCGGTCGCGAGTGCGCGCCGCGCTTTCGATACGCGAGTCTGGCGCGGTTTGCGCCCCGCGGATCGTGAGCGCGTCCTGCTGCGTCTTGCGGACCTGCTTGAGGCGCATGCCGAGGAGTTCGCGCAACTTGAGACCCTGAATCAAGGAAAGTCCATCAACGTATCGCGAGGCGTGGAGGTGGGCGCAAGTGTCGAGTACGTGCGTTACATGGCTGGCTGGGCGACAAAGCTGGAGGGCGAGACGCTCGACGTGTCGATTCCGGTTCCTCCCGGCACTCGCTATACAGCGTTCACGCGCAAGGAACCGGTCGGCGTCGTGGCCGGCATCGTGCCGTGGAATTTCCCGCTGATGATTGCGATCTGGAAGCTCGTGCCAGCTCTCGCTGCCGGTTGCTCGATCGTGATCAAGCCGTCTCCCGAAACGCCGCTGACAGCGTTGCGTCTGGCTGAACTGGCCACCGAAGCCGGTGTGCCGCCGGGCGTGTTCAACGTGGTGACGGGCGGCACGGTCTGCGGTGCCGCGTTGGCCGCGCATCCGGGAATCAACAAGATTTCGTTCACAGGTTCGACGCCGACCGGCAAACTGGTCGCCACGGCCGCCGTGCAGAACATGACGCGCTTTTCACTCGAACTGGGTGGCAAAAATCCGGCTGTGATGCTGGCGGACGTCGACGTCGATCAGGGCGTGCAGGGCATCCTGCTCGGGGGACTTTTCAATCAGGGCCAGGTTTGTGCGGCCGCTTCGCGTATCTACGTACATCGTAGCAAGTACCGCCAGATCGCGGACGGACTGTCCGATGCCGTGCGCTCCATGACATTGGGCCCAGGGCTTGACCCCGCGGCCGAAGTCAATCCACTTGTTTCCGCGCGTCATCGCGATCGCGTACTGCAGCACATCGCGCAGGCACGAGCTGACGGCCTGCGCTTTCTCACCGGCGGCGAGCCGGTCGAGCAGCCGGGCTATTATGTCCGTCCCGTCGTTATCGCGGATGCACCGCCCGACGCGGCGATCGTCCGCGATGAAGTTTTCGGTCCCGTGCTCGTAGTGATGCCGTTCGACGATCCCCTCGAAGCGGTGCGGTTGGCCAACAATAGTCCGTATGGGCTCGCAGCAAGCTTGTGGAGCAACGACATGAAGGCCGTATTGAATCTGGTGCCGGAGATGGAAGCCGGGACAGTCTGGGTCAACACCCACGTCCCGCTTGACCCGGGCATGCCGTTCGGAGGTTTCAAGCAGTCGGGCATTGGGCGGGAGTTCGGCCGGCATGCTGTGGAAGGATTCACCGAAACCAAGTCGGTGTGCATCGCGCATTGAACGGTTTGACGGGCTATCCAGCGGTTCATGTATTTGCCGGAAATTGATTAGATTGTTTGAGGGACGAGCCATGAGCTTTCTGATCCGGTCGTTGAACGATGTACACGATCATTCGATCGCCGTGGACGGCTGGATCCAGACTTACAGACAGATAACGCCCGGCGCGTTTCACAGCCGGGTGGCGCAACTTAGCGATCCTGACTTTCTGTTTTTCCGCGAAGAAACGAACCGGCGGGTTGTCCAGCAAGGGATATCGCCCAGCGGGCGTTTCTCGTTGGGCCTGCCACTTTACGAGCCCATCACCGGAACGTTTCAGGGGCAGGGCGTTGATGGCTATGCATTTCTCATGCTGGGGCCAGCCGAGGAGTTTTGCTTCCATACGCAGGAAATCATGCATTTCATTGGCGCGAGTTTGCCGGTTGAAATCATGACGGACATGGTCGCTGCGGTCGCTGGCGAGGCTAGTCTGCGGCGCCTGCGTAGCGGCGTGCTGCCAATGTCGGAGAAGTCCGGTGCAGTTCTGCGCGAACGCGTGGCGCCGTATCTGGACCAGATGGAGCGCAGTGTGCTCCTGACCGAACATCCAGTGCTTGGCAAAGTGTTCCGTGACGAACTGCTCGGGCAACTGTTCGACCTGCTGGCGGCCGCAGCCGACGAGCCGCTCAACGATCTCACTCACCGCACTTACAGCGATATCGTGAAGCGTTGCGAGCGCATCATTCAGCACCACGGCGATGAGCCCGTGACCGTCCTCGATCTGTGCCGGGCTGTGCGGTGCAGCCGACGCACGCTGCAGACGAGCTTTCAGCGCGTGGCGAACGTCACGCCGGTCGGCTATTTGCGCGCTTACCGCCTGAACGCGGTACGAGCCCAGTTGCGTGCAACCTCCCCGGAGGAGCTGTCGATTGGCGACGCCGCCAATCGACAGGGCTTCGGGCACCTCGGCTACTTCGCGCAGGAATATCGCACCCTGTTTAACGAGATGCCGTCCCAGACGCGCCGCCGCGGCTGACTCGCACCGTAGTCGATGCGGATTGCCAATTTGCGCTAACCCGTGTTTTTTTCGCCCGATACAGTCCACTCACCGCGATACACCGAACGGTAGACCAATACAAACACAAAGGGACTTGATCATGATTCGCCAGACGTCCATGGTTTTATTCGCATTCCTATGTATTGAGGCTTCTCACGAAGCGTGTGCCCAAAGCAGCGTCACGCTGTATGGCACGATGGATGCCGGTATTATCTACAGCACGAACCAGCAGACAACGAACGCCAACGGCAGCACAAGCGGGGGGCATGGCGTGCAGGTCGGAGGCGGCAATCTGGTTCCGTCCCGCTGGGGCCTGATGGGGACTGAGGATCTCGGCGGCGGACTCAGCGCGAAATTTGCACTGGAGAACCAGTTTCTCAGCAGTAATGGCGCTATGTTGCAGAGTGGCTCGCTGTTTGACCGGCAGGCATGGGTCGGCCTGAGCAAGGATGGCATCGGCACGCTGAGCGCGGGGCGACAGTATGACTCGTATTCGGATTTTCTCGGCGTCTATGCTTCGAGCAATAGCTGGGCGACGCAGTACGGCTCGCATCTCGGCGACGTCGACAACCTGAACGAGGCGTTCAACTTCAATAATTCGTTGAAGTTCACGAGCGCGGATTTCAGCGGGCTCACGTTTGGCGGCACGTTCAGCTTTGGCGGGCAGGCCGGCAATTTCGCAGTGAAGCGCGGCTATGCGCTGGCTGCTGCGTACACGCATGGACCGGTGTCCCTCAGTGCTGGCTACCTGACGCTAAACCAGCCGCTCGACGCGGCGCTCGGTGGGGCGAGCAACTACGTTGGCGACTTCTCGTGTTCGAACGCGGACGCAATGTACTGCAACCTGCAGGACGCAGCTTCGCTCAAGGTGTGGGGTGTGGGTGGGTCGGTCGCGATTGGCCAGGCGACGCTTGCTGCCGTCTATACGCATACGCGTCTTGCGGACAGCCAGTATTTCGCCGGCGCTGCAAGCCCCAACGGCGAGAATGTTTCGTTTGATATTGCCGAGCTGAATGCTGTCTACAACCTCTCGCCGGCATGGACGGTGGGCGCGGCCTACATCTACAACAACGCGAAACCGGGCGGCGGTGGTTCGACTCATTTCCACCAGGTCAATCTCGGCACCAACTACTCCCTGTCGAAGCGCACAGCGCTATATCTCGTGGCGATCGCCCAGAAGGCGTCGGGAGCGGGGCTTGGCATCAATGCATCGACGGGCGGGGCCGCCAATTACGCGCAGATTCCGACGCTCGTCAACAGCAACTCGGACCGGCAACTTGCTGCGATGGCCGGCATTCGCGTGAACTTCTGAAACGGAAGCAGTCAATGCATATCGATGAAACGCCGACTTTTTACACGGCGACCCGCAAATACGATCTGAGCTTCCCGTCTCTCGAAGGCGATATCGAGGCCGACGTCGTCATCATCGGAGGTGGATTCTCCGGAATCCATACGGCGCTCGAACTGGCCGAACATGGGAACACCGATACCGTGGTGCTCGAAGGGCGCTATCTCGGCTTCGGAGGAACCGGTCGAAACGGCGGGCAGGTAATGGCCGGCATTGGCCACGATCTCGACGCAATCAAGGCCGATGTGGGTGAGGATGGTCTACAGGCGATATTCGCGCTTAGCGACCTTGGACCGCAGATCATGCGCGAGCGCATCGCGAAATACAACATCGATGCGGACTTTCGCAGCGGTTACGGCTATCTCGCGTATAACGCGCGCCAGGCGAAGACGCTGCGAAACTGGGAGAAGGAATTTCGATCGCTCGGCTCGCCTTATGAAATCCGTTATCTCGACGGGGCAGAGGTCGGCGAGATCATCGGTTCGGAGGTCTACCAGGCCGGACTGTTGCACATGGGGGGCGGGCATGTTCACTCGCTGAATCTGCTGCTTGGCGAGGCTAAGGCATTGTCAGAGATCTATGGTGTGCGCATTTTCGAGTACAGCCCGGCGCTTGAAGTGACCTATGGTTCGTCGATTGTGGTGCGCACGGCGAAGGGACGCGTCAAGGCACGCAAGCTGGTCTGGGCCGTTGACGGATTCAACAACCGGATCGAGCCGGAATTGCATCGCAGTACGATCAATGTTTACGCCTACAACTCCGTGACGGAACCGCTCAGCGATGAACTGATCGAGCGTATCAGCCCGATCCGCGGCGCCTACAGCGATATCCGCCCGGTCATCAACTACTACCGCATCACCAACGACAACCGTCTGATGTTCGGCTCGTCGACTCAGGTGATCGAGCGGATCCCTGACGATCTCAAGGCGTGGAACCGTCACCTTATGCTCGAAGTGTTTCCGTATCTGCGCGACGTCAAGATCGATCTCGCGTGGGGCGGTCCAATGGCTACCACGCGCAACCTGTTTCCCCAGATCGGTACCCTGGCGGATCGGCCGAACGCGTTCTTCGTGCAAGGGTATTGTGGATTCGGAGTGACGCCAAGCCAGATCATCTGCAAGATTCTCGCGGAAGGCGTCCTCGGCGGCTCGGATCGTTACAAGCTGCTCAGTTCAATCAGCCGCGCGGACATCAGCGGCAAGGACCGTTATCGCGCGCAACTCGTGAGCCTCGGCAAGGCGATGCACCAGATTTCCGGCTACTGGCATGGACGCCGTTGAGTTCCAGCCGTTTACCGTCAAAGGGTTTTTATCATGAGCTTTACCTTTATCAACCGCAACACTGCCATTGCCGATCTGGACGCGTGGGGCAGCTTCAGCGAACTCGGCGCTGAGATCATTGAAGGTGGCGACGTGCAGGCCTTCGGCAAGTCGACCTTTGGCGCGCCGACCGATCCTGTCAGTGCCGGCTATTTCGGTACATCGAAGGGAAAATATCGTCTGGTTTATCCGTTCAGCGAGCAGGCAACGCTGCTCCAGGGTGAGCTGCGCATCACTGACGAGATCACGGGGCGGGTCTCGCACTTCAGTGCAGGCGACAGCTGGTTTGTGACCCGAGGCACCTCGACGGTGTGGGAGGTTCTGAGCGAGGGTTTCACAAAACACTATCTATCGTTCGTCTGAACGATTGCCTGCCGCGCTCCGCGACCGGGAGCCGAATGAGGAAACAGGGAGTCTCGGGTACCCGAGACTCCCTGTTTTCCATTGTTCAATAAACGCTGGATGCCGATGAGGTATCGGATGCCTGTGCCGATGCACTACGCTTGAACTGCTGCGCGAGTGCCGAGGCGGACTGGACGAGTAGGGTGGTGTCGACACCGACGGCCACGAATTGGGCGCCGGCATCGAGATAGGTCTGCGCGACCTGCCGGTTGGCCATCAATACGCCGACGGCCTTCCCCGCAGCACGCACGGTTCGAATACCGTCCAGGATGGTCTGCTGCACCTCTGGGTGGTTGGGTTGTCCGCGATAACCCATTGACGCCGAGAGATCCGCCGGGCCGAAGAACACGCCGTCGACGCCTTCCACTTCGGCGATCTGTTGCAGGTTTTCGATGGCGGTTGCTGTTTCAGCCTGCACCAGAAGGCACATCTCGCCGTTGGCGAGGTTCAGGTAGTCGTCGATCTGGTTCCAGCGCGAGGCACGCGCGAGTGCCGCACCCATCCCGCGAATGCCGTCCGGGGCGTAGCGCATCGCGCGCACCATCTGTGTAGCCTGTTCGGCCGTGTCGATCATCGGCACCAGCAGGGTCTGAGCGCCGATGTCGAGATATTGCTTGATGAGCGAGGCCTCTCCCCGTACCGGCCGCACGACGGGATGCACCGGGTAAGGCGCGATGGCGCGCAACTGGTCTAGCACCGTGCGCACGTCATTGGGTGCATGTTCGCCGTCGAACAGGAGCCAGTCGAAGCCGCAGGTGGCGAGGAGTTCCGCGGCGTTGGCGTCGGCGAGTCCCACCCAGAGCCCGATGCGGGCTTGCCCGGAACGGAGTGAATCGCGGAAGGTGTTGGTCGGGATATGCATGGTCGGTATCTCAGATGAAGCGGAACGCGATGGAGCCGAGCGCCCCGTAGTCGATGGTCATGCCGGGAAACTGTGCGGAGAAATGCCTCAGTGGCGTGCGCGTCTTGCGCGCGTCGTAAAGCCGGCGCGCGAGAGCCTCGATGGTGTCCTGCGTGAGCATGCTCAGCCTCGTTGGAATAGCGGGTGCAGCGAGCTGGTCCGCGAGTTGAAGACCTCGGTGCCTTCGTCGATTTGCAGCGTGACGCCGATGTGTCGCCTGGCGAGCAATGGCGCAAAGTGATGTTTGACGCATGAATCGAGGGCGTTGCCAACCGACTCATGGACGGCAGGACTTCGCCCACGCGCCATGCGCAGGTTCAGGTAGACGAACGCGTACTCTCCTGAGCCGCCCGCGGCGCGGCCGGCAGCACCCCCGTCGGCGACGGCGGCATGCGCGGCCGGATACGCAAGGACGCGCACGCCGCCGACAGGGAAGACAGGGTGGCCGGCTTCATCGCGCTGGGCGACCATGGTGTTGGCGAGCGCCTCACAAAGCGATTGCATGTCCGTGCCGCCTTCGTCGGCCGGGCGCTCGAGATTTGGCGTGTAGAGGATCGTGAGATGGGGCATAGCAGTCTCCCGGTATTTTTACAGGCGCGGAAAGGCGCGATAGCCCTGCGCCGCGGAGCTTTGCGGACCCGGGATGCTGTCGCCGCCTTGCTGCGTGACGGGAAACACGGCGTTGATCTGGCCGGTACCGGAGGCGCCGAAGTAAGGCGTGATGATCTCCGCGCGACTGTCGTATCGGGACCAGCCCAGTGCACCCAGCATCATGGCCGTATCGTGCATGAAACCCTCGCCATGCCCTTTCGTCGCGTATTCGGGCAGCATCTCGCAGAACGTCTGCCAATCGCCGCGCTTCCACATTTCGACGACCTGCTGGTCGAGCGTTTCAAGCAGCGGACTCCAGATGCGGAAGGCGTAGTCGGGCGCAAGGCCGTTTTGCGCGAAGCGGTGGCTCAGGCTGCCGCTTGCAAGGAATGCGACCTTGCCGTCGTAGTGCGTTTCGATTGCCTGGCGCATTGCCCAGCCAAGCCGCGCGCTGTCATTGAGATAATGCGACGTACAGAGCGCCGACACCGACACGACCTTGAAGTGCTGGTCGCCGTTCATGTAACGCAGCGGAACCAGCGTGCCGTATTCGGGGTTGAGGGTGGTCGCGTCGTGCGCGAACGTCTCGACACCGTGTTCGTTGCACGCGCGTGCGAGCAGATGGCCCAAGGCCGGATTCCCCGGTGCCTCGAACGGCATGTTGCTGATGAAATGCGGCAGTTCGTTGCTGGTATACAGCCCCTTGAAATGGGCTCCGCAGTTGATGTGATAGCCGGCGTTGACCAGCCAGTGCGTGTCGAACACAACCAGCGTATCGACGCCGGCTTCGCGGCAGCGCCGTGCGATTTCGACATGCCCGTCGATGGCGGCCTGGCGGGAGCCCTTGCGCGGCCCATCGAGTTCAGACAGATACATCGACGGAACGTGGGTAATCTTGGCGACGAGTGCGAGCTCACCCATGAGCGGCTCCCCGGATGACGGCAGGAATGGTCATGGTGTTCATCACTGACGGCCCCATTGCGGAATATGATGCGAGCCGAGCGACACGCAGACGTTCTTCGGTTCGAGGAACACTTCGTAGCTCCACGTGCCGCCCTCGCGGCCAACGCCGGAGGCTTTGGTGCCGCCGAAGGGCTGACGCAGGTCACGCACATTCTGACTGTTGACGAAGCACATGCCGGCTTCGACGGCGGCGGCCATGCGTAGCGCACGCCCGGCATTTT
This sequence comes from Paraburkholderia ferrariae NBRC 106233, assembly GCF_000685035.1. Lineage (GTDB taxonomy): Bacteria > Pseudomonadota > Gammaproteobacteria > Burkholderiales > Burkholderiaceae > Paraburkholderia > Paraburkholderia ferrariae. Next base: position 274,790 of record NZ_BAYB01000002.1, read on the forward strand.
CCGTCCAGATGTAACTGGACAGACCATATGCGATGTCGTTCGACAGGCGGATCGCGTCGGCTTCATCGTCGAACGGAATCAGGCAGGCGACCGGCCCGAAGATTTCTTCCTGCGCGATACGCATGCGGTTGTCGACGTCGACAAAGACGGTTGGCCTGACGAAATTGCCCCGGGCGAGTGCACCGGTCAGGTCTGGTGCGTCCAGGCCGCCGCACGCGAGCGTAGCGCCTTCCTTCGTGCCAAGTTCGATGTAGCTGCGTACCTTGGCAAGATGCCCCTGACTGATCATCGGGCCGAGAATCGTGTGTTCATCGAGCGGGTCGCCCACGACGAGGCGCTGTGCGCGCTCGATGAAACGCCCGGCGAACTTCGCATAGATGGAGCGATGCACCAGAATCCGCGAACCGGCCGTACAACGTTCGCCGTTATTGGAGAAGATCATGAATACTGCTGCGTCGAGCGCGCGCTCAAAATCAGCGTCGTCGAAGATCACGAACGGCGATTTACCCCCCAGTTCCATCGAGAACTTCTTCAGGCCCGCAGCCTGCACGATGCGGTTGCCGGTGGCAGTGGAACCCGTGAACGATACGGCCTGCACGTCGCGATGCGAGACAAGCGGCTCGCCGGCCTCGTGGCCATAGCCGTGCACCACGTTCAGCACGCCTGCCGGAATGCCCGCTTCGAGCGCCAGTTCGCCGAGTCTGGCGGCCGTGAGCGGCGACAGCTCACTCATCTTCAGCACTGCCGTATTACCGAACGCGAGGCAGGGTGCAACTTTCCAGGTGGCGGTCATGAACGGCACGTTCCACGGCGAGATCAACGCGCAGACACCGACCGGATGATAGAGCGTGTAATTCAGATGCGTGCTGGTGGGATAGGTATGGCCGTCAACTGCCGTACAGATTTCGGCAAAGTAGCTGAAGTTGTCCGCGGCGCGCGGCACGAGCTGCTTGCCGGTCTGCGAAATCGTCTGCCCGGTGTCCTGCGTTTCGGTGCGGGCGATTCCCGGGACGTGCTGTGCGATCAGCTCTCCCAGCTTGCGCACCCGCTTCGCCCGGTCGGCGGCGGGCTGTGCGGCCCAGGCGGGGAACGCCCCTTTCGCCGCTGAGACGGCGAGCCCGATTTCCTCGGCACCCCCGCGCGCGACTTCGGCCAGGACCTCCTGGGTGGCCGGATTGACGGTCTCGAAATAATCGCGTCCGGGATGGACGCGCCCGTTGATCAGATGTTCGATACGCATGGTTGCTTACCCTGGTTACGAAGCTACGAAGCGAGCCCGAATTCGGAATCGGACGCAATGGTGTTGATGAGACGGCCGAGACCATCGATTTCGCAGATGACCTCGTCGCCTTCGCCGACGTTGACGATGCCATCCGGTGTCCCGGTCAGGATGATGTCGTCCGGCGCGAGTCGGAGCTTCTCGCTTGATATAATCACTAATATCTTAGTGAGTGTGCGCCCGTTAAGATGCGTCGTCAACGAAAATGTCGATCAGCGGGTTTTCCCGCGGATCGCTTCAGGCTAGTGATCCACCATGTCAGACTTCTCCGCCGAAGCTTCACTGCACCGTAATCTTCCGATGCTCCTTTTGCGCGCACGGGAAAAGATGATGGAGCGCTTTCGGCCACTGATCACGGCACACGTTGCTGGCCGGACTTGAACGGACAAGGCCGGTTTGATGGCGTGATGTCATCCTTTTGACCGATCACTCCGGAACGCGTAGCTTCGTAAAGTTATGCAAGGCAGTGCTGTCGAACGAACGGACGGTGCGCCATTCATTTCACGGAGCCTATTCATGTCTTCTCAACCCGCTTTTATCCAGGTCGGCGCGCTGGCCGACGGTTTCGCGCCCGATAGCAATATTCTTCCCGTCGTTCAGGATCTGAGCGGCCGCACGTTCACACTCGGATTTGCCGATGGCTCTCGGGAAACGCTCACCCTATTGGACGGTGAGCGGGTTCGGACCGCAGCCGGTGAACATGCCGCTCGCGTGACGTCGATTCGCCCCGGAATCTATTTCATCGACTTCATCGGCGGTGGCGCAGGCGGCAAGCCGGGATCGACAAGCGTGGTAATCGACGAACGCCTCGCGCTTTGCACGGTCCTGAATGGCCATCTGCCTGCGCAAGCCGAGGCCCATATCGATGCGCTGACACGTGTCGAACGCAACCTCCCGCTGACCAGCGTGACTGCTGAATTCCGTCACGGACGACTCGTTTCGGACGGTGTGCATGCTGCGGCGGAGCTTCATGCACCGACGCGCGAACTGATCGGCATGCGCAACATGTATACCTACAGCGCGACCGAGCGTTATGAGCACGTCTACCTGAACGAGAATTTCTACGCCTGGCAATGCCTGGCAGGCGTCGAGGCAGGGCTTGCCGACGTGGACCGTTGTTATACGATTCGGATTGCAGAAAAACTTTATCTGTTTGTCTGGTGCGAAAAGATCGTGCCAACGCTTGGCGTGGTCATGATAGACCTCGAACGCATGAAGACCGACGGCAAGATTTTCGGTTATCAGGGCAGCAATTTCGGGGCACTGTCGAACTTCCCCGTCGGCGCGTTCGCCCAGGTGCTGAATACGACCCGGTACCCGCAATGAACCGCGCCGACATGCAGCGGCAAGCCAACGGGTCGTGCGAATTCTCCGGTAGGACCGTTCTGGTCACGGGGGCCGCGCAGGGGATCGGCCTCGGCATTGCGCGTGCTTTCGCGGCGCGCGGTGCGAGCGTGGCGATAGGTGATTTGCGCGGCGATGCGGCAGAAGCCGCCGCACGCGAACTGACGCAGGCGGGCGGCTCAGCGCGTGCCTGGCAGGTGGACGTGGCCGACCCCGTACAGGTTAGCGGGTTTGTCGCACAAACTGAGGCGGCATTCGGCGCTCTCGATATCGTGATCCACAATGCAGCGTATTTCCCGCTGACTTCGTTCGAAACCATTACGCCGGAAATACTCGATCGGACCCTGCGGGTTAACCTCGCCGCCCTGTTCTGGCTTGCGCAGGCTGCGTTGCCGGCATTTCGCCGACGTGGAGGCGGGCGTATTCTCGCGACCTCCTCGGTGACGGGGCCGCGCGTCGCTTATCCGGGGTTGGCACACTACGCGGCTTCCAAGGCGGGGGTCAACGGTTTTATCCGCGCCGCCGCACTCGAACTGGCGGTGGAAGGCGTGACGGTGAACGGCGTGGAGCCGGGCATGATCCGCACGCCCGCGATGGACAATCTCGGGGATGCTGCCCTCAACGCGCGTATAGCGCGGAGCGTGCCCCTCGGACGCCTGGGTGAGCCCGCCGATATCGCGGGCGCGATGCTGTATCTGGCGTCCGACGCCGCGGCTTACGTGACCGGGCAAACGATCGTCGTGGACGGCGGCGCGACCCTGCCCGAAACGTCGGCCGTGCTCGACTAGCGGCGGTCTTGCGTCAGTTGCTCATACGCAAGTGTGGGCACGTCGACGATGGACGAGCCGCCGTCGGCAACGATGGCGGCTCCCGTGATGATTGACGCCGCGGGCGACGCCAGAAAGGCGCAGATTGCCGCGATTTCCTCCGCTGTTGCTGGCCGGCGCAGCGGAACGTTGGCGCATACGCGCTGGTAGGCGGCATCCAGCGTGTCGCCATAGTGATCGATGAACGGCTGCATTTCCTCGTCGGCCATAGGGGTGCGAACCCATCCCGGGCAGACTGCATTCACACGCACGCCCTGCGGGCCGTAATCGCGCGCGAGCGACCGGGTCAGGCCGATCAGCGCGTGCTTTGCCGTGGTGTAGCCGCATACGCCCGGTCCTGCGGCGAGCGACGCGATTGATGCGACCAGCACGATTGAACCGCGCTGCCCGATCAGATCGGGCAGGCAGGCGCGCGCGCTAGCGAACGCGGTGTCGAGATTCAGCCGCATCGCAGCCGACCAGCCGGCATCGTCGGTTTCCGTGGCGGTTCCGAGACCGTGGCCGCCCGCGCAGGCGATCAGCGCGTCGATGGGGGGCGCCGTGTCGCGGATCTGCCTGATGATGCCGTCCCAGGCGTGGGTGTCGGCCGCGTCGGCCGCGCAGACGAGGCCGCCGGTTGCTTCGGCCAGTTGTTCAAGCGGCGCCCGGCGCCGGCCTATCAGAACGACGCGGTCCCCGGCATCGGCAAAGCGTTTCGCGCAGGCGGCGCCGATGCCTGTGCCGGCGCCAGTGATGACGACAGTGCGTGGAGCTGTCATGAAAGACCTCACTCAAGGATTGGGGAATGTCGAGTCTAGGGACGCCGTGCGCGACGAGGCATCGTTCATAAGGCTGACACTGCGCAGACTGGTGCCGCTGAGGTTGCCGATTCGTGCTAACGCTGTGGCGCGGCCGGGGAGTACGATCGTCAGAACCCAGCGATTCCGGAGTGCCCCATGTTGATGGATCCGGGTATCGGTACGCGCGACGCGAGCCGACTTACCGCCTGTTGTGCCGCCACCCCCGATAACGGACCCGATGCGCTGATTGAACTGGGTGTCTCCACCCTGGCCCGGTTGGCGCGCCCGTCGGCAACCGTGTTTTATTCGATCGGACCGGATAACGAGCCGTCGTGCTTCGAATTGTTCGGGATAGCCGAAGCCATGCACCGTGCGTGGCTTCGGCGCTATTGCCGGATCGATCCTCTTCACCCTTCTCGCTGTGCCTCTGCCGCGGAGCGCGTGCAGACACTCGATCGGGCGTTGCCAACGCCGTTTCGTGCGTCCTCGACGTACTGGCACGGGTTTCTGCTGCCCAACGCGGTGGTCGACGTGATGGAGGTCTGGCTGCGCGATGCTGGCCGACTGGTAGCGGGCTTTTCGTTGCTGCGTATGGCGCCCTGCGAGCCGTTTTCGATGGAAGAGGTGGAGCGCGTGCAGGCAGTGCAGCCGCTGCTCGAATCCGCCCTGATTCCCCGATGTCTTGGTGAACTCGCGTTGAAGACTTCTACCCGCACGAGTCCGCATCTGACCCAGCGCGAGCAGCAGATTGCGCGACTGGTGCGCGACGGGCTTTCGAACAAGGCCATTGGCCGGCAACTGGGGTTGACGCAGCCGACCGTGAAGACCCATTTGCGACGCCTGTTCTTGAAGCTCGGTGTATCGAGTCGCACCGAACTGGTCGCCACACTCTTTTTTTGAGGGAGGTGCCCGATGGTAGCCAGGCAGATACCTGTTTATGGTCCTCGTGTGTTGGAGAAACTGGACTCCGCGCTGCTGTTGTATGCCGTAGCGGCGGTGCAAGTCGAACCGGCTGGCGTTTCGGGCTGGTTCACCAGGCGGCGCGGCGCGTGTGCCACAGTGATTTCGCGGGAAGAGGACGTGAAAGATATTTTGCTGCGCATGCCGGAAAGTTGGAACGTAGTGAGCGGTGCCCGATGCAAGGGGCTACATGATGACATCGATGTCGTCACGGTGGACCCGAGGTTCAGGCACGGGCCGATGCACGCAAGCTGCGCGGTCGTGGGCCACGACGACGGAAAACGGTTCATCCTGCTCATGCAGATGAACACGGCCGATGCTGTTCTACTGCCCGAACGGCTGTTTCGGGATGCATCGACCTTTGAGGACTGTATCTTGCATGCTGGCTGACTTGCCAGTCGAAGTCGGCGGCCGCCTGGTCTATGGTCCGTCCGGATTACAGGCGAATGCGTTCGCCGGATGCCGGAGACTTCAGCCGGTCCCCGTTTGCTCTGTGCCCTGGGCAAGCGCATACTCCTCTCCCATTCCGGTTCCTCCGAGCTGAAGCCCATCTCCCTCGCTGCGGTTTCGGCATTTTCCCTGGATCTGCAACGGGTTGCCGATTTGCGCTCCCAGTCACCATTTTGGTTTTCTACATTTCAGTTCATTCCTTCTGCGCGGAAAGCAGATGTTCTGCGCGATACGAATGTGGTGCGGCATGCCGGCGCACGTCGCGACTGAAGGTCGAAAAATGTCATACCAAACTGGAGCAAGCTTCATGAGTGTCACTACGGGAAACACGCCATCCACTGAGTTGCGCAAGGGCACACTCGGGCTTGGCTTCATCATCTTTTTCGTCATTTCTGCGGCGGGACCGCTCGTCGCAATTGCGGGCGGATTCCCAATCGGCATCATGCTCGGCAATGGCGCGGGGACGCCTGCGCTGCTGATCGCGACGGTTGCGATCCTGCTGATGTTCTCGGCAGGCTATACCGCCATGTCGCGCTACATTACCAACGCTGGCGGCTTCTATGCGTTCACCGCGCGCGGACTGGGCGGCAAGGCAGGCGGCGCTGCCGCGCTGCTGGCCCTCCTTGGGTACAACACGATGCAGATCGGCTTGTATGGCATGTTTGGCGCCGTCTCGTCAGGTTTCCTGAGCATGCATCTGGGCGTTACCATGCCGTGGTGGGCCTGTTCGCTGGTGGCGATGGCGAGCATTGGCATCTTTGGCTATCGACAGATCGATCTGTCGGCAAAGGTCTTGTCCCTGCTCGTTTTCGGCGAGTATGTTGTCGTGCTGATACTCGATGTTGCGATCCTGAGGCATGGCGGGGCATCGGGTTTGAACGCGACTTCATTCGCGCCTCACGTCTTCCTCGGCGGCGCGCCGGCAATTGGTTTCCTGTTCTGCTTCGCTAGCTTCGTCGGTTTTGAAGCGACCACGATTTATAGCGAGGAGGCCAAGGACCCGCACCGGACCGTCCCACTTGCGACTTACATTTCAGTCCTGCTGATCGGCGGCTTTTACGCATTCTCAGTCTGGTGCATGGTGATCGGCGCCGGCAGCGATCAGGTCGTCAAAATCCTTACTGGCTTGTCGGATCCTACGACCTTTCTTTACACCCTTTCGGACCGCTATGCGAACAGTACCCTTACGGGCGCCATGAGTGTGTTATTCATCACGAGCGTCTATGCTGGCCTGCTCGCGTTCCACAATTCGGCGGCGCGGTATTTCTATGCGGCCGGTCGAGAGGGTTTGCTTCCGCAACGGCTGGGCTACACCCACCGCCGGCACAGCAGCCCGCATGTCGGCTCCCTGTTGCAGACCGTATTGGCGCTGCTCGTCGTCACGATCTTCATCATTACCGGTGCCGACCCGGTGCTCACGCTGTTCTCATGGCTTACGAACGTGGCGACGCTGTGCATTATCGCGCTGATGGCGCTGTCATCGGTTGCCGTGTTCATGTTTTTCCTGACCCATGAGGCACGCGACGAAGGTGTCTGGCGAATCAGGATTTTGCCGATACTTTCCGGACTCGCATTATCCGTTGTGCTGGCACTGGCGATCATCAATTTCCCGCTGCTGACAGGCGCCCGGGCGGGACTGTCGTATGGTCTGACCGCATTGCTGCCCGTCTTCGCGGTTATCGGCGTACTTGCAGCATCTGCCCTCAAGCGGCGTGATCCAGCCGCATTCAATCAGCTCGGAAGCTCCAGGCTGTAGTTCGAGCGCGGCCGGTATTGCTCCGTACGTGCGGACGGCAGGCGAGCGGGCCGGGGGCACTCGCTCGCCATGTGTCGCCGGCGAGAACGTGTCGATGGGAAGTCTCGTGCCCATCTGTGCGCCATATGCGAACGAGTACGGTGCCTGGCAATTAGTTCGGCAAGGGTCTTGTCGACTTTCTATTCGCGATGCCGGATTCTCTCTTTCAATCCGTCGTACGCGCTTCCCACCTGCTCCGGGAGAGGTGTGATTTTGCCCACTTCTGCGATGCGGAGGTGGCTGGCGGAAGTACCGCACGCTCGCCGCCCGCGTCGCCGGACGGGCGAGCGTGGCGCCCGGCACCGGGCTGGATGCCGGTCACCCGCTTGAATGCCTGGGCAAACGCGGATTCGGACTGGTAGCCGACGCGCTCCTGAGCGATCTGTCGATAAAAGCACTGAGATTCCCAGCGGTATAACCTTTTGCCGGATGAGGGCCCACTCGGCGACCGGCTTTCGTCGCAACGAAAGGTCGCGGCTCCGAACCGTCGTGGACGAATTCTTGTACCTGTCCACGGGTCAGTCAGATCACAAATATCCCGCAAGACACAGTGCCACTGTGGATTTCTGGAATCGATACCTGTCAGATTTCAATCTCGATCGAGTCCAGCCGGGTCGAATTGTTGGTCATGTTCTGCTTGCGCAGAATGGTCAGTGCGGCTTGAATGGTTGTCGCGTTGCCGTCCGTTCGCCCGCTACATTCCTCGATCACGTAGGTGAAGTAGCCGTCGTCGAGCGCATCGTATGCCGTGGCGAGAAGGCAGTCATTGATATCGAAGCCGAGTATGTGAACTTCGTTGACGCCAGCATTGCGCAGCGCCGACTCGACGGCCGGCCCGTCCGGACCCTTGAACACGGAGCGGACGGTTTTTTCGATGTGCAGAACGTTCGCGCTCCGGGATGAAATCAGGTCGTCCAGAACCGCATCGCTGGGTCCGGCGGCCTCGGCCGGCAGGAGCCAGCCCGATTGACGATAAAACATCGAGCTCTGAGGCGCCGAGTAGGTGGCGACAACATAGGCATCGTACGTAGTCACGCTAACGAAACTCCGGATATTCGATAACGTCGCCTGCGCCGCGTCACTTCGCAAAGTATTGGGCTGAACGTCGATGACGAGTAACGCACGCTTTGCGTTGCCGTGGGGGAAACGGATTTTCATTTGACCCGCCTGAGAAGTTGCCACGCAGGCCATTGATCAGATCGTGCGGCCCGATGTTCGGCCCGGTATGCATGTGGACGGATCATCGAGCCGGATGTCGCGCAACCCGCGAGCGCCGTCAGGCGGCGCCTCGGCAGAAGCCGTGTCCCGGACTGAGCCCGGACCGAGTACGCGTCGCAGAAACTCCCGCGTGCGCGGTTCGCGCGGAGCGTTCAGGACCTCCGGCGCACTTCCTTCCTCCACAATCGATCCGCCGTGCAGAAACCAGACGCGATCGGCCACCTCTTTGGCGAACTGCATCTCATGCGTGACGACGACCATCGTCATGCCGTCGTTCGCCAGCGAACGCATCACTGTCAACACTTCTCCGACGAGTTCCGGGTCCAGCGCCGATGTCGGCTCATCGAAAAGCATCACCTTGGGCGACATGGCAAGGGAACGTGCGATCGCAACGCGTTGTTGCTGTCCGCCCGAAAGCTGTTTCGGGTAGGCGTTCAGCTTCGTACTTAACCCAACCTTGTCGAGTAGCGTGACCGCCGCCTGTCGGGCGATGGCAGGCTTTTCCCGGTTGACGTGGATCGGCCCCTCCATGACGTTCTCCAGCACGGTACGGTGGGGGAACAGATTGAACCGCTGGAAAACCATGCCCACCTGCCTGCGCAGTGCGTTGATCTCTTTGCCGGTGGCGTCCACATGCTTTCCAAGGACCGTGATCGAACCCGCGTCGTAGGCTTCGAGTCCATTGATGCAACGCAGGAGCGTCGACTTGCCGGACCCGGATGGGCCGATAAGACACACCACCTCCCCGGGCGACACATGTGCTGAAACGCCGTTCAGAACGGAATTCGCACCGAACCGCTTGTACACACCGGATATCTCGATCATGCGGAACCTCCGTTCGGGTCAGTTCTTGTCGTGGCGCCCGAAGCGGCGCTCGAGAACGGACGTCAGATGCATCATCGGCAGGCTCATCGCCAGATAGAACAAGGCGACCAGCGTATACACCGTCATGTTCTGGAAGGTCGATGCGGCAATGAGCTGTCCTTCCCGGGTGATCTCCGAAACCGCGATCGTCGAAGCGATCGCGGAGTCCTTGAGCATCATAACGATGGTGCTGCTGTACGGTGGAAGCGCGACGCGAAATGCCTGCGGAAACACCACCCGGATCATCGCCTTCGTTCGGGTCATCCCGAGCGACTTCGCCGCTTCGAGCTGGCCGGGATCGACCGACTCGAGGCCCGAACGAAACACCTCGGCAAGATAGGTCGAATAAGCGAAGGCGAGTCCTGCGATCGCCGACTCGATCGACGAAAGCTGAATCCCGATGTCGGGAAAGACGAAGTACACGTAGAACAGCAGGACGATCATCGGCAGGCCACGTACCACGTTGATAATGGCAGAGGCCAGCGTGGACACTGCCTTGACGCGGGATCGCTTCAGCAGCAGCCATAGAATCGCGAGGGGCGTGCTGATCACGAGCGAACCGAGCGTGATGGCGATCGTAAGCACGGCGCCATCAAGCAGTATCGGTACGAACTCGACGATGTTGTTCCAGGTCATGCTGCTCCAGTGCGGTAATGTCGTTCAGCGGGATTGCAGCATTTCGCGCTTAATGGAGGCCCCACTTGTTCAGGATCGCGGCGAGCGTACCGTCCTGCTTCATCTGGGCGATGCCCGCATTGATCTTGTCGAGTAGAGGCTTGTTGCCCTTCCTGACCGCGATTGCGACGCCGGCAGTCGAAAGCGGCTTGTACGATTCAACGACGTGCATGCCCGGCAGTCCACCCTTCGCGGCCACCGCCTTCAGTTCGGGATAGTCGTTGAAGGCCGCCTTGATGCGGCCGTTCTGGAGGTCTTTGATCATGTCGGCGGGGCTGTCGTAGTACTTGACCTCCTTGAAGATGCCGAGCTTCTGCAGAGCCTCGCCGTAGTCCGTGCCGGCGGGGGCGCCGATCACCTGGCCTTTGAGATCCTGTGCGCTTGTATAGGCCGTCTTGTCGTCGTCCGGTACGACCATCCCCTCGCCATAGGCATAGATAATGTCCGCGAAGTCGACGACCTGCGCCCGTTTCGGGTTGGGCGTCATTGCCGACACGATGATGTCGATCTTGCCTGACACCGCGGACTGAATCAGCGCAGCAAATGGAATCGCCTCGAACTGGACAGTGAACCCTTCGCGTTTCCCGATCTCGCGGATGAGGTCCGGCATCACCCCTTCGATTGTCTGCGTCTTCACGTCGAGGAATGTCATCGGTGCGCTTGTCGGCGGCGATCCCGCCGTCAATACCTCCGCGGCGTTCGCGGCGACATGTGCTGCCGCGCCGCAGAAAAGGATCGTGCTGGCGATGATCGCCCGACAGCAATGGCGCAACTGGGGCGAAACCTTACGGGTGGCACTCCACGGCATGATGGAACTCCTTGGCTTCATTTCGTTGAGAAACGGGCACGGCACGGAAAGCGCTTTCAGCAGGTTCAATTTATTGAAACAAGCACAAAACCCGTTGTCAAGGTTAACAATATTCAGCCTCAACCAGGCCCCAAGACATCGGGAATTACAGCCAATATTCTGCTTGACGCTCAAATTTTATCGGGTTCAAAATATTGAAACCGCGACCTGTCGACTGTGGCTGGAGATCCGCAAGCGGGCTCCAGCACCGCGTTCCGGGTAACTTTCGTGAGGCAAACGTGCCGAATATTTTCTCTCCCGACTTCAGCGAAACGCCCTACTGGTGGAAAGACTGGCGTCCACACGACGACAGCCTCTCCGACGTGCCGAAGGAGACGGATGTTGCAGTCATTGGGGCCGGATATGCGGGGCTGTCCTGCGCGATCGAGTTGCGCAAGGCCGGCCTCGACGTCGTTGTGCTGGAAGCGGAACTGCCCGGATCGGGGGCGAGCACTGTGAGCGGAGGGCAGACTTCAGGAGGCGCCAACGTCGGCAAAAAGCCGACCGGCCGGAAGCTCGACTCAGCTTCTGGCTCCGGCCGCGAAATCGCGCTACTGCAGGAAGCATCGGACGGCTACCGGACCTTCGAGCGACTGGTGCACGATCACAAGATCGACTGCCACTACCAGCGCAGTGGCAGAATCGTTGCCGCATGGACTCACGAGCATCTTGAGCAATGGAAGGTGAAGCTCGACAAGCTCAACCGGCACACCTGCACCGATGGCCATGTCATGTCGACTCCGGAGCTGCGCGCGGAACTCGACACCTTGATCTACGCGGGCGGTATCCTGCTGAAGTACGCCGGCCAGGTGCATCCTTCGCTTTACTTTGCAGGCCTGTTGACGGTGGCGAGATCGATCGGGGCGGCGGTCTGCTCGCGTGCTGCCGTCGCACGGATCACGAGGCAAGGTGCGGCCTTTTTGCTCGCGACCAGCCGCGGCTCGATAGTGGCCCGGCGCGTGGTGATCACGACAAACGGATATACCGGCGAGTTCATGCCCGATCTTCAGCGGCGCGTGATACCCGTCACCTCCCACCAGATCGCCACCGAAGAGCTTCCCGAAGACCTGCGCCGGAGTCTCATCCCGAACAATCGGGTCGTTGCGGAAACCAAACGTATTTCGAACTACTACCGAATGTCTCCAGATGGCAAGCGGATGCTGTTCGGCGGAAGGGCAAGATTTTTCAGGCTGAACCCGCGCGAGTCGGCCGCCATCCTGCGTGCCCAACTCGTGGCACGTTTCCCGCAGTTGCGCGACGTGAAGATCGCGTACAGCTGGGGCGGGCTTGTTGCCCTGACCTTCGATTTCCTGCCACACATCAATCGCACCGAAGGAGTCTATTACGCCCTCGGCTGCAATGGCAGCGGTGTCACCATGATGACCCATCTGGGACACAAGACTGCCCGGATCCTGATCGAGGACGCCGGCCTTGAGACCAGTGCCTATGGAGTCCCGCTCCCCTCGAACAGGCTATACCGCGGAAAGCCGTGGTTCATGCCGGCAGTTGGAACCTACTATCAGGTCCGTGACGTGATTGACAAGGCAAAGGATCGCGCATGAACCTGCAAGGGTCCGGCTTCATCGAGGCAGACTGCCTGGCGCCGATTTCGCTGAAGCATCCTGCGCTGTGGCGAAGCGCCTGCTACGCAAACGGGAAGTGGGTGGAACCCGGCACGGGCAGCCGGGTCCCGGTCACCAACCCCGCCAACGGGAAGGTCATCGGAACCGTCGGCTACCTGGAGCGCGAAGATCTGTCGCGGATTGTCGATGCCGCGTACTCGGCTTTCGCCGGTTGGCGATGGGTGCCCGTGAACGAGCGCAGCAGATTGCTGCGGCGCTGGGCCGAGTTGATCCTGCAGCATCGTGACGATCTCGCAGCGATCATGTCGCTGGAACAAGGCAAGCCGCTGGCGGAATCGCTGGACGAAATCGACTATGGCGCAAGTTTCGTTTCGTGGTTTGCAGAAGACGCGAAGCGCCTTAACGGCCGTACCATACCCTCGCACCTGCCGGACAGCCATCTGTCGACAATGATCGAGCCGGCTGGCGTCGCCGTGCTTTTCACGCCGTGGAACGCTCCTAGTGCCATGATCGCCCGAAAGGTCGCGCCTGCCCTCGCGGCAGGGTGCACCGCAGTGGTCAAACCGGCGCAGGAAACCCCGTTTTCAGCGTTTGCACTGGCTTACCTCGCGGAGCTCGCCGGCATTCCCGACGGCGTGTTCAACGTTGTGCTCGGCGAGCCGGATCTCGCCATGCGTACACTGGTCTCTCACCCGAACGTGCGCAGTGTCAGCTTCACCGGCTCGACGCGGGTAGGCAAGCTGGTGCTGCAGGCCTGCGCGGCCGCGGGAATCAGGAAGATCGCACTCGAACTGGGCGGCAACGCACCCATGATCGTGATGGCCGATGCCGATCTGGAACTCGCGACCGACATCGCCCTCTCCGTCAAGTTTGCGGTGTCCGGTCAGAACTGCATCGCAGCTAACCGGATATTTGTCGAGCGCCCCGTGTATCACGCATTCCTTGCGCTCTATACGACCAAGGCCGCCAGTCTCGTTGTCGGCCCCGGCCTCGATCCCGCGACGAACCTTGGACCATTGACCCGGACGGCGAATCTGCGCGATTCGCTCGAACGTATCGACGACGCCGTCGGCAAAGGTGCGCGGATCATGCTGGGCGGCACGCGTCACCCTCTGGGCGGCAACTTCCTCGCGCCGACGATACTCGCGGATGTCACGCCCGATATGCGGGTCTGCTGCGAAGAGAATTTCGCACCGGTATCCGGCGTTGCCGCGTTCGACACGTTGCCGGAGGTGATTTGCCTGTCGAATGCCACCGAATACGGTCTCGCGGCCTATGTGTGCGCGTCGAGCGTGGCCACCATCATGCATCTCGTTCACCGCCTGGAGTTCGGCATGGTGGCGGTCAATTCCGCGACGTTCACCGGCGCACCGATCCCCTTTGGCGGCGGCAAGGCTTCCGGTCTGGGACGTGAAGGGGGAATGGAAGGGTTCGAACCGTTCGTCGAAACCAAGTACGTGTGCTTTGGAAATCTCGGGCTACCTCGTACTGAAGTGCCGGAGGCACTTGCATCAGGGAGAATGGACAGCGCGTGATAACGTCCTGCAACCAATCGTGAAATACATTGCGGATATCCGAACTACACGTTATGACCATATTTAAGCAACGTTCATCCAACAGGGCGCGCACTCGCGCCAAAGGAACACCTGCCGCGGTCTTGCGTGATTCCGCCGCGATGGCCGCAGCACAGCCGCCGGCTCATTCGACCTTTGGGGAAAAGCTGCGCTTCTATCGCGAATCACGCAACCTGAGCCTGAAGGAACTGGCAGGGAAAGCCGGCATTTCGGTCGGCATACTGAGCCAGGTCGAGCGAGGCATCAATAGTCCATCGCTTCGGACACTGTCCAAGGTTCGGACTGCGCTGGGGTTACCCAGCAGCTTCTTTTTCGACGACGATCATCCGCCTGTCACCGGATCGGACGAACCCGACTTCATCTGCCGGGTTGCCGATCGTCCCCAGCTCTTTCTCGGCCCCGGTGCGCCGCACAAGGAACTGCTCCATCACGGCACGCCGCGCGTGTTCGAATTCATGACCATCGAATTGCCGCCAAATTATGAGTCAGGCACGTCGAGCTATCCGTCCGAGAAGGGCGGATACGTGCTCGAGGGGACGGTGATCATGACGGTGGGGGACAAGACAGTCACCTTGCACCCAGGCGACAGTTTTCTTTTTGACGGAATCAAGCCACACACGTTGCTGAACCCCACGGACAAGGTCTCGAAGCTTCTCTGGATTATCGCCAAGTTGCCGAACGATCTTCTCCTGTGACGACTATGGGTCAACCAGTAGCGCTGCCGCGTGACCTCATCGTCACCACTTGCGAACGACCACGCGCCAACGCTCTTTCATTGCGACAATCAGGTAAAGCAACCGATGCTCAAGATCGACGAAGTTGAAGACAGCAAGGAATTCACTGCTCAATGCGATGTCGTTGTGATCGGCGGCGGCATCGTCGGCGTATGCGCCACCTACGAACTCGCGCGGCGCGGTGTTTCGGTTGTCCTGATCGAGAAGGGAGTCGTCGGCGCGGAGCAGTCCGGGCGCAACTGGGGGTGGGTGCGTCAGCAGAATCGTGACATCCATGAGTTGCCGCTTGCGATGCGAAGCCTCAGACGCTGGAACGAATTCGACGAGGAACTCGGCGAGGATGTCGGGTTCCGGAAGACAGGCATTCTGTATGGCACCGAGCATCAAGCAGATGTCGCCCGATGGGAGGCGTGGCTAGTCAAAGCGCGCGCGGTGGGTTTCGAGAGCCGGATTCTCACGGCGCGGGAGTTTCAGGCTCGCACGCCTTCCAGCAGGGCCAACTGGGCAGGGGGCGTATGGTCTGAGTCCGACGGTCGCGCCGAACCATCGAAAGCCGCGCCGGCGATCGCGAGGGCTGCCCAGAAACTCGGGGCGAAGATCTATCAAACATGTGCTGCGCGCGGTCTTGATCTGAGCGCGGGTCGCGTGTCGGGAGTCTGGACCGAACGCGGCCGTATCGATGCAAGCCGGGTCGTACTGGCGGGTGGTGCATGGAGTTCGTTGTTTTGCCGGAGTCACGGGATAGATCTTCCCACCATCAATGTGGTAGGCACCGCCTTACGCACCGCGGCGGCTCCGGCGGTCATCGAGGGATGCTTCTCGGGTCCTGACTTCGCGTTAAGACGTCGGATCGACGGCGGATACACCATTGCGGTACCAGGCTATGGCCGAATGGAGCTTGCACCGCAAAACCTGCGGTATGCGACGAAGTTCAGAAAGATGTTTCGCAGCAAACTGAACAAAAAACTCAAGGTACGGATTGGAGAAAGCTTCTTCTCCGGCCCAGAAGCACATCGAACATGGCGAGAAGATGAAGCCTCACCATTCGAGGCGACACGCGTGCTGGATCCGCGACCCGATGTCGAATGGCTTTCGCGCGCTATTCGCAATGTGGTCAAGGTGTTTCCGGAACTTTCGGGTCTGCGCATCGCGCACGCCTGGGCCGGCGCGATAGATACATCACCGGATCTCATTCCAGTCATTTCCTCCGTTCCATCGAAGCCCGGCCTCGTGATTGCAGCCGGCTTCAGTGGTCACGGGTTCGGCCTCGGACCCGGCGCGGGTCTGCTGATAAGCCAGATGGTGTTGGAAGACACGCCGGAATTCGATCTTCATCCTTTCCGGTTGCAACGGTTCAGCGACGGGTCGGAACTGGCTCAACCGGAAATGATGTAGCGCGGGAAGTGCGGTGCCGGTTTGAGGTGTGCGAAGGGCGTCCTATCATCCAGATTCAACAATGTGTGCATGAGCATGTTGATTTTCACGCAGTCTTAACCCACCGTTTTCATCTAAATCTGACTCACCCCGAGAGTGAGTGCGCTGCTGGTTTCAGCGATGATGTTGGCTTGCAGGATGAGCGCTACTTTGGCGCGCTGGTGCGCATGTTCGATCAGGCGCTGAAGGCCGTCAGCGTGCTACCTGACGGCCACCGACCGGCACTTCTTGCCCGGTTGGACGCAGTCCGTCGCATGAGCCATAACTTTGGGTACGGCGTCGGCGACACCGTGGACGAGTTGCTTGCCGAGCATGGAGCCGACGATTGATCGCGATCTCCTGGTCGCATTGCAAGCAGAGAACGCTCGCCTAATCGCACTGCTGGACGGTCCCGCTTCTCGCTGCATGGAGACTGGCTTTTTCTCGAGTTCGTATTGAACGCACTCGTCGCGATCTTCATTGTTGGCGGCCGTATGGGGCATTTCGTGTTCAAGCGTTCCAACGGAGCCTGACTTCTACGATCGGCCGCGATAAAGGCCGGGCATCCCGATTTCTTTCCCGTCTATGCGAAATGAATAAAACCGGTGCGCCCAGATACCGGCGGCGTGACGGGTTTGCCATGTCGTGCCAGAGATACAACAAAAAAACCGAACAAATTAACGCCGCGGGCGAATAGACGTGGGAGGGGGTGCTTTAGAGGAGTTTTTCCTGATACAGTTTGAGCCAATCAGAACGAAGAAATGAATCGGGGTTAGTGATGCCATCTCGCCTTGCTGGCGTAATTCCACGCCGCGTGCGGTGTAATGAATAGCCGCCAAACGTTTTACATGGATTATTAGCAGCCGTATCTGACTATATGGCCGCAGTCATTTGTGCGCTTTCCTCGGCGTGCGGTATCAACACGTCTCATGCAAATGTTGTTGCGTCCACAATTAATATAGACGATCCAATCTATCGGATAAAGACGGGGCTAAAGAACTGCGGTATCGCGCCGATATGCTTTCTGGTTGGCGGGATTTTCACCCGTGAGGCAGCGAGACCACACGCGTTGTGTCAATAGATTAAAAGACTGGATTCACCGATGAAGCGAAGCCTGGTTGTTGGCATTTCCACTACCGTTATCGCGGGATGCGCGATCAATTCTCAAACCGGGCAGCCCGAGTTTTCGGCTGCGGCCAAGGCGGAGTTCACCAGCGTCTTCGACAGCCCCGATCCTTGCTCCAACAACGACCGTAACATTGCCACGGTCCTCGGCGCGGGTGCGGGTGCGATTCTGGGTCACTACATCGGCAAGAACGTAGCGGGGACGGTCCTCGGCGCGGGGGCCGGCGGGCTCGTCGGCGCACTGGTCGGCCACGTCATGGATCAGCGGCGCTGCAACCTGTATCGCATTGCGCAGCAGTATCAGATGAAACTTGTGAGCGTGCCCATCACGGCGGCCAGTGTCGACGTGCCCGTGCCGCCCGGCGGCAAGACCGACGACACCGTCGGTCTCGACGTTCAGATGGGCAACCCCGACGATGAGTTCGTGCCGGGTACCGCCATCCTGACGCCGAAGGCTCAGGAGTACCTCGGCAAGATCGCCGAGCAGTACAACCCGAAGACGCTGCAGGCGCAGTTGGGCCCGCAGGCGCCTGCCGGGCAGGGCGGCAGCGTCGAGCAGCGACAGTTGCTGGTTGTCGGTCACACCGACGAGCGCGATGGCGTTGCGGGTGCCGATCTTGCCCGCCTGTCCGAGGCGCGTGCGCGGGCCGTGGCGGAGGTCTTCCGGCAGCATGGCGTGCCCGCGGCCAATATTTCCTATCAGGGGGCCGGCGACGCGTTGCCGATCGCCTCCAACGTCACGCAGGAGGGGCGCAGCGACAACAACCGCGTCGAACTGGTGGACGTGCCCAACGTGCCGGCGCTGAAGGCGTATGCGAGCAATCGCTCGCCGAATCCCGCCAACTTCGCTGTCGCGCAGACGGTCCCGGCGAATCAGACGGCGCTGGGTGGATTGGGTGCGCCGGGTGCATCGGGTGCGTATGCAACCGACACGGGTATCGGGACCGCGGCGCCCGATGCCGCTGCGGCCGCGAAGCCGAAGGCGGCGACTATGCCGGTTTCGAGCGCCGGCACGCAGAAGACCGCGCACGCGGCATCGGGCAACGATCAAACCGCACCGGCGGGCAGCCACGCAAGCCTGCCCGCAAAGGTCGCGGCGGCAAAGCCGCCGGCCGGCCCCGCGCAGGCCAGGGCTGCATTCGGCTTCGCCGGCGAGCCTATCGGCGCGAGCGGCTATCAGGTCAATCTCGGCGCACCGGCGGAGAAGTCTTCGATGTTCAGCTTCATCACGGCGGCCCATGCCGATACGCCCGTGATCATCGGCTCGTGCCTGCAGGACCATCCGCACGTCAGCAATCCGATTCGCTCGCTCGCCAACAATCAGCCGCTCAAGGTGGGGGACTCGATGCCGGGCCTCTATGGCCAGCCGTGGTTCGGCAATCAGGGCGACGCGGGCATTGCACTGCTGCACGTCTACGTGCCGAGTGACGGCGCCGCGCCGATCCCGCCCGTGACGGCCGAGATCTACCGGAAGGAAGGCAACGGCTATGCCGGCAAGCCGCTGGCGCGGTTCAAGGACGCGCCGGTGAATGTCTACCGCGGCAGCAGTGCGACGCTCTACCGGGTCTTCCTGAACAACGGCGCGCAGTGCGTGGATCTGCGTGTGCCCACGCGTTCGGCGAGCGCGAACGGCCTGATTGTTTATCCGTGGAACGACGAGGAATACAAGGCGCTCGTCAATTTTTCATCGAAGGGATAAGTCACCGTGCAACATTCCATTATTTCCATCCTTTCTTCGTGGCCGGTGCTCGTGGGTATTGCCATGGCGACGATCGTCACGGCGTTCGCATACTGGCTGCAGGCGGACACGTTCCGCTTCACCGCGTTCGCGTACAAGCGGCCGTGGGCGTTTCCCAACGATCATCGCGGCGAGTTTCAGCGTCTCTCGAAGGAGAGCAACGACGCGCCGGTCGATACCGGCGGTTTCGTGCCTGCCGAGCGTGCGCTCTGCAAGACGTTCAAGTCGGCCATTTCGGGTTCGCCCAACGCGGAGGTCACGGAGCGGCAGTTCGAGCGTGCGCAGAGCTACCTGAAAATCACGCAGCAGACTACTATCCGGCCGCCGTCGACGATCGCTCATATCGGCCTGTTCGTGCTGATCCTCGCGGAATCGGTGGGGACCGGCTACGTGCTGGCGCCGTTCATGTCGACCGAGATTACGCCGGCGCAGGCGAACGTGGCCGCCGGCATTCTCGCTCTCGCCGTCGCGATCGTCCTTGCGATGTTGACGCATCATACGGGCGCGGAAATGGCGAAGTTCTCGCACTACCGGAAGCATTCGGGCACCGAAGGGCACGAGGAACGCATTGGCCTGGGCGATGACCAGGGCAAGGATGCCTACTACATCGACACGGGTTCGCAAACCGTGCGCCAGAATCCGCTCGCGCGCCGCTACGCCAACCGCATCGACGATCCGGGCGTCAAGGGTCCGGTGCTGTTCGGCGCTGCGCTCGCCATGATTCTCGGGCTCATGGTTCTGATTTTCCTCATCCGTATGGGCGGAGTCGAAAGCGAGACCACGAAGCAGATCGTTTCGATGGAGACCAATGGCGTTTCGGATTCGGGCGGCTCAAGCCCGTTTGAGAGCGCCGGTGCGCCTGCGTTGCCGCCGAGCGTGGCAGCGGCCCAGCAGGAAAGCCGCAAGACCGTGGCGGAAAGCCTGGGCGGCAACTACCGGATGCAGGGCCTCTCGGCGTCGTTCATGCTGGCGCTGATCTACCTCGTGACGCAGTTCACGGCGTTCCTCATTGCGTTCAAGTCGAGCTTTAGCGGCCAGGGCGCGGCGGCCTATGCGTTCACGCGGGATCAGCCGTCCTTCGAAACGTTCCGCCGGAAGTTCCTCTCGCCGAAGATCCACAAGGCCGAAAGCCTGCTCTCGCAACTGCGCACGGCGCGTGCGAAGCGTCGTCATCGCACGGGCACCGGCACATTCGAGCAGTTCCTCACGGAAGGGGACAAGCGCGAAGAGGGCCTGCGTGAAGATCTCATCCAGAAAGCCGCGACCGAGATCGCGAGCGGCCGGACGGAGGACGATATCAAGCTGCGCCTGGAGCTCGAGTTGAAGAATGGCGGCTTTACCTCGCAGGAGCAGGGCGAACTGCTGGCGGAAGTCCGCAGGAACCGCGGCATGATCGGGGGCATTTACTCACCGGTAGCGGAGACGCCAGTGCGGCCGCGGCCGGCGCCCGAGTGGGAGACTCCCGGATCGAGTGGAGAACTCGTGCGCGAGCGTGCAAAAGCGGGTCCCGGCGCGATGGCTCAGCAGTTCCTCGCACTGAAGGATGACGTCGCTCGCAGTGCATTCCTCGAAGCCCGGTCCGAAGACCTTTCGGACAACGAATTCGAAACGCTTCGCGACGAAATCAAGCGCCGCAAGAAGCTCGCGAAATCCGCGGAAAAATACAGCGACCTGCTCGGCGACTAACTCACTCGTTGAACCCATGAAGATGCTCAAGAACCTCGCCAGGCTGCTGGCGCTCGCCTCGCTGCAGATCGCTTCCGTCGCGCATGCGGGCCTCGTGAACGACGTGCCGAGCTGCTACGGTGCGTTTCACCTGAAGGCGGCGCCGCAGCCGCCCGACCACCTCGTCTACGTGCTGATCGACCAGACGGTGCTGCTCGACCCGAATCTCCAGCAATCCGTGCTCGACAATCTCGACCGCATGATCCAGCCGGGTTCGAAATTCGTCATCGCGGAGTTCTCGGCGTTCAGCCAGGGCCATTACCTCGACGTGCTCCATACGGGCGTGGTCGAGCAGCCGCTGCCCGACGATGCCTACGGCGCGATCCCGATCCAGAAGGCGCCGCAGATCAAGGCGTGCTTTGGCCAGCAACTCGCGTTCGCGCGCAAGATGGCGGCCACCACCGCGAAACAGGTCATGCAGGCTTCGACTTCGTCGCTCAACGAATCGGAAATCATGGGCGCAGTGAGCGAAGTGGGGCTGGCGCTGCGTGCCGACCAGGCCACGAACAAAGTGCTCTTCCTCGTCAGCGACGGCCTCGAAAACTCGCGCACTACGTCGTTCTACGCGCACAACACCGTGCGCGATATCAACCCGGCCGCGGAACTCGCCAAGGCGAAGTCGAGCCAGATGTACGCCGATCTCGCCGGGGCCAAGGTCTATGTGCTGGGCGGTGCGATGATGCCGCCGGCCACGATGGGCACGCGCGCGCAACGCGACGGGTATCGCGACAGCAAGACCGTTCACGACCTGAAGACGTTCTGGCAGGGCTACTTCGACGCCTCCCATGCGCAACTTGCCGAGTTCGGCGCGCCCGCGCTCGTGACGCCGGTCTCCTACTGATCGCAAGGCGGCCCGGCTGCATCGCCCGGAGATTCGGGCGAACAAATCGAGGCCATCGGCGAATAGAGGGAGGACAGCTCCGGCTGTTCCTTCCTTTCACTACTCTGGGGAGTCCAGATGCTGTTTCGTTTTCTTGCTGCCGCGACGTGCGCGGCGCTGGTGCTTGTCGTGTCCCCCGGTGCGCGCGCCGAGATTCCGCCCGACGTGCAGGCCCGCTACGAAGCCGTGGCGAACCGTTTCGCCAATCCCGCGGGCATGAAGGCACAGCCCGATCAGGACTACGATACGTCTGCGTATCCCGGCGTCTATGAACTGCGGCTGACCGGCCGCAGCGGTGCACCTGCGCCGCTCGTCGGCATGCCGGAAATGCTGTTCGACAGCGACGCGAAGTGGATCCTGATCTTCAAGGCCCCCAACCAGACCAGCTCGCGCAATTTCGTGGATCACTGGCTGGTGGGCGACACTACGAACTGGAAAGGCTGGCAGCCGGTCTCGCTGCAGGACCCGATCAGCCAGCAGATGCTGCGCACCATTCCGATCGACAAACTGATGCATCAGGGCACCGGCGCGCCAGTTTTCATTTACTACGCTGCGCCGGATTGTCCGTACTGCAAGAAAGATCAGGCCGCGATGGAGCAGAGCCCGTTCAGCTTCGCGATCATGCCGGTGACGCTCAATCCCGCTTCGATGCCGTATGTCGCCCATCTCGCCTGCGAAGACGATCCGCTTGCGGCCTGGAACCGCCTCATGCGCACAGGGCAGGGCAGCACGCAGCCGTGCCCGCGCTTCGACGTGAAGACCTGGTGGGACATCCGCCAGCTGTTCTTCCCGAACGCGCTCACGCCTTCGTTCCTGTTCGCAGACGGCACGGTGATCCAGGGCGATGTCAACGCGGCGATGCGCAAGGCCGCGGATATGCAGGCGCGCGGCATGGTGTTCCATTGAAAGCGGCCGCGCGCAGTCTGTTCGTTTGCGCGCTGTCGCTCGCCGGCGCTGTGCTGATGCCGGCCCCGGCGCACGCGTCGGGCATCGCACCGCGGGTGGCGCTCGTGGTTGGCAATACCGACTATCGCGGCACCGACCGGCTCGTCTCGCCGTCTCCGGATGCGGAGCTGATCGCCCAGAGCCTGCGCCGCATCGGCTTCACGGTAGACCTCGAAGAGAACCGCACGCGCGCCCAGATGCTGGGCGATCTGGACACGTTTAGCCGCGCGGCCGCCCACGCATCCATCGCACTCCTCTATTATGCCGGGCACGGCTTCGAGATGGGCGGCGAGAACTATCTGATTCCCGTGGACATGCCGGTTCCCATCGGCCAGGTCTCCGAGGGCGACCTCATGCGCTTCGCGGTGCCGCTGCGCTACGTGCAAAGCACGGCGAGCCGCGGCGAACCGCGTGCGCTCGTCATGTTGCTGGATGCGTGCCGCAGTGCCGCCGTGCGCGGCGGCACGACGCCTTCGATGGCGCCGGTGGTGGCCGCGCACGGCACGCTGATCGCGTTTGCGACGCAGCCGGGCGGCGCCGCGCTCGACAGCTTTTCCGTGGGTTCGATCCGGCATCAGCACAGCCCTTTCGCGTGGTATTTGAGCCAGGCCATCGCGGGTGGCGGCGACGTCGTGGCCGCGCTCGGCAAGACCCAGGTCGACGTGGCGGCGGCGACCGGCGATGCGCAGCGCCCGTGGTTCAACAATGGGCTGGTGGGCAACCTGAAGCTGTCCGACAGCATGGCGCCCGGCCCCGATGCCAATGTTCGCCAGCCTGCTCTGGCGGCCGGCGGTTCGCGTGGTGCGGGGCCGGCTTCCATCACGCCTGAAACGTCATCGGCGGAAACCGTGCCGCCCGACGACAGTGTGCAGACTGCCGACGAGCAGGCCCTCGCGCGCCAATGGGCCGCGCAAACGTTGCGCATGCACGCGCTTTTCCTGCAGATGACCGTCAATCCGCAGATCGCGGATCAGGTTCGCCAGGCGGCACGGACAGGCGATCTGTTCTCGATGACGACGCTCGCGCTCTCGCTATTCGTCGTGCCGGACGGCATGCCGCAGGAAGAAGCCCGGGCGCGCGTCGCCGAGGGGACGATGTATCTGAACGCGGCCTCCGACCGCGATTATCCGATGGCCCAGGCTTTGCGCGCCGGCTGGATCTTTGCGCACGCAAGATTGCCTTCCGACATCGATCTCGCCACGCACTACTTCCGCGCGGCCGTCGATCACGGCTATGCGGAAAGCCTGCCGAATCTGATCGGGATACTCACCGTGACGGGCGACGGCAATCTGCCGATGTACCTCGCGAAGTATCGACGCATCTACGGCCACGACTTCGACTATTCGACGATCAAACGATGAACCCACCTACTTCAGGCATGGCGGGGCGAGCGCCGCTCGCGAGGCTGTTCGGGCGCACGGCGGCGTTCCTGAGCGACAGAAGTGCGTTCGTGCTGATGCTGTTGCTGCTCGAAGCGGGCCTCGTGCTCGGTTTCGTGCAGGCGGCGCATGATCTGCACGCGGCCGGCGCCGGGGCGCCCGCGCTCACGCGCGGGGCTGCGGCGGCGAGTTGCGCCGACGCGGCAGTCGTGTTCCAGCGCAACGCGACGGAGCAGGACATCAGCCTGTTGCTCACGCAATATGGCGCGTCGATCGTCTATGGTCCGGACGAAAACGGCGCCTACCTGGTGCGGGTGGGAGCGGCGGACTTCAAGGCGGTCGCTTTGCAGGGGCTGCACGACGCGCCTGCGGTGGCCGACATGCACATCGAGCGCATCTGCCGATGAGCCTCCCGATGTCATCGTGCCGCACGGCCGCGCGCCAGCCCTTCGATGCGCTGCGTACCGATCTCGTTCCCGCGTTCCTGCTGAGCGCTTCGTCGGCGGCCGAATACATCGGGCTCGGGGTGCAGGCGCTGGCGTCGGCACATGGCGCCCAGGCGGCCGCGATCGGAGCGCTCGTCGGCCTCATGACCACCGTGCTCGGTCTCGTGGTCGTGGCCTTCGGCGGAGGCACGCAGCCGCTCGTGTCCGGGCCGCGCATCGCCGCCACCGTGCTGATGTCGCAACTCGTCGCGCGCCTCGTTGCCCTGCCGGCGATCGGCGGCATGGGACTGTTCGGCGTGCTGTCCTGCGCGTCCATCACGGTGCTCTGCGCGGGGCTCACGCAACTCGTGCTCGCCGGTGTGCGCGGCGGCTCCATCGTGCGTATGGTGCCGGCCTCGGTGCTCTCGGGGCTGCTGTTCGGCTCAGCGATTCTGGCGGTGGCGAGCCAGGCGCAGGTGGTCACGCGCTGCACGCTGGACTGGCCGCCGACGCTCATCGTCGTGGGCGTGGGCGTCGGGATGCACTTCGCCTGGCTGGCCTGCGCACGCCGCTTCGCGCTGCCGCGCGGACTCTCGCTCTTTGCCGCGCTGCTGGGTGCGACCGCGGCCTTCTATGTCGTCGATGCGCGTGCACCCGCCGTCGCGGCATGCAGGACGTTCGGCACGGTCGGTCTCGATCTTTCGATGCTGAGCCGCATCGGCGCGTTGCAGTGGCCAAGGGTGTTTGCTCACCTCGATGCGGCGCTGCTCGCGACGCTCGCCGGATTCGGCGTCGTGGTGGGCCTCATCGCCTCGCTCGACACGCTCATTGCGGCTGGCAGCGTCGAGTCGGACAGCAACCGGCGCGCGTTGCCGAACCGCGATCTGGGCGTGCACGGCGTGGCCAACGTGCTGGCGGGCCTGGCGGGGCTGCTGCCGGTGGTCGGGTCGCTCACGCGTTCGAAACTGGCCTGGAACGCCGGCGCCCGCACCCGCTGGGTCTCCGTATTCCACGCCACGATGCTGTTGCTGCTGGTCGTTGCCGGCACGCGCCTGTTAGGACTCCTGCCCAAGCTCGCTGCGGCGGCGGTGATGATTGCAATGGCGCTGGACATGATCGACGAATGGTCGCGCCAGCTCGCGCGCCTGAGTTTTGCGGACGGCGTGCCCCGCCGCATCGTCGCGAGCGCCGCCTGGCTTTTTCTTGCCGTGGTGCTGGCTACCGTGGCAACGGGGCAGCCCGGCGAAGGCTTCGGGGTGGGGTGCGTGCTGGCGCTCTTCGGCTTGTGGCGCAAGCCGCGTGCGCTCGATGTGACGATCGTGCCGGTGGGCCAGCACCTCTGCGTGCGTGTGCGCGGCGCGTTGAACTGCTTTTCCGTCGACCGCAAGCTGGTGGGGCCGCTGCTCGCGCGCCCGGCCTCCGATGGCGGCAGTTCCGACGTCGAGCTCGACCTGCGCGAGGCATCGCATATTGACGCATCGGCATGCCGTTCGCTGCGGCAACTGGGCGCCCAGCTCGACTCGCGCGGCATTGGGCTGCGCTTCAAGGTGAGCGCTGCGCAGGGGGAGACCCGCGCAGCCTTGCTGGCGTTTTCGGTCGCACGGGGCGATGAGATCGTCAGTGTGGTTTGACGCGCGAGCGCGGCAACGCGCTCAGGATTCCACCAGCACGTGGCCCGCGCTGTCGAGCAACTGCTCGTGGACGATCTCCAGCTTGACGCGGTTGCTTGCCGGGTCGGCGTCCTGGGCGTACGCGTAAAGGCGGATCGTGAGCGGACGGAAGTGGCTGCGCATCGCCTCGATCGAGCGCGCCGTGCCTTCGTCGCCGACCTTCAGGAACGTGTAGTCGGGACCGTTCGTGTACTCGATCGTGTAGTTCGAGTTGTCGAAGAAGTACTGGTACGAGCCGGGCTGCGCGACGTTCGTGAGCTGGAAGCCCTTCTTGTTGAAGTCGTAGGCGTCGAGCGTCGCGTTCGATGTCGTCAGCACGACGTAGCGGCTGCCTTTTGCCGCCGCAATCGCACTGTCGATGCGCGGCTTGAGGGCGGTGAGCAGGTCCTGCTTCTTGAAGCTGTCCGAGGTTGTCTGGTAGTCGCGCGAATACGATTGCGCGATCTTGTCGTAGTCCACGGGCAGATTGGACAGGCCGTAGAAGAGGAACATGACGTCGTTGCCGCTGTCCACGCTGCGGTAGCTGCCCAGCGCGTAAGCAGGGTCGCCCTTGGGCAGGGCCTTGTCGGCGAGCTGCTTCTGCGCAGCGGGCGAGGCGAGGTCGGCGAGGTTGGCCGCGGGCGGTGCCGCGTTCGCGGCAGGGGGCGTGGGCGTGTCGTTCGACTTGCTGCAGGCGCTGAGGCCGGCAATGGCGGCGAAGATCGCGGCGGCGGCGAGCGATTTTTTCATGATGTGCCTTTCAGGTTTTATGTGGCGGATGGGATGCAGCGGGTTCGAGGCGGCGCGATGCGGGATTCACCGCGCGAGATAGCGCGTGATGCCGCGAAACGCGAGAAAGACGGAAGCGGCGAGCGCCACGTAGAAGCCGGGGCCGGGCGACAGCGCCTTGAGCATTTCGCCGGCCATCTCGCGGGCCATGCTGCCGGCCATCTGCGAGACTTCGTCGCCAGAACCGGCAAGCGCCCCGACCGCGGAGGAAACCTTCCAGTACAGTCCGGCGAACACGGCGACGAACAGCGCGAGCGGACTGGCGAGACCGAGCCACAGCCGTTTGGAGGCCACGAAGAACGGAGCGACGCAGAGTGCGAGCGTTGCATAGCAGAGGAATCCGTAGAATCCCGTGCTCGCCTGCCGGATGTTGCCGAGCGCGTAGAGGTTGTCGAGCGAATTGAGCGCGCGCAGGACGTCGTAGAAGCTGAGTCCGGCGTTCATTCCGGCGTCGACCTGGATCGAGACGGTGTTCAGGAAGAACCAGCCGGTCACGAGCAGGCCGAGCGCGGCGAGATTCGCGTAACCCATCTTCGCGACGATGGCCGCCACGAGGGGCGTTCCCGAGGTCTTGAGGCGATCGAACGTCTGCGTGGCGATTTCGCGCGCATCGTCCACCGCGGCCTTGACCTTTTCCTGGTTCCGGGTGGCTTCCGACACGGCGCTCACGTCGACGAGCGTGCCGTCGGGCGTGAAGCGCGCATCGACGACCATGTTGGCGGCGGGCGCAACATCGCTGCGCCAGTGGGCCTCGAGCGCGAAGAGATATTGCCGGCCCTCGGTGGAGAGCAGGCCGTCGCCCGCGGACGTGTCGCGCAGGACGCGCGCGCGACGCGTGACGAGACCCGGCGTGAGGGCGGCGGGTTGTGCAGCGGGTTGTGCGGCGGCGCGCGGCGTGCCGCAGGCGGGGCAGGTGGATTCGGCGGCGGCCAGCGCCGCGCCGCATTGGAAGCAGGAATTCGACATGTCGATCTCCGGATGATGAGTGAGGCGCGCGGCGACGCGTCCTGGTGCGTCGCCGCTTGCGGCGTGTCGTTGGAGGTACGGGCGCTGCGCTTACTGCGTGCAGGTGCCCATGACGAAGAAGCCGTTGGCGTTGACTTCGTCGAGATAGGCGATCTGCGTCGCGCCGAGCGGCAGGAACATGAGCGCGCCGGTCACGGCCTGGCTCTGGAACGTGCCGCTCCATTCGCCTGCGATCAGGCCGTTCACCGGAGCAGCGGCCAGCGTGAGCTGCGATTGCGACGCCTTCGGGTCGAAGGTCTGGTTGTAGAACAGCGGCACGGGTTGCCGGGCGCTGTTGACCGAGCCGTCCGCGTTCAGCGGCGTCAATTGCGTGCCGGCGAAGCGTTCGGTTGTCACCTGGCTCGTACCGGTCAACTGGTTGCTGTTGTCGGCCACGCCCGGTTCGGTGCACGTCCAGGTGCCGTCCATGGCGCCCGCGGCGAGCGTCTGGGTCGTCGTGAGCGCCCAGGTGCCGGTGCGGAACGTGCCGTCGCTGTTCGTGCCCGCCTGGTCGATGAAGATTGCGTTGCGGCCGTTGCTCGTGCTCACGAACGCGCGGCCGAGCAGGTTGCCGTTCATCGTGACGTCGAATGCGCCGGGGTAGAGGGTTTGGTCCGGATCCACGGCGACGGTGCCGGTGGTCGGGCTGCTGGTGCCGGACTCCTGATCGTAGTTCGCGCAACTATCCGAGTACGGTTGTCCGGAGCAGAAGCGCATCGTGCCGTCTGCGTTGATCTTGATCTGACCAGCCTCGGCATCCTGCGAGCCCTGGGGCACGCCGCCCGCCGCGTAGTTGCCGGAGAGCTTCACGAAGCTGTACGTACCGGCCAGCGCCGCCACGGTTGCGACGCCGTTGTTCGACGCCTGCACCTGGCCCTGCAGGCGCGAGCCGTCATTGGCCTTGAGGTTCGGCACGTTTTGCAGCGTGCCCGTCATGATGCCGTGATGGTTCGAATCGGTTGCGGCCTGCAGCGCGAGCTCGATGCCCGACGCGGCCGTGGCGAGCGCGGCGGGCGCACCGGTGCCCGCGCTCAGCGTGCCCGCCGTATAGGTAGTGCCGTTGGCCGAGTAGGGGCCGACGAGCGAGCCCGAGAGGCCGAACTGCGAGCTGAGGAACGTCAGCGTGAGCTGGCCGGCGGCCGGCTGGTCGAGGTCGATGCGTACCGTGTCGCCGAAGCTCACCGTGCCCACGTAGCTTTGCGCGGCGGAGAGCGGTACCGCGTTGCCCGTATTCGACGCGGCCGGCGGGTTGTTGCCCGAAGGCGTGCCGCCACCGCCGCCGCAGGCAGCCAGTGCCGCCATCAGTGCCGCGGCGAGGAGGGACATCGCGGTCTTGTTGAAGACGTTCTTATTCATGACGCATTTTCCTTGTGGACGGGATCGATGCCGGACGACCGGCAGGACGATGTCCGGTGGGCTCGGGCCTGGGAGCCTTGCTCGTGACGCTCGTCTTGTTCTTCTATTCGCCACGTTCGCGCATTTGTTCGCTTCTTTTTTTCAGGTGGTTTTTAGCGTACGGTTGCTGCGTGTGCCGCTTATAATGCTGCCCGGCGCAGCGTTTTTCGTGCATGCAGCGCTGCTGCCTGCCCCCGGACGAACCCCGTTTGTTGAATGCGCACCGATGCCTGACTTCACCGATGCCCCCGCAACCACGCGCGCTCGCACGACCATCGAAGCCGCTTTCTCCGGAGTGACAGGCTCATGACGGCGCGCGACGGTGCGCAGGACAAGGGGGGCAACCAGTCGGCCGCCCAGGCGATCGAATGCTTTGCGCTCTCGAGCCGGTTCAGGCCATTCGTCGCCGCGCTGCGGCGCAAGTTCGCCTGTCGCGTGCGCTATCGCTTCCCCTGGATCGACGACGACGATCTGGACGATGCCTGGCAGTCCGGCGTGCTGGCCGTGTTCGAGGCGAAGGGACGCGTGACGATGTCCGCGGACGACCTGGCGGACGCGGGACGTTTCGAGTTCCGCCTCGGCGCCTATCTGCTCGGCGCAGCCTACAAGCAGGCGCTCACGCGTTTGCGCGCGGCCGGCAAGAACTCGCTCAGGATGACTTCGCTCGACGTGCTGCGCGAGGACGAAGCGATGTTCGACAAGTTGCTGTTCGAACTAGGCGAAGTCGAGCCCGGACCCGAAGCGCAGATGCAGCTGGCGCGCCGGCGGCGTGCGGTGGAGCAGTGCATTGCGCGGCTCACCGAACTGGCGCGCACCACGTTCATGATGGCGCTGGGCGGCATGAAGGACATCAGCATCCAGCAGGAGACCAACGCGGGCTCGGCCGTGGCGGTGCGGCGGCGGATCTCCGAAGCGAAGTCCCGCGTGATCGAGTGCGTCGAAAAGAAGACGGGAGACCGGTCATGACTCTGGATCGGAACGATCAGCCGGGCGAGCCGGAAGACCTGCTGCTGGCCTACATGCGCGGCGAGCTGAGCCCGGCGCAGCACCGGGAGCTTGCCGCGCGCCTCGACCATGACGCGGCGTTGCGCAGCGAACTCGAAACGCTGGAAGCCGTGGCGCAGATCGCCCAGGAGGAGCGTGCCGACGCTACGGCGGATGCGTCCTTCGCGCGGCTCGAGGCCGCTCTCGGACTGGCGCAGAGGCGCTCCGAAACCCGCTCGAACGGCCCGCGCGAGCGTGCCCCGGCATCGCGCGAGCCTGTGAGCCGTCCGTGGCACGTGCGTTTTCGCGAGTGGTGGATGTCACACGGCAACGTGCTTCAACCGGCGCTGATCGCGCTCGTGCTCATACAGTCGGGTGTGATTGCACACTATCTTGGCGCGTCGCACGAGGTTGAAGGCGAGGGCGCCACGATCATGACGCGTGGCGCGCCGCTGTCGTGCGACGACGTCTGGGTGACCTTCCGGGATGGGGTAACCGAACAGCAACTGCGCAGTTGGCTGACGCTGTATGGTGCGAGCATCACGGCGGGGCCCGACGATTCCGGGCGCTATCGCATCGGCACGCACGACGCAGATTCGCGCAACGCCTTGCTTCATGGCGACGAGGCGGCGCGCCTCCTGTCCCACATCGACGTGCCGCAAGGTTGCGGGCGCAAATGATCGAAATGCGTCGCCCGGGTGCGGGATTGCGTGCGACGTCGCGTCGATGGGCGCCTCGCCGTATCGGTCGTGCGTTGCTGTGGGCAGCCGTCGCGATCGCGACGCTTTCGGGCGCCGGCACGGCGAAGGCGGCCGCCGCCAAGGTGGCGCTCGTGGTCGGCAATTCGGCGTATGAGGGTGCCGACCGGTTGCAGACACCCGTCAACGACGCACGGCTCGTAGGCGAGGCGCTGCGTGACGACGGCTTCGAAACCCATGTCGCCACCAACCTGACGCTTGAGGAATTCAAGGCCGAGGTGGCGTGGCTCGCACGGCAAAGCGAAACGGCGGGCGTCGTGCTCTTCTACTTCGCGGGTCATGGTTTCGAGTCGGGCGGCGAGAACTTTCTCGTGCCGGTGGATGCCGGGGCGCCGATTGGGGCCCTGACCCACGCGATGCTCGTCAAGCATGGGCTCAAACTCTCGGCTATTCGCGCGCTGATCCGGCACGGCCAGCCGCCCGTGACGATTTCGCTTCTCGATATCTGCCGCACGCCTTCGCGCGGCAGCGCACCGGTGACGGCGCTCAAGCGCGAGCAGGCGGCGCATGGCGAGTTGATCGCCTACTCGACCGGCGACAACAAGATTGCCTACGACTCGATGCGCACGTTCGGGCAGCCGCTCGACGACAGCCCGTTTGCGTGGTACCTCGCGATGAACTTCAAGGCGCAGGGCTTGACGCTCAAGCAGGCGCTCGAGCATACGCAGCAGCAAGTTGCGCAAGTCAGTGCCGGCGACCAGCAGCCGTGGATCGTGAGCGGGCTGGATGGCGACCTGGCGCTGGCCGATCCTGCGCCCGAGCGCGGGGCCGCATTTGCCGTGAGTCCGGGGCGCCCTGGCGCTACGCGCGGCCCGCAGCAATCGGTACGAACCGCGCGCGATGACGACGCGCGTGCCGATGCGTGGGACGATCTCGACGCCCAGATCGCCGAGGAAGCGCGCAATGCCGATACGGCGACTGTCGCGAAGCTGCGCTCGCGCGCCCGGCACGGCGATGCGGGGGCGGCGACCACGCTGGGCCTCATCGCGGAATCGAGCGGTACGAGCGCAGCCGACAAACGTAGCGCGTTCGCGTATTACCGCAAGGCGGCGGCCCAGCAATTCCCGGTGGCGCAGGCGCTACTTGGCGAGGCGTACATGAGCGGCGTGCTGGTGCCGCGCGATCTCACGAAAGCCGAACCGTTGCTCGCACAGGCCGCCGGTGCGGGCCTGACCCGTGCAAGGCTCGATTTGATGCAACTGCGCGCGCAGCGTGGACAGGGCGACAGCGCGGACGAAATGCAGTCGGCGATGAAACTGATCGTCGAGCGGCTCACGCATGCTCAAGACGCAACGGGCTCGCCGGCGCAATCTCACTAACCCGATTGCCGATATCCATTGAGACATCGGCATTGAAAATCGAAGTCCGCTGTACCGCATATCTGGAGGCGAACGAGGTTGTGCGCGACAGCGCTGCCGCGCTGTGCCGCTCGGCCCGATTCCGGCTGCTGCTCGCGGCTGTTACTCCCGTTTGTTACTCCCGTTCGTTACCCCCTTCGTTACCCCCGTTCGCTACCCTGGCGGAGCGTGAAGATGACAAAGCTACGTGGTCTCATCGCAAGCGTTTTCGTTTTCGTGCTGGCCGCGTGCGCGAGCCTGCCGCCCCAGGGCAACCGGGCACCCACCTTCGCGCTTCGAGACACGCAATCCACCCGGCTCGCCGCGATGTTCGCGCCGCAAGAGCAGAGCCATCCCGGCAACAGCGCGTTTCACCTGCTGCCGGACCCGGTCGACGCGATCGTGGCGCGCGTGGCGCTCGCGCAAATGGCCGACCGCTCGCTGGACCTGCAGTACTACATCTGGCACGACGACCTGACGGGCCGCGAACTCGCGGCGGCGCTGCTCAGGGCGGCGGACCGCGGCGTCCGTGTGCGTGTGCTGCTCGACGACCTCGGCACGAACGCCGACGATGAGGTGCTGCTCGCACTGAGCTCGCATCCGAACGTGCAGATACGGCTGTTCAACCCGGTTGCGAGCCGCCATTTCAAATCGCTCGCGACGGTGCTGGAATTTTCCCGCGTCGATCGGCGCATGCACGACAAGGCGATGATCGCGGACAACGAAGCCGCCATACTCGGCGGCCGCAATATCGGCGACGAATACTTCGGCGCATCGCGTATCGTCGCCATGGGCGACCTCGACGTGCTGATGCACGGGCCCGTCGTGCGGAGCGTTTCCAGCGCTTTCGACACGTTCTGGAACGCCGGGTCGTCGTATTCGATCGAGCAGTTGATGGGGCATCCCGCGGATCCGTCCGCGCTGGCGGACTACCGCGCAAAGCTGAACGCGTACGTGCAGTCCGAACATGACTCGCCCTATGTCGTGGAAGGCCGCCGGCGCATGGACCAGCTTCTCCGGGCCGGCGACTCCGGCTTTTCATGGGGGCAAGCCACGCTCCTGTACGACGACCCGGCCAAGGTCACGCGCGACCCGAACGATCCGCAGGGCCACTTGATGACACGGTTCGCGGCCCTGAACCTCAGGCCCGAACATGAAATGCTCATCATCTCGCCGTACTTCGTGCCGGGCAAAGAAGGCGTTGCGTGGATCCGCGAGCAGACCGCGCGCGGCGTGAAGGTGACGGTGCTGACCAATTCGCTGGCGGCCACCGACGTTATCGCGGTGAACGCGGGCTATCAGCACTATCGCGAGGATCTGCTCGCGGCGGGCGTGCGCCTCTACGAACTGAAGCCGACAGGCTCGAACAAAGGGAAGCTGCAACACGGGTTCTTCGGTTCGTCGAAGGCTTCGTTGCACGCGAAAACGTATGTCTTCGACCGGCAACGCATTTTTATCGGCTCGATGAATCTCGATCCTCGTTCGAGCCATCTCAACACGGAGATCGGCGTGCTTTGCGACTGTCCGGCGATTGCCGGCCAGGTGATCGACGACGTCGAACCGAATCTGGACCAGGTGGCCTGGCGCGTCGAGCAACGCACCGATGCGAACGGCAGGCACCGGATCGTCTGGATCGACACCGCCGAAGACGGCACGGTGACGGAGCGGGATACGGAGCCCGGGGTGTCGTTCATGCAGCGCGCGGGCATCTGGTTTTTGGGCCTGCTGCCGATAGAATCGGAGCTATGAGCGGCGGCCGCCGGCGTTATCCGGATCTTCGAAACGGCGGATAATCCAGGTACGAAATCTGCTGTTCTTCATGGCGCGAAGTCTTGACAAAAATGGGGGGAGAAAATGCGTGAGCGGCAATCGATGCGCGCGCGGGCGTTGACCATGGCGACGGTGCTGGCCGCCTGCGGGCTGGCGGCGCCGCAGGCTTTCGCGCAGGCGCAGGCCTATACGAGCGAGCCGGTCGATCTCTATGCCGGCCCTTCCGCCGATTACCCCGTAGTGAGCGAAGTCGGACCCGGCGCACCCGTCGAGGTGATGGGCTGCGTGAGCGACTACTCGTGGTGCGACGTGGCGCTGCCCGGCCTGCGCGGCTGGATCTACGGCGGCTATCTGACTTATCCGTACCAGGGCGGCAACGTGCCGATCGAAGGCTACGGCGCGGTGATCGGGCTGCCTGTGGTGACGTTCGCCATTGGCGCCTACTGGGGCAGTTTCTATCGCGACCGTCCGTGGTACGGGCAGCAGGAGCACTGGGCCCACGTGCCGCCGCCGGGCTATGGCGGAAGGCCGCCGGGGCCGCCGCCACCCGTGCATGGCGGCCCGCCGGGAGGCGGGCACCCGCCGCCACCGCCACCCGGAGGCGGGCATCCGCCGCCTCCGGGCGCAGGCGCGCCGGGTGGTCCGCACCCGCCGCAGCCCGAGGGCAACGTGGCGCGTCCGCCGGCACCTGGGCCCGAGCGCGCGCCCGCACCGCCTGCAGCCGGTGGCCGGCCGCCGGGACCCGCGCCGCAATACGGCGGGCATCCGCCTCCGGGGGCGCAGGGCTTCAACCACCCACCCGGCCCGCCGAACGGCGGCGCGCGTCCGCCCGGACCGGCACCCGGTAACGCGCGTCCTGAGCCGAACCGCGGTGGAGGCGGGGGCAACAACGGCCGCGGCGATTCGCGGCAACAGAACTAGCCGCACTCGCTGCCCCTATGAACGGGACCCGCACGCCGGGTCCCGTTTTCATTCGGCGCACCCTCGCGCATTTGCAATGGAATGCTGATTAATCGATCGGATGATCCCGCCAGGATCGAGCGCATGCCGTCGCCTTCCCACGCGTCTTCACACATGTCTGACGGATTTAACAATCCCTGACAGTAAATTCTGTCGCTTGCAGCGACAATAAGTCATCGCGGCTCAACGACGCCATGGGATTCGGGAAGCAGGACGTCCGGCTGCGCAATCCGATCGTCTGCACGCGGCT
This sequence comes from Paraburkholderia ferrariae NBRC 106233, assembly GCF_000685035.1. Classification (GTDB taxonomy): domain Bacteria; phylum Pseudomonadota; class Gammaproteobacteria; order Burkholderiales; family Burkholderiaceae; genus Paraburkholderia; species Paraburkholderia ferrariae. Next base: position 310,246 of record NZ_BAYB01000002.1, read on the forward strand.
TCGCGCGCGACGGTCAGGGGTTTCTGCTACGGGGGTTGGCGTGGCCGGATACGGCGGCATGCCAGCGTGAGAGAAGGCAGAGCGAACCGGAGTTCGCCGGATAACGCTGGAATAGCAGCGCTTTTGTGGGTGGGAGTGGCGATGGCGGCGCCTCGTAATCGTCGTGCCCTGAGGGCGGCGACGACTGGCAGGCAGACGTCGGGCGGTGATGTCGCTTGCGGGTCGGGCGCCGGTGCGGCGAACGACTGCGCCGGCGGACCTGTGCCGGGGGAGGGTACTGGGCCGCGCAGTTCAAGGCAAAGGCCTCGCCACTCATTTTTCGTTCGCCCGCATCGGGGCGGCAAACCATCCAGACCATCAATACGCACCAGTACCCATCGATACCATCGATACCCGTCGATACGAGAGGCGGGGCGGGACGAGCCAGATCGTCCCCGCTCCATTTGCATTGAACGGACACGCAAGGCCGGCGCACCGGAACGATCCGGGCGGCAAGGCCGGATTCGGCGCGGGTTCGCAAGCGAGGGCGCATGTTTTTTCGATTCGGCACGCTAAGGTTGCCGCCCGATTCAAAGGTGGAAGGCGGCAAGCGCGGTCTGGGCCGGGTCGAGCTGGACCCCGGGCGCGACCGGCATGCGCGCGCGGCCATGGAAGCCTATGCGGATGCCTGCGAGCCCGACATGCCGTGGCTTGCCGAAGCGCTGCGCGAGGCCCCCACGGCTCGCCCGGACCGGTTGACCCATTGCTCGGCCACGGTGCTGCGCGTGTTCGTGATTGCGCAGGCGCGCGCGGCGGGGCAGCCCGACTACGCGCATGCGGCCTGGGAGCACGTGCGCATGCAGTTGACGGCGCTGCTGGCCGGCACTCCGCTCTTGCAGACCGACATGGAGGCGGGCCCGGAGAGCGCCTACGCACTCGAACCCCTCGAAGAGCATGGGGGGCCGGCGCGGCCGCTCAGGTGACCGGCCCGTGACCCTGCGGCCGCCTTGCGCGCCGTGCCAATCGGACTTGGGATTTTTCGACTACTATGAGCGAAATCCGATTCCAGAAAGCGGGCGCCGCATCGCTTCCCCATTCCATTCAAGACGAAGCGGGCGTTGCGGCCGGAGCGCGCGCGGCAAAGCCGGCGCGCAGGGAGTGTTGGGAGGGAGGCCCGGGGGCGCAAGGCCCGTGGGTGCGTTCGCGCGGCCGGCGAGGCAGCCGGAGGACCGATGGCCAGGGAGGCCGGCATGGAGGCTGGTCTGACAGCCGTACGCGCGGCGAGCCAGTTTTTCCCGAAAAGATGAATAACGATACTGGGTGCGGGGCATGATGAGAATTGCGGTACTGGACGACGATCCAGCTCAAACCGATTTTGTGTGTCAGACCTTGACGGCGGCGGGTCACGCCTGCCATGCGTTCGCGAAGGGCGGCGAGCTCGTGCGCCAGTTGCGCCGGGAGACGTTCGACCTGCTCGTGCTGGACTGGAACGTACCGGACATGGCGGGCGACGAAGTCCTGAACTGGGTGCGGCAGAGCCTTTCCATGCGGCTGCCGGTCCTCTTCATGACGAGCCGCAGCCGCGAAAGCGACATTGCGCTCATGCTCAACAGCGGTGCCGACGACTACGTGGTCAAGCCCGTTTCCGCGCCCGTGCTGCTCGCGCGCGTGGCTTCGCTGCTGCGCCGCGCCTACCAGCTTCATGCTCCCACGCTGAAGGAAACCTTCGGCGAATACGAATTCGACCTGAAGTCGCGCCTGGTGGCGGTGAACGGGCGGCAGGTCGCGCTCACGCAAAAGGAATTCGATCTCGCGCTGCTCCTGTTCCAGCATTTGAGCCGGCCGCTTTCCCGCGCGCACATTCTCGACGTCATCTGGAAGCAGTCCGACGATATTCCGTCGCGCACGATGGACACCCACGTCTCGATGCTGCGCTCGAAGCTCGGACTGCGCCCCGAGAACGGCTACCGCCTGACGCCGATCTACGGCTACGGCTACCGGCTCGAACGCATCGAAGGGGACGCCGCGTGAGCATCGACCGTTCGATGCGGCCCGCCCAGCCCCGGCGGGCCGCGCGCATGCCGCAAGGTGCGGCGCGCGGCGCGCTTGCCGCACGCTATCTCGGCGCGCTGATCTGCGGAACCCTCGCGGGGATGCCGGGCGCGCAGGCGCACGAGGCGTCGCACGCGCACGGCCACGGCGCCGCGCCTGCCGCCACGGTCACGTACGTGACCCGTCCGGGCGATTCGCTCTACGTGATCGCCAACCGCTACCTGCGCGATCCGTCCGACTGGGTCTCTCTCGCGCGCCTCAACCACGTGAGCGAGCCGCGCCATCTGCAGCCCGGCATCGCGCTGCGCGTGCCCGTCGCGCTGCTGCGCCAGGACGGTCTGGCCGCGAAAGTGATCGCCGCCAACGGCCCCGTGACGCACGCGTTTCGCAACGCGCCTTCGCTGCCGCTCGTGGTGGGGTCGAGCCTCGTCGAAGGCGACCGGGTGCAGACGGGCAAGGACGGCTTCGCCACCCTCGAACTGGCCGACGGCACCCATCTGATCATCCCGCCCGAGACCTCGCTCGAACTGGGCACGCTGCGCCAGACCGCGCTCACCGGCACGACCGACCGCATCATCAACCTGAAGCAGGGCGAGGTGGACAGCGAGGTCACCCATGCCACGCAGAAGGACGACCGCTTCCAGATCCGCTCGCCCTCCGTGGTGGCGGGCGTGCGCGGCACGAGCTTCCGCGTGAGCTACGACGGCGGCAACGGCTCGACGGCCGTCGAAGTGCTGGAAGGCGCCGTGGGCGTCGATGCGGCGCACGGCGGCGCGGGTGCGCCCGCGCCGGGCACTCCGCTCGCGGCGTCGAGCGAACTCGTTGCCGCGCGTCACGGCAGCTTCACGACGGCGGGCGGCGCGGTCGGCAGCCCGGTGGCGCTGCTCGATGCCCCCGACCTCGAGCATCCCGCCAGGGTGCAGGACGACGCCAGCGTCGCCTTCGACATCGCGCCGGTCGAGACCGCGCGCGGCTACCGCGTGCAGATCGGGCGCGACGCGGGCCTCCTCGAGATGATCCGCGACCTGCGCAGCGATTCCGCGCATGCCGATGCGGGCGCGCTGCCCGACGGCACCTACTTCGTGCGCATTACCGCGATCGATCAGAACGGCCTCGAAGGCATGCCCAACACCTATGCCTTCGAGCGCCGCCGTCTCGCATTCGGCACCTCGGCCGGGCGGCTCGACGACACGCGCAACTACGCGTTCCGCTGGTTCGTCGACCGCAACGCGGCCAACCTGCATTTCCGCTTCGTGCTCGCCACCGGGCCGGATCTGCGCGTGCCGCTCGTCGACCGCACGGACATCGCGGGCGGCGAAGTCGTCGTGAGCGATCTGCCCAAGGGCGTGTACTACTGGACGGTGATCGCCGAGCAGTTCGAAAACGGCCGCTACTACCAGAAGGCGAGCCCGGTCCAGTCGTTCCGGCTCGACTGGTGACGGCACCCGGGATGAGCGTCAAGCCGCGTCTGCGCCTTGGCCTCTCGGTTGGGCGCCGCTTCCTGTACGAATGGGTGGGCGTGGGCTGCGCGGGCCTCGTGCTCGTGCTGCTGACGGTCGTCTGGCACTGGACCTCGGGCGCCGATCATCTCGTCTACGACCGCTTCCTCGCGGCGCGCACGCATCCGGTCTCGCCCGACATCGTGATCGTCGAGATCGACAATGCGAGCGTGGCCGCGCTCGGGCGCTGGCCCTGGCCGCGCAGCGTCCACGCGCGGCTCGTCGATCAGCTTGCGAAAGCGGGCGCGGCGGCGGTGGTGTACGACGTGCTCTTCACCGAGCCTTCCGGCGACGACGCACGTTTTGCGCAGGCGCTCGCCGCGCTGCCCGCCTACCTGCCGATCCTGCTCACGCCCGCGGACGAAGCCGGCAACCGCACAGCCGTGCTGCCCGTCGCGCCGCTTGCGAAAGCGGTGGCGGGCCTCGGCCACATCAATCTCGAAGTCGACGACGACGGCATCGTGCGCAGCGTCGCGCTCTTCGAAGGCGACGCGCACCAGCGCTGGCCGCAACTCATGGTGCCGGTCTGGCGTGCGGTGCGCCGCGGTCAGATCGCGCTCGCGGGCGGTGCGCCGGGGAACATGCACGGCCCCGACCTGACGCGCGCGGGCGCTCCCGGCAGCGAGGCGCGCTTTCTGATTCCGTTCAGCGCGTCCGCGCAGACTTACCGCAAGGTCTCGTTCGACGACGTGCTGGAAGGCCGCGTGCCGCCCGACGTGCTGCGCGGGCACGTGGTGCTGGTGGGCGTGACGGCCTCCGGCCTCTACGACCGTTTCGCCACGCCGCTTTCGGGCACGCTCGGGCCGCTGCCGGGCGTCTATATCCACGCCAGCATCCTCGACACGCTGTTCTCCGGCACCGCCATCGAACCCGCTTCCACGGTCTCGCGCGTGCTGGCCACGCTCGTGCCGCTCGCACTGGTGCTGGCGGGTTTTCTGGTGCTCTCGCCGTGGCGGGCGCTGCTGCTTTCGGCGGTGCTCGGCGCGGCGTCGTTCGTCGCGAGCGCCGCGCTTCTATACGGCGCGCGCGTGTGGCTGAGCCCCGTGCCCGCCGTCGTCGTGCTGCTGGTGGTGTATCCGGTCTGGAGCTGGCGGCGCCTCGAAATGACGATGGCGTATCTGCGCAAGGAGCTGCGCCAGTTGGCCGACGAACCCTATCTGCTGCCCGAAGCGCCCCATTCGCGCCGCGAGTACGGGGGCGATGCGCTCGCGCAGCAGATGGCGCTGATGGCGCAGGCCGCCCAGCGGCTGCAGGACATGCGCCGCTTCGTGTGGGACAGCCTCGATTCGGTGCCGGAGCCGATTCTCGTTGCCGACCTGCGCGGCTTCGTGCTGATCGCCAACCATGCGGCGCGCGAGTCGTTCGCGCGGCTCGGCATCGACGTGGCCGAAGGGCGGGCGATGGCGGAGGTGTTCGGCGGCTTCGCGCTCGTCAAGCCGATCGACCCGAGCCCCGAGGCGGCGACCTTCGCCCACGCGCACTGGCCCGCGCCGCTCGACCCGGCGCGCGACGAGTACGCCGCGCTCATGGCGCGCGGCCTCGAAGTGCGCGCGGGCGACGGCAGCGACTACCTGCTGCGCTACGCGCGCTGCACGAACGCCCAGGGGCAGGCGGTGGGCTGGATCGCGGGCCTCGTGGACGTGACCGCGCTGCACGACGCCGAACGCCAGCGCGAGAGCGCGCTGCGGCTCCTCTCGCACGACATGCGCTCGCCGCAGGCGTCGATCGTCGCGCTGGTGGAGACCGAGCGCGAGCGCGGCACGCTCGACACGGCCCCCGTGCGCGACGTGATGGACCGGATCGAGCGCTACGCGCGGCGCGCGCTCACGCTCGCGGACGACTTCGTGCAACTGGCGCGCGCCGAATCGCAGGTCTATGCGCTCGAGCCGACGAGCCTGGCCGAGCTCGTGATCGACGCGAGCGACGAAGTCTGGCCGCAGGCACGCGCGAAGCACATCCAGATCGAAACCGTGTTCGAAGACGACGAGGCGGGCTGGATCAACGCCGACCGCTCGCTCATGACGCGGGCGCTCGTGAACATTCTGAACAACGCGGTCAAATACAGCCCACCCGATACCCGAATTGTCTGTACTATCGGGGGCGCGGCGCCGACGGCCCAGCACGTGGTCTGCTCGATACGCGACGAAGGCTACGGCATCGACCCGGCCGACCAGGCGAAGCTGTTCGAGCCGTTCCGGCGCTTTCATGCCGGGCAGCGGCCCGAAGTGGCCGGGGTGGGGCTGGGCATGGCCTTCGTGAAGACCGTCGTGACGCGTCATGGCGGCGACGTCGAGGTCGCGAGCGAGCCCGGCCGGGGCACTACGCTGACCTTGTCGCTGCCGGCGCTCGACGCGCCGGCCTGATTTCCGCCGGCCGCCCGTGCGGGCTGCCCATGTCGCCGACGTTGCCTATATGTCGCCCACATGTCGCCCATATCGGCCGCCGGCCCTTGAGCGCTGCCCCCCTGATCCCGCGAGCCGTCGAAGACGGCCGGCAGCAAGACCGATGGAGTTTCCCGTGAAGATCCCGTTGACGATCTGCACTTTTCTGATGCTAGCCGCGCTCGCCGGCTGCGCGGGCGTGACGGCCGAGGTGGACGCGCGCGGCGCGTTGCCCGACGCGGGTCAGCGCACCGTGGCCTATCGTTTCGCGCCCACGCCGGTGCAGGCCGAGGCAGGGGTCAACCCGCCCTACGAAACCTTGCTGCGCGATGGTCTCGCGAAGCGCGGCTTCGTGGAAGGGCAGCCCAAAGCGGCGGCCTACCTCGTCTCGGCGGCGTGGTCCACGCGCCCGGCCGAGGTGACCGTCGCGACGAGCGATTGCAAGGACGCGTGCGCGGCGCCGGCTGGCGCTTCGTTTCCGTGGTTCGGGCGGCCCTATGTTCACACGCTCACGCTGCGCTTTTTCGCGTTGCCCGAGGGCGCCGAGGCGTACCGCGTGAGCGTCGTGAAGCGCGACCGCGACGCCGACGCACAAGCGGCGCTGCCGTATCTCGTGGCGGGCGCGCTGGCCCGGCTGCCCTATGCGGGCGCGCCGCAATGGCGCGTGAAGTTGCGCGCCGCCGGCCAAACGGGAGGAACGGCCGGGGATAGCGCGGCGACAACGGGCGCGATGCCCGAAGTGGTCTCCGTAAAAGCCGTCGCGCCGGCGCAGTGACCGGCCCTCAGGCGCCGGGCGGCGGCGTTTCCCCTTCGGGCGCCTGCGGCCAGCGGTTTTCGTAGAGACACTCGCCCAGCGCGCGACGCTTCGCCCACGCCTCCATTTCCAGCATCGGCTGCGGATAGAACGCGGCAACCTGGCCGAGACACAGGATCGCCACGGGCTTCGCGCCCGGCGGCATGGCGAGGAGAGCGTGCACCTCGTCCACGTCGAAGATCGATACCCAGCCCATGCCCAGCCCTTCCGCGCGGGCCGCGAGCCACATGTTCTGGATCGCGCAGGCCACCGAAGCCAGGTCCATCTCCGGCAGCGTGCGCCGGCCAAAGACGTGCGGCTCGCGGCGGTCCATCAGCGCGACCACCAGCAGTTCGCCGCATTCGCGCATGCCTTCCACCTTCAGCTTCATGAACTCGTCGTGCCGTTGGCCCAACGCATCGGCGGTGGCGAGACGCTCGCGTTCCACCGCCGCGTGTAGTTGCTCGCGCAACGTCGTGTCGGTGATGCGCAGGATGCGCCACGGCTGCATGAAGCCCACGCTCGGCGCGTGATGCGCGGCATCGAGCAGGCGCGCGAGCGTGGCGGGATCGACGGGGCCGGGCACGAAGTGCCGCATGTCGCGCCGTTCGTAGATCGCGCGGTAAACCGCCGCGCGTTCGGCTTCGTCAAAAGGCTGTGCCATGGAAGAGTGCGGCCGTGAAAGCGGGGTTGGAGGGCCAGTAGGCGTGCAGATAGCTCGCGACAACCGGCCCGTGGCGGTAGAGCGGTTCGCCGGGGGCGTCGGTTTGTGCGTGGCGCGCGACGAGCGCGGGCGCGAGCGGCGTGCTCACGCGCGAATAGTGGAACGTGTGGCCCGTGAGCGTGCCGTGCGCGCCGGTCAGCCGTTGCATGCCGAGCGCCGCGAAGCGCTTTTGCATGACGGCTTCGCCGGGCAGCAGGCCGAGCATGGGGGTGCGTGTGCCGGCGGTGTCGGTCAGCGCATCGAGCAGCCAGAGCATGCCGCCGCATTCGGCGACGAGCGGCTTGCCGGCTTGCACGTGCGCGCGCATGGCGGCAGCGCTGTGCGCGTTGCGCGCGAGCGCTGCCGCATGGAGTTCGGGGTAGCCGCCGGGCAGATAGATCGCGTCGGCATGGGCGGGCGCTTCGTTGGCGAGCGGAGAAAAGTACGTGACGCGTGCGCCCAGCGCTTCGAGCAGCGCCACGTTCGCCGGATAGATGAACGAGAAGGCCGCGTCGCGCGCAATGGCGATGCGCTTGCCGTCGAGCAGGCGGGGCAGCGGGAGCGCCTCGCGCCCAGGCGCGAACTCCACGGGCGGCGGCAGATCGGCGAGCGCGGTGTGCAGCAGCGCGTCGGCCGCGCGTTCGATGCGTGCGTCGAGATCGGCGATCTCGCTCGCCTGGTGCAGCCCGAGATGGCGGCCGGGCAATTCAAGCAGCGCGTCGCTGGCCACGTGGCCGAGCCAGCGGAGGTCGTCCGGCAACGCTTCCTGCAGCATTTGTGCATGCCGTGCCGAGCCCACGCGGTTGGCCAGCACGCCATGAAACGGCACCTCGGGCCGAAAGCGCGCGAGCCCGAACGCGAGCGCGCCGAAGGTCTGCGCCATCGCTTTCGCCGAGATTGCCGCAGCCACCGGCACACCGAACGTGACCGCCAGATCGGCGCTGCTGGGCGTGCCGTCATAGAGGCCCATCACCCCTTCGATCAGGATCACATCGGCTTCCTGCGCGGCCTGCGCGAGCAGCGTGCGGCAGCCGTCTTCGCCCACCATCCACAGGTCGAGCGAGAGGACCGGCGCGCCGCTCGCCTGCGCGAGGATCATCGGGTCGAGAAAGTCGGGGCCGGTCTTGAACACGCGCACGCGCCGTCCCGCCCGTCGATGCAGGCGCGCGAGACCCGCGGTGAGCGTGGTCTTGCCTTGGCCAGAAGCGGGTGCGCTGATGAAGAGCGCGGGACACGCAACCATCGGCCTAGAACTCCACGCCCTTTTGCGCTTTCACGCCTTGCTCGCGGTACGGATGCTTCACGAGCCGCATTTCGGTCACGAGGTCGGCGGCTTCGATCAGCGCGTCGGGCGCGTGGCGCCCCGTCACGACCACGTGCTGCTGCGGGCCGCGTGCGGCGAGCACGGCCAGCACTTCGTCGAGGCCGAGGTACTCGTACTTGAGCACCGTGTTCAGTTCGTCGAGGATCACCATGCCGTACTCGCCGCTTTCGATCATGCGCTTCGCCGCGTCCCAGCCCTTGCGCGCGGTGGCGATATCGGCGTCGCGGTTCTGGGTGTTCCAGGTATAGCCGTCGCCCATCGTCACGAAGTCGCAGTGCGCGACGGTGCTCAGGAAATCGCGTTCGGCCGTGTGCAGCGCGCCCTTGATGAACTGCACGACGCCAAGCTTCATGCCGTGGCCCAGCACGCGCACGGCCATGCCGAACGCCGCCGTGCTCTTGCCCTTGCCGTTGCCGGTGTTCACGATCAGCAGGCCCTTTTCGACGGTGGCGGCAGCCTGTTTTTTCTCGTGGCCTTCACGGCGGCGTTGCGTCATGCGCTGGTGCGAATCGGGATCGGTTTTCATGGCCTGGTGAGTGGTGAAGTTTCGTGAAGCGGGTGGGATGCGCTGCCCGTGTGGCGATATCAGCGTGCCGCGTGGATTGCCGCGTTGGGCTCCGGGTGCCGCAGCGCGATGGCGACTGTCACGCCGTCGAGCGCGAGCTTGCCGCGCCACAGCGGGCCTGCGCCGGCGGCGAGGCGTGCGCACGGTTCGCAGACGCCGTCCACGCCGAACTGCGCGCGCGCCGCAGCCGATGGTGCGCTTTGCAGCGGCGCGGCGGCGAGCGCATCGCGCGCGTACGCATGAAGCGGCAAGCCGTGCGCGGCGCAGAACTGGCGCAGGGCCGGCTCGTTCGCCTTGGCGTCGAGCGTCCCCACGGCCGTCACGCGCGCGAGCGGCGTGCCGTCGAGCGCGGCCTGCACGGCACGTTCGATCTGCGCGAGCGTCACGCCACGGCGGCAGCCTATGCCGAGCACGAGCGGCGCCTCCCCGGTCGAGCCTGACGAATCGGTCGACCCGGACGACCCGGACAGCGGCGACGAAACACGGGGCTGGCTTGCGGACGGAGCGGAATTCACGGTGAGCGCGTGGGGAGGCAGCAACGGGCGAGGCGGCGCGGGTTCGCGCCTGGCGCCGCGGATGCGGGCATACGATAGCACACGGCTTTTCGCGTTCGAGCAGAGGCGCAGCGCGCCAGGGGTAAACAACCGCAAAGCAACGGCACAGCAACGGCGTAGCAACCGCAAAGCGCGACGCGGGGCCGTTCCTTGACGCGCTTGCGGCCCACGCCTACACTCGCACGCACTCTGGTGCTCGCGTGCGCGTTCCTTGCGCGCGCAGTTAAACGGGAATCAGGGAGCCATTCCCGCCTGCGGCATGGCCAACCTGAACTGCACCCGCAACGGTACAACGAACGCATGGCTCCGATCGTCCGGTCGGGCGATGCACCCCGCTTCGACGCATGCCACTGTGCGGCCGGTCCTGCCGGACCGCCGCGCGGGAAGGCGAGGCGGGGCTTCGTCAGTCCGGATACCGGCCAGATACGAAGGATGCGCGCTGCGGGGATGCGGCGCCCATTCCACGATTGTCCATGCGTGCTGCCGGGCTCGCGTCCGTGCCGGGCACTGCCGTCCGGCCCGGCCTACACGTGCGCGGCCCCTCGCGCCGAAGGAGCACCTCATGCAAATGCGCAAGATCCCCGTCACCATCGTCACGGGTTTTCTCGGCAGCGGCAAGACCACGCTGCTGCGTCACATTCTCCAGCACGCGGGCGGTTTGCGCGTTGCGGTGATCGTCAACGAGTTCGGCGAACTCGGCATCGACGGCGAAATCCTGCGCGGCTGCGGTATCGGCTGCGACGAAGCGGGCAACGAACAGGCAGGCCAGCTTTACGAACTCGCCAATGGGTGTTTGTGCTGCACCGTGCAGGAAGAGTTCTTCCCGGTGATGGAGCAACTGCTCGAACGCCGCGGCGAAATCGATCACATCCTGATCGAAACCTCGGGCCTCGCGCTGCCCAAGCCGCTCGTGCAGGCGTTCAACTGGCCGTCGATCCGCAACGCCTTCACGGTCGATGCGGTGGTGACGGTGGTGGACGGCCCCGCCGCGGCAAGCGGCCAGTTCGCGGAGAACCCGCAGGCCGTGGACGAACAGCGCAGGGCCGATCCGAATCTCGATCACGAGTCGCCGCTGCACGAACTGTTCGAAGACCAGCTTGCGTCCGCGGATCTCGTGATCCTCAACAAGACCGATCTGATCGACACGGCCGCGCAGGACGCGCTCATCGAAGAACTGCGCGAAGAACTGCCGCCGCAGGTGAAGATCGTGCGCGCGCAGCACGGCAAGCTCGACCTGCACACGCTGCTCGGGCTCGAATCGGCCTCGGAGGAAAGCATCCATCTGCGCCACGATCATCACGGCTCGGCGGACGACCCCGACCATCACCACGACGAATTCGATTCGGTGGTCGTGACGGCGCAGGTTGCCTCGCGCGAAGGCGCGATCGACGCGCTGCAACGGCTCGTGGATACCCACACGATCTATCGCGTGAAGGGTTTCGCGGCGCTGCCGGGCGCACCGATGCGCCTCGTCGTGCAGGGCGTGGGCCGGCGCTTCGACAGTTATTTCGACCGCCGCTGGAACGCGCAGGAAGCCGCCGCGCAACCGCTCGCGAGCCGCTTCGTGCTGATCGGCGAGGATCTCGACGCCGCGACGCTGCAGCGCGCGTTCGAAGCGGCGCTCGCGCCTTCCGCGCTGGCCTGATGGCCGCGCCCGCGCACTAGCGCTCCCGCCGCTACCCGCCATGCATCTCTTGCGCACCACGCCCGGTGGTTTCGTCGACGACACCGCCGGCGTGATCCGCATCGATCAGCAGCCCGCCGAGATTGTCATTCTCAGTTCCGCCGATACGACGCTCGCCCTGCTCGCGAGCGTCGTGCCGCGCCTGCCCGCCGGCTTCCCGAGCGTGCGGCTCGCGAACGTGACGTATCTGCGCCAGCCGGCCTCGGTGGACTTCTATGTCGATGACGTGCTCCAGCATGCGCGCGTGGTCGTGGTCGATCATCTGGGCGGCGAGGCGTACTGGCCGTACGGCATCGAGCAGGTGGTGGCGCTGGCCGAGCGCCGCAACCAGATGCTCGCGATGTTCTCCGGCGATCTGCAGGAGGACCCGAATCTCACGGCAAAGAGCCGCGTCGAGCCCGAATTCTGCCGCCTGCTGTGGCGCTATCTGCGCGAAGGCGGCGCGGCGAATGCCGAGGGCTTTCTGCGCGCGCTCGCGTGGCGCGCGTTCGCGTGGGGCAGCGAACCGGCGCCGCCCGTGGCGCTGCCCGCCGCCGCGCTCTATCACCCGTCGCGCGACATCGCCACGATCGACGACTGGCGCGCGCGCTGGCAGCCCGCGGCGCCCGTGGTCGCGCTGCTGTTCTACAAGGCGCATCTGCAGGCCGCCAATACGGCGGCCTTCGACGCGCTGATCGAAGCGCTGATCGAGCGCGGCATCAATCCGCTGCCGCTCGCCGTCACGTCGCTGAAGGACGCGTTGAGCCGCGACGTCATCGACCGCCTTTGCGCCGCGCACAACGTCGCGCTCGTGCTGAACACGACGGCCTTCGCAGCTTCGTCATTCGACGACCCCGCGCCGCTCGCGCTGGCGGGCGACGCGCCGGTGCTCCAGGTGATTCTCAGCGGCGGCAACCGCGAAGACTGGCTGAAGGACAACCACGGCCTCAATTCGCGCGATATCGCCATGCACGTCGCGCTGCCCGAAGTGGACGGCCGCGTGATTACGCGCGCGATCAGCTTCAAGGGGCTCGCGTATCACTGCAAGGCCACTCAGGTCGATGTCGTGCGCTATCAGCCCGATGCGGAGCGCGTGGCCTTCGTGGCCGAACTGAGTCGCCGCTGGTGCCGCTTGCGCAGCTTGCCGAACGCGCAGAAGAAACTCGCGCTCGTGCTCGCAAACTATCCGATGAGCGAAGGGCGCATCGGCAACGGCGTGGGGCTCGATACACCGGCCTCGGTGGTGGGCATCCTGCGGATGCTGCGCGACGAAGGCTACCGCGTAAGCGACTTGCCCGACGACGGCGAAGCCCTGATGGTGCGGCTGACCGGCGGCGTGACCAACGACCCGGATACGCGCGAGTTGCGGCCCGCGTGGCAGAGCCTCGCGCTCGACGACTACCGGCGCGCGTTCTCGCAACTGCCCGCCGCCGCGCAGAACGCGCTCATCGCGCGCTGGGGCGCGCCGGAGCAGGACCCCATGGTGCGCCGCGGCCGCTTCATGATCGCGGGCTGGCGCTGCGGCCAGGTGTTCGTGGGCATCCAGCCGTCACGCTCGCGCGGCGACAACACCTACGCGAACTATCACGACGCCGAACTCGTGCCGCCTCACGCGTACCTCGCGTTCTACTTCTGGCTGCGCGGGACCTTCGGCATCGACGCAATCGCGCACGTCGGCAAGCACGGCAACCTTGAATGGCTGCCCGGCAAGAGCGTTGCGCTCGCCGACACCTGCTGGCCCGACATGGCGCTCGGCCCGCTGCCGCATCTCTATCCGTTCATCGTGAACGACCCCGGCGAAGGCAGCCAGGCGAAGCGCCGCGCACAGGCCGTGATTATCGATCACCTGATGCCGCCGCTCACGCGCGCCGAAAACTATGGCCCGCTTCAGGATCTCGAACGGCAGGTTGAAGAGTACTACGAAGCATTGATGGTCGATCCGCGCCGCGCGAAGCTGCTGCGCCGGACCATCCTGGAGACGATTGTCGAGCACCGGCTGCACGAGGAACTGAGCATGCCGGCGCCGCGGGACGAAGCGACGGAAGACGCGTTGCTCACGCGCGCCGATGCGTATCTGTGCGAACTGAAGGAAGCGCAGATTCGCGACGGCCTGCATACCTTCGGCATCTCGCCGCAAGGCACGCAGCGGCGCGACACGCTGCTCGCGCTGGGCCGCTATCCCTATGGCGACGGGCAGGGCGCCAACGCGGGGCTGATCGACGCGCTTGCGCGCGATTTCCGCATCGATCATCTGCTCGATGCCGCCACCGCCGATTGGGCTGCGCCGTGGACGGGACCGCGCCCGGCCATGCTCGATGCCGTGAGCGATGCGCCCTGGCGTCATGCAGGCGACACGCGCGAGCGCCTGGAGGCGCTGGCCGGCTCGCTGGTTGCCAGGGTGTGCGAAGGATATGCCGTAGACGGCGACGCCTCAATGCCCCACGCGGCGAAAGTGCTCGGGCGCCTGCGCGACGACGTGCTGCCGCGCCTCGACGCCTGCGGCGAAGAAGAGCTGCGCCAGTTCCGCCGCGCGCTCGAAGGCCGCTTCGTGCCGCCCGGTCCCAGCGGTTCGCCCTCGCGCGGCCGCCCCGACGTGCTGCCCACGGGCCGCAACTTCTACTCGGTCGATACGCGCGCGGTGCCGACCCAGGCGGCCTGGTCGCTCGGCATGAAGTCGGCGCAGCAGTTGATCGAGCGGCATCTGCAGGACCATGGCGACTATCCGCGCGCCGTGGGGCTTTCGGTCTGGGGCACGGCCACCATGCGCACGGGCGGCGACGACATCGCCCAGGCACTCGCGCTGCTCGGCGTGCGGCCGAAGTGGGCGGCGGGCAGCCAGCGCGTGATCGACTTCGAAATCATGCCGATCGAGGCGCTCGACCGGCCGCGCATCGACGTGACGCTGCGCGTTTCGGGCTTCTTTCGCGACGCGTTTCCGAACGTCATGCATCTCTTCGACGCGGCGGTCCAGGCCGTGGCGGACCTCGACGAGCCGCCGCATCAGAACCTGCTGCGCGAGCGCGTGCTGCGCGAACGCGATGCGCTCGTCGAACGTGGCGCCGATGCCGCCGAGGCCCGCCGCCGCGCGGGCTGGCGCGTATTCAGCGCGCGCCCCGGCCACTACGGTGCAGGCTTGCAGGACCTGATCGACCAGCGCCAGTGGCAGACCGACGCCGATCTTGCCGAAGCCTACCAGGCCTGGGGCGGCTACGCCTACGCGCAGAACAGCGCGGGCGACGAGGCACGCGCGGCATTCGGCGCACGCCTTGCGGCCATCGATGTCGTGCTGCAGAACCAGGACAATCGCGAGCACGACGTGCTCGACTCGAACGACTACTACCAGTTCCAGGGCGGCATGGCCGCAGCGGCGCGGCACTTCTCGCGCGCGCAGCCCACCCTGTATCACGCCGACCACAGCAACCCGGCTGCGCCGGCCATCCGTCCGCTTGGCGAAGAGATCGCACGCGTGATCCGCTCGCGCGTGGCGAACCCGAAGTGGATCGACGGCGTGAAGCGCCACGGCTACAAGGGCGCGGCGGAGATGGCGGCGACCGTCGATTACCTGTTCGGCTACGACGCGACGGCGCGCGTGGTGGGCGACCATCAGTACGCGCTCGTCGCCGCCGCCTACGTTCACGACGACGCCACGCGCGCTTTCCTCGAACGGCATAATCCGCACGCGCTGCATGCCATCTGCGAGCGCCTGCTTGAGGCGATCCAGCGCGGACTGTGGCAGCAGCCGGGCGAGCAGCGCGCTCAACTCGAACAACGCCTGCTCGAAGCGGGGCAGAGACTCGAAGGATCAGGACCATGAACGAAGCGGCGCCGCGCCCTGCGTTTCCTTTTACCGCGCTGGTGGGGCAGACACCGTTGCAGCAGGCACTGCTGCTCGCGGCTGTCGATCCGGCCATTGGCGGCGTGCTCGTGAGCGGCCCGCGCGGCACGGCGAAATCCACGGCAGCCCGCGCGCTGGCGGCGTTGCTGCCCGATGGCGCGTTCGTGACGCTGCCGCTTTCCGCAAGCGAAGAAAAGCTGGTGGGCTCGCTCGATCTGGAAGCGGCGCTGCGCGAGAGTGCCGTGCGCTTCTCGCCCGGGCTGCTCGCGAAAGCGCACCGCGGGGTGCTTTACGTCGATGAAGTGAATCTGCTGCCGGACGCGCTGGTGGACATGCTGCTCGATGCCGCGGCAAGCGGCAGCAATACCATCGAGCGCGATGGCATTTCGCATACGCACGATGCGCGCTTCGTTCTGGTGGGCACGATGAATCCCGAGGAGGGCGAGTTGCGTCCGCAACTGCTCGACCGGTTCGGCCTGATGGTCGAGCTTCACAACGCCTACGATGCGCGCGAGCGGCAGCAGATCGTCAAGGCGCGGCTGGCCTTCGACGCCGATCCGCAGGCGTTTTGCGCCGCGCATGAAGCGGCGCAGCGCGGGCTCGCAGGGCGGCTGCGCGCCGCGCGCGAGCGTGTGAACTCCCTCGTGGCCGGCGACGCCGTGCATGAGCGCGTGGCGGCGCTATGCATCGAAGCCGCCGTGGATGGCCTGCGTGCCGATATCGTGATGCTGCGCGCCGCCCGTGCGCTGGCCGCATTCGAAGGGGCCGGCGAGGTGAGCGTGGCGCATGTGGACCGCGTAGCCGAAGCCGTGCTCGCGCACCGGCGCCGGGCGGATCCGGCGCCTGCGCCGCAGAACGCGGCGGATGCGGGGCACGCTCCCACGCATGAAACACATTCGCACTCCCAGGTAGAGACCAGTGCGGAAACCGATTGGGGCGAGCTTGCACCGGAGCTGGTCGCGGCGACGAGCGTGAAGGGTGTGATCCCGCTGCCTTCAAAAAAACGCTGACCCGTCGGGCAAGGGCCGCCGCCTTCGTACAGGGCGGCGCCCGGCGGCGTGATGGTCCGGGCCGGGCGGCACGCGACGGCGGCAAGGGCGCGCGCATTGCGTGGCTGCCCACGCTTGCGGCCAAACAGGGCGAGCACCTGCGCGCCGATCATCTGCGCTACGCGCGGCGCAAAACCGGCACGGGGGCGCTGCACTGCTTCGTGCTGGACTGTTCGGCTTCGATGCTGGCCCGCGGGCAGCTTGCGCTGGCCAAGGGCCTGCTCGCCGCGCTCTTCGACCGCGCGCGCAACGACCGCGTGGAAGTGGCGCTGATTGCCTTCGGCGGCACGCGCGCCGAATTGCGTTTTGGCCCGGCGGTGCCGCGCTGGTGGAACGAACGCTGGCTTGCGCCCATCGGCGCGGGCGGCGGTACGCCGCTCGCGGCCGGCATGGAAGCGGCGGCGCGCGTGCTTCAGTCCTCCGCACGCCGGGACACGGCCCGGCACCGCCATGTGTGGCTGCTCACCGACGGTCGCAGCACGCAGTGGCCTGCGCGCCCGCGTCATGCGGATCACGTTACCGTGGTCGATTTCGAAACGGCAACCGTGCGCCTCGGCCGCTGCGCAGCGTTAGCCGAGGCCTGGGATGCGCAATGCATCGACGCTCATGCGCTCCTCGCTACCGGGGCGTCAGCGTTCTGAGCCTGTCCAGTAGAGCACGTCGTCCTGGCGGTCGAACACATAGACCTTCATCGCCATCTGCTCGGTGGCGCTGAGCCGGTCGAGTTCGAGCCCGAGCGTAGCGGGGGAATCCTGACCGCCCTCATGCTGCACGTTGCGGATCACGGCGCTGGTTTCGATGGCGGTCTCCACATCGCCCGAGCGCAGATTGAACGCAATGCGCAGGCGCTCGCCCACCTGGCCCACGGCCCAGGCCGCCGAAATGGAGAGCCCGAGCGCGCTGATGCCGCGCGCGAGCGCAATGCCCTCGTAGCCCGCGCCGTTCTCACCAAGCCCGTAGCGCACCGGAATGCGCGCACGCACGCGGATCGACTTGCGCTCGCGCAGCCGGCGGATCGCGCCGGGCTTCGAGAGCACGAGGTATTCGACCGGCGACTGGCAGATCGCCTCCACGGAGCAGACGAAGCGGAACACCGCCTGGCTCGCAATCGCCACGATATCGACGTTCTCGCCCGGCATGAGCGGGACCATGCGGCCTTCGACATGGGGCGGCGTGACGAACAGTATTTCGTTGGGTGCGAAACCAATCAGGCGGCAGGGATGCATCGGGCCGCTGCTGCCGCCCATCTGCGCGCGCAGGCCCATGAGCGCGCCCAGCGTGAGATGCATGTCGCGGACGGACGCGAACGCTTGCGCGCCCCCCGCGCCGGCTTCTTCCTGCGGCGCATCGGGCACTTGCTGGTCGCCGCGATGGGGGACGAAATGTTCGAAGAGGAAATTGCGTTCCGCTTCGTTCACGAGGATAACGCCGCGATCGAGCAGCAAGGTGCCGTCGCGATCGATCACGGGCCAGGCGAGCGGCTGGCCTGGCGGCAGCGCCTCGGGCGTGAGCGGGGTAGCGTGCGTGGTGGTGTCTTCGGCGGGTGTCATCGGCGCGCTCCGGATAAACGTCAGGATCTCTACGTTTACGGCAATGGAAAGGAAAAGTTCATATCTATTCTACGGGGTCCGTCGCCGGAATGTGCATCCGATAGAACGATAGTGCCTGCAGGGCCAGGGCACAGAGCATCGCGCTGCCATATGCGCCGAGCATATTCATCCGGGGCAGCGCGAGGCTCAGCACATAGAAGAAAGCGGCGAAGCTGAGCAGCCCCGCCACCATGCCGCGCATGACCTGCCGGGCAGCGGCGGGGCCGGCCATGCGATGCGCGAAGATCACGAGAATGATCGCCATGAACGGGAAGGAGGCGAGCACGCCGCTCACGCGTGGCCCGACCCAGGGGGCGATCAACGTCACGCCCACCACGAGGCAGGCGATGAGCACCATGCGGGCGGGCAGGTCCCACCAGGGTGCCGCGAGGGCGGCGGTCCGCGCCGGGTTGCGGGGCATGAGGCCAAGCGCGAGCGCGATGGCCAGCACTGCCACGAGAAAGAGGCCGGTTTGCTGGAGCGCGCTCCATTGCAGCAGGGCGGCCACGCCCGCAAACGTTGCGCACGCACCGATGAGGGCGCGTGGCCATCCGAGGGGCGCAAGCCGGCCATAGACGAAACAGAAGGCTGCCTGGGCCACGGTGGCGACCAGCGATCCCGAGGTGGCCTGCGTGGCGAATGCCGGGCCGTGTTCGAGCGCGAGAAATACGGAGATCGGCCCGGACGTGAGCGGCAGGCCGACCAGCAGGCCGCCGATCGTTTCGCCCCAGCGGCGACTGGCGAGGGTGGCGGCCAGCAGCAGGAGCGGGGTGACGACGAGTTTGAAAACGAGCAGGTCCATGACGGGCGATGCTACGCGGAAATGGCTGGCTGCGCCGGCGATGCCGCCGCGCAGGAAGATCGCCCTGCCCTGATTTTATTTTGGATTGCAGAATAAATAAGTGGCGTGACCCGAAGTGCCGGCATACCGCGGCGGAGTCCGCAGTCATTCATCTGATGATTGAATCCTTCCGCCTTTCATCATGCGTTCCATAAAAGTCGCGTGACAGCCACGTGTCCCCGGCCCAACCCTGGTCGGCCTTTCCCCAATATTTTCGCACTCAGGGAATGCGCCGCCGCGCCGTTAACCAGTGGGGACCGCCACCGTCGCGCAGGTATCGCAGGGGGGCGGTCGAACATGGGGCCCGGCAATCGGGACGGCACTGGCTGGCGATGGAGAAGACGGCGTGGACCGGATGAGCTTGAACACCAAACTGTGGCTCGCACTATTGATCACCTGGCTCGGCCTGCTGGGCCTGGGCGGCTGGGCTGCGTGGCAGTCGCGCACGACCATGCTCTCGGAGCGCAAGGCCGCGGTGCAGAACGTCGTGGAGGCGGCCTACGGCATCGTGGCCGACTACGCGAAGCTCGTCGACCAGCACACGCTCACGATCGACGAGGCGAAGCAGCAGGCCATGGCGCGCCTCGCGGCCATGCGCTACCCGGGCAACGGCTACATGATCATCACGACGGCTACGCCCGTGGTCATCATGCATCCCACGCTTGCCGACCTGCGCAACAAGGACGTTTCGCACTACGCCGACACCGACGGCAAGCTGCTCTTCGTCGAGATGGTCAAGCTTGCGCAGGCGCAGGGCCAGGGTTTCGTCGATTACATGGCGCGCTTGCCCGGCAACAACGAGCACGTGCCGAAAATCAGCTTCGTCAAGCGCTTCGATGCGTGGGACTGGTATCTGATTTCGGGCGTGTACGTGAACGACATCAATGCCGCTTTTCGCGCCAATCTGCTGCGCTATCTGCTCACCATCCTCGTGATCGGCAGCTTCAGCACGATTGCGCTCGTGCTCATCATCCGCAACGTGAAGCGCAGCCTGGGCGGCGAGCCGGCCTATGCCGCGCAGGTGGCGGAGACGATTGCGGACGGCAATCTTTCGCAGGCCGTCGCACTTGCCGGGGACGACCAGCGGAGCATGCTGTTTGCGATGCAGCGCATGCAGGGCCGTCTGGCCGATGCGATCCGGCGCATTCGCGGCGGCACCGAGACCATCACGGTCGCCGCCGAACAAATGGCGGCCGGCAATCTCGACCTGTCGGCCCGCACCGAGGAGCAGGCCGCTTCGCTGGGCGAAACGGCGGCGAGCATGGAGCAGCTCACCGCCACCGTCAAGCAGAACGCCGACAACGCGCTGAAGGCGAACCAGATGGCCCTGAGCGCATCGCAACTCGCGGGCGAGGGCGGCGCGGTGGTCGGGCGCGTGGTCACGACCATGCAGGATATTGCGGCGAGCTCCACGCGCGTCGTCGATATCATCGCCGTGATCGAGAGCATTGCGTTTCAGACCAATATCCTCGCCTTGAATGCGGCCGTCGAAGCGGCGCGCGCCGGCGAAGAAGGGCGCGGCTTCGCCGTGGTGGCGGGCGAAGTGCGCAATCTCGCGCGCCGCAGCGCGGACGCTGCGAAGGAGATCAAGAGCCTGATCGAAGATTCGGTGGCGCGCGTGGGCGAGGGCAAGAATCTCGTGGAAAACGCGGGCGGCACGATGCAGTCGCTCGTGGACGCCGTGAAGCGCGTAACCGACATCATCAGCGAGATCTCGGCCGCGTCCGAAGAGCAGAGCCGCGGCATCGAGCAGGTCAACGTCGCGATTGCGCAGATGGATCAGACCACGCAGCAAAACGCGGCGATGGTGGAAGAGGCCGCCGCCGCGGCGCAGTCGATGCAGGAACAGGCGCAACTGCTGCGCGAAGTGGTTAACATGTTCCGCTTGCGCGAGACGGCCGCCTGACGATGCCCGGTCTGGTCTGGTCTGGCGGCCGGCGGCTCAGGCCTCGCCGCCGCCGAGCACCAGCAGGTTCATTTCGCGGCGCTCGACGAACCCGAGCGCCCGGTACAGCGCAATCGCCCCCTGATTCGACGTGACCACGTGCAGGAAGGGCGTTTCTCCCCGCGCGCCGATGGACGCGATCAGCCGTTTCATCAGGCCGGCTGCGTGGCCCTGGCCCCTGAAAGCCGGGTCCACGCACACCGCGCTGATCTCCGTATAGCCGTCGAGACGCATGCGCTCGCCCGCCATGGCGGCGAGCTTCCCTTCCTTGCGTACGCCAAGATAATCGCCGAGCTCGATCGTGCGCGGGCCAAACGGGCCGGGCTCGGTTGCGGCGGTGAGCGCGAGCATCTCGGGGACATCGGCGGCCGCGAGCCGCGTGTGCTCCCACGCGTGCGCCGGATCGGGCGTGCCTTGCCAGATCATTTGCAGCAGCTTCGCCTGCCTGAGGACCGTGAAGCTGTCCGGCGGCGCGATCGCCCCGGCCGTGACCAGGGCGGCCGGGCCGTGCGTGCCGATCAGTTCGCGCAAGGCGTCGAACGAAGCCGGACCGGCATCGGCAACGGCGGCAAAGGGGCCGATTGACGACGGCAGCCGCCGCGCCCGCTCGTCCCCCAGAGCAAAGCGGTGCAGCGGGCCGGCGAGCGCGTTCCACACGACCTCGTCGAGCGGATGCGCCCCGCGTAGGGGGTTCTTGTGTGCTGCTTCAGACATCGTTGGCTCCTGCCTTTCAGTGTACGTAGCGCAGAATAGACTTTAACCGCTCCGCACAGTAGCATCGTAAATGACATTATTCGAGTCGTTTACGCCATGCGCATTCTGGTCTTTTCTCTCGACGGCGTGTTCGATACCGGCATGGCCGTCGTGCTCGACGCGCTGGGGATGGCGAACGCGCTGTCCGCCGCTACGGGCACGCCGAGCCCCGGCGAGCCGCCGCCGTTCGAAGTCGAACTGGCGGGCCTGAAAACCCGCGTCACGACGGCGCTCGGCCTGCACGTGGCGGCGAAGAAGGCGCGCGCCATGCCCGCGCCCGACTGGGTCGTGATGCCCGCGATCAGCGCCGCCACGCCGGAGGCGCTGGTGCAGAGTCTCGAACTTCCCGCCGTCCGCGAAGCCGGTGCGCAACTGCGCCGCTGGCAGGAGGAGGGCGCCCGCATCGCGGCTGCCTGCATCGGTACTTTTTTGCTCGCCGAATCGGGCCTGCTCGACGGGCGGGAAGCCACCACCACATGGTGGCTGAGCCCGCTGTTCCGCCGCCGCTATCCGCAGGTGCATCTCGACGAGGACCGCATGCTCGTGCCGTCGGGCCCGTTCGTGACGGCGGGCGCGGGCATGGGCCATCTGGATCTCGTGCTCTGGCTGATCCGCCAGGCGAGCCCCGCACTGGCGACGCTGGTGGCGCGCTACATGCTGGTGGATGGACGCGTCTCGCAGGCGCCCTACATCATTCCCGATCACCTCGCGCACAGCGACCCGCTGATCGAACGCTTCGAGCGATGGACGCGCGCGAATCTGGCCACGGGCTTTTCGCTGCAAAAAGCGGCCGAGGCGCTGGCAACGACGCCGCGGACTTTGCAGCGGCGCGCGGAGGCCGTGCTCGGCAAGTCGCCGCTCGCGTACTTCCAGGACCGGCGGGTGGAGCGCGCGCGGCACCTCATCGAAACGAGCTCGATGGATATCGAGGCCATTGCCGCCGAAGTGGGCTATGCCGATGGCGCAACGCTGCGCACGCTGCTGCGCCGCAGGCTGGGGCGCGGGGTGCGCGAGCTGCGTGCGGGCTGAGACCAGGAAGTCATCGTCTTGCCCACCATGCAGGCTATCGTCGAACGTGCAGGCTATGCGCCCGCAGGTCAGGGTTAGGGATCACGGTCTTTTGCACTGGACAGGTTGGGTGTACTGACGATCTCCAGGTGATTGCCGACCCCGAGGCGCAGTTCGAAGGCGGTCTGTTCGACGCTGGCCGAACGCGACAGCAATAAACGCCGGGCTTCGAGAAGACGCAACTTATGGACCCCTAAAAGCCGCTGTCGAGGCGCTGACCCGCTACATGGCCCTCGAACTCGGACCGCGCCGCATTGCGGTCAACGTCGTCGCACCGGGTGCTATCGCGACCGACTTCAGCGGCGGCATGGTGCGCGACAATCCGGAAGTGAACAAGATGGCGGCGTCGAACACGGCGCCCGGCCGGCCCGGTTACGCGACGTCCCGCAGTGCGCCCTCAGCCGCCGTCACCACGCGGTTACGACCCATCGCCTTTGCCGCGTAGAGCGCCGCGTCGGCGCGCGCCATCGCGCGCTCCAGCGTGTCGTCCCGCAGTACCCGGTCCACCCCTGCGCTCAGCGTGCAGCGCGGGCCGTCGCCCGGCGATTGCTCGACGGCAAGCCGCAGCGCGTCCGTCAATTCCGCAGCCTCGTTCTTGCGCGCGTTGACGAACACGATCGCGAACTCTTCGCCGCCCAGCCGCCCGAACAGGTCGCACGGGCGCAACTGGCCCAGCACGACCGAGGCGACGCGCGTGAGCGTGCGGTCGCCTATCGCGTGGCCAAAGCCGTCATTGACGGCCTTGAAATTGTCGATGTCGAGAATGGCAATGGAGAGCGGCTTGCCCGTGAGCAGTGCATGCGAAACCAGGCTGTTTGCTTTCGCCATGAACGCCCGGCGCATGAGCGCGCCGGTCAATTCGTCGATGGTCGCCAGATGCTCCATCTTCTTGACGATCCGGTCGTGAGCGAGCATCACGAGGCCAATCGACATGCAGGGGAACGAAACGATTGCCACGCCGAGCAACAACACGTTCCAGGGCGAGGGCTGCAGATAGGTGACCGGCGGCACGGCACCGAACAGAACCGAGACGAAGCGCGCGACATGAACGCCGGCGCCCAGGTAGGCCGCAGCGGTCACGAACCGGCTGGCATAGCGCGCGCCTTCTCGCGGCGAGTGGCGCAGCACCAGCGTGCCCACGGCGATCCGCCCGTAGGCCATGGCTACGGAGATAAGGAGGACGCGCATCTCGTTGCTGGGCGACACGCACGTGAAATACACCACCGCAGCGTAGGCGAGGGCGACCGCCGCCAGCTCGGCATGCCGCACGGGACGCATGCCGAAAAACTGGCGCGTACCCTGCACGAGCACCAGCACGGCCACGAATGCAATGAAGGTAATGCCGACGATCGCCACCGGATGCGGTTGATCGCCGGCCAGCAGGACCGCCGACGAAGCCACCGCGAACAGCGCATAGCCCACGCTCCAGCGGCCGATGCCCGGCACGGCGGCCCGATGCAGGGAACCCAGGATGGCCACGCTCATCAGGCAGGAGACGATCAAAATCCCGAATAGCGCGATGGGGCTGAACATGAATGGAGGGCGGGCCGTGAGAGCGGGCGAATCCGGATAAATGGGAAGCGTTCGGTTGCGTGAAAGCAAAACGAAAACATTCGGGCTGCGAATTGCATTCAAAAGCGCACTGCAATTGCGCCGCTGCGGCGAAAGTGTAGCGTATCGCGCGTTGATGCCGGGACAAGATGCCGGGCGAGCGACTCTCCTGAAAGCCGCTTCGGCCAGGCGCCAGGCGGGGACGATTACCTTGCTCGGCCCTGCGGACCTCGCTCGACAGGTCCTGAAAAATCAGCCGGCCCCACGTGCGCCCGCGGGCAGATGGTTGAGGGCCTTCACCAGCTTCGCACCGGGCAGTGCCCGGGCAAGACGGCGGTGGAAGGCAGGCCGCCCAGTTCGTCCAGGGGAACGCCGAACGCATTGGTTGCGTCCACCACGATCTTTCCCTGCCAGCTTTTTGCGGCCCGTGCGACCTCGCGGTGAGCGTCGAAGGGAACGGCCAGAATAACGACATCGGCGTTGACCGCTTCCTCAATGCGCTGGGCAACGAGCGACGGGCCGATCTGCGCGGCAAGGGCCGCGAGCGCGTTCAGCGGCCGCCGGCCCGCCACGGCGACTTCGATTCCCTTGCTGGCGAACGCCTGGGCGATGGCCGTGCCGATCTTGCCCAGCCCGATGATGGCAATCTTTCGTCCAATAGCGTCGAGACGATACTTGCCGGCGTGCTGGCGGGCGTGGGCATCGGCATGTTCCATCGTGCTTCGCTCGTGGGGGAACTCCGGCATCCGGACGTGATGACGGTGCTCGAAGCGTTCACGAACGAACCGCGGGACGTCAGCCTGATCTGGCCGAAGCGCCGGTTCGTGCCGGCGCGCGTGCGCCGCGCGACACAGTTCTTTGCTGCGGCACTGCCGCTTCGACTCTAGACGATCAGAGCGCGGACACATGACGAAGGGGTTTCAGATCGACCGCGGTACACTGTCGCGCCGAAAAAAGCAGTCCTTCCTCAAGAAAAGCGCAACACCGAACCCCGGGAGAACCGTGTGAAAGAATTTCGCAAGCTCTTCGTTGCTGCCGTTTCAATGGGCTCGATACTCAGTACCGGCGTGCTGGCTCAACAGGCGCCGCAGATCGATCCGGCGCTGCTCAAGCAGATCCAGCGATCGACGCTGCACGACGTGCATGCCACCGGCAAAGTGATGACCGTGGGGAAGAGCACCGGCGACGACGGCAAGCCGCACATGCTGGTAGGCATACGGCTCGATCAGCCGCTGGCCGGCGGTGTCACAACCGTTACTGCGACGGTAACGCATAACGAACCGCCCCAGCCGGTGCAGACCGGGCTCGGCATACACTCCGGGCACGTCAAGGTGGTCGATTCGGTGGACGTGACGTGTCCCGTCGTGAACGTCATCACGATCAGGACCACGACGAACGCACTCGGCGAGGAGTGCACCTTCAATGGCTACACGGGGCCGCTTTCCTGATCTTGATGCTCAAGGGTGCGGTGTCCGGGTGCCGGCTGCCCGGGTTCGCCAAACCGGCGCCCGCCTCGTCGCGCACGAGCACGACACCCCGATCGATCGGCCATTCTCGCGACCGTCGCATCGAAGTGGGCACAGTTCGACGCCGCGGAGTATCCGTTCGTGCGGCGGGTTGCGGCGCAGTTGCCCGGCCACGACGAGCGGCAGCAATTCCTGGAGGGTATCGACCTTATCCTGGCCGGTATCGAAACCCTGCGATAGTCGGTTCCGTGGTGAGCGAAAACCGGCAGCGTCAACTCGGGAGTTTCTATGAAGGCATGGATATCGGCGGTGCTGCTCGGCTTGTCCGCGACACTCACGCACGCGGCGGGCATCAAGGTCATCCAGGTTCCAGCCGATGCCGATGGCCCGGCGCTCAAGGCCATGGTGTGGACGCCGTGCGCCGGGCCCGCGCAGGAACTTCCGATCGGGCCGACGATCCTCAAAGGGCGGCGCGATTGTCCTACCGTAGGCGAAAAACTCCCGCTGATCGTCATTTCGCACGGCCATGGCGGATCGTATCTCGGCCACCACGACCTGGCCGAAGTGCTGGCGGATGCGGGCTTCGTCGTGGCGGCGCTCAACCATCCCGGCGACACCTACTCCGACATGAGTCATGCAGGCGAGTATTCGGCGTTCGTGGAGCGGCCCGAGGACATCAAGCGCCTGATCGACTACATGCTGAGTGCCTCGCCCGACGCAGGCAAAATCGACGCGCAGCGCATTGGATTTTTCGGCTTTTCGCGCGGCGGCTACACGGGCCTGGTGCTGGCCGGCGGCGAGCCGGATTTTCTGCACGCCGACGTGCCTTGCGTGGATCCCACGGCGCCGATCTGCATGCAGCTTGCGCGCCGGGACCTACCCTCGACGCCCATGACGCATGACCCGCGCATCAAAGCCTTTGTCATTGCGGATCCGCTCAATGCATTCCCGAGCGCGGACGACCTGAAGAACGTGAAAGCGCCCATTCAGCTTTGGGCCTCGGAATTCGGCGGCGATGGCGTGCAACCTCGCAATGCCCCGGCGCTCGCTAACGCCTTGCCGCAGAAACCGGAATTCCACCTTGTGCGGAATGCGGCGCATTTTGCCTTTCTGGCGCCGTGCTCCGACGCCTTGAAGAAAGACGCGCCGGACATTTGCGTCGATGCCAACGGCTTCGATCGCGTGGCCTTTCACCAGCAGCTCGATAGCGCGGTGCGCGCGTTCTTTGAAGCAAATCTGCGGCCGCCCGGATAAGTCTGGGCGACCGCCATGCCGAAGCGGGCGCCGGCGCTCAGGCCGTGGTCGAGACGAGGCCAGTGGTCTGGCCGTTGGCGAGCATGAGTTGAACGAGTTCGGATTGGGCTGTTTCGAGTTCCGATTCGATCTGGCTGATTTCGTTGGCGCCGCTGTCCTGGGACGCGGAAGCGCCCGAGGTGCTGCTGGCGGTAACACCGGAACTGGCTGCGCTGCCCGAGGCGCTTGGGGTGCTCGCGGTGGTCGTGCCGTCTGCGCTGTAGATGCCGGTGCTGCCCTGACCGGATGCTGCGGACGATGAGTTTGCCTTCCCGCTCAACGTGGCCAGTTGCGCTTCGAGCGACTGGATGAGCGCCTTCAACTGATCGATCTCGTTGGTGGACGAAGAACTGGAGGAGGAGGATGCGCCGCCTCCACCGCCACCACCTGCCCCGCTGCTCGACTTCGCGGAGGACGTAGAGGAGGTTGTCGAGCCCGAGGACGACGAGGCGGTGCTGGATGACGCGCCGGTCGAGGTGCTGCCGGAAGCGGTCGTTGTGGTTGCCGCCGTTGTCGATGCGCTCGTGCTGGCAGGCGTAGACGTGGCCGTGCCGCCGGTCGTGTTCGTCCCGAGCGCGGCCGCTGTCACCGAGGAAGTGGACTGTATCTGCATGGTCTCTGGAAATTCCCGATAAATGCCTTAACCGGGATAACGGCGGGTGTTGTTGATTTCTTTAGGCCGTTGGTGCCGCGGGTGCGCAGATTCAGCTAACTTGATGCTTTCGATCGACTTGCGATTTATGAGGGTTGTGGGAGTCTTCAATGAAGGCAGGTCTGTGGCGAGAAACCCGGCGGTTTCAGGATGGAAGCCGGGCGCCTGGATTACGCCCCATGATTGGGGAAAGGAGCGCATTGCGACGGTTGAATGAATTTCATGGTCTAGGGATGAATGGTTTCGCCGCGATTCAGCATGCCGATGAACTCCTCGATCTTGCGCACCCGTGTTGCGGGCTTTTTGGCATTCTGTATCCGAAACAGGATGGCGTAGCGGTTTCGGCCGTTCAGCGTCGCAAAGAACGCGCTGGCCTTGGGATTGGCATCCAGTGCGGCCTGCAGGTCGTCCGGCACGACCGAGTTGCTGGCCGACGTATAGGCAGCCTCCCAGCGGCCATCCGCTTTGGCTTTATCGATTTCCTGCATGCCCGAAGGAAGCATTCTGCCTGCGGCGATCAGCGCTTCGGCCCGGTCTTTGTTGAGCCTGGACCAGATACTTTTTGCGGAGCGCCGAGTGAAACGTTGCAACCAGTATTCTTCACTTTCAGTCTGTTTTTGACCGTCGATCCAGCCATGACAAAGGGCACTTTCTAGCGCTTGTTCGTAGGTCAAGGTTGGCTGCCCGGCCCCCTTTTTGGCAAGGCGAAGCCATATCCCGGTCGAGGTGCGGCCGTTTAGCGTCAACCAGTTTTCCCATTCCTTCGGGTCAAGAAATGTCAGGCAAGGCTCAGTCACGGAGGGTCCGAATGGTTGCATTCATGCAGCGAGGCTTTTTCGTTCACTGAAACCTCACAGATTACCGATTTCCCGGATTTGGGAATACCCGATTTATCGACAATTCAGCGTGTATCCATCGGAGGGAAGACGGGAGTCTTTGCTGAAGGAACATCCAGTTGAGCGGTTTACCACCAACATCTGCCATTGCCATCGGTTCAGGCGACGACCGAAGTGGGTGTTGTGCCCGCCGTATAGATTGAGCATCCGAGGCGATCCTTCGCGCTCGGGGGGGGCGGGCTGGCCGGCCAACTGCGGCCATCGGTATCGATCTTCACGACGACGTTCGATCGTCAGCTTGACTCCATCTAACGGACATCCGTACCTCGGAGGCAAGGGCGCGTTTAGTTAACCTGTCTAAATAGAGCTCACGCTTTTCTGGAAATCGTCCCGCCCGGTTACCGGATCTCCAGGCGCGGCCTCAGACTTGCTTTTCGCACCTGTCGTGGCGGATGAATCGGCGCATCGCGCCAAGGCAGCCGAATGTCAGCGGGATAAAACCGCATTAACCACGATCTCTATGCGCATTCCGGGGACGACGAGTGCTTTTACCGCGGCACTCGATCGATTGGGAAAGGGTTGACGGAAGAATTCACGGTAGACCTTGTCGATGACAGGCATGTCTGCGATATCGATCATCTGGATCAATACCTGGGTGACGTCGTCGAGCGTGCCGCCCGCTGCGGTCATTGCGCGTTCGAGATTCGCAAACGTCAGGCGCGCCTGTTCCTCGACCGGTCCGGTGTCGATCGACCCGTCAAGTCGAACCGGTCCATGTGCCGTGAACATCATGTCGCCGGCACGCACGGCCCACGAGAAGGGCTGGCCGAGTTCAGGCAGTCCGACATCGATGACTTCTTTCACAATGGCGCTCCCTCGAACATGTTTTCCAGCGATGCATACCAGTGGCTGTTCGGGTCACTCAACACAAGGTGCGTGTCGAAGTGGTCACGACCCTGTTCGACATGGCAGGTGACGGGCGTGGACTGACATTTGAGCAGAGCGGCCAGACGGCGATTCGACCGGATGACGCGCGGCGAATCGTATTCCCCATAGCTCAGCGCAAAAGCCAGCTCGTTGCCGGCCGTCCAGCAGACCGGGCTGAATACCCCGTCGTCGTCCGCGTCCGCGAGCACCATCTCGTACACGCGCGCTTCGAGACTGTCGGGTTCAGGCTCGGGATGGCTCATGTCCATGATGCCGCTGATGGGCGCGCAGCCACGGATGGCGATGCGATCGACCATCGGACCGTTGCCGTGCCTGAAACGCAGCGCAGTCAACGCGGCCAGATGGCCGCCTGCAGAATGCCCCGCCAGATAGACATTGCGCAGGTCGCCCTCGAACGTTTGCGACGCGGCAAGCGAGTGCAGCAGCAACAGGCAATCGTTGAAAGCTGCGGGCATGCGATGTTCCGGTGCGAGGCGGTAGTCAGGCAGCACCAGCACCGCGCCGAGGCGGGTGACGTGCTCCGCCATGAACCAGTTCCATTCCTTGTAGCCGTTTGTCCAGCCGCCGCCGTGCCAGAAAATGACGACGGGAGCGCGTTCGGCCTGGCGCGGATAGAAAACGTCATACGTTTGCTGCCGATGCTGTCCATAACGGACGTTGCACTCGCGGCGCAGATGCGTGGACACGTGCTGCGCCCACGACACAACAGTGCTGGCATAGCGCTGCGCGGCCAATGTCGGCAGCGGCATCTGTGCCTCCAGTCGAAATTGCTCCTCGGTCGTCACTCGGATTCCTCAGCGTTGATGGGCCGTCCGACCGGGCGTCGAGCGGCACTGCGAATAGTTTGGTCGCATCATATAACAATCTAAAATTTATATAAACAGTAAAATTTATGTTGACTCGGATTTTTTACAAGCCAAGAATGACGACAAATCGTGGTGTCGAGGCTCGTCGATCAGGCGTAGCGACGCCGCCGCCTTTGGCGTTACCCGCGCAGGAGGCCCGATCAACTTGAGGAGAGAACGATGGATCAATCTTTTGGCACGACGGTCATGCGCAAGGTGACGCTCCGGATCGTGCCGCTGCTGTTCGTACTGTGGCTCGTGAACTTTCTCGACCGCGTCAACGTGAGCTTTGCGGCGCTCGACATGACGCGTGCCTTTCATTTCACGCCGGAGGTCTACGGCTTCGGCGCCGGCATCTTCTTCATCGGTTACATCCTGTTCGAGATCCCGAGCAATCTGGCGCTGCAGCGCTTCGGAGCCCGCGTGTGGCTTACGCGGATCATCGTCACGTGGGGTCTCGTGTCAGGGCTGCAGGCGTTCATCTTCAACGAGACGAGCTTTATCGCGATCCGCTTTCTGCTCGGCGTGGCCGAGGCAGGCTTTCTGCCGGGCGTGCTTTACTACCTGACTCGCTGGTTCCCGTCGGAACAGCGCGCACGCGCAATCGGCCAGGTCATGTCCGCGAACATGATCGCGGTGGTGATCGGCGCACCGCTTTCCGCGTTCGTGATGTCGCTGAGCAACGTGGGCGGTCTTGCCGGATGGCAGTGGGTGTTCATTCTCGAAGCGCTGCCGGCGGTGGCGCTTGGCATCTTCACGTACTTCTTTCTCGCAGGCGAACCGGCAAACGCAAAATGGCTCGACACGGCCGAACGCGACTGGCTGCTGGCGACGATGAAGCGCGATCAGGAACAGGCCGCATCGATGGGAACCGAAAAGCTCGGCGTAGCGCTGCGCCAGCCGATCGTCTGGCTGCTGGGGCTGCTTTACCTGCTGGTGGGGGTCGGCTTCTTCGGCATCACGCTGTGGCTGCCGCAGATCATCAAGCAGATTTCCGGCATGTCGACCGTCACGGTCGGTGTGCTGAGCGCCGTTCCCTTCCTGCTCGGCGCAGTGGCGATGATCCTGAACGGCCGCCATTCGGACCGGTCACTGGAACGCCGCTGGCATCTGTCCATTCCTCTCGCCATCGGCAGTGTGGGCCTTGCCGCCAGTGCACTCGGTCATTCCGCGGATACGGAACTCGCGTGGGTTTGCGTCGCGCTGTTCGGGATCGGCGCTTCGCTCAGCGTGTTCTGGTCGATCCCGTCGTCGTTCCTGACGGGCCGCGCAGCGGCCGGCGGACTGGCGCTCGTCAACGTCATCAGCGGCTTTTCCGGTTTCCTCGGACCCTACGCCATTGGCTGGATTCGAGGCCATTCGCCGGATTTCTCGAATGCGCTGTTCTTCATGGCGGGCAGCGTGGCCGCCGCGGCGATCCTGGCCGCGACGCTGCCATTTCCCGACGCCCGACAGCGGCCGGTCAGTGCCGAGCCCCGATCAATCGGCTGAGGCTGTCTTGTGCGGTTATCGACACGGCGATTGAAGAAACGGCCAGCCCTCGGGCCGGCCGTTTCTTCATGTCACCTCGCGCGAACGTTCAGCTCAGATATTGCGAGACGACGCGGGCCGTCTCGTCGATGTGAGCGACCAGCAGCGAACATGCGCGCCCGGTGTCGCGCTTGAGCACCGCATCCATCAGCTCCTGGTGCTCGCTGACGATATCGCGCTCCAGCACTTCCTGCGGTAGCGGACCCGCGATACGCATGCGACGGTAGCGCTCGGAATGCCAGACTAGCTGCTCATCGATGCGGTGCAGCCAGTTCGAGCGCGCCGCGCTCAGTAGAGCATGGTGAAACCGCCGATGGGCATGCTCCCACCGGTGCCCGGCCGGCACATCGCCCGCCGCGGGCAGCGGCGTATGAACGAGCTTGTAAAACGCCGCAGTGATCTGCGCGCCCCATTCCTCGTCGCCGTGCCTGATGGCGTCCGCGAGAAGCTCTGTCTCGATCTTTTTGCGCACATCGAGGATGTCCAGCAGATCATCAAGGGACGCTTCGGCCACCCTGAAGCCCCGCTGGCCTTCATTGGTGACGAGCCCATCACAGCTGAGCAGCATCAGCGCCTCGCGAATCGGACTGATGCCGACGCCATACCGCTCCTGCAGCGCCTGCGGCCGCAGCTTTTCGCCCGGCGCGAACACGCCGGCCAGCAAGTCGTTCTGCAAGTGCTCGTACGCCTGTTCCGAAAGCGTCGTTTTCGGCAATTGCGCCGGGCTACGTTGTCCTGACCGCACCTTCTGATCCATTTCCCGTCTCCGTGAAGCCATTCGACGGCTTCATATTTGACCCCCAAGTATATACGCAAGCCATCTTGATAGGGAAAACGCGAATTTTTCCAAACTCTAAATAATTTATATGGACATAATAATTTATAAAGTTTAACGTCCGTCATGACGGTGACGCAGCGACGCGTGACTTCAACCAACAAGCCAAGGGGAACGGAATGAAACGTCAGTTGTTGTTGTCTTGTGTGCCTTTGATCGTGGCAGGTCCAGCGTGCGCGCAAAGCAGCGTGACGCTGTACGGGATACTTTCAGAGGGGGTGATGTACACCAGCAACGCGGGGGGACATCAGCAATGGCAACTGGCGAGTGGGGTCCAGCAATCGCCGCGCTTCGGTTTCACAGGCCGGGAAGATCTCGGCGGCGGCAATCGGGCGATCTTCACGCTGGAAAGCGGTTTCAGCATGAGCAACGGGACCTTGGGTCAAGGCGGTCGCCTGTTCGGCCGACAGGCTTTCGTCGGCCTTGCCAACGATCGCTTTGGGCAACTGACGTTCGGGCGCCAGATCGACACCATGTCGCAAAGCCTCGGGCCGTATGAAGCGGCCGTTCAGTTCGCGACGTACGGGCCGCCGATCGGCGACAACGACAATATCTTTCCCACGTTTCGCATCAACAACGCGGTCCAGTACAAAAGCGTGAACATGTTTGGCGTTCAGGTGCTGTCACAGTACGCGTTCTCCAACATGGCCGGCGGTTTTGGCAACAACAGGGATTTCAACGCGGCGGCCACGTATGGTAACGGGCCATTCAGCATGGGCGCGGCCTATCACGTCGTCGATATACCGAACAGCACGACGAACACTGCCGGCGCCGTGTATGGCGACTACGGGTTCACGTCGCCGTTCGTGACGAGCACGAAGGGCGCATCGGTCAGCAAGCAGCAGATGTATGGCGTGGGTAGCTCATACGTTCTGGGAAGCGCAAAGTTCTCGCTGATGTATACGCACTCCGAGTTCGACTATCTCGACGCGTCGAAACTGAGCCTGAGCAACTACGAAGCCACGGCGACCTATAACATCTCGCCGGCCCTGCTTGCAGGCTTCGGATACATCTACACGAACGGACACTACAACGTGACCGGCCAGGATCCGAAGTGGCATCAGATCGACGCCGGTATTGACTGGTTCCTCTCGAAGCGCACGGATCTTTTCCTTGTGGGCATCTTCCAGAAGGCCGCGGGAGATGCCCGGTTCGCGCAGATCTACTACAACTCGCCATCGAGTTCACGCGAGCAGACTTCCGTCTCGTTTGGGATCAGGCATAAATTCTGAAGAGTGTCCGGGGCTGAGCGGGGGGAACGCCGTTCAGCTCCCGGAAGGTCGCACGACGGCAAATCGCATCGCGGCGAACCAACTTTGACGGGTCGGAATCGGTGGCGGTCAAGCAGACTATGACCGTTGAGTATCCGACGGCTGCCAGTCCCCGGACGTAGGACCCAGGGGCAGAAGCGGGTCGGATCATGCCGTCTGCACGACCCACTCGGCTCTCATAACGCGTAGATAGCCACGCAACGCCGGATTCAGCACACGAGCGCAGCGCGCGATTTTGGAGGCGGTCGCTGTCCAATGGGTTTCCTTTTGGAGCGATGCCGGCAAGTTTGCGGAACGTAAAGTTGGACGACATACCGGCAATGGATTCCGGAGGCGTCATGGACAATTGAGCAAATGGGCGAGCTCCGATCAGCGTGCCTCGTTTCCCATTAAAAGCCATACGGTTGCCCGGTTATTGCCGTGGTAGCCACCGCTCCTGTCCTTAAGCGTTCAGGCGATGGCGGAACGTTGCAGGATGCGGCGCTCGCATCGCTTGCGGCGCTTGGTCATCGAGAATGCTGCGCGATGATTACCGTTGGAAACCTTGCGTCGGAGCGTCTATTTCTGAGTCGGGGATTTTTGCCCAACGCCGAGCCGTACTCCTGAAGCACTCCTTACCGAAGCGCAGCCGCCACCGCCTCCTCGATCTGCATCGCAAAGCGCGCCTCGACATTAGTCACCGTGTAGCCAATCGACAGTTCCAGATACGCGTCGCCCAGCACCAACTGAACAAATGTCGCTGCCCGCATTGCAGCGGTCGATTCGTCAAAGCGCTTTCGCAGGATTTCCGCGGCGATGGCACGTACGACCTTTGCACCATTTTCGTAGAACACCTGACCCAGTTCCGGAAGGCGCTCGGCCTCGGCAACGATGGCCCGGTAAAGCCGCAGGTTATCCGGCGTGATCAGGCTTTGCGCCAATAGCCATCCCAGCTTGCGCAACTCGACTTCGGGCGAGCCATCGGATTGCGCGTCCTGAGCGCCGGCAAGCAGTCCACCCACCTGCGCGCACATCGCGCTCACCAAACCCACGAAAAGCGCTTCCTTCGACCTGAAGTGACGGTAGACCGTCTGTTTGCCGACGCCTGCCGCCGCCGCGACGTCGTCCATCGTTGCCAGTCCGAAGCCCTGGCTTAGAAAAACGGCTCTCGCGCCGTCGAGGATGGCGGACCGCTTGCGGCGTTGCAGCGGGCTCAGGTCGGGGAGAGCGGGAGCGTTCATACGAAATAAATACCAGATCGTCAGGCCGTTGACAAGACTGATCAGTCTCGTTTACATTTGACGAAACGAGACTTATGAGTCTCGTTTGTGTGGCGGTCCAACTTCACAGGCAATCGTTGGGAGAACGCTTTGGAATTGTTCATGACAGGCGGTACGGGCTACATCGGGCAAGCGGTTGCGCGCAGGGCAATCCGTCTCGGCCATCGGGTGACGGCGCTGGTGCGCGAGGAGCGGTCGGCGGCCGCAAGCGCGCTGGCCCGTCTCGGCGTGAAACTGCATGCCGGCGACCTGCGCGAGCCACAGTCTTTCGCCGCAACTGCCGGTGCCGCCGATGGCGTGGTGCACGCCGCATCGACCAACGATGCGTCTGCCGCTGTGGCGGATGAGGCTGCCGTCGTAGCGATGCTGGCTCATTTGCGGCCGGGCGCGGCGTTTGTCTACACGTCGGGCACCTGGGTCTACGGCAATACGGCGGGGGAGGCCGCAACGGAGGCTTCGGCGCTGAACCCCACGCCGCTCGTCGCCTGGCGGCCCTCAGTGG
The DNA here is from genome assembly GCF_000685035.1 of Paraburkholderia ferrariae NBRC 106233. GTDB lineage: Bacteria > Pseudomonadota > Gammaproteobacteria > Burkholderiales > Burkholderiaceae > Paraburkholderia > Paraburkholderia ferrariae. Next base: position 345,827 of record NZ_BAYB01000002.1, read on the forward strand.
AGCAGCGTGTGCTGGCGCTGGCAGCGAGCCGGTCGATTGCCGCGGTGATTCTCAGGCCGGCGATGGTGCACGGCCACGGTGGCGGCATCTTCGGCATGCTTGCCGCGATGGTTCGTCAGACCGGCAGCGTGAGGGTCGTCGGCGAGGGGCGCAATCGCTGGCCAGCCGTTCACGTCGATGATCTCGCCACAGCGTATCTGGGCGCGCTGGAGCAGGCCGAAGCCGGAGATAGCCGCGTCGCGGGACACCTCTTCAACGTGGTCGCGGAAGAGGCCGTTGCCGTGGCCGAAATGGCGGAAGCGATTCGAGCCTCGGTTGGCGCCGGTCGTGTCGAACTCTGGCCGCTCGACGATGCCCGCAACGCGCTTGGACCGTTCGCTGACGCCCTGGCGCTCGACCAGGCAGTGAGCGGCCAGCATGCACGGCGCGTGCTTGCGTGGGAATCCCGTGGCTCCGGCCTGATTGCGGACCTCTCTGCAAAAGAACACTTTCAGCCACTTGGCGGAGCATGATCATGGCGTGGGACAGTACGTTTCTCGAATCGACGCTCGCGATAATCGTCGCGGTTCTGTTCGCCGTTGCGGGCGTGATCAATCTCGCAAGACCGGGCGCGGTGAAGCGCGACTTCGCACGCTGGGGTTATCCGGCATGGTTTCAGTTGCTCTGCGGCGCGCTTGAATTGCTCAGTGCGGCACTTCTTGCCGGACAACAAACCCGGGTCCTGGGCCTGATGTTGGCCGGTGCGATCATGATTGGCGCGCTCTTCACGCTGCTGCGAAATCGGGAGCCGTTCCGGCATCTCGCGCCGGCGCTGGTCTTTTCTGCGCTGATCGTGGCCACTCTGGCTGCCCGCGGTTGAGGCTTCTTCGCCATCGGACGAGTGAGCACGGAACGCTAACGGGTCGCGCGCGCAGCCGCGCAACCTCGCCGTATTAAAATGCCCGGAGATCACATAGACGGCTGGGTATGGCTTTGACCGATTTTCAGGAGGGTTACATTCTGACGCGCCATTGGCGCGATGCGGGCACGCATACCGAGGTCGAATTCTGGCTGTCCACGCCGGCCGGGCCGCGTCTGTTGCGTTTGCGTCCGCAGCCCTCCATCGCGTTCGTTCCGGCCGACCAGCAGGCCGAAGCCGAGCGGCTGCTCAAAGGCGAAGCACGCGTCGAGCTTCGTTCGCTCTCGCTCACGGATTTTCGCGGACGTCCCGTGATGGGGCTCTACATGCCGCAGTATCGCCAGCTCGCGGGCCTTGCCAAGCGGCTCGCCAAAGCGGGCGTGGATGTGTACGAGGCCGATATTCAGCCGCCCGAGCGCTACATGATGGAGCGCTTCATCACGGCGCCGGTACTCTTTCGCGGCGATCCCGATCAAGCCGGCGAGCACCACGATCCCCACGCAGCCGGCCGTCTGCTCGACGGCGAACTGCGGCCGGCAACGCAATATCGTCCGCAATTGAAGCTGGTGTCGCTCGATATCGAAACGAGTGCTCGGGGCGAGCTATATTCGATTGCGCTCGAAGGCTGCGGTCAGCGCCAGGTCTTCATGCTCGCGCCCGCAAACGGCGACGCAAGCGGGCTCGATTTCCAGCTCGACTACTGCGCAGACCGGCCGCAGATGCTCGAACGCCTGAACGCCTGGATGGCGCAGCACGACCCCGATGCGATTATCGGCTGGAATCTCGTGCAGTTCGATTTGCGCGTGCTGCGCACGCATGCGGAGCAATACGGCGTGCCGCTGCGCCTTGGCCGCGGCGGCGAGGTCATGGAGTGGCGCGAGCACTCCACGCAGCAGCACTATTTCGCCGCGGCGGCGGGCCGCCTCATCATCGACGGCATCGAGGCGCTGCGCTCCGCCACGTGGAGCTTCCCCTCGTTCAGCCTCGAATATGTCGCGCAGGCGCTGCTCGGCGAAGGCAAGTCGATCGACAATCCGTATCAGCGCATGGACGAAATCCAGCGCCGCTTCGACGAGGACAAGCCCGCGCTCGCGCGCTACAACCTCAAGGACTGCGAACTGGTAACGCGCATCTTCGAGAAGACCGAGCTCATGGCCTTTTTGCTCGAACGCGCTGCAGTCACCGGGCTTCCTGTCGATCGAACCGGCGGCTCCGTCGCGGCCTTCACGCATCTGTATCTGCCGCGCATGCATCGCCTTGGCTACGTCGCGCCGAATCTTGGCGATGTCACGGGCGAGAACAGCCCCGGCGGCTTCGTGATGGACTCGCGCCCGGGTATCTACGATTCGGTGCTGGTGCTCGATTACAAGAGCCTGTATCCGTCGATCATTCGCACCTTTCTTATCGATCCGGTCGGGCTGATCGAAGGCCTGCGCCATCCGGCGGACGACCAGTCCGTGGCGGGTTTTCTCGGCGCGAGATTTTCGCGCGAGAAGCACTGTCTTCCGGAGATCGTCCGCCAGGTCTGGGAAAGCCGCGACACCGCCAAGCGCCAGCAGAATGCGCCGCTCTCGCAGGCGTTGAAGATCATCATGAACGCGTTTTACGGCGTGCTCGGTTCGACCGGCTGCCGTTTTTTCGACCCGCGCCTTGCTTCTTCGATCACGATGCGCGGGCACGAGATCATGCGCAAGACACGCGAGCTCATCGAGGCGCAGGGTTACGACGTGGTTTATGGCGATACGGATTCGACTTTTGTCTGGCTCCGGCGTGCTTATGGAGAAGAGGAGGCCGTGCAAACGGGCAAGGCGCTCGTCGAGCATGTGAACGCGTGGTGGAAGACCGAACTGCGGGAGCGCTACGGGCTCGAAAGCGCACTGGAACTGCAGTTCGAGCGGCATTATTCGCGCTTTCTCATGCCCACCGTGCGCGGCGCGGAGGAGGGCAGCAAGAAGCGCTACGCGGGACTTACGCGCGCGAAGGACGGCAGCGACGAGGTGGTGTTCAAGGGACTCGAAACGGTCCGCACGGACTGGACGCCGCTTGCGCAGCAGTTCCAGCGCGAGTTATACCGGCGCGTTTTCAAACGCGAGCCCTATGCCGACTACATCCGCGAGTATGTGCGCCGAACCTTGAGCGGCGAACTCGACGATCAGCTCGTCTACCGAAAGCGGCTGCGCCGGCCGCTGAGCGACTATCAGCGCAACGTGCCGCCCCACGTGCGCGCGGCGCGCGTGGCCGACGAATTCAACCGCGAGCAGGGGCGGCCGTTGCAGTATCAGAACGGCGGCTGGATCAGCTACGTGATGACCGTGGCCGGGCCGCAACCGCTGGAGACGCTGGCGGCGCCGGTCGATTACGCGTTCTATGTGACGCGTCAGTTGCAACCGGTTGCGGATGCCGTGCTCGTTTTTCTGAGCGACGACTTTGAAACCGTCACGTCGGGGCAAGCCCGGCTTTTCTGAAGCTCAGTCCGCGGGCGGGGTCTCGTCGCGATACCAGCGCGGCGTATAGACCCACTCGCCGCCGCCGCCGTCTCCGCGCGCGAAGCCGCGTGTGGTGGACGATCCGACTATCACCATCGTGCGCATGTCCACGTCGTCGGCGCGCAGCGCGCCGAGCGTGGTATGGCGCACGGACCCGCCGGGGCGTCCCACATCGCGGCCCAGCACCACGCGCGTTTGCGGGCTGCGGTGCGCACGCACGATTTCCAGCGCACGGTCGAGCTGCCACGGCCGCGCGCGCGAGATCGGGTTGTAGAACGCCATGACGAGATCGGCTTCGGCGGCGTGCGCGAGGCGCCGCTCGATGACAGCCCAGGGCTTGAGATTGTCCGAGAGCGACAGCATGCAGAAGTCGTGGCCGAGCGGCGCGCCCGCGAGCGCGGCTGTGGCGAGCGCCGCCGAGATGCCGGGGACGATTTCGAGTTCGACCGCGTGCCAGCGCGCATCGTCCGAGGCTTCGAGGGCTTCGAGCACGGCGGCCGCCATCGCGAACACGCCGGGGTCGCCCGACGACACCACGGCCACGCGCCGTCCTTCGCTGGCCAGGTCGAATGCGTGGCGGGCGCGCTGCAATTCTTCGCGGTTGTCGGTGGCGTGGCGGCGCTGGCCGTCGCGCAGCGGGCCGGCCATCTCGACATAGGTGGCGTAGCCCACGATGTCGGTGGCCGCATCGAGCGCGGCACGGGCCGCCGGCGCCAGTAGCCCGGCGTGGCCCGGGCCGAGGCCGAGCACCGTGAGTTTGCCGCGGGCGCGGCCGAGTGCGTGCGGATCGACGGGCGCATCGCAGACCACGAGCGCTATTCCATTTGCTTCGGTATGCGTAGCAAATCCACAGGCGTCGAGCAATGCAGTTGGTGTAGCGGGGGAGATTGCGCCGGCCGCATCGGCGAAGCGCAGCGGTACACCCAGACTCGCCGCCACGTCTGCCCACGCGGGATCGCTCATGCTCCCGGCGGGAGCGAGCAACGCCGCGAGCGCAAGCGAGGCATAGCCCTGCGACGCAAGCGCTTCCCGCACCGCATCGGCGAGTCCTGCGTGCGGCCGGCACACCGCCGCGACGATGCAGCGCGGATGGATCACGAGCGCTTCGCGCGAGCCGTCCCATGTGCGCGGACTCACACGAATCGCGCGAGGCGCGTGCGGGTCGCGCGGCAGGTCCACGCTGTCGAGCCAGGGCGCGGTGCCTTCGATGCGCGTGGGCTCGCCTGCGAGCAGATCGGAAACGAAGCGCTTGCCTTGGTCCAGGCTCGACAGGGCGTAGCCCGCGGGCGGATCGAGCAGACAGGTGCCAAAGCGCAGTTCGCCGCTCGTGGTGATCGCGGGCGCGATGCCGAGTGCGTCGCCTATCGTGCGTGCCATGACGTTCACGCCCGCGAGACCGCCGAGCAGCGGCACGACGGCGCTGCCATCTTCGGCGAGTGCGAGCACGGGCGGCTCCGCGCCCTTGTTCGCGAGCAGCGGGGCGACGCAGCGGATCACGATGCCGGCGGCGCACAGCGCCACGACAGGCGTGCCGCTCGCGTAGAGCGCGCGCAGATGGGCGCCGAGTTCGCGGAAGGCGATGTCGCCTTCCGCTCGGCCTTGCAGCGCATGCACTTGCGCGCCCGGGTAGCAGCGCTGCACCCGCCGCGCCGTTTCAAGCGCACCGGGTCCGAGTATCACGATGGCGGGCGGCAAAGTCAGCGCTGCCATTTTTCCCCCGGCACGACCAGCAGGGAAAAATAGGGCGACGCCATAGGATCGACTTCGTCGAGTGCCACGATGCGCTGATTGGCCATCGTTGCGCGCTCGACGTAGAGCGCGCGGTCCGCGAGTCCCAGTTCGCCCAGCACGCGGCGCACTTTGTCGAAGTTGCGGCCGAGTTTCATGATGACGGCGGCATCCGCATCGGCCAGGCGGCGGCGCAGTTCGTCTTCGGGCAGCACGCCCGAAAGCACGCACAGGCTCTGGTTGCGATAGACGAGCGGCACGCCCAGCACGGCTGCGCCGCCGAGCATCGAACATACGCCGGGTACCACCTCGGCTTCGTAGCGTGCTGCAAGCCGGTCGTGCAGGTACATGTACGAGCCGTAGAAGAACGGGTCGCCTTCGCAGATCACGGCCACGTCGCGGCCCGCGTCGAGATGCGTCCCGACGACCGCGGATGCCGTATCGTAGAAGTCGGCGATGATTGCCTCGTACGAGAGCGGCGGCTCCAGGGCTTCGGTCGTGACGGGATAGACGAGCGGCAGGTGGGTCTGGCTCGCTTCGAGATGCGTTTCGACAATCCCGAAGGCGTTGCCCTTCTTGCCCTTGGCGACGAAATATGCCACCACGGGCGCCGATTTTAGAAGGCGTACCGCCTTGAGCGTGAGAAGCTCGGGGTCGCCGGGGCCGACGCCGATACCGTAGAGGCGCCCTTTACGGTTCATTTATTCGGTCTCCGAAGCAAGTGCGTTGACGGCTGCGGCGGCCATGGCGCTGCCGCCGCGCCGGCCGCGCACGACCACGAAGGGCACGCCGTGCGCGCCGTGCGCCAGCAGCGCCTTCGATTCCGCCGCGCCGACAAAGCCCACCGGCATGCCGACAATCAGCGCCGGCCGCGGCGCGCCTGCGGCCAGCATGTCGAGCAGATGAAAGAGCGCGGTTGGCGCGTTGCCGATGGCGACCACGCTGCCTGCCAGATGCGGCCGCCACAGTTCGAGCGCGGCGGCCGAGCGCGTATTGCCGATCTCGCCGGCGAGGCCGGGCACGCGGGGATCGTCGAGCGTGCAGATCACCTCGTTGCCGGCGGGCAGGCGTGCGCGCGTGATGCCGTGGGCCACCATCTTTGCGTCGCACAGGATGGGGGCGCCGGCAGCCAGCGCCGCGCGGCCCGCGAGTCCCGCGCCTGCGGAAAACGCGAGGTCGGCGGTGATGTCGGTCATGCCGCACGCGTGAATCACGCGCACGGCGAGTTTTTCGAGGTCGGGCGCAATGCCCGTGAGGTCGGCTTCGGCGCGGATCGTCGCGAACGATTCGCGGTAGATCGCCGCGCCGTCGCGCAGGTAGTCAGACATCGGGGGTGCTCCGGGGCGGCTGCGCAAGTCGTTGCGCAGCGGCTTCGATCGTCAGATGGGAGGCGACGAGGCGGCCGAATCCGGCATGCGCCGCGTCGCGTGCGTAGAGGTCGTAACAGCCGTGCGCGACGGCAAGCAGGGTCCACGGTGCGCGATGGGCTGCGGCACACGAACGCTCGCAGCCGCTCAGATGCACGTCGGCCTGCGCGGGGAGCGAGGCCGCGAGACGCTGCGCATCGGCCTTCGTGTCGGCGCGGCTTTTCGCGCAGCCCGCCGAGCCCGTGCATGCAATCAGCCGTGCGAGCGGTGCGGCGGGGTCCGTGACGAGACCCAGCGTGCGCAGTTGCGCGAGGACAAGCGACATCGCGCCGGCCGCCACGTTGGGCAATATCACGCCCTGCCACGGTGTGATGCGCAGCGTGGCGTCGCCGTGCGTTTGCGCGAGCGATGCGAGCGCGTCGAGGGTGCCGGCATCGAGCCTGGCGAGCGGCGGTTGCGCGCCGGCATAGCCGGTACCATCCGCATGCAGCGCGTGGGCGCCGAGGCGGGCTGCCGTCTCGACGGATGCGCGAGTCCATCGGCATACGGACTCGTCGCGCAACGGTGCGAAATCCAGGTAGCGTTGGGCGTGTTGCAGGACTGCGTGCGCGCCATGCACCGCGCAGACTTCGCGCATGCGGCGCTTGTCGTCTTGCGCGAGGTCGAGGAAGGCATGCAGCAGCGCGCGGATCAGGGCAGGCACCTGCGCGGGCGTAACGGCGCCCAGCGCGCCGTCGCAAGGCGTGCCTGCCAGGCCGAACGCGAAGGCCACGCTGTCTTCATGGGCCAGCGCCGCGAGCCAGATGTCGTGGGGATGATCGAGCGCCGCGAGCCGTTCGCCGCCATCCACGAGCAAGGCGAATTTCGGCGAGAGCGCTGCGAAGCGAGCCTCGCCTTGCAGCAGGTCGAGGATCGGCGCGACCAGTTGCGTCGTATCGAAGCATGCTTCGGGATCGCAGCCCGCCAGTGGGCTCAGCATCAGGTTGCGCAGATCGTCGGCGGCGCAGGCGTTTTCGCGGGCTGCCGCGTCGTGACCGGGTATGGCGGGCACATCGGCTTCGGGGCCCAGGCCCGCACGCATGAGCGTTTCGCTCAACGCATGTTCGCTGCCCGCGCATACGCCGCGTACTTGCAGGTTCGCGCGGTTCGTCAGTTCGATGGCACCGCTTGCATGCGTGCGCGCCGCCTGGGCGACGGCTTGCGCCTGCGTTGCCGTGAGCCGGCCTCCGGGCAGGCGGATGCGGCACAGGCCGCCGTCACGCGCCGCGACCACGCGCAGCAGCCCCGGGCACGCAGAACGGCGCGCCGCAGCGGAGCTGGCACAGGCAAGGGGGGAGTCGTGTTTCAAGGGCACACCAGGTTCGGGGCGCGCGGGGCGCAAAGGGCCTGGCTGTTGCGTTCCGGGCCTGGCATCGAATCTGGCCCGGGCCTGTCGGGCGCCGGCGGACACGGTATTATGCCCGTTTTCAGGCGCAGCCCCGGGCAAAGGGCGGCTTTGGCAGGACGCAAATGCAGGACTTGAACGGAGAGTGCATGCAGGGCACGCACGCGTGGCTGACGGTGATCGGCATCGGTGAGGACGGCTACGCGGGACTCGGGCGCGCGGCGCGGCGCGCGCTCTTCGATGCCCAGGTGGTGATGGGCGGCGCGCGCCATCTTGCGCTGCTGCCCGCGCGCGTGCGCGCCCGCCGCGAGCCCTGGCCGCAGCCCTTCAGCGTCGAAAGCGTGCTCGCGCAGCGCGCCGCGGGCCTGCGGCTGTGCGTGCTGGCAAGCGGCGACCCCATGCTGTTCGGTGTCGGCGCCACGCTGGCGCGGCGCGTGGCGCCCGAAGAGATGGCGGTGCTGCCCGCGCCGTCGTCGCTGTCGCTGGCGGCGGCACGGCTTGGCTGGGCGCTCCAGGACGTGGCCGCGGTGTCGCTCGTCGGCCGGCCGCTCGACGGACTGCGGCGTCATCTGCATGCCGGGGCGCGCGTGCTGGCACTGAGCGCCGATGGCCGCACGCCGGCCGCACTCGCGGCGTGGCTCGCCACGCTCGGTTTCGGCGCCACGCGTTTGACCGTGTTCGAACACCTGGGCGGCGAGCGGGAACGCCGCATCGACGGCCGTGCCGATGGCTGGCCGGGCGGCGAAGTGGCCGCGCTCAATCTCGTCGCGCTCGAATGCGTGGCCGACGCGCATGCCAACGCGCGCGCGTGGACCCTCACCCCGGGGCTGCCCGACGAGGCCTATCTGCACGACGGCCAACTCACGAAGCGCGACGTGCGCGCGCTCACGCTCGCGCGGCTCGCGCCCACGGCGGGCGCGCTGCTCTGGGACGTGGGCGCGGGCAGCGGCTCGATCGGCATCGAATGGATGCGTGCGCATCCAGCGTGCCGGGCGATTGCCATCGAATCGCATGTCGAACGCCAGCGTTTCATCGAACACAATCGCGAGGCGCTGGGCGTGTCTGCGCTGCAGCTCGTAGCGGGCCGCGCACCCGATGCACTGGCGGGCCTCGCGGCGCCCGACGCCGTGTTCATCGGCGGCGGCGTGACGGTGCCCGGCGTGCTGGAGACCTGCTGGGACCGGCTCACAAGCGGTGGCCGCCTCGTGGCGAACGCCGTGACGCTGCAGAGCGAAGCCGCGCTCGTGGCCTGGCGCGCGCAGCATGGCGGCACGCTTACCCGCATCGGCATCGGCGAAGCGGAGCCGCTGGGCCGCTTCGACACGTGGCGGCAGGCGTTGCCCGTCACGCTCTACGAGGCCACGAAACCGTGACGGCGCGCCTGCTCCTGCTGGGCGGCACCGGCGACGCGTTGCGTATCGCCCGGCAACTGGCGGCGCCGCATGTCTATAGCCTCGCGGGCCTCGGCCGCGTGCCCGACGACCTTGCCTGCGAGGTGCGGGTGGGGGGCTTTGGCGGCACCGAGGGGCTCGCGCGCTATCTGGAGACCGCGCGCATGACCGTGGTGGCCGATGCCACGCACCCCTACGCGGCGCAGATCAGCGCGAACGCGGCGCGCGCGTGCGCCGCGGCGGGCGTGGCGTACTGGGCGCTGCGGCGTGCGCCGTGGCAGCCGCAGCCCGGCGACGACTGGCGCAGGGTCGATGGCTGGCAGGGGGCGATGGCCGCGCTCGCGCCGTTCGAGCGCCCGCTCTTCACGCTGGGGCGCGAGCCGCTCGCCCACCTCGACGAGGTGCCCGCGCATCAGCACTGGACGATCCGCTGTCTCGACGCGCACCCGGGCCACGCGCGCGCCCGCGTGATCGACGCGCGCGGACCGTTCACGCCCGAGGGCGAACGCAGCTTGTTCAGCGAGGCGCGCATCGACGTGGTGGTCAGCAAGAACAGCGGCGGCGCGGCCACCGAGGCAAAGCTCGGCGTAGCGCGCGAGCGGGGCCTGCCGGTCGTGATGCTGCGCCGCCCCGTGCTGCCGGCTGCCGGGCGCGAGTTCGAGTCGGTGGAATCGCTGCTCGACGCGCTGGGCGCCGCTCATTTTCTTCGGAACGTCACGCAATGACCGTCTTTTTCATCGGCGCCGGACCGGGCGACCCGGAGCTCATCACCGTCAAGGGGCAGCGGCTTGTGCGCAGTTGCCCCGTGATTCTCTACGCGGGCTCGCTCGTGCCGCCCGCCGTGCTCGAAGGACATCGCGCCGCGCAGGTGGTGGACACGGCGCCGCTCACGCTCGACGAAATCGTCGCGCTGCTGCACGAGGCGCATCGCCACGGCCGCGATGTCGCGCGCGTGCATTCGGGCGACCCCTCGCTCTATGGTGCGATTGGCGAGCAGATCCGCCGCTTGCGCGAGCTTGGCATTCCTTATGAAATCGTGCCCGGCGTCACGGCGACGGCTGCCTGCGCGGCGGCGCTCGGCTGCGAGCTCACGCTGCCGGGCGTCTCGCAAACGCTGATCCTCACGCGCTATGCGACGAAAACCGCGATGCCCGAGGGCGAGCAACTGGGCGATCTCGCCCGCCACCGCGCGACGCTGGCGATCCACCTGGGCGTGCGCCATCTCGCGCGCATTGTCGGGGAACTGCGCCCGCATTACGGCGAGGCCTGCCCGGTCGCCGTGATCTACCGGGCGAGCTGGCCCGACGAAGAGCGCGTGACAGGCACGCTGGCCGACATCGTGGAGAAGGTGCGCGCCACCGATATCGAGCGCACGGCGCTCATTCTGGTGGGCGACGTGCTGGCGGCGGAAGGCTTCGCCGACTCGACGCTCTACGGCGCGGCGAAGCGCTGATCGCAGGGGAAGCGCCGGACGCGCATGGCGCCCGGCGCGATGGAGGCAGAGAGTGCGGCGTCAGTGCGCGCCTGCGTGCGTATGGCCTGCGTGCGTGCGCGGCTGCGTTACCGCGCTGACCACGGCGAGCACGATCACGTTCACGCCGAGCGCGAGGAAGCCAATGTTGATGTCCTTGAGCGCATCGGGCGCGAACGGAATGAGCTGTGCGACGCTCACGTGCAGGAGCGTGGTCACGACCACCACGGCCACGCCCGCGAGGATCCCGCAGAAGGCCCCTTGTTTCGTGGCGCGGTTGCGTGCCGCAAGGCTGCATACGAGCGCCGGGAACAACTGCGTCACGAAGTTGTAGCCCATCAGCAGCAACGCGACGATGGTGTCGCCGCCCTTCAGCGTGAAGCCCACCGCCACGAGTGCGATGACCGGCACGAGCATGCGTGCGAGGTTGCGCACGCGGGCATCGTCGGCGTTTTTCATCATCGCGCCGCGATAGACGTCGTTGGCGAGCAATGTGGAGGCGGTGGTGAGGATCATGGAGCCCGGCACGAGCGCCGTGAGCACGCCGGCTGCGCCGATCACGCCGACAAACCACGGATCGAAGGTCTGCAGCGCGAGCTTGAAGAGCGAGAGGTCGATGTTGCCGCCCTTCAGGCCCGGCACCTTCAGCACGGCGGCGAAGCCGCAGAAGAACACGAACAGCAGAATGAGCTGGTAGAGCGGCAGGATCGCTGCGTTGCGGCGGAAGATGCGTTCGTTCTTCGCGGTATAGACCGAGCCGAACGTATGCGGCCACATGAAGAAGCCGAGCGCCGTGAGCAGCACCGTGGACTGGAACCACGTCACGCTCTGGCCTTTGGCCGGGAAGGTGAGGAAGCCTGGCTTGGCGGCGTCGATGGCGCGGAACATCCCGCCGAGGCTGCCGTAATGATGAACGGGCAGATAGATGCCGAGGAAGATCGCGATGGCCAGGATCATCACGTCCTTCACGACCGAATTCCACGCGCAGCCGCGCACGCCCGAAACGATCACGTAGGCGGTCACCACGAACGCGCCCATCCAGACCGCGGCCGTGGAAGGAATTGCCCCGTACGAGGTCGTGGAGACGATGATGCCGAGGCCCTTGAGCTGCAGCACCAGATACGGCACGAGGGCCGCCACGCCGACGAGCGCGACCAGCACGCCGAGCGCGGGGCTCTGGTACTTGCGCGCGAAGAAGTGGGGCTGCGAGACGAGACGGTGCGCCTTCGCGAAGCGCCAGATGGGCGGCAGCATCCAGTACGAGATGATGTACGCGAGCGTGGCATAGGCGAGGATGTAATAGACCGGCGCACCCTTGCCGTAGGCGAAGCCGCTGCCGCCGAGGAAGGTGAAGGTCGTGTAGATTTCGCCCGCCATGAGCAGGAACACGAAGGCGGTGCCGAAGCTGCGCCCGCCTACCGACCACTGCTCGAGATCCATGTCGTGGCCGCGCCGCGCACGCATGCCCAGATAAAGCGCGACCAGCGTGATGGCGGCGATAAGAACGAGTGCGCTCATGATTGCACCTCGCCCGCGTCGTTCAGCGGTTCGCGGTTGATGGGATCGAGCCGGTACACGATCGCCATGATCGCCGCGGTGAGCACGACCCACATCACGATCCACGCCAGCACGAGCGGCATGCCGAGCACGAGCGGCTCGGTGCGGTTGACGAACGGCACCCCGAGCAGGATGCCGATGAAGGGCAAGGCAGCGAGCAACCGCAATGACATGAACAACTCCTCTTATATGACTATAAAAAGGACAACGTCGTGACCAGCGCCGTTGCGCTCACTCTATGCTTGGTGAGGGTGCCCCGTAAAGGTGCCAATAATGCCGTATGTATTTTGAAAGCATGCTGCGGCGCGGGATCGCGGCCGGGCGCCGGCGGCGGCAGGCGCAGAAGAGGCACGCGCGCCGCCGATCCAGTTACACTGCACGCGAGCCGGATCGCGGGGGGCATGCCGTGGCCGGACTATCCCTACCGGATCGACTTCATGATCGAAAGCCTCATCTCAGACATTTTGTTCGGCTTCACCGGACTCATCAGCATCATCAATCCCATCGGCATTGCGTTCGTCTTTCTCGACCGCACCGCCTGGCTCAGCGACGAAGAGCGGCGCCAGCTCGCCTGGCGCGTGGCCATGAACGCGTTCTTCGTGCTGCTCGTGGCATTCTTCGTCGGCACGCCCATCCTGCACTTCTTCGGCATTTCCATGGAGGCGCTGCGCATCGGCGGCGGCCTTGCGGTGGCCGTGAGCGGCTGGCAAATGCTCAATGCACCCGAAACGCCGGTGGAAAAGGAGCAGGACCCGGCGGTCAAGCGCGTCGGCCCGGAGTCGGCCACGGGCAAGGCGTTCTTCCCGCTCACGGTGCCGCTCACCACGGGCCCCGGCTCCATCGCCACGGCCATTGCGCTCAACGCGAACCGCACGCACAAGCTTTCGGCGTGGCTGCTCTCCGGCATTGCCTCCATCGTCATTTCGGCGCTGGTGATGGTGGTGATCTATTACGTGTACAGCCGCGCCGCGCGCCTTTCGAAATACCTCGGCGTGGAAGGCACGCGCGTCGCCATGCGCATTTCTTCGTTCCTGCTGTTATGTATCGGCGTGCAGATCATTCTGACCGGGCTCACGGGCTTCCTCACCCCTATCGCCGACCTGCGCGGCGCGAACTGACCGACCGTCACGAAGGAGTGCAACATGTGCCGCTGGCTCGCCTATTCGGGCAATCCCGTCCATCTGGAAACCGTGCTGTTTCGCGCGCGCCATTCGCTGATCGACCAGAGCCTGCATTCGAAGCTCGGCGCGACGACGACCAACGGTGACGGCTTCGGCCTCGGCTGGTACCAGCATCCGCACGACATTCCCTATCGCTACCGCAGCATCCAGCCCGCCTGGAACGACCGCAACCTGCGCGAACTCGCGCGCGCCGTCACGGCGCCGATGTTCATCGCGCACATTCGCGCGGCCACGCATACGCCGGTGCAGGAAACCAACTGCCATCCGTTTCGCCACCGGCGCTGGATGTTTGCGCACAACGGGCTGATCGAGAGCTTTCCGCTGGTGCGGCGCGACCTGCTCGTGGCCATCGATCCGGAGCGCTTCAACGCGCTCGAGGGATCGACGGATTCGGAAGTGATGTTCTATCTGGCGATGACCTTCGGGCTCGAACACGAACCCGTGCCAGCGCTCGAACGCATGGCCGGGTTCGTCGAAGCGACGGCGAGGCGCCGCGGTATCGAACGCCCGCTCAACATGACCATTTGCGCGAGCGACGGCGAGCAGCTCGTGGCCGTGCGCTATTCGAGCGAGGGCAAGTCGCGCTCGCTCTATCACAGCAACTCGTTCAGGCACCTGCACGAACTCTATCCCGACGATCCGCGCATTACGGGCGCGGGCGACGACGCCTATCTGATCGTCTCGGAGCCGCTCGTCGATTTGCCCGATGCGTGGGTCGAAGTGCCGGAGGCCACTGCGATTATCGTGCGCGGCCCGCAGGTGGATTACCGGCAGTTCGTGCCGGTCGGCCCGTGACGTTGGGGCGGCCCGGCGCTCGCCGCTTCGCTTATGTCTTCGCTTGCGCCGATCCTGGCGCCGGCTGCCGCCGTTCGGCGGCGCGCGCGAGCACTTCGTCGAAGCGGGCCGCATCCACGGGCTTCACGAGATGCATTTCGAAGCCCGCTGCGCGCGTGAGCTCCACGTCGGCGGCCTGGCCGAAGCCGGTCATCGCGGCGAATAGCGTATTCGCGAGCCGCACCTCCCCGCGCAGTTCGCGCAGCGCCGCATAGCCGTCGATCTCGGGCATGGCGATGTCGATCAACGCTGCGTCCGGCGTGAAATCCGCAATCCGCTCGCGTGCCTGTCTGGCGCTGTAGGCGACGCGTACGTCGTGACCCTTGAGTTCGAACAGCATCGCGAGACTGTCCGCGGAGTCGCAGTTGTCGTCCACGATCAGCACGCGTAATGCGGGCAGTGCGGGCGCCGCGGGAACGGACGGCGCCGCGTGCGCCGCGCCTGCGAGCGGCGGTGACAGCGGCGATAACGAGGGGGCCGACGAGAGCGGCCCAAGCCCATGCATGCCGGTGCGCTCGAGCGGCAGGCGGATGCTGAACGTGCTGCCGGTGCCCGGCCCCGCGCTCGTTGCCGAAATCGTGCCGCCATGCAGTTCCACCAGCGAGCGGCACAGCATCAGGCCTATCCCGAGGCCGTTTTCGCTCGGGCCGGGCAGCGTGCGGTCCTGGCTGAAGAGCCCGAAAATCGATTCGAAGGTGCCGGGCCGCAGGCCCCGGCCGTGGTCGCGAACCTGGATTTGCGCGACCCGCGAGGCGGCATGCACGTCGATGACGATGCGGCTGCCGTCGGGCGAGAACTTCGAGGCATTGTGCAGCAGGTTCTGCAGCACTTGGACGAGACGCGTATGGTCGCCGATCATGCGCAGCGGCGTCTCGGGCACCTGCACGTCCACCTGCTGGCCGCGCCCGGCAGTGAACGGCTGCGCCGCTTCCACGGCATGCGCGATCACTTCGTGGAGTTCGAGCGGCGCCTCGCGCAGCTCGATCTTGCCGGAGGTGATGCGGCCCACGTCGAGCAGATCGTCCACGAGCCGCGTGAGATGCACGATCTGCCGTTCGATGAGGTCGCGCGCGCGGTCCGTTTCGGCGCTCGTCAGCGGCGCGAGCCGCAGGGTCGCAATGGCGTTGCGCACCGGCGCGAGCGGATTGCGCAGTTCGTGGGCGAGCAGTGCGAGAAACTGCTTCATCTGCTCGCTCGAATGTTCGAGCTCTTCGTTGCGGCGGCTTTCGGTCAGGTCGCGCGTGACTTTCGCGAAACCGGTGAGGCGCCCTTGCGCGTCGTGGATTGCCGTGAGGGTGACATTGGCCCAGAACATCGAGCCGTCCTTGCGCACGCGCCAGCCTTCGTTCACGCTGCGGCCTTCTTCGGCGGCACGGCGCATCTCGGCCTCGGGCAGGCCGTCGGCGAGGTCTTCTATTGGATAGAACACCGAAACATGCTGGCCGACGATTTCGGCGGGGCGATAACCGATCAGGTTGGTCGCGCCGCTGTTCCAGCTCACCACGTGGCCCTCGGGATCGAGCATGAAGATCGCGTAGTCGCTCACATTCTCCACGAGCAGCCGGAAGCGCTCTTCGGAAAGGCGCAGCGCCTCCACCTGGCGGCGCTCGACCGTGAGATCGCGCGTGACTTTCGCGAAGCCCGCGAGCGAACCGTCGTGCTCGCGCAGCGCGGTGATGACGACGTTGGCCCAGAACATCGAGCCGTCCTTGCGCACGCGCCAGCCTTCGTCGTTGAAGCGGCCGTGCAGGACGGCCTGCTCGAGTTCGTGCTCGGGCCAGCGCCGCGCCTTGGCTTCTTCGGTGTAGAAACGCGAAAAATGCTGGCCGATGATTTCGTGGGCTTCGTAGCCCTTGATGCGCGCCGCGCCGCGATTCCAGGTCGCCACGCAGCCTTCGGGGTCGAGCAGGAAGATCGCGTAGTCTTCGATGGGCTGCACGAGCGCCTCGAAACGGCGGCTGCTGTGGCCGACGGCGGCGAGGCTCTCGGCCTGCGGGGCGGCGCTGCCTGGCGGCGCGAGGCCGGAGTCGGGCTTCGTCATGGTCCTCGACCAGATAGGGGGCAGTGCAGGCAGTGTGCGGCCCAGCTCACCATGCGCGTTGTCCCGAGCGGTCGTACTTCTCGGCCATGGCCGGAATGCCCACGCGCACGTGCCGCTGGGCGCGCCGCACCTGGCGCGTGAGCAGCACGACGTGCGGCGGCACCACGCGGCGGCGGCGCAGCGTCCAGAACGCGCCGCGCAGCAGCGCGAAACCTGCGGGCCCGAGCGAGCGCTGGCGCGCAAAGACCGCGAGCGCGCGGCCGGTGGCGGCGAGCGCGTCGCGCGCCGGCAGGCGCATCCAGGCGACCCACGCCGAATTGCGCGCGAGCGTGCATTGCTGCGTGCGCGTGAACCAGCGGTAGAGCGGCTCGCGATGCGCGAGCGCGTTCTCGCAATAGACGATCGAATGGCCGGCGGAAAGCACGTCGAGTGCGGCGAGCTCTTCGGCGCCGCCGCGCGAGAGCCGCTCTTCGTAGCCGCCCAGTGCGCGGAACACGCTTACCCGGAATATGCACGCGCCCGCCATGAAATTGGCGAGCGCGGGGCCGGGCAGGCCGTCGCCGCCGGGCGAGGTGGCGGCGAACATCAGGCAGGCCGGATGGATCTCGCGTTCGTCCGCGTCGGCCACGCAGGCATTCAGCACGGCCACGCCGGGATTCGCGTCGAGCAGTTGCGCGGCGCGGGCCAGCGCGCCCGGCGCAAACCAGGTACTGTCGTCGCAGCAGGCGACGTATTCGGTGCGCGCGAGCGCCACGGCGCGGTTGAAGCCGGCCATGCCGAGGTCGCGCAGGCCCTGAACGATGCGCACCTGCGGAAACAGCGAGGCGAGCAGGCCGATGGTGGAGTCGGTCGAGCCGTTGTCGGCCACGATCACGCGGGGGTGTTCCGGCAACGCGATGAGACGGGCGACGGTATCGACGGTCTGGCGGACGTGATTGCGCGTCAGCACGACCACGGTCACGCGCGAGGCGGGCTGGGAACCGGGGGCAGGGGCTAAGGCGTTCATCGCGGTCGAGCGGCGCAAGCCGGACGTCCATGTTGTAGTGATTGCAATCAGCATACGCCGAAGGCGCGCGGCGTGCACCACGGACTGTGGGCTCGGGCACGGCGATGGAAGCGGGTTTGGCGGCGGTTTTGCCGGGTTTTACCCGTGGATTCGCAAATGCCTGACCGCAAGCGGCATGCCCGGTGAAGCGGCGGCCGGGCTATCGCCGGTTTGCGCGTGGCCGGAGCCACCGGCCACACCATCAATTGCGCGCGGCGACTTCGTCGAGGTGGTAGAGCAGATCGGCGGGATCTTCATACACGCGCAGCGCGCCCGCGCGTTCGAGTTCCTGGGTGCCGTAGCCGCCCGAAAGCAGCCCGACCCCGAGCGCGCGGCAGCGTTGTGCCGCCAGCATGTCCCAGACGCTGTCGCCCACCACGATGCAGCGTTCGATCGGTACGTTCAGCCGCAACGCCGCGCCGACGAACAGGTCGGGGTCGGGCTTCGCGTGACGCACCTCGTCGCGGGTGACGACGGTGGTCACGGCCGGGTCCACGCCGAGCGCAGCGAGGTTCACGGACGCCGTTTCGAGCCGCCCGCTGGTCGCGATCGCCCAGGGAATCTGCGCGGCCGTGAGCGCGTCGAGCAGGGCGCGGGCACCGGGCAGCGGGCGGATCTGGTCGGCGTGGCGGCGGTAGGCGTCGGCATGCAGTTGCTGCAGGCGCAGGAGGCGTTCGGGCGAGATGGCCTCGTGCGTTTCGCGCAGCAACTGGTTCATGAACAGGCCGCCGCTCATGCCGATGCGGCGATGAATGCGCCATACGGAGAGCTCGATGCCGTCGGCATCGAGTGCGTCTTTCCATGCGAGCACATGTTGATAGACGCTATCGACGAGCGTGCCGTCGAGATCGAACAGAAAGGCGGTGTCGTTGCGCATCGGAAACTCCGGGGAAGCAGAGGGCGGCGCGATGTTGCAGCGCCGCGCGGAAAAAGTGTACGCCGGTCGCTCGCAGCGTGCGTCCGGCGCGGGGGCAGCGGCTTACGGCGTGGCCGGCAGACCTTTCATCGAAGTCGAAGTGGAGGTGTGCGGGTACATGAGGAGCAACGCGCGCAGCACGCCGTTGGTCCATCCGAAGCCATCCTGCAGCGGATATTCTCCGCCGCCCGCCGATGTCGCATTGGCTGCCGCCGCGCTCACGTCATACTTTTCCACGAGCTTGTGGGTGCGCCGGTAGTAGAGGAGGTTGGTCGCGATCCAGCGCGTGGCGATGGTCTGGGCCAGGGCGTCTTCGCCGTAGCGGCGCAAGCCCATGACCGCGAGGTACTGCAGCGGCGCCCAGCCATTGGGCTCGTCCCACTGTTGGCCGGTCGATACCTGGGTCGTGGCGAGGCCGCCCGGCCGCAGCAGGCCCGCGCGCACGGTCGCGGCCACTTCGCGCGCCTGCTGGCGCGTTGCGATGCCCGTATAAAGCGGCAGCACCGTGGCCGCGGTGAGCCGGTGCGTGAGCCGGCCGTGAACGAAGTCGTAGTCGGTGAAGGCATGCAGCTTTGGGTCCCAGAGCACGCGGTCGATCGCGGCGGTGCGTTGCTGGGCGCGCTGCGAAAACACCTGTGCTTCGCTCGCATCGCCCTTCAATCCATAGGCCTTCGCGAGCGTGCGTTCGAGATCGGCGAGCAGGCTGTTGAGATCCACGGGAACGAGCGAGGTGACTTCGATGGTGGCGAGCGTGCGATTGTCCGCCAGCCAGCGCGAGCTGAAATCCCAGCCCGTTTCGCCGCCTGCGCGCAGGTTGCGCCACAGATCCCCGGGGTCGCGCTGCGGCGTGGCCTTCGCGGTCAGCACGTCTTCGCGGTACGACTCGTCGCGCGGCGCGGGGCGCGCGTCCCAGTAGCGGTTGAGCAGCGTGCCGTCGGCCAGCCGCACCACGTGGCCGGCTGCCTTGCCCGGCTTCAGCCCTTGCGCGCCCTCCATCCAGTAGTCGTATTCCTTGCGTAGCTGCGGGAGGTAGCGCAGATAGACGGCGTCGCCGTCGCGCTGCGCGGCGAGGCTCACCATCTGCGCGAAGAACGGCGGCTGCGAGCGGCTCAGGTAATAGCTGCGGTTGCCGTTGGGAATGTGGCCGTAGCGATCGATCAGGGTAGCGAAGTTGTTGAGCTCGTCGAGCGAGAGGGCATGGCGGCCGCTCGCTTCGAGCCCGAGCATGATGAAGTACGAATCCCAGTAATAGATCTCGTTGAAGCGGCCGCCGGGCACGACGTAGGGATACGGCAGCGGCAGCAGCGACGACCCTGTGTGCTGCGCGGCGTCGGGGTTGCGGCGCAGCACGTTCCAGAGCGTATCGATATGGGCCACCACATCCTGGTTCGGATCGGAAACATAGTGCCCATCGGCCTGCGGCGGCGCGGAAAAATAGCGTTGCACGAACTGCGTGAGCGCCGCCTTGCGCGCCGTGCGGTCGCGCAGCCCGGCGTTCTGTTGCTGCCAGCTTGTGTAGGCCGAGGCGACTTCTTCCGGTGGGACCTTGGGGATCATGTCGGCGAAGGTCTTGCTGTCCGGATAGATCTGCGCGAGTTCCACGTCTCGATAGAGCAGGCCGTAAAGCTCCGAGGGCGGCAGCGGTTCGACCTGGAGGCGCTGCCCGGCGGCTACGCCTTGAGCAGCCGGTTGCACGGGCGCCGGGACGGCCGGCGCATCTGCTGCTTGCGCCGCTTCCATGGAAGAAGCCGCCATCCCGAACGTGGCGGCGAGGGCGATGCCGAGCGCAACGGCCGAGGCGACGCCTGCCGCGCGCGCGCCGCGCTGTTTCGTATGGGAAAGTGTAGGGAAAAAGCGTAACGGATTCGGCATGGCTCTCGTGTGCGGTTAAGCGAAAGACGGTCCGGCCGCGCGGCATCGCGCCCGCAGCCAGCGGGTCAGGCAGGTCGAGCGGATGGGCGCCAGCAATTCGCGTTCCGCCCGGGGGAGCGCGACGGCTATCGTGCCGGCAACCCTGCCTGATGCTGTATCTAAAATTGAGATAATTCATATTCACCGTATCGCGTTGCGCGATATCCCGCCGGGCAGCCAAACTTGCGCAAAACGAATTTCAACGAGCAACACCTTTCATGAAACCAGAGTAGGCGCTAAAGCGCCAACTCCGGTTGACAGGAGACAGCGTCATGCGCACTCAGGTTGGCATCATCGGCGCAGGCCCGGCGGGCTTGCTGCTTTCTCATCTTCTTCATCTGCGTGGCATCGATTCGGTGGTGCTGGAGCGGCGCGGCCGCGACGAGATCGAATCGACGATCCGCGCCGGCGTGCTCGAGCAGGGCACGATGGACCTGCTGACCGAAGCGGGCGTGGGCGAGCGCATGAAGGCGGAGGGGGCCGTGCACCACGGCTTCGAACTGGCCTTCGAAGGCCAGCGCCGCCGCATCGACCTCACCGGCCTCACCGGCAAATCGATCACCGTCTATGCGCAGCACGAGGTGCTCAAGGACCTCGTCGCCGCGCGCGTGGCCGCCGGCGGCAAAGTGTTCTTCAACGTTTCCGATACCTCGATTCACGGCATCGAAACCGATCACCCGTCGCTTCGCTTCGTGTACGAAGGCGAGCCGCACGAAGTGCAGTGCGATTACGTGATCGGTTGCGACGGCTTTCATGGCGTTTCGCGCGCCGCGATTCCGGCCGTGCGCCGCGAGGACTACGAGCGCGTCTTTCCGTTCGGCTGGTTCGGCATTCTCGTGGAGGCGCCGCCGTCTTCCGACGAACTGATCTATGCGCGCCACGAGCGCGGTTTCGCGCTCGTCAGTACACGCTCGCCGAATGTGCAGCGCATGTATTTCCAATGCGATCCCGCCGATTCCGTCGATCGCTGGTCGGACGACCGCATCTGGTCGGAACTCCATGCGCGGGTCGATTCCTCGGACGGTCAGCACGTGGTGGAAGGGCGGATTTTCCAGAAGAACATCGTGGGCATGCGCAGTTTCGTTTCGGCAACCATGCAGCATGGCCGGCTGTTTCTCGCGGGCGACGCGGCGCATATCGTGCCGCCTACGGGCGCGAAGGGCCTCAACCTCGCCGTGGCCGACGTGCGCGTGCTCACGGCGGCGCTGGTGGCGTTCTACAAGGAAGGCCGCACGGATCTGCTGGACGCCTATAGCGAAACGGCGCTGCGCCGCATCTGGCGTGCCGAGCACTTCTCGTACTGGATGACGCGCATGATGCACCGCCTCGACGACGCTTCGCCCTTCGAGCAACGCCTGCAGGTGGCGGAACTGGAGCATGTCACGACCTCGCGTGCGGCGGCGACCGCCATGGCGGAAAACTACGTGGGGGCCGTCGCCGTATAACGGTGGGCGGCTGCGGGGTGAATGCCGCGCCCGCCCCATTCGACGGCGCTAGACGGCATCGAGCGTCGCAATGCCCAGTTCCGCGGCGAGTTCACCGAACGGCTTTTTCACGGAGTCGGGCAGGTCGATCGTGACCGTATGGCGCGCGCGGTTGGCCGCTTCGTACTGGCCGGGGTACTGCACCGGATCGTCGGGGTTTTGCGGCGGGCACCCCAGCAGATAGTCGAGAAACGATTCCACTTCCTGCGAGCGCCACGTCTGGTTGAAGTCCACCTGCGGATCGAGCACGAGCGCGAAGAGATTGTTGGTCGCGATGCCGTTGCGCGGATTGTCGGGGTGGATCGTGCCGCCGCCCGAAAGCACGCCGGCCAGCAGCTCGGCGACGAGGCCGAGTGCATAGCCCTTGTGTGCGCCGAACGGCAGCAAGGCGCCCGGCGGGTCCGCGAACAGCACGTTCGGGTCCGTGCTCGGGTCGCCGTTGGCGTCGATGAGCGAGCCTTCCGGCGCGGGCCGGCCGTTTTCGGCAAGCACGCGCGCCTTGTTCATGGCAATGGCGCTCGTTGCGATATCCACCACGAACGGCGGCCGCCCGCCCGGCAGCGGCCCCGCGAAGCACAGCGGATTCGTGGTGAGCCGCGCCTCGCGCCCGCCATACGGCGCGACGACGGGCGGCCGGTTCACCACGTTGCTGAACGCGAGCAGCACGTAGCCCTGCTGCGCGACCATCTCGCCGTACTGCCCCATGCGCCCCAGGTGGTGGCTGTGGCGCAGCGTCACGATGCACTGGCCGTGCTCGTGCACGCGCGCAATGGCGTCGTCGATCACCACCTTGCCCACGTGCTGGCCGAAGCCGTGATGGCCGTTGTAGCCGATCAGGCTGCCGCGGTCCACGACGCGCTCGGGGCGCCCGTCGGGCGTGACGAAGCCCGCTTCCACGCCGCGCTTGTAGTTCGGCAGGATCGAGAGCCCGTGGCTCGAGTAGCCCACCCGGTCCGATTCGACGAGATGGTCGGCCACGTCGGCGGCGATGTCGGCGGGCACCGAGAGTTTCATCAGCACGTCGGCGGCGAAACGGCGTGCGTCATCGATTGCGACTTCCATCTGCGGCTCCTTGCCGGTTGTGCTTCAACGAGGATGTGCGCGCGTCAGATCCAGCCCAGCCAGCGCCACCACGTGGCGGCGAAAAGCAGCAGTAGCGCGTAGCCCACGATCGTCAGCGCGATGCCCACGCGCGCGAACTGCTTCGCGGTGAAGGTGTCAGTGGCGAGGCACACCATGTTCTGCGGCGCGTTGATCGGCAGAATGAAGCCGAAGCTCACCACATAGCCCAGCAGCATCGTGAGCCCGAGGCGGCTGAAATCGCCCTGCATCGACTGCAGCACCGAAATGAGGATCGGCAGCATGGCCGAGGTGAGCGCCGTCGCGCTGGCGAAGCCAAGGTGAATCACGATCAGGAATGCCGAGAGGATGGCGAACGCGGCGAACGGTCCCGCCGTGTCGAGCCCCGTGTGATGCGCGACGAGTTCGCCCAGCCACTGGCCCGCCCGGGTCGTGAGCAGCGCGGTGCCGAGGCTGATGCCCACGCCGAACACGATCACCGTGCCCCACGGAATGCGGTTTTGCACGGTCTTCCAGTCCATCACGCCGAAGCGCGGCAGCATCAGCAGCACGAGGCCGGCATAGGTGACCGAGGTGGTGTCGAAGGGGTGCAGCTTGCCCTCGGTGGCCCAGAACAGCAGCAGGCCCACGGAAACGCCCAGCAGCCTCTTTTGCGCCCCCGTCATCGGGCCGAGTTCGCGCAGCGAGCGCTCGACCGCTTCCTTGCCGCCGGCGATCGCATCCGTCTCTGGCGGCAGCATCTTGAGCACGAGTACGAGCAGCACGGCCGACATCGCAATCGCCCACGGCGCCCCTGCGATCAGCCAGTCGAGCCAGGTCACGCGGCCGCCCAGCACCTTGTCCATGAAGCCCACCGTGAGCAGGTTCTGCGCGGCGGCTGTCTGGATGCCCACGTTCCAGATGCTGGTTGCCTCGGCCACCACGATCATGATGGCGGCGGCGATATTGGAGCGCTTGTCCACGCCGAACGCGGAGATCACGCCCACCATGATCGGCACCACGCAGGCGCTGCGCGCGGTGGCGCTCGGCACGACGAGCGAGAGCACGATGGTGACCGCGATCGCGCCGATCAGGATGCGCCGCGTGGTGGTGCCGATGAGCGAGAGGGTGACGAGCGCGATGCGCTTGTCGAGCCCCGTGACGGTCATCGCTGCGGAAATGAACAGCGCGCCGGCTACGAGCGCGAGCGCCGAGTTCGAGAAACCCGCGAGCGCCATGCCGATCGCTTTGGAGGTGCCGTAGTAGACGCCGGGATCTTCGATGGTGGGCGCGGTGCCGATCAGAAACGCCATCAGCGAAGTGATGATGATGGCGCTCGCTTCGTAGGAGACGGCTTCGGTGAGCCACACCACCACGGCGAAGGCGAGGATCGCGAGCATGCGCTGGCCGGCGGGCGGCAGGCTGGCCGGCAGCGGCAGGAGCATCACCACCACGAGCGCGACGATACCTGCGATCAACCCCAGCGGAATGTTCTTTTTTGGTGCGGGCGCGGGGACGGCATCGGGTTTCGATACGTTCATGGGCCTGGGCTCCCGTGATGAGCGTGCGTGCAACGACGAACGGCAGGGCAAGCGTAATCGTTTTGAAGGACGAATGCCCCCAAGCTGTTCAAATGCGTCCGGTGGCTGTGCGGGGGGCTTGCCGTTGGACGCCTTGTCCTCCAGAAACGACACACCCCGTGTTCCTTTCGGAAACACGGGGTGTGTTGCGCGTTCGAAGGCGGGTCGCTGCTGCGCCCAGTCCCGCCTTCGACGTGTCGGCCGATGCCGGAGCGTTGGCCGGATTACTGGCTTGCGCCGGCGGCGGGCATGGCTTTCTTTTCGGCGTTCTGGAGGTTCTGCGGATAGTTCGGGTCGTTCACCCCCGGGTTGTAGCCGTTTTGCTCGAGCTTCTTCAGTTCGGCGTTGTTCTTCGCGCGCGCGGCCTTGCGTTCCGCTTTGTGCTGGGCTTTGGCCTGTTTCTTCTTCTCGGCCTTCGTGAGCGGCTGGGAGGCGGCAGCCGCCGGTGCGGCGGCTGCCGGCGCGCTCGCGTCCTGCGCATACGCGGGCACGGCCGTGCCGATCAGAAATGCGGCAGTGGCCGCGGCGAGAATCGGCATGCTGGTGGAAAGACGCATTGACTACCCCTTCTGGTTGGTTGGTATGGGCTTGCCAGGGTGAAGCGGCAAAAACGCGCAGCATGGTGTGGCGACCACGCATGCCATGCTGCGGCCGGGGCGAAAGCCCCTCGTGCAATGTATACGATGCGCATGGCAGTGAATAGCGCGAAAAGACCCTGAGCAACGACTCTGGGTGTCAGGGGAAGGCGCCGTTTCCGTTCGAGCCGTCAGAGTCTTGCTGCAGCTTCTTGAACGATGCGCGTGCGCGTGGCAAGCGACTCGGCGTTCTGGGCCCGCACACGCTCCACGATGGTGCGCGGCGCGGTCTCGGGGCTGCCCGCGTTGAAGGGAGGCGCGGGCGCATATTCGAGCCCGAGTTGCAGCGCCTGGGCCGCTTCGTCGCCGCTCAATTCGGCTGCGAGCGTCAGTGCGAAGTCGATGCCGGCCGTGATGCCGCCGCCCGTGATCACGTTGCCGTCGCGCACCACGCGCTCCTTCACGGCAATCGCGCCGAGCGGCGCGAGCAGTTCGTGGAAAGCCCAGTGCGTGGTCGCGCGGCGCCCCTTCAGCAAGCCCGCGGCTCCCAGTACGAGCGCGCCCGTGCAGACGGACGTGACATACCGCGCGCCCGCGGCCTGGCGGCGCAGGAAAGCGAGCGTTTCCTCGTCGGGAATCAGGTCGCCCACACCGCTGCCGCCCGGCACGCAGAGCACGTCGAGTTGCGGGCAGGTTTCATAGGTCGTATCGGGCGTCAGGACGAGGCCGGTGCTCGACGTGATACAGTCGCGCGTTTTCGAGATAAGCCGGACCTCCGTGTCCGGCATGGACGCGAGCACGTCGTAAGGCCCCGTAAGGTCGAGCTGCTGCACGCGAGGAAAGATGAGAAAGCCGATTTGAAGCGCCATGGCGAGGTTCCGTGCGAGGTGTGGAAAGGAGGGCAGTGGGCCGGTTGCCGCCGGTCGATTGCCACTCTATTGCCGGGAATACGCGCCAGGCCGCCAAAAAAGGCGTATTTGCTGCCAGTGGCGGAGCACCGGCCGGCGGCCGGCTTCCGGGTGTCCCGCGAAGCCCCGTGCCCGCTGCATCTGCCCGGCGGAGTAAAGTCGGCGCCCGTCGCAGGCGCCCGCAGACAAGGAGTGACATGACTACCCCCGCTTCCCGGACCCGCTCGTTTACAACGGTCTTCCTGATCGAAATGTGGGAGCGCTTCGGCTACTACGGCATGGCCGCGCTGCTCGTGCTGTTCATGGTCGGCCAGCTCGGCTTCGACGACAGCCGCGCGAACCTCACTTGGGGCGCCTTCACGGCGCTCGTTTATGCGGCGCCGTCGATCGGCGGATGGATCGGCGACCAGATTCTGGGCGCGCGCCGCTCGATGGTGGTCGGTGCGCTCATCCTCGCAGCCGGCTACCTGATGCTCGCGATGCCCGACGACAGCCTGCACCACATGTACGCCTCGCTCGGCGTGATCGTGGTGGGCAACGGGCTCTTCAAGTCGAACGCGGCGAACCTCGTGCGCCGCATCTACGAGGGCGACGACGCCCGGCTCGACAGCGCCTTCACCATCTATTACATGGCGGTGAACATCGGCTCGACGGTGTCGATGCTCGCCACGCCCTGGATCAAGGATCACTGGGGCTGGCACGCCGCGTTCGCCGTGTGCTGCGCCGGCATGCTGCTCGGCGTGCTCAACTTCCTGCTGATGCGCCGCACGCTCGCGCATATCGGCTCCGTGCCGGACGACGCGCCGATCAACTACCGTTATGCGGCTTACGTTGCCGTGGGCGCGGTAGCGCTGGGCGCGGGGACGACCTTCGTGCTGCAGCACAAGGCCGTGGCGGTGAGCTGCGTGTACGCGGCGGGCGTGGCGGTGCTCGCGGTATTCGCGTGGATGCTGATGCGCGCCGAGCGTGCCGAACGGGCGGGCCTCGTTGCCGCGCTCGTGCTGATGCTGCAGGCCATCCTGTTCTTCATCTTCTACCAGCAGATGTCCACGTCGCTCACGCTCTTCGCGCTGCGCAACGTCGATCCGGGCTTCACGCTGTTCGGCACGACGCTCTTTAGCTGGAGCGCAGCGCAGTTCCAGGCGCTCAACCCCATCTGGATCATGCTGCTTTCGCCGCTGCTCGCCTCGCTCTATACCTCGCTCGCGCGCAACGGGCGCGACATGCCGGTCGCGGTGAAGTACGCGCTCGGCTTTGCGGTGGTCGCGGCGGGCTTCTTCGTGTTCGCGGCGAGCGGGCGCTATGCCGTCGACGGGCGCGTGTCCTCGTGGTTCATGGTGGGCGGCTACGGCCTCTACTCGCTCGGCGAGCTGCTCGTGAGCGGCCTTGGCCTCGCGATGGTCGCACGCTACGTGCCGGCGCGCATGAGCGGCTTCATGATGGGCGCGTATTTCGTGGCCACCGGCGTTTCGCAGTATCTCGGCAGCGTGGTTGCGAACTTCGCCCAGATGCCCTCGGGCGAGCTCGAACCGCTTGTTTCGCTGCCGCTCTATACGCGGCTTTTCATGGGCCTCGGCTGGCTCGCGGCGCTCGGCATGGTGATCGCCATTGCGCTGCTGCCGCTCATGCGCCGCCTCTCGCGCGAGCATCACGAGAGCAATGTGGCGGCCCTGAAAGAAGCCGCTGCCCAGCGCGAAGGCGCACGCTGAGGTTAGCGCCGAACTGAGCCGCAGGCGGGCAGCGCAAGCCCGCATTCAGGCAACGCTTAAGATGACGCGCCCGGGACGTCCTGCACGCCCGGGCGCTTTGCTTTTTAAGGCGCGATAGCGGCGTGGCGGCGTTGCGCATGCCGCTGCGGCACGCGAGCACGGCGCCCGATCGCGCGAAAAGTGCGTGACGGTAGCGCTTTTGACGCAGTGTCTGACGGCTGCGCCTGCCTGGGGCTTCGGGTGTCGAGCGAGGCGAGGCACACGTTTACCCCTGTAAACAGGCGTCAAAATGAGTCCGGCAGTCAGTGCCGCGCAACAAATTTGCATTGGCGATGCAAAAGAGTCACGCAAAACGCTTGCGCGCTTGTAGAATCCGCCGTTGAAGCACATGCATTCCGCAGTGCTTTGTTGATTCACTGACCAACACTGGTAGGAGAAACATGCCGACTTCCGCAAAGAAAGTGGCCAAAAAGGCAGCTGCCCCGGCCAAGAAGGTTGCAGCAAAGAAAGCGCCCGCCAAGACGGCCGCAGCTAAGAAGGTCGCCGTGAAGGCGTCCGGCGCACCGGCGCCGATCAAGGACACCTTCACGAAGGCCTCGCTGGCTACGCACGTTGCCGAGCGCGCCGGTGTCGAGCCGAAGGCCGCCAAGGCCGTGCTCGCCGCACTGGAAGACACGATCCTCGGTTCGGTCCACAAGAAGGGCGCTGGCGAATTCACGCTGTCGGGCCTGCTGAAGATCGTCGTGCAAGCTGTGCCGGCGAAGAAGAAGCGCTTCGGCAAGGACCCGTTCACGGGCCAGGAGCGCTGGTTCCCGGCGAAGCCCGCATCGGTTCGCATCAAGGCACGCGCACTGAAGAAGCTGAAGGACGCAGCGACTGCATAATTGCAGCCTGTTGCTGTGTGTCGCAGCCCTTGGGTTTGCGGCACACGTCAGTACCCAAAGATCCCCGCCGGCGTCTCGTCCGCGGGGATTTTTCATGCGCGCTCGCTGGAGGGCTTGCGATTCATGTGGCTTGCCGGCTCCGGGCAAGGTGGTATGACATGACGAGGTTCAAGAAATTCATGTGCCAATGTTATAACTGGCAACTTGAAAGAATGACTGCTAAATTCCGGAATAAATGACGAAACGGCAATGTGAAATCTTCACGCTGCCGGGTATTTCGTAGTCAACCATTCCTGAATGTTATGCCTCCCTCCGATCTCCGTATCCGTCAGGTTGAAGCGTTTCGCGCCGTTATGCAGCGGCGCAACGTGACGCGCGCCGCCGAATCGCTAGGGGTTTCTCAGCCCGCTGTGAGCCGCTTGCTTGCCGACTTCGAGGCTGGCGTCGGCTTCGTGTTGTTCGAGCGGCGAGGCGGGCGTCTCGTGCCGACCGCCGAAGCGCATGCGTTGAACGAAGAGGTCGAGCGTGCATTCGTCGGCCTGGAGCGCGTGGCGCAGGCCGCCGGGCAGATTCGCGAGCGGCGCCGGGGCGCACTCTCGGTGGCCGCTACGCCGGATCTTGCCGCCGATTTTTTGCCGCGCGTGCTCGCGTCGTTCGCTCGGGAGCACGAGGGCGTCGAGGTGGCGCTGGTCGCGCACGAACCCGCCGCCGTGCTCGAAAGCGTGGGCGCGCAGCGCTGCGATCTGGGCTTCGTCGCGCAGTCGATGGTGCATCCGCAAGTGCGGCTCGCCATGCTCGGCGAATGGCCGATGCGTTGCATCGTGCCGCGCGGTTACCCGCTGGCGCGCAAGCGCGCGGTGAGTGCGGCCGATTGTGCGGGTCTTGCGTTCGTCTCGTTTGCCGGAACCAGCGAGCGGCGCATGAGGATCGATCAGGTCTTCGCGCAGGCCGGTGTCGTGCGGCGCGCAGGGGCCGAGGCGACGCTCGCGCAATCGGTCGTCGCACTCGTGGAGGCGGGTCTGGGGATCGCGCTGGTCGATCCGTTGAGTGCTACCGGCGCGGCTGCGCGTGTGGTCGTGAAGCGCTTTACGCCGGCTTTGCCGGAGGCGCTATACACAGCGCGTGCTGCGCGCAGGGAGGGCGAGGCGCGGCCGGCGCTTGCCGAGGCGTTCGTCGCTCACGCCGAGGCTTTGCTCGCGCGATTGCGCTGATTGGCGAGGGGTGTGGAGGGGTGTGCCGGGCTCGCGCCCATAAAAAAACCAGCTCTGGCTTGACACCGGGAGCTGGTTTCTGTGCTGCAACGTGTGGTTTTTAGCGGCCACGCCGTTTGAACACGGCCGGGACCGGTCTGGGACCGGCTCCGGCACCGGGCCGAAGCCCGGCTGTGCCGTTCTATTAGAACTTGTGGCGAATGCCGAGGCTGACCAGCTCTTGCGAGTTGGAAGCCGAGTTGTAGCCGTACGAGCCGATCGACGCGCCTGCCGACGTGCCCTGCGCCGCACCCGGCTCCTGGCCGTTGGCGTGCTGGTAAGCCGCGATGGCGTACAGGTCGGTACGCTTGGACAGGTTGTAGTCCGCGCCGAGTGCGACCTGGTTGTACGTGTTCGACGAGTCGCCCGAACCGTGCGTGTACGTGTAGCCGAGGCCGAGCAGCAGGGCCGGGTTCAGCTGATAGCCGAGGAAGCCGCCAGCGACGTTGTACTTCTGCGTCGAAGTGAACGTCGAGAAGCCGTCCGGCTTGAACTGAACGTTGCTGTAACGTGCGCTGAACGTGAACGGACCGGCGACGTACTGTGCTGCGATCGAAGCCGTGCCGATCGACTTGGCCGAAGCGTAAGCCTGGTTGATCTGGCTGTCGAACACGGCGCCCGACGTTGCGCCCGACGCCCAGCCCACCGTGCCGTCCGAATTCGTGCGGGCGGCCAGCGACGAAGCGTTGTCCATCATGAAGTAGCCAGCGGCCACGTTGAACGAGCCGACGCCGTACGTGCCTGCTGCACCCCAGCTTTGGCCCGAACCGGTCGAACCGGCAACGCCGCCGAGCGCGTAGAGGCCTTCGAACTGGAAGCCGTCGATGAGCGGCGAGGTGTACTTGATCGCGTTGTTCGTGCGCGAGCTGTTGTCGTTGTTATCGACGTCGCCCGGCGTTGCGAACGTGCTGCCGAAGTAGTTGTCAGCCGTAAGCGGCTGGATCATGTCGACGAGCGGGTCGTACTGGCGACCCAGCGTGACCGTACCGTACTGGTCCGAGGTCAGGCCGACGAATGCCTGGCGACCGAACATCAGGCCGCCCTGGCCGAGCTTGCCGGTGTTGACGTCAAAGCCGTTTTCCAACTGGAAAACTGCCTTCAGGCCGCCGCCCAGATCTTCCGTGCCCTTCAGGCCCCAGCGGTCGCCGGAGAGGTTGCCGCCGTAGAGGCCGATCAGGTTCTTGTTGTTGCCGTTGGCATCAACCGTGTTGTGGGCCCACTGGATCGATTCATCGATCACGCCATACAGGGTCACGCTGCTTTGTGCATGTGCCGTACCGGCAGCAGCCAGCAGTGCAAGCGAGAGGGTCGAGAGTGCGACTCGTTTCATCCAGATTTCTCCACGCAGATGATTGGTTTAGTTGTTGCGCGAAGCAGAATAACGCAGCACCTTCATTATCAAGAACTGAAAAAAATGACTGTCGCAAAAAGCTGACACGTTGCCTGCAAGCCTTATAAAACGGGGACTTGAGCGATTATTCCTGTTTTAGCAATATTAGATCGTTGACTGTGCATTATTGTTGTTTTTGATACTAGTTGCTTCCGGACGCCGGCTTGGGGTCCGTGGCGCCGGCGGCCGGTGCGTCTGGTTCGGCCTCGCCGGCGGCGTCGTGGCGGCGTCCCGCAGCGGCGGTCATGGCGATCGCGGCACCCGCGGCGAGCAGCACCGAACCCCAGGGATGGCGCTTGACGTAGCGGTCGGCGGCGGCCACCGTGCGGCCCGCATGGACGATCGTCAGCGCGGCGGCATAGGTGGCGCCGTCCTCCATGCGCACGACGGAGCGGCGGATCGGCGGTCCGGAAAGGCCACCGGGGCTGCGGGCGAAGACGCCGCCCTCGGCGCTGGCGCGCGCCATGGCCGGGAGCGGGGAGGCCGGGGCGGTGCCGGTCTGTGTGTCGAATGGCGTAGCCTCGGTCATCCCGGCGCGCGTGGCGGCGGCATAGAGCGGCACGTCGCCAGTCGAGTCTGTGGGCACTTTGGCGGACCCTTCGGCGACTGTTTTGCCCGCCCCGGCGCCCGGGTTTCCGATCGGCACGGAATGGGTGGCGCGGGCCGCAGCGGGATTGCCGTGCGGCGCGAGCACCGTGGAGGCGGCGAGCACGGAGGCGAGCTTGGCGCGGCTGCCCGGCGGCGTTTCCTCGAGGAAACCCCAGGCGCCGCGCGGGTCGTGCATGCGCCCGCGCGCCGCCGAAAACTCCGCGCCGAGCAGGAGCACGGCTGCGGAGAAGTACAGCCACATCAGCAGCACGGCGAGCGAACCGGCCGCGCCGAAGGTCGTGGCCATCCCCGCGTGAGCGAGATAGAGCGCGAAGAGCTTCTTGCCGGTCGAGAACAGCACGGCCGCGACGGCGCCGCCCACCAGCGCGTCGCGCCAGAGCACGTCGGCGTCGGGCAAAAAGCGCAGCAGCGCCGCAAAAGCGGCGGCCAGCACGATCAGGCCGACCGCGAATTGCAGCAGGTTTCCGATAATCACATAGGGAGAATTGCCCCACAGCCACTGCCCGACGAACGTGATCGCCGTGTCCAGCACGAGCGAGACGATCAGCAGGAATGCCACGCCCAGCACGAGCGAAAACGAAATCAGCCGTACCCGCACGAGCGCGAATACGCTGGAAGCGCGCTTGCCGTCCGGCGGCCAGACCACGTTGAGCGCGGCATGCAGCGACGAAAAGGTTGCCGAGGCACCGATCGCCAGCAAAGACAGCGAGACGATCGTGGCAATGCCGCCCGCCTTGCCTGCCCGGTGGGCGTTTTGCACGATGGTGGTGATGCCGGCGGCGGCCTCGTCGCCCAGTACGTTGTGAACCTGGCGGAACAGCTGGCCGCGCGCGGCGTCGTCGCCGAAGAACCAGCCGGCCACCGCAATCACCATGACGAGCGTGGGCGCGAGTGAAAACGCCGAGTAGAACGCGATGCTGGCGGCGAGCCCCGGGCAGCGGTCGTTGAAGAATTGCCGGCAGGCGCCGACCACCCACGACGCTTCCTTGCGCGCGGCCGATTGCAGTCGTTCGGGGGAGAGCGTGGCCATGATGTTCGTTCCGTGTTGCCGGCGTAGGGGCGGGTGCCGAGACGGCGGCCCGCGCAGGGCGGCCCGCGGGTTCCGCCTGCCGCCGCAGGCTGACTGCGGCGCAGCATCGCTTTTAATATAGCAAGCGCGATTCCTGGGCGCCTTCCATCTTGCAGATCGATCTGACTTTCCGGCCGTTCTGAGTGATCCGTCTCTGAAATTGCGCATATACTGAAACGACCCACAACTCGAATAGCCGAGGACGCACCATGCTGCAAATGTCCCGGCGTCAGTTCCTCAAGATCACGGCGACGTCGCTGGCGGGTTCCAGCCTCGCGTTGATGGGCTTCGCGCCCGACACCGCACTCGCCGAGGTCCGACAATACAAACTGGCGCGCACCACTGAAACCCGCAACACCTGCCCGTACTGCTCGGTAGGCTGCGGGATCCTCATGTACGGTCTGGGCGACGGCGCGAAGAACGCCACGGCCAGCATCATCCACATCGAGGGCGATCCCGACCATCCCGTGAACCGCGGCACGCTCTGCCCCAAGGGCGCGAGCCTGATCGACTTCATCCATAGTCCGGCGCGGCTGAAGTACCCCGAGTACCGCGCGGCGGGATCGACCGAGTGGAAGCGCATTTCGTGGGACGAGGCGCTCGACCGCGTCGCGAAGCTCATGAAAGAGGACCGCGACGCGAATTTCGTCGAGAAGACGGATGAGGGCAAGACCGTCAACCGCTGGCTGACCACCGGCATGCTGGCTGCATCGGCGGCCAGCAACGAGGTCGGTTATCTCACGCATAAAGTGGCCCGCAGCATGGGCCTGCTGGCATTCGACAACCAGGCGCGTGTCTGACACGGCCCGACGGTGGCAGGTCTTGCCCCGACGTTTGGCCGTGGTGCGATGACGAACCATTGGGTCGATATTCGCAATGCGGACGTGATACTGGTGATGGGCGGCAATGCGGCCGAGGCGCACCCGTGCGGCTTCAAGTGGGTCACGGAGGCGAAGGCGCACCGCAAGGCGCGGCTCGTCGTGGTCGATCCGCGCTTCAATCGCACCGCATCGGTGGCGGACTTCTATGCACCGATTCGCACCGGCACGGACATCGCGTTCCTCGGCGGCGTGATCAACTGGCTGATCTCGAACGACCGGATCCAGCACGAGTACGTGAAGAACTACACGGACTTCACGTTCATCGTGCGCGAGGATTTCGCGTTCAACGACGGCATTTATTCGGGCTACGACGCGCAAAAGCACACGTATCCCGACAAATCGTCGTGGGACTACGAACGGGGCGACGACGGCTTCGTGAAGACCGACCCGACGCTCCAGCACCCGCGCTGCGTCTACAACCTGCTCAAGCAGCACTATTCGCGCTACACGCCCGAAATGGTGGAGAAGGTCTGCGGCACGCCGAAGGAAAAATTCTTCAAGGTGTGCGAAATGCTCGCGAGCACGGCCGTGCCGGGGCGCGCGGGCACGGTCCTGTATGCGCTTGGCTGGACGCACCACTCGGTCGGCGCGCAGATGATCCGCACGGGCGCGATGGTGCAACTGCTGCTCGGCAACATCGGCATTGCGGGCGGCGGCATGAACGCGCTGCGCGGCCACTCGAACATCCAGGGGCTTACCGACCTCGGCTTGATGTCGAACCTGCTGCCCGGCTACATGACGCTGCCGGGCGAAGCCGAGCAGGACTATGACGGCTACATCAAGCGGCGTGCCTCGCAGCCGCTGCGGCCCAACCAGTTGAGCTACTGGCAGCATTACGGTGCGTTCTTCGTGAGCTTCATGAAGTCCTGGTGGGGCGATAACGCGACGAAGGACAACAACTGGGGATACGACTGGCTGCCCAAGCTCGACAAGCCTTACGACCTGCTGCAGACCATCGAACTCATGAACCAGGGCAAGCTCACGGGCTACATCTGCCAGGGGTTCAACGTGATGGCCTCGGCGCCGGACAAGGCCAAGACGCTGTCCGCGCTCGGCAAGCTCAAGTGGCTCGTCATCATGGATCCGCTGGAGACCGAAACATCGGTGTTCTGGAAGAAGTACGGCGACTATAACGACGTCGATACGGCTTCGATCCAGACCGAGGTGTTCCGCCTGCCCACCACGTGCTTTGCCGAGGAAAACGGCTCGCTCGTGAGTTCGAGCCGCGTGCTGCAATGGCACTGGAAGGGCTCAGATGCGCCGTTCGAGGCGAAGAGCGACCTGGAGATCATGTCGGGCCTCTTCCTGCGCATTCGCGCCGCGTACGAGAAGGACGGCGGCAAGTGCCCGGATCCCATCGTCAAGCTGACGTGGCCGTATTCGGATCCCGAGAGTCCGACGCCCGAGGAACTGGCGAAGGAGTACAACGGCCAGGCGCTTGCCGATCAGACCGACGCGAAGGACCCCACCAAGGTGCTCGTGAAGAAGGGCGCACAGCTTTCCGGTTTCGCGCAGCTCAAGGACGACGGCACCACGGCGAGCGGCTGCTGGATCTTCTGCGGCGCGTGGACCGAGGCGGGCAACCAGATGGGCCGGCGCGACAACTCGGACCCCACGGGCATCGGCCAGACGCTGAACTGGGCCTGGGCGTGGCCGGCCAATCGCCGGGTGCTTTACAACCGTGCTTCGTGCGATACGGCGGGCAAGCCCTTCGACCCCACGCGCAAGCTGATCGCCTGGAACGGCGCTGCGTGGACCGGCGCGGACATTCCCGACTACAAGGTGGACGAAGCGCCCGACCTGGGCATGGGGCCGTTCATCATGAATCCGGAGGGCGTGGCACGTTTCTTCGCGCGCGACGGGATGAACGAAGGTCCATTCCCTGAGCACTACGAACCTTTCGAGAATCCGCTCGGCTACAACCCGTTCCACCCCAACAACCCGCTCGCGACCAACAACCCGGCCGCGCGCGTGTTCCCCGACGATCGCGCCACGTTCGGCACGGTGCAGTCGTTCCCGCATGTTGCGACGACCTACCGGATCACCGAGCACTTCCACTTCTGGACCAAGCACGCGCGCCTGAATTCGATCATCCAGCCGCAGCAGTTCGTGGAGATCGGCGAAGAACTCGCGAAGGAGGTGGGCGTGGTGGATGGCGGGCGCGTGAAGGTGTCGAGCAACCGCGGCTATCTGATCGCGGTGGCCGTGGTCACCAAGCGCATCAAGCCGCTCACGATCGAGGGCAAGAAGGTGCATACGGTGGGAGTACCGCTGCATTGGGGCTTCACGGGTCTGACCAAACCGGGTTATCTGACGAATACGCTGACGCCGCCGGTGGGCGACGGCAATTCGCAGACGCCCGAGTTCAAGTCGTTCCTCGTGAAGGTCGAAAAGGCATAGGGGGCGCGATATGGCACTGCAATCACTCGATATCAAGCGCCTCTCCGCGACCACCACGCCGCCGCCTGGCGTGCGCGAGCCGGTCACGGGCACCGTGGCGAAGCTCATCGACGTCACGAAATGCATCGGCTGCAAGGCCTGCCAGACAGCGTGCATGGAGTGGAACGACCTGCGCGACGAGGTGGGCGTGAACCATGGGGTGTACGACAACCCCATGGACCTCTCCGAGCATTCGTGGACCGTGATGCGCTATACGGAGTACGAAAATCCGAACGGCAACCTCGAGTGGCTGATCCGCAAGGACGGCTGTATGCACTGCGAGGATCCCGGCTGCCTGAAGGCCTGCCCCTCGCCGGGCGCGATCGTGCAGTACACGAACGGCATCGTCGATTTCCATGAGGAGAACTGCATCGGCTGCGGCTATTGCATTGCCGGCTGTCCGTTCAATATCCCGCGGCTTTCGAAGAAGGACCATCGCGTGTACAAGTGCACGCTCTGCTCGGACCGCGTGGCCGTGGGCCAGGAACCGGCCTGCGTGAAGACCTGTCCCACCGGCGCCATCGTGTTCGGCACCAAGGAGGACATGAAGCAGCACGCGGCCGAACGTATCGTGGACCTCAAGGAGCGCGGCTTCGAGAACGCGGGCCTCTACGATCCGCCGGGCGTGAGCGGCACGCACGTGATGTACGTGCTGCACCACGCGGACCAGCCCTCGCTCTATCACGGCCTGCCCGACAGCCCGCGCATCAGCCCGTTCGTGCGGTTGTGGAAGGGCGTGGCGAAGCCGCTGGCGCTGGCGGGCATCGCGCTCGCCGCACTGGCGGGCTTCTTCCATTACACGCGGATCGGTCCGAACGAGGTGAGCGCCGAAGACGAAGCGGCCGCCGAGGAAGAGGCGCGCCGCATCAAGGGTGAACCCGAGGAGCGCGACGATGCAAGATCATGAACCGAAGCTGCTGGTGCGCTACACGGCCAACGAGCGCACCAATCACTGGATCACCGCGATCACCTTCGTGCTGCTCGCGCTCTCCGGTCTCGCGATGTTTCATCCGGCCATGTTCTGGCTCTCCGCGCTGTTCGGCGGCGGGCAGTGGACGCGCATCCTGCATCCGTTCGTCGGCCTCGTGATGTTCGTGTCGTTTCTGATCCTCGCACTGCGCTTCTGGCATCACAACTATCTCGACAAGAACGACGTGCAGTGGCTCAAGCAGATCGACGACGTGCTGCACAACCGCGAGGACAAGCTGCCCGAGATCGGCAAATACAATGCGGGACAGAAGCTGCTATTCTTCACCCTGGTGGCTTGTCTCGTGCTGTTGCTCGCGAGCGGCATCGTGATCTGGCGGCGCTACTTTTCGTTCTACTTTCCGATCGAGGTGGTCCGCATCGCTGCCCTCGTGCATGCGGCGGCGGCCTTCGTGCTGATCGTCAGCATCGTCGTTCATATCTATGCGGCGCTGTGGGTGAAAGGCTCGATCGGTGCGATGGTGCGCGGCACGGTTACGTGGGGGTGGGCGATGAAGCATCATCCGCGCTGGTTCCGCGAGAGCATCAAGTAGCCGGCGCGCCGCATCGGGCCTCGGAGCGAGGCCTCGGGAGCGTGCCAGCAAGCCGCCCGCCCGGCAGGGCGCGGCGGCTTTTTGTTTCTGGAGAACTCAAGCCGTGACGCAACGTATTCTCGAACCCCGCGAGATCGAGGCCCTCGATCCTTCCGCGATCCCGCGCATTCGCCTGCCCGAGCGCGCAACGCATTTCGCCGCGCGCGCCGAGCGGCTGCGCCACCTGGCGCCGCGCAGTCCCATCGGCGGATATGTCCGGCTGATGGCGGCGCTGGTCGATGCGCAGCAGGCCGTGCTCGAACACACGGCCGCGCAGATGCCCGATGCCGATGCTGTGGCGAACGCACAGCGCCATTCCATGCCGATCCTGCCCGCGCATTCCGGCGAGCGCGATCCGCAGTGGCGCGAGGTGCTGCGCCGCCTCCTGGATCATGTGGAAGCGGCCGGTGCGGTGGCGCCCGCGCTCGCGAAGGTGATCGACACGCTGCGCGCCATGAGCGACGCCGAACTCGACGCGCAAGCCGACGCCCTGCTCGCGCAGCGCTACGCCGAAGTCTCACCCGCTACCGCGCCCTTCATCATGGCCGCGCTCCAGGTGATCTGGACCGACCTCGCCAGCCGGCTCGACACGCGGGACATTCCTTATGTGGATGCGCCCGGCGCCTGCCCCGTGTGCGGCGTGCCGCCCGTTGCGAGCATCGTGCGCGTGGGCGGCGCGTACCAGGGCTATCGCTACGTGCAATGCAGCCTGTGCGGGACCGAAACGCACGTGGTGCGCGTGAAGTGCACGAACTGCGACTCGACTAAAGGCATTGCGTACCACGGCATCGATGGCGGCGACCCGGCGGTCAAGGCCGAATCGTGCGACGAGTGCCATACGTACCGCAAAATCGGCTATCAGGAGAAGGACCTCGATTTCGAGCCGCTGGCCGACGATCTCGCGAGCCTCACGCTCGACCTGTTGATGAGCGATGCGGGCTACCGGCGCGCGAGCCCGAATCCGCTGCTATGGCCCGACGTGCCGGCCGACCAATAACCGACAAGCCCGATGAGCGAAGCCGTGGGACAGGAAACGGAGCGCGACGCGCGCGCGCTGAATGCGTTGCTCGCGAGGGTGCCGGCCGTAGAGCGTGTGATTGCCTCCGCAGCGGCGCAACCGCTGATTGCCGAATATGGCCGCACGCAGGTGCTGGCAGCGATACGCGCCACGCTGGAACGATGGCGGCAAGACGTGCAGGCAAACGGCCAGGGCGGCGTGCCGGCAACTGGGCAAGGCGAGGCCGAGCCGTTCGCGCCGGAACGGGCGATCGGCGAAGCGGGACGTTACCTGGCGCAGCGCGCGCAGGGCCGGCTGCGTCCCGTGTTCAATTTGACGGGCACCGTGCTGCATACGAATCTTGGCCGCGCGCTGTTGCCCGATGCCGCGGTTGCCGCTGTCGTCCAGGCGCTGACGCAGCCGGCGAATCTGGAGTTCGATCTCGCAACCGGCAAGCGCGGCGACCGCGACGATCTGATCGACGACCTGATCTGCGAGTTGACCGGCGCCGAGGCCGCGACCGTGGTGAACAACAACGCCGCCGCCGTGCTGCTCGCGCTTTCGGCGCTTGCCACGCGCAAGGAAGTGGTGGTTTCGCGCGGCGAACTGGTCGAGATCGGCGGGGCGTTCCGCATTCCCGACATCATGAGCCGCGCCGGCGCGAAGCTGCGCGAGATCGGCACGACCAATCGCACACATCTCAAGGACTACGAAGCAGCCATCAATGCGCGCACGGCGCTGCTCATGAAAGTCCATTGCAGCAACTACGCCATTAGCGGCTTTACGAAGAGCGTCGAACTCGACGAACTCGCGCCGCTCGCGCGTGCGCGGGGCTTGCCCGTAGCGGTCGATCTGGGCAGCGGCACGCTGACCGACCTCACGCAGTGGGGCTTGCCGGCCGAGCCCACCGTGCGCGCGACCGTGGAAGCCGGTGCGGATCTCGTGACGTTCAGCGGCGACAAGCTGCTGGGCGGCCCGCAAGCGGGGCTGATCGTCGGCCGCAAGGAACTGATCGCGAAGATCAAGAAGCATCCGCTCAAGCGGGCGCTGCGCGTGGGCAAACTCACGCTGGCCGCGCTGGAGCCGGTGCTCAGGCTCTATCAGGCGCCGGAATTTCTGCGCGAAAGGCTCACCACGCTGCGTCTGCTTACGCGGCCAGCGGCGGAGATGCAGACGCTGGCCGAGCGCGCGCTGCCCACGTTGCAGCGCGCACTGGGAGACGCCTATGCGGCGAGCGTCGAACCCATGTTCAGCCAGATCGGCAGCGGCGCGTTACCCGTGGATGTGCTGCCGAGCTGCGGCCTGGTCGTGCGTCATGCGGGCAAGAGCGGCAGCGGCCGTGCGCTCATGAAACTCGAGCGGGCCTTGCGCGAACTGCCGCGCCCGGTGATCGGCCGCATTGCCGACGACGCATTGCGGCTCGACCTGCGCTGCCTCGAAAGCGCCGACGAAGCCGCTTTTATCGCGCAGCTGGCGGAGTTGCGCCTGTGATCGTCGGCACGGCCGGACATATCGATCACGGCAAGACCACGCTGGTCCGCGCGCTGACCGGGGTCGATACCGACCGCCTCAAGGAAGAGAAAGCCCGCGGCATTTCGATCGAGCTGGGCTATGCCTATGTGCCGCTCGCCAACGGCGAGGTGCTGGGCTACATCGACGTGCCGGGGCACGAGAAGCTTGTCCACACGATGGCGGCGGGCGCCTGCGGCATCGATTTCGCGCTCCTCGTGGTGGCCGCCGACGACGGCGTGATGCCGCAAACGCGCGAGCACCTCGCGATCCTGCAACTGCTTGGCGTGACCGAGGGTGCCGTCGCGCTCACGAAAACCGATCGTGTGGATGCCGACCGGCTCGCCGAGGTACGCGCGCAAGTCGCCGCATGGCTTGCCCCGACTGCATTTGCGCTCGCGCCGTGCTTCGAAACACGCGCCACGCAG
Organism: Paraburkholderia ferrariae NBRC 106233; assembly: GCF_000685035.1. Lineage (GTDB taxonomy): Bacteria > Pseudomonadota > Gammaproteobacteria > Burkholderiales > Burkholderiaceae > Paraburkholderia > Paraburkholderia ferrariae. The sequence continues at coordinate 386,367 of NZ_BAYB01000002.1, forward strand.
GCGGGCGACGAAGGCGTGACGAGGCTCGACGCCTGGCTGCGCGAGCAGGCGATGGCGTGGCAGGGGCGCCGCGCGGACGGGCTCTTTCGGCTGGCCGTGGACCGCGTCTTTACGCTGGCCGGGCAGGGCACGGTCGTGACGGGTACGGTTTTCGCGGGTCGCGTGCAGGTAGGCGATACGCTCATGCTGGCACCTGCGGGGTTGCCCGTGCGCGTGCGCAGCATCCATGCGCAGAACCGCCCGGCGCAGGAGGGGCGAGCGGGGCAACGTTGCGCCCTCAACCTTGCGGGCATCGACAAGGCGCAGATCGTGCGCGGCGACTGGATCGTCGATGCGAGGCTCGCGCAGGGCGCGACGCGTATCGATTGCGAACTGAACCTGCTCGGCGACGCGGATCTCACGCTGCAGCACTGGACGCCGCTGCACGTACATCTGGGTACGGCCCACCGCATGGCGAACGTTGTGCTGCTCGACGGCGAGACGCTGGGGCCCGGCGAGCATGCGCGCGTGCAACTTGTTTTCGATACGCCGCTGGTCGCATTGCCCGGCGACCGGCTCATCGTGCGCAATGCCCAGGCCACGCGAACGGTGGGCGGCGGACGCGTGCTCGATCCGTTCGGGCCGGCCAGACGACGGCGCACGCCCGAGCGCCGCGCGTGGCTCGACGCGTTGCAGGTGTGGCTCGACGAAGGGCGTATCGACGCGTTGATCCAGCAGGCGCCGAGAGGCATCGCCCGCACCACGCTGACGCAATTGACGGGCTACGCCGCCGATGCGCTTGCGCTGCCTCGCGACGCTATCGAAATTGCAGCGCATGGCCGCGCGGACGACGGTGTCGTGATGGCGCGGCAGCACTGGGAACGGATGGCGGCGCGCATCGTCGAAGCGTTGCACGAATTTCATGCACGCATGCCCGACGAGCAGGGGCCCGATGCCGCGCGCCTGCGCCGTATCGCAGCGCCGCTCGTGACCGATACCGTCTGGCGTGCCGTAGTGGATGCGCTCGTGGAAGACGGCCGCCTCGCGCGCAGCGGGCCGTGGCTGCATCTGCCTTCGCATGCCGTGTCGCTCGATGCGCGGGAGGACGCGCTGGCGGCACGTTTGAGACCGTTGATTGCGCAAGGACGTTATGATCCGCCCTGGGTGCGCGATCTCGCGCGCGAGACGCAGCAGCCCGAGGAGGCCGTGCGCGCGCTGCTGCGCAAGCTCGCTCGGCTAGGCGAGCTGTATCAGGTCGTGCGCGATCTGTTCTACGACCGGGATGTCGTGCACGAACTCGCGCGGCTCGCGGCGCAAGTGGCGGCTGCCGAAGGCGGCTCGATTTCCGCCGCGGCGTTCCGCGATGCTACGGGCTTGGGCCGCAAGCGCGCGATCCAGATTCTGGAGTTCTTCGACCGCGTTGGATATACTCGGTTTCACCGCGAGCGGCACGTGCTGCGTGCCGATAGCCGGTTGCGTGACGTGCTGTGAATGCCGCGTGGTTGTCCGCGGTATGTCAGGTGTGCGAAGGAAGGCATTCGTATCCGGTGGTACGGCCAGGCTTCAAACCTGGTTGGGGACGTCAGCCGTTCCCAGGTCGGTTCGACTCCGGCTGCTTTCCGCCACTCGCAAGGCGCCTTGGCGCGAATACCTGGCCGCTACTGCATGCCACTGCGCAGAATACCGCACTCCGTAGTGACCTCAATGCGGTTGCGGCCACACTGTTTTGCCCGGTAGAGCGCCTGATCTGCGGCCGCCACAATATCCGCCGGGCCGCCTTGCGGCGATTCGAACACGGCAGCCCCCACGCTTACCGTGACAAACGGCCCCGTTGCCGTTTCGTTGCGAAGTTCGAGCATGCGAATGGCTTCCTGCATCGTCAGGGCCACCCGGCGCGCGCCGGCTTCATCGGTCGAAGGCAGAATCGCGGCAAACTCTTCGCCGCCGTAGCGGGCGAGCAGATCGCCGGCGCGCGGCAACGTGGATTGCAGCGCGAGTGCAACGGAAACGAGGCAACGGTCCCCAGCCGGATGTCCAAAGCGGTCGTTGAGCTGCTTGAAATAGTCGATGTCGATTAGCAGCAGCGCAATCGGATGCCGGTGGCGGATAGCGCGATTCCATTCGAGCACCAGTGCCTCGTCGAAGCGGCGACGGTTCGCGGTATGGGTCAAGGCGTCCGTGAGCGCGATCTGCTCCAGGCGGTCTCGCGCCTCGCGCAACTCGCGTTGTATGCGGATGTACCTGCTCTGGAGCAGCGTCGAGCGGGTTCCATAGAGCGCGATAGCCGCGAAAACGCCCGCCGTTCCCACGTAGAAATGCCGGCGCATCAGCGAGGTGCTGAGCGCGAGCAGAGCCACCGTATAGAAAACCGGGCTGACGTTTTCGACGAACAGGGCGAGTGTGTGCCGGTGGGGCGCTCCCCCTGCTTCAGCGGCTTCGTCGCCTTCAACGCGCAACGGGCGCGGCGCCCCGGCTGCCACGGCGAGGAACAGGAATGGCAGATCGACCAGCACATCCATCGAGGTATGCGCGTTCGACACCGCCGCCCAGTTGTTGTACACGTAGGCCATGAGCGCGTAGATCCACAGGAAACGGAACAGGATCAGGTAAAACCGGCGCTCCGGGCCTCGTGGCTGGGCGAGCACGCGCAAGGTGGCCGCGATGGCAAGAATGAAATTCTCGGTGTTATAGGTCAGAACAAGCGTGGAAGCCGAAACCGGCGCGAGGGTGTCGTCCGCAAACGGCATGGCCGAAAAAATGCTGATGTACAGCAGAAAGCCCGTTAGCAGGGCCTGCGTCGCGTCGATCCAGATGAAAGAGGGGATGCGTTGTTCCTCCGATGCCGACGAAAGGGCCAGCAGAACCGGCACGCCATAAAGGAAGAACGCGAAATCCGAAAACCATGCGGCGCTCTGCGGAAGGTGCTGCCAGATATCTTCCCAGGCACTGAGGAAAATGCCGCACGCCCACAGAAAAATACCTGCGCTGAGCAGAACCCAGGGCAAACGTGCCCCCGACGTTTCAGCCCTGGCCTGCCAGCAGCAACTGGCAAAGGCAAGCAGCGGCGCCAGCAGCAGAAACGGATAAGTGACCAGCGTAGCCTGCGCGGGCAGTAACCATAGACCTGTAACATGCAGCAGCACGAACGTGGCGGCAAGCACCACGAGATGTGTCAACGTCGGCGGGCGGCGCACGGTCTGATCCCGGGGCCCAGGAGGCAAGTGGAAGTCGCAGGAGCGGGCATAGGCTGACGCAATGCTTTCGTTGCCTTGCTTATGCAGGCATTCTCCATAGTATGATCGACGGCACGCAGGGCGAAAACTTGAGGCTCCTTGCGCACAATGTGGGTGCGGGTGCTGGTGGGATCGCACTTGCGTTGCGCGGGCCGCGCGTCGAAGCAAAGGCACCGGCGTGCTTTGCTGGAACTTCTTTACAAATCGGGTGCGCCGGCTTTTGCTCCACCGGTGCCTTATGCCTTCCGGGTCGGGTTGTCCTGCATGCTAGATCCCGCAGTAGCCATTGCCATCTCTGCGCTGATGAGCCTGATGTTGACGCCGCTGTTGGGCTCACTGCTTCGCTCCAGAATGCCGGGCGTATCTGACTGGTTTGCCTCCAACCTCATGATGGTGGTGGCGCTGCCGCTCATTTTATTGCGCGGACGGATTCCGGACGCCGTATCGGTCGTCGTGGCAAACGAGTTGATGGCGCTTTCGGCCGTTATTTATTACGTGGGCTGCGCACGCTTTCTCCAGCGCCCGGTTCGCTGGAGCGTCCTGATTGCTGGGCTGGTCGCGCTTGGCGCCGCCCTGGTGTACTGGCGCTACGTTGTCGACAGCATTCCGCAGCGTGTGCTCGTCACGGTACTCTTTTCGGCTGCGTTGTGCATGGCCGTTGCGGTCCTCGTTGTGCGCCACCGGCCGCCCGCGCGAGCGGCGTATCCGTATTGGGCGACGGCAACGATGGCACTTGTGCTCGGTGTCTGCCAGCTTGTGAGAGGCGTGTATTTCACGACGCTGACCGGTACGACGAACACGCTGCTGTTTGCCACCGCCGGGAGTGTGGCGTTGCTGGCGATCGGCGGGGCAATCATGCCGATGCTTTCGATGGCGGCGATGATGATGGTGCATGACGCCCTCCTCACCGATGCGCGTGCCGCCGCCGACCGCGATTTCCTGACCGGTGCGCTGTCGCGCAAGGGGTTCGAGGCCGCTGTGCAGCGCCTGTCTGCCGGCGCTGTGAGCTCCGGCGTGCCGCTTTCTCTTTTGATCGTCGACCTCGATCATTTCAAGGCAATCAACGACACGTTCGGTCATGCGGGCGGCGACGCGGTGTTGCGCGAGTTTGTCCGTCGAGTCGAGAGTCAGCTAAGGCGAGGCGATGTGCTGGGGCGCATGGGCGGCGAAGAGTTTGCGATACTGCTGCCCGAGGCTGGGACGGACGACGCGCTGCGCTTCGCAGAGAGGCTGAGTCGCTCCGTGACCCTGCAACCGGTGGATACCGGCTCGGGGCCTCGCAGGTACAGCTTCAGCGGAGGTATCGCGGCATGGCAGCCAGGGGATACATTCGATCTCCTGAATATGCGCGCGGACGCCGCGCTTTACGAGGCGAAGTACTCGGGCCGAAACCGGATCTGTGTCTATCAGGGGCGGACGGAGGAGAGCGCCTTCGCGAGCGTGCCACCCTGAACTCGATGGCGGGCTGGTTAGCGGCCGTTGTTACCCAGTGCGAGCCGACTGGCTATTTCGGCGATTGACCCGACACTAGCTCGGCTCGCTTCTTCAACGCATCGTTCATTGCATGCATGCTATTCACCGTGTCTTTCAGGACGCTCTCGGTCAGTGCGCCAGCAAGAATGCCGGTGAACGTTTCACTCTGGATAAAGCGCGTTTTATTGCCCACGGCCTCGAGAACGAAACGGTGCTCGCCGTCGAAAATACCCGGAAACCCGACGTACCCCTTCCATCGCAATTCTCGATCAGCCTGCACCGCAAGTATCGTGGGATGAAACACCATCGCGTCCGGCCCCGTCCCCTCGACGAACTCGATGACGTTGCCCTCGCGAAGCTGTCCGTGAAGCTGTGAAATCTCGGGATTCCACAACGGGTAATCGTCGGTTGCCGTGAGCACCGTCCACACGGTCTGAGGCGAACTGTCGATCAAGGTCTCTGTCTCAATCGACCCATTGTGATGCAGCGTTAGTATGACCAGAAAGCACAGGAAAACCACTCCAGCCAATCCGTACGTAACGCGCTTTGCCAGATTCAAGGTGCATTCCTTGCGGTCGAAGAAGTCATATATGGGCGGCTGTGCCGGAGCGCCCAGTTAGCGCAGCCTGGGGCGAGATCAGATCCTGAAGTACAACATGGGTCAGTTGAACTCCGCTTGCCCGGCTTACGAGCACGGCAACACTCGATATGCCCGGCTCCTCAAGCAGCGTGCGGATCGCGAACAACGTATTCGCATCTGCTGGCAGGGCACCTACTTTCGTGACGACGTCGCCGTCATGCACGCCGGCCTTTGCCGCGGGTCCGTTTGCGATCACGTCGATTACGCGCAGCCCCTGCGGGGATAGCCCCAGCCACATGCCACTTCGATCGTACCGGTCCGGGACATCGAACCCGGCGCTCTTCGAAAGCCACATCACGCGATGACCATAGTCGAATGAGACCGTAAATCGCTTCAGAATGCCCATGCCGATACTTCCCGCGCGGTCACTCCGGGTAAATGCGCCGGCTGCCTGAAGCGACAGACGCGTGACGGGTGGCGGCACGGCAAGATTGCCGATGGAAAAGCGTGCTGGCCTTCCGACAATGCCGCGGATCGGACCGCCGCCGCCGTACCCGGTCATGGCTTCAACGGTAGTCCCCATTTTCATGTCGAGTTGATGGGAACGCCAGAAGCCGTTGAACAGCGTCAGGCTGAAGCGGTCGCCGGTATCGATCTGAAACAAGGCAGTTGTGCCATCAATGGAAGCTTCCACAAGCGGTGTTTCGTTCTCGTCCAATGTGAACGGAACCGGTATCGCATCTGCCGCCGGCTTGAATTGATCCTGATCCTGAATGGCTACCTGCTTGCGCGCAGCATCCAGCGTCACAACGTATTTCCGGAATAGCTCTGCGCCAAGCACACCGTCGAAATGCTGAAAGCCGATGACGCGACTCAGTCGAGTCGTGTCCATTGCCGGGATATCCAGGTCGCCGAGGGAGAATGAGCCGACGGCCAGGTCGTTCAGGTGGACGTTGCTAAAAGAGAGAGGCTGCTCGCCGGCGCCTGTTCCCGTTCCGGCGCCCACAGGGACGAGCTTCAATTTTTCCGCTAACGCGGTACTGATCGTCGAACTGGACGAGCCCGTATCCAGAATGAAAGCGAATGGACCCTTTGCATCGACCTGCACATCAACGAAGGCACGGTTATCGATGATAGAAAGCGGAAAACGTCCGGGTTGGCGACCTTCGGATGCCGACGCGAGACTGGTTATAGAGGCAGACAGCCAGAGCAGGGCAAAGAGGCTTGCGCGCGCGAGACGCATGTTTTTCTCCCCAGATCGATACGCGACTTGTACGGCTTGCGCTTGCTTACGAGCCGAGAGGCAGAAGCATTGGCAGGCTTGTTCCTTTGCGTGGCTCTGCGTCAACGACCGAGATCCGCATCCTTGCCCTCGCAATCGTGATGAAAGGTAGATCGACGCATGCACAGGACTGTCGACGACTTCGACGAAGCGTTACAGCATTTCCTGCGTATAGGTGCCACGCTTTACCGAGGGCCGGCCCACGTGGAAGCCGGCAAGCAGATGTGCATGCTGCGCGATCCTTGGGAAAATTGCATCGGGCTCTATGGCTAAGGCTAAATGGCGTCGATGCTGGAAAAGCACCACCGGGGCAATGCCGCCTGATTAGCCCATTTCACCGTGCCCGCGCAGCGACTAGCCGAAGCCCGCAACCGTAACGGAGTTTCCCGTTACTATCGCAATGACTCGCCAGCGCCGCCATGGTGCGCTTGCGCAACTTCTCTTGTCCCTCGGAAGACAGCAAGTCAACGTCGTAGGTCGTCGATAGAAAGGAATCCCAGATCTCCGTTGGCGTTGCATCGATTCTCAGATCAACATCGGCAAACCTGCAATCGGTGAAGGAGGGTGACAGGAGCGTGCGCCATCCTTCTTCGCTTGTCGTTCTTTCGTTGTGCAAGCACAGAGATATGTTTTCCTCTCGCAGAATCGGTCGCAGTTCGTTCAGGTACAGATGCCTGACCGGCTCCAGCAATCCCTTGCCGCCGACTATGAACGCGACTAAACCGGACGGACGTAGAATCCGGCGTATCTCCGAGAAAACTTGCTCGAGGTCGCCCATGAGCATCAAAGCCATATGACTGAGCACAACGTCTATCGATCCCGTCGCGATCGATAGATCCTGTGCGCGCTCCCTTAACAAGGCAATATCGGCGGGTAATACGGCTCGGGCGACGTCCAGTTCTCCGTCGCTCATGTCAACGCCGATCAATCGCAATCCTCGATGCTTCTGCGCAGCCAGTAAGCCGAGCAGGTGGCCGTCTCCACAGCCGATGTCCACAACCGATAGCGCGTTGTCGTCCAACGGGAGCATCGAAGCCAAAGCATGGTAGGACGATGCATGGACGACACCGTTGAGCGAGGCGGGAACCGCTCCAAACGCAATGCTCGTGGAGCTGACTATCCGTCGATGGAAGTCCAGCAAATAATTTTCGGCTTCGGTATGCGCGTTCAAGCGTTGACTCCCTTCGTCAATGTGGAGATAAGCGTGGAGACAAGCAGCCAACGCCCCCTTTCTGCTGAGGGCCTCCTTGCGTTCATCGCGCCAGCGCGGCCTGGGCTCGTTGCAGCCACTCGCTGTTGTGTTCGCGGGCATGGCGCGGCCAGTGCCGGGCATCGTGCACGATCTCGGCATACAGTTCGCGGGCGCGCACGTGGTCTGCCTCATCGGGCTGTGCGGATAGCCAGTCGGCGTACAGGCACCGTGGCTCGGCGTCGCGCGCACTGGCGAGTGCCGTCTCGAATGCGGCGCGTGTCTGTGGCGCGGCTGTCGCGGCCAACGCCCGCGCATACAGCAAGGCAGGCTCGGGCTGCTGGCGGCAAATGGGATGGGCGGCGAATAGCCGCTCCAGCGTCTCCCTCGTGGCCGACGCATCGCCGGTGGCGAACTGCGCGCGCGCCATGCCTTCGAGCAGCGCCTGATCGGTGGAGAACGGCCCGCTGGCCGCCGCCTGATAGTGCGTCAGGGCTTCGGCGGCATCGCCGGCTTCGAGCAGCGCGGCAGCCAGACGCATGCGATGCGCCACGGTCGGCGCACTGTCGAAATCCATGCGCGCCTCGCGCACCGCCCGGTTGGGATCGACGAGCCGGGAGAGGGTGCGCGTCGCGGCCCGCGCTCCCCGCGACTGGCGAAGCGCCGGCAAATAAACGGCAAAGAGGTAGACGGCGCTGCCAATGCCGGGAAAGAGAAACAGGATCAGCAGCCAGTACATGTTCTGCTGGGTGCGCACTGCATGGACGGCAAAGAACAACGCGATGATGACGTGAAGGCTGATTCCGAAAATGGGCATGTACAAATTCCGGTAGGGTGCGTGGCTGAAGTCGGATCGGCAAAAGCGCTGACTCCGATTGTGACAGAAGTACACGAGTCCGCCCGCATGCGCGTTGGCTCGATCAGCCGCGCGTTGTCAGGCAGCGAACTTGCGATTCGTCTTCTATCGCGAACAAGCCTTGTGTTTCCAAAAGGAAAAGACGCTAGTCCACCAGTTCCGGCGTTTCAATCGCCTCTTTAACCAGATCCACGAACGCAACAACGGCACGCGGCAAGGTGCGGCCCGCCATCGTCTGGATCTGCAGCGTGCGTTGGTGCAGTTCGGGGTTGGTGATGGGCAGGGCGGTCAGTCCGCCGGGTCCCAAGCGGCTGCGCGCCGTGAGATAGCCGGCCAGCGTGATTGCATCGGTATTGAGCACGAAGCTTTGGAGTGCTGTCTGAAGGTTGGCGACGAAGACAGGCTCGAAAATAAGACCCTCCAGACTGCACGCAATATCGAACAACTGCCGCAGCGTTCCGCTTTCGTTATTCATGGCAACCGGCCACGACACCAGGTCGGCAAGCGCCACGGCCTCCCGCGAAGCAAGCGGATGTCCGCTTCGCATCACCGCATAAATGGGCGCCCGCTGTGCGTAGTGCACATGCACATCTTTTTCCGGCGCCATGCTGAAGCACACGGCCACGTCGTGCGTGCCTTCGCGCACGCGCTGCGTGGCCACCGAGGGCGCGGAAACATCCATCTGGAAGTGCGCGCCCGGCCAGGTCTTGAGGAAATGCCGGCAGACCTGCGGAAGAAAATCCGGCGCGACGCCTTGCGACGCAGCGATACGCAGCATGACGCGCCCGTGCGCGCTCAAGCCGCGAATCTCGTCGATCACGCGTTCTTCCTCGAGCTGGCTGCGCCGCGCATGATTGGCGACGAGGCGTCCCGCCTCGGTCAACACCATGCCGCGCGGCCGGCGTTCGAAGAGCGGCGTGCCCATCTGCTCTTCGAGCTTCGCGATCTGCCGGCTCAGTGCCGACACGGCCACGAACAGCCGTTCGGAAGCCTTGCTGAGCGAGCCGCTGCGGGCGACCTCGAGAAAGTAGCGTAAAGCGGTTTGATCCATGGTATCGGCACCCCGGTGGCTACGGGAAAACACGGGTGAGCTTTGCCGATTCGGCAAAGATCGGTGAGAAATATTGTAATTGTCCAGAAATATCGTCCGCGTCAGCATGAATACATGACGTCCGATCCGGGGTGGTGTGCCACGCACCATGCGCTGCCCGGCGGCCGCTCTCACGCCTGAACGGAGACCCCTGTGACTCGCGACACCGCCATCCAGTTAGCCACGCATTGCTACGAATCCGGAGCCTTTCTCGACGACTTGCAGCGCCGTGTCGCCGTACGCACGGAAAGCCAGGAGGCCGGCAGCTACGCGCTGTTGCGCGCCTATCTCGACGAGGAACTCATGCCCACGCTCGCGGCCTGGGGCTTCGCTTGCCGCATCGTCGAGAATCCCGTTGACGGCGCGGGCCCGTTTCTCGTTGCCCACCGGCACGAGGGCGACGATCTGCCGACGGTGCTGAGCTATGGTCACGGCGACGTGGTGCGCGGCTACGACGCCCAGTGGTCCGAGGGGCTTTCGCCCTGGCGCGTCGCCTTGCGCGGCGAGCGCTGGTACGGCCGCGGCACGGCCGACAACAAGGGCCAGCACAGCATCAATCTCGCCGCGCTCAAAGCCGTGCTCGACGCACGCGGCGGCCGGCTGGGGTTCAACGTGAAGCTGCTGTTCGAAACCGGGGAGGAGCGGGGCTCGCCGGGACTCGCCGCGCTGTGCGCGCAGTTGCGCGACGAACTCGCCGCCGATGTGCTGATCGCTTCGGACGGCCCACGGCTCGCCGCCGGCCGCCCGACGATTTTTCTCGGCTCGCGCGGCTCGATCAATTTCCGCCTCGACGTCAAGCTGCGCGACGGCGCGCATCACTCGGGCAACTGGGGCGGCCTGCTGCGCAATCCGGGTGTCGTGCTCGCCAATGCCATTGCCTCGATGGTCGATGCGAACGGCCGCATCGCGATTGATGGGCTGCGGCCGCCGCCGGTTCCGGACGCCGTGCGCCGCGCGCTCGCCGAGGTCGTTGTAGGCGGCAATCCGGACGAGCCCGCAGTCGATGCCGATTATGGCGAACCCGGCCTGACACCGGCCGAGCGCGTGTTCGCCTGGAACACCATCGAAGTGCTGGCGTTTCGCACCGGCAACCCGGAGAAGCCGGTGAACGCGATTCCGCCGCATGCGTTCGCGCACATGCAGTTGCGCTTCGTGGTCGGGACCGACTGGCAGAACCTGCAGCAGATCGTGCGCCGCCATCTGGACGCGCAGGGCTACACGATGGTCGAGGTCGAAGTCGAGCGCGGCATGTCCGCCACGCGCGTCGATCCGGACAACCCATGGGTGGAGTGGGCCCGGCGCTCGCTCGCGCAGACCACGGGAGCGCAACCGGTGCTGCTGCCCAACCTCGGCGGCACGCTGCCCAACGACGTGTTCGCCGATGTGATCGGCATGCCCACGCTCTGGGTGCCGCATTCGTACCCTGGTTGCTCGCAGCACGCGCCCGACGAGCACATGCTCGGCCCCGTGATACGCGAAGGACTCCAGATCATGGCCGGGCTCTTCTGGGATCTCGGCACGCGCGAGGCCGGGGTGCCCGGCAGCAACTCCGCTTTTCATCTGCCCCGCAAATTTACCGGAGGCCTACGCCATGAGCAGTGAATCCGCCACGCTGACGCAAGCGCCGCACACGCAGGCGTCGAAGTCGAATGTCACCCGGCTGATCGTCGCGACTTCCATTGGCAACGCGCTCGAGTTCTACGATCTCGTCGCGTACGGCTACTTCGCCACAACGCTTTCGCGCCTGTTCTTCCCGGTGCACGATCGCACGATCTCGCTGCTGCTCACCTTCGGCACCTTCGCGCTGTCTTACCTGGCGCGCCCGGTCGGTGCGCTCGTGCTCGGCTCGTACAGCGACCGCCACGGACGCAAGGCGTCGCTCACCCTGTCGATCGCGTTGATGACGGTCGGCACGGGCATGCTCGCGCTCATGCCCTCGTACGACACCATCGGGTTCGCCGCGCCGATTCTCATCTTCTGCTCGCGGCTGCTGCAAGGCTTTTCCGCAGGCGGCGAATTCGGCAGCTCCACGGCATTTCTCGTCGAGCATGCGCCCAGGCGAAGCGGCTTCATGTCGAGCTGGCAGTTTTCGAGTCAGGGCGCGAGCACGCTGCTTGCCTCGCTGTTCGGTGTGGTGCTCACAGGGTTTTTGACGCCGCCGCAACTCGAAGGCTGGGGATGGCGCATCCCATTTCTGTTCGGCATGCTGATCGGTCCGATCGGCCTGTACATTCGCCGCCGCATGGAGGAAACGCCGGAGTTCGAGCAGGCCGAGAAGCTTGCTTCGCCGGTGCGCGAAGTGCTGGCGAAGCAGAAGGAGCGCGTGCTGATCGCCATCGGCTCGCTCGTGCTCACCACCACGGCCAACTACATGCTGCTCTATATGCCCACCTACGCGGCGCGGCAATTGGGTCTCGCCCCGTCGTCGGGCTTCATTGCTACCCTGAGCGCGGGCTTCATCATGATGGTGCTGGTGCCGTTCGTCGGACATCTCTCGGACAAGATCGGCCGCACGCGCATCATGCTCGTGGCGGGCGTGATTTTCTTCGTCACGATTTATCCGGCATTCGTGCTGATGAATGCGCATCCGTCGCTGCCCACGCTGCTGATCGCCGTGATCTGGGTTGCGCTGCTCAAGGCCACGTACTTCGCGCCCATCCCTGCGCTCATGGCCGAGCTGTTCCCCACGGCGACCCGCACGACCGGCATGGCGCTCGGCTATAACATCGGCACGACGCTGTTCGGCGGCTTCACGCCGTTCGCGGTCACCTCGCTGATTGCCGTGACCCACAACAATCTCGCGCCGGGCTTCTACCTCATGATCGCCGCGGTCGTGAGTCTGTTCACGATAGGCTGGGCGCGCGCGCGTCGGCTCGCGCGATGAACGACCTTCACCCTGGAAAGAATCCGGAAATGCAGATGAACAAGGCTTTGCAAAGCGCCATCCAGTTTTCCGTCGATCATGAATCGACCTGGACGCGCGAGGTCGATGGCGAATGGGGCGTCCACATCAAGGATCCCGCACCCTGGAACCGTCTGCTCGGTCCCGTGCACGACCGCGGACCCGTATCGGGCGCGCTCGCCCTCGACTCGCGTGTACTCGCGACGTGGGGCGAGCCGGATCGCGCGGACCTCACGTTCAGTATTGCCAAGACCTATCTCGCGCTGCTTGCCGGCGTCGCCCACGACCGCGGCCTGCTGCCCGACCTGGACGAAGCGGTGCACGTGCTCGTGCCCGGTATCGGCTTCGACGATCCACACAACGCGCAGGTGACGTGGGCCCAGTTGCTGCAGCAGACGAGCGAGTGGCAGGGCGTTTGTTTCGGCCTGTCCGACCAGGCGGACCACTACCGCGCGGTGACGTTCGGCGAACCGCCCAACGGCAAAAAGGGCGATCTTCGGCCCTTGCAGGCGCCCGGCACCTACTGGGAATACAACGACGTGCGGATCAATCAGCTATCGCTCGCGTTGCTGCATCTGTTCGGCGCGCCGTTGCCGGACGTGTTTCGCGAAGCGATCGCGCGCCCTTGCGGTGCGAGCGAGAACTGGCGCTGGGTGGGCTACGACCACGCGTGGGTGGAGATCGGCGGGCGACGCGTGCAGTCGGTGCCCGGCGGCACACATTGGGGCGGCGGCATGTCGATCAGCGCGAACGACCAGTTGAAGATCGCCCAGATGCTGCTGGACGACGGCATGGCCGCCGGCCGCCGCGTGCTGTCCCGCGAATGGATCGCGCGCATGCGCGCGCCTTGCGCGATTGCGCCGTACTACGGCTATCTCGTGTGGCTCAACACGGCGCGGAAGATGTTTCCGGGCGTGCCGGCGTCGAGCTATTTCGGCGTGGGCGCGGGTAGCTCGTTCATGTGGATCGAACCTTCGCTGCGCCTCGCGCTTATCGTGCGGTGGCTCAATCCGGATTACGCGAACGAGTTTTTTGCGTGCGTCTACGAGGCCGTCAAGTCCCTGTAGATAGGGGTTCACTGCAGGCCCTGAGCGACGCGTTCCCGATGCTCGATCTTCCTGTTCCAGGGCGCCCGCGCACGGACTGCGCCGCCAACGAACTCGAGACGGAAATCATCGTGAATGCGCGCTACCGGATTGCCTGTGCAACCATGGCCGTGACGCTCTCGCTCATGTCGGCCTGAGCGATGGCCTATGAAGGCGGAGACTACGGCTACATCATGAGTCCGCACCCGGCCATTACCGACACCTTCGCCCTGGGTACTGGCGCGACCTCTGGGGGGACTGCCGCGATACGCCTTATCGCGGCAGTCTGCCGAATGGCGAGTGGCGGTAATACCTCGCTGGCGGCTTAGCGGGCGGCAGCAGGAGCCGGCTGCTGGCAAATCACCCCGTACCAGCCTAATCCGCGATACGTCTCGTAACCTGGCGTGGCAGCGAACGAAACCGTGCTTCCGTTCGCTGCGCGGTAGAAGCCTGCTTTTTTGCCTTCAGTTTGCAGTACGAAGCGATCGTTGAGGATGCCTTTGTCGTCCGAGGAGGCGATCACACGAAACGACGCGTCGAGAATCATGCAGCGCGTGCGCGCCCATTCCTCGTCGCTCAGGCGCACGCCTTTCACAACCGCGCTGGCTTGCGGCGCCCAGTCGAAGAAGATCACGAGTGCACCCAGCACGCGGCCATGGGCGAGCCCCGCTTCGCGAATCGCCGTCGAATAGGTGGCCACCTGAGCGTCGCGCAACAGGGCAAGCTGCTCGACGTCGCGGGCCACGTAGTCCGCACCGGACCGGGTTTTCATGGCGGCCTTGAACCATTCGGCCTCGGCCACGTTCTTGCCTTGCACCGGATAGAGCGCCGGACGTCCGTTCGCAACGACCACGCCATGCTCGTCCACCACCCACAGGTCACGATAGACCGTGTAGCTGTCGAGGATTACCGAGAGCCGTTCGCACGCGTGCTCCGCCGCGGCGGCGTCGCGATTCGCGAGGCACGCCACGACGGCCGAGTCCGTGGCCCACCAGCGAACGTCGCACGATCGTTCGTAGAGGTTGCGGTCGATCACGTCGATCATGTTCAGTGCGAGGTCGGCGCAGCGCTGCCCATCGTGCGAGTGCAGCCGTTCGATCATGCTGTCGCCGAGCTGCGTGAGCGTGGTCAGCGATCCGGCCAGGTCCTTGTTCAGGTCCGCGGTGATCTCGCCGATCCGTCTGGAAACATGCTTGACCTGGTTGGCAACGACTGCAAAGCCTTTTCCCGCATTGCCTGCGCGTGCCGCTTCGATAAGCGCGTTGAGGGCGAGAAAGGTGGTTTCCCGATTGATGTCATTGATATCGCTGATCTTGTTGGTAGCGAGCCGCTTGACTTCATGGGTGAGGTCTACGATAGCTTGAGGATTGGACATGGGGTGGATCATCGCGTTGGTTTCGGTATGTCGCGATGCAAGCTTCGGGCCTGCAAGCCTTGCGGGTAGTCGCAAACGTTTCCCTGGTTCCGATGCGGCGATTGCACCTGCCGGTTTGCCCCAGCGAGGCGCATGGAGCACCGCTAAAGGGCCGATGGCGGATCGTGGAGAGTGAATGGGGGCCAAATACCGGAAGGGACGGAAACGCAATACCGTCGTTCCCCGCGCGGTGTTAATGTCCGGATAGCGGCCGCGAGCGGGTTTCTGCTCGATACGCTTCTCGCCTGGGCGGCCACGGGAAGGGCTGTGCCGGCGGCGCACCCGCGGTATGCTCAAGCGGTTCGTTTTCGATTCCGCCGCGACATGCGCCCGTCGCGACGGGCGGCAGTTGCGCATATGTTATGGGCTTCTAACGAGGTGCGTCGTCATGGGCTATGGAGAGACGTCAAGCGTGTTTGGCACGGTGGTGGAATCGCGCAGCTTCACGCAGGCGCCCTTCTTCGCGCGCTGCCGGGGGGTGCTTCATGTCCAATGAGTGGAAGCGCCGCTTGAGGCTGTTCGTCCAGCGATTCTGGCAACCCACCAGCGCCTGCATGACCTGCATGCCGGGAAGCTGGGGCAACGTCATGAGCCTCATGCACTGGTCGATTGCGTTGCGCACCGGCCTGTTCACCGGGCTTCTTGCAGTACTCCTCACCTTTACGCCGGCCGCGAAGCTCTACGGCAACCGTTATGGCAATGCGCTGGTTGTCGCGTGCCTGACGACGGTGGGCGATGCCTATTCGCATACGAGCCGCTACCGTATTCCCGTGATCGAGCATGTCACCACGGGTATCGTCTCGGGTCTCTTTGCACTGGCGGCTTCGTATCTGCTGGAAGACCGCGCGCGGCGTGTCCGGGCCGTATGGACGCGCGTTTTCGGGTAGCGGTTGCGTTAATTGTCCGAGCCATTTGGGCGTGCCGGACCGGCGACTCAGAAGAGTGCCGACTGCGCAGCGGGCACGAGGCGGACGACATCGAGTTCTTCCAGGCGCAGCCGCGCCTTCGCCAGATCGTAGAGCACCTGGCGCTGCAGCCACGTTTCCGCGCCGCCGCCAAAGGCCTTGTCGAGGCGCAGCGCCATTTCCGCAGAGATAGCCGCCTTGCCGCCGAGCAGGTTGGTCAGCGCCTGGCGGCTGACGCCCAATACCTGCGCCCCCTCGGTCACTGAGAGATTGAAGCGTTCCAGGCATTGCTGGCGCACGGCTACGCCAGGATGTTCGACTTCGTTCGTGTTTCGCATGAGCAGGGAATATCGCGCGGCCGGGTAGCGGAAGGCTGGTGAGAGGCCATTGCGCGCCGCATTTTAATGAATATGACGCCAGTTTAGCGAAGTCACTCTTGAAAGACAAGTGTCGCTTGTCAGTTGACGTGAAGTTTATTCGCGTTTATTGTCTGAGCCAGCTACATGGCCCGATCGGCATTGCCGTTCCGCAGAATCCGCACGGGCCTCAGTAACCGCAGTATTGAAAGCCAGACGCAATCCTGTATGCGCAGGCGATAAAGACACGCGTTTCAATCCAGTCGATAAGGACTGCAAATTGAAAGAATCGACTGTGTCGACGTACCTCGCACATAGAGATTGTCAATCGAACCAGAAAAACCGCATTGGGACAGGTCGATGCGCCGCCGGCAACGCTGCCCCGGCCGAGTCCCGTAAAAGGAGCGCCCGTTGATTATCGATATCCTGAAGGCCCGGCGGGATGAGCTTCTTCGTCCCTTGCAGGTGGTGTGCGGCATTGTGGAGCGGCGGCATACGCTGCCGGTGCTGGCGAACGTGCTGATTTCGACCGGCGGCGACGGCATCCGCTTTCGAAGCACGGATCTCGATCTCGAACTCGTGGCGAGCGAGGCGATCGAGGCCAACGGCGCAAGCCCGGAAGTGCTGGTGAACGCGCGCAAGCTGCTCGACGTGGTGCGCGCCATGCCGGACACCGAGCTTTCGCTCGCGGTGAGCGACAAACACCTGCTGGTGCGCTCGCAATCGAGCCGTATCCAGTTGCAACTGGCGAATCTCGAAGACTATCCGCTGACGCGCTTCGACGAGGACAACGTCCGCCAGGTCTCGGTCAATGCGGGTGACCTGAAAAGCCTGTTGTACAGCATCCACTTCGCGATGGGCGACAACGACGTGCGCTATTTCCTCAATGGCGCGCTGCTGACCACCGGGCCCCGTCTTACTGCGGTGGCCATTGACGGCCATCGTCTCGCCACGGCAAGCATTTCGCTCGCAGGAGAGACGACCCCCGGCGAGATGATCGTGCCGCGCAAGGCCGCGCTCGAACTCATCCGGTTGCTGCCCGACGACGCATCGCCGGTGAAGATCGAGATTTCGACGCGGTACGCGAAGTTCGCGTTCGCGAATATTGCCTTTACCTGCAAGCTCATCGAGGGACGATACCCGGATTATCGGCGCGTCGTGCCGACCCGCTTCGAAGCGGCGTTTTCGGTGGACAGGCAGGCCCTGCTGGCGTGCCTGCAACGCGCGGTCATCCTGACCTACGAACGGTTTCGGGCCATACGCTGCATTGCCGATGGAGGCCGGCTGACCATTTGCGCGAGCAATACCGAAAACGAAGAGTCCGTCGAGGCCATGGAGATCGACTACAGCGGCAAGCGTGTCGAACTCAGCTTCAATATCCGCTATCTGCTCGACGTGGCCACTACGCTCAAGACGGATCGGCTGCACGTGCAGTTCAGCACGACCCACCTCGGCGCATTGATTTGTGCGCCGGGGCGGGACGACTTCCAGTACGTCGTCATGGCGCTGCGGAACTGATCGGCGGGCCGCGCCCTCAGGAAAGATACGGTAAGAATCCGGAGCCAACGTTTGCGCACTGGGCGCGAGGGCGCTGCCTTAGAATTCCCGCATGAATCCCAGCGTCCTTATCGTCGACGACGACCCGGTCGTGCGCGATTTTCTCAGCCGCTTTCTGCGCTCGCACCACTTCGACGCGGCGGTACTGCACGACGGCAAGCATCTGCAGCGCCGGCTCGAGCGCGAACGTCCGTCCATCGTGGTGCTCGACATCATGATGCCGGAGACCGACGGCCTCGAAGCGATTGCCGCGTTGCGCGCAAGCGGCGACGATATTCCGGTCATCTTCGTGACGGCCCGCGGCAGCGTGTCCGACCGCATACGGGGCTTGACGCTGGGCGCGGACGACTACCTGCCCAAGCCATTCGATCCGCATGAACTGCTGGTACGGATCCAGAACATCCTGCGGCGGCGCGGGCCCTCGACGGCGACCATGCCGGAGGCACGCAGGCGCTATGGCTTCGGGCCGTTCGAACTCGACTTCACGATGCGCAGGCTGTCGCAAGGCGATTCGCAGATCGTGCTGCGCGAAAGCGAGTTCGCTCTCCTCAAGGTGTTTGCCACGCATCCCTACAAGGTGCTTTCGCGCACGCTGATTCACGACATCGTGCATCGCGAGGAGCGGGCTTTTCGCGAGCGCAGTCTCGACGTGCCGATCTGGCGGCTGCGCCGGGTGATCGAGGCCGATCCTTCGAATCCGCTCTACATTCAGACCGTGCGCGGCAAGGGCTATATCTTCGTGCCCGATCCCGCGCATTTCGCCGATACCGCGGGCGAGCCGCGCACCACGCCGGCTCCGTGAGAAGCCCGCTCAATACGCTGTTCGGGCGCATGGCGCTGATGTCCACGGCCGTGCTGCTCGCCATCCAGCTCGGCTGGCTGCTGGTGCTTGCGTGGCAGCGGCCGCACCACGATATGGACGGCTTTGCGCGCGGCATGCTGCTCGCATTGCGTGTGGCCAACGAAGCGCATCCGGAAGAGGCCGGCATGCCGCCGGAGGTGCGCATCGGCCAGCCGCTCGGGCCGCAGTCCGCCGACGACCTGAGCGCCGTATTGCAGGTGCGCCGCGTTGCCGCGTGGAATCTGCCGCCGGGTTTGCATCTGCATCCGCCGCGGCACGGGCCTTTCGTCGATCTGGCTCGCGCGCTGTCCGCGAAGCTGCCGCCCGGCACGGAGATCGCCATGGACGACACGCGCCCGCCGCAGCTCTGGGTACGCTTTCCGGAGAGCGCGACCTGGGTGGTCTTGCCGATCGACATGCCGCCGCCGCCGCGTTTCGCGATCGAAGCGTTCTCGATGCTGGCGGCAGCGCTGATCCTCTCGTTCCTTGCCGCGTGGCAGATCCAGCGGCCGCTTGCGAGCGTCGTGCAGGCGGCGCGCCGGTTCGGCACCGGGGAGCGTATTGCGCCGGTGGACGCGGCAGGGCCGCGCGAACTGCGCGAGCTCAGCGCGACGTTCAACGACATGATGCGCCGGGTCAACGAGGCGGACGACGATCAGGTGGTGATGCTGACCGGCGTCGCGCACGACCTGAAGACGCCGCTCACGCGGCTCAAGCTGCGGGCGAGCATGATGACCGAAGCGAGCGAGCGTGAGGGCATGCTGCATGAGGTCGATTCGCTCACGCACATCGTCCAGCAGTTTCTGGAGTTCGCGCGCCACGAACCCGATAGCGGCAAACAGGTCGAGGTCGATGCCTTCCTGAAAGGCCAGTTCGGCAACGCCGACGACATCGAAGGCGACCTCGAACGCGGGCGGAGTCCGCTGTTCGCCCTCGATTTGCGGGCCGGGCCGCAGTTCACGCTGCCGCGGACTACGCTGGACCGGCTCGTGACGAATCTCGTCGAAAACTCGCTCGAATACGGCGCTGCACCGGTTGCGATCGCAACGTCATTGGACAACGACGTCTGGACGATTTGCGTGCGCGATCATGGCCCCGGCATCGAACCCGATCGCATTGCGGCCGCCATGCGGCCGTTCGTCCGGCTCAATGCCGCGCGGGGCGGCGACGGCCACTGCGGTCTCGGGCTCGCCATCGTCGCGCGGCTCGCGCGCGACATCGGTGGCCGCTGCGTTGTGGGCAATCATCCCGAGGGCGGACTGCAGGTGCGGATCGCCATTCCGGCCACGCGCGGCTGAACGAAAAAACGCCGGCTTTCGCAGGCCGGCGCGTCGAACACACCACGAGTGATCGAGGCAAACCGTCCGCTCAGGCGGACGTTTGCACGAAGAGGCCGCTCGCGCCCGAGGCGCTCTGCTGCCGCAGGTTGCCGGCCAGCGTCGTGAGGAATTGCTGAAGGCTCGCGCTGCTCGTCGAACCGCTGGACGAACTGCTCGAAGCGTCGCCCATGGCGGACAACAGGTTCTGGAAGTCCGAAGTCAGCGTGCTGTCCGAGCTGCTGCCCGAAGCGCTGGAGGACGAACTGTCTGCGGTGCCCGAATCGGACGACGTGCTGCTGGATGTCGAACTGAGCGACTGCGCGATATTCTCGATGGCCGATGCCAGGTCGTTGCCATAACCGCCCGACGAGGACGATTGCGGCGGCGGGGGCGGCGGCATCGCGGCGGCCGTATCGCTGGACGACGAAGTGGAAGTGCTGCTGCTCGCACTCGTCGTGCCGGAGGTTGCGCCGGCGGACGTGACGGCGCTGCTGCTGTCGCTGCTGTCTGCGTTCGCGGACGATCCATTGCTCTGCTGGGCGGCTGCCTGGAACAGCGCGCCGAGGAATTGCTGAAGCGCAGCCGCCACGGAGTCGCTGGAGGCGGTGGAATTGCTGGACGTGCTCGACGTAGTGCTGCTGGAGTTCGACGACGTGTCGGTGCTCGACGTGGCCGTGGACGTGCTGCTGTCCGAAGTCAGCCCGAGCGAGGCGAGGGCTGCGGCGATGGCGGCGGCAAGCGGGTTGGTGCTGGAGGAGCCCGACGTGCTCGACGAATCGAGGCCGGAGAGCAGGGTGTCGCTCGACGACGTAGTGCCGCTCGTGCTCTGCGAAGAGGCGGCCTGGTTTGCCGCCCAGAGTGACCAGGTGGAGTTCGAGTAGTTTAGCGCGCTGATCGACATATAAAACCCCCGTAGAAATGAGCGATCCGGTCCGTTGCGGCCGTTTGAATGATGGCGGGCCACTGCGATGGCCAATGCAATCGTAGACGCGCGCTGCACGCGAATGGGGGATTTGTAATCGGAGGAAAGGCATTGCGTGGCTGGCCAATGCGTTTGCGCGCTATGGCATCAAGAATCCGCAAACTCGATCACCGGTTCACACCGGACCGGAAAATTCACCGAGTTCGCGATATAGCACTGCTCATGCGCCGCATGATGCAGCTTCGCTGCCAGTGCCTGGTCGTCGCCCTTGCGAATGACAACGCGAGGACGCAGGACGACTTCGGTGAATCGGCCGGGGCCCGGACTGTCGAGCATCGTGCCGTGCGCCTCGTCGCGATACGCGAGAACGTGGACGCCGGCATCCGCGCACAGGTGCAAATACCAGAGTTGATGGCACGCGGAAAGGGCGCCCAGAAAGAGGTCTTCGGGGTTCCAGCGGGTGGCGTCCCCGCGGAACGCGGCGTCGGCGGAGCCCGCAATCTCGGGTTTGGCGACGGCCTGGATCACATGGTCGCGACCATATTCGCGGTATCCGGACGTGCCGGCTCCCAGGTTGCCGGTCCACCGGACCGTGACGTTGTATCGATGTTCTCCGTGTGCCATCGCGCAATCCTTGGGTTCGTAGAGAGGGAGTCCGCACCGCGTCCGTCAAGCGGGACGCTGGGAGTCATTCTGGCACAAGCCTCTAAAATGGTATACCATTATTCCAACATGAAAACGGCAGGCGAGAGCAAAGAATTGGACTCAACCGTCAATACCGCCGATGGCGTCGTGGCCTCCCTGCGGGAGATGATCGCCAGCGGTCAATTCGAACCCGGCGAGCGGCTGGTCGAGCGGGATCTGGCCGGCCAGTTCGGCGTCAGTCGCATTCCCATGCGCGAGGCCATCCAGCAACTGGAACGGGAAGGTCTCGTGGAGATTTTCAGAAACCGCGGCGCGATAGTGCGGATGCTGAGCGAGGCCGACGTCAACGAGATCTACGATCTGCGCGTCCTGCTGGAAGGCGACGCGATTTATCGCAGCGTCAAGCGGATGGAAGAGGAAACGCTGGCGCGCGCGGAACTCGTGCATCGCCTGCTAGGCAGTGCGAACAGCAAGGCGCGGCAGGGTGAGCTCAACCGCGAATTTCATGAACTGCTCTATGCGCACTGCGGCAACGAGCGTCAACTGAAGGCCATCAAGGAACTGCGCGCGCAGGTCGAGCGCTACGAGCGCCTGCAGCACACGCTGCTCGACGACACGCCCTCGTTTCAGGTGGAGCACGAAGCGATTCTGCACGCCTCTATCGAACGCAACGCGCGCGCGGCTCGCTCGCTCACGGTCGCGCATCTGGATTCCGCGAGGCGTATCGTTACGCGGCGGGTGTTGGCCGAATGAAAACGTGCAACGAGTAGTTTCCATACCAGCATAGTTGCTGAACTGGTTGCAGTGCGATGCCCCGGCTACGATGAGGCGCGGTTGAATCGAATTCCGCGAACGACGCGAATCACGCCAACAACCCTCACGGAGCTCCCTCATGAAGCGCTTTCACATTGCACTGGCCGTTGCCGATCTCGGCGAATCGATTGCCGATTACAGCGAGCGGCTCGGACAGCCGCCTTCCGTTGTCGTGCCGGGGCAGTACGCGATGTGGCGCACCGATCTGCTGAACTTCTCGATCGGCGAAAAGCCCGAGCGGGCTGGCCAGTTAAGGCATGTCGGCTTCGAGGACGACGCGGCTGAGGGCTATTCGAGCAGCGTCGATGTGAACGGTATCGAATGGGAGTTGTTCCCGGCGGCCGAGCAGGACGTGCGGATCGTCAATGCTTATGGCGTGCCGGTGAAGCCGGTGTGAACCCGTGGCGCCGATTCGAGCGCGGGTTGGCGCCACACGGAAAGCTCGTCGAATTCCACCCTCGAAGTCCGAAGCCGGCTTCACTGCGATTCCGCAGGTCATGCCCGCAGCCAAATCGTTCGGTATGCAGATCAAGTCAGGCTGGCAAGGAATGATGAGACGGGAAATGCCGCTTCCCGGGAAGATGCACTTCACATCGCTCCCGTATCGTTTCAAAGCATCAGGAACGAGCCACGACGAACAGCATCGTGGCTCGTTAGGGCCGGTCGTGCACGCTGGGTCACGTGGCACGGCCGGATCAGGGGACGGTCAGCCGATCAGGTACCCGACTTCAGTTGCGCCCACAAACGATTCTGCAGACGCATGATCGCCGGCGGTTGCGGGCGCATGACAGTCATCTTGTCGAGCACCTCCGCCGACGGGAACGTGATGGGGTCCTTCGCGATCTCCGGTTGCACGAGCGGGAGCGAAGCCCGGTTCGCCGTGGGATAGAACACTTCGTTGGTAATGGCCGCGCTCGTTTTCGGATCTTCGATGAAGTTGATCCATTTGAGCGCCGCTTCCGGATGCGGGGCGTCTTTCGGAATGGCCATCATGTCGAACCACAACAGTCCGCCTTCCTGCGGGTTCACGTACTGAACCTGATAGCTGCGTTTGGCCTCCACCGCGCGCCGGCGCGCAATGCCCGCGTCGCCCGAGTAGGCCACGGCCACGCACACATCGTTGTTCGCCAGATCGTTGATATAGCCCGAGGAATTGAACTGGGTAATGTAGGGACGAACCTGCTTCAGGACTTCGTACGCGGCGGTGTAGTCGGCGGGGTTCGTGCTGTTCGGGTTCTTGTGCATGTATTGCAGCACGGCCGGGAAGACATCGGACGCGGAATCGAGGAACGACACGCCGCAGCCCTTGAGCTTCGCGAGGTTCGCCGGATCGAAGACCAGCGCCCACGAATTGAGCGGCGCGGCGGTGCCGAGCGCTTTTTCCACTTCCTGCGTGTTGTACGCAATGCCGTCCGTGCCCCAGGCCCAGGGCACGCCATATTGATTGCCCGGGTCGGCGTCGCTCACCATCTTCATGAGGTGCGGGTCGAGGTTCGCGAGGTTCGGCAATTGCGATTTGTCGAGCTTGCGGTACACGCCCGCTTCGATCTGCCGCGCCATATAGGCGGACGAAGGCACGACCACGTCGTAGCCCGAACTGCCCGAGAGCAGCTTGGCCTGCAAGGTGTCGTCGCTGTCGTAACTGTCGTAGCGCACCTTGATGCCGGTCTCCTTTTCGAAGGTGGGTATCGTGTCGTGCGCAATGTAGTCGGACCAGTTATAGACGTTGACCTGGTTGTCCTCAGCGAAGGCGGCCTGCGAGGCGGCCGCGATCATCGAGATGGCGAGCGAGCCTGCAAGGGCGTTGTGGAGTCGGGCGTGAAGTTTCATTCTGCTCCCCTATGGAGTGGTGGGGGACGGCATGCGCGTCCCCGCGCCCGGCGTTCGTCTGAACGAACGAGGCGTACGAATTGCCGCTCCCGCCGATCCGGCGCGCACACTGGCGCAAGCGGGACGGACGAGAACGGTCCACCGCGCGCTGGGCGGCGCCCAGCATTGCGCGGTACGACGAGGCGCGACGTGAATCGCTAAAGAGAGAGGAGGGGGCTAAGGCTTGGGGAGCAAGGACGCGATTTCGTCCTTGCGAACAGCAATGAATTCGCACGTCGTGACCGAGTTGTGGCGGCGCACGGAGCGAATGGAGAGGACGGTGTCGATCGAGAAATAACCGCAGGGTCTCGCCAACTTGCACGGCCCTGAAGCAATCGCGCTGCGCATGGCGAGAAAGCCGCCATGTCCTCGATCGTACTGTATCAAGGGGCCACGAAATTTCATGATCTCAGGCGCGCTGGGACAAAGCGCTGGGTCAAAGCCTAAAGGCGACGGACTGCTTGCCGGAATGCCGGTTCGATGCGCGCCGGTTCGTTGTTGCCTCAACGAGGCGTTTGCGAGGCGTTTGGGATCGGCGCACTTCAACCGTGCGCATTCATGGTACCTGGGCCAATAAACGTGTCAATGGGGACATGTGCCATGTGCTGTATCGTTAGGGCCTTGCGCTTCGTTCGTCACGCCCTTTAATGGAAGGTGGTCATGAAGAAACTCGTCAACCAACCCGCGCATGTCGTGCGCGAGATGCTCGAAGGGATCGCGCGGCAAGCGCCGCATCTCGCGATCCTCGGCGAAGAGAATGTGCTGGTCCGCCGGGACCTGCCGGAAAAGTCGGCCCGTGCGGTGGCGCTCATCTCCGGCGGCGGCAGCGGCCATGAACCCGCCCACGGCGGTTATGTGGGCGCCGGCATGTTGAGCGCGGCGGTGTGCGGCGAGGTCTTCACGTCGCCCTCCACCGATGCCGTGCTCGCGGCCATTCGGGCGACGGCGGGCGCCGCGGGTGCGGTGCTGATCGTGAAGAACTACACGGGCGACCGGCTCAACTTCGGCCTTGCCGCCGAACTCGCGCGCGCCGAGGGCATCCCCGTGGAGATCGTGATCGTGGCCGACGACGTTTCGCTGCGCCTCACGACGGCGCGCACGCATCGGCGCGGCATTGCCGGGACCGTGCTCGTGCACAAGATCGCGGCCGCGGCCGCGGCACGCGGGTTGCCGCTCGCACGCGTGGCGGCGCTCGCGCGCGAGGCGGCGGCCGGGCTCGGCACCATGGGCGTGGCGCTGAACGGCTGCACGCTGCCGGGCATGGAGAAAGCGGGCTTCCAACTCGCCGGCGACGAAATCGAACTCGGCCTCGGCATCCATGGCGAGAAGGGCGTCGAGCGTACCCTGCCGCTGCCCGCGGATGCGCTGGCCGAGACCCTGCTGACGAATATCGTCGAAGACCTCGCACTCGAAAGCGGCCAGCGTGTGGCGCTGCTCGTCAACGGCCTTGGCGCCACGCCGCAGATGGAACTCGATATCGTGCTGCGTGCGGCCTACGAGGGTCTCGCGCGACGAGGCATCGCGATCGCGCGCGCATGGTCGGGCACGTTCCTCTCCGCGCTCGACATGCCGGGTTGCTCGATTTCGGTGCTGCGCGTGGACGACGAAAGGCTCGCGCTGCTGGACGCCGCCACCGAAGCGCTGTCGTGGCCGCGCGGCGGGCGGGTGAGTCACGCGATCCGGATCGATGCGCCCGCTGCCGGGCACGAAGCGACGCCGCCGCTCGCGGGCGAGAGCGACCCGCATTGGCTGGCTGCCGTGAAGCCGGCACTGCGCGCCGTGGCCGAAGCGTTGATTGCCAATGAGCGCAGGCTCACCGAGCTCGACACGCTGGCGGGCGACGGCGATCTGGGAACGAGCATGACGCGCGCGGCCCACGCGTTGCTGAGCGTGCCCGATGCGGCGCTGGCCGCACCGGCGGCGTCGCTTGCCGCGCTGGGCGGCGCATTGCGCAAGGCGATTGCGGGCAGTTCCGGGCCGTTCTATGCCACGGCGCTCTTGCGCGCCTCGCGCCGCCTGGCCGTTGCGAAGCAGCCGGCTGTGCCCGACTGGGCTGCTGCGTTTCGCGAGGCGGTCGAAGCGGTGAGCGAACTGGGCGGCGCGAAGCCCGGCGACCGCACGATGCTGGATGCGCTGGTGCCGGCCATGGAGACCTTCGAGCAGTCGCTGGGCGCGGGTCAGCCGGTGGCCGAGGCGTGGGCGGCGGCGGTGCTCGCGGCGGAACAAGGCGCGCTGGCCACGGCGACGATGACGCCGCGCGCGGGCCGTGCGAGCTATCTGGGTGCACGCGCGGTGGGGTCGCCGGATGGCGGTGCCGTCGCGGTGTGCTGCTGGCTGTGGGCGTTGCAGCCGCATATCGGCGTGCACTGAGCGGCAAAAACGGAGCAGCACAACCGGAGCCTCACAACCGGAGCCTCACAACCGGAGCCGCCCGACCCGCACACAGGCGACCCTGCCACCGCCCGGCTACCGGAAGATCTCCACCAGCAGGTTCGCCACCGTGCGCATGCGCTCGCTGTCGCGCAGCGCGGGGTGCTGCACGAGCCACACGTCCTGGTCGAGCGTCTTGATGTGCTTCTCCACGCACACGAGTTCGCTCGTCGTGCTGCCCGCAAGCTGCGCGAGCACGCCGAGCCCCGAGCCGCCCAGCACGCCCTGCAGCACGCCCATCCCCGAACTGTTGCGCAGCGCGGGCGCGCTCGCGCCGGGCAGGTCCCGCAGCCACTGGGTGACCCGGTGGTCCGCCTGCCGGTCGTCGAGCCCGACGAGCGAGAGCTTCTCCCACTCCTTGCGCGCGATCGCCTGCTTGTGCCGCAGGTAATAGTCGCGCGACGCATAGAGGCCGAAGCGGATCCGGCCGATGCGCCGCACGAACAGGTCGCCTTCGTCCGGGCATTCGGTCCAGAGCGCGATGTCGGCTTCGCGCCGGGCGAGGCTGTAGGGTCGCCGCGACGTGAGCACCTCGATGGCGAGACCGGGCAGCCGGTCCTGGAACGAGCCGATCAGCTTCATCAGCATGTACGACGGCCACTCGGACGCGTTGATCCGCACCGTGCCGCGCGGGCCGCCGTGGCCGGTCGCGTCCGCCGCGCGGGCGATGCGGTGCGCGAGGTCCTCCATCTGCTCGGCCCACGCCAGCACTTTCGCGCCGAACGCCGTAGGGGTACACCCTGAGGGCACGCGGTCGATCAGGGGTTCGCCGAGGCGCCGTTCCAGGTCGGTGAGGCGGCGCGACAACGTGGGCGGGCTCAGGTCGCAGGCGAGCGCCGCCGCGCGCATCGTGCCTTCGCGGGCGATGGCCACCAGCAGCCGCAGATCGTCCCAGTCGATGTGTTCCATTTTTGTAACGGCAAGTTTTGAAATTTGGCATAGCATAACCCGATCCGCGGGGATAGGATTCAATCGGGGTCGGGCTCATGCCGTTGCCGCCGCACGCTTTTCAGCCTGGTCTGGCTTGCGGCGCGGCCAGGGCCCGCGACCAGAACCCATCACACGACTCGCCGGCTACCCCCTGGGTAGAGAACGGACGGGCGACCACGGAGACATCCATGAATCGAGCATTCAAACCCGCACGCCGCCGCGCTATTGTGGCTACGGCAGTGGCAACCGCAACGTTCCTGGCCGGCACGATGCTGCCGGCGGCGCCCGCTTTCGCGCAGACGCCCCACAAGCCCAGGGTCGCGCTGGTGATGAAGTCGCTCGCCAACGAGTTCTTCCTGACGATGGAAAACGGCGCGAAGGACTACCAGGCGCATAACAGCAGCAAGTTCGATCTGGTGACCAACGGCATCAAGAACGAGACCGACACCGCCGCGCAGATCCAGATCGTCGAGCAGATGATCGTCTCGAAGGTCGATGCGATCGTGCTGGCGCCGGCCGATTCGAAGGCGCTCGTACCGGTGGTGAAGAAGGCGGTGGACGCCGGCATCATCGTGGTGAACATCGACAACCGGCTCGATCCGGACGTGCTCAAGTCGAAAGACCTGAACGTGCCGTTCGTCGGTCCGGACAACGCCAAGGGCGCCGAGAAGGTGGGCGACTACCTCGCGCAGAAGCTGAAGGCCGGCGACGAGGTGGGCATCATCGAAGGCGTTTCGACCACCACCAACGCGCAGCAGCGCACGGCCGGCTTCAAGGCGGCCATGCAGAAGGTGGGCGCGAAGATCGACTCGGTGCAGTCGGGCGAATGGGAAATCGACAAGGGCAATGCCGTGGCTTCGGCGATGCTCAACGAGTATCCGAACATCAAGGCGCTGCTGGCCGGCAACGACAACATGGCGATCGGCGCCGTTTCGGCCGTGCGCGCCGCTGGCAAGCAAGGCAAGGTGTACGTGGTCGGCTACGACGACATCGACGCGATCAAGCCGATGCTCAAGGACGGCCGCGTGCTCGCCACCGCCGACCAGTACGCGGCGAAGCAGGCCGTGTTCGGCATCGACACGGCGCTCAAGGCGATCTCGGAGCACAAGAAGCAGTCCGATCTGGCTGGCGTGGTCGAAACGCCGGTCGATCTCGTGACGAAGTAAGTCCCTCCGGATCCGGGCGCGCAAGTACGCTCAGGCACACGCAAGTACGCACACGAGCGTATTCCCGCGCCCCGGCGCGAGGCGCCACCAGGGCCGCCGCCCGGATCCTGTCTGGCCACACCGCATTTCATTCGCAGCCGTCAAGCGATGTCCACTCCATTCCAGCCTGATCACGATGCCGCGCCTGTGCTGAGCGTGCAGGGCGTCGGCAAGACCTATGCCGCGCCGGTGCTCGGCGGTATTTCGCTGCAACTGCACGCGGGCGAAGTGCTCGCGCTCACGGGCGAAAACGGCGCGGGCAAGAGCACGCTTTCGAAGATCGTCGGCGGCCTCGTGGTGCCGACCGAGGGCGCGATGACGCTCGGCGGCGCGCCGTATGCGCCCGCAAGCCGTTCGGAGGCCGAAGCACTTGGCGTGCGCATGGTGATGCAGGAGTTGAACCTGCTGCCCACGCTGACGATTGCCGAGAACCTGTTTCTGAACCGCCTGCCGCGCCGCGGCTTGTCCGGCCGTATGGGACGCATCGACCGCGCGACGCTGCGCGAGGACGCGCGCCGCGCGATGGCGCAGGTCGGACTCGACGCGATGGATCCCGATACGCTGGTGGGCGAACTCGGCATCGGCCATCAGCAGATGGTCGAGATCGCGCGCAACCTGATCGGCGACTGCCGCGTGCTGATCCTGGACGAGCCCACGGCCATGCTGACCGCGCGCGAGGTCGATCTGCTGTTCGCGCAGATCGCGCAACTGAAGGCGCGCGGCGTGGCGATGGTCTACATCTCGCACCGGCTCGAAGAACTTCAGCGCATTGCCGAACGCGCGGCGGTGCTGCGCGACGGCAAGCTGGTGCACGCCGGCCCGATGCGCGAGCTTACGAGCGAGCGCCTCGTCACGCTGATGGTGGGGCGCGACGTGGGCGAGGACATCGATCTGGGCGAGCGGCGCATTGGCGGCGTGGCGCTCAAGGTCGAGCACATGTCGCGCGGCCATGCCGTGCGCGACGTCTCGTTCGAGGTCAAGGCGGGCGAGATTTTCGGCATCAGCGGGCTGATCGGCGCTGGACGCACCGAACTGCTGCGCCTCATCTTCGGCGCCGATCGTGCCGATGCGGGCACGGTCTCGATTGCGCATGGCGGGGCCGCGCTCGCGCCGATCCAGGTGGCTTCGCCCGTGGACGCGGTGAAAGAGGGCATTGCCCTCATCACCGAGGACCGTAAGGGCGAGGGGTTGCTGCTGCCGCAGCCGATCGCAGCCAACGTGTCGCTCGGCAATCTCGCTGCCGTCTCGAAGCGCGGCGTGATCGACGGCGCGAGCGAAGCCGCGCTCGCGCAGAAGATGATCGACGCCATGCGCATTCGCACTTCGGGCCCTGCGCAAACCGTGGCGCAACTCTCCGGCGGCAACCAGCAGAAGGTCGTGATCGGGCGCTGGCTCGCGCGCGACTGCACGGTGCTGCTGTTCGATGAACCCACGCGCGGTATCGACGTGGGCGCGCGCTTCGACATCTATACGCTGCTCGGCGCGCTGGCGCGCGAGGGCCGGGCGCTCGTGGTGGTGTCGAGCGACCTGCGGGAACTGATGGCGATCTGCGACCGGATTGGCGTGATGTCGGCCGGACGCCTCACCGGCATTTTCGAGCGCGGCCACTGGACCCAGGATTCGCTGCTGGCGGCGGCTTTCGCCGGCTATGCCGGCGAGGCCGCGAACGAGGCTGCGTCGCAAACCGCGACGCAAGCGCTCGCCTGATGCGCAGCGGCACCCGACGAGACATTGATGGAGCATTCAAGCATGACAGCACAGACCAGCCTGCCGACCGCGCAGAAAGAACCGCCTGAACAGGCGAAGCCGGCGCGCGTCCGCAGCGCCTTTTCGAGCTATCTCGGCCTCATAGGAGCGCTGGGCGGGATGATCGTTCTGTTCTCGATCCTCAGCTCGCACTTCCTCACCTACGACACGTTCAGCACGATCGCGAACCAGATTCCCGATCTGGTGGTGATGTCGGTGGGCATGACCTTCGTGCTGATCATCGCCGGGATCGACCTCTCGGTCGGCTCGGTGCTCGCGCTTGGCGCGGCGATCACGAGCGTGGCCGCCCTGCAGTGGCACTGGCCGGCTATCCCGTCCGCGCTGCTGGGCATGGCGGGCGCGATGCTCACGGGCTGCATTACCGGCGCGATTACCGTGGCGTGGCGCATTCCGTCGTTCATCGTGTCGCTGGGCGTGCTCGAAGCCGCGCGCGGGCTCGCGTATCAACTCACGAATTCGCGTACCGCCTATATCGGCGATTCGCTCGATTTCCTCTCCAACCCCATCGCGTTCGGCATTTCGCCGGCCTTTCTGATTGCCATTGCCGTGATGATCCTGGCACAGTGGGTGCTCACGCGTACGGTGTTCGGCCGCTATCTCATCGGCATCGGCACGAACGAAGAAGCGGTGCGCCTTGCGGGTGTCAACACGCGTCCTTACAAGGTTGCCGTGTTCGCGCTGATGGGGCTGCTCTCGGGACTCGCGGCGCTGTTCCAGATTTCGCGGCTCGAAGCGGCCGATCCGAACGCGGGCGACGGTATCGAACTGCAGGTGATCGCCGCGGTGGTGATCGGCGGCACGAGCCTGATGGGTGGCCGCGGTTCGGTTACGAGCACCTTCTTCGGTGTACTGATCATTTCGGTGCTGGCCGCCGGCCTCGCGCAGATCGGCGCGACCGAGCCGACCAAGCGCATTATCACCGGTGCCGTGATCGTGATCGCGGTGGTGCTGGATACCTATCGGAGCCGCCGCCGGGCCGCATAATGGCGGCATGAGGCGCGAGGGCTTCGGCCCGCATTGCATGGAGCCGGAGTGAGCGCGTTGCCGCGCGCTTCGGTTCGACAGGAGAATCATTGTGTCTAAAGAAACCAGGCCGGAAAGCAAACCGGAAGGCAAGCCGGTAAGCGCGGCGGCGAAAGC
Source organism: Paraburkholderia ferrariae NBRC 106233 (assembly GCF_000685035.1). Taxonomy (GTDB): domain Bacteria; phylum Pseudomonadota; class Gammaproteobacteria; order Burkholderiales; family Burkholderiaceae; genus Paraburkholderia; species Paraburkholderia ferrariae. The sequence goes on from NZ_BAYB01000002.1 coordinate 418,149, forward strand.
CGCGGGCAAGGTCGTTGTGGTCGGCAGCATCAACACCGATCTCGTCGCGCGCTCGCCGCATCTGCCGCGTCCCGGCGAAACCATCAGCGGCCACGAGTTTTCGCAGGTCGCCGGCGGCAAGGGCGCGAACCAGGCCGTGGCGGCGGCGCGCATCGGCGCGCAGGTGGCGATGGTGGGCTGCGTGGGCGGCGACGCCAACGGCGAGCAGCGCCGGCGCGACCTCGAAGCCGAAGGCATCGACTGCACCGGCATCGAGGTGACCGATTCGCAGCCGACCGGCGTCGCCTTGATCACGGTCTCCGACGAAGGGCAAAACACGATCGTGGTGGTGGCGGGCAGCAACGGCGCGCTGACGCCTGAAGGCGTGCGGCGCCACGAGGCGATGCTGCGCTCGGCCGACGTGGTGGTGTGCCAGCTCGAATCGCCGTGGGACGCCGTGCATGCGACGCTCGCGCTTGCGCGGCGCCTCGGCAAGACCACCGTGCTGAATCCGGCGCCGGCCACCGAGCCGCTGCCGGCCGAGTGGATGCCGCTGATCGATTATCTCGTGCCGAACGAAGTGGAAGCCGCGATTCTCGCGGGCCTGCCGGTGGAATCCGAAAGCGGCGCGCGGCGCGCCGCGATGGAACTGCAACGCGCGGGCGCCTGCAATGTGATCGTCACATTGGGCGCGCAGGGGGCGTATCTGCTGCGCGAAGGGGGCGAGGGCGCACACTTCGCCGCGCCCGAAGTGCAGGCCGTGGATACGACGGCGGCGGGCGACACCTTCATCGGCGTGTTCGCCGCGCAACTGGCCGCGCGTCAGCCGCTCGACGCCGCCATCGGCCTCGCGCAACGCGCGGCCGCGATTTCGGTGACGCGCGCCGGTGCCCAGCCGTCCATCCCCACGCGCGACGAAGTCGAACGCATGATCTGAGCGCGGCGGCGTTTTACGGACACCCCGCGGACACCCCGCGGGCGCTCTGCGGACGCTCTGCGCTAGCGAGCGGGGTCCCCGTCCAGCCGTGCCAGTACCTCCGCAGTCGTAGTCGTTTCGCCCAGCAGCGAGAAAATCTTCTCCACGCTGTAGCGATGCGCCTCGATATCCAGATCGGTCATCGCATCCACAACGAGCGCGACGTTATAGCCGCGCTCGTGTTCGCGCTCGTGCGCGTTGCGTGCCGTGGACTCCACGCCCATGCTCGTAGCGACGCCGGTCAGCACGACCCGGGTCACGCCGCGTTCGCGCAGGAACGCGTCTAGCGGCATGCCGTGAAACGCACCCCAGCGGTGTTTCGTCACGCGGTAATCGTCGGGATGCGCTTCCAGCTTCGGTACGAGTTCGGTCCAGTCGGGGGGGAGCGTCATGTCATGTTCATCGAGCGTTCGATGCGGCCCGGCGCACCGCCAGCAATTCATTTTTTCAGATAAACGATAAGGAATGCAGATTAATTATCGAACCCGGAGCATGCCACGGAATGTCCTGTCTGGATAGATTCCTTTCCGAAACGGCGAGCGCTGCATCGTTCGCGGCGCTATGAGGCGACCGCGGTCTCGCCGCTCAGGGTCAGTTCGAGCTGGGCGCGCAGCATCATCTTGTCGGCATTGGCCGGCATGGGTCGTCCGGCCGGCCGGAACACCAGGTCGCCGCGCCGGATGGGCAGCCCGGAGAGGATGCAGCAGCCGCTATGCTTGGCGGAAATGAGCAGCCAGCGCTGCTCGCCGTAGTGGCAGCGGCCGGGCTCGACCCAGCGCAGCAGCAGTTCGTGTTCGTCGCAGGCGAACAGTGTAATCTCGGCGCCGACCCGGTCCGCCCATAGCGGGAAAGGGAAAGCCGGCCGCGCCGGCAGGGTGGGGGTGCCTTTCATGGGAAGCTCGGCTCCGGCAACCAGTCTTGATCGGACTGCCTGCGCACGAGGTCGATTGCGTCGCGCAACGTCATGGCGCGCGCGCCATCCTTCGCGGCCAGAATACGCGGCAGCGTGAAATACGTGCGGTGCGTGGGGTCGCAGTGCTGGTCGTGCGCCTGCTGGCTGAGCCAGTCGAGTCGCTCGCAGTCCGCGTTGCCCATCTGCGCCTCGGCGAGGCGCTTGCGCAGCAGGTCGAGCTCGACGGCGGCGAGCCGGATGATATCGGCGGCGTCGCCGCTCAGGGTGTCCGCGAGCGCACGGAGTTGTTCAGACTCGACGGTCACCCGGCGTTCTCCGGCAGGTTGGCCATGGCGGGGCAGGGTGGGTTGCGGGGCGGCTTCGGTGGATGCGGGGACGAGCGATGCCGTCCCCGCGCCTCATGGAGAGTGTCATGCCAGATCCTGCGGATGAGAGCGGGCGTTCGAGAGGCAGGCCAGGGCGCGGTGCAATCGCCGGGAATCACGAATGCCCGTGAAAAGTGGTCTAATCAAGCTCTTTCGGAAACAGCTTAGACCGCCGTCCGGAATACCACTAGCCGGGCTGAATGGCGGGGTCTCATCCAAAATCAAGAGGAATGCATGCTCGATCTGAACGAAATCTACATGTTCGTCGAGGTAGTCAAGGCCGGCAGCTTTGCCGAAGCCGCGCGGCGTCTGGGGATGCCGGCCAACACGGTAAGCCGGCACGTGCAGCAACTCGAAAGCGAGCTCAGGAGCAAGCTGATACTTCGGACTACGAGGAAACTGACGCTCACGACAGTCGGGCAGGCGTTCTACGAACAGAGCGTGCGCAATATCGAGGCGCTCGTGCTGGCGGGGCAGGCCGCGGCCGACACTTATCCCGAGCCGATCGGCCCGTTGCGCGTCGCTCTGACCGCCGACTTCTTCGAAATTTTTCCGATTTCCTGGGTCACGGAATTTCTCGAAAGCTATCCGGGCGTCAGTCTGGAGTTCGTGGTGGACAACGCGTATCTCGACCTCATGGCGAGCGGCGTGGACGTGGCACTGCGCCCCGGCTCGATGCTTGCCGACAACGCTACGCGCCGGGTGCTTACCTCGTCGCGCAGGCGGCTCGTCGCCGCGCCGAAGTATCTGGCGGCGCGCGGCGTACCCGCGAGCCTCGACGAACTTGGGCAGCACGACTGCCTGCTGGTCTCGCGCAATACGGGACCCGACATCTGGGATCTGAACGGCCCGGAGGGGCACAGCGACGTCCAGGTGTATGGACGTTTTCTCGCCAGCACGTTCAATCCGGTGCGCCAGGCGGCGATCGAAGGGCTCGGCATTGCACTGCTTTTTGAGGAATTCGTGAAAAAGGACATCGAGGCCGGGTGTCTCGCGCCCGTGCTCGATCAGTACCGCTCGGACGTGTCGGACTTCTGCGCCGTGTTCCCCACCCACCGGCATATCCGGCGCATCGCGACGTTATTCGCCGAATCGGTGCAGAGCAAGATTCTGGAAATCAAGCGGAAATAAGGCAAAAAAACGCGTGACATGTCGGTGTTCGTATGGGCGCCGCTTTGCCATCTGCCGGTCGCGCGATGTTTCCGATGAGAAACCGCACGCCGGCGAAGCGTTCTGTACGCGCCCGGAGCGTGCAACTTTATCGGTGAGGTACAGTCAACACAGGACTGCGCGCGGGCGGCCCCCGCGCGGCAGGCGTTAAAACCTCGCTGTACACGGCTAAGGCAAAGGGGAATACGGATGGATGCGAATGAAGTTAGATCGAAAGCGTTTGCAATGCCGTTGACAAGCCCGGCGTTCCCGATGGGACCGTACCGCTTCGTCAACCGCGAATTCCTGATCATCACCTACCGCACCGACATCGACCGGCTGCGCGAAGTGGTGCCGGCGCCGCTCAAGGTCACCGATCCTTTTGTGCATTACGAATTCATCCGCATGCCCGACTCCACGGGTTTCGGCGACTACACCGAAAGCGGCCAGGTGATCCCGGTGGAATACAACGGGCAGAAAGGCGGCTACACGCTCGCGATGTATCTGAACGATCATCCGCCGATTGCAGGTGGCCGCGAACTGTGGGGCTTTCCGAAGAAGCTCGCGAATCCCACACTGGAAACGCATATCGACACGCTGCTCGGCACGCTCGACTATGGTCCCGTGCGCGTGGCCACGGGCACGATGGGCTACAAGCACAAGGAGCTCGATATCGTCGATCAGGCCAGGCGTCTTGCGGGTCCGAATTTTCTGCTGAAGATCATTCCTCACGTGGACGGCTCGGCGCGCGTGTGCGAACTCGTGCGCTACTACCTCGAAGACATCACGATGAAGGGCGCGTGGACGGGGCCGGCTTCGCTGGAACTTGCGCCGCACGCGCTCGCGCCCGTTGCCGATCTGCCGGTGCTGGAGATCGTGGAGGCGCGTCACCTGATGGCCGACCTCACGCTTGGGCTCGGTGAAGTGGTGTACGACTATCTGGCGCAATAAGCGGGGCAACCTCATCACGCCGCGTTGCCCCTTTGCGCCGTTTCGTTCCGATCCGGTGCAATTTCGCCTGACCGGAAACGCCGTGCCGCTGCAGTCATCCCCGCAAGGGACATGACGCGGCGGCGCGCTCCTCATCCGCGATTCCGGCAGGGATCAGCTTTCAACGCGCTTCTGCGCTTTCCGCCCGGACGCACCGAGACTGAGCACCGCGAGTAGAACGCAGCCGATGCCGATTATCTGGCCAGGGCCAACGGGCTCCCCCAGCAGCAACGCCGCGAGCACGACCGCAGTGACCGGCGCCACCGCCGTGAACAACGCGGCTTCCGCGCCGCTTACCTTCGCCGCACCGGCGTACCAGAGCACGAATCCGCCCACAGTGGGCACGAGGGCATAGTAGGCAATGGCCGCTACCGCGCGGCTCGAAGCCGGGTGCGCCCACGGCATTTCGAAGCAGGCCGCCGTGGCGGCCACGGCGAGTCCGAACGCGGTCATGAGGGTCGAGAGCGCCAGCGGCGCGACGGGTGTGTGCAGGCGTTTGTTGAGCAGGATGAAGAGGCTTTCGCAGATCACCGCCCCGAAAATCAGCGTGTTTCCGATAAGCGAATGCGTGCTGCCGGCATGCGAGCGCGCAACGATGGCGAGCACTCCGCCCGCCGCAAGCGCAATGGCGAGCACGACGGCGGGCCGTGGGCGTTCTCGCAGCACGGCGATGGCGAACGTCGCGGACACCACGGGCAGCGTACCGATGATGACGCCGGCATCGGTGGCCGATGTGTAGCGCAGCCCCGAGATCAGCAGCGTCGTGTATCCGACGCTGCCCGCGCCGGCCTGCACGAACAGCAGCGCCCAGTCCTTCGGCGCGAGAATGGGCCAGGACGTGCGCGTCATACGCATCAGGACAAGGAACAGCGGCAGCGCAATCGCAAAGCGCAGTGCCGTTGCCGTGAAGGGCGGCAGGCCGGATGCGACGATCCGGCTTGCCACCACGGTGCTGCCGACGGTGATCATCGCCAGCGTCAAATAAAGGTACCCCTGCGCTCGTTTCGACATGGTCCGTGCATCGCTTTCTCGTTGCGGGAAGCGGCAGGATCGCGGAGGGCGGGCGTTGCGTCTTGAACGAAATTGCAGCCGCTGCGCTCAGGTGCGCCCGGGTGCGCCCGGTTGCGCTCAGTTGCATTCAAGCGGCGCAGGCGCTGGCGTACAGGCTGGGCGAGATGCCGTAGTTGCGCACGAAGAGGCGCGTCATGTGGCTTTGGTCGGCAAAGCCGCTTGCCGCAGCCGCCTGCGCGAGCGGCACGCCTTGCGCGATGAGACGGCGCGCGCCCAGGATGCGCCGCTGCATCAGGTAGGCATGCGGCGTGAGGCCCGTGGCTCGCGAAAAGGCGCGGATGAGCTGGAACCGGCTCAGTCCGCAGTCCTGCGCGAGTTCGGCGAGGGTGAGCGGTGCAGTGGGGTCGTCGTCGATGCGGCTGCGTGCGCGGGCGATGCCTGCGGGAACCGGGACGCGCGTTTCGATGGACGCGTCGCTGGGTGCGGCTCCGGCCAGCAACGTCAGCAGCAATGCTTCGCGCAAGGTGTCCGCATGTCCGGCCTCAGCGGCGGTCATGGCCGAATACAGCGCGAGAAAATGCTGCGCGAACTGGGGCTGGTGCATGACTGGGCGCGTGAATTCATAGCGGTGCGTGCGCCCCTCGCTCACATCGAGCATCGCGTCGGCAACCACCCAGGGGTCGAAATAGAGCATGCGCCAGGCGCGGCCCGCGTCGCCGATGGGCATGCCGTCATGCACCTCGCCGGGATTGACCGTGATCGTGTGGCCGGGGCCGGCTTCCACCATGCCGCGCCCGCTGGCGGACTTCTGCGCACCGCGCACGATCACGCCGATCCCGAACTGATCGTGCGTGTGCCGCGCGAACGTATGGCGCGTATCGGCCGCCACGGCTTGCACGCCGCTCGCATGGCATCGGACGATCTGGAATGGGCGCTGGGCCATTGGCGTTGCGTTCCGGGTGGGTTGGGGTGCCGCCGGAGGCGGCGTTCCGGGGCGTGCGGCTGCACGAGGATACGGATCGCGTCGTGGATCGCAGCGTCGCCTGTCCATTTTGCCATTTTCGTGTCATGCCGCCGCCCATAGGCGCTTCGTAGGATAATCCGTTTTTTGCCGGGCCGCGGCGGCGTGCTCCGCCCGGCAGCCCAGGGCGTGAACAACGGTCTGCCACGCGAGCGGACTGGCGCTCGCGCAGGTATCGAAAGATTTCAAGGTGAAGCATGAAGAAGATAGCAGGTGCCCTGATTGCGGCAGGTGTGATGGCGTTTTCGGCGTCGAGCCACGCAGCGGACAACCCCGAACCGGTGTGGCTGCCGGCAACGGCCGCGACCCAGTTCCAGAACGCGCCGGCCATCGTCGAAGGCGCGCAGGGCAAGGACGTCAAGGCGACCATCTACGTCTTCATGGACCCCAACTGCATTTACTGCCACTTCGTGTGGAAGGCGCTGCAACCCTATGAGGCCGCGGGCCTCCAGGTGCACTGGATTCCGCTGGCGTTTTTGAAGCCCGACTCGGCGGGCAAGGCGGCCGCACTGCTGCAGGCGTCCGATAGCGCAGCGCTCCTGAAGAAGCTCGAACTCGGCTACAACGAGAAGGACGAGTCCGGCGGGATCGCCCCGCTTGCAACGGTGCCCGCCACCGCCCAGGCCAAGCTCGACGGCAACGCCAAACTCTTCCAGGACCTGGGCTTTCAGGGCACGCCCACCATCATTTACCGCGGCTCGGGCGGCCGCTGGGCCGACTACGGCGGCATGCCCAAGCTGGCGATGCTGCCTGACATGCTCAACATGCCGGCGCAGCCCGTGACCGATCCGTCGCTCAAGCCGTTTCAGTAAGCCGCTGGCGACGCGCCGCCCGCGCTGTTGCCGCGGGCTGCAAGGCGCGTCTCATTTGCGGTGCGCGCGGTATCGGCCGCGCGTTCTTCGGCCTGCACGGTCAGGGCGCTCACGCCGCGCTGCGACGCGGGCGCCCCCACCGCCGGATTGTACGAAGACGCAGGCCCGTAGCCGCTTGCGAAGGCGGGCGCGGACAGCACCGCGGTAGCGACAACGAGCGCGACGGCGGAAAGGTCCGTGCCGGGAACGAGCAACGAGAGAAGGGTACGGGATTGCATGGGCGTGGCTCCGGGGATCGTTTAAATATCGGACTACGAAATAATTAACAAGGCGGGACCGGCCGCTTGCGGGCCGGTCCCTTCGGACGCTTACTGCAGGCGTGCCTTCAACTGGTCGGCCAACTGCCTGGTGGCGGCCTTCGTCGGGGCGTCGTCGGCAAGTGCGTTGAGCAGGCCGAAATCGTGGATCGTGCCGTCGTAGCGGACGGTCGTGACTTCGTTGCCGGCCGCATCCAGCTTGCGGCCGTAGGCCTCGCCTTCGTCGCGCAGCACGTCGGATCCGGCCACCTGGATCAGTGCGGGCGGCAGGCCCTTCAACTCCTCTTCCGAAGCGCGCAGCGGCGAAGCGTAGATCTGGTTGCGCTGCGCGGGATCCTTCGTGTAGGCGTCCCAGAACCACTTCATCGTGTCGCGCGTGAGGAAGTGGCCGTTCGCATAAGTGCGATACGAGCCATCATCGAAGTTCGCGTTCGTGACGGGCCACATCAGCCCCTGGAAGCGGATGGCCGGACCCTGCTTGTCCTTCGCCATGAGGCTCACGACAGCCGCCATGTTGCCGCCCACGCTGTTGCCCACCACGGCGAGCCGGCTGCCGTCCACGCCGATCTCGTTGCCATGCTGCGCGACCCACTTCGTTGCCGCATAGGCCTGATTGATGGCCACCGGGTAACGGGCTTCGGGCGAGGGCGTGTAGTTCACGAACACCGCCACTGCACCCGATTGCACGACAAGGTCGCGCACAAGGCGCTCGTGGGTGGGGAAGTCGCCCAGAATCCAGCCGCCGCCGTGGAAGAACATGAACACGGGCAGCGTGCCGCTCGCGCCTTGCGGGCGGACGATCGTGACCGGCACGCTCATGCCGTCCTGCTCGATGGTGCGGTTCGAGACGTCGATGCCCGAGAGGTCCACCTTCACGCTGTTTTGCGCATCCACGAGCACCTGGCGCGCCTTGGCGGGCGGCAGCGTGTTGAGGGCGGGACCCGTGCTGCTGTTCAACACGTTGAGGAACGCGGACGTTACCTTGTCGGGCGCGGCATATGCCGCGGGTGTGGCCGCCGTGGCGAATGCGGCATGGGCGGCAAACAGGACAGCGAGGGTCAGCGGCTTGAGCGACTTCATGATTGGCTCCTTGATGAGCAGATGAGTTTTCAGATGATTCGGAGTGTTAAACAATCGTAAGCGTGACGTCGATGTTGCCGCGCGTCGCATTCGAATACGGGCAGACAACGTGGGCCTTCTCGACGAGCGCCTGGGCCGCCTCGCGCGGCATGCCGGGCAGCGAGATCTTCAGTTCGACTTCGATGCCGAAACCGTTCGGGATCGCGCCGATGCCCACACTGCCTTCGATTGCCACGTCGGCGGGGATCGCGATCTTCTCGCGGGCGGCGACGAACTTCATCGCGCCGAGAAAGCAGGCGCTGTAGCCTGCGGCAAACAGTTGTTCCGGATTGGCGCCCGCGCCGCCGGCACCGCCCAGTTCGCGCGGAGTGGTCAGCTTGACGTCGAGTCCGCTTTCGGGGACCACGGCGCGGCCGTCACGGCCGCCGGTAGCACGGGCATGGGCGCGGTAGAGAACTTGTTCGATCGACATGGTGAAGCTCCTTGGGTGGGTGACTGGGTGGCTTTCCTTATCTATCTACTCAGTGATAGATAAGGGGCTTCAAAAAATGGGCTTATCGCCCTTGAATTGCCTTCGTAAATCTACTACTAGATAGATTTAAGGCTATAAAAAATGGCTCGCGCGCTGAGGTTCGCAGTCTGTTGCCGATCTCTGCTTGCCTGCTTCGTTTCCATGGATCGAACTTTATCTACCAGTAGATAGAAAGTCAAGGGATTTTTTGAAGCCTTGGATTGACGCATGTGGGGGCTAATTCATCAGACTAATTGCGGCCATGCCGATCTCTGCTGCCCGTGCCGATGGTGCCCGTGAAAACGCCAGGTAAAAATGATCGCGAGCTTGTCCGCAGACAGATGCCTTCGCTTTCTTCCGCAAAGACAAACCGATCGGTCGAATAATGTTAGGAGTTTTAAGTATGACGATATGGCCGATCGCCAGGGTAAACAGCAGGAGAGGGGGAATTCAGCGTTGGCGCAGCGCCGTGTTGTATTGCTCGAGCGCGGCCATGTAGATCCGGTGGGCAGCGTTGTGCTCGCGGATCAATGCCTTGATCTGCTCGTCGCCCAACGTATCGAAGATCAGCGCCTGAACCTCGCGGTTCAACTTCTCGCCCGCCTTCATCCAGGCTTCGTGCGCGTCGAGAAAGGCTTGCTTGTGATGATCCATCGGATTCGGCTCTTCAGTCCGGAGCGGTTGTTGACCTGACCCAACCGAGGTCATTGTTTATTTTGCGGTGGCGATTATAGCGTGGCCCAGGCCGTTTCGGATGGGTGTCCGAAAGATCATTTCAGCGTGGGGTAGCCGAGCGATGCTGCAGCGTTTGCCATCGTTGCAATGGCTTCGTAATCGTCAGGCATAAGGCGCGCGAAGCCACGCAGGCGAAGCGTGCGCGAGCGTTCGATATCGGCTGCGGCAGCCGCGTCCAGTGCGTCGCGCAGCAGCGCAGCCTCGCGTTCGCCGAGCGTGCGCGAGGCGATGAGCGGCAGCCCCGGCGCCGGTGCCGTCATGGCAAGCGTCTTGACGCCGGCAAGCAGGCCGCAGCCCGCGTCGCGCAGCAGCGCGAGCGTGACGCAGTCGATGGCAGCGAGGTCGGCCGCACCCGTGGCGAGCGCGCGCAGCGACTCGAAGTGCGAGCCGGTCCACGAGACCGAAGCGAAGAAGCGGCCGTTCTGCGCATGCGGGGCAACGGCATGGCGCAAGGCGTTCATGCCGCTGTGCGAATCCTCGCTATTCGCAGCCGCGCGCAGGCCGCGGCAGGCGGCGAGGTGCGTGGCACCGCGCGCCCACGCCGCGGCGGACACTACGATCGCGCTGCGATAGTGCGCGCCTTCGCAGCCCTCTGCGTCGAACATCGGGGTGGAGATCAGATGGACCGTGTCCGCGAGTCGGAGCATGCGGTACGGAAACCCGCAGGTCTGCGAGAGCAGCAGGTCGCTGCGGCGCCAGAGCGGCATGAGGTCGGCGGGTGGCGTGTCGAGGATCGTTGCGTTTGTTTTGCTGCCGGCGGTGTGTGCGAACGTAGTAAGCGCATTGTGCAGCAGGGCGCGCCACAGCGCCGCATGGCGGGGCGTGACGTTGTACATCGGCAGGGCGGCGATCCACGGGTTCATGGGGGCATTGTACGCACAGGCGAAAGCGGGCCGAATGGCAGTGCGGCCCGGCATATCCCCACGGCGTCGCGCGGCGGCAGTGCGATAAGCAAATGCAAATCCGTTGTTTGGCCGGGGGGCGTGTTTTGGTTATGGTGGGTGCCCAAGGCGCTTTCCCGTTGTTCGCTTTCTCGTTGCTATGTAGCTTTTTTTGTTCTTTTGTTGTCCTTTTGTGCCACCACCCGGAACATGGCTGAATGCTTCGACGTTGACCACGCGCGTGAAATCGCCTCGCTAGGCGAGCGGTTTGCCGCGCGCACGGAGTGGCCAACGTGGCTCGTGATCGCCGCGGTGTACGGCGGGTGGATTACCGTGCTCTGGCTCGCAGGCACAGGGCACCTTGCGCTTGCGCTCGCCACGCCGCTCCTCATCGCGCTGTGCGCGTGGCACATGTCGATGCAGCATGAACTGCTGCACGGCCATCCCACGCGCCACGTGTGGCTCAACAAGCTGCTCGGCTGGCCGCCGCTCTCCGTCTGGTATCCCTATACGCTGTATCGCGAGAGCCACCTCGAGCACCATCGCGACGAAGACCTTACCGTGCCCGGCGTCGATCCGGAAACGAACTATGTGTTGCCTCGGCAGTGGGCCGAGCTGCCGGCCTGGCGGCGCACCTTGTGGTACGCGCGCAAGAGTTTTATCGGCCGCATCGTGATCGGGCCGCCCACGAGCGTTGCGGCCATGCTTGCCGGATCGTTGCGGGCGCTGCGCGGCGGCGAGTGGCGCCAGGTGCCGATGTGGCTTGCGCACGTGGCTGCTGTGGTGCTGCTGCTTGCGTGCATTCAGCGTTATGCGGGTATGCCATGGTGGTATTACCTCGTTGCCGTGACCTGGCCGGCGCTGGGGCTCGCGATGGTCCGCTCGCTCTACGAGCATCGTGCGGCCGCGCACCCGAAAGCGCGCATCGCCATCAACGAGGCCGGCCCGCTCATGCGCCTGCTGTTCCTCAATAACAATTACCACCTCGTGCATCACGACTTGCCGGCGCTGCCGTGGTTCGATCTGCCGCGCGCCTATCGGCTGCGTCGCGAAGCCTATCGCCAGAAGTGCGGCGGCTTCGTGATCGACGGTTACGGCGCGCTGCTCAGGCAGTATGCGTGGCGGGCGACCGATGCGCCCGAGCATCCTTTTGCCGACGATGCAGCGGTGCTTGCCACCGCACGCGGCGCCCGCATCGCGGTAAGCGAGGGGCGGGTGCCCGTGAGCAGCCATGCATTGCCGGCTGTTCTGCGCCGTCACTTCTTTCGTCGCGCCGCGCGATCCGCGCGGCCGTTTCCTGTTTCGCAATCGTCGCCTGGACACGACAGGTCATCATCATGATTCCACTCTCCACAAGATTGCTGGCGAACATGCGCCGCGGGCGCGTTTATACGAGCGCGAATCTCACGCGCATTCACCGGGTCGAGCACGATGCCGTGGCGCATGCGCTCTCGGAACTCGTCGATCGGGGCGTGCTGCGTACCTGCCTCAATTCGCGCAAGCTGCCGGGCTACTGCCTGACCGAATCGTGCGCGACGCCTGCGGTGTCGTTGCCCGTAACGGTGCCGCCCGCACGCGAAGTCGCGACTCCAGCCGTTACACGCCGGCTCGATGGCGTGCTGTCGGGCTATGAGTCCGAGCTTGCTACGCGCCGCGCGCTGGCGATGCTCGCGCGCCGTTAATCCAGTCGTACTGCTAACGATAAAAATCGAATTCCCGCTCATGAAAACACGCCGTAATTTCCTGAAGATCTCGCTCGGCGCCCTGGCTTCGACCCTGGCAGGCACGGGCGCCTTTGCCGCCGCGCCTGAGCGCGCGTTGCGCATCGGCAACCAGAAGGGCTATCTCAGCCTGCTCAAAGGCCGCGGCACGCTCGAACAGCGTCTCGCTCCGCTCGGCGTCAAGGTCAGTTGGACCGAGTTCACGGCGGGGCCGGTTCAGCTCGAAGCGCTCAACGTCGGCTCGATCGATTTCGGCGACGTGGGCGAGGCGCCGCCGATCTTCGCGCAGGCTGCGGGCGCGCCGCTTGCCTATGTGGCTGCCACTGTCCAGCGTCCGCAGTCGGAGGCCGTGCTCGTGCCGCGCCAGTCGTCCGTGCACAAGGTCGAGGACCTGAAGGGAAAACGTATCGCGCTCAACAAGGGCAGCAACGTTCACTACTTCCTCGTGGAACTGCTGCGCCAGCATGGCCTGCGCTATACCGACGTGAATCTGATGTTCCTCTCGCCAGCGGATGCGCGTGCGGCCTTCGAAAACGCTTCGGTGGATGCGTGGGCGATCTGGGACCCGTTCTATGCGGCGGCGGAAGGGGCGCTCGGCGCGCGCAAGCTGGCCGACGCGACCGGTGTGGTCGGCAATCGCGCTTATTACTTCTCGTCGCTCGACTACGCGCGCAAGAACCCGGACGTGATCCGGATTCTGATCGAAGAACTGGGCAAGATCGACGTGTGGGGGAGTCAGAACCGCGCGGCGCTTTCAGCCGAGCTTGCCGCGCTCTGGGGTTTGCCGGCGAATGTGGTGAGCACCGCCATCGACCGCACGCAGTTCGGCACGGGGCCCATTACGCACGCAATCCTTGGAGAGCAGCAGAAGATTGCCGATACGTTCTTCGATCTCGGCCTTTTGCCCAAGCGTGTGAATGTGCTCGAAGCCTCCGTGCCGGGCATTGCCTGAACCTGACCGGAACGAAAGTCTCCCGGGGGGCCGGGAGACTTTCTTCTCTTCTATCTTTTATCGCACGCGGTTTCGGGTAATCAGGGCGACACGGCCAGTCCTTCCGCGCGCGCCGCGGCTTCCTCTCGCTTGACACGTTCGATGTCGCGAAAGCGCGCCGCCGGATGATCTTCCGGTAGTCTTGCGGAAGCGCCGAAGAGTTTCTCCCGCAAGGTGCCCGGCGCATATTCGCGCGCATAGGCGCCGCGCCGCTGAAGCTCCGGCACGAGCAGCCGCACCACGTCCTCGAACGTTTCGTGCGCAAGCGCATAGGCGAGGTTGAAGCCGTCTACGTCGGTCGCCTCCACCCATTGCTGCAGGATATCGGCCACCGTCGATGGGGAGCCGACGAACACCGGCCCGAGCCCCCCTATGCCGCCCCATCGCGCGAGTTCTTCGATGGTCCACGCCTTGTCGCCGCCCGAGAGGTGTTCGACGGCGGACACGATCGCGTTGGTCTGCACGCGCTTGACCGTATCGGTGGGCAGGTACTGCCCGAAGTCGATGCCGGTCCAGCCCGACATGAACACGAGCGAGCCGTCGTAAGAGACGTGCTGCTTGTACTCTTCGAACTTCGCCTCGGCTTTCGCGTCGGTTTCGTCGACGATCACGGTCGCGAGGTTGTAGATCAGCAGCTTGCTCGCATCGCGCCCGGCCAGCGTGGCCTGGCGGCGCACCTCGGCCACGTAGTCGCGCAGGAGCGTTTGCGTGGGCGCGGCAACGAACACGCATTCCGCATGCTGTGCGGCGAACGTTTTGCCGGGGCCTGATGCGCCGGCCTGGAACAGCACCGGCGTGCGCTGCGGAGACGGTTCGCACAGGTGATAACCTGGCACTTCGAAATATTTTCCATGATGGCCGATCTCGTGAACCTTCTCCGGGCGCGTGAACACGCGCTTTTCGCGGTCGCGCACCACGGCGCCGTCTTCCCAACTGCCTTCGAACAGCTTGTACAGCACCTCGACATACTCCGTGGCAACCTCGTAGCGGTTGTTGTGATCGGCCAGCCCGCCTTGTCCCACGTTCTTCGCACCGCTTTCCAGATACGAAGTCACCACGTTCCAGGCGAGCCGCCCCTGCGTGTGATGATCGGCTGTCGAGAGGCGCCGTGCGAAGGTGTACGGATGCTCGAAACTCGTCGAGGCCGTGATGCCGATGCCCAGATGCTGCGTCACCATCGCGATGGGCGCGGCAAGCTGGAGCGGATCGTTCACGGGAATCTGCGCGGCCTGATGGAGCGCGTGGTAGTTGCTGTCTTTATAGACGTCGTAATAGCCGATGACGTCGGCAATGAAGATCGCATCGAACACGCCTTGTTCAAGGATTTTCGCGAGATCGGTCCAGTAGGCGAGGTCTTTGTATTGCCACGAACGGTCGCGCGGATGGGTCCACAGTCCGGGGGACTGGTGGCCGACGCAGTTCATCTCGAAGGCATTGAAACGAATGGGCTTGCTCACGGTAGTCACCTGGTCCCGGAGGCCGGCCCGTTGCCGATCCGCCAGACGAAAGGCGGTTCGGTGCCGTTGATGGCCCAGTTGCCGATAATGCGCGCCTCGTAGGCGCGCTGGGCGGCCTCGGCAGCCTGCAGCGTTACCGCCTGTGCGGCATAGGCCCAGGCGGCAATTTCGCCCACCACCTGCTGGATCTGGGCGTCGTCGCTCGCTTGCCCGGCGTTGCCATGGCTGTACACGCGCGTGCGGCTGCGCACGAGTGCCGCCGCGTCTTGCTTCGCAGCTTCGGCGATGCCGGCAAGCGTGGCCACGTGCACGGCCAGGGTTTCATAGTCGGTGCCGGTGGATAACTCGATGTCGGTCTGGTGTGACGTCATGCTGTCTTCCTGGAGGCGGGACGAGGGGGCAAGCGCGGCGCACGGGCCGCGTGGGTCGATCCATGATTATACAAAGGCGCTTTGTCCCGCTCCAACAATGGATTCGCAGATCGATATCGGCCGTGCCGATTTGGATAGATGGGGCGTCGCGAAGACATCGAATGCAATGCGATTGCGGAGCCGATGTGTCGCTTTCCTTAGCAAATGTGCTCGCATGAATATGAGCATCGCTTTGTTGGGACTGCGTGCATGCCTCGGTAGGATGAGGGGCACCAGGTATCGTTAGTTCCGCATCCATCCTCTGTTCGCGACGCCCGAGATGTCCGCTCCGATCCTCACTGCTCATGCGATCACGAAGCGCTTCGGCGCTACCGTTGCCCTGTCGCGGCTCGATTTTTCGATTCGCGCGGGCGAGGTCGTGGCGCTGATGGGCGCGAACGGCGCGGGCAAATCCACCTTCGTGAAGATCGTGAGCGGCGTGCACGCTCACGACGAAGGCACGATGACCCTGGCGGGTGCTCCCTACGCGCCCGGCACGCCCCAGGCCGCGAGGCGGCTGGGCGTGGCGACGGTGCATCAGTCGGTGGCCGATGCCGTCGTGCCGACCCTTTCCATTGCGGACAATCTGCTGCTGGAGCAGCTATGCGGCGAGGGCGCGCCGTGGTGGACGCCGCGCGCGGCGCGGCGCACCCGGGCACGCGCGCTGGCTGGGCGCGTGGGCCTCGATGCCGATCTCGACGCGCCGCTCGGTTCGCTTTCGCTCGCGGGGCAGCAGCGCGTGGCCATCGCGCGCGCCCTGGCGACGCGGCCCCGCCTGCTGATCCTCGACGAGCCCACCGCCAGTCTCTCCGCGGCCGAGGCCGGGCGGCTCTATGAACTCGTCGATGCCCTGCGTGCGGAGGGCGTGGCCGTGCTGCTCGTTTCGCACCGGCTGGCCGATTTGCGCAGACTCGCCACGCGGGTGACGGTGGTGCGCGACGGCCGCATCGTGGCGGAAGAGGATGCGCCTGTCGATTTCGATGCGGCGCTGGAGAAGATGATCGGCCGGCCCCTCGCGGCGGCGCATGCAGTACGCAAGCCAGCATCGGAGACACGCTCGAGAGCCGCGCTGAGTCTGCGCGGGTTGCGCCTCACTGCGCACAGCGAGGCGTTCGATCTCGACATCGACGAGGGCGAGATCGTGGCGATCGCCGGCCCCGTGGGGGCCGGAAAGTCGCGGCTCGCACGCGTGATCTTCGGCGCGGAGCGTGCCGCTGCAGGCGCGATGTCTCTCTACGGCTACCCGTGGCAGCCGCGCGGGCCGGGCGAGGCCATTCGCGCCGGCGTGTTCTTCGCCGGCGAGGACCGCTGGCGCAGCTCGCTCTTTCCCGAGTCCGTGCCGTTTGCCTCGATTGCCGGCACGATCAGCTTCCCATTTCTGGCGCGCTGGGGGCGCACTGCGCTGTTGCCGCGCGGGCGCGAAGCGGCTGCCGCGCACGCGGCCATCGAGCGGTTCGGCATTCGCTGCGAGGGCCCGAACGACCGGCTCACCCGGCTTTCCGGCGGCAACCAGCAGAAGGTGCTGCTCGCGCGCTGGCATGCCGAGCCCGCTCGCGTGCTGCTGCTCGACGAGCCTTTCCAGGGCGTGGATGCCGGCGCGCGCGCCGATATCGCAGCCACGCTGCGCCGCGAAGCGGCCGGTCGCGCCACGCTTGTTTTCGTGAGCGATCTGGAAGAAGCCCATGAAGTTGCCGACCGCATCGTGCATTTCGATCGCGGCTCCCTTGAAGCTGCCCACGCGGCGCCGTCCTTTTCCGCCACTGCATGATGCGATCCGCCTCCACCACGCTCACGCCCGAAGACACTCCGGCACGCGGTTTCGTTGCGCGACGCCGCGACAGCCTGCTCGCGCTGCTCGAACGCGGCGGTCTGCTATTCGTCCTCGCCGCGCTGATCGTGGTATTCGCCGTGCGCGAGCCGGCGTTCCTCAACGTGGCCAACCTGTTCAGCATCCTGCAGGCCGTATCCATTGTTGCGCTGCTCGGGATCGGCGTGACCATCACGCTGGCGGCCGGCGGGTTCGATCTCTCGGTGGGCAGCATCGCTGCCTCCGCGCAGATGGCGGCGAGCTACGTGCTGGTGGTCTGGCACGGCGGTGCGTGGGGCGCCGTGGCGGCTTGCCTCGCACTGGGAATCGCGGCGGGGCTCTTCAACGGTGTGCTGATTACACGCCTTCACGTGCCCGACCAGCTCGCGACGCTCGGCACGCTGTTCCTGCTCGCGGGTCTGCAACTGATTCCCACGGGCGGCCGCTCGCTGGCCACCGGCACGATCCTGCCGGACGGCACCGAGGCGGACGGTACGTTTCCCGACGCTTTTCTCGCCTTTGGCCGCGCGCGCCTGCTCGATGTGATTCCCGCCCCGGTGCTCGTGCTGCTGGCGGTGACCGTGCTGGTTTCCATCGTGATGGCCGCCACGCGCTGGGGGCGCGTGATCTACGCCATCGGCGGCAACGAAACGGCGGCGCGCCTGGCGGGCGCACCGGCCGCGCGCTACCGGATTGCGGCTTATGTGGCTTCGGGCGCCATCGCTTCGCTGGGCGGTCTGCTGATTGCAGCGCGCGTGGGGCGCGGCGATGTGAGCGCGGGGCATTCGCTGCTGCTGGACGCGGTGGCGGCGGCGCTGGTGGGCTACGCGGTGTGGGGCGCGAAGCGCCCGAACGTGCCGGGCACGGTGATAGGCGCCGTATTCGTGGGCGTGCTGCTCAACGGGCTGACGATGCTCAATGCGCCGTACTACCTGCAGGACTTCATCAAAGGCGCGCTGCTGGTCGTAGCGCTGGCGTTCACGTTCAGCGTGGGGCGCCGGGCGGACGGGCGAGTGTGAGCGTGCAGGAGGCCGCATCCGTCGTCATTGAAAAGTAAGGAAACCTGAATTTAACCGGGCTGGAGAGAAGACATGGCAGAGATACTGGAAAGCATCGAAACGCCCGACGGCGGGGGCGCCTCGGAAGCCGTGCGGGTGATCGCAACGGACGACGAGGCGATTGCCGTTGCGCAGGCGCTGGCTGCACGGCTGGCCGAAGGCGCCGCGGCGCGCGACAGCGAGCGGCGGCTGCCGCACGAGGAAATCGAATGGTTCTCGCAGTCGGGGCTGTGGGGCATCACGGTGCCGAAGGCTTATGGCGGCGCGGGGGTTTCGTTCGTCACGCTCACCGAGGTCGTCAAGCTGATTGCCGCCGCCGACCCGTCGCTCGGGCAATTGCCGCAGAATCACTTCGGTCTTGTCGATGTGATCGCGCTGACCGGCACCGAGGAGCAAAAGCGCTACCTCTTTGCGCAGGTTCTGGCGGGCAAGCGCTTTGGCAACGGCTTTTCAGAAAAGGGCACGAAACATGTGCTGGATCTGAAGACGCGCGTGCGTCGTGACGGCGATCACTACGTGGTGGACGGCACCAAGTTCTATTCGACCGGGGCGCTGTTTGCGCATTTCGTCCCGGTGCTGGGTCTCGACGAAGATCGCCGCGGCTGGCTGGCCTATATTCCGCAGGGCACCGAGGGGCTGGCAGTGGTGGACGACTGGTCGGGCTTCGGCCAGCGCACCACGGCAAGCGGAACGGTGACGCTCGCTAACGTGCGCGTACCGGCTTCGCTCGTGCTGCCCGCGCATCGCGTCTCCGAATTGCCGACGCTGAACGGTCCCGTCTCGCAGATCATCCAGGCCGCCATCGACGCGGGCATTGCGCGCGCGGCGATCGAAGACACGCTGGCGTTCGTGCGCACGCGTTCGCGTCCGTGGGTGGACAGCGGCGTCGAGCGCGCGAGCGAAGATCCGCTGACCGTGCGCGAAATCGGCCATCTGCACATTCAACTGCATGCGGCGGAAGCGCTGCTCGAGCGGGCGGCGCGCGTGCTCGACGAGATTGCCGCGAAGGGCGCCACAACGGAAGACGACGTCGCACGTGCCTCGGTTGCCGTAGGCGAGGCGAAGGTGCTCACGACCGAAGCCGCGCTGCTGGCCGGCGAAAAACTGTTCGAACTCGCGGGCACGCAATCGACGCTGGCCGCGCACAACCTCGACCGCCACTGGCGCAACGCGCGCACGCACACGCTGCACGATCCGGTGCGCTGGAAATACCACCTCGTCGGCAACTACTACCTCAACGGCGTCAAGCCGGCGCGTCACGCCTGGAACTAGGCACGCGACAACCTTACGGGAGACCCATGAAGATATCGGCTCAGAGGATGAAGCGAGGTGGCACACGCCTCGCGCTGGGGGCATTCGCGCTGGCGGCGGCTGCCGTGTTCGGCATGCCGGCGGCGCACGCAGTTTCGCTGCAAGGTGCGCCCGCGCCGTTCAACAAGGGCGGCGTGAAGATCGCGCTCGTCAATTATCTTTCGGAAGGCGACTTCTTCCAGGCTTACGAGGCGGGGGCGCAGAAGCAGGCGAAGGCACTGGGGATCGACCTGCGCATCTACGAAGGCCGCCAGGACGCGGCCGAAGAGCGCGACCAGATCCAGCAGGCAATCAATCTGGGCGTGGCGGCGATCATCGTCAATCACGGCTTGCCCGAGTCGTTGAAGGACGTGGTGCAGCAGGCGCTGGACAAGGGCATCAAGGTCGTGGCGTTCGACGTCGATCTCGCGAACCCGAAGGTGCCGCAGATCGAGCAGAGCGATCGGGACCTCGCCACGCTGCTCCTCGGGCAGGCGGTGAAGGACAACGGCGCCGCGTTTTCGGCGGGCTACGTGTACGTGGCGGGCTTCGCGCCGCTCGACCGGCGGGATGCCGTGTGGCAGTCGTTCAAGCACGATCATCCGGGCGTGCAGGAGAAGGCGCGCTGGGGCACGGTGGACAATCCGATTGCGCAGTCCGTGGCCAATCAGGCTGCCGCGGCCTACCGCGCGCATCCCGACATTCGCGTGGTGATCGCGCCGTACGACGAGTTCGCGCGCGGCGCCAACCTCGCAGCCGACGAAGCGAATCTCGGCGGCAAGCTGCGCATCTACAGCGCCGATATCTCGACGGCCGATATCGAAGCCATACGCGCGCCGAACAGCGCGTGGGTGGCCACGGCGGCAACCAACCCGGCCGTGGTGGGCGCCGTCTCGGTGCGTGCCGCCGCGCTCGAAGTGGCGGGGCAGCCGCTCGATCATCATATCGTCGTGAAGCCGACGCTCGTGACGCGCGACGACCTCGTGAAGAACGACATCCGCACGATTGCGGACCTCGGCGCGAAATTCCCGGCGTTCCGGTCGAGCGACGCGGCAACGGCTGCGTGGATTCCGGTCGATCAATGAACCGGCGGGCTTGTGGCGCGTGCGTCGCAAGCCGATAAATCTGCTGCGCCGATAAGTTTGTGCGAATCCGTTATTGGAGCGCCGCGCCGAGGCTTCCTATACTCGGCCTTCTAGCGGTTTCCCCGGCAACCGCGGTGCCGGGCTCCCTTAACCACACCGACTGCACAAACCACACAATGAAGATCCGTACGCTCGCTGCCTGGCTCGTTGTACTAACGGCCACGTTCTCCACGCTCGCACACGCCGACCGCCTCGACGACATCAAGAAGGCCGGCGTGCTGCGTGTGGCCACCTTCGACAGCAATCCGCCGTTCGGTTTCGTCGATCCGGCGAACAATCACATTGTCGGGCTCGACGTGGACTACGCCCAGGCGCTGGCCGACAAACTGGGCGTGAAGCTGGAACTGCAGCCCACGAACCCCGCCAACCGCATTCCCTTCCTGCTTTCGCACAAGGTCGATCTGGTGCTCGCGAACTTCACGATCACCGACGAGCGCGCGAAGCAGGTCGATTTCAGCATTCCTTACTTCTCGTCGGGCCAGCAGTTTCTGGCGAAGAAGGGCGTGCTGAAGTCGCCGGACCAGATCAACAGCCTGCGCATTGGCGTGGACAAGGGCACCACGAACGAAATTGCGGTGCGCGAGAAGTTCCCGCAGGCTACGCTCGTGGCCTATGACGATACGCCGTTCGCGTTCGCCGCGCTGCGCGCGGGCAACGTGCAGGCGATCACGCAGGACGGCCCGAAGCTCGTGGGCCTGCTCGCCAACGTTCCGGACAAGCAGAACTACGAGATCCCGCCTTTCGCCATCACGAACGACTACATGGGCGTGGGGATTCCCAAGGGCGAGCCGCGGCTGGTGGCGTTCGTGAACGACACGCTGCGCGGACTCGAAGCGAACGGCACGGCGGCCACGATCTACAACCGCTGGTTCGGTCCGAATACGAAGACACCGCTGCCGCGCCTCTTCAAGATCGGCGACAAGGTCTGATGCCGGTTCTTTCTTCGTACTGCGCGCTGCGAGCATGATCCACGCATTGTCCATTTTTCCGCTTGCGCCACGCTATCTGCTGTGGCTTTGGCAGGGATTCGGCGTGACCGTGGGCGTCTCGCTCTGCGCGGGGTTTGCCGCAACGCTGGGCGGCATCGTGCTCGCGCTGGCCCGTCAGGGGAGGGTGCGCGCATTGCGCGCGGCGGGCAACGCCTGGGTCACCGCATTCCGCAACACGCCTTTGCTCGTGCAGTTATTGTTCTGGTACTTCGGCGCGGCTACGCTGCTGCCCGATGCGCTGATGCAATGGCTGAACACGCCGCATGCGTTGTCGACGCCGTTCGGCTCGCTGCGCTGGCCCTCGTTCGAGTTCGTGGCCGCATGGCTTGGGCTGACGTGCTACACGTCCGCCTTCATCGCGGGCGAGTTCGAGGCCGGCATTGCGGGCGTGCGGGTGGGCCAGCGCGACGCTGCCGCCGCACTCGGGCTGACACCGTGGCAGAGCTTTCGCTACATCGTCTTGCCACAGGCGGTGCGGATTGCCCTGCCGCCGTTGTTCGGGCAGTACATGAACCTCGTCAAGAACTCTTCGCTGGCCATGGCTATCGGACTTGCTGAGTTATCCTATGCTTCTCGCCAGGTGGAAACCGAAACTTTCCAGACCTTCGCCTCGTTCGGCATTGCCACCGTGCTTTACGTCGGCACCATCGCCTTGATCGAGGCCGTGCTGCAAGGCTGGCTGCATGCGCGCGCGGGCGTGGCGGGAGCGCGGCGATGATGCCCTGGAACGTGTTCGTGGCGAATTTACCGTATCTGCTCGTCGGTGCGTTTCCGCAAGGGCCACTTGGTGGCGCTGCGCTGACGCTCGTGCTGGCCGCCACCTCGGCTGTGGCCTCGGCGGTACTCGGGCTCGTGCTCGGTATCGCGTTGGCCATGGCGGGGCGCGTGACGCGCGTCGCGCTTCTCGTCGTGATCGGCTTCTTTCGCGCGATTCCCGTGCTGATGCTGATTTTCTGGACCTACTTCCTCCTGCCGGTCCTCTTTCACGTCGATGTGCCGGGGCTCCTCTCGGTGGTTTGCGCGCTCTCTCTGATCGGCGGCGCTTACCTAGCGCATTCGGTTCATGCGGGTATCGTGGCGGTAGGGGAGGCACAGTGGCAGGCGGGCCTTTCGCTCGGCCTCACGCGCTTCGCGGCCCTGCGCTATGTAGTCTTGCCGCAGGCCGTGCGCATCATGGCGCCGTCGTTCGTCAATCAGTGGGTGTCGCTCGTGAAGGACACGTCGCTGGCCTATATCGTGGGCGTGGGCGAGTTGTCGTTCGTCGCTACGCAGGTGAACAACTGGCTCATGGTCTACCCCATGCCCATTTTTCTCTTCGTGGCAGCGCTCTATCTCGTGATGTGCACGGCGCTCGACCGGGCTGCGATTGCATGGCTCGTACGCCGGCGCCGCGTGCCTGGCGCGCGTTTCGGCGTCGCGGCGGCGAATTGAAGCGAGTCCTGCAAAAGAGGGCGACGCCGATTTAACGACTAAAAACCTGAAAAATACAGTAGTTTTCACTGCCGGACCTGCTCTAGCATAGCCCGCACAACCATGAGCGCGGCGTCGCCAGACGACATGCCGCCTTCGACCTCGGGGCAATGATGAGAACCGGCGCAGCCAGCAGGCCGTACGCGATACCGAAGACCACCAGAACCGTCGTGCGCGCGAGGCGAGCCGCGCACGCTGTGCCGTTCATCGCGCTATCTGCCGCGCCGCTTGCCGCCCGCACCGGGCCGCACGCCTGATCCACGGTATTTCCTGCGTTTTCCCTTATATGCCTCGCGGGGCGTGCCCGAACTCGCGCGCGTAATCGCCGGGGCGGATAGCTGCCGTTCAATGACTCTGGCGGGCGTCGCCGTACCGCCGAGGCCACTCTCGTGATCATCATGGCTCAAACTCGCGTTACCACCCGGCTCGCATCAGGCTTCGGCATAGTGCTGGCCATGCTCGTTGCTCTTTCCGTGGTCGGCATGGCCGGCATGACGGCCATCCGCGCCAGGCTCGACGAAATCGTGCTGGTTCACGACGCCGAAACGATGCGCGCGACCAATCTGCGGGACGCCGTGAGCGGCATTTCCATCGCGATCCGCAACATGGCGCTGATGACCAACGACAGCGAGGTGAGCGCCGAACAGGCGACCATCAAGGCGCAGGAAGCCGTCTATGCGGAGAACTACCGCGAGCTCGGGCGTCTCTTCGATGCCTCGCTGCTCACCACCGACGAGGAGCGGCGCCTCTACGCCGCGTTGCGCCAGGAGGAGGCCGAGACCTTGCCGCTCGTGGAGAAGGAAGCGATGAACTGGGCGCTCGCCAACGATCAGGATGCCGCCGTCAAGATCCTGGTGAACGAAGTGCGGCCCAAGCAGGTGGCATGGCTTTCCACGCTCGACCAACTGGTGGCGCTCGAACAGGGGCGTGCGCGAGACGCGGCGGATGCGGCGGCGCGCACCTGGTCGCGCCTTGCCGCGTTGACCGTGGCTGCCGTGATTGCCGCGCTGTGCGTGGGGATTGCGGCGGCCGTTGTCATCACGCGCAGCATCCTGCGCCAGCTCGGCGCCGACCCCGGCGAGGCGCAGCGCCTGGCCGGCGAGATCGCGGGCGGCAATCTGGCGCTGGCCGTCAGACTGCGCCCGGGCGACGACAGCAGTTTGATGGCTTCGCTCGAATCGATGCGCCGGCAACTGATGTCGATGGTTGCGCAGATCAAGACCTCGGCGGAATCGATCGCCGTGCGCGCGGGCGAGATTGCCGCCGGCAATATGGATCTTTCGCAGCGTACCGAAGAGCAGGCCGCTTCGCTGCAACAGGCGGCCGCGAGCATGGCCGAATTGACAGGCGCCGTCGCGCAGAACTCCGACGATGCGACGCACGCGAGCAGCGTGGCCCGTGCCGCGTCCGATGCCGCTGCGCAAGGCGGCCAGGTGGTGGGGCGCGTGGTCTCCACGATGGAGGACATCGCGGGCAGCTCGACGCGCGTGGCCGAGATCATCGGCGTGATCGAGGGCATCGCGTTCCAGACCAATATCCTGGCGCTCAACGCCGCGGTGGAGGCGGCCCGTGCCGGAACGCAGGGCCGCGGCTTCGCGGTGGTGGCGAGCGAGGTGCGCACGCTGGCCCAGCGCACCGCGGACGCCGCGAAGGAAGTCAAGACTCTGGTGGGCGATTCGGCGGGGCACGTGGAGGCGGGCTCTCGGCTCGTGGCCGATGCCGGTGCCAGCATTGCACAGCTTGTGCAGTCGGTGCACGAACTGACCGGCATCATGGGCAAGATCGCGCTTGCTACAGCGGCTCAGAAGAGCGACATCGAGCAGGTCAATCGCGCAGTGGCCAATATGGATGAAGCGACCCAGCGCAATGCGTCGCTCGTCGAGCAGGTGGCCGCCGCCGCGCAGACGCTCGCGGGCGGGGCGAGCGGACTGCGCGAGTCGGTAGCCGTGTTTACGGTGGCTGGCATGCACGGCGATGAGCCGGATGGCTTTGGCTTTACTGGAACACATCCGGCGTTGCCGGCATAGCCATACGCCGTCTTTTGATTCGCATTACTGAATATAATCCAGCGATTTTGTCCTTCAAAATAGCGGGGCATTCAACTGCCGAAGTAAGGCATGCAGAAGTCAGCCGGACCGACGCAGGCTTGCGGCGCTGCGGGGTGTACAGGCAGGGCCGCGGGGCCGCCCGAAGCCGACGATCCCGAGGCAGTGGCCCCATAGCTCTCGTTTTGCTGCTTCATCTGCGCGACTTGCTGCTGATAGACGGGGCTGACGTCGGGATAGGACGCGTCGGTAACGAACTGCGAGCCGTTGGCTTCGGCTTCGATCAGTTGCTGGCGAACTTCGGCGCGCGTCAGGCCCTGCGCCGAGGCGGCGGAGGCGAAGCCCACGCAGGCAAGAGCGAGAAGGGCGGCGGAAATCGATCGGCGGGTACGCATGGCAAGCTCCAGTGAGGTTGAATGGACAAGGCGCTGCGGGTTTGTGCGTCATGTCGTTGGGCTACATACGCGTATACATCCGCACTCTGCGATCTATTCCCGGCTTTTTTGCGGCCTTTGGGTTTGAGTGCGGGGTCGGAACTTCAGGCCCGATGCCGCGCGCTTTGAGCGATGCGTGTTCTCGCCGGCCGCCTCGCGAGGAGCGAGGCTGTCGCTAAGCAGCACGAAGATGAGAGAAAAGCGGGCTTAGCGCGCGAGCGATGCGCCTGGCGGCAGCGGGGGCGCCGTCACGGTGACGGCCGTGCGGATCTTCGCGACGTCGGCGGCGCTCACTGGCGCGCCGGCGTTGCCCCAGCTCGTGCGCACGAAGGTCGCGACATCGGCGACTTCTTCGTCGGAGAGGCGCCAGCCGAACGGCGGCATCGTGAATGCCGAGGGCGCGGCGGCCGTGCCTTGCAGCGTGTCGCCCGTGAGCAGCACGTGGATCAGCGAGGTCGGGTCCTTGCCCTGCACGACCGGGTTGCCGCCCAGCGCCGGGAACACGCGCGTGTAGCCGTGGCCGTCGCTGCGGTGGCAGGCCATGCAGTTGTCCCGATAGACGGCCGCGCCGCGCGCGCTTGCGTTGCCGCTGCGCAGGGCGCGGGCGGCGGTATCGTCGTAGGCGTAGGGCGTTTCGTGCGGATCGTTGGACGGCAGCGTCTTCAGATAGCGCGCGATGGCCATGAGGTCGGCGTCGGTCATGTGCTGCATGCTGTGCTGGACCACGTCGGTCATGCCGCCGAACGCGGCGCTTTGCAGCGTGCGCCCCGTCTTGAGGAACTGTACGAGATCGTCTTCGCTCCACATGCCGATGCCGGTGCGCAGATTGCCGCGCAGGCTCGACGGCACCCAGCCGTCGATCGGCGCGCCGCCTGCGAGGAAGTCGTCGCCGTCGAGGTCGGTGAGCGCGAGTTCCTGCATCGTGCGCGCACGCGGCGTGTGGCACGCGCCGCAGTGGCCGAGCCCCTGCACCAGATACGCGCCGCGCGCGATGATGGCGTCGTTGTAGCGCGTGCCGTCGAACGGCGTTACCCCGGGCGCGAACAGATGCCGCCAGATGCCGAGCGGCCAGCGCATGGAGAGCGGCCACACGATGTCCTCCGCGCGATTGTCCTGGCGCACCGGCGCCACACCGTGCATGAAGTACGCGTAGAGCGCGCGCATGTCGTCGTCGCTCAGGCGTGCGTACGAAGGGTAGGGCATTGCGGGGTAGAGCGTGTCGCCGTTCGGGCGCACGCCCTCGCGCACCGCGCGCGCGAAGTCGTCGTAGGTCCAGGCGCCGATGCCGGTGTCGCGCTCGGGCGTGATGTTGGTCGAGTAGATCGCGCCGATGGGCGTATCGAACTTCAGGCCGCCGGCGAACGGTTTGCCGCCTTTGGCCGTGTGGCAGGCGATGCAGTCGCCGGCGCGCGCGAGATAGTCGCCGTGCGCGACGAGCGTGGCATCGGCGGCCTGGGCTGTTTGGCAGAGCCCCAGTGCCGCGAAAGCGGCCACGGCGAACGCCGTCACGCGGCGGGCGAACGAAGCGCGGCGCACAGGCGTGGCGAGCTGGGGGCGCGAGAGGGAATGGGGCGGCTTCATGCGGCGCTTCACACGCTCACCAACGGGCCGGGGTTCTTCAGATACTGGCCGCGAATTGCTTTCGCGGACCAGTAGGCCAGCGCGGCCACGAGGCCGGTCGGGTTGTAGCCGATGCCCTGCGGAAACGCCGAAGCGCCGATCACGAATACGTTGTGCACGTCCCAGCTTTGCAGATAGCGGTTGAGCACACTCGTTCCCGGGTCGGTGCCCATGATCGCACCGCCCACGAGGTGCGTGGTCTGATAGCGGCGCGAGTCGAAATGCGCGCCGAACTCGCGCGTATAGACGTTGATGGCCTGCGGCCCCATGGCTTCGGCGATCTTTTTCATCTGGCCCGTCACGTACTGCGCCATCTTGATGTCGTTGTCCTTCCAGTCGAAGGTCATGCGCAGCAGCGGTTGCCCGTACGAGTCGCGGTAGGTGGGGTCGAGGTCGAGGAACACGTCGCGGTACGACATATTGCTGCCGTGCGCATCCATCGAAATCGTGTGCGCGTAGTGGTCCTTCACGGCCTTCTTCCACGCGCTGCCCCAGTTGGGCGTGCCCGGCGGCACGGCAATGCCGCTGATGGGCTTCACGCCTGCCTGGTTCACCCACAGCGGAGAACCGCCCACGAAGCCGAGCGGCCCGTGATCGAAGTTGTCCGCGTTGAAGTCGTCCACGGCCACGCCGTTGCCGCCTGCGCCGATGAACGGGTTCGTCCACGTGTCCTTGTCGAAGAACGCCGTGATGGTCGAAAGGTTCTGATAGGCGAAGTTGCGGCCCACCACGCCTTCGCCCGAAACCGGGTCGTAGGGCTTGCCGATGCCCGAAAGCAGCAGCAGATGGACGTTGTGATACTGGAACGCCGAAACGATCACGAGGTCCGCGGGCTGGAATACCTCCTGGCCTGCGGGATCGACGTAGGTCACGCCCGTGGCGCGCTTTTTCGTGTCGTCGAGTTCGACGCGCAGCACGTGGCACTTCGCGCGCAGCTCGAAATGCGGTTCCTGCCTGAGCGCGGGCAGGATGTTCAGGTTCGGCGAGGCCTTCGAGTACATGTAGCACGCGTAGCCGCTGCAGTAGCCGCAGAAGTTGCACGGCCCCATCTGCACGCCATACGGGTTCGTGTACGGCCCCGACGTATTCGCCGAAGGCAGCCGGTACGGATGCAGGCCGACGGACTGCGCCGCGTCGTAGAAGCGTTGCGCCGAATACGTATTCAGTTGCGCGGGCAACGGGAAATTGTCGCTGCGCGGCGCTTCGAATACGTTGCCGTCGCCCACTACATGGCCGTCCACCTTGTAGGCCTGGCCCGAGGTGCCGAACACCTTTTCCGCGAAGTCGAAGTGCGGTTCGAGCTCGTCGTAACTTACGCCGTAGTCCTGAATGGTCATGCCTTCGGGAATGAACTTCTTGCCGTAGCGCTCTTCGTAGTGGCTGCGCAGGCGCAGTTCTTCCGGCGTGATGCGAAAGTGCACGCCCGACCAGTGCAGGCCCGCGCCGCCCACGCCCTCGCCAGGCAGGAAGGCGGCGAGCTGGCGGTAGGGCAGCGCCGTGTCGTTCGCGCCGTGGCGGATCGAGACGGTGGTCTTCGAGAGATCGAGAAAGAGCTTCTTGCGAATGCTGTACGTGAGTTCGTCGATCGTGTTCGGGTAGGCACCGTCGGGATAGGTGTCGCGGTACTCGCCGCGCTCGAGCGCCACCACCTTGAGGCCCGCTTCGGTCAGCTCTTTCGCGAGGATGGCGCCGGTCCAGCCGAAGCCGACGATCACGGCATCGACGTGCGGTTTCTTCACGCTCATCCGGTGCGCTCCCCGTTGATGGAGACGGGGCCGTACGGGTAGGGCTGGCCGTTCTGGTTGACGAAGTCCATGAAGTCCGCACGCGCGCCCGGGAAGCCGATCATCGTCCAGGCCGCCATGTCGCGGTTGCCGCCGTGGATCGGGTCGCAGAAGTAGCCTTCGCGCGTGTTCTGAAGCAACTGGGCGAAGAAGACGTTGGCGGGCACGTCGGCGAGTTCGATCGCACCTTTTTCGAGGTCGGCGAGCACGCTGTCGCGCGTGGTGGCGTCGAGCGCGTCGAACGCACGGCCGTGCGCTTTCTCGCAATGCGCGTTGACCGAGGCAATGCCGAGCCGGTACAGATCGCGCGGCACGAGCTTCAACTGGTAGCCGAGTTCGGGCACGCCCTGCATGAACGGCCCCTGCATGTACCACAGCGCGCCGTGCGCCCAGGGCGTGTCCATCTGCCGGTCGATGAATTCCGGCACACCCGCTTCCCGCGCGCCGGGGCCTTCGGCGTCGGCCGGAATCAGGCGGTCTACCGCCGCTTGCACGAAGGCCCATTCGCGGGCGTCGAAGAAGCGGGGCTTGTATTCGGCGCGCGGCGCCGAAGCCGAAGCCGGCTGGGCAGGCGCCGCCGCGCCCGGGGCGCCGTTATGGCAGCCCGCGAGCGCGCCCGCAGGCACGAGCGCGACGGCCGTACGCAGAAAGCCCCGCCGGGAGGTCAGTGGAGATTCGGACATGTTCTGGATTCTGGATCAATTCGGCGCCGCCTGATTCTGGCGTGGCCGCGAACGGTGAGTCCTGCCGGTTCCGGCCCGTGGCAGAACGGAGCCGGCGACATCGCCCAGGCACTGCTCTGGCTGATGGAACCGGTTCCATTTCTTTCGTGAATTCTACAGCAATTCTCTACGGGGCCTGAAGCGATCGTTGCCGGTCGCCGGACGGAAGGGGGAACCTGGAGGCAATCAGCAAAAAAGAAGGCCCGCGTGCAAGCTGCAGGCGGGCCGATCCATGCTCGGGTGACATGGCGGGAAATGGGACCGGCGGGGCCGGCGGAACCGGCAGGTCCGGTGCGCGAGTCAGCGCGCGCCGGAGGCATTCAGGCGGCCGAGCGCTCCTCGTTGAAAGCGGTGTCGGCCTGAATGCGCTCGATCTGATCCATCAAGGCATCGATCGTGCGGAATTGGATGTGCGAAAGCTGGGCGCCGTCCATCAGCGCCGAGAGGCGCCGGTGCCAGTAGTCGGCGGTCAGGATCGGAACGCCGCTGGCGGTTTGCAGCGACGGAATCATGATGCGCGAAATATGCGCGATTTCCTGGTCGATGAGTTTCATGCGTGCCCCCCGCGGTGCAAGTCAAGTCTTATGTTCTTTGCAGCCTTGTCAGCACTCTAGCTGTCTGATCTGGTCTGCATAGCTATCAGATCGGATAGGTCGGGGAACCCCGCAGGGCCGCTCGTTCGTTGACCGAAAGACCCTGTAAACAAGATGAAAATAAGGCGGAGGAGGAAATACTTAGTGATGCCATCCGTGACCCTCCGTGACGCCTGCGAGTGTAATCGATACCAACGGCTACCGGCGCTGCGATTGGCGTGGGGCAAAAGATTATGTGGCGTGGGTCTGCGCGCGCTGTCCCATGACGAAGCGGTGGCCGTCGGGCGTCGCGAGCGTCATTTCGCGCATGCCGTACGGCAGGTCCCTGGGCGCTTCGAGCACGATGGCGCCATGCTGCGCGAACTCGCGGTAGAGGCTGTCGATATCGTCCACCTCCATGTAGCCGAAATAGTTGTGGTCGCCGGTCTGCTCGGCCGGCATCGCGTCGGGGCAGTTCCCGAGCATCACGCGCACGCTGCCGCGCGTGACGAGACGCCAGTCGTCGCCGTCGCTCCATTCGACGGCAAAGCCCAGCGCGTCGTGGAAATAGGCGGCGCTGCGATCGATGTCCGGCACGGCCAGCACATAGGCAAACGGACGGGGCGCGCTCGCTTCGGTCATGAAAGAGTTCTCCTGGTTGCATCGCTTC
Organism: Paraburkholderia ferrariae NBRC 106233; assembly: GCF_000685035.1. Classification (GTDB taxonomy): domain Bacteria; phylum Pseudomonadota; class Gammaproteobacteria; order Burkholderiales; family Burkholderiaceae; genus Paraburkholderia; species Paraburkholderia ferrariae. Next base: position 449,074 of record NZ_BAYB01000002.1, read on the forward strand.
GCGCGGCCGCGCGCCGAAGCGTTCGATGGGGAATGACGTCCTGGCTCGAACGTCTTGACACGAATTTACCAGGTGAAACTAGCCATTAGCTTACAACCCTCTCACAGCGCGGGGGGGGCGCCGCGCCCGCGCATTGGCCGCGCGGCGATTACATGCCATGTAATTGGCCTGATTCCGGCCGGCCCCTACTCTTGGCCTGTCGCGTCGCCATCCGGGTGGCGCTCACTGCCAGGGAGCTATCATGTCCAACTTTCCCGTCTATACGATCGAAACCGCGCCGGCCCAGTCGAAGCCCGTGCTCGAGCAACTGCAGCAGGTCTTTGGCCTGATCCCGAACATCGCGGGTGCGATGGCCGCCTCGCCCGTGCTGATCGGCGGGTTCATCGGCCTCTTCCAGCGCGTGCATTCGGGCAGCCTGAACGAGCGCCAGATCCAGACCTTGCTGCTCACCAACGCCGTCACGAACGCGAGCGAATGGCCCGTTGCCTTTCACACCGCGCTCGCGCTCAAGGAGGGGGTGGACCCTGCCGATATCGATGCGATCCGCCACGGCGCGCTGCCGGCCGATGCGGGACTCGCCGCGCTCTCGCGGCTCGCGCGCACGCTGATCGAAAAGCGCGGCCGTCTTGCCGGCCCGGACCAGCAGCGCTTTCTGGAAGCGGGCTTTAGCGCGGAGCAGATCCTCGAGGTCGTCGGGGTCGTGGCGGCATCGACCATCACGAATTACACGGCCAGCGTGACCCAGCCGCCGCTCGAAGCCGTTTTCGAGGCGCACGTCTGGCGCGCGCAAGCCGCCTGAGTCCGCTCCGTTCAACCTTTGAGAGGGCAATCCGATGAATGCCACCCGTCCCGATCCCAAGGCGCAGGGCGAACTGGGCAACCTGCTGCGCTATTGGCGGGACGTGCGTGGCGTGAGTCAGCTCGGTCTGTCGTTCGAGGCCGGCATTTCGCAGCGGCAGATCAGTTTTATCGAAAGCGGGCGCAGCGTGCCCGGCCGCGAAACGCTGCTGATCCTCGCGCAAACGCTCGACGTGCCGCTGCGCGAACGCAACGCGCTGTTGCTCGCCGCAGGCTACGCGCCGGTGTATTCGGAAGCGGCATGGAACGCGCAGGAGATGAGCAGCGTGGTGCGCGCGGTGGAGCGGGTGCTGCGCCAGCATGAGCCGTTTCCGGCGATGGCGATGGACCGGCACTGGAACGTCCTCATGGCCAACGACTCGGCCCCGCGTTTTTTCAACTGCTTTATCGACATGGCGGCGCGCACGGGACCGCGCAACGTGCTGCATCTGATGTTCGATCCGCAGGGGATGCGCCCGTTCGTGGACGACTGGGAGAGCGTTGCGCGCAGCCTGCTGCAACGGGTGCATCGCGAAGCGGTGGGGCAGGTGGTGGACGGCGGCACGCAGCATCTGCTCGACCAACTGCTCGCGTATCCCGGCGTGCCGCGCGACTGGAAGACCCATCGCGGGCCGGGTGCTGCGCCCGGTATGCCGATGATACCGATGGGCTTCGTCCGTGACGGCGTCGTGCTGCGCTACTTCTCGATGGTTACGACCGTGGGGACGCCGCAGAACGTGGCAGCGCAGGAGCTGCGTCTGGAGTGCATGTTTCCCGCCGACGAGGAAACGGAAGCGCGGCATCGGCGGTTGCTGGCGGCGCATTCAATGAACGGCTAAAGCGACAGGGATGACATGATTCTCGTCCGGCAAGAGGTGTGTGCAATCGGGTATGGGCGATCGGGTATGTGAAATCAGGTGTGTGAAATCAGGCGAAAAAAGCGGAATCATGAAAGCACGAAAAAATAGCGCGAAGCGGCTCGTCGTTCTCGGTCTTGTTGTGGGTGCGGGCGTTGTCGCCGCGCATGCCCACGCGGAAGGCCCGGTGGATTGCCGCAAGCTCGGCGAGGCAACCGGCGGCCCCGACGATAACTTCAGGCCGCCGCTTTCCGCTACCGTGATTGGCCAGGGCCGCGCCTATTTTCACTCCGCGCCCGATTCGCAGTGCATCACGAAGCGTGTCTTCATCGTGCCCGGCGATTCGGTGACGGTCTACAAGCCGTATAAGAACTGGTATCAGGTGATGTATATCAACGGCAAAACGGGAGCGGATTTCGAAGGGTGGGTGGAAGCGGGGCGCCTGAAGACCGGGGACGCCATGGGCGGCGACCAGTAACGCGCGGCGCCGGTCTCCAACCGCGTCACGTCAGCCACCCCGGCGCCCGTTCGGCCAGGAACTCCACGAAATGCCGGATCTTCGGCAGCGGCTGCCAATCCTGCCGGTACAGCACATGCACCGGCCGTGCCGCCGGCGCCACTTCGTCCAGCACGCTCACCAGCGATCCCGCCGCGAGTGCGTCTGCCACCAGAATGTACGGCTGCAGGAGCAGCCCCGCACCGCGTATCGCGGCCTGCTTGAGCGCGAGTCCGTCGTTGCACACGAAGCTCGTTTCGTCGGGCCACCGGCTCTCTCCCGCCAGGCGCCAGCCGTTGCGCCGGTTCCAGACCCTATGCCCGAGACAGCGGTGGGCCGCGAGATCGTCGAGCGAGCGCGGTACGCCGTGTTGCGCGAGGTAGGCGGGCGCCGCGCAGATCGCCATGCGGTAAAGCCCCGCTGGCCGTGCGACCAGATCGAGATCCGGCGCCAGTTCGCCGACCCGCACGGCCACGTCGAATCCCTCGTCGATCAGATCGACCACGCTGTTGCTGAGATCCAGTTTGATGCGCACGTTCGGCCACAGCAACTGAAACTCCGCCGCGAGCGGCGCGACCACGCACGCGCCCAGGGTGGTGGCCGCCGTGATGCGCAGGCGCCCGCGCGGCGCTTCGCGCAGCCGCTCGACGGAGGCCTCGGCCTGCGCCAGTTGCTCCAGCACCTTGCGGCTTTCGTCGTAGAAGCGCCGTCCCGCGTCGGTCAGGCTCTGCGTGCGCGTGTTGCGCTGAAGAAGCTGGGCGCCCAGGTGCCGTTCGAGTTGGCCGACGTATTTGCCGACCATCACGGGGCTCAGGTCGAGCTGCCGGGCCGCGGCGCTGAAGCTGCCGCTATCCACGGCCGCCACGAAGACCTCGATACTGCGCAGTCGATCCACGATTACTAACTCCTGGTTAGAAGTGAGAAAAATTATCGGCTATTTATTCCTTTTGATGTTGGCCCGATAGTGAGGGTTCCGATTTCCTTTGAATGGAGTGCAGTTCATGAAGATCCTCGTCGTAGGCGGCGCCGGCACCGTGGGCCGAGCCATTGTCGAAAACCTGAGCGCCGCCGGGCATACCGTGCTGAGCGTGGGCCGCTCCTCGGGCGAGCACCGGGTGGACATCACGAGCGACGCCAGCGTGCGCGCGCTGTTCGAGCAGGTCGGGCGGGTCGATGCGATCGTCTCCGCCACGGGCCATCTGTTCTTCGGGCCGCTTTCGCAGATGAGCGCCGAGCAGTTCGATATCGGCCTGCAGGACAAGCTGCTGGGGCAGGTGCGGCTCGCCCTGATCGGCCAGCACTATCTGAACGAAGGCGGCTCGATCACGCTCACGAGCGGCATCGTGGGCGAGGAGCCCATCGCCCAGGGCGTGAACGCCACCACCGTCAATGCCGCGCTCGAAGGGTTCGTGCGTGCCGCCGCCACGGAACTGCCGGGGCGCCGCATCAATGTTGTCAGTCCAACCGTGCTGACCGAGTCGTGGGACGTGTTCGCGAGCTACTTCCCCGGCTTCGAGAGCGTGCCGGCCGCCCGCGTGGCGCTCGCGTACCGGCGCAGCGTGGAAGGCGTGCAGACGGGGCGTGTCTATCGCGTGGGGTAAGCGCGCGGGGCGGGAGAGGGGACAGTACCAGACAAACCCTAACAAATATCAAAGTTGTTTGACAACAATGGGGGTGGGTGCTACTGTGCGGACTATTGACAACCCTCTATCCCGCACGAGGCCTCATGAACGTGTCCCCGATTGTCGAGAGCGAATTCGCCTCGACGGTGATGGCCGTACCCCCGCTGGCACGCCGCCCCGACCTGACGCTCGACGTCGAAGAAAACCGCCGGCTGATCCGTCACATGGAGGCGGGCGGCATCCGCACGCTGCTTTACGGCGGCAATGCCAATCTCTATCACGTCGCGGTCAGCGAATATCGCGAGTTGCTTGACATGCTCGCCGGCCTCACGGGCGAGCAGACCCGCGTGATCCCGGCCATCGGCCCGGACTTCGGCAAGATGCTCGACCAGGCGCGCATTCTCGCGCAGACCTCGTACCAGACGGCGATGGTCCTGCCGCTGGCGGGCTTCACCACGCCGGCCGGCGTGGAAGCCGGCCTCAAGCGCATTTCGGACACCGCCGGCATTCCGCTCACGCTCTATATCAAGAGCGAAGACTACGTGGACGCGGACACGCTCGCGCGCCTCGTCGACAGCGGCACGCTGATTGCGGTGAAGTACGCCATCGTGCGCGAAGACCCGGCCGACGATCCCTACCTGCGCCGCCTGCTGGAGCGCGTGCCGGCTTCGAAGGTCGTCTCGGGCATGGGCGAGCGCCCGGCGCTCGTGCATGTGTGCGACTTCGGCCTCGCCTCGTGGACCACGGGCTCGGGCTGCATCGCGCCGCACGCCGTGACGGCGCTCCTCGCCGCGGCGAAGGCGGGCCGCGCGGAAGAGGCGCAGCGCCTCTACGACCGCTTCTTGCCGCTCGAAACGCTGCGCGACGACATTTCGCTGATCCGCGTGCTGCACGACGCCGTCACGCTGTCGGGCATCGGCAACATGGGCCCGATCCTGCCGCTCCTGAGCGGCTCGCCGGAAGCGGAACTGCCGGCCATCGAGCAGGCCGCGAAGGCACTCCTCGCGTTCGAGAACTCGCTCGCGCAGAGGGCCTGCGCGTGAGCGCAGGTTGCCGGTAAAGGAACACACGGAGCGAACATGCAGATATCCGGAACCATGCTGCTGGGCGCGGACGCCGTGCGCGGCAGCCAGGGCGAAATGCGGGCCTTCGCGCCCGCGCTCGGCCAGGAGATCGAACCGGCCTTTGGCTTGGGCGGCACGGCCGACGTCGAGCGCGCCTGCACGCTGGCCGCAGACGCGTTCGACCCCTTCCGCACCGCGCCGCTCGAAACGCGCGCGCGTTTGCTGGAAGCGATTGCCGAGCGCATTCTCGCCATCGGCGACGCGCTGATCGAGCGCGCGCATCTCGAATCCGCGCTGCCCAAGGCGCGCCTCGAAGGCGAGCGTGGCCGCACGGTCGGCCAGTTGCGCCTGTTCGCCTCGCTGGTGCGCGACGGCCGCTGGTGCGGCGCCGTGCTCGATTCGGCGCTGCCCGAGCGCAAGCCTTTGCCGCGCTCCGATCTGCGCGCGCAGCGCATCGGGCTCGGCCCCGTGGCCGTGTTCGGCGCGAGCAATTTTCCGCTGGCGTTTTCGGTGGCGGGCGGCGACACCGCTTCGGCGCTTGCCGCCGGTTGCCCGGTGGTCGTGAAGGCGCACCCGGCGCACCTCGGCACGTCCGAACTGGTGGGCCGCGCGATCCAGCAGGCCGTGGCGGACGTGGGCCTGCCCGGCGGCGTGTTCTCGCTCGTCTTCGGCGGCGGCAACGCGATCGGTGAAGCGCTCGTCGCGCATCCGGCCATCAAGGCGGTGGGCTTCACGGGCTCGCGCGGCGGCGGTCTCGCGCTCGTGCGGATCGCCTCGCAGCGTCCGGAGCCGATTCCCGTCTATGCTGAGATGAGCAGCATTAATCCGATGTTCGTGCTGCCCGCGGCGCTGGCCGCGCGCGGCGAGGCACTCGCGAAGGGTTTCGTCGAGTCGCTCACGCTGGGCGTGGGGCAGTTCTGCACGAACCCGGGTCTCGTGCTCGGCTTCGACGGCCCGGACCTCGACCGCTTCGTGAGCGATGCCGCTACGGCGCTCGCGCAGAAGACCGCGCAGACCATGCTGACGGCAGGCATCGCGGCGAGCTACCGCAAGGCGGTGGACGCACGCGTGCAGCAGCCGGGCGTGGAGCGCGTAGCGGAGGGTACACAGCCTGGCCCGCAGTCAGACCCGCACTGCGCCGCCCAGCCGATGTTGTTCAAGACCACGGCTGCGCAGTTTCTTGCCCAGCACGCGCTGGCCGAGGAGATCTTCGGACCGGTGTCGCTCGTGGTGGCGTGCCGCGACGAAGCGGAACTGCTGCGCGTGGCCGGGCATCTGGAAGGGCAGTTGACGGCAACGCTGCAGATCGACAGCGGCGACTACGCGCTCGCCCGGCGCCTCTTGCCGGTGCTGGAGCGCAAGGCGGGCCGCATTCTCGCGAACGGGTTCCCCACGGGCGTCGAGGTCTCGTACGCGATGGTCCATGGCGGGCCGTTCCCGGCCACGTCGGATGCGCGCACGACTTCGGTGGGCGCGATGGCGATCGAGCGCTTCCTGCGCCCGGTCTGCTATCAGGATCTGCCGGCGGAACTGCTGCCGCCGGCCGTGCAGGACGGCAATCCACTCGGGCTGTGGCGCTTGCGCGACGGGGAACTGATGCGCGGCTAGTTGCCGTGACGGGCTGGCGGCCAGGGCCGTCAGCCCGCTTGCCGGACCGGCGCCAACGAAGCGCCGGCAGGCATCCGGGATTAGGCTTTACGTTGCTTGACAACTTGCCATGTGGTTCGGCATCCTGTGCCGCAGGCCTGAAAGAGCCAAAACGGGTGGGCCGCCAAGAGCACATTCCATAAACAAGACGTGAGGAGATGCGATGTTCGAAGGACGCTTGTCGGCCAGGCTTCTGGCCCTGTGTGTGGCGGCCGCGGCGACGCTCGGCATGAGCGCGGCGCACGCCGATCCGGTATCCCTGAACATAGTGGACGTGGCCGGCAATCTGCAACTGACCCAGAAGGCCTTCGAGGCGTTCAAGGCCAAATATCCGAACCTCGTCTCCAACATCACCTACACCAATGCGCCCGCGCCGCAACTGCCGGGCAAGATCAAGGCGATGCAGGCCGCCGGCCGCGCCGACATCGACCTCGTGCTGACCGGCACCGACGCGCTGGCGGCCGGCATCGAACAGAACCTGTGGGTCAAGCTGCTGCCTGACAACTCGGCGGCGCTGCCGGGCGTGCTCGATCACTACGCGCCGGGCCCGCGCAAGATGCAGGAGCTCGCACAGGGCTATGGCCTCGAAGTGGCTTACATGCCGGCCGGCCCGCTCATCGAATACAACCCGGCCAGGGTGCCGAACCCGCCGCATACGCCCGAGCAACTGCTCGCCTGGTGCAAGGCGAATCCGGGCAAGCTGATCTATGCGCGCCCCGCCAATTCGGGCCCGGGCCGCACCTTCCTGATGGGGCTGCCCTATCTGCTCGGCGACAAGAATCCGCAGGACCCGGTCAACGGCTGGGACAAGACCTGGGCATTCCTCAAGGAACTCAACGCCTGCGTGCCGTATTACCCGGGCGGCACCTCGGCGGTGATGAAGGAACTGGGCGAAGGCTCGCGCGACATGACCGTGACCGTGACGGGCTGGGACATCAATCCGCGTGCGCTCGGCATCGTGCCCGCCGACTTCAAGGTGCAGGCCTTCGACAACATGACGTGGGTGAACGACGCCCAGTACATGGTCATTCCCAAGGGAGTTTCCAAAGAGAAACTCGCCGTGCTGCTCAAGCTCATGAACTTCATGCTCGAGCCGCAGCAGCAGGCCATGACCTATGACGACGGTTACTTCTATCCGGGTCCGGCCGTGGCCGGCGTCACGCTGAACATGGCGCCGAAGGAAAGCCAGGACGTGATCGCGAAGTACGGCCGCCCCGAGTACGCGAAGTGGCTGGCGGCGTACCCGCACGTCGTGCCGCTTTCCGCGCAGGCGATGGTGGCCGCCTTCCAGAAGTGGGACCGCGAAGTGGGTGCGGCCAAGTCCCAGTAATGTAACGACGCCGCGAGGCGCGGAGGGCGCCGCCCACCACGCCTCGCCTCGCCCCTACGTGTGCCCATGCAGGTCAGGAACATGCCATGAAGCATTCTTTCGATCGTTTGCGTCTGGATTCGGTGTGCCGAAGTTTCGCGAACGCTGGCGGGGCGCAGCTCGCCGCGCTTTCGGGCCTCGATCTCGACATACGCCGCGGCGAATTCATCGCCCTGCTCGGGCCGTCGGGCTGCGGCAAATCGACGGCACTCAACTGCATCGCGGGTCTGCAGCCGCTCACGAGCGGCAGCATCTGGCTCGACGAAACGCGCATCGACGTGCTGCCGCCGGAGAAGCGCGGCTTCGGCATGGTGTTCCAGAACTACGCGCTCTTTCCGCACATGAGCGTGCTGGAGAACGTGGGCTTCGGGCTCAAGATGCGCGGCATGCCGCGCGACGAGGCGATGCGCCGCGTGCGCGAGGCCTTGCAGCTCGTGCAGCTCGCCGGTCACGAAAACAAGCTGCCGGGCCAGCTCTCGGGCGGCCAGCAGCAGCGCGTGGCGATTGCGCGCGCCATCGTGATCGAGCCGCCGCTCGTGCTGATGGACGAACCGCTTTCCAACCTCGACACGAAGCTGCGCATCGAGATGCGTGCCGAAATCCGCCGCATCCATGGCCAGCTCGAACGCGCGACGATCTACGTGACGCACGACCAGGACGAAGCGCTTTCGATGGCGGACCGCATCGTCGTGATGAAAGAGGGCGTGGTGCAGCAGGTGGCCACGCCGAAGGAGATCTACGGGCGGCCCGCGAATCTGCACGTGGCGCGCTTCATGGGCTATCGCAACGTGCTGCCGTTTTCGACGGCGGGCGAGCGCGGCGATCATATTGCTCTGACCTCGGCCGGCGTCACGCTGACCGGTGTGGCGATGGGCGACGTGGATGCCAGCGGGATGTCCGTGGCGATGCGGCCCGAGGACTTCGAGCGCGCCACGCCCGGGGACGCGAATGCCTTTGACGTGGAAGTGGAACTGGTCGAATACGGCGGCCGCGATTCGCTGCTGCTCGCCAACGCGCCGTTCGGCAAGCTGTGGGCGCGCGTGGCCGGCGAATTCGAGGCGGGCGAGCGCGCCACGCTGCGCGTCGCGCCGTCGCGCGTACTGGCCTATGCGGAGCGCGCAGCATGAGCACGCTCGCTTCCACGCCCGCGAAGAAAATGCCGCACGACACGCGCGGCTGGCTCGTTGCCCCCGCGCTCGGGTGCATCGTCGCGCTGTTCCTCTATCCGTTCGCCTACGGCCTCGTGCTCTCGTTCAAGCCGATGAACGGCGGCGGCATGCTGGCCAACTACGTGCAGTTCTTCACGGACCTCTCGCTGTGGCCCACGGTGTTCGTCACGCTGAAGCTGGCCGTGCCCGCGACCGTCATCAACGTGGGGCTCTCGCTGCCGGTGGCGTTCGCGCTGCGCCGCAACTCGCCGTACCAGAAGCTCGTGACGACGCTGCTCGTGATTCCCGTCACGCTCGGCACGGTGCTGATCGCGGACGGCATGCTGAGCTATTTCGGCCCGAACGGCTGGTTCCCGCAGGCGCTCCACGCGCTGCATCTCTACACGAACGAAGAGGTGCGCCTCACGCATAACTACTGGGGCGTGCTGATCTCGCTGATCGTTTCGGGTTTTCCGTTCGCGTTCCTGCTCACGCTTTCGTATGTGACCGGCATCGACCCGACGCTCGCGCGCGCCGCTGCCACGCTCGGCGCGGGACCGTGGCAGCAGTTCCGGCAGATCTACCTGCCGCTTCTCGCGCCCGGCCTCACGATGGCCGCGTGCCTCTCGTTCGTGCAGGCGTATTCCGTGTTTCCATCGGCGGTGCTGCTGGGCGCGCCCGCAGGCCCCACGCGCGTCATTTCGATCGCGGCCGCGGAGGCTGCGTTCGAGAGCTACGACTACTCGCTGGCCTCGACCATTGCGATCGTCATGGGCTTCGTGCAACTCGTGGTGGTGGCGGCCATGCTGGGCCTCAAGCGCTCTTTCTATGCGGGCCCGGTGAGCGGAGGGAAAGGCTGATGACCGCGCATCAACGCAACGCGGCCGGACTTCACGCCGGCGCACCGGCTTCGGACGAGCATCCGGAGAAGGCCGCTCCTGCCGCGGCCGCGGTCGCGGCCAGGCCGCCCGCGCGCCTGCCAGGCTTGCTGTGGAAGGGCGTTGTCTGGGGCGGCATGGTGTTTTTTCTCGTCAACGTGCTGCTGCTGATCGCGACGGTGGGCGTGAACTCCATCGCCACGCGCTGGTTCGGCACGCCGCTGCCGCAGGGCTTCACGCTGCACTGGTATGCGCAGGCATGGCGCGACTTCCAGCTTTCCAGCGTGCTGTGGGTGACTTTCGAAGTGGTGGGCGCCGTCGTGCTGCTCTCCATCGCGCTCGGCGTGCCCGCAGCCTATGCGCTCGCCCGCGCGCAGTTTCCGGGCAAGCGCATGGCCATGCTCGTGTTTCTGCTGCCGCTGATGGTGCCGCCCGTCACCTACGGCATTCCGATGGCGACCGCGATGTACCGCTTCGGCCTGGCGGGCACGCTCCCCGGCGTGATTCTCGCGAACCTCGTGCCCGCGCTGCCGTTCGTGATTCTCGTGATGACGCCGTTCATCGAGCAGATCGACCCCAACCTCGAATCCGCCGCGCGCATTTTCGGCGCCAACACGCTGCGCTATTTCCGCTACGTCCTGCTGCCCCTCCTCGTGCCGGGCATGCTGGCGGCGGGGCTGCTCGTGCTGGTGCGCACGATCGGCATGTTCGAACTCACTTTCTTTACCGCCGGACCCGACACGCAGACGCTCGTCGTCGCGCTGTACTACGCGGTGTTTTCGACCGGCGTTCGCGCGCCGCAGTCGATCGACGCCATGGCGATGATCTATATGGCGATCACGCTTGCGTGGGTGCTGGTGGCGCTGCAGTTCGTGAGCCCGACACAGCTCGTGTCGCGCGTGAAGGAGCAGCGCTGACCGGCAACGGCGGCCACCCCCAACAGGACATAGCTGGCAGACCCTGGAGCAAGGCAACATGAGCAACAAGCGTAAGACCCCTGAAGAACTGCGCAGCCACCGCTGGTATGGCGTGAACGACCTGCGTTCGTTCGGCCACCGTTCGCGGACCGCGCAGATGGGCTATAGCCGCGAGGAGTACGCGGGCAAGCCGGTGATCGCGATCCTCAATACGTGGAGCGAGATCAACCCCTGCCATACGCACTTCAAGCAGCGCGTGGAAGAGGTCAAGCGCGGCATCTGGCAGGCCGGCGGCTTTCCCATCGAGCTGCCGGTGCAGACGCTCTCCGAGCCGTTCCAGAAGCCCACCACCATGCTCTACCGCAACTTCCTCGCGATGGAAGTGGAGGAGACGCTGCGCTCGTATCCCGCGGATGGCGTGGTGCTGATGGGCGGCTGCGACAAGACCACGCCGGCGCTGCTGATGGGCGCGATCTCCGTGGACCTGCCGGCGATCTTCCTGCCCGCGGGCCCGATGCTCAACGGCAACTGGAACGGCGTGACGCTCGGCTCCGGCTCGGACACGTGGAAGTACTGGGCCGACCTGCGCGCGGGCAAGATCACGGAACAGGACTGGAAGGGCGTGGAAGGCGGCATTGCCCGCTCGCCGGGCCACTGCATGACCATGGGCACGGCATCGACCATGACGAGCGCGGCCGAAGCGCTGGGCTTCACGCTGCCGGGCTTCGCCTCGATTCCCGCACCGGATTCGCGCCACGCGCAGTATGCGGCGAAGACGGGCATGCGCATCGTCGATATGGTGTGGGAAGACCTGAAGCCCTCGGACATCCTCACGCGCAAGTCGGTCGATAACGCGGTGACGACCTGCCTCGCGCTCTCGGGCTCGACCAATGCGATCGTCCACATGATTGCGCTCGCGCGCCGCGCCGGCGTCGATCTCACGCTCGCGCAATACGACGAGATCGCGCGCCACACGCCGGTGCTCGCGAACGTTCGCCCGACCGGCAAGTACCTCATGGAGGACTTCTACTATGCCGGCGGCCTGATGGCGATGCTCAAGGAGCTGGGCGAGCGGATCGACGGCACGCAGCGCACCGTGAACGGCAAGACGCTGGGCGAGAACATCGCCGAGGCGCAGATCTTCAACGACGACGTGATCCGCCGCCGCCGCAACCCGGTGATGCCGGACACGGGGCTTGCCGTGCTGCGCGGCAACCTCGCGCCGGACGGCGCGGTCATCAAGCCCGGCGCCGCCGAAGCGCATCTGCACGTGCATACGGGCCGGGCCGTGGTGTTCAAGGACTACAACGACATGGCCGCGCGCATCGACAGCGAAGAACTCGACGTCGATGAAAACTGCGTGATCGTGCTGCAGCACGCGGGCCCCATCGGCGCGCCCGGCATGCCCGAGTGGGGGCAATTGCCGATTCCGCAGAAGATTCTCAAGAAGGGCGTGCGCGACATGCTCCGCATCTCGGACGCGCGCATGAGCGGCACGAGCTATGGCGCATGCGTGCTGCACGTTGCGCCGGAGTCGTTCATCGGCGGCCCGCTCGCGCTCGTTCAGGACGGCGACATGATCGAGCTCAACGTGCCGGAGCGCCGCCTGAACGTGCTGATCTCCGACGAAGAACTGGCGCGCCGCAAGGCCGCATGGGTCGCGCCCGAGCCGCGCTTTACGCGCGGCTACGGTGCGATGCATCAGATGCACGTGATGCAGGCCGACAAGGGCTGCGATTTCGATTTCCTCCAGCGCGACGGTGCCGGCGGCGCATGCGCGAGCACCGGCGGCGAGCCCGAGATTCACTAGGCAGGCGTATCCGGTATGAAGGTGTGAGGCGCGGGGGAACTGCGCTTCACACAGGTTGGAGGAGCCAGGTTCGAGCGTAGTAGAAAAAAGCGTAGTTAAACCATAAAGACTAAATTCAGGAGTACAGATGAAGAAAACACTATTGGCATCAACGCTGGGTCTCGTCGCACTGGGCGCGCAAGCCCAGAGCAGTGTCACGCTGTATGGCATCGTCGATACGGGCATTGGCTATCAGAGCAGCGGCACGTCGCTCGGCAAGACTTCGGGCGGCGCGTCGTCGGTGAAGATGGTGCAGGGCGTGTGGGCCGGCTCGCGCTTCGGCTTCAAGGGCAGCGAAGATCTGGGCGGCGGCACGCGCGCAATCTTCCAGCTGGAGGAGGGCTATAACTCGTCCACCGGCGCCGAATCGACCTCGGGTCTGATGTTCAGCCGCGGGGCCTATGTGGGTCTTGCGAACCAGAACTACGGCTCGCTCACCGCGGGCCGCCAGTACGCCCCGTACTACTCGCTGCTCGCGCCGTACAGCCCCACCACCTGGCTTACCGGCGCCTATGGCGCGCACCCGGGCGACCTCGATTCGATGGACACGATCTATCGCATCAACAACGCGCTCATCTATACCTCGCCGAACCTCGCGGGCTTCACCTTCAGCGGCATGTATGCGCTGGGCGGTGTGGCGGGCAGCACGGGCGCGGGCCAGTCGTGGAGCCTCGCAGCGAACTACATCCACGGTCCCGTGGGGCTTGCCGTGGGCTTCGAGCGCCTGAACAACTCGACGAACGGCGGCGGTGCGTGGGGCGCGAATTCCACCGCGTCGAGCAACGGCGAGCCCGGCGTCTCGGGCATCACGAACGGCTATCAGACCGCGGCGGCACAGCAGCGCTTCGCGGTGACGGGCGGCTATACGTTCAATTCCCAGTGGGATATCTCGGCTTCGTATTCGAACGTGCAGTACGTGGCGGGGGCGGGTTCGAAGTTCCTCGACACGGCGATCTGGAATACGGGCGGCGTCGTGCTGCACTACAAACCGCTCACTACGCTGGACCTCGCGGCGGGCTACAGCTATACGCGTGCGGCGAAGGCCAATGGCGTCACGAGTGCGGCTTCGTATCAGCAGTACAATCTTTCGCAGTACGTGACGTTGTCCAAGCGCACCGGCATCTACTTCGTCGAGGCGTATCAGCGCGCGGGCGGCCAGACGCTGGGCACGAACGGCGCGGGCGACATCATCAATGCGACGGCCGATATCGGCGACGGCCAGAACAGCGCGCCTTCGTCGTCACGCAGCCAGGTGGCGGGCGCGGTGGGCATCATTCACCGCTTCTGATGGCCTGGTGTCCACTCCAGTGGAAAGTTTGACGGCGGCGCCTTGAGGTGCCGCCGTTTTTTTTGATTTTTTCGGCTGGCGAGGCGCCACGGCCATCCCGGCTCAGTGGTCGGTCGAAATCGTAACCGGCTCCCACGTGCGAATCTCTTCCTGCAACGCCGACAACTTGTCGCGCACCAGACCCAGTGCATCGCTGCCGAGCAGGAGATGGACCGGCGGGCGCTCCGCAGCGATTGCAGCGAGCATTGCCCGCGCGGCTTTCCTGGGGTCTCCCAATTGCTTGCCGCTCTTTTCCTCGCGCGCCTGGCGAATGGGGTTGAATATCGCGTCGTAGTCCGAAATTGAACGGGGCGTGCGCGTCATCGAGCGGCCTGCCCAGTCGGTGCGGAACGAGCCCGGCGCCACGGCGGTCACGGCAATACCGAATGGTGCGACCTCTTTTCCGAGCGCCTCGGAAATGCCTTCCAGCGCGAACTTGCTCCCGCAGTAGTAGGCAATGCCAGGCATCGTGATGTAGCCGCCCATCGACGTGATGTTCAGAATGTGGCCGCGCCGGCGCTCGCGCATGAAGGGCAGCACGGCCTTCATCATGGCGACCGCGCCAAAGACATTCACGTCGAACTGCTGACGCATCTGCGCCAGAGGCGATTCTTCCATGATGCCTTCGTGACCATAACCGGCGTTGTTGACCAGGACGTCGACAGGCCCCACGCTGGCCTCGATCTCCGCCACAGCGCCCTCGATGGCTTCGAAGTCGGTCACGTCCAGCACACGTGCAAAGGCCGCCGTGGCAGACAGGGACTCGAAATCGCGCTTTGCCTGCGTACTCCTCACGGTCCCGACCACCGTGTGACCGTCCGCCAGCGCCTCTTGCGCGAGCGCGCGGCCAAAGCCGCTGCTCACGCCCGTAATAAGCAGAATCTTGCTGGATGCCATGGAAACTTCTCCCGAATGTCGATTGAAGCATGCATACTAGTCTCGTGAATGAGGTGCCATCAGCCGAATTTCGCTGTATTTATTGCCTAAAACTATGAGCACGAAACGCGTCGCCTCTCGCCGTTCGAATCTGTCCTCTCGCAGCAGGAAACGCATGGTGGCCCTGCTGCGCGCGCTGGCGCCCGAGGAGGGCTATAACCTGACGTCGCTGCCGAGCGTGCGCATCCTGCGCTCGAACCGGGCGTTGTCGCGCACCCCGGTGCTGTACGACCCCGGCATCGTGATCGTTTGTCAGGGCCGCAAGCGAGGCTACTTCGGCGACCAGCGCTATCTATACGACGAGGATCACTATCTGGCTGTGTCCGTGCCGGTTCCGTTCAGTATGGAAACCGATGCCACACCGGAGCGCCCGCTACTCGCCCTGTATCTGCACCTCGATTTTGCGCTCGCCGCCGAACTGGCGGCACAGATCGACGGCGAAGGGGCAGCGCCGGGTGCGGAGGCGCCGCAGAGCATGATGTCCACGCCGATGGACGACGCGATGCAGGGGTCGGTGCTGCGCTTTCTCGAAGCGCTGCATCGTCCGCTCGAAGCCGCCGTGTTGGGACCTGGCCTGCTGCGCGAACTGTACTTCCGCGTCTTCACCGGCGCCCAGGGGGAATCGATGCGGGAGGCGCTGGCAATGCGGGGGCAGTTCGGCAAGATCGGGCGGTCGCTGCGCCTGATCCACGCGGGCTACACGCAGCCGCTGGACGTGCCGCAACTGGCCGAGGCAGCGGGCATGAGCGTGCCGAGCTTTCACAGCCACTTCAAGGCGATCACGCAGGTCTCGCCCATGCAGTACGTCAAGTCGACGCGTCTGCATCAGGCTCGTTTGCTGATGGTGCGGCAGGATCTGACCGCGGAGGCGGCAAGCTACGCCGTGGGCTATACGAGCCCTTCGCAGTTCAGCAGGGAGTTCAAGCGCCTGTTCGGCTTGACGCCCGCGGCGGAAGCGAAGCGCGTGCGCGAGGGCTTCGCCATGCCGGAGGCGTTTGCCGATGCGGTTTATGTGTCGTCCCACTGAGCGCGACGCGCTTGCTTCCATGACGGAGCTGCACGGGCGTATCGACAGGGGCGGACGTCGAAGCTTTCATATTCTTACAAATCAGTATCCTCAATCCTTACAATGTCATTAAAATGAGCCGCGGCCCGCAGCCGCTCTCCCGCGTCGCTGCGGGCGACCCTGCGGCTACCGCCCTGTCTCAAGAGCATTGCAAAGGAATTTTTCTTCATGGAAACCCAGGCCGATCCGGTCGTATCCTCCGCGCACGACACGCGGCGGCGTGTGCTTGCCATTGTCGGCGCCTCGTCGGGCAACCTCGTCGAGTGGTTCGACTTCTACGTCTATTCGTTCTGCGCGCTGTATTTCGCCCCCGCGTTTTTTCCGAACGGAAACACGACCACCCAGTTGCTGAACACGGCCGGCGTGTTCGCGGCGGGTTTCCTGATGCGGCCGATCGGCGGCTGGCTGTTTGGCCGCATCGCCGACCGGCACGGCCGGCGCACCGCGATGATGGTGTCCGTGCTGATGATGTGCGCCGGCTCGCTCGTGATCGCCGTGCTTCCCACTTACGCGCAGATCGGCGCGCTGGCGCCGCTGGTCCTCTTGATCGCGCGTCTGTTCCAGGGCTTGTCGGTGGGCGGCGAGTACGGCACGAGCGCGACCTACATGAGCGAGGTCGCCCTCAAGGGGCGGCGCGGCTTCTTCGCGTCGTTCCAGTACGTGACGTTGATTGGCGGCCAGCTTTGCGCGCTGCTCGTGCTGGTCATCCTGCAACAGGCGCTCTCGACCGAAGAGCTCAAGGCCTGGGGCTGGCGCATTCCGTTCGTGGTGGGCGCCGCGGCGGCGCTCGTCTCGCTGTATCTGCGCAAGTCGCTCGACGAGACTTCGACGAGCGAGTCGCGCCACAAGAAGAACGCGGGAACGATCCGCGGCGTGTGGCAGCACAAGGGCGCCTTCCTGACCGTGATGGGCTTCACGGCGGGCGGCTCGTTGATCTTCTACACGTTCACGACTTACATGCAGAAGTATCTGGTCAACACCGTCGGGATGCATGCGAAGACCGCCAGCAACGTGATGACCGTGGCGCTGCTCCTGTACATGCTGATGCAACCGCTCTTTGGCGCGCTCTCCGACAAGATCGGCCGCCGCATGTCGATGATTCTGTTCGGCTCGTTTGCGGTCGTCGGCACGGTGCCGTTGATGCATGCGTTGAAGGACGTGACCAGTCCCGTCGCCGCCGGCGTGCTGATCACGATCGCGCTCGCCATCGTCAGCTTCTATACCTCGATTAGCGGGCTCATCAAGGCCGAGATGTTTCCCCCGGAAGTGCGCGCGATGGGCGTGGGCCTCTCGTATGCCGTTGCGAATGCGATTTTCGGCGGGTCAGCCGAGTACGTCGCGCTGTGGTTCAAGTCCATCGGCAGCGAGGAAACGTTCTATTGGTACGTGACGGCGCTGTGCGCGGTCTCGCTGATCGTGTCGTATCGCATGCGCGACCCGAGCCGGGAAGGGTATCTGCGGCACGAGCCGTGATTCTGGCCTGCGCGTTTCTTGTTCGCTTATTCGCGCGCGAAGTTGAGTTCCACGCCGTTGCCGGCCGGATCGGAGAAGAAGATTTGCCGCTGGCCGGTCATCGGCACATCGTCGCAGGCGAACCGGATGTCGAAGTTTTGCAGGCGCTCGATCGTCGCCGGCCAGTCCGTGCACGAGAAAGCAACGTGGTCGAACGTGTTTCGCGCGGCCGCGTTGCGTTCTTCTTCAGGGGCGGCTTCCGAGAGATGCAGGATGTCCTTTTCGCCGGCGTAGAGCCAGTAACCGAAACTTCTGAACGGCGGCCGGTTGCCGACCCGCAGGCCCACGACGTTCACATAGAAGTCGCGTAGCGTGTCGAGGGTAGCGCGGTCCGCGCGGAGGTTGTAATGGCTGAAGCCGGTGACGGACATGGCGAAGGCTCGCGGGGTAGGCGGGCCTTCTATTTTATCGCCGGTGGCGAACGGGCGTGGCGCAGTGCATCAGCGTCCCTCGAAGCGCGGCGCCCTGCGCTGCGCAAAGGCGTCGAGCCCCTCCTGCATATCGGCGCTTTCGCACGCTATGCGGCGCAGTTCCGCAATGCGCTCCATGGCGTCCACGGGCAGCGGTTGCAGATCTTCAAGAATGCGCAATTGCTCCTTCACTGCCTGGATCGCGAGCGGTGCCTTGGCGGCGATCCCGCGTGCCATTTCCAGCGCGCTCGCCTGCAGCGCTTCGCGCTCCACCAGCCGGTTGATCACGCCGAAGCGCTCGGCCTGCGCGGCATCCAGGGGACGCGCGCAGAAGAACATGTCCTTCAGTACGTGAATCGGCAGGTTGTTGAAGAGGCGCAGCAGGCCACTCGTCGTGTACGGCAGGCCGATGTTCGCGGGCGTCATCGTGAAGCGCGCGCTCGCATCGGCAACGATCAGGTCGCAGCTCATCGCCAGATCGACCGCGCCGCCCCATACCGTGCCCGACACCATCGCAATCACCACGCCCGGATAGCTGCGCACCCGTCGCAACGCTTGCTCGAGCGGTTTGCCCCACGCAAGCGGGTCGCGGTCTTCGGCCAGTTCGCCCAGGTCGTGCCCCGCGCTCCAGACGTCTTCGCCAACGCCGCTGCCCAGCATCACCACCGGCACGCGCTGTTCGGCGAGCGCGGCAAGACGCGCATCCAGCGCATGGAGCAACCCGGCGCTGAGCGCGTGCCGCCGCGAGGGATTGCGAAACACCACGCTTGCGATGCGTTCGTCGATCAACTCGACGTTCACGCTGACCGGTTCGACCGCCTTCATCACGCGACTCCTGCTTCGAGGGTATGCGCCGGCATGCCCGGCGCCTGATAGACCACGCCGGCAGCGACCAGCGCGTCGAGTTTCGTATCGTCAACACCGGCTTCGCGCAGCACGTCGCGGCTATGCTCGCCCAAGGCCGGCGGTGCGTGGCGGCTTGCCTCGCGTGCAGCCGGTTCGCCTTGCGATGCTACGCCGAACACCGGCGTCGGGATCTGGCGCAGCGCACCCAGCGTCGCGTGGTCCACGGTCTCCACGAGCTTGCAGTGCGCTACCTGCGCGTCCGCGAACACTTCGTCGAGCGTATGAATGGGGCCGGCCGGCAGGCCCGCGTTCACGAATAGTTCGGTCCATTCGCGTTTGCCGCGCGTTTTCAGGCGTGTTTCGAGCAGGGCCTTCAGCGCTTCGCGATTCGCCACGCGCGTTTCGTTCGTCGAGAAACGCGGGTCGCCGGGCAAATGCGGCAGATCCAGCACGTGGCACAGACGCAGCCACATGTCGCCGGTAATCGGCGCGATGTTGAGCGGGCCGTCTGCCGTTTCGAACACGCCGTACGGCGCGATGACCGAGTGCGCGTTGCCGGTGCGCCGCGGCACGTCGCCGAGGCTCAGGTAGCGCTGGCCGTGCACGCTCAGGAGGCCCACGAGGCTCGCGAGCAGCGAGGTGCTCACGTGCTGGCCGCGCCCCGTGCGCTCGCGCTCGTAGAGTGCCGAAAGGATCGCCATGGCGAGCCACATGCCGGCGCTCAGGTCGCCGATGGCCGTGCCGGTGCGCGTGGGCTCGCCATCGGCGAAGCCGGTCAGGCTCATCATGCCCGAGTAGCCTTGTGCGATCTGGTCGAAGCCCGGCCAGTCGGCCAGCGGCCCGGTATCGCCGAAGGCGTTGATGCTGCCCATCACGAGGCGCGGGTTGCGCGCGGCGAGCGCTTCGTAGCCGAGCCCCATGTTCTCGATCGTGCCCGGCTTGAAGTTCTCGATCACGACATCGGCACCGTCGATCAGCGTGCGCACCGCGTCGAGTCCGCGCGGGTCGCGCAGATCGACGCACAGGCCGCGCTTGTTCCGGTTGCACGAGAGGTAGTACGTGCTGATGCCGCGGTCGAACGGCCCCCATGCGCGGCTCATGTCGCCGTGCGGGCCGGCTTCGACCTTCACGACATCGGCGCCGAGATCGGCGAGCACCATCGAGCAGAACGGCCCCGAGAGCGCGCGCGTCAGATCGACGACCTTGATTCCTTGTAACGATTGCATCCGGTGTCTCCAGGCGGATAGTGAGTGTGGTGAGTGTGGGCGCTATTCGGGCAGCGTGTCGTGCCGGGTTTCGACGGCGAACGGCAGGATCAGCATGCCGATGGCGAACGCGGCGGCCGTCCACGCCACGGGCACGCCCAGCGAGCCTTGCCAGTGGATCGCGGCCGCGAGCAGGAAGTTGACGCCCGCGCCGATAAAGCGGCCCACGGAGGCGTTGAAGGCGAAGGCGGTGGCGCGCACGCGGGTGGGGTACTGCTCGGGCAGCCAGAGCGAGAAGATCGCGAAGTTGCCGCCGAAGAAGCCCAGCAGGGCAAGCGAGGCCATGAAGAGGCCGAGTCCGTTCGGCAGATAGAAGGCCCAGCCGAACGCGATGACGATGGAAGCGGCCATGCCCGCGAAATACACGCCCAGCGCCGCGCGCCGGCCGATGCGCTCCGCGAGCCAGGGGGCGACGAGACAGCCCGCGACGGTCGCGAGCGAAAGGATGGCCGCGCCGATCGAGGCGAGCCGCACTGTGCCCATGTGATCGATGCCGGCACGCGTGGCGAGTGTGACGACGGCACTTGCTTCGTACACCGAACCAGCCCACAGGCCGACGATGGCAACGCCCACGAGCGCGGCGCTCGTAACGGTGCGGCGCAGGAGCGCGCCCGTGAAAATGACGCGCAACGGCGAGGACGCAGTTGTTGCCGGTGCTTCGTCCGCTGTTGCGTCCGCTCTTGCGTCAGCCGCTGCATTCGTCGTGCGGTTGGCCGCCTTGCGCCATTGTCCGGGCTCCTTCACCTTGAGCACGGTGAAGATGGCGAGCAGTGCAGGAGCGAGGCCGCAGAGAAACATGGCGCGCCAGCCGTAGGTCGCGCCTATGGTGTAGTTGAGCCACGCGGCGAGGAAAAAGCCGAGGTAGTAGCCCGTCTGCAGATAGCCCGCGCCCATCTTGCGGCGGTCCTCGGGCCAGCTTTCCGCGACATAGGTGCCGGCAAGCGCCCACTCGCCGCCCACGCCGATGCCCGCGATGAGCCGGAATGCCGCGAGCTCCCAGACGTTGTGCGCGAACGCTGCGGCCCCCGTGAACACGGAGTAGATGAGGATGCTGGCGGCGAGCGTGCGCACGCGACCGAAGCGGTCGGCGAGCGGCCCCCAGATAAACGAGAGTCCCCAGCCGATCAGGAAGAGCGCGAACAGGATCGAGCCGTACATGCCGAGGTTGCCGGGCGTGGCGGCAATGCCCGAATTGGGCAGGAGTTCGGTGAGCGCGGGCACCAGCACGAGTGCGTAGATCACGGAATCCACGCCGTCCAGCACCCAGCCGAGGTAGACGGCCCAGAAACCGCCGATCTGCTCGCGCGTGAGCGGCGTGCGGCGCGCCTTGATGCCGCCGGCGGACGCCGCGGCGATGGCTTTTTGCATCGTTGTCTCCTTTCGTTGTGATGGCCCGGGCGAGAAGGGAAGCAGCAGGACATCTGTTTTGTCAGCCGAGTATAGGGAGCGACGCAATCGCCGAAAAATATGATATTCCTCTAGGGTGAGCGTTTTTTCTTATGGCGACGGGAGCAGGGAGCGAGATGGATCTGCGGCAACTGCGGTACTTCGTGAAGGTGGTCGAATTCGGCAACGTGACGCGCGCGAGCGAGGCGCTGCACGTCGCGCAGCCGGCGGTGAGCCAGCAGATCCGCAATCTGGAAAGCGAGCTGGGCATGCAACTGCTCGAACGCAGCACCCAGGGCGTGGCGCCCACGGCCGCCGGCCAGACGCTGCATCGTCATGCGCTGGATCTCCTGCGTCAGGCCGACCGCACGCGCGACCTGCTGCTGCAGGACGCGGAGATGCCCCAGGGCAAGGTCTCGGTGGGCTTGCCGTCGAGCACGTCGCGCGTGCTCGCCATCCCGCTCGCGCGCACGATACGCGACCGCTATCCGGGCATCGTGCTGGAGTTGATCGAGGCGCCCACGGCCGATCTCGCCGAACTGGTCGGCAGCGGCCGGGTGGATCTCGCGGTGGTGGCGGACGCCGTTCCGGCGCGCGGCGTGCGTGCCGAGCCGCTGCTTGCCGAGGTGCTGTACCTGATCGCGTGGCCGGAGTTCGAACTGCCCGAGGAGCCCGTGAGTCTCGCGGCGCTCGCGCGCATGCCGATGATTCTGCCGAGCGCGCCGAACACCATACGCAGCCGCGTCGAATGGGCGCTGCGCGAAGCCGGGCTATCGTGCGAGATCCTGTTCGAGGCCAGTTCGACGGCGCTGCTCTTTGCCGCGGTGCTCGCGCGGCTGGGCGTGACGATCCTGCCGTGGACCGCCGCGCACGTGGAACTCGACGAACACAAGCTCAAGCTCGCGCACGTCGATCACCGGCTTTTCAAGCGCGACCTTTCGCTCTGCTGGCGCGATACGGCGCTCGTCAGCAACCCGGTGCAGAAGGTGAAGGGGGTGATGCTCGAACTGTTCGAGCGCCTGAGCCGGCGGCCCGAGTGGGCAGTGCCTGTGCGTTGAGTCACGCGCGGCGCAAAAAGCCCAACCCCGCGCTCCGGGGAGCGCGGGGTTGGGCGGCAGTTCATTGGCAGACCGAAGCGACGGCTTGTGAGCCGACGCCGCGGCGGTCAGGCGGTCAGGTGGTCAAGCACTGCGCTTGCCGCGCGCTTCGGGCGGCGTGAAGTCGATACTGGCAAACCCGCCGCCCTGGTAGCGCTGCCCCACGGCATCGAGCGGATTGGGCTGCTTGAGGATGGCTTCGGCATAGTCCTCGGCATTCTGCTGCGGGTGGTAGCCGAGCCGTTCGGCGTCGTTCTCGGCGCCGCTCTGGATCCAGTAGCTGCGCGTGTTGTTCGACACGCCCCACACCACTGCGAAGCCGATCTCGGGCACGTCGATCACGCGGTCCACGAGCTGGAAGAAGTCGTCGTGGCCGAGCCACGTGCTCAGATGGCGGAACTCGGTGGGCTTGTCGAGGCAACTGCCGATACGTACGCACACCGTTTCGATGCCGTGCTTGTCCCAGTAGAGCCGCGCGAGCGACTCGCCCCAGGCTTTCGAGAGTCCATAGAAGCCGTCCGGGCGCAGCGCGCAGTCGAGCGTGAGCTTTTCTTCCACCGGGTACATGCCGATCGCGTGATTCGAGCTTGCGAACAGGATGCGCTTCACGCCATGGCGGCGCGCGCCCTCGTAAACCTCCACCAGCCCGCGCAGGTTGTTCTCGATGATCTCGGGCAGCGGGCGCTCGACGCTCGTGCCGGCCAGGTGGATCAGCACGTCCACGCCTTCCAGCAGGCGGTCGACCACTGCGCGCTCGCGCAGGTCGCCGTGCATGACGTCTTCGCCTTCCACGAGCGGTTCGAGCGGCTTCGAACCGGCGGCGGAGCGCAGATTCACGCCGCGCGCGAGGAGTTCGCGCCGCAGCACGGTGCCGAGCTGGCCGGCCGCGCCGGTCAATGCAACTTTCTTCACGGTGGGATTACCTCACAATAAAACGCCGAAAGCCGGCGCCCCGGAGGGCGCCGGCCGAAAACTCAGGCCTTCACGCTTTGCGCGTTTTGCAGCGCGGCGCTGGCCGCATCCGCTTTTTGCTGATCGGAAACCAGCCGCCATGCAACGATGGCGCCGACCACGTCGAACAGCATCAGGCAGACGAACAGCGGGTTGTAGCCGATGGTGCCGGCCAGCGCCCCGACGATCAGCGAGAAGATCGTGGCGCCCAGGTAGCCGAACATGCCCGAGAGGCCCGTTGCCGTGCCCACCTCATGTTGCCCGAAAATGTCCGAGGCCAGCGTGAAGAGCGCGCCCGAGATGGTCTGGTGAGCGAAGGTGCCGACGCAGAAGAGCGCGATGGCGGCATACGGGCTCGCGACGAGGCCCACGCAGGCCGGTCCGATCATCAGGCACGCGCCGGTCGTGATGACGAGCTTGCGCGAGGTGATGAGCGAGCAGCCGAACCAGCGTATGAAGAGCGGCGCCAGGTAGCCGCCGACCAGGCAGCCGAGATCGGCGGCGAGGAACGGTATCCACGCGAAGAGCGCGATCTCCTTCAGGTTCATGTGGCGCACGGTCACCATGTAGAGCGGAATCCACGCGCCGAAAGTCTGCCATGCCGGTTCGGCGAGCATGCGCGGAATGCCGATGCCCCAGAAGCGGCGCTGCTTGAGCACTTCCTTCCACGAAGGCTTGCCGGCCGGCGAATGTTGGGCGGCCGACTGGCCCGCGCGGATGTAGGCGGCCTCTTCGGCGGAGAGCTTCGGATGCTCGGCCGGCGTCTTGAAGAACACGAGCCACAGGCCCACCCAGATCAGCGCCACACCGCCCGTGAGCACGAACGCGAACTGCCAGTTGTACTTGAGAATGCACCACACGACGAGCGGCGGGGCGAGCATCGCGCCCACCGAGGTGCCGGTGTTGAGCCAGCCCGTGGCGACCGAGCGCTCTTTGGCGGGAAACCACTGGCTGATGGCCTTCATGCCCGCCGGGAAAATCGCGGCTTCGCTCAGGCCGAGCATGCCGCGAAAGACCGCGAGGGTCGGCCAGCTCGTGGCGAGGCCGTGCAGCATGTTGGAGATGGCCCAGCCGAACGCGAAGATGGCGAAACCGATCTTCACGCCCACCGAGTCGAGCACGAAGCCGGCGATGGGCTGCGCAATCGCGTAGCAGGCCTGGAAGGCCGTCACCACGTAGGAGTACTGCTGCGTGCTCATGTGGAGCGTTTGCGTGAGCGTGGGGGCCGCCACGGCGAGCGAGCTGCGCGCCAGGTAGTTGAAGATGGTGCCGATCATGATGAGGCCGATGATCCACCACCGGAGCCCCTTGATAGTCTTGCGTTGCACTGCGTGTCTCCTGTGTCGGCCCCGGGCAGCGGCGGTTGCCACGGCGGGGGGCCGGGATGGTTTGTGTGCCTGGCGTCGCTTGTAAAACCTCGATGGGGTGAACGGCCGTGTCAGCCCCGTCATGTAAGACATCATTCTATTTGCGCGAAAGTTGTAAAGCAAATCTGTTGCGGTCGGGATTTGCCCTGGGTCGCGGGGCCGGCCGGCGGGCTCTGGGGCTTCCAGGCGGCTTCGGCAACAGGCGGCGCGCTGCCGCGAAGGGTTGCCGGGCAAGGGATCGGGCGTATCCGGGGTGTCCGTAGATGCGTCCGCTGGTTGACATTCCATCGGTTGTATTACAACAATGCGGACACGCCGCGCCGCCTCGATGCAGTCCGATGAAACCCCGGCAGGCCGCCCGACCGCGCGATCCGCGCCCCCCCGATACTGGACGAGACACGATGAATTCACCCACCCCCTCCGTCAGCGAAACCGCGCTCGAACAACTGCGCCACGTCTCCAACGCGACGCTCACCACGCAGCTCTTCAAGCGCGGCTTGCGCAATGTGTTTCTCCAGGGCGTGAAGCCGCTGGTCGCGCCGGCGCCCGGCGCGCCGAATCTCGTCGGCCCCGCCTTCACGATGCGCAATATCCCGGCGCGCGAAGACCTCGACCAGTTGAGCGCCTTCCAGAACCCCGATCATCCGCAGCGCAAGGGCGTCGAAACGGTGCCGCCCGGCGCCGTGCTCGTGCAGGACTGCCGCGGCGAGCCGGCGGCGGCCTCGGTCGGCTCGATCCTCGCCACGCGGCTGAAGGTGCGCGGCGTGGCGGGCATGGTCTCGGACGGCCCGGTGCGCGACAGCGCGACCATCGCGGCGCTCGGGCTGCCCATCTTCTGCGCGGGTGCGTCGGCGCCGCTCAATCTCACGAAGCATCACACCGTCGATCTGAACGTGCCGATCGGCTGCGGCGGCGTGGCCGTCTACCCGGGCGACATCATCGTGGGCGACGCCGACGGCGTGGTGGTCGTGCCGCGGCATCTGGCCGAGGAGGTGGCGCAGGCCGCGTGGGAGCAGGAGGAACTCGAGCGCTTCATCACGTCGCGCATCGAAGCCGGCGCGCCGCTGGCCGGCACCTATCCGCCCAACGAGGCGACGCTGGCCGCCTTCGCCGAATGGCAGAAGACGCAACGCGGTTGAGCGCGGCAGGGACGACACGATGACGATCGAAACGGAGCGCGTGCCGGTGCGGCCGCTGGAGACGCATGCGGCGCATCGGGCCCATGAGGGGCGGCGTTCGTCGGTGGGCGAGTGCCCGGTCTGGCGTGCGCAGGAAAACGCGCTGTACTGGGAGGACATTCCGGCGCAAACGCTGGTGCGCTACGCGCTTGCCACCGGGCGGCGCACGGAGTGGCGCCTGCCGGAGCGCATCGGCTGCTACACCTTTGCGCGTGACGGCAAGGTGCTGGCCGCACTGGAGACGGGTCTCTTCGCGCTTACGCTGCACGAGCCGGCGGACGGTGCTGCGAGCGTTGCGCAAGGCACGCTCGACGCGCGCCGCCTCGCAACCGTGACGCACGAGGCGGCGCGCATGCGCTTCAACGATGGCCGCTGCGATCGTCAGGGCCGCTTCTGGGCCGGCACGATGGTGCAGGACGCGAGCGCCCCGCATCCGGCGGGCAAGCTCTATCGCTACACGGCGGCCAGCGGTTTGTCGGCGCCGGCGGTGGAGGGCCTGTGCACCCAGAATGGCCTCGCGTGGTCGCCAAACGGCCGCACGATGTATCTCTCGGACTCGCACGCTTCGAGCCGTCTGATCTGGGCATTCGACTACGACACCGACGAAGGCCTGCCGACGAACCGCCGCGTGTTCGCCGACCTGCACGACTATGCGGGGCGCCCGGATGGCGCAGCGGTCGATGCCGACGGTTGCTACTGGATCTGCGCGAACGACGCGGGGCTGCTGCTGCGCTTCACGCCCGCAGGCAAGCTCGACCGCCGGGTGGCGGTGCCGGTTTCGAAGCCATCGATGTGCGCATTCGGCGGCCCGGCGCTCGACATGCTGTTCGTGACGACGATCTGCCCATCCGAGGTGGGCGAGGGGGACGGGCTCGTGTTCGTGCTCGAGACCGGCGTGCGCGGACTGCCCGAGCCGGAGTTCGACGGCGCGCTTTGAGTGCCGCGCGCGGCTCCCGTTCGTTTGCGCCGGCGTTTGCGTTTGCGCTGGCGCTTTCGTTGCCGCGGCCACGAACCGGCGAGCCGCACGCCATATGACTTACAATTGGCGACACCCCTGACAACTCTGAACGCACGTCCGAACATGGCTGAGCAGAAAGCGCCGAACATGCCGGCGCGGATTTACAGCGACATCCTCAACCGCATCATCGAAGGCGAATACAAGGAAGGGGAGCGTCTGCCCACCGAGCACATGCTCGCGGAGCGCTTCGCCACCTCGCGGCCGACGGTGCGCGAGGCGCTTGCCCAGTTGCGCGCGGACGGCATCATCGCCACGCGCCACGGCTCGGGCACCACGGTGATGCGGCGCCCCGACCCGGACGTGCGCCGCTTCGCGCCGCTCGAAAGCTTGTCGGACATCCGCCGCTGCTACGAATACCGCGTGGTGGTGGAGGCGGGGGCGGCGGCGCTCGCGGCGCAAAAGGCCGACGACGCCGACATCGAAGCCATCCAGCGCGAGTGGGACAACCTGCAGACCATCATCGAGACTTCGGGTATCGGCGCGAAAGACGATTTCGCCTTTCACCTCGCCGTGGCCCGCGCTTCGAAGAACCCGTTCTTCATCACCGCGCTCTCGGGCATCCAGGAGCAGATGGTGTTCAGCATGAATCTTTCGCGCAACCTCTCGCTCGTGAAGTCGATCGAGCGGCAGCGCATCGTTCAGCAGGAACACCTCGAAGTGCTCGAAGCCGTGCGTTCGCGCGATCCCGAACGGGCGTCGCGGGCGATGCGCGAGCATCTCGAACACGCCGTCAGCCGCATGTTCGGATCCTGACCGCCGTCGCCGTTGGTCTCTTTCGCGCCGCGCGGTTTGCGCGGCGTGCCAGCATCAAAGCGTTCACCTAAACGCTCACCTAAGCGTTGACCTAAGCGTTCAGGTTGTCCTTTCACGAGGAGCGGCACCGATGCGTTTCAAGCTTTTGCGCTGCCTGGCGCTTGCCGCGGCACTGGCCGCGCAGCCGGCGCTCGCGTGGTCCGCCGGCACGCCGCCGCTGCACGCCGTCAAGACGATTGCCGGCGCGTGCTTGGCCGTTGATACGCCGCAGGGCCACGCCGACTTTCCGCTCTACGTCAGCGCGGACTGGACCGTGCCGCAGCCGCGCGTGAAGCGCGCCGTCATCGTGATGCACGGGCGCCTGCGCAACGCCGACGTCTATTACGCCTCGCTCGAACGCGCGCGTGCCGCGGCGGGTGTCGATCCGGCAACCACGCTGCTGATCGCGCCGCAATTTCTCGCCACCGTCGATACGGGCGCGTTCGGCTCGCCGCCCGACCTGCTGCGCTGGCGCGGCGACGCGTGGATGGGCGGCGAACCCGCGGAGGGCGCGGTGCCGGTGAGCTCCTATGCCGTGCTCGACACGATCGTCGAACGGCTTTCGGACCGGCATCTTTTTCCGGCGCTGAAGTCGGTGGTGTTTGCGGGCCACTCGGGCGGCGGCCAGTTCGTGCAGCGTTACGCCGAGGCGTCGCGGGCGGGCGACGCCTTGCGCGCCGCGGGCATCGACGTGCGCTATCTCGTGGCCAATCCTTCCTCCTACGCTTATTTCGATGCGCTGCGTCCCGACGCGAGCGGCGCGCCGGCGCCGTTCGACGCCTCGCAGTGCCCCCGCTTCAACGACTGGAAGTACGGTATGCAGGCGCGGCCCGCGTTCATGCAGGACCGCACGCCCGAGCAGATCGAATCGGACTACGTGAAGCGGCACATCGTTTATCTGATCGGCGGCAACGATACCGACCCGCAACAGTCGGCGCTCGACAAAAGTTGCGAGGCCGAGGCGCAGGGACCGCAGCGCATGGCGCGCGCGCAGGGATTTTTCCGCTACCTGCAGGGCAGGCATCCCGAAGGCCTGAATCAGGCCATGTACGTCGTGCCTGGCGTGGGCCATGACGGCGCGCGCATGCTCACATCAACGTGTGCATTGGCGACGATGTTCGACGTGGGAAGCTGCGCGAACTGAGATTCGGCGCGCATGCGGGCGGGGAAAGCGGCGAGAGCGGGGGAGAAAGCGACACGGGCCGGTCCCGCTTGCGCGAGACCGGCCCGATTCCGGCGACAGCCGGCGGCAAGCATTGCCGGCCGGCTGGCTACAGCTACATACAGCCTGGTGGCTTACACAGCCTGCCTGGCAGCGCGCGTGGCTTGTGCCGTTGCCTTCGTAGCGGCCTTGGTGGCTGCCTGGATGTTGCTTTCGGTGATATCGACAGCCTGCTTGGCCGCCTTGTTCACCGTTTCATAAGCCGTGTTCGCGGCGTTGATGGCCGACTTGAGCGCGGCGACGGCGCTTTCCGAGCCGGCCGGTGCGTTCTTCGCAGCGTTCTCGACGAACGTTTGCACGGCCTCTTGCTGCTGCGCCACGTGGGCTTCGGCGGCGCGCGTGAATTCCGATTGAGCAGCCGACACGATGTCGTACACGCTGCGGCCGTAGGCGAGCGCCTTTTCGGCGGCGGGCTGCGCGAAACCGGCTTGCAGGGCGAAGAAGCCTTGCGGGTCCTTGGCGCCGAGCGCGGCTTCGGCGTGTTCCTGGCCTTGTGCGAAGGCTTCGCGGGCCGTCTTCAGGTTCAGTTCTGCAAGCTTGATGGCGCCTTCGAATGCCTTGTTCGTGAGGCCGAAAAGGGCGTCGAAACCGGCTTTCTGGGTGGCGGCGAATTGTTCGGGAGTCGGCAGAGTCATGTCTTCGTTCCTGATGGGGAACCGGTTCGTCCGGTTCCGTTTGGAAAATGAGAAAACTTTCGTATCGATCACCGTCTCGCGGGTTTGTGCGTTGCAGCAATCTGACTCAATCATAACGCACCAAAATGGCGTGTCAAGAGAAATTTGTGCATCGCAACATCTCTGCAATCGATTGATTCGTATGGAAAATGCACCGCGCATTGGCTACCGGTGGCGGTGGCTCGAAAATGGGGCATGCCACTATCGGAAACCGGTCACGCGTGGCGGCGGGGCTGTCTTTGGGGGCGGGAGAGGTTGGCGCGGCAATTCCACAGGGTAGGTGAATGGGGCACGCGCAGCCAGCTTCCCGGTCCCTCGACCCCGGACGCCGGTGCCTCCGGAAAATTCAGGATCACTGAAGATATGCCGCGCGACATCAGGGTGGCGCAGTTCCAGCCGCTTTGTTTAAACCGTGCGCGTGCTGCGAACCTTGCCGAAGTGCAGCGCGAGATACACGCCGATCACGAGGGCGCCGGCCAGCGCCGTGAGCAGGTTCGCGAAGCCCCACATCCACGTTTGCACGTCGCCCATCGAGGTGCCGGGCACGAGCCTCGGGTGATCGATGCCGAGTCCTTCCACGAGCATCCGGTGGTGCGCCTCGACCACGTCGCCGTAGCCGTAGTGCGGAAAGCGTGCATGCAGGCCGTCGCCCGGTTTCGTCGAGCCGCCGCGGCCAAGGCCGTCCGGCATCACGATCGAATAAAGGATCACAGCCGTGTCTCCTTTGATAATCTTCTCGCGTGCATTGTGGCGCATCGCAGGCTCGGTGGCCGGCAGGTTTTATTGCGCTTTATGGCAAATATCTCTGTCGCGGGAATTGGGTAATTTAATTTCCGCTGCGCGGGCAGGACCGCCCGGCGCGCCTTTTGCGCAGGCGGGCGCGCCGGATGCGGCCCCGCGTTCTTCTGCAGCCGCTACTGCGAGGGCGCATAATGCGCTCGTCGATGTTCTTGTTGACGCGCGGCGTGGAATAAACATGCCGTGCCGCCCGTTATCACTCTCTGAACCGTCCATTTAACCGTTTCGGCAAGCCCACGTGAAAACCTCCCTGTCCGCTGAATCCGGTTTCGACAGCGCAGCCGGCGCCACGCAGAAGTACACGCGTGTGGCCGTGCTGCTGCACTGGCTGATCGCGCTCCTGATCCTCGCGAATATCGCGCTGGGTCTGAGCGCGGCGCTGTTGCCCGACGGCACGTTCTCCGACACCGGCATCCGCTTCGTGATCGACACGCACAAGTCGATCGGCATTACCGTGCTTGGCCTTGCGATCCTGCGCGTGCTGTGGCGCCTCACGCATCGTCCGCCGCCGCTGCCCGCGGAGTTCCCGGGCTGGGAGCGCGCCGCGGCCCATGCCGCCCATATCGCGCTCTATGTGCTGATCTTCGCGATGCCGCTCAGCGGCTGGCTGCACGACTCGGCCTGGGTTGCCGCCGCCTCGCATCCCATGTATCTGTTCGGGCTCGTGCCGTGGCCGCGCATCGGCTTCATCATGAACCTCGACCCGGCCACCAAGGAACAGTTGCACTCGCAGTTCGGCGCGCTGCATACCGCCTGCAGTTACGCGCTTTATGGCGTGCTCGTGCTGCATGTGGCGGGCGCGCTCAAGCATCAATGGATCGACCGTCATTCGGTGCTGCGCCGGATGATGCCGTAAGTGCGGGAAGTACAGGAAGCACAGCAAGCACGGGAAGAGAACGCCTTGAACAACACGCTTGAACAGGCGCTTGCGCGCACTTCGCCGCGCATCGTGCCGCCGCCCACGCCGCTCGCGAGCATCGTGATCCACCTTGGTGTCATGGTGCTCTGGTTTGTGCTATTTGCACGCGCCTTCTTTTTGCAGGGCGTGGTTGCGTGGTCAACGGGCATTGCCTATGTCGTGTACGACACGCTGCTGCTGCTCTTCGTGGCGTGGAAGGCGGCCGTGCTGCTCCGGCCGCCCGTCGCCGCCGTGAGTGCCACCGCGGCCGGCGATGCCCCGCTGCCTACGCTCGGCGTGATCGTGGCCGCGCACAACGAGGCGGCCGTGCTGCCCATCACGCTCGATGCGCTGTTCGCGCAAAGCCTGCCGCCGCAACAGATCGTGATTGCCGACGACGGCTCCAGCGACGGCACGGCGGCACTGCTCGTCGAACGCTACGGCCTGGCCGACCCCGGCGAAGGGCAACTGAGCGCACCTTCCGCTCAATACCCGACGCTGCGCTGGCTGAAGCTGCCGCACGGCGGCAAGGCGCGCGCGCTGAATGCGGCGCTCCTCGCCATCGATACCGACACGCTGATGACCGTCGATGCCGACACGCTGCTCGAAGCGGACGCCTGCGCGGCCATGGCTCGCGCATTCGGCGGCGAGCGCGCACTCGTGGCGGCGGCGGGCTTGCTCGCGCCCGTGTGCAACACGTCGCTTTCCGGCCGCTTTTTCCAGTGGTTCCAGACCTACGAATACATCCGCAACTTCATCTCGCGCTTTGCGTGGATGCGCGCAGACAGCCTGCTGCTCGTCTCGGGCGCCTTCGCGTGTTTCCGGCGCGACGCGGTGATGGCCGTGGGCGGCTTCGATCCGCGCTGCCTCGTGGAAGACTATGAGTTGATTCATCGCCTGCGCCGCTACTCGGCGCGCGAGGGCCTCGGCTGGGACGTGCGCGTGATCGGCGCGGCCCGCGCGCGTACCGACGCGCCGGGCACGCTCACGAGCTTCCTGCGCCAGCGCCGCCGCTGGTTCGCGGGCTTCCTGCAGACGCAGTACTGGTATCGCGACATGACCGGCAACCGGCGCTACGGCAAGCTGGGCCTCATGATGCTGCCGGTCAAGGCGTTCGATACGGTTCAGCCCATCTACGGGCTCACGGCCTTCGCATTGCTGCTCGGGTTTCTGTTCGACGGGCGCTTCACGATCGTGCTGCCGGTGCTGGGCGTGATCGTCGGCAAGATCGTCATCGACCTCGCATTCCATCTGTATTCGGTTCATCTATACCGGAAGTGGAGCGGCGACAGCGCGAGTTCGAGCTTCGGCATGGCGTTTCTCGCTGCGGTCTTCGAGCCGTTCTCGTTTCAGCTCATGCGCCATACGGGCGCGGCGATGGGCTGGCTGCATTTCCTGCTGGGCCGCCGCAAGTGGGGCGCGCAGGAGCGCACGGGCCTGACTTCGCCGGGCAACGGCGAGCGTGCCGCGCCGTCACGTTAATGCATGGCGCGCCGCGGTAGCGCGCGATTCGTCTGACCTGAGCGGCATCTGGCTTGCTCCCCCGAAGTAATGCCGTCACGCAATTTGCGTGGCGGCCGCTTCAGCCGATCCGGGAGAGAAGTCATGCAATGCTTGAGACTCATAACCCTCGTTTTGCCGCTCGCGCTGGCGGGTTGCCTGTCGTTCAGCAGCAGCGATCCGAGCCCGCCTCAGCGAGAAACGGTGGTGGTGCCCCAGTCCTCCACCGTGCCGCCGGGCACGACCTGCACGACGCCGTGTTGATCGCCGGGGCGACTCGTTGATGCGCTGCGCGCCGATGGGTGCGCCCGCATCGAGATTCGATTTGCTTCGTCCCGCCTGATCCCGCTTCGTCCCATGAAGCAGCGAGATACAGGCGGCTAAGGGGCATCGGGTGCGTGTGCCGCGGCCGCGCGCGCTTCGCCCATCAAATGGCCCGCGAATACGGTGTCCGCCACGCTTGCGAGACCCGCCGAGCGCAGCGCGCGCGCCGTCCACGTATTGCAGGTGTGCAGCGCATCGTAGGTTCCGGTTGCCGCGAAATAGAGACTGCCGGGATAGGGACCATCGGCGAGTCGGAGCGGACCGTTCGCGTTGTCCGTCTCGATCGAATCGCGCAGGAAACGCTGCAGGCCACTCAGGCCCGCATCCGAAACCGGCGCTTCTATGACGTTTTCCTTACCGAACGCTACTTCGGGTGCTGCGCGCAGCACGGTCATCAGAATGGCCGCGCGGCTCGGCAGCAACGCACCGAGCATGGTGAGCGGATCGTGCTTGCGCTCGACCACGTACTGGCGTTCGCCGAAGCCGAAGCACAGCGTAGTCGCGCCGTCGAAGCCGCGCGCGAGTGCGAGTGTCCAGGCATCGGCATCGCGGGTGCGCAGGCACACGTCCGTGTGCCAGTCCCGCTGCACGACGGCGATAGCGGTCTGCGCGGCGCGAGCGTTTCCCGTATCGATGGCGGCAGGCATCGGCGGATCGGCAGCCGCGCACGCACCCAGCGCCAGCGACAGCAGCGCGAACCAGATTACGCGCCGTGCATAGCGGCTGCGCAGCGTCGCAGCGGTCGCGCTACGTTCGTGCATGACAAGACCTTGTTCGCGGTGCGGCCCCGGCACACCATCGCAAGCGAGCGCATGCATCGTGCCCGCGCATTGCAGCGTCCGCGTGCGGTTTGCACCAGATTGAGGCGGGCGTCGCGCGAATGTTCCGAAGCGCTCAGGCGGGGCGCATAATCGTCATCGGCATTGCACCATTCATGCGCAGAATTCGTAGCCGGAGATGGCATATCACTTGCTTTTCTGGCATGACCGCAACACGACGTCGCAATTCATGTGACGAAACGTGAGTCGCGGCTGCCTATACGCGCGAGAACAAGCCGATGCAAGTCTATGACGAAATGCGCGAGGAGGGCGCGGCGCGCCCTCATTACGAGCGGTTCCAGCGCTGGCTGGACCGCCAGACTGGCGAGACGATGGCGCGCAAGCGCACGGAGGCGGACCTGCTGTTCAGGCGGGTCGGCATCACGTTCGCGGTCAATGGCGACCTGTCGGGCACCGAACGGCTCATTCCGTTCGACCTGATACCCCGCGTCATTCCCGCCGACGAGTGGAGCCTGCTGGAAGCCGGTTTGCGACAGCGGGTGCGTGCGCTCAACCTGTTCCTCCACGACGTCTATCACGATCGCAACATCGTGCGGGCCGGCGTGATTCCGCCGGAGCAGGTCTATACGAATGCGCAATACCGGCCCGAGATGCAGGGCATCGATCTGCCGCTCGGGATCTATGCGCACATCGCCGGGATCGACATCGTGCGCGACGGACGCGACGGTGCGTTCTACGTGCTCGAAGACAATCTGCGCGTGCCCTCCGGTGTCTCGTACATGCTCGAAAACCGCAAGATGATGATGCGGCTCTTTCCCGAGCTTTTCGTCCAGCACAAGGTTGCGCCCGTCGCGCACTATCCGGACCTGCTGCTCGACACCTTGCGTTCGGTGGCGCCCGATGGCGTGGACGATCCCGTGGTCGTGCTGCTCACGCCGGGCATGTACAACTCGGCGTATTTCGAGCACACCTTTCTCGCGCAGCAGATGGGTGTCGAACTCGTGGAGGGCAAGGACCTCTTCGTGGACGACAACTACGTGTTCATGCGCACGACCCAGGGGCCGCGCCGCGTGGACGTGATCTACCGGCGCGTGGACGACGATTTCCTCGACCCGCTCGCGTTTCGCGGCGATTCCGCGCTCGGCGTGCCGGGTCTGCTCACGGCGTACCGCGCGGGCCGCGTGGTGCTGGCGAACGCAATGGGCACGGGCGTGGCCGACGACAAGTCGATCTACCCCTACGTGCCCGACATGATCGCGTTCTACCTGGGCGAGAAGCCGATCCTCAACAACGTGCCGACATGGCAATGCCGGCGCCCGGAAGATCTCGCCTATACGCTCGCGCATCTGCCGGAGCTCGTGGTGAAGGAGGTGCATGGCGCGGGCGGCTACGGCATGCTCGTGGGGCCGGCCTCCACGCGCGAGGAAATCGAGGCGTTTCGCGAGCAGCTCGTCGCGCGCCCCGCCAACTACATTTCGCAACCCACGCTGTCGCTCTCCGCGTGCCCCACCTTCGTCGAAGCGGGCATTGCGCCGCGCCATATCGATCTGCGCCCGTTCGTGCTCTCGGGCAAGACGATCCAGATGGCGGCCGGAGGGCTCACGCGCGTCGCGCTGAAGGAGGGCTCGCTCGTCGTCAATTCATCGCAGGGTGGCGGCACCAAAGATACCTGGGTGCTCGAATGATTTCACACGCGCAACCCCGACAAGCACAGGAGCGACCATGCTGAGCCGCACCGCCGATCACCTGTTCTGGATGGCCCGCTATATGGAGCGGGCCGAAAATACCGCGCGCATGCTCGACATCAATATGCGGGCGCTGCTTCTGCCGGGCAGCACGGACAGCGAGGCGCGCACGCATCGCGCCGTGCTGCGGATTTCCGAGCTCGAGCCCGCCTTCGACGCGCGCCACGAAGAGATAACGAGCTCGAACGTGCTGCATTTTCTCGTCGCCGATCCGACCAACCCTTCGAGCATCTATTCGTGCCTGCAGGCGGCCCGCGAGAATGCGCGTGCGGTACGCGGCACGCTCACGACCGAATGGTGGGAGACCATCAACGAGTCGTGGCTGCAGTTCGCCGAGCGCCTGCGCGGCAACGAACTTGCTACGCACCCCGAAACGCTGTTCGAGTGGGTGAAGTTCCGCTCGCATCTCTCGCGCGGCGTGACGCTCGGCACGGCGCTGCAGGACGACGCGCTGTTCTTCACGCAACTGGGCACCTTCCTCGAACGGGCGGACAACACGGCGCGGATTCTCGACGTGCGCTTCGTGGAAGTGGACCAGGCCGATTCGCGCTCGGCGGCGCGGCAACTCGAAGACTTTTACTACTGGACTTCGATTCTGAGCTCCGTCTCCGCGCTCGAAATCTATCGCAAGGTGTATCGCGACGTGGTGACGCCCGCGCGCGTGGTCGAACTGCTGATCCTGAACCAGCAGATGCCGCGCTCGCTGCTCGCTTCCATCGACGGCGTGTGCGCGAACCTCGCCATGCTGCGCACGGACAGCTCGCGCGAAGTGGAGCGCACCGCGGGCAAGCTGCGCGCCGAACTGCTCTATGCGGACCTGCGGCAGATCTTTTCGGTTGGCGTGCACACGTTTCTCACGCAGTTCCTCGCGCGCGTGTACGAACTGGGCAACCAGGTCGCGCGCACCTACCTGATGATGCCGGTCGGATAGCGGCCCTTGCGCGCGTTTATGCGCGCATGCGCAGGGCCGGGCCGTTCCATCCACGCAGCATCCAGAGGACTCTTCGTCATGCAACTCGCGATTCGCCA
The DNA here is from genome assembly GCF_000685035.1 of Paraburkholderia ferrariae NBRC 106233. Lineage (GTDB taxonomy): Bacteria > Pseudomonadota > Gammaproteobacteria > Burkholderiales > Burkholderiaceae > Paraburkholderia > Paraburkholderia ferrariae. The sequence continues at coordinate 485,878 of NZ_BAYB01000002.1, forward strand.
CGACACCGTCTATCGCTACGAAGCGCCGGTGCACTACTCGATCCAGCAACTGCGGCTTTCGCCGCTCACCACGCCCGCGCAGATCGTCACGCAGTGGCTCGTGGATGCGCCGGGCAAGCTCGACGCAGGCCGCGACGCCTACGGCAATGCACTGATGACGCTCGTGCTGACGCGGCCGCACAAGGAAATCCGCCTGCGCGTGCGCGGCGAGGTGGAAACCGTGCCGCTGCCGGACGGCCGCCTGCCCGAGGGCGAAGGGCCGATACCGATGCAACATTTCACCTCGCCGACCCGGCTGACCGAAGCCGACGCGGCACTGGCCGACTTCGCGCAGAGCCTGCGCTCGCTCGACGACGCGGCCGGCCTGCTCGACACGGCGGCGCGCGTGACGGAGCGCATCCGCTACGAAGCGGGCGTGACGGACGTGACCCACTCGGCCGCCGATGCGTTTGCTCTGGGCCGCGGCGTGTGTCAGGACCACGCGCATGTGATGCTCGCGCTGTGCCGGGCGCGCGGGGTGCCGGCGCGCTACGTGAGCGGCTATATCGATCCGGGCGACGTGCCGGAGATGGCGAGCCATGCGTGGGTGGACGTCTGGATCGACAACGGCTGGGTGACCGTGGATGTCACGCACGCCTGTTTCGCAAGCGAAAAATACTGCCGTATCGCGGTGGGGCGCGACTACGAGGCGGCGGCGCCGGTGCGCGGGCGCCGCGTGGGCGGCATGGGCGAGACCATGGACGTGAGCGTGGAAGTGAACGTGCAGGCGTCGCAACAATAGTTTTCCCGAATTAACATTGGAAAACATCGGAACGACGATAATGGCGTGAGGTTTCGCATGGGAAACGAAAGCGCGCCAAGGCGGGGCGGAGGAGTCGCATGACGTATTGCGTAGGGATGGCGGTGCAGGAGGGGCTCGTGTTCCTCTCGGATACGCGCACGAACGCGGGAGTCGATCACATCAGCACGTCGCGCAAGATGACGGTGTTCGAGGATCCCGGCGAGCGCGTGCTGGTGCTGCTCGTGGCCGGCAATCTCGCGATCACGCAGGCCACGCTGCACGTGCTGACCGAGCCGCAGGACGGGGCGCGGCCCACGCTCTGGAATGCGCCGACGATGGTGGAAGCCGCGCGCATCGTCGGCGAGGCGGTGCGCGAAGTGCATCGGCGCGATGCCGATGCGCTCAAGAATTTCAATATCGAATTCAACTGCAGCTTTATCCTGGGCGGCCAGTTGCGTGGCCAGCCGATGCGGCTGTTCCAGATCTACGCGGCCGGCAACTTCATCGAAACGTCCAGCGTCAATCCGTACTTCCAGATTGGCGAGTCCAAATACGGCAAGCCGATCATCGACCGCGTGCTGACCCCGCATACGCCGCTCGACGAGGCGGCGAAGTGCGCGCTGATTTCGATGGATTCCACGCTGCGCTCGAATCTTTCGGTGGGGCTGCCGCTCGACCTGCTCGTGTACGAGCGCGATTCGCTGCGCGTCACGCGCTACGCCTCGCTCGACCAGTCGAACGACTACTTCGAGATGATCCATAACACGTGGGGCTTGCGTTTGCGCCAGGTCTTCGGCGAGATTCCCGATCCGCAATGGACCGACGAAGCCGGGGTGCCGCGCGGCGAACGCGCGAGTCTGCCGGCCGTACCGCGGCCGCCGCTCGACGGGCCGGTGCCGGAAGCGCGGCCGGCCCAGACGCTCGCGCAGGCCCAGCCGCAGTCCGGCGCGCCGGGCACCGTGCCGCCCGCGGCGCGCGAACCCTGAGCGACGGCGGCGCGCGACGCCCACTGGCTGACGCGTTCGCCAGCCATCCGCCCCGAAAATTTCATACCGGCACCTCGCGCCTGGCCTGTCTTGGCGCGGGGGGAAACGGTATGCTCCTCTCTCGTGAACCGTAGCGCGCCGCGAGCGATCCGTCCCGAGACAAGAAGGAGAGAGGCCCGATGAAGCAGAACGACACGCAGCCCGAGAACCCGAACGAGGGTGCCGCCCTCGATGCGCAGTCCGACCTGGCGGGGTCCACGGGCCCGGATGACCCGGCGCGCCGCCGCGTACTCACCGGCATTGCCGCGGTGGGTGTGGGGCTCGCGCTCGGCGGCTGCCAGACCTCCGAACTGAACGCAGCAGGCGCCCCGCGCGGCGGTGCCGACCCGCGCGCCGATGCGGCGCTGCGCGACCAGGTGCGCCATATCGTCGTGATCTATGCGGAGAACCGCAGCTTCGTCAATCTGTACGGCGGCTTCCCCGGCGTGCAGACGCCGCTTGCGAGCGTGAGCGCCGAGCGCTACACGCAGTTCGACCGCGACGGCAAGACGCCGCTCGCGCAGTTGCCGAAGATCTGGGGCGGGCTCGTGCCGCAGGCGCAGGAACGCGACGGCAAGCGCTACATGATCGGCGAAAAGGCGATCACCGGGCTGCCGAACCAGCCGTTTCGTATCGTGGACACGCAGGGCCAGCCGTTGCCGAACGGAATCATCACGCGCGATCTGGTACACCGCTTCTACCAGAACCAGATGCAGATCAACGCGGGCCGCAACGACCAGTTCGCGGCCTGGGGCGATTCGGGCGGCCTCGTGATGGGCTACTACGAAAACTCCGCGCAGACACTGCGCCTCTGGGGACTCGCCCAGCAGTACACGCTGTGCGACAACTTCTTCATGGCGGCCTTCGGCGGGTCCTGGCTGAACCACATCTTCCTGATCTCGGGCGCGGCGCCTTATGTCGCCGATATCCAGAACGGTCCCGCGAAGCACCTCGTTTCGGTAGTGGAGGGCGACGATCCGCTCGGCACGCGCCTGAAGCTGGCACCGAACAGCCCGGCCTCGGCGCTCGACGGGCCGCCGAAGTTCGTGCGCGACGGCCTCTTCACGCCCGACGGCTACGCGGTGAACACGATGGCGCCGCCGTATCAGCCGAGCAGCGTGCGCCCTTCCGAGGACGGCAATCCGGCGCTCGCCGACCCTGCCAATCCGCGCGTGCTGCCGCCGCAGACCTTCGCCACGATCGGCGACCGGCTTTCGGCGAAGGGCGTCGACTGGGCCTGGTATAGCGGCGCCTGGCAATATGCGCTCGACCATCGCGACACCGGCGCCGTGCCCGATTTCCAGTATCACCATCAGCCGTTCAATTACTTTGCGAGCTTCGCGCCCGGCACGGAGGCCCGCGCCCGCCACCTGCGCGACGCGGGGCTCGGCGACGATCCGGCGACCAACCGCCTGCTCGCGGACATCGATGCGGGCCGGCTCCCGGCCGTGACGTTCTACAAGCCGCAGGGCAACCTCAACATGCACGCCGGCTACGCGGACGTCGAATCGGGCGACCGCCACGTGGCCGCGGTGATCGAGCATCTGCAGCGCAGTCCGGCATGGGCGAACACCGTGATCGTGATGACGCACGACGAGAACGGCGGCTGGTGGGATCCGGTCGCGCCGCCCATCGGCGACCGCTGGGGCCCGGGCTCGCGCGTGCCTGCGCTCGTAATCGCGCCGTTCGCGAAGAAGGGCTATGTCGATCACACCCTGTACGACACCACGTCGATCCTGCGCTTCATCACGCGCGTTCACGGGTTGACGCCGCTCGATGCGGTGGCGGCTCGCGATCGCGCGTTCATCGCGCGCGGACAGACGCCGCCGGGCGATCTCACCGGCGCGCTCGATCTGGCCTGAGCACGGTGTGGAGGCCGCGGGTTGCCGATGGGAAACCCGCGGCGAGCAGCCGCGGGCAGCGCCGGGTCAGCCAGCAAAGTTGTCGTCCGCTCAAGGAGTTGGCGGCGTTCCCGCCAGGTTATCAACAGGCTTATCCCAGAAATCTGTGGACAAGCTTCGCGGTGCCGGCGCGCTGCGCGTTATCCGGCGCCGGGTGCGAATTTCTTTTCAGATCATGAGGTTGGCGGCGCTGTCCCGAACTTGCCCACAGGGCTCTCCACTGAAACTGTGGATAAAGGGTTCTCGCTGCGTTTGCTTCATCGGACAATTCTTTTATCCCACAGTCTGGAATTGATTGGTTCTACCAGGGAATTCCGGTGGCGCCGCAGGGCCAAGGCAACGTCAACTAACCTCCTTCCGGCTCGTGCTGCCCCGCACATGACAGCGCCGAACAAAATCTTCTCCATCAACAACTTGAGTCTGCTGTCCAGGCGTTACCCACAGGGCTCTCAACAAAATCTGTGGAAAACCTGCCGCCTCGTTTCCCATGCGCAACGCATGATGATCGATGCGCGTGCCCGCGAGTATCCGCGCCGCCCGGATGCTGACTGCCCGACCGGCTTTCTTGCGCAAGCGCGCGGTTCCACCCGATAATCGCTTCCGATACGGCCCTCACGCGGCACTGCGCGCGTTGCCGGCCCACCCCCGTCACTACAAGTCGCGCCGTGCTCAACTACTCGCGCTTTGCCGGTCTTCTGCGTATCCCGGGTTTTCTGCCGCTCGCCGGCGCCACGCTCATGCTCGGCGTGGCGATGTCTTTCACCGCCCCGTATCTCTCGCTCTTCGGCGTCGAACGCGCCGGCATGTCGCCCCTCAGGCTCGGTATCTTCATGACCGCCATCGCCACGAGCGGCGTGATTGCGAGTACGGCCGCCGGGCGCTTCAGCGATGCCACCGGCAAGCACCGGCTGCTGCTGCTCGTCTCGCTGTGCGCAGCCACGCTCGGCTATCTGTGCCTGTGCATCGTGCGCGACTACCGGCTGCTGCTCGTGGTCGGCATTGCGTTCATCGGAGCGGGCGGCTGCGCGCTTTCGCTCGTGTTCTCGTTCAGCCGCGCGGCGCTGCCCGCCGCCGACCACGCCGAGCGGACCTTTGCGAGCGCAACCTTGCGCACGATTCTTTCTGCGGCGTGGGTGTTCGGGCCGGCGGTCGGCGCGCTCGTGCTCGCGGCGGCCGGGTTCTATGGCCTCTTCCTGTTTGCGGCCGCGAGCTTTGCGGCGTGCGCCACGATTGTCTGGCGCATGCGCGAGCCGCGTCTCGACGAGCACGCCACGCAGCATCTGGCGCCGCGCCCGATGGCGGGGGAGGCGGATCGGGACGAGGACGCACAGTACGAGGGCCAGCCGCTCACGCAGGCCGAGGTCGAACCGGGCCATATGCCCGGGCGTGCCAGTGCGCGCCCGGCGTCGAAGCTGCGGGTGCCGATGCCCGAGGTGTCGTCGAAGGACATCATGCGCGCCGTCGTGGCGCTCACGCTGATCGGCCTCGCGGCGAATGCGACGATGATCGTGCTGCCGCTCTATATCGTGCACGGGCTGCACGGCACGCGGCTCGACGTATCGATCATGCTGGGCCTCGGCGCGCTCATGGAGATTCCCATGATGCTCGCGCTTGGCGCGCGCGCTTCCGTGCTCAACAAGCCGCGCTGGCTGGCCGCCTGCGCGATCGTGCACGCCGTGTATTTCGTGGCGATGTCGGCGGCGCCCGGCGTGAACGCGCTGATCCCCATGCAGATGCTCAACGCGTTCGTGGTGGCCGTCACGTCGTGTCTCGGCATGACCTACGTGCAGGACCTCATGCCCGAGTCGCCGGGCCGTGCCACGGCGCTTTTCTTCAATGCGGCGCGGCTGGGGTCGATTCTTTCGGGTGTGCTTTCCGGCCTGCTGGTGCAGGCTTTCGGCTATCGCGGCACGTTTCTGTTCTGCGGCGTGCTGGCGGTCTGCGCGCTGGTGCTCTTTGCCGTACCCGGCGAGCAATACCCGGTGATCGCGCGGGCGGTGCGCCGCTTCGTCAGGGAGCGGGTAGGGAAGCGCTGAGGCCGGAGGAGACGGGCAGCTCCGCCGACGCAGCGCGTCAATCGATCAGGAATGCAGATAATCCTGTGGCAGCCCTACTGAACAGCGGCAACGTCCCGCGCCGCGACGGCATTGGCGGCCGTTGCCGCAACCGTGCCGAAATCCTCCGCATCGACGTCGTAGCCCGAGGGTTCCCAGCGCACCGCGAGGAGCGCCGCGAGCCCGCACAGCGGCGCGATGGCGATGATCCAGAAAACCCGCGTGCCCAGCGCGGCGGCGAGCACGGGAAACAGGAACAGCGAGACGGTGGAGCTCGCGCGCATGAGCGTCTGGTTCAGGCCCACGCCCACGCCGCGCAGCGAGGTCGGATAGGAGAGCGAAGCGAAGCTCATGCTGTGCGAGCCGGGGCCGATGCCCTGGCCGAACAGGAAGGCGGCGAGCAGGGCAACGGCAATCACGACTTCCACCGCCGCCGAAGGCTTGCCGACGATCGCGAGCCCGACGAGCGCCGCGAACTGAACCGCGTAACCCCACACGGTCAGCTTCCAGGCCCCCAGGCGCGGCACGGTGCGCACGGCGATCAATCCGCCGACGAAGGCGAAGCCGAGGTTCAGCACGAGCGAGGCGAGGATGGTGGTGAGCATCGACTGCGCGAGGAAGCTGGAGAGGATCACGGGTAGCCCGAACGCCACCGCGTTATAGGCGAATGCCGACGCCACGCCGATCACGGTGGCGAGCACCGTGCGCCGCGTGTAGACGCCGCGCAGCAGCGCGCCGTAGTTCCTGAGCGAGGCGGCGCGCCGGCCTGACCCTGCCGCCTGGCCGGGCACGCCGGGCACGCCGGGCACACCGGGCGCAACTTCGGCGTCGATGCCGTACGAGCGCTTGAGGATGCGGGCCGCTCCGGCCAGGTCGCCCTGGTTCGCCGCCCAGATCGGCGACTCGCTGATATAGCGGCTGCGCACGGCGATGATGGCGAGCGCCGGAACGGCGCCGAAGCCGAGCGTGAGCCGCCACAGCAGGTGCGAGTGCGAGGCGGGCAGCGTGGCGAAGAGCGCGAGCACGAGCAGGTACGAGACGCTGATCGCCGCGTACCACACGGGACACCACATGGCGACGCGCGCGGCCTTGTTGCCGCGGCCCGCAAGGCGCGAAAACTCGGCGAGAAACGCCATCGCCACGGGCAGGTCGATGCCCACGCCGAGTCCCATCACGAAGCGCGCGCCGCCCAGCACCCACGCGTTGGGCGCGAGCGCGCAAGCGATTGCGGCGACGACGAAGAAGAACATGTCGGCCATGAACACGCGATAGCGCCCGATGCGGTCGGTGAGAAACCCGCCGAGGAACGCGCCGACGATTGCGCCGAAAGTGATGGCCGAAGCCACGAAGCCGGTGCCGGCCGGGGTCAGCGAGAATTCGCGGGCGACGTCCTTGAGGCCGAAGGCGAGCGCGCCCAGGTCGTAGGCGTCGAGGAACACGCCGCCCAGTGCAATTGCGACGACGATGCGCGCGTTGCTGCCGCGCGCGGCGCCCGCGTTGACGAGTTGCGAGACATCGGCGGCCGAGCGGATCAGCGCGCGAGGGCCGGAAGGGGACGAGGCGGAGGCAGACATGCGGAAGCGGGCAGAGGCGGGCAGAAGGGGGGAGCGCCAGGGGGCGGCTAAACCCCGCATGCTAACGGCGGCACAGGCCGTGCCCAAATCGTTTTTCGTAATTTGCTCATACCCCCGGCGCGACGGGGCGAGCCGGTCGATACACGTCATTCAGCGCACGTCAGTGCATATAAGTCACGCGGCGCGGCCGCTCACTGAGACGCAGCCCCGCGTCGAGCAGCGCGATGGCGAACCAGCGCGCCGACTTGAGCATGCCCGAGACGCTCGGCATGGGCAGCCAGTCGTTGAGCAGTTGCACGGCGGCTTCGCTGCGCGTCGATTGCAGCAGCGCGAGCGTGCGCAGGAGCGAGGCTTCGTCGGTGGCGAGCTCCGAGGCGCAGCGGCAGCGGGTGTCGAGCGGGCGCGACGAGGCGCGGCACAGCGTGCCCATCAGCAGGTCGAAATGGCCGATGCCGCCCATGGCGAGGCCGGCGTCGGCCAGCACGCCGCGCCAGCTTTCCTCCTTGCCGTAGGCGTCGCAGTGCGGGCGCAGCCAGGTGCGGACCGCGCGCAGAACCGTCTGCTCGGCGCTGTCCGGATGCTGGGCGAACGAGTCGTCGAGCAGTGTGTCGTTGCGGTTGAACGGGGCGATGTAATGCATGAGACCTCCTCGCGGCCGGAGTGGGTGCGTCGTCGGGTGCCGGAGTCGCCGGCGTGGGCTCCATGATGGGGCATTCCGTTCTTAAATGCAAATGATTCTCATTTGAGAATTCTATTGGGATCGAGGCGGGCGACTGGGGAGAGGGGATATGACGAAGTCCGGAAGGGACTCTTGCGTGCGCGGTGCTTAATTCCGGGGACGCAAGAGGCTACATTGCCAGCGTGCGTAGAGCAGGAGTCCCTGGCACATAGTGAGAGTTTTGGCCCCGGCCCGCACGGCCGGGGCCTTTTTTCGTTGGATTCCGGTGCCGCGAAACCCATCCGGGTCTCGTATCCGACCGGGTAAGTTATTTAAACGAAAGAAACAAGTAAGGTATTATTCGGGCCGCGGCAAATGGCCACCCGAGTCGCCAGGGTGCCCGAAACGCCCCCGGAGCCCCGGTTTTTTGGTCAAAAAGGTTGTGAAAGCGGTTGTTTGCCGTTTGAGGTGAATCAAAAAAATGAAACAAAAACAATGGCTTGAAAGAAGTCTCAATCTGTCCTGTATTGTTGCGCTGCAAAACCCCTATATCCCGTTTACCCTTGTTAACCCTTGAGCGTGTGTCGTTCTTCGCCGAAAAGCTGACAAATAGATTACATGCGACCCGGCTCGAATTTCATCCCGCGACAATCTTTCAATATTCTTTCGCGCCTTGAGGCGCGTATGTGGCGCTGTGCGCCAGGCGTTTTTAAGGTCTTGTGAAATGCAATCCGTCCCGTTCTTGAGTCTGGCGATCTGGATTCCGATCCTGTTCGGCGTGGTCGTACTGCGCGTGGGGTCCGGCCGTGCGCAGCGCGCGCGCTGGGTCGCGCTCGTCGGCGCCGTCGTGGGCCTGCTGCTGACCCTGCCGTTGATCGCCGGTTTCGACAACACCGTCGCCGGCATGCAGTTCGTGGTGTTCCGCAACTGGCTGCCCGACTTCGGCGTGGCATGGCGCCTCGGGATCGATGGCATTTCGCTGTGGCTGGTCGTGCTGACGGCCTTCACCACGCTCGTGATCGTGATTGCCTCGTGGAATTCGATCACCGTGCGCGTCGCCCAGTTCTTCGGCGCGTTCCTGATCCTCTCGGGGCTGATGGTCGGGACCTTCGCGGCGACGGACGGCATGCTGTTCTTCGTGTTCTTCGAAGCCACGCTGATCCCGCTGTACCTGCTGATCGGCGTGTGGGGCCATACGCACCGCATCCACGCGGCCGTGAAGTTCTTCTTCTTCTCGTTCGGCGGCTCGCTGCTGATGCTGGTGTCGATGCTGTATCTCTACAGCCAGTCGCACACCTTCGACATGGCCGCCTGGCACAACCTGCAGCTTGGCCTCGTTCCGCAGATTCTCGTCTTCATCGGCTTCTTCGCGGCCTTCGGGGTGAAGGTGCCGATGTGGCCGCTGCACACCTGGCTGCCGGACGTGAACCTCGAAGCGCCGACGGGCGCCACCGTCATGCTCGCCATGCTCAAGCTGGGCGGCTACGGTTTCCTGCGTTTCACGCTGCCGGTCACGCCCGACGCCGCGCACTTCTTCGCGCCGGTCATCATCGCGCTCTCGCTCGTCGCCGTGGTGTGGGGCAGCCTGCTCGCGCTGGCGCAGATCGAGATGACCAAGATGCTCGCGTACTCGACGGTCGCTCACATGGGCCTCGTCACGCTCGGCCTCTTCCTCTTCAACCAGATCGGCACCGAAGGCGCGATCGTGCAGATGATCTCGTACGGCTTCGTGTCGGGCGGCATGCTGCTCGCCGCGGGCATGCTGTTCGACCGCACGAAGACGCGTTCGATCGACGCCTACGGCGGCGTGGTCAACACCATGCCGCGCTACGCCGCCTTCTTCATGCTGTTCGTCATGGCCAACGTGGGCCTGCCTGGCACCTCGGGCTTCGTGGGCGAGTTCATGGTCATCATGGGCGCCATCCGCGTGAACTTCTGGATCGGCGCGCTGGCCGCGACGACCGTCATTCTGAGCGCTGCGTACACCCTGTGGATGTACAAGCGCGTGATCTTCGGCGCAGTGGCAAACAAGAGCGTGGCGAAGCTGGCCGACATCGGTGCGCGCGAGATGCTGGTCTTCGTTTCGCTCTCGGCGCTGGTGCTGGGAATGGGCCTGTATCCGAAGCCCTTCACCGACGCGATCGAATTGTCGGCGGCGAATCTCGTCGCGCAGGCCAGCCGCTCGAAGCAGCCGACGGACGAGGCCGCATCGGGAGACGCGGTGCGCACCGGCGCGGATGTCCACGCGCAGCGTTCGCCGACATGATCACTGAAGTTTGACCGCAGGCGCGCGCGCCGTCCCGTATCGCAAGATGCGGCGCGGCGCGCGCGTCCGTGTAGAAAGGTTTCGAATAGCAGGGCGTTTCGAAAAAAGCCGCGGCGGGATTGGCGGCGAAACGGAGCAGGGCCAGATGCGCAGACGCTCGCCACGAGTGCGGCAGCACGCGGCGAACGTGTGCGACAAAGTGTCTCAGTTTCGTTTCGGCAAAGATCATTTTCCACATTCATTGCTTGTCAAAGATCAAAGCGGCTGTATGATGCGGGCGCGCTTCCTTTGCTGGACGTCAGGGAATGTGCCCGGAACCACTCAATGAATGAAATTCAGGCAAACGTGATGAAAAGAACAACCTTGAAAAGGTTATTGCTTCCCGTTGGAGCCGGATTGGCCGCGTGTCTTTCCGGTTGCAGCAATCTGGAAGTCCTCGACCCGAAGGGAAGCGTCGGGCTGGCCGAGAAGGAGCTGATTGCGACTTCGACGTGGGCGATGCTGATCGTGGTGATTCCCGTGATCGTGCTGACGCTCTGGTTCGCGTACCGCTATCGCGCGTCGAACCGCAGCGCCACCTATGCACCGAAGTGGTCGCACTCGACCGCCATCGAAGTGGTGGTCTGGACCATCCCCACGCTGATCATTCTGTTCCTCGGCGTGCTCACGTGGAAAACCACGCACGAGCTCGACCCTTACAAACCGCTTGAATCGAGCGTCAAGCCGATCAACGTCGAAGTGGTCGCGCTGGACTGGAAGTGGCTCTTCATCTACCCGGATCTGGGCATTGCTTCGGTGAACCAGCTGGCCGTGCCGGTGGGGACGCCCGTGAACTTCAGCATCACGTCGGATTCGGTGATGAACTCGTTCTTCATCCCGCAGCTCGGCACCCAGGTCTACGCGATGGCAGGCATGCAGACGCGCGTGCACCTGATCGCGGACCAGGCGGGCGACTACGCCGGCCTCTCGGCGAACTTCAGCGGCAAGGGCTTCTCGGACATGAAGTTCCGCACGATCGCCACGAGCCAGCAGGATTTCGACGCATGGGTCCAGAAGGTGAAGGCGTCTTCGACGCAGCTTTCGATGGATGAGTACGCAACGGTTGCACAGCCGACCGAGAAGGCACCGGTTCAGTACTTCTCGACGGTCGATCCGAAGCTCTTCAACAACATCATTGCGAAGTACAACAACGGCCACGTCACGAATTTCAGTGACCCGTCGTGCGTGACCAAGGGGTAAGCCAAGCATGTTCGGAAAACTTACACTCGATGCCGTTCCGTATCACGAGCCGATTATTCTCGGCACGATGATCGGCATGGCGCTCATCGGCGCGTTCGTGCTCGGTGGCGTTACTTACCTCGGTAAGTGGAAATATCTCTGGACGGAGTGGCTGACGAGCGTCGACCACAAGCGTCTGGGCGTGATGTATATCGTCCTCGCCCTCATCATGCTCGTGCGCGGCTTCGCCGACGCCATCATGATGCGTACCCAGCTCGCGCTGGCGTACAACGCGCCGGGCTATCTGCCGCCGCACCACTACGACCAGATCTTCACGGCGCACGGCGTGATCATGATCTTCTTCATGGCGATGGCCTTCATGGTCGGCCTGATGAACATCGTCGTGCCGCTGCAGATCGGCGCACGCGACGTGGCGTTCCCGATGCTCAACTCGCTGTCGTTCTGGATGACCACGGTCGGCGCGGTTCTGCTGATGATCTCGCTCGTCGTCGGCGAGTTCGCGCAGACTGGCTGGCTCGCGTATCCGCCGCTTTCGGAGCTTGCCTATAGTCCGGGCGTCGGTGTCGACTACTACCTGTGGGCACTGCAGATCTCGGGCGTGGGTACGCTGCTGACCGGCGTGAACTTCTTCGTCACGATCATCAAGATGCGTGCCCCCGGCATGACGCTGATGAAGATGCCGGTGTTCACGTGGACGGCGCTGTGCACGAACGTGCTGATCATGGCCGCGTTCCCGATCCTGACCGTCACGCTCGCGCTGCTCGGCCTCGACCGCTACGTCGGCACGCACTTCTTCACCAACGACGGCGGCGGCAACGCCATGCTGTACCTGAACCTGATCTGGGCCTGGGGTCACCCCGAGGTGTACATCCTGATCCTGCCGGCGTTCGGCGTGTTCTCGGAAGTCGTCGCAGCCTTCGCGAAGAAGCCGCTGTTCGGCTACAAGACCATGGTGTACGCAACGTTGGCGATCACGGTCCTCTCGTTCCTCGTGTGGCTGCACCACTTCTTCACGATGGGTTCGGGCGCCGACGTCAACGCGTTCTTCGGCGTCATGACGATGATCATCGCGATCCCGACGGGCGTGAAGATCTTCAACTGGCTGTTCACGATCTACCGCGGCCGCCTCGAGTTCACCTCGCCGGTGCTCTGGACGATCGGCTTCATGGTCACCTTCACCATCGGCGGCATGACCGGCGTGATGATGGCGATCCCGGGTGCGGACTTCGTGCTGCACAACTCGCTGTTCCTGATCGCGCACTTCCACAACGTGATCATCGGCGGCGTGCTGTTCGGCTACCTGGCGGGCTTCAACTTCTGGTTCCCGAAGGCATTCGGCTTCAAGCTGAACGAAAAGCTCGGCAAGCGCGCATTCTGGTTCTGGCTTACGGGCTTCTACGTCGCCTTCACGCCGCTGTACGTGCTCGGCTTCATGGGCGCTACCCGCCGTCTGAACCACTACGACAACCCGGCATGGCATCCGTGGATGATCATCGCCTGGTTCGGCGCCGTGCTCGTGCTGATCGGCATCGTGCACCAGTTCGCTCAACTGTACGTTTCGATCCGCGACCGCAACCTGCCGGAAAACCGCGACCTGACGGGCGATGCCTGGGGCAGCGGCCGTACGCTGGAATGGGCGATTTCGTCGCCGCCGCCGTCGTATAACTTCGCCGTGATCCCGCACGTGAGCGAGCTCGACGAGTTCCAGCACCTGAAGGAGACGGGCCGCGAAACGCCGGACGTCGTCAACACGAAGTACACCGATATCCACATGCCGTCCAACACGAGCGCAGGGGTCTTCGTTGGCTTCTTCGCGCTGGTGACGGGCTTCGCAGGCATCTGGCACATCTGGTGGATGATGATCGGCGGCTTCATCGGTATTCTCGCTACCGTGATTATCTACAGCTTCCAGAAGAACGAAGGCTATTACATCCCGGCCGCCAAGGTCCGGGCCGATGAAGAAGCGCGCAACCGCGCACTGGTCAAGGCGTTCGAAGGCAAGCGCCGTGGCCAGATGGATCAAGAAGCACTGGAGGCCAACTGATGTTGACGAAGACAAGTGCGGCCGCACTGGCGGAGCACGATCACCACGATCACCCGCCGTCACACTCGGTGTTCGGTTTCTGGCTGTACCTGATGACCGACTGTATTCTGTTCGGCTCGCTGTTCGCAGTGTTCGCCGTGATGCAGAACCAGTTTGCAGGCGGCCCGACGGGCAAGGATCTGTTCGACATCCCCGGCGTGGCCATGGAAACGGCAGTGCTGCTGCTGTCGTCCATCACGTACGGTTTCGCGATGATCGGCGCGCACAAGAAGCGCACCGGTCAGGTGCTGTTCTGGCTGGCCGTCACGTTCCTGCTGGGCGCGTCGTTCCTCTACTTCGAACTGCATGAATTCGCACACCTGATCGAAGAAGGCGCGGGCCCGCAGCGCAGCGCGTTCCTCTCGTCGTTCTTCACGCTGGTGGCCACCCACGGTATCCACGTGACGTTCGGCATGATCTGGATGATCGTCCTGATGGTTCAGACGGCGAAGGCGCCGGAACTGGGCGAGCGCGAAATCCGCCGCCTGACGTGCCTGAGCCTTTTCTGGCACTTTCTGGACATCGTCTGGATCTGCGTGTTCTCCTTTGTTTATCTTGCGAGCGTGATCTAAATGAGTGCTCATTCCATCCACGAAGAAGAAAGCCATGGCAGCTTCGGCGGCTACCTGGCCGGTTTCATCCTGGCGGTGGTGCTCACGGCCGCTTCGTTCTGGCTCGTCATGCATGGCGGCTTCCCGCGTGAGACCGCGCTGCTCGGCCTCGCCGTGCTGGCCGCGGTGCAGATCGTGGTCCACCTCGTGTTCTTCCTGCACATGAACACGTCGTCGGGCCAGCGCTGGAACGTGACCGCGTTCGGCTTCACCGTGATGACGGTGCTGATCGTGATCGTCGGTACGCTGTGGGTCATGCACAACGTCAGCATGAACATGATGTCGCGTTAAGCGCATCGCGGCTGGGAAGCCTTGTCTGATGGGGCTTCCCGGCTGCTCTCCTCCTCAGAAGCCCCTCCGGCTACCAGCCCGGCCACGCGCCATGCCGCTTGGCGCTCTCTACGCGAAAAGCGGGAAGCGGACTGCCAGCCGATATCGGGCCTTCAATCCGGGTCTTCAATCCCGGGCCTTCAATCCGGACATCCATACTGGCTGCGCATGCCGGCGTCGTTTGCCGCGCGGGCGATCTCGTCCGCAAGCTCGCCGACCAGGCGCTGTTGTGCCTGCACCAGTTCCGGATAGCTTCCCGGTGCCGCGACCTGCAGTTGCGTGTGACAGGTCACCCGGGTGCTGCCGCCGGAAGGCGTCGCGCCGAGGCTCCAATCGGCCACCAGTTGTGCGTCCCGTGCCGGTCTGGCATCAAACTGCCGGATCTGCACGCGAATACCCAGCACTTTCCGGTTCGCCGGCCGGGGCAGACCGGCAACGTCCTGGGTGCCAAGCCGCCGGGAAAGCGCGGCGGACAGCGCACTGCGTAGTTCATCGCCGAGCGGTGCATTCCAGCGTTCATCGTCCAGGACCTGCAGGCTGCTGGTGTCGGTGCGTACGACCATCTGCTGCTGGTCGAGCCCGGCGGGAATGCCAACAGGCAGGACATCGATCACGAACGGAGCAGGTGTGCGGACCGTTTCCTCGTGCGTAGCCGGCGGAACCAGGGTGTAGTAGTGCACGGGCGACGAGGCGCAGGCACCGAGCAGGCACAGGGAGGCGGCCGTCAGTCCGGTCGTGATGTGGGCAGGAAGACGCATGATCAATGATCCTGTGAAGCGGAGGGCGTACGCTGGGCAGCCGGTGCCGGATGGTCGGCGCTCTGGCCGCGCAGGAGCGCTTCGGGGTGGCGGCCGAGCAGGTCGGTCAGCGTGCGCAGCGAGCGCGCGGTGCGCTGCAGTTCCTGCAGCGTCTGCCCGAGGTTTTCCTGCAGCGGGCTGTCGTCGGCCAGCATGCCTTGTGCGGCACCGAAGGTCTGCCGGGCCTGCTGCAGCGTCTGGGTCGTGGCCGGCAGCACCTGCGCGTTGATCTGCTTGAGCGTGCCGTCCAGATCGGAAAGGCTCGTGTCGAGATGCTGTCCGATCGAATCGAGCGGCATGCGGCTGATCTTGTCCAGGATGGTGGCGACCTGCTCCTGCATTTTGTCGAAGCTGCCAGGAGCCGTGGGCAGCATGAGCGGTTGCGCGTTCGGGTCGAAGGCGACCTTCGGCGCGTTCGGCACGAAATCGAGCGAGATGTAGAGCTGTCCTGTCAGCAGGTTGCTGGAACGGGCCTGCGCACGCAGGCCGCGCGCGACGAGGGCAGCCAGAAATGCCGCTTCGCTGTGTTCGTCGGCCGCATCGATTTTCGGGAGCTTCTGCAGCACGGGGCCGAGCCGCTGCGGATATATCTCGATGTCAACGATCGACGGGAACTGGCGGGTGGCCGGATCGTAGTCGAGTGTGATCGAGATGACCCGGCCCAGGTCGATGCCGGAGAACTCCACGGGGGCACCGACCAGCAGGCCACGCTGTGCCTGGGGGAACCGCAGCCGGAGGAGCTCTGACGGCCCATCGGGCGGGGCCATGGCGGTCTGCTCGTCCTTCGCCAGCGTGAACGCGGTTCCTGCCGGAGCCGCTGCCGCGTGGCTGTCGTCGGGGGCTGCAAACGCGATGCCGCCCGCGACGATGGTGGCGACCGACTGCGTCTTGACCTTCAATCCGTCCGCACCGAGCGAGAGGTCGACGCCGCTCGCGTTCCAGAAGCGGGTGTCGGTCGTGACGAAATGGTCATAGGGTGCGTCGATGAAAACCTGCACGCTGACGCTGCGGCCATCCGAATCGAGTGCATAGGAGGCGACGCCCCCGACCTGGATGCGCCGGTAGTAGATGGGCGAACCGATATTGAGCGAACCCAGGTCCCGGGCGTGGATCACGAAGCTCGTACCGGGCATGCCGTTAATGACGGTCGGCGGCGTTTCCAATCCGGTGAATGCCGAGCGGCCCCTCTTCGACTGGCCTGCATCCATGCCGATGTATGCACCGGACAGCAGCGTGTCGATACCGGAGATACCGCCCATGCCGATGCGCGGGCGCACCACCCAGAAGCGCGTATCGGTGTGAAGCAGGTTGCGTGCGCTCCTGACCAGAGAAACTGAGGCAACCACGTGCGATCCGTCCTCGCTGAGGGAAACCGCCGTCACGGTGCCGATGATGACGTCCTTGTACTTGACCGAAGTCTTGCCGGCTTCGAGACCTTCGGCGGTCCGGAAGGTGATCGTGATCTCCGGCCCCGCCGATAGCAAGGTGTGCACGATCATCGACAGCCCGATCAACGCGGCGACGATGGGTACGAGCCAGACGAGCGATACGGTCCAGCGCCGTCGGGTTACGGGCGGCTCGTGCGGTTGCGGGGCGGGAGGACGGGATTCGGGATTCATGATTCGTCGGCGTCCCAGATCAGGCGGGGATCGAAGTTCATGGCGGACAGCATGGTGAGGATCACGACCATGCCGAAGAAGAGGATGCCGGCGCGGGGTTCGATGTCGGCGAGTGCGCCGAACTTCACGAGCGCCGCCACAAAAGCCACGACCAGCACGTCGAGCATCGACCAGTAGCCGATCAGTTCGACCAGCCGGTACAGGCGCGCACGCTGCCGCATACCCTGGCGGCAGCGTCGCTGGGTGGTCACCAGCAGCGTGCCGAGGGCAAGGAATTTCGTGCAGGGCACGGCGACGCTCGCGACGAAGATCACGAGCGCGATGCCATAGGAGCCGGATTTCCAGAACTCCACGACGCCGCTGAGGATCGTGTTCTCGCTGCCGTTGCCGATGATGCTGGTGTACATCACGGGCAACAGGTTGGCGGGCAGGTAGAAGATCAGGCTCGCGATCAGAAGGGCCCAGGCGCGTGCGAGGCTGTCGGGCCGGCGGGTGTGCAGCGCCGAGCCGCAACGCGGGCACGCGGGGCGGCAGCCTCCCTGCGCTGCCGCAGGCGGGTGTTTCGAGACCAGACCGCAGGCGTGACAGGCGATCACGCCGAGCTGGTGTGCACGGGCCGGGCCGGTCATGCCGCGTACCCGGCCGGACGATCCGGGTCGGTCCAGTCCCACAGCCGATGGATGTCGCGGCTCGCGATCAGCGTGATGAGCACCATGAGGACGGCGGTTGCCCAGATCCCCGCGCCCGGCGCAACCTGCACGAGGCTCGAGAGCTTGATGACGGCGACCAGGATGCCGAGCATGCCGACTTCGATCATGCTCCAGGGCCGCAGCAGGCGGAGCAGCTGCATGACGGGAGCGAAGCCGGGTGCCCTGCGTCCCGCTCGCGCAAAGGCCAGCGCCCAGCCGAGCAGTGCAATCTGCAGGAGCGGGACGATCACGATCGACAGCGCGGCAGGCACGGCGATCGGTGCAGCGGGACCCTGGGCAAGCGCGCAGACGGATTGCAGGAGCGTCGCTTCGTTGTGCTGCCCCCCAAAGCTGATGCGGATGACCGGGCAGGCATTGGCGATCACGAACACCACCGCAGCGGCGGCCGTCAGGGCGAGCCAGCGGTCGATGTCGAGCCGGCTGGCCCGGTACAGGACCGCGCCGCAGCGCGCGCAGTGGGCGGTTTCATGGGGCGCCAGCGAACGGCGCCGGTAGACGCTATCGCAGTGCTCGCAGGCGACGAGGTCGGGAAAGGTCTGCATACCGATGGGTGATGCTACTAGACGGAGGCGTCTATTTTGATTAAATTAGAACGATGTGTCTAGTTCTGGAAGGAATCCTTGATGGTCAATGCAGGCTCGAAGACGGGCAACGGGCAGGCGGCCAGCCACGATGTGCATGGGGTGTCGCACGCAGGCGGGCCGCCTGACATGCAGAAGGCGAAGACGGACGGCCGTCAGCCCAGCCAGCCGAGAGGCCGTGCCCGGGTCGAGGTGATCCTGGATACGACGGCCGCGATCGTCGCGGAAGAGGGATTGGCCGGTGTCACGATGCACGGTGTGGCCCGGCGCGCGAAAACGTCGATCGGCTCGCTGTATCACTTCTTTCCGGACCGGGACAGCCTGCTGCTGGAGCTGGTGCGGCGACACGAAGCGGCGCTTGCGGCAATCAACAGCGAGGTGCTGGTCCTGCCGCGCGAGACCTGGCAGCGGTTTTCGGCGTCGGAGGCCGTCCATCATCTGGTGGCGCCCTATGCCGACTACATACAAAAGCATCCGGACTTCTTCCCGCTCATGCACGACAGGCGCTTGCTGGACAAGCGCTCGCTGGAAAACGAGGCGACGTTCACGCAGGTGCTCAGGCGCATGGTCGATGCCCGTCTGCCGATGGCGGAGCCGGTGGACCGGGGGCGACACGCGGCGATGCTGCACGCGGTCGCGGTCGGGGTCATGCGTGTGGCCTTTATCGTCGAACCTGAGCGGATGATGCTCTACATGGACGAATTGCCCAAGGTCATGGCGGCCTATCTGGCCGACCTCGAAGCCAGGGAGGGACTGTGACGGAACTATTTTCAGATCGGGTGAGCGCGCCGTAATCGTCGCAAATGCGGCTTTGCCGCCGGCCGCCAAAGACAGGGTGCTGGCCCAATTGCAGCGCACGCCTGGCTCGGTGTGAAGACAAAGGGAATTTCCCAGGAAGAAATCGAAAAAATCGAAGAGGGCGAAACGTGAATATTCTTCGGATTCCAAACCATCAAGCCGAGCCGCGCTCGATCAGCGTAAAACCGACGTCGATTTTCGCGCGCTTGCACGCGCCCGTTTCGATCTTCTCGATCAGCATGGAAGCGGCGAGCTTGCCGATTCTGGTGCCGTCGATGCGAATGGTCGTGAGCGCCGGGTCGGTATCGCACGCGAAATTCTGGTCGCCGTAGCCAATCACCTTGAGGCGGCCCGGCACGTCGAGCTTGCGCGCGTGCGCTTCCATTAGCACGCCGAGCGCCATGATGTCCGCGCCGCAGAAAATGGCGTCGATCTGCGGATGCTCGTCGAGCAGCTTGGCGAGCGCGCGGCGGCCGTCGCCGAGATGCGCGGGCGAGGGCGTGGCGGCCACGGGCACGTTGCCGCCAAAGGTTTCGATGAAGGCGTCGGCGCGCAGCCTCGCGCGGCGGTCGCCCGGCGTGACGATGGCCGGATGGCGCGCGCCGCGCTCGCGCAGATAGTTGGCCGCCGTTTCGCCCACGCGCGCGTGCGAGAAACCGATCAGCATGTCGAGCGGCGAGCGCGTGATGTCCCATGTCTCCACCACGGGAATGCCGGCCGCGCGCAGCTTCTGCCGCGAGGCTTCCGAGTGGATCACGCCGGTGAGCACGATGCCGGCCGGCCGCCGCCCGATGATCGCGTCGAGCAGCGCCTCTTCGCGCGATTCGTCGTAGCCGCTCTGACCGAGCAGCAGTTGATAACCGCCGGCGGCGAGTTCCGCCGTGAGTGCGGCCACGGTCTCCTGGAATACGCTGCCCGCCATGGCCGGAATCAGGGCCACGACGAGACGACTGCGGTTGGACGCGAGCGATCCCGCGATCAGGTCGGGCGTGTAACCCGTTTGCCGCACCGCCTCGCGCACGCGTTCGAGCGTTTCGACCGACACCAGCTCGGGATTGTTGAGCGCGCGCGACACCGTGACCTTGGTGACGCCGGTCAGCCGGGCCAGATCGCTGAGCGTGACGCGGCCGGTGTTCTTGCGGGCGCGCCGCGCGGCGGGGCTGGCGGGCGGGGCGGTTTCTGTCGGGGTTTTGGTCACGGGCGCGGGTTTTCCTGCTGCAAAAAGGTGTTGGCAATTATCCCAAAACTGTACTACATTGGAATTAAGTTACCGGTTACATTAACCGGTAACTTAATTCCGGAACGAAAAAGCCGCGTATTCCCGGGCGCGGCGTCAAGATTATGAGTGTGATCGGAGCGGCCTTGTCCCTTCTGCGCACGGAGACAGGCGAATGCTCCAGTCCAGCCAGCACTACAACGGGCCGCTCATCCGGCTCAACCCGAACGACAACGTTCTGATCGCACGCGAGCTGCTGACGATCGGCCATCAAGTCGCGCTCGACGGCGAATCGGTCCGCCTGCGCGCCCAGGTCGCCGCGGGCCACAAGGTCGCGGCGCGCCGTATTGCGGCGGGCGAGCCCATCCGCAAGTACGACACCGTGATCGGCGTGGCCGCGCGCGACATCGAACCCGGCGACCACGTTCACACGCACAACATCACGCTCGTCGATTTCGACCGCGATCCCGGCTTCGGCCTGGACGTGAAGCCCGTGGATTACGTCGCGCCCGGGCAGCGCGCGACCTTCCAGGGCATCGTGCGCCCCGACGGCCGCGTGGCCACGCGCAACTTCATCGGCATCATGGCTTCGGTGAACTGCTCGGCCACGGTGATTCGTCACATCGCCGATTATTTCACACCCGAGCGCCTGCGCAGCTATCCCAACGTTGACGGCGTGGTCGCCTTCGCGCAAACGAGCGGCTGCGGCATGTCCTCGCCGAGCGAACACTTCGACGTGCTCCGCCGTACCATCGCCGGCTATGCGCGCCATCCTAACCTCGGCGGCGTGCTGATCGTCGGGCTTGGTTGCGAGCGCAACCAGGTGGGCGATCTGCTGGAGTCGCAAGGGCTCAGGACGGGCAAGGCCGTGCACGCGCTCGTCATGCAGGAAACGGGCGGCACGCGCGCCACCATCGAAGCGGGCATCCGGGCCGTGCAGGAGATGCTGCCCGCCGCGAACGACGTCGTGCGCACGCCGGTGCCGGTCAGCCATCTGAAGATCGGTCTCGAGTGCGGCGGCTCGGACGGCTTCTCGGGCATTACCGCGAACCCCGCGCTGGGCGCCGCGATGGACCTGCTCGTGCGGCACGGCGGCACCGCGATTCTCTCCGAAACGCCCGAGATTCACGGCGTCGAATACATGCTCACGCGCCGCGCCGTTTCGCCGGAAGTCGGCCAGAAACTGCTCGACCGCCTCGCATGGTGGGAGCGTTACACGCGCGGCCAGAACGGCCAGTTCAACGGCGTGGTCGGGCCGGGCAACCAGCAGGGCGGTCTTGCCAACATCTTCGAAAAGTCGCTCGGTTCGGCGATGAAAGGCGGCACCACGCCGCTTCAAGCCGTGTACGAATACGCGGAGCCGATCGACCGCGCGGGCTTCGTGTTCATGGATTCGCCGGGCTACGATCCGGTCGCGGTGACGGGCCAGATCGCGAGCGGCGCGAACCTCATCTGCTTCACGACGGGACGCGGTTCGATGTTCGGCTCGAAGCCGGCGCCGACGCTCAAGCTCGCGAGCAACACGCCGATGTTCACGCGCCTCGAAGAGGACATGGACATCAACTGCGGTCGGGTGATCGACGGCGAGCGCAGCATCGAGGAGATGGGGCAGGACATCTTCGATCTGATTATTCGCGCGGCGTCGGGCGAGCGCACCAAGAGCGAACTGCTCGGACTCGGCGACAACGAATTCGTGCCCTGGCACATGGGCATCGTGAGCTGAACGCGCGAAGCACTCGCGCGTTGCATTGAGATCAATAGAACAGGTAGGGAGACAGCAGATGCTGCAATCTGCGCAGCGGCCGGGCCGCTCGAACATGCGCTGGTGGGTTGCGGGGCTCATGTGGGCCGCGATCGCGATCAACTACATCGATCGCACGGTGCTCTCGGCGGCCGCGCCGAAAATCCAGTCGGAGTTTCATCTCGACGCGATCCGGATGGGCATCGTCATGTCGGCGTTCTTCTGGTCGTATGCGCTGCTGCAATTGCCCGCGGGCTTGCTCGCCGACCGCTTTGGCCAGAAAAAGGTGCTCGGCTTCGCGGTGCTCTGGTGGTCGATCGCGACCGCGATGACGGGCCTCGCCAGCGGCTTTCGCTCGCTCGTGACCTTGCGCGTGGCGTTGGGCGTGGGCGAGGCGGGTGCGTATCCGAGCAACGCGGGCATTGCCACGCGCTGGTTTCCGCGCAAGGAACGCGCGACCGTGGCGGGCATTTTCGATAGCGGCTCGAAGCTCGGCGGCGCGATTGCGTTGCCGCTGATCGCGTGGATGCTGGCCGCGTTCGACTGGAAGATGACCTTCGTGCTCACGGGTCTGCTGGGCGTGGTGTGGTTCGCGGTCTGGCTCGTGAGTTTCACCGACTCGCCCGCGCAGCATCCGCGCGTGAGCGCCGCCGAACTCGCATACATCGAAAGCGACAAGGGCGCGCAACGCGCACAGCGTCCGGCGCGCCCGCCATGGCGCAAGCTGCTTGCGCATCGCAACGTCTGGGCGATGTGCATCGGCTTCTTCATGATTAACTACAACTCGTACTTCTTCATCACGTGGCTGCCCACGTATCTGATGAAGGCGCGCGGCATGAGCGTGCTGCAAATGGGCTGGGTGGCCTCGCTGCCGCTGCTGGCTTCCATCGTCGTGGAAATTTTCGCGGGCTGGGCCTCGGACCGCGTGTTCGCGAGCGGCAAGCTCTCGCTCACCGCCACGCGCAAGCTCTTTCTCGTGGTCGGTCTGGTGATGGCGTCGAGCATCGGCTTCGCGGCATTCGCGCAGTCGGCGTGGGTGGCCGTGCTGCTGCTGTGCATCGCCAAGTCGGGCACCACGGTGGCCGCTTCGCAGGTATGGGCGCTGCCCGGCGACGTCGCGCCGCCCAATGCCGTTTCCATGGTCGCGGGCCTGCAAAACACGGTGTCGAATCTCGGCGGCGTGGTGGGCCCGGTCATCACGGGCGCGATCGTCGGCATGACCGGCTCGTTCGTGCCCGCGCTGCTGTTCTCGGCGGCGCTGATCGCGATTGCGATCGTCAACTATCTGTTCCTCCTCGGGAAGGTGGAACCCATTCAATTCGGCGACCCTTCACCGGAGACACGCATTCATGGACAAGCAGACCTCGGCGCTTAATCCCTTCAAGGCCGCGCTGGCCGCGAACAAGAAGCAAGTGGGCTTCTGGCTCTCGATGGCCGACCCCTATCTCGCCGAAGTGAGCGCGACCGCCGGATTCGACTGGCTGCTGATCGACAGCGAGCACGCGCCCAACGACCTGCGCACGATCCTCGCGCAGTTGCAGGCGGTGGCGCCATACCCGGGCGAGCCGGTGGTGCGCCCGGTCAACGGCGACCCCGCGTTGCTCAAGCGTCTGCTCGATATCGGCGCGCGCAATCTGCTCGTGCCGATGGTCGATACCGCCGACGAAGCGCGCGCGCTGGTCGCCGCCGTGCGTTATCCGCCGCACGGCATTCGCGGCGTGGGCAGCGCCGTGGGCCGTGCGTCGCGCTGGAGTCTGCGCACCGATTATCTCAATGTTTCGGATGACGAAATATGTCTGATGGTGCAGGCGGAAACGACCACGGCGCTGAGCAAACTCGAAGCGATCTGCGCGGTGGACGGCGTGGACGGCGTGTTCATCGGCCCGGCCGACCTCGCCGCTTCGATGGGGTATCGCGGCAAGGCCACGCACCCGGAAGTCCAGCAGGCGATCGACAGTGCGATTCGCACGATCGTGGCGTCGGGCAAGGCGGCGGGCACGCTTACGTCCGACCCGGCACTCGCGCGTCATTACCTCGAACTCGGCTGCACATTCGTGGCGACGGGCGTGGACATCCTGATGTTCGCGAACGCGGCGCGCAAGCTCGCCCGCGACTTCGGGGACGTGCGCACGGCGGACTGAGCCCCGCGCATCGACCGCATATAACGAAACGAGGAGACACGGCATGAACGATTTCGCAGTGAGCCGGCCCGCGCTGGCTGTCACGCACGTACAGGCGTTGCGCGAGAACTGGCGCATCGTCTTCGCCGCCACGGCGGGATGGGCGCTCGACGCTTTCGACTTCACCGTTCTGCTGTTCCTGATCCCGCATCTGGGCAAGGTATTCGGCGTGGGTCTGCCCGCGATGGCCTTCGTCGTGACCGCCACCGGCTTCGCGAAGGTCGCGGGCACCATCGGCTGGGGTTTCGCGGCCGACCGCTTTGGCCGCAAGGTCGTGTTCATGGCCGCCGTGCTGTGGTTCTCGTGCGCGGCCGGTTTGAGCGGTCTCGCGTGGAGCTATGCGTCGTTCATGGCGATGCGCGTGCTGTTCGGCATCGGCTTTGGCGGCGAGTGGACGGCTTCCGTCGCGCTGCTGATGGAAACCGTGCCGGCAAAGATCCGTCCGCTCGCCTCGGGCATCATGGTGGCCGGTTACGAGTTCGGCTATCTGCTCGCGGCGCTTGCGTTCCACTTCCTGTTCCCGGTGATGGGCTGGCGCTGGATGTTCTTCCTCGGCGTGCTGCCCGCGCTGCTCACGCTGTTCCTGCGCCGCAGCGTGGGCGAGTCGCCCGACTGGGAGCGCGAGCAGCAGAGCCACGAGCGCCGCAGCGTGCGCGGGGCCTTTATCTTCAATCCGGCTGTGTTTCAGGCGTGGCTTTTCTCGGCGGCGATCAACTTCATGCTGTGGGCCGTGCAGGTGCTGTATCCGACCTTCCTGCTGACCACGCAGCATCTGGATTCGAGCCAGATCTTCCCGTTCGTGATCGCGTATTCGGTGGGCTCGGTGATCGGCAAGCCGCTTTCGGGCTACTCGGCCGCGTGCTTCGGCGAGCGCCGCACGATCTGCATGTTCCTCGGCGTGGTGATTCCGTCTACCGTGCTCTACACGCTCGTGCAAAGCCACTTCCTGCTGGGCGTGGGCGCGTTCTGCATGGGCATGTTCGCGAACGGCCTGTTCGGCATCATGCCGCTCTACCAGTCGCGCCGTTTCCCCGTGGAAGGGCGCGCAACGGGCATCGGCATCAGCTACGCGATGACGTCGGTCAGCGTGGTCGCGCCGTATGCGATCGCGCTCGTCACGCCCACGCTCGGCCTCAGGTTCGGCATGGCGTCGTTCATCGCGGGCGGCGCGCTGCTGCTGATCGCGATCAGCCTGTTCGATACGTCGCGCTGGATGCCGCGCGGCGAGCAAGCCGAAGGCCACGTCGAAACCGGTCCCGCGCATAGCGGGGCCGAAGCGCCGATGCTGGCGGCCGGCAGCGCCACGCGCTGAACGAAACTGTTTGACGAACTTGTTGTGCGAACAACCGGGACAAGTCGATGAACCTCACCGCACGCCGCTGGACCCAACGCCCCGTCGATTCCACGTGGGGCGACTGGGGCGCCGACGACCAGCTCGGCCGCCTGAATCTGATCACACCCGCGAAGGTGCTGGAAGGTCTGCGCGAGGCGCACGAAGGGCGCACGTTCTGTTTGAGCCTGCCGCTCGACTGTCCCGGCAATCGCGTGCTGAATCCGCGCCGCGCGCCGCCGCAAGTGCAACCCACGCTGCGTGGCGAGATGCCGAACATGACGTATCCGCTGTCGCGCGACAACGCGAGCCTCACCGACGTGATCTGCGACGACACGGTCACGCTCGCGTTGCAATACTCGACGCAGTGGGACAGCCTCGCACACATGGGCCAATGGTTCGACGCCGACGGCGACGGCAAGCCGGAAATGTGCTTCTACAACGGCTTTCGCGCGGGCGACGACGTGATCGGGCCGCTCGATTACCGCAACGAAGAACCGGGTCAGCCGCTGCCCGCCACCGATCGCGCACCGGGCGCGTACCGGCTCGGCATCGAGAACATGGCGGCCACCTGCGTGCAAGGCCGCGCTGTGATGGTCGACCTCGAGCGCCAGTTCGGCGCGGTGCCGCTGCGCGTGGGCTACCACGAACTGATGGAAGCGATGGACGCGCAGAACGTGGTGGTCGAACCCGGCGACATGCTGTGCCTGCGCACGGGTTTCGACGAGGCCCTGCTCGACGTGTATCGCACGCAGAACGGCAAGGCGCTCGAAAGCGGTTTTGCCGGTCTCGACGGCCGCGACGAAGCGCTGCGCCGCTGGATTGTCGATTCGAACGTGGCCGCGCTGATTTCGGATAACGTGGCCGTGGAGTTTTTGCCCGCCGCGCCTTGCGACGACGCGCATTATCCTTCGCATCCGCTGCACGATCTCTGCTTGTTCCGCCTTGGCGTGCATCTTGGCGAACTGTGGCATTTGAGCGAGCTGGCCGCCTGGCTGCACGCGCATGGCCGCAATCGCTTCCTGCTGACCGCGCCGCCGCTGCGGTTGCCGCGCGCGGTCGGTTCGCCGGTTACGCCGGTCGCAACGGTTTGAGCCGGGCAACGGGGCCGCGAATCCAGCCGTTTGCCGGCAACACGCGCTAAAACGTTCGGCGACCGATGTCCCTGATAGAAAGGTAGAAAGGAGAACTCAGTGAGTTTGGAGTTGACGCGAGGCGAACTGCTTCGACACGAGAATTTCATCGACGGCAAGTGGCTTGCCGCCGCCGGTAACCACCGCTATGCCGTGACGAATCCGGCTACGCAAGCCACGCTCGCGCAGGTCGCGAACAGCGCTGCTGCCGACGCGCGCGCGGCAACGGACGCCGCTGCGCGCGCGCTGCCCGGCTGGCGCGACAAGCTGCCCTGCGAACGCGCGGCCGTGCTGAACCGCTGGCACGCGCTCATCCTCGAAAACACCGAGGACCTCGCGCGCCTGATGTCGCTGGAACAGGGCAAGCCGCTCGCGGAAGCGCGCGGCGAAGTCGCGTATGGCGCGTCGTATGTGGCGTGGTTCGCCGGGGAGGCCACGAAGATTTACGGCGACGTCATTCCGCAGACGCAGCGCGGCAAGCGCATGATGGCCGTCAAGGAGCCGATCGGCGTGGTGGCGGCGATCACGCCGTGGAATTTTCCGCTCGCGATGATCGCGCGCAAGCTCGCCCCGGCGCTCGCGGCCGGTTGCACGGTGGTGGCGAAGCCCGCCGAAGACACGCCGCTCACCGCGCTCGCGCTCGCCGCGCTGGCGCAGGAGGCGGGCTTGCCCGACGGCGTGCTCAACATGATCTCGGCCTCGCGCGACGAAGGCATTGCCGCCGTGGCCGACTGGCTCGCCGACGACCGCGTGCGCAAGATCACCTTCACGGGCTCGACGGCCGTGGGCAAGCATCTCGCACGCGAGTCGGCGGGCACGCTCAAGAAGCTCTCGCTCGAACTGGGCGGCAACGCGCCGTTCATCGTGTTCGGCGACGCCGATCTCGAAGCCGCCGTGCAGGGTCTCCTGCTGGCCAAGTTTCGCAACGGCGGCCAGACCTGCGTGTGCCCGAATCGCATCTACGTGCATGATTCGGTCTACGAACAATTCGGCGAACTGCTCGCGAAGCGCGTGAGCGCGCTGCACGTGGCCCCGGCCACGGATGCGAACGCGCAGATCGGCCCGATGATCAACGAGCGCGCCATCGACAAGATCGCCAGGCACGTGGACGACGCCGTGGCGAACGGCGCGCGCGTGCTGGCGGGCGGCAGGCGTCTCGCGGAACTCGGCCCGAACTACTATGCGCCCACCGTGCTCGCCGACGCCACCGACGCCATGGTGCTGTGCTGCGAGGAAACCTTCGGCCCGGTCGCGCCGCTGTTCCGCTTCAGCGACGAGGACGAAGTCATCGGCATCGCCAACGACACGCCGTTCGGTCTCGCCGCGTACTTCTACACCAACGACGTACGCCGCATCGACCGCGTGGCGCGCAAGCTCGAAACGGGCATCGTGGGCATCAACGAAGGCGCGGTGGCGAGCGAAGCCGCGCCGTTCGGCGGCGTGAAGGAGTCGGGTTACGGCCGCGAAGGCTCGAAGTACGGTCTCGACGACTATCTGAGCATCAAGTACCTGTGCCAGGGCGGACTGGACTGATAGTCTCGTTGCGTGGTGACGGCAGATGGCACTGTGCATTGCGACGGAGCCGCGTCGCGAGTCGCGGCATCACGAAGTTTACGTGTCTCGAATGGGCGGGACGTCACGGGTCGGTTCGCGAAGTCGCCGGGCAGGATCGACTTGCCTGCGAACCTTGCCGACGCGCCGCAGGTTCATGCGTTAATCGCGGTATTTCGCGGCCACCTCGCGCAGTACGTCGATCAGCAGCGAAGTAGACGCGGTCGGCGGACGTGCGAGGCGCGTGACGATGCCGTACGGTCCGAGTTTCCGCGGCAACGGCACGGGGAGAATAGACAGCAGCCCCATGCGCGCATGAAAATCCGCGACGGCCATCGGCACCACGGCGATCAGGTCGCTGCCGGGCAACAGCGAAGTGGTCATCAGAATAGCCGCCGTTTCGATGGTGCTTTGCGGCGGCGTCACGCCCGCGTCTTCGAACGAACGGTCGATCAGCGCGCGCATCGGGCTGGGGCGCGGCTGCAATATCCACGGAAAGGTGGCGAGCTCGCCGAAACTGGGCGCGGCTTGATCGACCAGCGGATGATCGCAGCCCACCACGATGGCGAGCCGCTCGTCGCCCAGCTGCTCGAATTCCAGATGCGAGGCGTCCCAGCCTTCGGGCACGCGTCCGAGCACGAGGTCGAGTTGGTCGCGATCCAGCAGCGGCACCAGCACGTCGCTCGTATCCACCTGCACGGCGATGTTCAGGCGCGGGTGATCGCGCTTCAAACGCCGGATCACTTCGGCCATCAGCACCGGCGTGGGCGCCATCACCGCACCCACGCGCACCTTGCCCATCTTGCCCGTTTCGAGCGATGCGAGTTCGTCGCGCAGATTCGCCATGTCCGAGAACACGAGCGTGGCGTAGCGCGTGGCCGCCGTGCCGAAGCGCGTGGGCCGCAGTCCGCGCAAATGCCGCTCGAACAGCGTGACGCCGAGCAGCGCCTCCATGTCCTGCAGCATTTTCGTGACGGCCGGCTGCGTGAGCGAGAGCGCTTCGGCCGCCTGACGCAGCGAGCCGCGCTCCTCGATCGCTAGCAGGAGCCGCAGGTGCTGCATTTTCAGGCGGCTCTGGAGACTGGTGAACGGCGGAATCATGAATCAAGCGCGGAGACACAAACGACGCCGCGAATCGCGGACGAATAACGCGACCGGGGTGCTTGCGGCGGATGGAAACAGCAAGGGGGTATGAATAAATATTATCAAGACATAGAAAAACGTCAATGGATTTTATCGGGGGCCGCTCATATATTTTTCCGCAGCGGGCCGCACGCTCGCTTTCCGCACAACATGGACGTCGCCAACGGGCCGCTTTTTACTCGTGCCGCGACGCGATACGGAGACTTGCCACATGCCATCCCGCCTGGGCGCCACCGCCGCGTGCGACGCCGCCATCCGCAAGTGCCTGCTGCGCTTGCTGCCGTTTCTCGTGCTGATGTACGTGATCGCCTTTATCGACCGCGCCAACGTGGGCTTCGCCAAAGCCACCTTGCAGGCCGATACCGGCTTGTCGAACGCCGCGTTCGCGTTCGGCGCGGGCATCTTCTTTATCAGCTACGCCGTGTTCGAAGTGCCGAGCAATCTCGCGATGCACCGCTTCGGCGCGAGATTGTGGATGTCGCGCATCATGGTGACGTGGGGCCTCGTTTCGGCGGCGATGGCGTTCGCGCACGACGCCACCACGTTCTACACGCTGCGCGTGCTGCTGGGCGCGGCCGAAGCGGGTTTCTTTCCCGGCGTGATCCTCTATCTCACGTACTGGTTCCCGAAGCGCGTACGCTCGCAGGCGATGGGCGTGTTCTATTTCGGCCTGCCGCTCGCGCTCGTGCTGGGCGGTCCGCTCTCGGGTTATCTGCTGCAAATGCAGGCGCCGTTCGGGTTCAAGCCGTGGCAAATGATGTTCGCGGTCGAAGGTTTGCTGGCGTCGATCATCGGCGTGGTGACGTTCTTTTACCTGAGCGACGGCCCGCAAAAAGCCGCGTGGCTCGCCGACGACGAACGCCGCGCGCTCGTCGATGCGCTCGCCCAGGAAGACGCCGCGAGACTCGGCCATAGTCCCGCGACCTTGCGCGACCTGTTGCGCAGCCCGCGCCTCGCCGCGTTCTGCCTTGTCTACTTCACCGTGCAGATGAGCGTGTACGGCGTGGTGTTCTATCTGCCCACGCGCATCGCCGAACTCACCGGCGGCAAGGTCGATCTGACCGTGGGCCTTATCACCGCGATTCCGTGGCTCTGCGCGCTCGCTGTGACATGGTGGATCACGCGTCTCGCCGACCGCACCGGCGCGCATCGCGGGCTGGCGGCGCTGATGCTGGTGTGCGCGGGCGGAGGCATCGCGGCTTCGGCGCTGAGCGCGAGCCTCGTGCCGGCGATCGTCGCGTTCTGCTTCGCGGCGAGCGGCTTCGTGGCCGTGCAGCCGCTCTACTGGACCTTGCCGACCAATTACCTCGGCGGCGCGGCGGCGGCGGGCGGTATCGCGATCATCAATTCGCTGGGCAACGTGGGCGGTTTCGTCGCGCCCAACCTCAAGACCTGGGCCGAGCAGGCGTTCGCCGACCCGCGCGCCGGCATGTTGAGCCTCGCCTGCGCGGCCTTGCTCGGCGCCGTCATGCTCGCGCTGATGCGCCGTTCCACGCACGCGCAGCCGCAAACCCGCCCGGCCGCGCTGTAACTCACTCTTTCTCAACCCAAGCACTCCCGAGAACGCTTATGAAGATCCAGTCCGTCCGTGCCCGCGTCTTCCAGTGGAAGGGCAAGACCGTGCCGCCGCAAGGCAACTTCTGCTCGAACGCCATGGACCTGCTGTATGCGCCGCAGGAAACCATGAGCACGTTCCGCTTCCATTCGTGGACCGTGGTGGAAGTCGAGACCGACGACGGCATCGTCGGCCTCGGCAACGTGGCGCTCG
Source organism: Paraburkholderia ferrariae NBRC 106233 (assembly GCF_000685035.1). Lineage (GTDB taxonomy): Bacteria > Pseudomonadota > Gammaproteobacteria > Burkholderiales > Burkholderiaceae > Paraburkholderia > Paraburkholderia ferrariae. The sequence goes on from NZ_BAYB01000002.1 coordinate 516,967, forward strand.
CGCCCGCCATCGCCAAGGCGATCATCGATCAATACCTCGCGCCGCTCGTTGTCGGCCAGGATCCATGGGACTACGAATATTTGTGGCAGCGCATGTATCGCAGCACGCACGCGTGGGGCCGCAAAGGCATCGGCATGGCTGCGATTTCGGCGGTCGATATCGCCATCTGGGACATTCTCGGCAAGGCGGCGGGCAAGCCCGTCTTCAAGCTGCTGGGCGGGCGCACCAAGGAAAAGATTCCCTGCTACTACAGCAAGCTCTATCGCACGGACCTGAAAGCGATGCAAAACGAGGCGCAGAAGTTCCTCGATCTCGGCTTCACGGCGTTCAAGATGCGCTTCGGCTACGGCCCCGCGCATCTTCAGCATGGCGTGCGCGAAAACCTCAACGCGGTCGAGGCGATTCGCGAAGTGATCGGCTACGACAACGATCTGATGCTCGAATGCTATATGGGCTGGAACGTGGAGTACGCGAAGCGCATGTTGCCCAGGCTCGAAAAATTCGAGCCGCGCTGGCTCGAGGAACCCGTGATCGCCGACGATATCGACGGCTATGCCGAACTGAACGCGGCGTCGAGCATTGCCATTTCGGGCGGCGAGCACGAATTCTCGCTGTACGGCTTCAAGCAGTTGCTGGAGCGCCGCGCCGTGAGCGTCGTGCAGTACGACACCAATCGCGTGGGCGGCATCACGGCCGCGCACAAAATCAACGCGCTGTGCGAAGCCTGTTCGGTGCCGGTCGTGCCGCACGCGGGCCAGATGCACAACTATCACCTGACGATGAGTTCGCTCGCCTCGCCGATGAGCGAATACTTTCCGATGTTCGACGTGGAAGTGGGCAACGAGCTGTTCTATTACATCTTCGACGGCGAACCCGTGGCCGACAACGGCTTCCTGCAACTGCGCGACGACGTGCCCGGTCTCGGCCTCACGCTCAAGACCGAATTCCTCGACCAGTTCGAGATCGTCGAATAAGGAACGCGTATGTCAAGCTGGCGGGATCGCGAGCCCGCCTGCTCGCGAATCGGGCTTCCCGCGCAGATACGATTCGACGATGCGCTCAGACGCCGCCGGCGTATGCAAGCGGCGGCCATGCTCGCTCACGGGCCGCCAGTTGTGCTGCCGAGACGAGATTGGCGAGGGTGAGCATCAGGCACGGTTCGTCCTTCGTTGCCAGCCATTGATTAAAGATGCCGATAATGCTCGTGTAAATGAAATTCGCGAGGGCGACGATAAAAGGACGCTCTTCGGGGCCTGTGTCGGAAGCCCCCATCAGGGCATCGACGTAAAGTGACAGGAACACACGATCCTTTTCGCGTGCAAGGGATTCCGTTCGAGGATCCCGCAGGACGTAAATGGTCATCTCCTGCAGCAGGAGCTGTTCTGCGGGCGCCTTCTTGATCTCCCCCCAAACGAAATAGAGCACGTCCCTGAGGCGGTCATGCAGGGATTGTGTCCTGGGGATCTGGTTTTCCATAGTCGTTCGGTAGTCCGAAACGAGCTTTTCCAGAACGCGCAGGAGAATTTCCTCCTTGTCTTGAAAGTGATAGTGCAGGGTCGCGACATTGACGTTCGCGGCGGCGGCGATCTTTCGTGTGGTGGTCTGATGGAGTCCTTCTGCCACCATCACGGAAAGAGCGGCGCTAATGATCTGTTCGCGGCGGCCATCGCTGTTGGGCCGCTCCTTGATATTCCCGATTGTCATCAAGCCATCCAGGGTACTGCGCGTCGTTATGGTATGGGTCACGCTTCGTCCTCGAACGGGTCAACCGGCAGGGTGGGTCCGATGCGCTGTTCCATGATAGCAGCAGCGCTCAGACATCGTTCCTCCTGAAAGCGTCCTGCAATCAGTTGTACGCCCGCAGGTGCGCCCGCTGCAAATCCGGCAGGCACGGACAGGCCCGGGAGTGCCAGGCCTGCCACCGAGGTCAGGGGGCGGTAGGCCTGCATGATTTCTTTCGTTACGTCGGGGCCGATGAGGTCGTGATTGAGCGGAAAGGCCGGCTGGAACGTCGTCGGGATCATCACGAGCGGATAACGTTCGAGAAACATCGCCCATTCGCGCAGGATGCCGAGCCGCTTCTCCCAGGCCTGATGCAGCTCTGCATGGCTCATCGCGGGGAGGCTCGCGGCCGTATTGAGCGTTGCGCGGCCATAGTCTTGCCCGCCCAGGCTGAGCAGGAACTCCCGGACTGGCCCCGAGCTCTCTGCGTACAGCATCGTCATCCACAGGTCGGCCATCTCTGCGAACCGCGGCGGAGCGAGTTCCTCCACGACATAGCCTGCGTCGGCCAGCCAGGCCGCGGCCCGGCTGGCGGTTGCCGCGACCTCCGGGTGGGTCCATCCTTCTGTTTCGCCGGTGAAGAGTGCGACCCTGCACGGCCGGGACTGGCTCGCATCGTGCGCGGGCGCGGGTACCTGACACGGGTCGCGCGGATCCGGGTACTCGAGCGCAGACAGGCCCAGTCGCAGATCCCGTACGGAGCGCGCGAGAACGCCCTCGGTTGCGCCGATCTGGATGCACAGGGGGCGTTCTCCCGGAGCGGAAGGATTGTGGGTCGGCACCCGTCCGACGGTCGGCTTGAGCCCGTAGACGCCGCAGGCGCTGGCCGGAAGACGGATGGAGCCCGCTACGTCGTTGCCGTGCGCAAGGGCGCCGATGCCCGCGGCCAGCGCGGCCGCTGCGCCCCCGCTGGAGCCGCCGGGAGACAACGTGCGGTTCCACGGGTTGCGCGTCAGTCCATGAAGGTCGTTGTCCGTAAACCAGCGGTAACAGAACGCGGGCACGTTGGTCAGGCCAATGACGATTGCCCCGGCCCGACGAAGGTTCGCCGCGGGTGCGCTGTCGGCGACTGCCCGCGCGTCTTTCATGGCGACAAGTCCGTTCGTCGGGGCCCTTCCGGCGACGTCGACGTTGATCTTGCAGGTAACCGGGACGCCGTGCAGCGGCCCGACTGCGTCGCCGGCCGCCAGTTGCGCGTCCGCGCGGTCCGCCGCCGCCAGGGCGTCGGCCTCCATGACGTCGACGACCGCGTTAATAGCGGGATTGACCTGATGGAGACGGTTCAGGGCCGCCTCGACTGCCTCCCTGCACGAAATCTTCCCCGCCCTGATTGCGGTAGCCGTCGCTTGTGCATCCCATTGCCAGAGATCGCCCTTGAGCATGGTTGTGAGTCCCCTTGTTAGTCGTTGAGCCTGAAATCGTCCCAGTCACGTGTCGGGCATTATTTGTCAATCGAGGGATTTAATCAAGTGATTGACAAGGGGGAGCGGGGCGACTATCTTGCCTGTCAGCGTTGACGGGAAAGTACGGCAGTGCGGGCGGTTTCCGGGTTGGTGCTGGTTTACCCCGAAATCTGCATCTTGCAAATTCGTAAGCATTCCGAAGTAATTAGGGTTTGCACGGAATGCGAAGCCGTGGTGGCAGAGGACGTTTTTCCCGTCGGCGCGTCGCAAAAAAGTGGATCTTTACATCCCAAAAAACCAGGAGACAAACCATGTGTACCAGGAAGCGGCTTGGCCGGGCATCGATCGTTTTTGCGGGGTTATTGGCCCTCGCATCGGGCGCGCATGCGCAGAGCAGCGTGACGCTATACGGGCTGGTGGACGGCGGGTTGCTGTTTCTCAGCAAGACCCAGAATGCTTCGGGAGGCAACGGCGGACGGTTCATCGGCTTCACCGACAGCGGCCAGGTTCCGTCGCAGTTCGGACTGACGGGCACCGAAGAACTGGGTGGGGGACTTGCCGCCGAATTCCGGCTGGAAAGCGGCATCGATATCGGCAATGGCGGTTACAACGATTCGAATGGCAACTTTTTCGGGCGCGAGGCCTATCTCGGTCTGAAAGGCGCGTTTGGTGAAGTCAAGGCCGGTCTTCAGTTCTCCCCATTTTTCAATACGCTGTTCGCGCTCGATCCCCGCGGCCTCTCCCAGTTCGGCAGCAGCCTCGGCATCTATGTCAACAATGTCGCCGCAACGGGTATTTTCAATGCCAACGCCCTGTCGTATGAAAGCCCGCTGATCGAGGGCTTTCAGGGGAGCGTGATGTTCGCGCCCGGTGGCGTGGCGGGCAATTTCCCGTCGGGGCGCCAGTATTCCGCGAGCCTTTCCTGGCAGTGGAATGGATTCACGGTGAGCGGTGCCCTGTACGACGGCAACCCCGGCGGCTCGGTCGTCACAACGACGCCGACGAATCTCGGCTTCGATGGGCGCATGATCGGCGTCTCCTGGAAATACGACAAGCTGACCGCCAAAGCGTCGTTCACGAACTACAAGATTGCCGGCAGCGGGATGAACAACAACGTCTACGGTGGCGGACTCGATTATTTCGTGATGCCTGATGTCGATCTCAATGGCGGTGTCTGGTACGTGAACAATCGCAATGACAGTACGGATCATTCCGTGCTGGGTGCGCTCGGTGCATCGTATTTCCTGTCCCATAGAACGACGCTCTACGCCCAGGTGGGCGTGGTCGACAATCACGGCGCAGAAAACCTTGGGCTGTCGGTCGGCGACGTGCCGACGTCGCTGCTGGCTCCGCCAGGCAAGACCGTCGGCGCGGAAATCGGCATGCGGCACGCGTTCTGAACCGGGTTTTTACCGGATCACGTACACGGAAGCGTGACTGAACCGGGACAGCCTTGCACCATTCCATATTGAAAGGACTGCTACGTAATGAGCGGTGCGGCGAGGTATCCGGACTTCTTTCCGTTCGCCACCGGAACGGGATTTTCCCGCAGCCGGGCGGTCCATTGCTTCGCTGCTCATCAATGAAGCACCACCAGAAAGAGATGCCATGAAGAAGATTCCAGAGGTAGGTCGACCGGCGGCAGACATGCCGTCGCGAAGAGCGGTACTCAGACGAGGCGCTGCAGCGATCGGCGCAGCCGCACTGACGCTGCGTTACCCGTCGGCGCTGGCCGCAGCGGATACGACGATACGCGTTGGCTGGGTGGCGGCGCTTTCGGGCCCGGGGTCGCAGTTCGGTGCGGCTGTGAATTTCGTCAAGGATCAGCTGGACAAGGTTTTCAGAGGGGGGCTCACGGTCGGCGGGAAGCCGTATTCCGTGGAGGTGATCGTGCGCGACAGCCAGAGTTCGATCAACGTGGCCTCGCGTGTTGCCATCGAGTTGATGACACGCGACCGGGTCGACATGATCGTCGCGACGGATGCGCTGGCGGCGATCGGCGGTGGAGAGATGGCGGTCATGAATCGCGTCCCCATGATCTCGACCCTGTTCCCCTCGGATGCGCTGGTTGCGTTGCGCGGCGGGGCAAACGCCTATGCCCGCAACAATACGGCCTGGACATTTAATTTCATGTTCGACACGGGCGATATCTGCGACACGTATCTTGGCATGTGGAAACCGTTGCGCGCGAAACTGAACGACCAGGTGGGCACCTTCTATGTCGATCAGCCCGCGGCGCGTGGCTTTGCCGATCCCCAGCATGGCTTTCCTGCTTATCTGGCCAAAGCCGGATACAAAACGGTGGAGGGTGGCCTGTTCAAGGTGGAAACGGATGACTTTTCCAGTCAGGTGGCCAAATTCCAGGCCGCCCAGGCGCAGACGGTGACCGGGTTCATGTTCCCCAATCATTTCGCGGCTTTCTGGCGCAAGGCTGCACAAAGCGGCTACAAGCCCCAGGTCGTGACCGTCGCGGGCGCGTTCCTGTTTCCGGGCGGTGTGGACGCCCTGGGGGATCGCGGCGATGGCATGTCGACCGAGATCTGGTGGACGCCGAAGCTGCCCTTTGCATCGAGTCTGACCGGACAATCGGCGCAGGCGCTTGCCAGCGCCTGGGAGCAGAGCCAGGGCGCGCAGTGGACGCCGGCGCTCGGCTACACGCATGCGGCATGGGAGGTTGCCGTACACGCGCTGCGGGCGTCGGGAGACCCCAGGGACCGGGAATCGGTACGCAGCGCCCTGGCGCATACGCGCATCGACACCGTGGTCGGGCGGGTGGACTTCGCCGGCAGCGGGCAGCCCGGCATCGCGAAGACCGTGCTCGTTGGCGGACAGTGGCGGCGCGCCAGAACGGGGAAGTACAGGTACGACCTGGCGGTGACGTACGCCCCCCCGTCGTCTTCGTTCAAGGTCGAAGACGAACTCAAACTGCTGTCCCAGCTTGCGTGAAGGAAAAGTTGCCGCTGACCGGGGCCATGGTCAGCACGTCCATCGGTCACAGACATGGGAGGAAATCTTGGGGACAGCGCTAGAGGTGCGCGGCCTTGGCAAAAAATACGGCGCGATCACGGTGGTCGATGGCGTCGATTTCAGGCTTGCCAGAGGGGAGTGCGTCGGTGTGGTCGGGCCGAACGGGGCGGGGAAAAGCACGCTGTTCAATCTCCTCGACGGCTCGGTCGTGCCGGATCGGGGCACCGTCATGCTGGGCGGGCGCGACGTCACGTCCACGATGCAATACCAGCGCGCGCGGCTCGGTCTGGGCCGCGCGTTCCAGATTCCGCGTCCGTTTGTGGGAATCTCGGTTGCGGACAATGTCCTGGCCGGTGTGATGCATGGCGCGAGGCTGCAGGGCGCCTCCGCGCGCAGGCGTGCAGCTGAAATCCTCGAGATGGTCGGTCTGGCCGACAGGCACGACCGGCTGGCCGGCTCACTGCCCCTGCTCGACCGCAAGCGGCTCGAACTGGCCAGGGCCGTCAGTGTCGGCTCGGAAGTCCTGCTGCTCGACGAGATTGCGGGCGGCCTGACTGAGCAGGAGGTTTTCGTCGTGGTGGAGATCGTCAGGGCGCTCAAGCGCGATCGCGGCGTGATCTGGATCGAGCACATCGCCCATGCGCTCATGGCGGTGGCCGACCGGATCATGGTCCTCCATTTCGGCAAAAAGATTGCCGACGGCGAGCCGGTGAGCGTCATGAATTCAGCACTGGTGCAGGAAATCTATCTTGGGAGTCCAGTAGATGGCGTTACTTGAGCTTGAGGGCGTTGACGTGTTCCACGGCGATCTTCAGGCGGTGTACGGATTATCGCTGTGCGCAGACGAGGGTGAGACCGTGGCGATCATCGGCGCCAACGGGGCGGGGAAGTCCACGCTGCTGCGCGCGATCATGGGGCTGAGTCCGGCGCGCAACGGGCGCGTCGTGTTCGGCGGCGAGGACATTACGCGTTTGCGGTGCAATGTCGTGGCCAGGCGAGGAATCGCGCTGGTGCCGGAAGGGCGGCGGCTGTTTGCGTCCCTGAGCGTAGAGGAGAACCTGCTGCTCGGTGCGGCGCATGCCCGCCCCGGTCCCTGGACACTGGAGGCCGTTTTCGATCTCTTCCCTGCAATCAGGACATTCCGTCACCGGCGCGCGGCGGAGATTTCGGGCGGCCAGCAACAGATGGTCGCGATCGGCCGGGCGCTGCTGACCAACCCCCGGCTGCTGCTCTGCGACGAGATATCGCTCGGGTTGGCACCCAGTGTGATCAACGACATCTATGCGAGCTTCGCGCGTATCCGGGAGTCGCGCGTCGCCATACTTCTGGTGGAGCAGGACATCGTCCGCGCCAGGTCCGCTTCCCGCCGCCTGTATTGCCTCCTGAAAGGGAAGGTGACGCTGGAAGGCGCAGCGGACGCAATCGACCTTCACGCCATCCGGCACGCCTACTTTGGAGACAGCGGTTCATGAGCATGCTGGCGCCTCTTTTCAATGGTCTCATGCTGGGCAGTCTTTACGGTCTTTTCGGACTGGGCCTGGCGCTTTCATTCGGCATCATGCGCGTCGTCAATATCGCGCACGGGGAATTCGTTGTCCTGTCCGCCTATCTCGGCGCGGTCCTGCTCGCGAATACGGGACTCTCCGTGGTCGAGGTGGTGCCGCTCGTCGTCCTGTGTGCGTTTGCGGCCGGCTGGTTGCTGCAGTCCGCGCTCCTTAACCGCATCGTCGGCGCGAATCCGGTGCCCGGCATGATCGTGACGATGGGACTGTCGATCATCATCCGCAGCGCGCTGGTCACGGTCTTCGGGGCCGGCATCAGGTCGATCGATCTTGGCGGCATCCAGGATCGCGGAATGACGCTCTGCTGCGGGGTTTCGGTGGGCGTGCTTCCCGTGCTTGTCTTCGGGGTGGCTATCCTGGCGTTCGTTGCGCTGCATCTGATGTTGACGAGAACCTCGATTGGCCGGGCGTTTCGTGCCGCGGCCGACGACGCCGAAATGATCGAAACGCTGGGTTTTGATCGCCGCCGCATCTACAGCGCGGCCATGGGGCTGGCAGTCGCGCTGGCCGCGCTCGCGGGTCTGCTGCTCGCGATGCAGAGTTCCTTTTCGCCGTACGCGGGCGTCGAGCGGCTGCTGCTGTCGTTCGAGGTGGTGATCATCGGCGGTCTCGGTTCGCTTCGGGGCGCTTTTCTGGGCGGGGTGACGCTCGGTATTGTCCAGGTCGTCGGGCTTTCGCTCGATTCGGACGCGGGGCCCTTGTTTCAGCATGTCGCGTTCTTCGTCGTGCTCCTCTGGCGGCAGATTCCGTTTGCGACCGTGTTGCGCTGGAGGAGTCAATGAATATCCGGAACATGCTGCCGGGAGCCGTGCTGCTCGGCCTGGTTGTCGCCCTGCTGGCGTCCGGCTCCGGGGACCCCAGGCAGATTACGGAAATCCTGCTGGTATTTGCCATGGCGCAGGGCTGGAATCTCCTGTGCGGATACACAGGACTGCTTTCCCTTGGGCATCACGCGTTCGTGGGGATTGGCGCGTATGCGCTGTTCATGGCCACGAACCTGCTCGGGATCTCCCCGTTTGCGGGGCTGGGTGCCAGCGTGGTTGCATCCGTACTGACCGCGGCTGCAATGGCGGTGTTGCTGCAGCGTTTTCGCGACGCCTATTTCTCGATTGCGATCTGGGTGCTGGCCGATTGCATGCGGCTGGTCTTCGGTCAATGGGACCTGGCCGGCGGCGCCCGGGGCCTGGTGCTCGATGCCACGCGGCTCGATCCCGCGACGCTTGCCGTATCGGTCTTGTGGGCCGCGGCAGCCCTCGCTTTCGTGACGTTTGCGGGTTTGTTCTGGATGCTGCGCTCCAGACTCGGGCTGGCCTTGTCGGCCATCCGTGACAACGAGCAGGGCGCAGCGGGCGTGGGCATCGCGACGCGGCGCTGCCGGCTGCTGGCGTTCGTGCTGTCGGCCACCGTGTGCGGGCTGGCGGGTGGCATCTATTACCTTTCCGTGCTCTACATCGATCCGGCCGGCGCGTTCGATATCGACTGGCAGATCCGCATCATTTTTATTGTCGTCGTCGGCGGGGTGGGCACGCTGGAAGGTCCGTTCGTCGGGACTGCCATCTACTTTGCGCTGCGGGCGATGTTTCAGGGACATGGAGAATGGTTTGCCATCTGCGAGGGGGGCATCGCAATGGCGGTCATGCTGCTCGCACCGGGGGGGCTGTGGGGGAGTCTGCAGCGGCGTTTCGGCTGGCGGGTGTTCCCGATCACGTGGGCGGCGCGGCGATCGTCAGGTCTCGCGCAGATGGCCGGAATCAGGCGGCATGAGTCGCCAAAATCGCGCGGCGATGCAGCGCTCTGAGCGTGACGGCCCGTACACCGGCAGGAAGCCGGATCGAATCGTTGCTTGTTATCCGTTTCCGCTGCGGGGCGCTCGATCGGCGTTGTCAACGAAGCTATTGATGCGACGTGGGCCACGCAGGAGGACGTCGCACCGTGAAGGACGCGGTGCCGCAGTATCCGTTCCAGACAGCAACCGGGGCGCGTGTCGGGCTCGGGCGCCCGCCGCGCAGTGCATCGATTTACCTTGAACAGGGATTTGTCAAATGAGCAGCCAGGCAGAGGAGCAGACGGTCGTCTTCAATATCGAGAACGGTATCGCGTGGGTGAGGTTCAACCGCCCCGAGAAGCGCAACGCGATGAGTCCGGCGTTGAATCGCCGCATGATGCAGGTGCTCGACGAGCTGGAATACCATCCGGACGCGGGTGTGCTGGTGCTAACGGGAGAAGGCACGGCATGGACGGCGGGCATGGATCTGCAGGAATACTTCCGCGATACGGAGGCGCTGGGGCTCGCCGGAACGCGCGGGGCCCAGCGGGAGAGCTACGGCTGGTGGCGCCGCCTGCGCTGGTACCAGAAGCCCACCGTCGCGATGATCAACGGCTGGTGTTTCGGCGGTGGTTACGGTCCGCTGTTTGCGTGCGATCTCACCTTCTGCGCCGAGGACGCGCACTTCGGCCTCTCGGAGATCAACTGGGGCATCCTGCCGGGCGGCGGCGCATCGAAGGTGGCGGCCGAACTGCTGTCGTTCCGCCGCGCGATGTATCACGCGATGCTCGGCGAAAACATCGACGGGCGCAAGGCGGCGGAATGGGGGCTCGTCAACGAGGCGCTGCCGGCCGACCAGTTGCGCGCGCGCGTCGTCGACGTGGCGCAGGCACTGCTGAAGAAGAATCCGGTGGCGCTGAAGGCCACCAAGGACGCGATCCGGCGCGTGCGCGAGATGACCTACGATAACGCCGAGGACTTTCTGGTGCGGGCCCAGGAGGCGGCGAACAGCTTTGATGACAATGGGCGCAGGGAAGGGCTGCGGCAGTTCCTCGACGACAAGACCTACAAGCCGGGTCTGGGCGCGTACGACCTCACGCGCGAGCGCAGCTGAGCCAGGGGAGCCTGCCGATATGAACGCGAACCAATCCGACGTGGGCGCCGCCCTGGGTATGCAGGCCGTGGGACGTCTGCTGCGGCCCGCCTCGATCGCCATCGTCGGCGCGTCGCCGACGCCGGGCGCACTCGGGGCTTCCGTGCTGGAGAACCTCGAACGGAACAACTACCGGGGCCGTATTTACCTCGTCAATCCGAAGCGTGACGAGATCGGCGGCCGGCCATGTGCGCAGTCGATCGGACAGTTGCCGGAAGGTATCGACGTCGCCGTGCTGGCGATTCCGCAGCCCGCGGTGCTCGAGGCGGTGCGTGAACTCGCGGCGCGGGGTACCGGTGCGGTGGTGATCTTTTCCGCGGGTTTCGCGGAAGCCGGGCAGCACGGCATCACCCAGCAGCGCGAGATCGCGGACATCGCGGCGGCGGCCGGTATGCTCGTCGAAGGGCCCAACTGCCTTGGCTGTATCAATTATCTCGATCGCGTGCCGCTCACGTTCATTGAAACGGCAGTGAGCGAGGCGCAGGCCCGGCACAATCGCGCACGACCGGCGATCGGCATCCTGTCGCAGAGCGGGGCGATGATGGCCGTGCTCAACACGACTCTGGCAAGCCGCGCGTTGCCGCTGTCGTACGCCGTGTCGACCGGCAACGAGGCGGCCAGTCATCTCGAAGACTATCTGGAGTTTCTGCTTGCGGATGCGCATACCCGCGTCATCGCGATGATCGCCGAGCAGTTTCGTGATCCGGCACGGTTGCTCGCAGCGGCGCGCCGCGCACGCGAAAGCGGCAAGCTGCTGGTGCTGCTGCATCCGGGCCGAAGCGCGGCCGCGCGCGAATCGGCGGCGACCCACACGGGTGCCATGGCCGGAGACCATGCCGTGATGCGCACGAAGGTCGAACGCGCGGGCATCGTGATCGCCCACACGCTGGAGGAGCTTGGCGATATCGCGGAAATCGCTTTGCGCTGTGCCCATCTGCCCGCACGCGGTGCGGCGATCATGGGTGAATCGGGCGCGTTCAAGGCGTTGTGTCTGGATCTCTGCGAGGAACTGGGCCTTGAGTTGCCGCTGCTCGACGATGCAGGCGCGCCCGCACTGCGTGCCGCGATGCCGCCGTTCGTTGCGGTATCCAATCCGCTCGATCTGACCGCGCAGGGGCTCGTCGACCCGGAGCTGTACTACCGTACGCTGGCGGCGCTGTTCGAGGACGACCGTGTCCAGGCGATCGTGATCGGTCTGATCCAGACCGACTCCGTGACGTGCGCCATCAAGATGCCTCAGATCCTGCGTGCGGTACGGGAACTGCGGCCGCACAAGATGGTGGTTTGTGCAGGGCTGGACGAAGGTGCGAGTGTGCCCGCCGGCTACATTGCCCAGATGCGCGACCTGGGCATTCCGTATTTCCCCGGCACGGAACGCGCGCTGCGCGCGGTCGCGCGTTTGTCGGAACTCGGAGCACGCGATTTCGGGCAGGCCGCTCTCGTGCTGGCTGCGCCTGAGGAGAGGCTCCCTGATGGCGTCGTGCCCGAATACCTGGCCAAGCGGTTTCTTGCTCCGTTCGGTGTGCCGTTCTCGCGTGGCGCACTCGCGACGAATCTCGACGAGGCACTGGCGATCGCGCAAGGCATCGGCTACCCGGTTGCGCTCAAGGTGCAGTCGGCTGCGCTGAGCCATAAAAGCGATGTGGGCGGCGTGATTCTTGGGACGAACGGGGAAGAAGCGCTGCGGGAAGCGTGGGCGCAACTCCACGACAATGTGCAGCGGCACGCGCCCGACGCGGTGCTCGATGGTGTGCTGATCGAGCGGATGGGCGGGCGTGGTCTCGAGATGATCGTTGGTGCGCGCCACGATCCGCAGTGGGGCCCGGTGATGCTGGTAGGCTTCGGCGGGGTTGCCGCCGAGGTCATGCGGGACGTGCGCCTGTTGCCGCACGATCTGACGAGAGATGCGGTGGTGCGCGAGATCGGCAGGCTCAAGGGCGCACCCTTGCTGTCAGGCTATCGCGGAGCGCCTGCGCTGGATGTCGAAGCGCTCGCGGAGGTCGTCATGCATCTGGGGGCGTTGCTGCAGTCGCAACCGGGTATTCGCGAGATCGACCTGAATCCGGTGGTCGTGTATCCACGCGGGCAGGGCGTGCTGGCGCTCGATGCCCTGATGGTAACGGGAACGCGTCCGGCAGTGCACTGAGCGGGTCGAGCCGGCAGGGACGCAGCGCAGTGTCTGCTCCGTCCTGCGTTAGCGCAGGAAAATCATCGACAGCAGCAGTTTTGGCTGGGACTGCTCATGGGGAGAGAGCCGGTGCGCAGCAGCGTGGTCAGCCCTGCGGGCGGCGTTGATTGCCTGTGTGTGAAGTTTCCTGCCCTGCGCAGTGAGCAGGGATTGAGAGACTCCGGGGAGCATGGCCTGCGGCCCGCGCGGACAGGCATGCGCAACGGCCCGGCAATCTTATGTCGTCCGGCATAAAAATTATTGCATACAAGAAATAGATAAATTCATCGCATTTCACGAACCTTCTCAGGAGACACATCGTGCATTCTTTTTTACCTCCACACGCGGAACATGATCGGCCTCATGATTCGGTCTACGAAATAAAAACGCTGGTCCTGCTAGGGCTCGGTTTCGGGCTGGTCGGACTGGACCGATGGATTGTCGCGCCGCTGTTTCCACACATGATGCGCGAGTTGAACCTGAACTTCCAGCAACTGGGCAGCCTCATTGGCATTCTGAGCGTCGCCTGGGGCGTGTGGGCGATCGTCATGGGGCCCGTATCCGACCGTATCGGCCGCAAACGCATCCTGGTCTCGACGATGGTCGTGTTCTCGCTTCTCTCATGCCTGTCGGGTCTTGCAGGCGGATTTGCGAGCCTGATGCTCATTCGTGCCGTGATGGGGGTTGCCGAAGGGGCGTTCATGCCGGCCAGCGTCGCGGCAACCGGCGAAGCCTCGTTGCCCGGGCGGCGCGGATTCAATCTGGGACTGCAGTTGAGCATGTTCTCGCTGCTCGGCCTGGGTTTTGCGCCGATCCTTGCGACGCAGTTGCTGCGTGTGGTTCCGTCCTGGCACTGGGTTTTCATGATTTCGGCGGTACCTGGACTGATCGTCGCGATCCTCATTGCGCGTACGCTGAAGGATCTGCCGCGCAGGGAACCGTTGACCGCAGAGGCCGGTACGGGCCGGCCGCGCTGGACGGATCTGTTCGGGAGCCGCAATGTCTGGCTTGCCGCGCTTGCAATCCTGTGCGCGATGGCGGGCATCTTCGTGGTGAGTGCGATGGTGCCGACCTATCTGGTCGAGGTGCGCCATCTCGACACACAGAAGATGGGCTTTGTCGCGTCGGCAATCGGCTTTGGCGGCTTCGTCGGTTCATTTGGCGTTTCCGGCGCCTCGGATTTTATCGGCAGGCGCAACGCCGCGGTCATCGCGTTCGCCTGCGCTGCGGTGTTGCTGTATCTGTTTGCCCATGCCGGGCCTGATCCGCTGACACTTTTCCTCCTGCTGTTCGGCGTGTCGGTGTTCGCGCTGGGTCTGCTCGGCCTGCTGACCGGGCCGATCGCGACTGAAGCGGCGCCGGTGGGACTGGTGGCGTCGTCCGTGGGCCTGGTTTCCGGAGGGGGCGAAATCTTCGGCGGAGGGCTCGCCCCCGCGATCGCCGGGTTTATCGCCCAGCACTTCGGCTTGCCGTCTACGTTGACTTTCGCGCTGGGCGGTCTCGTTGCGGGTGGCGTGGTGTCGCTGTTCCTCGTTGAGACGTCGCCGCGCCGGCGCAGAGTCCTCGAACCGACCGCGAGCGATCAGGTTTCGGGGGATGTTATTTAGTTAACCTAATGGTATCGTGCCATGTTGATTCGCGGTCATTTACCGTTGCAAGAGCGAGGCGCACGCCGAACAATGACGAGCAGAGTTCGACGCCCGGCTTGCGGCTTGCAAACTGCAGCTTCATCCGGAGAAGACGAGGATCGTTTACTGCAAGGACGATAAACGACGCGGCAGCTATCCAGTGCTGCGCTTTCATTTCCTGGGCTACTGCTTTCGAACCCGGAGTTCGATGAATCGCTCTGGGGCACTGTTCGTTAGTTTCGCTCCTGCGGTAAGCGACCGTGTCTCGTTTCCGCGTACAGCAAGTCATGCGGCAATCAACGCGGCCTCGTACTCGACAGGGGCAAGAAAGTCGATCGAGGTATGCAGGCGTTGTCGATTGGAATAGCCCTCGATCCAGTCGACGATGTCCAGGCAGGCTTGCGCGCGCGTTTTGATTGGCACCGTGGTTTCGCTTTGGAAAACGGGAAAACTTTTGTATCGCGCTTCAGGCGCTTCAGGCGCTTCAGGCGCCGAAGCGCTGGCGGACTACTTCGGCAACGGCCTTGCCGAGGCGGTGATGCTGGTCGGCCTCGTAATGCACGCCGTCGGTGGGGCTGACCTTGACGATGTCGCCGGCATCGAGGAACGCGGAACCGTGCTTCACCGCGACGCGCTCATAGAGCGGGGCGAGCAGCCTCGACCTGGCGGCGCCGCCCGTGAAGATTTCGCCCAGAAAGCCCACTTCGTCGATCGGCACGGGCGCCATCAACAGCACATGCGGCGTCGCGCCGCCGGGGCCCGCGTGGCAGGCGACGAGCGTTTCGAGCAGCACATCGACCGAGTTGGCGATGTCGGCGGGTGTGACGGAAAAGCGCGCCTTGAGGTCGTTGGTGCCGAGCATGAGGACGACCACATCGACGGGCAACTGGCTTTCGAGGCAGGGGCGCAGGTACGCGAGCCCGTTCTTGTGATGGCCTTCGATGGGGTCGTCGTGGACCGTGGTGCGTGCGGGCAAGCCTTCCTCCACCACGGTCCAGCCTGCGCCGAGGGCCGTGCGCAAGACGCTTGGCCAGCGGTCGTCAGGGCCGAAGCGCTCGAGCACGCCGGGCAGGTTCAGCGGCTTGGTGCCGTGCGTGTTGGAGTCGCCATAACAGAGCAGGGTGCGGGTCGCCATGTGTGTCCTCTTGAGCGGATGAGTTGCCGATGCGAAACCCCGACGGCGCTCGCTGCCAACGTCGGGCACTGCAATGCCACTACCGACCATGGGAGATTACTAGACGACTGGTCTAATCGCTCTGTAACATGGCGAACCATGAATGCAACGCCTGCCGTCGAAGTGCGGCAACACATCCTCGACACGGCCATGCCCATTTTGCTGGGCAAAGGCTTCTCGGCGGTCGGCCTCAACGAAATCCTTGCGGCGGCCGGCGTTCCCAAGGGCTCGTTCTATCACTATTTCGGCTCGAAGGAGGCGTTCGGCGAGGCGCTGCTCACGTCTTACTTCACGGACTACGTCGAGCGGCTGGACGACCTGCTGGTGCGGCAGCCGGGCACGGCAGCCGAGCGGCTCATGCGCTACTGGGACGACTGGCGCTCGACACAGTGCGCCGACGATCCGGCCGGCAAGTGCCTGGCCGTGAAGCTGGGCGCCGAGGTGTGCGATTTGTCCGAGCCGATGCGCGTGGTTTTGCAGCACGGCACCGGGCAGATCGTGGCGCGGCTTGCTGCGTGCATCGAGGCGGGCCGCGAGGATGGCTCGCTCGCCGGCGTGAGCGACGCACCGGGCATGGCGGCGACGCTCTACGAGTTGTGGCTGGGCGCCACGTTGCTGGAAAAGATCCGGCGCGACGGCCAGCCGCTCGAAGCGGCCATGGTCACGACGCGCCACCTGCTGGGCCTGCCGCCGACGCGGTAAGCGCGGATGAATTAGCGCGCGAGCGTAGGGCGCTGCCGCGGGACGCATGGCCCTCACGGCACACCGTCGCAGCACCGGCCAGCATGTATCGATAAACTAGACGACCGGTCTAATAGGTTGCGGATCGACCTGTGGCAGACCGGTTCCCACGACGGCGCGCAAGCGCCGGGATGCCATCGAGAAAGGAATTCCGATGAAGGTACTGATCGTTTTGACCTCGCATGAGGACCTCGGCAACACGGGCAAGAAGACGGGTTTCTGGCTCGAGGAGTTCGCGGCGCCGTATTACGCGCTGCGCGATGCCGGGGTGCAGTTGACGCTTGCCTCGCCCAAGGGCGGCCAGCCGCCGCTCGACCCGAAGAGCGATGATCCGTCCGCGCAGACCGATGCAACGCGCCGCTTCGCCGCGGATGCGGCCGCGCGTGCCGAGCTTGCCGATACGAAACGTCTCGCGGACGTGGACGCCAGCGACTTCGACGCCGTGTTCTATCCGGGCGGCCACGGGCCGCTATGGGATCTCGCCGAAGATCCTGCTTCGATCGCCCTGATCGAGAAGACGATCGCGGCCGGCAAGCCGGTTGCGACCGTATGCCATGCGCCCGGCGTGCTGCGCCACGTGAAGGGCGCGGACGGCAAGCCGATGGTGGCCGGCAAGTCGGTGACCGGCTTTTCCAATGCGGAAGAGGCGGCGGTGGGCCTCACTGAAGTCGTGCCGTTCCTCGTCGAGGACATGCTGAAGGCGAGCGGCGGCAACTATAGCAAGGCCGCCGACTGGCAGCCGCATGTGGCTGTCGATGGCCTGCTGATCACGGGGCAGAATCCGGCCTCGTCGGAGCCGGTGGCCGAGGCGCTGCTCAAGGCGCTGGGTCACGCCTGATGTCCGGGTTGACGTCCAGGTTGATTGCGTGTGCCGAAGGCCCGCGACTTGCAGCTTTCGGCGCGCGCAGCAGTTCAACCTGAGTCCTCTTGGGCGAGACGCGTTGCCGCGCCCTTATCTCCGATTCGCTTTGGCAACACGCCGCGCCTGCCGTGGCGCGGCGCAACCGTATTGCGTTGCCGATCCGGAATCCCGTTTCTTAACCGGGCACCGATGCCGCGAAGGCTGCGGCCCGTGCCAACCCGGAGAGCAGTTGATGTCTGCATTGTTCGAACCGTTCAAACTGAAGGATGTATCCCTGCGCAATCGCATCGCCGTGCCGCCGATGTGCCAGTACGTGGCCGTCGATGGCGTGATCAACGACTGGCACCACGTGCATCTCGCGCAGATCGCGCGCGGCGGTGCGGGGCTCGTGATCGTCGAAGCCACCGCCGTGTCGCCCGAAGGCCGCATCACGCCGGGCTGCACGGGCTTGTGGAACGACGCACAGGCGCAGGCTTTCGCCCCGACCGTGGCGGCAATCAAGGCCGCCGGCGCCGTGCCCGGCATCCAGATCGGGCACGCGGGCCGCAAAGCGAGCGCGAATCGTCCGTGGGAAGGCGACGACCATATTCCCGAGGGCGATCCGCGCGGCTGGCAGACCATCGCCCCTTCGGCGATCCCGTTCGGCGCCCATTTGCCGAAAGTGCCGAAGGCAATGACGCAGGACGACATCTCCCGCGTACGCGAGGACTTCGTCGCTGCAGCGAAGCGGGCACTCGACGCCGGCTTCGAGTGGCTCGAACTCCACTTCGCACACGGCTACCTCGCGCAGAGTTTCTTCTCGCCGCACGCGAACCGGCGCGACGATGCTTACGGCGGCAGCCTCGAAAACCGCAGCCGTTTCCTGCTGGAAACGCTGGCGGCCGTGCGCAAGGTCTGGCCGGAGCATTTGCCGCTGACCGCGCGCTTCGGCGTGATCGAATACGATGGCCGTGATGAAGAGACGTTGGCCGAATCGATCGAACTCGCGAAGGGCTTCAAGCGGGAAGGGCTCGACATGCTGAGCGTGAGCGTCGCTTTCACGACGCCCACCGCGCAGATTCCGTGGGCGCCCGCGTTTCTCGCGCCGATCGCGCAGAAGGTGCGCCGCGCGACCGGGCTGCCCGTGGCTTCGGCATGGGGTATCGATACGCCGGCGCTGGCCGAGCGCTCGGTGGCCTCGGAGCAACTGGATCTGGTGATGGTGGGCCGCGCGCATCTGGCGAATCCGCACTGGCCGTATTACGCGGCCCGCGAGCTGGGTGTGGAGCGTGCCGCGTGGACCTTGCCGGCGCCCTATGCGCACTGGCTGGAACGCTACAAGGTGGCTTGAGTTTGCCGATCGGAAAATACGTTGACCACAAGGAGTGAACGATGAATGTGTACCTGATTGCGAGCCTCACGCCGAGGCCGGAGCATGTTGCGGAGCTCGAAGCCGCGCTACGCGAACTGGTCGCGGCTTCGCGCAGCGAACCGGGCAATCTGCGCTATGACCTGCTGCACCGTGCCGACGGCCAGCCCGGCTTCTACGTGTATGAGATCTATGCGGACGACGCTGCCGTCGAGGCGCATCGCCAGAGCGCGCACTATGCCGCTTTCGGCGCGAAGGCGAAGGCCGGCGACTGGCTTGCCGGGGCGCCCGACGTAAAGGTGCTGAAGGGCGTCGACGTGGCCGCCTGACGAGCCGACAGCCTCATTCGGCCCGTATGTTGGCGGGCTGTCCAACAGCACAAGGGCTCGCCGCGGCGAGCCCTTGTGGTTTCCGATCGGCAAGAATTGCCGTTTGCCGTCAGTTGGCCATGTCGAGCACGACCCGGCCCTCTATGGCGCCGCGCTCCATGCGCGCGAACACCTCGTTGATGTTCTCCAGCTTGTCCGTGCTGACCGTCGCCTTGACCTTGCCTTCCTCGGCGAACATCAGCGACTCTTCGAGATCGAGCCGTGTGCCGACGATCGACCCGCGCACCGTGATGCCGCTCAGCACCATGTCGAAGATCGACAGCGGGAAGTCGCCGGGAGGCAGGCCATTGAGGGACACGGTGCCGCCACGGCGCACCATGCCAAGCGCCTGCGAGAAAGCGATCGGAGACACCGCGGTGACGAGCACGCCATGTGCGCCGCCGATTTCCTTCTTCAGATACGCCGCGGGATCCGTCGTCCTGGCATTGACGGTCACGGTGGCGCCCAGGCGCTTCGCCAGTTCGAGTTTCGTATCGTCAATGTCCACCGCTGCGACGTTCAGCCCCATGGCGCGCGCGTATTGAACGGCCATGTGGCCGAGGCCGCCCACCCCGGATATCACCACCCAGTTGCCGGGGCGCGTATCGGTGACTTTCAGTCCCTTGTACACGGTGACGCCCGCGCAGAGCACCGGCGCCACTTCGATGAAATCCATGCCCTTGGGCAAAAGGCCCACGTAGTTCGCATCGGCTTTCGCATACTGCGCAAAACCGCCGTTGACCGAATAGCCCGTGTTCTGCTGCTGCTCGCATAGCGTTTCCCAGCCGCCGAGACAATGCTCGCAATGGCCGCAGGCCGAATAGAGCCAGGGGATGCCCACGCGGTCGCCTTCCTTCACGTGCGTGACGCCGCTGCCGACACCCACGACATAACCCACGCCTTCGTGCCCCGGAATGAAGGGCGGTTGCGGTTTCACGGGCCAGTCGCCATGCGCGGCGTGCAGGTCTGTATGGCAGACACCGCAGGCCTCGATTTTCACGAGTAGCTCTCCCGGGCCCGGGGTGGGGATGGCGACTTCTTCGAGAACGAGGGGTTGGCCAAAGGCACGAACTACCGCGGCTTGCATCGACTTGCTCATCGTAGGGCTCCTTATCGACTGGCGGCGCGCGGCCAGATGCAACACGCATCGCGGATTCGCAGCGCGACCATTACTACCTTTCAAGTGTGAAGGAAAGCGCAACCCGGTGCGATGAAGGTGTGCATTGGATACGCATCTGGCGGCGATTTCGAATCTCGCGATAACGCTTCCGTAAGCAACGGTAAAGGACGGTAAACGCAGGAAACGCGGCGAACGCTATGCTCCTACGGCGCCCGATGCGCAACGAAGCCAGCCACACAGCCAGTTACGAAGCCGACTGCGCACTCCATCGCATGTGGCACTCATTGCATGAATCCGATGCACAACGACCCTCTATTCGAGCGCGCCAACGAGAGGCATCTCGCGGGCGAGCTGCCTGCTGCGCGGCGTTTGTACCTCGCGTTGCTGGAGCAGGACGCATCGCATGCAGATGCTATCTTCAGGCTGGCTGTGCTGGCCCTGCAGGAAGGCAATCCATCGGACGCGATTGCCTGGTTGCAGAGGGCGCTTGCATTGCGTCCCGAACATCGCCGCTATCGCGAGGCGCTGGGCCAGGCGTACGCGATGGACGGGCGGCACGCCGAGGCGGCCGAAGTTTTTCTCGGCTTGCTCGCCGACGACGCAACATCGGCCGAACTGTGGTTCGCACTGGGTACGGCGTTGCAGGCGCAGGGGCAGATGCGCGAAGCAGCCGACGCCTGGCGGGCCGCTGTGCAGCGCGATCCGCAATCGGCCGATGCCTGGAACAATCTGGGCAACACCCTTCGGTTGCTCGGTGTTGCCGGCGAGGCGCAGACGGCGTATCGCCAGGCCTTGGCGGTGCGGCCCAACGACCCCAATGCCCTCACGAATCTCGGCACGCTGCTGCAGGAGCAGGGGCGCTACGACGAAGCGCTTGCCTTGCTGCGCGCGGCACTGGCGGCGGCGCCCGATGCTTCCGCGGCAATGGCCAATCTGGGTGTGCTGCTGACCTTGTTAAAGAGTCCTGAGGAAGCGGTGGATCTCTTGAAGCGGGCGGTTGCCTGTGATCCCGATTCCGCACTCGCAGCCTATAACTACGGGAACGCGCTGCATGCGCTCGGCCGCCTTCGCGAAGCCGAGGCTCAGTATCTTCGCGCGCTCTCGCTCGACCCGACCCATGCGGCGGCCGCGAACAACCTCGGCAACGTCTATCGCGAACTCGGTGAATACCGGGCGGCGCAGCGTGCATTCGCAGCGGCGATCCAGGCGCGTCCGGATTTCATCGACGCCTATAACAACGCGGCCACACTGATGCGTACGGCAGGGCGCCTGGACGACGCGCATGCGCTGCTGCGCAAGGCACTCGACCTCGATCCGGCTCATTCGGCCACGCTCAACAATCTTGGCAACGTGCTCAAGGACAGTGGCGATCTGGACGAGGGTGTCGAGTGTTTCCGCCGGGCGCTGGCGAGCGATCCGCATAACGTGATCGCGCACAGCAATTTTGTGTATGCGCTCTCGTTCCAGTCGTTCGACGCCGACGCGATACTCGAAGCGGCTCGCGCGTGGTCCGCGCAGCATGAAAAAGCCATTCAGCCGTTGCCTGCGTTTGCGACTGTTGCGAGGCGCGAGGCGCGACGTCTGCGCATAGGTTACGTATCGGCGGATTTTCGTGAGCATTGCCAGGCATTGTTCATGACGCCTCTGCTTGCACACCACGACCGGACACGCTTCGAGATTCACGCCTGGTCCAGCGTGTCGAGACCCGATGTCACCACCGCGCGGCTTGCCGCCTGCGTGGATGTCTGGCACGACGTGCGCGCGCTCGACGACGCTACGCTGGCGGAGCGGATTCGTGCAGCCGGCATCGACATCCTCGTCGATCTTGCGATGCATATGGCCGATGGCCGCCCGTTACTCTTCGCACGCAAGCCCGCACCTGTGCAGGTGGCGTGGCTCGCTTACCCCGGAACGACTGGGCTCGAAGCAATCGACTGGCGGCTGACCGATCCGTATCTCGACCCGTGCGGGCAAGACGGTCGGGGCAGCCGCTACAGCGAACGGTCCTGGCGCCTGCCGGATACGTTCTGGTGCTACGACCCGCATGGGACAGTGGCCGAGGCGGGTCTGGGAGCGGGCCCCGAAGTCAGTCCGCTGCCAGCGGCAAGCGCGGGTCACATTACGTTCGGCAGCCTGAACAATCCCTGCAAGCTCACTGCCGCGACGCTGGAACTCTGGGCGCCGGTTTTCGCGCGTCTACCGTCCGCGCGACTCGTGCTCATGGCGCCCGAGGGCGACGCGCGGCGCCGCATCGCCGGACGGCTCGCCCAGGCCGGCATCGATCCCGCGCGTGTGCGCTTTGTGCCATTCCGGGCGCGCGACGCCTATTTGCGTGGCTACCACGAGATCGACATCGGGCTCGATTCGCTGCCGTACAACGGCCATACCACCTCGCTCGATGCTCTCTGGATGGGGGTGCCGGTGGTCACGCGGATCGGACCGACGGTGGCGGGGCGCGCCGGCTTGAGCCAGTTGGCGAATCTCGGACTCGAAGCGCTGGCGGCCGAATCCGACGCGGCCTTTGTTGCCGCCGCCGTTGATCTGGCGAACGATCTCGACCGTCTCGCGGATCTGCGTGCCGGCCTGCGCGCCCGCATGGAACGCTCTGCGCTGATGGATGGCGAGCGCTTCGCACGCGGTATCGAGGCGGCTTACGACGGCATGTGGGAGCGGCGCGTCCGCTAGTGTCGCCTGGTTTTCACCCGAGGCAGCAAGATCCATTGCTGTCGATGCATTGGGCCTGCCGCTCGCAGCACACATTACCCCTGCGCCTCTTCGCCGATAACCAGCCGGAACAGCATGGCCTGCGAGGAAATCTCGAGCTTTCGATACAGATTGCTGCGATGCACCTTCGCAGTCGCCGGCGAAATACCCAGCAAGCGCGCGATATTTTTGCTTGAGTGCCCCGCAAGGATCATCAGCGCCACCTCGATCTCACGCGCGGTCAGCCCGGCAGTTGCACGCCGATGCAACGCCTGTTCGAACTGTTCCTGACGCCCGCTTTGCACGTTCGCGCGATCGGTACGAACCGCCTCTCCTGCAACAGCCCCAGGCACCGCCCGCCGCATCAACGGCAAAATCCACGCGCCGCACAGACATAGGGTCCCGATCTCCCGCGAACTAAACCGCCTCCTGCTCCCCATCGAAAGCGATACCGTTTCCCCACCGGTCAGCGGCGCAAGAAACTGCACTTCGTCCTCCAGCACGTTCACCGCGAAATAACGCCGAAAATATTCGGTTTCGCGAAAGTGATCGGGCGCGACCTCGTCGAGGCGGTACAGTCCCGCACTAATCGTCCCCAGGCTGAACTGATAGAACGGATCGAGCAGATAGACCCCGTTCAGATAGCCCTGAAACAACGCGTCGTGCCCCGCCTGCAGCGGACTTTCCGCCACCACGCGCGGTTTGTCTGCGGGGCTGAAGATCATTGCCACCCAGTTGTCGAACTGCACGATGCCGCGCAGCACGTCGACCAGTGCGTTCCAGAACTGCCCGTCGTCGATGCGTTCGATCAGGCGTCCCAGCCGCTGGTGAAATGCCACGTCCGCAACGTCGAGCTTCATGCGTGCTCCTTCTTGCCTGCTAACCCAAAAGGTTTAGTTCGTGCCGGCGCATCTAGTCCACCGGACCGATGTTCGTGCCGCGCGCTGCTGCTTAACATCTCGCTACCTCAACGCAAACAACAATGACAGGGCGCCTCGCACGGCGCCAAAGGAGAACAGGTATGCGCATCAGAGACCTGGGCATACGGATCGGGCGCGGCACGCCGGGACCGTTGAACAGTATCACCGACGTGCCGGGCGTTCGCGTCGGCCATCATACCTTGGCCGAAAAGCGCGAAGGCATTTCGATTCGGACTGGCGTGACTGTGATCGAGCCACGGCCCGGCCTGGCTCGCCTCGACCCGTGCTTCGCGGGCTGCGACGTGCTGAACGGCAATGGCGACACCAGCGGGCTCGAATGGATCCGCGAGGCAGGCCTGCTCACTACGCCTATCGCTTTCACCAATACGCACAGTGTGGGCGTGGTGCGCGATGCACTGATCGAAGCCGAACGAACTTCGGCCACTGGCCAGTACTGGTGCATGCCGGTCGTGCTGGAAACCTTCGACGGGCTGCTCAACGACATCTGGGGGCAACACGTCACGGCTGCCCACGTGCATGAAGCGCTCGCCGCCGCGCGCGGCGGCGCCGTTGCGGAAGGATGCGTGGGTGGCGGTACCGGCATGATCTGCCATGAGTTCAAAGGCGGCATCGGCACAGCGTCGCGTCGGTTGTCCGCCGAAGAAGGCGCATGGACCGTCGGTGCCATCGTCCAGGCCAACTACGGTCGCCGTGAAGCGTTGCGCGTGGGCGGCTATCCGGTTGGCGAATGGCTGACCGAGGTGCCGTCGCCGTTCGCGCGGCGCGAAGCGGGTGTGCCGGGCATGGGGTCGATCGTCGTTGCGATTGCAACGGATGCGCCTCTGTTGCCTCACCAGTGCACGCAAATCGCGCGTCGCGCGGGCGTCGGCCTTGCCCGGGCAGGCGGGGGGACGGAGTACGCGAGCGGCGACATCTTCGTCGCGTTCTCGGTGGGCAACCACGGTTTGACAGTCGCCGATTACGGACGCACCAGCGCGCCTGTCACGACGCTGCACAGCGTGAATCCGGACTACATGACCGCACTGTTCGTGGCCGTGGCTGACGCGGTGGAAGAGGCCATTCTCAACGCACTGGTGGCAGCCGTGGACACGCACGGTCATGCCGGGTCGTTTGCGCCTGCGCTCGGTGCCGAGCGTCTGATCCGTGCGCTCGAACTGGCGGGTTGGCATCCAGATATTTCGCTTACCTGATTATATGGTTTGCGTTTTTTTCCATCGAATCAGCCCATCAAGTACCGAGGCCCATCATGCCCCACACCAACCCTGTCCGCAGCGCCACCCTGACCGCAGTCTTCGCTGCGACCGTATGCCTCTTCGGTGCGAACCCTTGCCGCGCCTTCGCAGAAGAGTTGAACGTCTACAACTGGTCGGACAATATCGCCGACGACACCGTGCCCGGATTCGAGAAGCAGACCGGCATCCATACACGCTACGACGTCTACGACGGCGACGAGACGCTGCAGGCGAAGCTGCTGGCCGGATCTTCGGGTTACGACGTTGTCGTGCCGTCCTCCGGCTATGCGGCAAAGCAGATCCAGGCAGGCGTTTACCAGAAGCTGGACAAGAGCAGGATTCCAAATCTTTCGAACCTCGATCCGGTACTCATGAAGATGCTGGCGAGCGCCGATCCGGGCAACCAGTACACCGTGCCATGGTCTTGGGGGACGGACGGCCTGGGCATGAACGCCACGAAGGTTGCGGAGGTGCTGGGCAAGGACGCGCCGCTCGACAGCTGGGAGTTGTTGTTCAATCCGCAGTACGTATCGAAGCTTAAAGGCTGCGGCGTGTCGGTGCTTGACTCTCCCGAAGATACGTTCGCCGTCGGTCTCGTTTATTTGCACAAGGACCCGAACAGCACGAATCCCGCGGACTATCAGGCCGTCTACCAGCTCTATCGCACGATTCGCCCGTACATCACGCAGTTCAACTCGTCGGGCTATATCAACGATCTCGCGAACAACGATGTTTGCCTGGCGCTCGCGTGGTCGGGCGACGTGGCTATCGCGAAGGAGCGGGCCGAAGAAGCGCATCGCAGCTACGAGATCCGTTATTCGATCCCGAGCGGTCCCGGTATTCTCTGGTTCGACCTGATGGCCGTACCCAAGGATGCGCCGCATAGCGAAGCCGCGATGCAGTGGATCAACTACATTCTTCAGCCGAAAGTGAGTGCAGATATCACGAATCAGGTGTTTTATCCGAACGCCAATGCGGTGGCGCGTCCGTTGATCAAGCCGGCTATTCTGGAGAATGCCGCCATTTATCCGGCTCCGGACCGGTTGAAGTCGCTCACGTTGCAGGCGCCGCTGCCTGCCGAGATCATGCGGCTCGAGAACCGTTTGTGGGCGCAACTCAAGGCCGGACGATGAGGGCGGGGTTCCGGTGGGGCAGGGCGCAATCGGCTTGTGTTGCGCGCTAGAGGGGATTTGCAATTGCAGGGACGGGCAACAGCGGGAGGGAGCAGAAATTGCCGGGCTTATAGGCACGCTTGTCATGAGTGACTTTGACGGCCGCATGAGCCGGATCTCAAACGGCAAGTAGGCCAACAGGAGCATCATCAAAAAGATTACGATGCTCATGCGGTTCATATCGGGAGGGATACGGGCCGGCGCGCAGTAGTCGGGCGCGATCACGCTTTGTGCGCCGGGTTCTCATTTTCTCGAGACATAGTCCATCTACGGATTCAATCGGTCGATGCAACACACTAGATAGAGTCTGCGCAGGCAGTGGAGGTGTTGCAAATGAAGAAGCCGAGAATCGACTGCTTTGAAAGTCGATGGAGGTGAAGCCGTTTGTTCCCGCTGTTCCCGCGCGCGCTTGCGATTCAGGTGAGGACGGAACGTGCCCGTAGACGCCAGGCATACGCACAGACAAGGAGTTGAATCGCCAGCCTGAAGCTATCGGCTCCTGAAAGCAGGCTCTCATGGTGCATTGTCAGTTGAAGGACGGTCAGGCAGAGGCCTCCGGCGAACAGGAGAAACGCAATACGCCGCAGTCCGAACAATGCGATCGCTCCGCCCAGTTTCAATGCCATCGTCATCCAGAGGAGTGTCCAGCCCAGCGCCGTCATTGAATCGAGCACCGTGCGTGCCTGCGCAGAATAAGACGCCCTGTGCCAAACCATAAGCAGCCCAACGGCGGCAAGCACAATCGTTATCAGATAGTAAAGAAATACCGCCCAGACAAGAATTGGCCGTTTTGGATTTTTTGTATTCATGCTGGTTCCGGAAGATCACTCGCCTCGACCACCGGTCTGAATGGCTTGCTTGACGTAAGGATCGAAATGCTCGCGGAACCAGCCAGCCATTCTCCGTGCGGCTTCTCCGCCGGCCGGATTCTCGCCGCCTGCGATGAGTTCCGCGCATGCTTTCGTAACGGCGACAAGAATTCTCGACGTTTCCGGCACATAGCGCAGATCTTCGTCCTTTTCATGCCGTTCGCGAATGACCTGATAGCGGACCTGCTCGGCAATCGTCCAGCCGCTTACCAGAAAGTCCTGAACGCTGATCGAGCGGCCATTCATGTCGACGACCTTGCCGCGGTCCGCCTCGCTATAACCGACATTTTCCAGCGCTTCGCAACTATCGATTGCTGTGTTAATTACATCGCGGATCAGGTCCCAGTTCGTTTTCTGTGGGGCGGTCATGGTATTGCGCTCCGTTTTATATGAACAAGCGAAGCGATTATGAATGAATGGGTGAGTTCATGCGCGCTCCGTTGATTCCGCAACCGATCGGCCCGCGATGATTCATGGGAAGAAAGCAGGGCAGTCATCAATCGTATTAACCGTATCGGCGAGCGAGCAAAGATTGGCGCCAGCCGTGCCCGGATATCCTGTACATATATACAGTGTGCTACTATCGCTCACGACCTGTCGGGTCCCGGCGCACGATCCAGAACGGCTCCCCAAGTGTGTGATTCCTTTGGTGCCAGGATGTGCAAATCAGGGCCGTGCGGCATTACCGAAAAGCGGCTCTAACGCACTGATTCAATTCGATAAATTGCCTGAAAACAAGCTAATCCGCATTCGTGGTGCCCGCCAGCACAACCTGAAGAATCTCGACCTCGATCTGCGCACCGGCGAAATGACGGTGGTGACCGGGCCTTCGGGTTCGGGCAAATCCAGCCTCGTCTTCGACACGCTCTATGCGGAGGGC
Source organism: Paraburkholderia ferrariae NBRC 106233 (assembly GCF_000685035.1). Taxonomy (GTDB): domain Bacteria; phylum Pseudomonadota; class Gammaproteobacteria; order Burkholderiales; family Burkholderiaceae; genus Paraburkholderia; species Paraburkholderia ferrariae. The sequence continues at coordinate 544,804 of NZ_BAYB01000002.1, forward strand.
CAGCGTCGCTACGTCGAAACGTTCAGCGCCTATGCGCGCCAGTTTCTCGACCGCATGGACCGTCCGCAGGTCGATCGGGTGGACGGCGTGCCGCCCGCCATCGCGATCGACCAGACCAACCCGGTGCGCAGTTCGCGTTCGACGGTCGGCACGATGACCGAGCTGAACGATCACCTGAAGCTGCTCTACGCGCGCGCGGCGAACCTGTTCGACCGCGTGACGGCGCAGCCCGTGCGTCACGACACGCCCGAGACGATCTACGCGGAACTCAAGGCCCGCACGGCGGCCGGCGATCCGCGCCTTGTCGTGACGTTCCCCGTCGAACTGCCGGACACGACGACCGACGAAGAGGTCACGCAGTGGCTGTCGGCCAGCGGCTACACGCGCGTGCAGGCGCAGCGCGAAGTGAAGACGGCCGAGGGCACGCGCAAGGTGCTCGACGTGGTGGCCGACCGCTTCCGCTTGCAGAATGCCGAGAAGAGCCGCGTGGTCGAGGCGATCGAGGCATCGCTCAGGCGCGGTGCCGGGCGCGTGAACGTCTACGTGGTGGCCGATGCCGATGGGGACACGCAAGCGGAGCCGCAGATCTGGCGCTTTTCGACGGGCCTCCATTGCCCGGACAGCGACCTGCGCTACGCCGACCCGCAACCCGCGCTGTTCTCCTTCAACTCGGCCTATGGCGCGTGCGACGCATGCCGCGGCTTTGGCCGGGTGATCGGCGTGGACTGGGGCCTCGTGATTCCCGACGAACGCAAGACGCTGCGCGGCGGCGCGATCAAACCGCTGCAGACGCCCGCCTGGAAGGAGTGCCAGGACGATCTGATGCGCTATGCCGCGAAGGCGGACATTCCGCGCGATACGCCGTGGTCGGAACTCACCCAGGCGCAGCGCGACTGGGTGCTGAACGGCGCGCCGGACTGGCGCGGCAACTGGCAGGCGCAGTGGTACGGCGTGAAGCGCTTCTTCCAGTATCTGGAGTCCAAAGCGTACAAGATGCACATTCGCGTGCTGCTTTCGAAGTACCGCAGCTACACGCCGTGCGAGACCTGCGGCGGCGCGCGCCTGAAAACCGAGGCCCTGCAGTGGCGTCTCGGCACGCAGCAGAACGCCGACGAAGTTCTCGCGCCAGCCGCGCGTTTCCTGCCGCATGGCGTGGACTGGACGCGCGCGCAGCTCGAAGCGCTGCCCGGCCTCACGCTGCACGACGTGATGCTGTTGCCGATCGAGCGCATCCGCCGCTTCTTCGACAATCTCTCGCTCTCGTCGGCGCTGCTCGACGACGCGCTGAAGCTGCTGCTCGCCGAAGTGCGCACGCGCCTCAAGTATCTGTGCGACGTGGGCCTCGGCTACCTCACGCTGGACCGCCAGAGCCGCACGCTTTCGGGCGGCGAGGTGCAGCGGATCAACCTCACCACGGCGCTCGGCACTTCGCTCACGAAAACGCTGTTCGTGCTCGACGAGCCGAGCATCGGACTGCATCCGCGCGACCTGAACCGCATCGTCGAAGCGATGCAGCGGCTGCGCGACGCGGGCAATACGCTCGTTGTCGTCGAACACGATCCCTCGGTGATGCTCGCGGCCGACCGTCTCATCGACATGGGTCCGGGGCCCGGCGAGCGTGGCGGCACGATCGTCTATGACGGCACGCCCGATGCTATCCGCGCGTCCGGCACGCTGACCGGGGAGTATCTGGGCGGCCACCGCGCCGTTGCGGACGCATCGAACTGGGCGCGGCGCCCGGTCGATGCCTCCACTCCGAACCTGGTGCTCGAAGGCGCGAGCGAGCACAATCTGCGCGACGTGACGGTGCAGATTCCGCTGCAGCGGCTCGTGGTGGTGACGGGCGTTTCGGGCTCGGGCAAATCCACGCTCGTGCAGGACGTGCTGTATCCCGCGCTCGCGCGGCACCTCGGCAAGGCGACCGAGGCGCCCGGTGTTTATCGCAAGCTGTCGGGCGCGGAGCAGATCAGCGACGCCGTGTTCGTGGACCAGTCGCCGATCGGCAAGACCGCGCGTTCGAATCCGGCCAGCTATGTGGGCGCATTCGACGAGATCCGCAAGCTGTTCGCGAAGGCGCCGCTCGCCAGGGAGCGCGGCTACTCGGCCGGCATGTTCAGCTTCAACTCGGGCGAGGGCCGTTGCCCGACATGCGGCGGCTCGGGCTTCGAGCACATCGAAATGCAGTTCCTGAGCGACGTGTACCTGCGCTGCCCCGACTGCGACGGGCGCCGCTATCGTCCCGAAGTGCTGGAAGTGAAGATCGAGCGCGCAGGCCGTCTGCTTTCGGTGGCCGACGTGCTCGACCTCACCGTGAGCGAAGCGGTGCAGTGCTTCAGTGAGGACGCCGAAGTATTGCGCGTGCTCCAGCCTATCGTCGATGTGGGCCTCGAATACGTCAAGCTCGGGCAGCCGGTGCCCACGCTTTCGGGCGGCGAGGCGCAGCGCCTCAAGCTCGCGGGCTATCTGGCCGAAACCGCGCAGACGCGCGGCAAGAATGCCCCGGCGGGCAGGCGCCTCTTCATGTTCGACGAGCCGACCACGGGCCTGCACTTCGACGACATCGCGAAGCTCATGCGCGCGTTCGGCAAGCTGCTGGCGGGCGGCCATTCGCTGCTCGTCATCGAACACAATCTCGATGTGATCCGCGCGGCCGACTGGCTGATCGACCTCGGTCCGGAAGGCGGCGATGCGGGCGGCGAAGTGGTGTGCGTCGGCACGCCCGACGACGTGATAGCCTGCCCGCGTTCGCACACGGGCGCGGCGCTCGAACGCTACGAGGCAGCACTCGGCAGCGCAATGGGGCCGCTCGTTGCGGAGGAAGAAGGCGTGGCGCTGCAGACGGCGTTGCGTGCGTCGCAGGCACGCCGCGACGTGCAGGGCGAAGATGTGGTGCGTATCGTGAATGCGCGCGAGCACAACCTCAAGGCGCTCGACGTGGATATTCCGCACGGGCGCTTCAACGTCATTACGGGGGTGTCGGGTTCGGGCAAATCGACGCTCGCGTTCGACATTCTTTTCCACGAAGGGCAGCGCCGCTACCTGGAATCGCTGAACGCGTATGCGCGTTCCATCGTCCAGCCCGCGGGGCGCCCCGAGGTGGATGCCGTCTATGGCATTCCGCCGACCGTCGCCATCGAGCAGCGTCTTTCGCGCGGCGGCCGCAAGAGTACCGTGGCCACCACCTCGGAAGTGTGGCACTTCCTGCGCCTGCTCTATGTGAAGCTCGGCGTGCAGCATTGCGTCCACGACGGCACGCCGGTCACGTCGCAAAGCGTCGATGCCATCGTCGCGCAACTGCTGCGCGAGCATCGCGGGCAGCACGTGGGTCTTCTCGCACCGCTCGTCGTGAACCGCAAGGGCGTGTATACCGATCTCGCGAAATGGGCCAAGGCGCGCGGCAATACGCATCTGCGCGTGGACGGCGAGTTCGTGCCGGTGGCGCCGTGGCCGAAGCTCGACCGTTTCCGCGAGCACACGATCGAACTGCCGGTGGGCGATATCGTCGTCGAACCGGAGAACGAGGCCCGGTTGCGCCAGTTGCTGGACGCGACGCTCGAAGCGGGCAAGGGTGTCGTTCATCTGCTCGCGCCGCTCGATGGACTCGACAAGGCGCTCGGCAACGGCAGTTCGACGGCGCGCGTCGGCAAGGTCAAGGTGCTTTCGACGCGGCGTGCATGTCCGGTCTGCGGTACGAGCTATCCCGAACTCGATCCGCGCATGTTCTCGTACAACAGCAAGCACGGCTGGTGCACCACGTGCGTGGGCACCGGGCTTGCGCTCACGCGCGAACAGCGTGCGGCCTACGACGACACCGTGGTGGCCGAAGACGGCCGCGGCCGCGAGCAGACGCTGCCCTCGGATGAGCAGGAGCCGGAGGGCGTGGGCGAAACGCCGTGCCCCGACTGCGGCGGCACGCGTCTCAATCCGGTGGCGCGTGCGGTGACGTTCGACGAGCAGGCTATCGTCGATGTCGCGCAATGGACCGTTGCCGATACGCGGCGCTGGATCGACGCGCTGGAGCTCGATGGCCGCGAGGCGCAGATCGCGCGCGATGTGGTGAGCGAAATCCGCAGCCGGTTGCTGTTTCTCGAAGAAGTGGGGCTCGGCTACCTGAGCCTCGACCGCGCCGCGCCGAGTCTTTCGGGCGGCGAGGCGCAGCGCATCCGTCTTGCTGCGCAGCTCGGCAGCAATCTGCAGGGCGTGTGCTACGTGCTCGACGAACCGACCATCGGCCTGCATCCGCGCGACAACCAGATTCTGCTGAATGCGCTGCGCAGTCTCGGCGAGAAGGGCAATACGCTCGTCGTGGTCGAGCACGACGAGGATACGATTCGGCGCGCGGACCACATCATCGATATCGGCCCGAGTGCGGGCAAACGCGGTGGCCGCGTGGTCGCGCAGGGCAGCGTGGCCGATCTGGCTGCGCAGCCCGATTCGCTGACCGGGCGCTACCTGGCCCAGCCGATCGTGCATCCGCTGCAGCCGCGCCGCGAGGTGAAGCCGGCGCGCGCGGGGCGCGAGGCAGTGCCCGCGCAATGGCTCACCGTGCATGGCGGCAAGCTGCACAATTTGCGCAACGTGACGGCGCAGATTCCGCTCGGCCGTCTCGTGGCGATCACCGGCGTGAGCGGCTCGGGCAAGTCCACGCTCGCGCGCGACGTGCTGCTCTCCAACCTGCTCGATGCCGTGGGGCGCTCGGTGCTGTCCTCGCCGGCGGAGCGCCGCGCGCGCAAGGCTGTGCGGGGCGACGCGCCTTCGGCCGCGGCGAAGCGTTCGAGCGTGCTTGCGCGCACGGCGGCGAAGCCGAAACTCGAAGTGGCTCACACGTGGCAGGGCTGCGATTCGATCACGGGCTGGGGCAGCATCGACCGCGTGCTCGAAGTCGATCAGACGCCGATCGGCAAGACGCCGCGCTCGTGTCCGGCCACCTATATCGGCGTGTGGGACGCGATTCGCCGGCTCTTTGCGGATACGCTCGAAGCGCGTGCGCGCGGCTATAGCGCGTCGCGCTTCTCGTTCAATACGGGCGATGGGCGTTGTCCCGCGTGCGAGGGCCAGGGCGTGCGCACGATCGGCATGAGTTTCCTGCCGGACGTGAAGGTGCCCTGCGATGTCTGCCACGGGCAGCGCTTCAATCCGGAAACGCTGGCGGTGACCTGGCGCGGGCGGAACATCGGCGAAGTGCTCACGATGGAGATCGACGAGGCCGTGGAATTTTTTGCCTCGATCACGAGCATTTCGCACCCGCTGCAGTTGATGAAAGACGTGGGCCTCGGCTATCTCACGCTGGGCCAGCCTTCGCCCACGCTTTCCGGCGGCGAGGCGCAACGCATCAAGCTCGTGACCGAACTGAGCAAGGTGCGCGACGACATCACGCGCCGCGGACAGAAAGCGCCGCACACGCTCTACGTTCTCGACGAGCCCACCGTGGGCCTGCACATGGCCGACGTCGCGCGGCTCATTCGCGTGCTGCACCGTCTTGCCGACGCGGGGCATAGCGTGGTCGTGATCGAACACGATCTCGACGTGATTGCCGAAGCCGACTGGATCATCGACCTCGGGCCCGAGGGCGGCGTGGGCGGCGGCACGATCGTCGCCGCCGCGGAGCCGGAGGCGCTCGTGCGCGTGGCGGCGAGCCACACGGGCGCGGCGCTTGCTCCGGTGCTTGCGCGCAAGCCGCACGATGCGGGCGGCGGCGCCGGGCCGGGGGGCGACACGCCAGGTGCGGATCGCCGCACGGCGCGCACTGCGATCCAGCATTGAAAAAGCGCGGCGGCGTGCTGCTAATTCGGGGCGCGCCGCCATGAAACCGCTTGATCTGTGCGGCGCGCACACGGTATGATGGGCTCCGCTTGCAGCAAACGGCCGCTCACCTGCGGCGGCCAACGCCTGGCGAGCGGAGCAGCGGACCAACAGATCCCCTCCGACCGGGCTACGGGTTCGACACCTGGGCCACCTCATCAGGGCAGCAAGGCTTCGCAGATGGGCGCGAAGCCTTTGTCTTTTCGGGGCAGACGAACCGATTTTCAAATCGACGGCTCGCCTTTGACGAAGCGAGAGGAATTATTCGATGTTCGACCTCGATGGAGAGGCGCGCGAACGGCTCATCGTGTGGATTCGACGCCGCATGGAAGAGTACGGCATTACGCTCGAAGATCTAGAAACGTCGATTGCCGAAAGCGAAAAACTGCCGAAGTATCGCGACGCCTATGGCAATACGTGGAATGGGGAAGGCGAGACGCCTGCCTGGCTTTTGCGTTACATTCACGCAGGCCAGGATATTGAGCATTTTCGCTGTTAATTACGTGGGGCTGCGGTGCCGCTTGCGCGAAGCCTGCGCGGCGTCTGGCGGCCGCCGGCATTGAAAGCGTTATTGCGCGCGCATGGCAATCTTTTAAGTATTTTTTCAGTCATTCTTTAATTGCATCGCTACGGGCGATCAGGCTGATTATTTCTCTACGATATGACCTGATGATCCAGTCTTTACGATCCGGATAACCTGCGCAATCGGTCAATTATCATCCTTGCGCGGCTTAAGCATGGCGTAATAGCCATGCTTTTGCGTTGGACCTTGGGTTAGCCCTTGCATTAGACCGTTTGGCCCTGCGCACGAGTTGCGCGACAATCTTCGCCACTTCGGTTCTGCTTCGGGCAAGGGGGCGGTAATGGCGATTCTGGTGCTGGGCCTGATTCTGTTTATCGGCGTGCATTCCGTCCGGATTGTCGCTGCGCCGTGGCGTGCCGCGCAGATTGCGCGTTTCGGCAAAGCGGGCTGGCGCGCGGCATTTGCCGTGCTTTCGCTGTTGGGCATCGCACTCATTGCGTACGGTTACGGCCTCGCGCGGCGCGAACCGGTGCTGGTCTGGGCCCCGCCGTTCTGGATGGCGCATGTCACGGCGTTGCTCACGGCCGTCGCCTTTATCTTCATCGCCGCGGCCTTTGTGCCCGGCAATCATTTCAAACAGATTCTGGGCCATCCGTTTCTTTGCGGCGTGGCGTTATGGGCTTTCGCGCACCTGCTGACGAATGGCACGCTCAATGCCATCTTCCTGTTCGGTGCTTTCCTCGTGTGGGCGTCGCTCGACATGTGCAGCGAGCGCCGGCGCGATCGTGAGGCTGGCGTGGTCTATCCGCAAGGCACCGTGGCGCGCGATGCGGGGGTCGTGGCGATCGGACTCGTGGCCTGGGCCGTGTTCGCGTTCTGGTTGCACGGCTTGCTGATCGGGGTGCGTCCGCTCGCCTGAATCGCGGGGTAAGGGCGCAACGGACTCGCGCGGGCAACAACAAAAGAGCGTGCAAAAAAAGAAGCCCGCTTCTCAGCAGGCTTCGGAAGTACAGCTCGGAGTTCCGCGATCAGATCGCAGGCAGGATCTTAGGGCCCGTTCGTGAAAGGACCGTGAAAGTCCGCGCGATTGGCCGCGTGGCGTGCCGCGCTCAGAGGTCGAAGAACACCGTTTCGTCCGCGCCCTGCATGCGGATGTCGAAGCGATAGATCACGCTGCCGGCCTGCTCGCTGCGTTTCGCTATCAGCGTTGCGCGTCGCGATTCGGGTACCGACGCGAGCACGGCATCGCGCGCGTTTGCGGCGGCTTCGTCGTCGAAATAGATGCGCGTGAAAGTGTGCGTGAGGATGCCCCGCATCGTGACGATCATGTTCAGGTGCGGAGCCTCGTCGGCGTGCGCGCGCCCGGGCTTGACGGTCCGCACGACGAAGCGGTGCTGCGCATCGGTGCCCGTGCCCACGCGCGCGAAACCGCGAAAGCCGTTGCGCGCGATCTCTTCGCGCGAGGCCGGGTAATGACCGTCCGCATCCACCTGCGAAAACTCCAGCATGGCGTCGTGCACGGGCTTTCCGTCACCGTCGTACACCTGCCCGATCAGCGTGATGTGCTCGCCCGGCGTTTCCGGAGCGGCGAGGTCCGGCGTGAAGAGGCTCTTGAGATCGAAATCGTATTGCTGCGGGCAAAGACCGTAGGCGAAGTACGGGCCAACGGTTTGCGAGGGCGTTTCCTTGAGTGCCATGATTCAACGCTCCGTGGGGGTCTGGTCCGGGCCGCGCAGCACGATGTCGAATTCGTAGCCGAGCGCATAGCCCTCTTCGGTAGTGTCGATCGAGAAGCGCGAGATCAGCCGGTCGCGCGCATGTTCGGGCGTGCCCTGGAAGATGGGGTCGAGCGCGAGCAGCGGGTCGCCGGGGAAGTACATCTGCGTCACGATGCGCGAGCCGAAATAGTCACCGAAAAGCGAGAAGTGAATGTGATTCGGCCGCCACGCGTTGGGGTGATTGCCCCAGGGGTACGCGCCCGGCTTGATCGTGAGAAAGCGGTAACGGCCTTCGTTGTCGGTAAGGCAGCGGCCCGCGCCGAGGAAGTTCGGGTCGAGCGGCGCGTCGTGCTGATCCTGCTTGTGGACGTAGCGGCCCGCGGCGTTGGCCTGCCAGATTTCGACGAGCGAGTTGCGCACCGGCTTGCCGCCCACATCGAGAACGCGTCCCGTGACGATGATGCGCTCGCCGAGCGGGGCGCCGTTGCGGGCTGCATTGCGCGTGAGGTCGTAGTCGAGGGGCCCGAGGTCTTCGGCGCCGTAGACAGGCGCGCGCTGGTCGCGCAATTTTTCCTTTAGTGGAATGAGTGGCCGCGTGGGTCCGCGCTTGACCGACGAGCGGTACGCCGGGTGAATGTACGCGGGGTGCGAGTCGAAGTCGCGCGGCGACAGGATGGACTCGTCCATGGGGTGTCTCCTGGCAGGATTATAGGGAGGCGGCAATACGGATGCGGTGTGCCGTCGTGAGGACTTTATCCAATCGGGAAAGTTATGCAAAATGATGTTTTCTCGCATCTCGTATAACGGATCGTTATGCAAAACCGGCTTGCGGACGCCCGCGTCAAGTTTCGGCATCTCCAGTGTTTTCTGGCGGTTGCACAGTTCGGCAGCGTGCAGCAGGCCGCCGAAAGCCTCTCGATCACGCAGCCGGCCGTGTCCAAGACGATCGCCGAGCTCGAATCGGTGCTGGGCGTGCGGCTCTTCGAGCGCGGCCGGCATGGCGCCGTGCCCACGCGCGAAGGGCAGCTTTTCATGCCGCACGCGAGTGCGTGCGTGAGTGCGTTGCGCCACGGCGTGGAACTGCTCGCGCGCGACGAGGGCGCCATGGCGGCGACGCTCGACGTGGGCGTGCTGCCGACCGTGGCCACCGACGTGCTGTCGGGCGCGCTGCGGCGCTTTGCGCAACAGTGGCCGCGCGTGAGCGTGCGGCTCATGACGGCGGCCAATGCCGAATTGCTGGACCGGCTGAAATCCGGTGCGATCAGCTTCGCGATTGGCCGCCTTGCGGACCCCGAGCGCATGGTGGGGTTGAGCTTCGAACTGCTCTACAACGAGCCGCTCGCGGTGGTGGTGCGTGCGGGCCACCCGCTCGCGCGCGGCGCCGTGCTGCCTGCGGAGCTTGCCCGCTTCCCGCTCGTGCTGCCGCCTTTCGGCACGCTGATCCGGCAGGCGGCGGACAGCCTGCTTGCCGCATGGGGAACGCCCACACTGGCGGCGTTCGTGGAAATGCTTTCGGTGTCGATGGGGCGTGCGCTCGCGCTCGAAAACGACGCGGTCTGGTTCGTTCCGGCGGGTGCCGTCGAATACGATCTGCGGCAAGGCACGCTCGTGCGTCTGCCGTTGCCTTCCGGTGGCGGGGAGGAGCCGGTGGGCCTTGTTCTGCGCACCGACACGCAACCTTCTCCAGTCGGCCGCGCGTTGATCGACGCCGTGAAGGGCGCGGCGCGCGAGCGTGCCGCGAGGATGGCAGGGGAGCAGGATGCGCCGCGCACGCGCCGCAGGCGCAGTGCTACCGCGGTGGCCGCCGAGGGGCAGACGTCGCGCCGCGCCCGCAAACGCTAGCGGGCGGGCTTCGCGTTCGCGCTCAGGTGGCGGAGGGTTTGGACTTGCCGCGCGGCGGCTTCGCAGACGTGGCGGGCGGCGCCGGGTCCGGCACCGCGCCCGGTGCGGTGGCGCTGGTGGCCATCCATAGCACTTCGGCGTCTTCCGTGCTCGTGGAGATGGCTGCGTGGCCCGTGCGGCTGTCGAAGTAGAGGCTGTCCCCGGCTTCCAGATGCGTGGGCGCGTACAGCTCCGAGTAAAGGCAGACGCTGCCGCTGATCACATAGAGAAACTCTTCGCCCTCGTGGCGCCCCCAGTCGTCGAACGCATCGAGCGAATGCGCCGTGATGCGGATACGAAACGGCAGCATGGTCTTGTGGGCCAGATCCGTGGCGAGCAGTTCCATCTGGTAGCCGCGATAGGCGTGCCGCTGCCCGGCCCCCCGGCGCGTGAGCGCCCGGCGCCCCCCGGCGTTGAGCCTGGGCACGGAGCCGAAGAGCTCGCCCAGATCGATCTTGAGACCCACGACGATTTTCTGCAGCACGTCGAAGGTGGGCGACATGATGCCGTTCTCGATCTTCGACAGTGTAGAGCGCGAGACGCCGCACAGCCGGCTTGCGGTATCGAGCGTGAGGTCGTGAGCGAGGCGCGCGGCGCGCACGCGGCGGCCAAGGTCGGCAGCGGTGGATCCGGCGGGTTGGCTGATCGTGGTATCCATGAGGGGCACTTCGGGAGCACATCGGAAACGCCTGGCGGCGCGAGTGTTTCCGATCTTACCAAACCAGTGACTTTCAGAAACCTCGTCCGTTCGGCTAACGGCTGAGAATTCCGGGCAGCCGGTTTCACCAGACAATATCGATGCGATTTTCAGGGCAATTTTTCAATGATTAACCATCGAATTAACACTATTTAAATATTGCTCTGGACCTTTAAATGTCTCCCTGCAAGTTCCATTAATTTTCGATTTTTGAATAGACCTTCAATATGCGTCGGAGCGTCACGGGGTAGGGGTGTAAGCTTTCCGTATGATTTGTATCAATGGATATGGCTCATCAGAGGAGCGAATCATGTATGACGAACGCCTCGAATTACTGCTGGCAATCTCGCGTAAAACGCTGGGCATTGAAAGTTTCGTATTGACCGGCAAGCACACACTGGATCTTCATATCGTCAACGCCGAGGATATCGGGTCGGCGCTCGAGTCGGCCTACGACGCCGGGCTGCTTGTGGGGCACCGGATGGGGCGCGCAGAGCGCGTCGAAAATGCCTGATCTCCTGGCGCATGCCTGAGGCAGCCGATTCAGGCTGCATGGCCTATTCATTCGGCAGCTATCCATGGGCTGGCTTTACGCCGAAACTCGTTCGGGCCCTGCCGCACCGGTACGGCGCCCATTCTTCCTCCGGGAATTTCTGAAAGGAAACTTTTCCCCGCCAATCGCCCTTCGGCAACGGTCTGTCGCGATGCCGGCACGATCCACGCAATCCGCATGCTGCCCGCAGATGGGCGTTCCCCAGCTTGTCGCTCCGGCAGGCCGCGTGTATAGTCGGCGAACCTGAGTATGTTTCTTATCGGAAATTAAGGGCTCGCCATGGACGCATCACGAATTCTCGCCGATCTCGGCATTCTCGAACACGCTGGCAAGGGCGACATCGAAGTCCGCTCGCCGATTTCAGGAGAGGTGATTGGCCGGGTTGCGAGCCACACGGCCTCCGACGTCGACGCGGCGCTGACCCGCGCGCAGAGTGCATTTCTCGCGTGGCGCAACGTGCCGGCGCCGCGCCGCGGCGAACTGGTGCGGCTGCTCGGCGAACGTCTGCGGGCGCACAAGCAGGCGCTCGGCAGCCTGGTGTCGCTGGAGGCCGGCAAGATTTTGCAGGAGGGCCTGGGCGAAGTGCAGGAGATGATCGATATCTGCGATTTCGCGGTCGGTCTCTCGCGGCAACTCTACGGCCTGACGATCGCCTCCGAACGCCCCGGTCACCGCATGGCGGAAAGCTGGCATCCGATGGGCGTGTGCGCCGTCATCTCCGCGTTCAATTTCCCGGTCGCCGTGTGGTCGTGGAACGCTGCGCTGGCGCTCGTCTGCGGCGATCCCGTGATCTGGAAGCCGTCCGAAAAGACGCCGCTCACGGCGCTTGCCGTGCATCGTCTGATGGAGGACACGCTGCGCGAGTTCGGCGATGCTCCAGAAGGTCTCGTTGCTCTCGTTATCGGTGGGCGCGAAGTGGGTGCGCAGCTGGTGGCCGATCCGCGCGCCGCAATCGTGAGCGCGACCGGCAGCACGGGCATGGGGCGCGCGGTGGGCCTCGGTGTCGCTCAGCGTTTTGGCCGTGCGATTCTCGAACTGGGCGGCAACAACGCCGGCATCGTGACGCCGAGTGCAGACCGCGAACTCGCCCTGCGCGCGATCCTGTTTTCGGCCGTGGGTACGGCCGGGCAACGCTGCACTTCGCTGCGGCGCCTCTTCGTGCACGAAAGCGTGTACGACGACACCGTGAGCCGGCTTAAGCAGCTCTACGCCAAGGTTCCGATTGGAAACCCGCTCGAACCGCGCACGCTCATGGGCCCGCTGATCGACCGCCAGGCATTCGACCGCATGCAGGAAGCGCTGCAGCGTGCCCGTGCCGAAGGCGGCACGGTAACGGGCGGCGCCCGCGTCGACGCGGCGGGTCTTGCGAACGGCTACTACGTCGAGCCCGCTCTCGTCGAGATGCCCGCGCAGACCGATATCGTTCTCGAGGAAACGTTCGCGCCGATTCTCTATGTGATGAAGTACCGCGACTTCGACGAAGCCATTGCGGCAAACAATCGTGCGTCGCACGGCCTTTCGTCGTGCGTGTTCACGACCGACCTGCGGGAAGCGGAGCGTTTCGTTTCGGCGTCCGGCAGCGATTGCGGGATCGCGAACGTCAATATCGGGCCGAGCGGCGCGGAGATTGGCGGTGCATTCGGCGGCGAGAAGGAAACCGGCGGCGGCCGCGAGTCGGGTTCGGATGCGTGGAAGGGCTATATGCGGCGCGCGACGAACACGGTCAACTATTCGTCGGCGCTTCCGCTCGCGCAGGGCATCGACTTCAAGCTCGACTGACTCGATTGACCGCTAGTTTCGTATCGGAAACGGCGCCGCGTTCCTGCGCGGCGCCCGCGGCCCATCACGACACCAGCCTGCGCAACGGCGCCATCGGCCAGCCGTGCGGCATGCCATGCACGGCAAAGAACCACGCCGCGACCCACGACGCTGCGACGACGATCAGGTCGCAGCGGCCGCTCTTCCACCAGTTCAACGAATGGCGCTGGATGACCCAGGGCACGCCGAGCGGATTCGGCCAGTCCGCGAGCAGATGGATCACGCCGCCGCACGCAAAGCCGAACGCAGGGGCAGCGAGCGGCAGGTGCCCCAGTTTCTGATAAGACCACACGAGCAACGCGATCCACCCCACGCCCCAATGCGTGAGCGTGCGATGCGTGATCCACAGCTTGCGCTTCTTGCGCCACCAGGCGACCTCCAGCCAGTCGGGTGCCGATCCCCCCGCAACACCCGCGATAAACGCGAGCGCAGCGTAGAGATGCCACGGGCCGTCCGTGTGCTGATGCGTGATGATGGCCGCGGCGATGACGCCGGCTGCCCAGCCGGTCGCGTGATGTGCGGTGCCTGATGCCATGAAGCGGATGCGCGAAGTCGAAAGGGCGCAATCTTCGCAGATGTGACCGTGTCGTGACAGGGGTATTCGATGCGGTGCTCAATCACGCGCGTTCGCGTGCCGCTGCGCGCCCGCGTTTGGGTATCAGGTTGCGCAGCGTGCCACGTCGAAGCGCAGTTCGGGTTCCGGCGGATCGTTGGAGGACGAAGCGCCATGCGTCACCCGCACGACCGAACCGTAGCCGGAAGGCGTGAGCGTCACGAAGTACGACGCGTCCGATCCCGAACCGACGGCGAGTTCGGTCGCGCCGGCATTCGTCGATTCGCGCGCGTTCGGCAGCTTGTCCTCCAGGCACGTGGCAATCGATGAAGGCGGCCGCGGGGAGGAGAGGTAGATCATCGCCTCTCCGTTCGCCGTGGCGCCCCGCGGCGGCGTCGATCCACAGGCGGCGAGAAGTGCGAGCGGTACAGCGGCGACGAGGGGACCAAGAAGCGGACCAAAAAACGGACCAAAAAGCGGGCGAAGAAGTGTATTCATGGGCAGCGGGTCGAGAGCGCAAGCGGCGGCGTATGCAGAGCAGTATAAGCAGGCTGCGTGACGGAACCCGTAAAAAGATGCAACAGCGCATCGGAAAGGAAACACGCGAAAAAAAACGCACATGCGGTTGTGCCGCATGTGCGTTGCGTGAAGCCAGGACAGACGGCGGTTCGCGCCGTCTGTCCTGTTCGCCGGGGCGATTAGAAGCGGTGACGCAGGCCGACCGTTGCGGCGACCTGGTTGTTGGTCGACGACGGCGACAGCATGTTGATCGACGCGACGTTCGCGACCGACGTGCCGTTGTTGTTGTAGCCGAGCGAACCCGAAGCGTGCTGGTACACGCCGGCCAGGTACACGTCGGTACGCTTGCTGAGCGAGTAGTCCGTGCCCAGCATGAACGTGTGCCACTTCGGCGAGTTGTTGTCGCCCGTGCCCGTGACCGTGCCGTTCGTGAACGTGTACGAGCCCATGAGCGCGAGAGCCGGCGTCAGGCTGTACTTGCCGTTGATCTCGTAGTTGTCCATGTGCAGGTTCATGCCGCCGAGGCCGCCGAGTGCCGTGCCGCCGCTCGAGAGGCTCGAGATGCCGTCGATCTGCGAGTGCGTCCACACGAGGCCGACCTGTGCCGGGCCGTACGTGTAGTTCGCGCCCACGCCGTAGGTGCGCTGCAGGGCGGCTGCGATGTTCTGGTCGTTCGCAGCGGCGGCGCCCGTCGAGTTGTTGATGCCACCCGAGTTGTTGAGCTGCGAGTAGCCTGCCGCGACGTTCAGCGGGCCATTGCCGTACGAAGCGCCGACGCTCCATGCGCGGCCGTTCGAGAAGTTGCCGGCCTGGTTGCTGAAGCCGTACTGGCCGCCGAACTGGAAGCCCGAGTAGTTCGCGCTCTGGTACTTGACCGCGTTGTTGATCGAGAACGACTGTGCGAGGTTGTCGTTGTCGAACGGGTGGCCGGCGAGGTTGTTGCCGTAGCCTGCGCCTGCTGCCGACAGCGGCGAGAGGTAGTCCACCACGGAGTCGTATTGACGGCCGAGGGTCACCGTGCCGTACTGGTCGCTCTGCAGACCGACGTAAGCCTGACGGTTGAAGATGCCCTGGTTGTTGTTGAAGCCGCCGTTGTTCAGGTTGAAGCCGCTCTCCAACTTGAAGATCGCCTTCAGGCCGCCACCCAGGTCTTCAGCACCCTTCAGGCCGAAGTAGTTGTACGAGAGGCCGTTGCTGCTCTGATTCCACGTGCTGTGGCCGCCGGCGTTGTTGGCGTACAGGATACCTGCGTCGAGCGAGCCGTACAGCGTGACGCTGCTTTGCGCATGTGCGCTCATTGCGAATGCACCGAGAACGCCAGCGAGGATAAGGGTTTTTTTCATGGTTTCTAACTCCGAACAGTACTTGGGAATCTCACGACCGCAAATAAAAACGGCTGCGGTTCGTGATCTGACGATTCGGAGTGGAGTGTATTCTGGTATTCCCGAACATTCGCGCCAAATGGCACAACAATATCTTCTTAATATTGTAGTAGTCGCATTAATGCGCGTAAACCGCTGCATATAAAGGGATTTTTCGCGGCGAAATAATCGGTAAAATCCTGTGTCAACCGCTGTTTTGTTGCGCGAGTGCCACGAACCGGAGAGCCTTACCCAGAAAGCCTCACGCGGTAATGCCATGTTTTTCCCCGGAGATTCACCCCATTTCGTGCAAGGTACTCTTCCAGATTATGGCGCCAACGGCCGCCAGCTCCGGCGTTACAATCCGTTTGCCCCTTGACCAAGGGTGGTCTTTTTTCATCTGTTTTATGCGGCCCTCGGGCCGCATTTTTTTTGCGTGTCGATATTGAACCATTTTTAGTTCAATCGAATCGTGAAATTCAGTATTGCGAAAATCGAAATGCGGCGGGTTGTCGCAGTTCACCTGAAACTATCTTGATAGCCTCGGTGAATTGCGTTTGAAATCCGGCGCCATGGAGTACGGCGTGGAGCCGGGCGTCCGCGCCGCGCGCCGGATGGCGAAACTCCGTGGGTAAAACTTGCGGGTAAAATCCTCCGCCTGCCCCTATGGGGTAGCGTGCAAGAACCCGACTGGACCCGCCATGACCGATTCCCCCGCAGCAGCCCACTCCGACGCTCTTCCCGACGGCACCGAAACGTGCGAGGACCCGCGCCTGTGGCGCCGGGACGGCTGGACTGCGCGCGTGATCAAGAACGAAGACGACGAAGGCTGGGCCGTGCAGATGATCAAGGACGGCGAGCCGGAGCCGGCGCTGGTCGGGCCCTGGACCATGGGCCGCGACAAGAAGAATCCGAAGCCGCTCGATGCGGGCGCGTTCAACACGCTGGTCAAGACCGCTTCGGAGGTGCTGCGCCGTCACGAGCAGCAGTTGCACGCCATGCTGCACAAGCGCGTGAACATCAGCGCGGAGGAGGGCGATGTCGAGGTGACGCTTGCGATCATGCCCGACGAGTACGAGCCGTATGCCGTGCTGACCGCGCTCGACGCATTCGGCGAGCAACTGGGTCAGCAGCGCGTTGCCCCCAATTTCAAGCTCACGCGCGAGCGTGCGCAGGCCTGGGCCGGCGGCGGCTTCGGGCGAATCGATTGACGATATGGATGCGCGCGCTCCGGCTCAGTCCTGCTGGCAGAAGATGGCCGTGAGCATCGGCCCCGCATGGTGGACGATGGCCGCGTTGCCCGCCTCGGTGAGCGCGGCCTGGACCTTGGCCTGGCTGCCGAACACCACAGCGCCGTAAGCCGAACGCGCGATCGGCTTGCCGTCGCCGGTACGAAAGAGCGGATCGTCCTGCTGGTAGCCGACGATCGCGAACACCGTGAACCCGTAAGCCGTCATGTGCTGGCCGCGCGCCGGCCAGAACGCGTTGATCGAATTGCTTTCAACCCGCGAAGGCGTGGGCTGGATCAGCTTCTGGTCGATCAGGCCCGACACGAAGTCGTGCGCCGACTCGTTGCAGGTCAGCGATTCGTCGAGTGCGGCCGCGTGGCTGGTGAGCGGCAAGGCCGCAAGCAGAAGGGCGAAGGACAGGAACCGTTTCATTGGAATTCTGGCGAATGGGCGGCGCGGCGAGGGCGGCGCCGGCCGCACCGGGCGCGGTGCGGCAAAGGGTTGCACTGTACGCGGGTTCGCGCGATCCCGCTTGCGGCACCGCGTCAAGGCTTGCCCTTGCGGTCCCGCCCGATTGTTGCGAAAAACGCGCATTCCTGCGGCCAAAGCCGGCTTTCGACCGCCCGAATCGCTGCAAGTTTTTTGGAAGACGTATATATTGCGCTGTTATGACTGGAAAAGACCAACCTGAAAAAAAGGTCCCACGGGCGGTGCCGTTGCCGCGCACCTGGGACGCGCGAGCTGCGCGCTGGCTCGTGACGCCGCTCGTCCCCACCCGCGTCACCCCGAACCATCTCACCACGCTGCGCCTCGTGATCGGCCTTGCCGGCGCCTTCTATCTGGCGCGCGGGGACTTTCTGCACGCCAATCTTGGCGCATTTCTGATTGTTTTGTCGAATTTTGTTGATCATACCGATGGCGAGCTAGCGCGAATCAGCGGTAAAACCAGCCGGATCGGCCATTTCTACGATCTCGCGGCCGACGCCCTCGTCACGGTCCTGTTGTTTCTCGGCATGGGCTGGGGCCTCGGGGTCGAAGCGGCGGCGGCAGGGGCGGGCGCCGGGTGGCGCGTGCCGCCGGCCGTGCTGGGCGGCATCGCCGGCATCGCCGTGGCCGTGATTTTCTTCCTGCGCATGCGCATCGAGGAGATGGCCGGCAAGGCGGGCACGCAGCAGGCGTTCGTCGGCGGCTTCGAGACCGAGGATGTTCTCTATCTGTTGCCGCTCGTCACGCTCACGGGTGTGACCGCGCCGTTCGTGCTGGCGGCTTCCATCGGTGCGCCGCTGTTTGCGGTTTGGGTCGTGCTCGACTACTGGCGCGTTTCGCGCCGCAACCGGCCCGCAAAAGAGACAAGTGAGTTCGGGATCAGTCGATGAGTGAGCAGGCAGAACAGGATCTGGCCGTCGCGGCATCCGCGCGCGACGCGGGGGACGGCCGGGGGGCGTCGGTGTCGGGCTCGTCGGACAATGCGGATGGTGCGATCGCTCGCGCCTTGCGTCCGTTGAGCAACGCCCGGTTGCGCGACGACTACGTGCAGCAGGGCTCCTTCCTCTATCTCTCCGAGTTTCTGCCTGCGGACGCCACGCAGCGGCTCATCGACGCGGCCAACGCGCTGATTCCCGAAGTCAACCGCAATTACCTGCCGGGCCACAAGGCCGGCGGCAGCGTGAGCCGCCACACGATCGACCGCCTCGCGCCGTACATCGCCGAGCTCTACCGTTCGCCGAAGCTGATCGCGTGGCTCGAAAAGATCACGGGCGACCGCCTGCAGCTTTCGCCCGAAGACGATCCGCACGCTTACGCGCTGTACTACTACATGCGCGCGGGCGACCATATCGGCTGGCATTACGACACCTCGTATTACGACGGCCGCCGCTACACCATGCTGCTCGGCGTGATCGACGATTCGTCCTGCCGCCTCGACTACGAACTGCACACGCGCGACGAGAGCAAACCCGATCAGCCCGGCTCGGTGCAATACCCGCCGGGCTCGCTCGTGCTGTTCGACGGCGACAAGCTGCGCCACCGCGTCACGCCGAGCGCCGAAGGCGAGTTCCGCGTCTCGCTCACGTTCGAATACGTGACGAACCCGAACATGCGCCCGTGGCGGCGCTTCATTTCGAACATGAAGGACGCGATTGCGTACTTCGGTTTCCGCCAGGTGTTCCGCAAGGCCTTCCTGGGCGCGGGCGCCGCCGGCGGCAAAGCGGGAGAATCGGCGTGAATCGTGCCGCCATCCTGCTGCTGTCGATCGGCACGGCACTCTTCATCGCGCTGCTCGCGTGGCAGGGCCTCGGTTCGGTTACGGGCGCGCTGGCGGCCGCTGGGTGGGGGCTCGTGCTGGTGGCCGCGTTCCACGTCGTGCCGCTCGCACTCGATGCCGCGGCGATTGCCGTGCTGTTCCGCAAGGGCGAAAGCGTCGATCAGCGCGACGCGCTGCTCACGCGCTGGAGCGGCGAGTCGGTGAACAGCCTGCTGCCGGCCGGCCAGATCGGCGGTCCGGTGGCGATGGTGCGCCAGCTCAGTCAGCGCGGCATGGCCATGCGCGACGCCGCGGCGGCCATCACGGTCAGCACCACGCTGCAGGCGGTCGCGCAGATCGTCTTCGCCGTGTTCGGCATCGTGCTCTTTTCCGCGTATGCGGCGAATGGCGCGCCCGGCGATCTCGGCGTGGCGGCGCTCATCGCGACCGCCGTGCTGGCGGGTCTCATCGGCCTGTTCTATCTCGCGCAGCGGCGCGGGCTGTTCGGCCGCGTTCTGCGTCTCGCCTCGAAGGTGTTCGGCAAGCGCGACTGGTCGTCGCTCGCCACGCGTGCGGACGCGGTCGATGCCGCCGTCAAGTCGCTCTACAACCAGCGCGGCCGGGTGGTGGCGAGCTTTGCGATCAGCCTCGTCGGCTGGCTCGTCGGCACGGTCGAAGTGTGGCTCGCGTTGCGCTTTCTCGGGCATCCCGTCGGCTGGATCGACGCGCTGCTGCTCGAAAGCATCGGCCAGGCCATTCGCGGTGCGGCCTTCGCGATTCCGGGCTCGCTCGGCGTGCAGGAAGGTGGCTATCTGCTGCTGGCACCGCTCGTCGGGCTGCCGCCCGAAGCCGCGCTCGCGCTCTCGCTCGCCAAGCGCGCGCGCGAAATCCTGCTCGGCCTGCCGGGCCTGCTGTATCTGCACTTCAGCGAGAGAAGCTGGCAACGCCGGCGCGCCGTGAGCGTGCCCGCCGTCGAAATCGCCGACTGATCCCGCTGTTTGACTCCGCAATTAGACTCCGCAGTTTGACTCTCTTCTCCCAAGGAACGTCGCGCATGCGCGCCATCATTCTCGCGGCAGGCCTCGGCCTGCGCCTTCAGCAACGCGCTGGAGAACAGTTTCCGAAATGCCTGCTGCAGTTCGAGGGCGTGACGCTGCTCGAGCGCCATCTGCAACTGCTCGAAAGCGCGGGCATTACCGAAGTCGTGCTCGCGCTGGGCTTTCAGCCCGAACTGGTCGAGGCCGAACTGAAGCGCATCGGCTGGCCGCACGACATCGAGATCGTGCTGAACCCGCGTTTCGATCTGGGCAGCGTGCTGACCGTGCATCGCACGGCCGAGGCGCTCGCGCGCGGCGGCGACGTGCTGCTGATGGATGCCGACGTGCTGTACGACGAACGCGTGTTCGCACCGCTCGTCGCCGGCGAGGCGCCCGCCAACCGTCTCCTGATCGACCGCGATTTCGAGGCCGGCGACGAGCCCGTGAAGCTGTGTCTGCGCGACGGCGTGCCGGTCGAGTTGCGCAAGCAACTGGCGGTGGGCCTGCAGTACGACACCATCGGCGAATCGGTGGGCTTCTTCCGCCTGAACGAGGCCACGGCGCGCCGCTTCGCGCAGATCGTGGAAGGCTACGTGGATACGGGCCGCGCAAACCTGCCGCACGAAGAAGCGCTGCGCGATCTGCTGCTGGAGCGCGGCAGCGAATTCGAAACGGCCGACGTCACGGGCGCGCCCTGGATCGAAATCGATTTCCCCAACGACGTGACGCGCGCGGCCGAAGAAGTGCTGCCGCAATTGCGTCCCGTGGTGAGCCGGATGAAGCAGGCCGCCGTCTGAATTCGGGGTGGGGCGCTCCTCGGGGGCGCCGCTTCATCTGTTGCAAACCCAACCGTTTTTCGCAACACGGTGACATAATGGGGGCTTGTCGCCATCAGCCGCGCTGACTGTCGTTTCTGCCCATGCCCCTTGCTCTCGGTGCCTTCATTGTCCCGCTCATCGTCGCATGCGCGATGTTCATGGAGAATGTGGACGGCACGGTCATCGTCACCTCGCTTCCCGCACTGGCCCGCGATCTCGGCCAGGACCCCATCACACTGAAGCTGGCCGTCACGAGTTACGTGATCGGCCTCGGCGTGTTCATTCCGATCTGCGGCTGGGTGGCCGACCGCTTCGGCTCGCGCAACGTGTTTCGCACGGCCATCGGCATCTTCATGGCGGGCTCGCTGCTGTGCGCCGCGTCCACCTCGCTCGGAATGTTCGTGGCCGCGCGCTTCGTGCAGGGCATAGGCGGCGCGATGATGGTGCCCGTGGGGCGCATCATCATCTTCCGTTCGCTGCCGAAGTCCGATTTCATTCGCGCCGTCAATTACCTCACCGTGCCCGCGCTGCTCGGGCCCGTGGTGGGGCCGCCTCTCGGCGGCTTCATCACGACCTATTTGCACTGGCGCCTGATTTTCTTCGTCAATATTCCTATCGGCGTGCTCGGCATCTGGCTCGCGAACCGGCACATCGCGAACATGCACGAAGACGATCCGGGCCGGCTCGACTGGTTCGGTTTCATCCTCTCGGCGGGCGGTGCGTCGCTCTTCATGCTCGGGCTTTCGCTCGTGGGCAGCGAACTCGTTTCGTCGGGAACGGCGCTCGCGATGTGCGCGATCGGCGCGCTGCTGCTGGCAGCTTACTGGTTCTATGCGCAGCGTGTCGAGCGGCCCGTGCTCGATCTGCGCTTCCTGCGCATTCCCTCGTTCAATGCGAGCGTGGCAGGCGGTTCGCTCTTTCGCATCGGGCTTGGGGCCGTGCCGTTTCTCTTGCCGCTCACGCTGCAGGAGGGGCTCGGCATGACCGCGTTCCTCTCGGGGTCGATCACCTGCGCTTCGGCGTTCGGCTCGATCTTCATGAAGACCATCGTCTCGCGCGTGCTGGGCCGCTTCGGCTTTCGCCGAACGCTGATCGTCAACGCGGTGCTGGCGGGTACCTCGATTGCCGTGTGCGGGCTCTTTTTCCCCGGCATGCCGCACTGGGTCATCTGGCTCGTCGTGCTGTTCGGCGGCCTCTTTCCTTCGTTGCAGTTCACGGGCCTCAACTCGCTCGCGTACGCGGATATTCCCACGCGCGACATCGGCCGCGCGACGAGCGTGGCGAGTGTCATCCAGCAGGTTTCGCTCGGACTCGGCGTGACGATCGCGGGTATCGTGCTGCAGATTTCGCACAAGCTGCAAGGCCATCCCACGATCGTCTGGTCCGACTTCTGGCCCGCGTTCCTCGTGGTGGGGCTGTTCTCGGTGGCGTCGATTCCCGTGACCATGCGCCTGCCGGCCAATGCGGGCGACGAAATCGCGCGCGGGCGCCGCGGCAGGGCCTGAGCGGCGGTGCGCCGCGCGCCGGGTGGTGGATGGCCGGATCGCAATCGTTTTGTCAGCATGTTATAAGGCCAGAGCAGGTCAAGACAGACTGAACGTTGATGAACCGCATCATGGAGGACACTCAATGAAGTTGGTCGACAGAACGAAAAACTCCGCCGCCGCGGTGGCGCTTCTCTCGCTGAGCACGCTTTCGGCAGGTTTTCTCGAAGCGTCTCCCGCCTTTGCCAGGGACGCCCAGCAGCCGGTGCTGACCGCTTCGGCGGTGGCGGTGGCGGACAAGTACGCCGCCGACGCGGCCGAGCAGATCTTCAAGGAAGGCGGCAACGCCGTGGACGCGGCCGTGGCGATCGCGTTCTCGCTGGCCGTCACCTATCCGGAAGCGGGCAATATCGGCGGCGGCGGCTTCATGACGCTGTACGTGAAGGGCAAGCCGTATTTCCTCGACTATCGCGAGCGCGCGCCGCTCGCCGCCACGCGCACGATGTACCAGGACGACAAGGGCAACGTGATCCCGGGCAAGAGCCTGTACGGCTGGGACGCCGTGGGCGTGCCGGGCACCGTGGAGGGCATGTGGGAAGCGCAGCGCCGCTTCGGCAAGCTCAAGTGGAAACAGGTGCTCGCGCCGGCCATCCAGTATGCGCGCGACGGTTTCGTCGTCGACGAACAACTGGCGAAGCGCGGCGAAGAGGCATCGAAGGAATTCGGCGGCAAAACCAATTTCGACCAGTACTTCAGCGAGATGAAGGCGGGCACGACGTTCAGGCAGCCCGACCTCGCGGCTGTCCTCACGCGCATTGCGAACGACGGCGCGAAGGACTTCTACGACGGCAAGACGGCCGACCTGATTGCCGCCGCGATGAAGCAGGGCGGCGCCCTCATCACGAAGCGCGATCTTCAGGAGTACAAGGCAGTGTGGCGCCAGCCCGTGGAGGCGAGCTGGAACGGCTACGAGATCATCACGGCACCGCCCCCGAGCTCGGGCGGCGTGGGCCTCGTGCAACTGCTCAAGATGAAAGCGATGCTCGCGCCGCAGTTCAAGGACGTGCCGCTCAATTCGCCGCAGTACATTCACCTGATCGCCGAAATCGAGAAGCGCGTGTTCGCGGATCGCGCGCAGTATCTCGGCGACCCCGACTTCTACAAGGTCCCGGTCGCGCAGCTGACCGACGACGCCTACCTTGCGAAGCGCGTTGCCGAAGTCGATCCCGACAAGCCCTCGGACACGAAGAGCGTGCAGCCGGGACTCGGCACCTCGATGCCCGAGAAGGCCGAGACCACGCACTTCTCGGTGGTGGACAAGTGGGGTAACGCCGTGTCGAACACGTACACGATCAACGGCTACTTCGGGTCGGGCGAGGTCGTGCCGGGCGCGGGCATCGTACTCAACGACGAGATGGACGACTTCTCTTCGAAGCCGGGCGTGCCGAACATGTTCGGCGTGGTGGGCAGCGACGCGAACGCAATCGCACCGAAGAAGCGCCCGCTTTCCTCGATGACGCCGACCATCCTCACGAAGGACGGCAAGGTGGCGCTGGTGATCGGCACGCCGGGCGGTTCGCGCATCTTCACGTCGATCTTCCAGGTCATCAACAACATCTATGACTTCAAGATGCCGTTGAAGGACGCGGTGGCCGCGATGCGCTTCCACCATCAACTGCTGCCGCCCAACACGATCTTCTGGGAACCGTACCAGCCGATCAACGGCGATCTCGCGAAGCAGGTCGAAGCGAAGGGCTACGTGCTGAAGGGGCAGGACTTCAGCGGCGATATCCAGGCGATACGCATTGACGGCGATACGCCCGAAGCCGTCGCCGATCCGCGTGGCCGTGGTGTGACGCGCGTGATTCAGTGAGGTAAGGCGCTCTGGTGTGGCCAGTTCGGCACGGCCAGTCCGGCACGGCCAGTGTGGCGCGGCTATCGAGACCGGTAGCCGCGCCTTTTCGTTCGTGGGCTCGTAGGTGGGGGGACGCAACGCAGGGGCAGTTCGTCAACCGCGCGTCGCTCGACATGTCCGACGACAACCCGAGCGAGTACGCGCGTTCTTTCCAGTTCGAGCGAATTGCGCGGGTAACCGGGCGTTAGCGCGCCGGTTTTTCGTATCGGCAACCGGCGTGCGCTCAGCTTCCCGTGGGCGCGGGAAGCGACTCGCTGGCTGCTGCGATCAGACCGAGCGTGACTTCCGCGTTTCCGATCCGCTCGATGGCGAGCAGCGCGAAGCGCGCGAGAAAGAGCGGGGCCTGGGTTTCGCCCAGGTCGGTCATGGTGGTGCACAGCCGTGTGTAGACGGTGTCGAGTTCGCTGTCGGTCATGGTCGTGGTCTCTCTGTTGACGGCAATGGGTCAGGTCCGCAGCGCGTGATCGAGTGCGGCGAGGGCGTGTGCCGCGAGGGTGTCGGCTTCGCCTTGCCAGCGGCCGAGCACGTGGCCGTCCGGTCGCACCAGATACAGTGCGTTCGTTTCGACGCCGTACAAGGGGAACAGGCGCCCCGTGTGATCCCAGCCGCTCGCGCGGGCGGTGTCGGCCGGCGCGCGGGCGGCCAGCGGCACGACAGCGAACGGGATGTTGCGCGCCGCGAGCGCGCTCTCCAGTTCGATCAACGCGGCCGGCACCGAACCATCGGCGCTGAACCAGAAGGCCGTGAAGCGCGGTTCGACCAGATCGGTGAGATGCCCCTCGCGTAATGCGCCCGCGCCGGCGATCGTGAGCGGACACTCGGGCAGCACGGTGCCCGGTGCCGGACCCATCGCGAAAGCCGTGGAAGTTGCGGCATTCAGCGGCGACGCACGGTACGCGATGGCCGAAGTCTGGCGCGGGTTGATGAGCGATCGCACGAACGGATGCTGGCGCGCGAGGCTCAAGACCGCCGTGCGCATCAGATCGAACGCGAATGAAGGGGGCGCCATGAATTCGGTGCTCTTCGTGCCGTAGCTCAGGTTCTCGTGAGCCGCATACACGCGCTCGTCCGAATAGCTGTCGAGCAGCGTGTCCGTCGCGCGGCCCTGCACGACGAAGGCGAGTTTCCAGGCGAGATTGTCGGCGTCGTCGATGCCGGAATTCGCGCCGCGCACGCCGAAGATCGGCACCAGATGCGCCGCGTCGCCCGCGAACAGCACGCGGCCATGACGATAGCGTTCCAGCGTGAGCGCGTTGGCCTTGTAGATCGTGATCCAGATGGGCGACCACGGCGCGGTTTCGCCCATCATGTCGAGCAGGCTCTGCACGCGCGGCATCACGTTTTCGGGTTTGATCGCCGCTTCGGCGTCTTCGCCGTCGCGCAGTTGATAGTCGATGCGCCAGACGTTGTCGGGCTGCTTGTGCACGAGCACGGTCGAGCCCGGATTCGAGGCCGGATCGAAGTAGGCGAGGCGTTCGGTCGGGCGCGCGCTGTCGAGCAGGATATCGACGATCACGTAACGGCCTTCGTAACTCGTGCCCTGCAGTTTCAGGCCCAGCGCCTCGCGGATCGTGCTGCGGCCGCCGTCCGCGGCCACCAGCCAGTCGGTTTCCATCGTGTAGCTGCCTTCGGGCGTCGAGAGCGTGAGCGTTGCGCCCTCCGCATCGGTTTGCACGGCGGTGACGGTCGTGCGCCAGCGAATGTCGATCAGGTCGGCATGGGCCTCGGCCGTATCCAGCAGAAACTGCTCGATGTGGTACTGGGCGAGATTGACCATCGGCGGCAGCTTCTGGTTTTCGTCCTGGGGCATGCGGAAATGCAGGACCTCGTCGTGGCGGTAGTAGCTGCGTCCGCCGGTCCACGGCAGGCCTTTGGCGAGGAACCCGTCCAGCGCGCCGAGCCGTTCGATGATTTCGAGGCTGCGGCGCGAGATGCAGATTGCGCGGCTGCCGTAGCAGACCGATTCGTCGGCCTCGATCAGGACCGAGCGCACGCCGTGGCGCGCGAGCCCCAGTGCGAGGGCCAGGCCGACGGGGCCGCCGCCGACGATCGCGACCGGGTGGCGCCGCGTCTCGCGGCCGGCCTCGAGTTCGGGTATCCGGGCGGCATAGTGTTTCGCTTCGAACGGATAGGGCTGGAAGGCTGCGCTCATCGTGAGGTCCTGTCGCAGACGGCGCGCACGCCGTCATGGGGAGAGAGGGCGAGAAGGGGCACGGGGAAGGTGTCTCCAATCGGAAATTCTGTTGTCGAAGCGAGTATGGAGCGCAGCATGACGCGCGCTGTCCTCAATTTGGGTACAGCGCGGTCGTATCGGAAACCCGTGCGGGAGAGGGGGCGGCGCTCAGGCCTTGCCGGCCGCGAGGCAGAGCGCGAACAGCTGGCGCTGGCTGGAGATGCCGAGCCGTTGGTAGGCGCGCTTCTGGTAGGTCACGACGCTCGTGGGCTTGATGCCCATCTGCTCCGCGATCTCCACCGCGCTATGGCCTTCGAGCACGCCGCGCAGCACGTCGAGTTCGCGCTTGGAAAGCGTGGGGCACTGGCTGCGAAGACGCGCGAGCATCATCTGCGGAATGCCCATCTGGCTTTGGCCGTGCAGCGCGTAGTGATGCCGGGCGGCTTCGCCGATCAGCGGCGCGAGCGATTCGACCAGTTCGATCTCGCCGGGCCGGAAATTGCCCGCGTCGCGTTCGCGATAGAGATTCACGCAGAGCCAGATATCGGCGGCCGGCTGCAACAGGAGCGACAGGCGGTCCGACACGTTGGGCGTGGCGTAGCAGGTTTCGCGGTAGCCCTCGTGCGCGATGTCGGCGCTCGTTTGCCAGTGCAGCACGAGCGAGGAGCCGGGCGTGCCCGCTGCCGTGCCGGCTACGACCTGCTGGTTGCCGTCGAGCGCGTAGAAGAGGCGGGCGTAAGTGTCGGCGACGTCGCGCAGGAAGCGCCCGCCGCGATGATCCGCGACCGAAACCGTGCGCGGCCGGTTGCCGAACTCGTAGGCGAAGACCGTGCACTGCGAAACCGATGTCGCAGGGCCGAGCAGGTTCAGCACTTCGGCGGCGAGCGCATTCGCGTCGTCGCGGCCGATAGCCGAGACGAGGCTCGTGACGCGCGACAGGTCGAATTGCCCTGTCTGCTTCGGCCGGTCGAGACGCCAGTAACGCATGTTTCGTAACGGAAAGCCGTGGAAAAGAAAGCACTTTCACGAGATTAGCACCGAACGCCGATTGTACCTCCGGCTGATCGCACGGAAGGAAAGGGGGCGATCGTGGCAATCCAGTCCGCTACTGACATGCGTGCCACCCGGTGGATGCCCATTGCAGCAGGCGTCGCCGCCGAACCCTCGCTCGCCACGCGAAAAATCGATTGTCCGCGCTAACAGTCTTTAACGATTGGATTAATCAGTCATCCTGTTTATTTATTCAGATCGCATCTTATCTGACGCCGCCCCCCTGTCCGCGCCGGCGCCGTCTTGCAGAGCGCGTCGAACCAGGGGTAATCCATTAGCTATCCTAAAATTAAGTTGTCTATACAATTTGATCTCCGCCGCATCTGCAGGCTACGACTCGTCGCCGCAGATGAGGCACCCGTTCCGGGCACGGCTGGACCGTCGCGACGCGGTTCGTACCGCCGGATACAGCCATTCAGTGGAGACAAGATGAAAGCATTGCAACGCCATTTATGCGCGCGCCACATCCGCTTCCTCGCGCTCGGTTCCGCGATCGGCACCGGGCTTTTCTACGGCTCGGCGGCCGCGATCCAGCTTGCCGGACCCAGCGTGATCCTGGCCTACCTGCTCGCGGGCGCGGTGGTCTATATGGTGATGCGCGCGCTGGGCGAAATGGCCGTGCATCAGCCTGTATCCGGCTCGTTCGGGCAGTACGCCACCGACAATCTCGGACCGCTCGCCGGATTCATGACCGGCTGGACCTATACGTTCGAGATGGTGATCGTCGCGATCGCGGACATTACCGCGTTCGGCATCTACATGGGCTTCTGGTTTCCGGGCGTGCCGCAATGGATCTGGGTGCTCGGCATCGTCCTGGTCATTTGCGGCATCAACCTGTGCAACGTGAAGGTGTTCGGCGAGATGGAGTTCTGGCTGTCGATCATCAAGGTCGCCGCGATCGTCGCGATGATCGCCGGCGGCTGCGCGCTCCTGCTGGTCGGCGGCCGCACGGGCATCGACGCGTCGGCCGGCCTGCATAACCTGTGGTCGCACGGCGGCTTCTTCCCGAACGGCGGCGGGGGCCTCGTGGAATCGCTGGCGGTCGTGATCTTCGCGTACGGCGGCATCGAGGTCATCGGCATGAGCGCGGGCGAGGCGAAAGACCCCGAGAAGGTGATCCCGAAGGCGATCCGCACGGTGCCGTGGCGCATTCTCCTGTTCTATGTGCTGACGATGGTGGTGCTGATGGCCCTTTTCCCGTGGAACCGGATCGGCAATCAGGGCAGCCCGTTCGTGCAGATCTTCTCGGGGCTCGGCATTTCTTCGGCCGCCGGTATCCTGAACCTGATCGTCATCAGCGCGGCCGTCTCGGCCATCAACAGCGACATCTTCGGCGCCGGCCGCATGATGTACGGGATGGCGCAGCAAGGGCAGGCGCCGGCGGTGTTCGGCAAGACGTCGAAGCACGGCGTGCCCTGGGTCACGGTGCTCGCGATGGCGGGTGCGCTGCTCGTCGGCGTCGTGTTGAACGTGGTGATGCCGGAGCGCGTGTTTCTCGTGATCGCCGCCATTGCCACCTTCGCGACGGTCTGGGTGTGGCTGATGATCCTGCTGTCGCAAGTGGCGCTGCGTCGCCGCTTGTCGCCCGAGGAGGCGCAGAAGCTGCGTTTTCCCGTGCCGCTGTGGCCGCTCGGCCCTCTCCTTGCGATCGCGTTCATGGTCTGCGTGATCGGGGTACTGGGCTACTTCGAGAACACCCGCGTCGCGCTCTACGTCGGCGTCGCCTGGCTCGTACTGCTCGCGCTTGCGTACAGCATGTACATCCGGCCTGGCCGGGCTGCCGCGTCGGGCTCGCCGGAGTTCTAGCGCGCCGCGCCCCGCGCGGGAGGGCTGCTACACTTGCCGCTAATAGCGCGCGCCGCCAGGCGCGCGCTCAACCGGCTCTCCTCGCGCGTCATGCTCCGCTTCGAACACCTCTGCAAACGCTACGGCGATCACACGGTCTTTCAGGATTTGCACTATCAGACGGACGCCGGATGCGTCGCGCTCAACGACGAGATGGGCAGCGGGAAGTCGACGCTGCTCGCCGTGCTTGCCGGCGAGTCCGCACCGGACGCGGGCGACGTCTGGATCGGCGGTCATTCGCTGCGTATCGATCCCGAGCGGGCGAAGCAGCGGCTCGCGTACGTGCCGGAAGACTGCATCACGTATCCGACGCAGACGGGTCAGGCGTATCTCGAACGCGTCGCCGCTGCGCGGCACGCGCCCCTCGACGGCCTGGCAGGCGATCTGATCGAACGCTTCGGGCTGGCCGCGCATCGGGACAAGCGCTTCGAGCAGATGTCGTTCGGGACGCGCAAGAAGTTTTTCCTGACCGCGGCGGCAATCGGCAAGCCGGCGGTGGTCATCGTCGATGAGCCGACTGCCGGGCTCGAAGCCGCAGCGCGCCCCGCGCTGATCGATTTGTTCCGCGCGCTGGGCCGACAACAAACGGTCTTCTTTTGCAGCTACGACACGGCATTTTCCGATGCGTGCGCCGCGAAGGCGATTCGCTTCGCGGATCTGCGGAAGGCGGGCTGAATCGGCTTGAATGCCCGATGGCACGAGCCTGCGCGCGATGCAACAGGCGCGAATTGCGCCGTCTGTCCCGGCCGGTCGAGACACCCGTAACGCATGTTTCGCAACGGAAAACCGCGGAAAATAAAGCACTTCCACGAGATTGGCACTGAACCTCGATTGTCTCGACGACGGATCGCGCGGCCGGAAAGGGCACGATCGGGGCCTCTCGTTGCGAATGCGCAAAAGACCCTTCCGGTGCCCGGGCGAGCAGAAGTTCACATGTTTGCGGTAATCTCATCATTCGGCCCGCGCGAGCGAGCCGTTTTTATTGTTCTCACCCGCCAGGCTTTGTGCAGGAACCCCCGCAATGTGGACTCTTCCGACCGCCATTCCGCCCGACTTCGGCGCCGGGGTGGTCTTTCTCAGCGTGCTCGTGACGCAGCTCGGCGTGCCGGTGCCGGCTGCACCGGTGCTTGTCCTCGCGGGGACGATGGCGGCGGGCGGCGAGGCGTCCTACGTGCATCTGCTGGCGGCGGCGGTGGTCGCCACGCTGCTGGCCGATTCGCTCTGGTTCACGGCGGGCAGGCTGCGCGGACGGCGTCTGCTGAATGGTCTCGTGCGGTTCTCGCTCTCGCTCGACACGACCATCCGCGTGGCGCGCAACGTGTTCGAGCGCTATGGTGCACCCATTCTCTCGGTGGCGAAGTTCGTGCCGGGGCTGGGGCTGATTTCCGCGCCGCTCCTCGGCACGACCACGGTCGATGTGCGCATCTTTCTGTTCTGGGACGCGCTGGGCGCGGTGTTGTGGGCGGCCACCTGGCTGCTGGGCGGCGCGGCGCTCAATACCGAAATCGCGCGCTTCGTGATGTTCGTGCGCGCCAACGGCGGCACGATTTTCGACGTGCTTGCCGTGGCGTTCGCCCTCTTTCTCGCCTGGCGCTGGCTGCGCCGCTGGCAATTCCGCCGCTGGCTGGCCACGCATCGCATCTCGCCCGATCAGCTCGACGAGATGATGAAGTCGTCGGCGCCGCCGATCGTGCTGGATGCGCGTCCGCAAAGCGTGCGCGAGAAGGAGTCGTACCGCATTCCGGGTGCGCGGCCCCTCAATCTGGAGTCGACCGAGGCGCTCGCGCCCGAACTGCTCGAGCGGCCCATCGTGGTGTATTGCGTGTGTCCGAACGAGGCCACGGCCAAGCGCATCGTCGGCCAGTTGCGCCACAAGAACATCTATCACGCCCACGCGCTCAAGGGCGGCCTCGACGCCTGGGAGCGCCACGGCTATCCGGTCGAGCCGCTTTCCTCGGAGTTTCATGGCGCGCACGCGCGCGACAGCGAACCGCCGGAGCCGGGCGCGCAAGAAGAATTCACCGTGCGCGCGAGTCTCTCGAAGTAACGGAATAGCGCGCCTACGAATGGCGGCGCCGCGCACGCGACGCCGGTTCCAGCCCTTTCAGGCGCGCTGGCGCCGCGAGCCGCCGCCCACGTTTTGCCCCGCGTCGCGCGCCAGTTGCGCGTAGCCCCAGATCGAAGCGAGCGTCAGCAGGCCGGCCAGCAGAAAGGCGATGCGGAAGTCGTCGAGCGTGAACGTATGGCCGGTCGTCTCGCCGTTGAAGGTGGCGGCCGCGCGCAGCGCCACCGCGCCGAACGCAATTCCCAGGCCGTTCGTCATCTGCGCCGCCGCGCTCCAGAGCGTGCTGGCGGCGCTCATCTGCGGCTGCGCGACGTCGGCATAGGCGAGCGTCGCGAGCGTGGAGAACTGCATCGAACGCGTGACGCCATAGACGAACACGACGATCAGCACCACCGCCAGCGGGATTTCGGGTGTCAGCAGCCCGCATGCGATCGTGGCGATGCCGGCGATCGCGACATCGACGATCGCAACCTGCCTGAAGCCCCAGCGTTCGAGTATGCGGGTGGTGAGCGCCTTCATGCCGAGGTTGCCGAGTGCGCTCGCGAGCAGCAGCAGGCCGGACTTGAACGCCGAAAGGCCGAAGCCGATCTGGAACAGCAGCGGCATCAGATACGGCGCGGCGCCAATGCCGATGCGCGTGAACGAGCCGGTGACCACCGTGACCGAAAACGTCGGAATTTTCAAAGTGGAAACGTCGATCAGCGGATGCGGATGACGTTTCGCATGGGCAACGGCAATGAAGCCGAGCACGAGGCCCGCTGCAACAATGCCGCCTGCTATCCAGGGATTCTTGCCGGGTTGGCTCGCAAGCTCGGCCCCGTAGAGGATGGCGGTGAGCGTCGCGCCGCTCAGCACGAGGCCCACGAAGTCGAGCGGCCGGCGCGATTCGCCGCGCAGGTTCGGCACGAGGGCGACGATTGCGACGAGCACGGCAATGCCGAACGGCACGTTCAGCAGGAAGATCCAGCGCCACGACGCATAGGTGGTAATGAAGCCGCCGACCGGCGGCCCGACCACGGGCGCGGCAATGGCGGGCCAGGTGATGGTGGAGATGGCCTGCATGAGCCGGCTCTTGTCGGTGTTGCGCACGACGATCATGCGCCCGACCGGGACCATCATCGCGCCGCCCATGCCCTGCAGCACGCGCGCGGCAACGAACTCGTCCACGTTCTGCGACAGCCCGCACAGCACCGAAGCCACGGTGAACGTCACCACGGCGCCGAAGAACACGGTGCGCGAACCGCAGCGATCGGCCACCCAGCCGCTGGCCGGGATGAAGATGGCGAGCGCGAGCATATAGGCCGTGACGCCGAGGCTCAGGCTGTTCGGGCCGATGCCGAACGAGCGGGCCATTTGCGGCAGCGCCGTCGCGATCACGGTGGTGTCGAGGTACTCCATGAAGAAGGTTGCTGCCACAACGTACGGCAGCCAGCCGACCGACGGGCCGCGCGTGGAGGTGCCGTTCATGCTGCCTCCGGGCGCGTGGCCGGGGTCATGACAGGGAAGTGGGCCGGCGGGGGGCAACAGGGCGCAAAGAGGTGGGGCATGGTCGGTCTGCTGGCATGGTGCGGGCCGGTGGCCGTTCGCATCGGAAACGCCGGGGCGACGTGCGGGTTCCCATCGGAAACACGGGTCGTACGCGCCTGCGCACACGAACGTATACGAACGCGCGCACGAGGCATATCGCTTGCGGCCCATCGGCGAAAGGCGACAGTGTACAGCGCCGCCGCCAGAGGCTCGTTCCGGGCAGGCAGAACCCGAGGCGCGTACACTCGACTGCTGTTTCTCAACCACTTGTTTCGTGGAGGCTACGCAATGGAATACCGCTTTCTGGGCGCATCGGGCTTCAAGGTGCCGGTGCTGAGCTTCGGTACCGGCACGTTCGGCGGCAAGGGAGAATTCTTCGAAGCCTGGGGCGCGACCGATGTCGCCGAAGCGCGCCGCCTCATCGACATCTGCCTCGATGCCGGTGTTTCGATGTTCGACAGCGCCGATATTTACTCGAGCGGCGCGTCGGAGTCGGTGCTGGGCGAGGCGCTCAAGGGGCGCCGCGACAAGGCCATCATCTCCACCAAGGCGACCTTTCGTTTCGATGACGGGCCGAACAACGTAGGTTCGTCGCGGGTGCATCTGCGGCGCGCGGTGGACGCGGCGCTCAAGCGCCTGCAGACCGACTATATCGATCTCTTCCAGCTACATGGCTTCGACGCGAAAACGCCGGCTGAGGAAGTCCTCTCCACGCTCGACGATCTGGTGCGCGCCGGCAAGATTCTCTACACGGGCGTTTCGAATTTTTCGGGCTGGCATCTCATGAAGTCGCTCGACGTGGCCGACCGCTACGGCTATCCGCGTTACGTCGCAAACCAGACCTACTACTCGCTGATCGGCCGCGACTACGAATGGGAGCTCATGCCGCTGGGCCTCGATCAGGGCGTGGGTGCCGTGGTGTGGAGCCCGCTCGGCTGGGGGCGCCTGACCGGCAAGATCCGGCGCGGCCAGCCGCTGCCCGGGAAGAGCCGCCTGCACAAGACCGCGGACATGGGACCGCCGGTGCAGGACGAGTACCTTTTTCGCGTGATCGATGCGATCGAGGAGGTCGCGCAGGAAACCGGCAAGACCATTCCCCAGATCGCGCTGAACTGGCTGCTGCAGCGGCCCACGGTTTCCACCGTGCTGATCGGTGCGCGCGACGAAGCGCAACTGCGCCAGAATCTTGGCGCCGTGGGCTGGAATCTCACACCGGAGCAGGTCGCGAAGCTGGACGCCGCGAGCGCGGTGCGGCCCGCGTATCCGTACTGGCATCAGGAGGGTTTTGCCGAGCGCAATCCGTCGCCGGTCTGAGGCGGTTCGGGGCGATCTCTCCGGCGATTGCGACCTGAAAGGCGCGTGGCATGCCACGCGCCTTTTGCATGGGCCGGCGCTCTTGCTGCGCGTGGCTTACTGCGGGGTGTCGGCGCCGCGCAGGATCTGCGCCGCGCCCAGATGAATGGCGAGGGCGAAGAAGTCGCGTTCCGCCAGATTGGCGGCCTTGGCGATGGCGAGCGCGCGGTGATGGTCGTTGGGGTGGAGCTGCAGCTTCACTTCGACTTTGGCGGGCGGTTTCGGCAGGTATTCCATGGACGGTATTCCTCGGTTTTCGGGTTCGCTGCCCTTGTGGGGCGAAGAGCCCATTGCCGAGCGTCGGCGCGCAAGCAATGCGCGGGCAGGCGGACGCGCTTCATGTGCGGAGCGGACCGGCCAGTGACGTGGAGTGGGCCTGATTTGCCCGCCTGCGCCGGTGCAATGGCGTGGGCGAGCCTGGCGTGCCGCGAACGGGTGTTACGCGGCGCGACGCGGTATTGCCTGTTTATTGCTTGTTTATTGCCAGGGTGATGCCGGGTGGTGCGCGGTGGTGCTGGATAGTGCCGATAAAGCAGAAAGCGGACGGCTGGGCAGACTGGTTTTTCTGCTGCGGCAAAGGGGCCGCATGTAGTACGGGGCGCAGTATAGCCGCGTTAAACCCTAGGGTAAACACCTATTCTGAAAATAATTGTTGCAATAAGGGGATAGATCGGCGGGAACGCCCGCCGGCCGGAGGGAAGGGGCTGATACGTCACCGGCGGCGTCGCATTGCGACGCCGCCGGTTCCTATGCGTAATGGATCGGACGGGCGCCCGGCAAGGGCCGCGCAGCCCCGGCAGCGTCAGCCCGCCGCCTGCTTGCTCAGCCGGGCGCGCGCTTCGGCGAGGGTGAGGAACTGGCCGTTTGCCTCGTCGAGCACCGAGACCTTGCCTTGGCCGATGTCGTACACCCAGCCCTGCAGGGCAAGCTGCCCCTGGGCGACACGGGCCGCGACAGCCGGGTGCGTGCGCAGGTGCGTCAACTGCAGCCGCACGTTTTCCTCCACCAGCGCCTGCACGATCTGGTTTTCGTCCAGGCCGCGCGTTTGCACGACGCTGCGCGCGGCTTCCGCGTTGCGCAGCCAGGCATGGACCGTGGGCATGTTGGCCGTGGCGGCGCCGCCGGCGGCGAGGCCCTTCATCGCGCCGCAGTCGGTATGGCCGCACACCACGATCTGGCGCACATTGAGCGCCAGCACCGCAAATTCGACCACGGCCGACACGCCGCCGAGCATCTCGCCGTAAGCCGGCACGATGTTGCCGATGTTGCGGCAGACGAAGAGCTCGCCGGGGCGCGTCTGCGTGACCATGTCGGGCGAGACCCGCGAATCGGCGCAGGTGATGAACAGCGTGTGCGGCGCCTGGCTATGGGCGAGGCTGTGGAACAGTTCTTTGTTGCCCGGGAACACGCGATGAGTGAACTCGTCCACGCCGTTGAGCAGGTGAAGCAGGTCGCAGCCGCACGAGTCGGAATGATCGTCGTGTTCGTGCGAGTGAGGTTGTTCTGGCATGGATGTTTCTCTCTTTGTCATGAATCGGCACATACGAATGGCAACAGCGTTAGTTTACGCTGCCATGACGGCGTGCGGATCGGAAACGTGCCGTTCCCGCCGCGGCGCCATCGCATTCGCGGTCGCATTCTCTCATGCCATAAACGCATTGCCCTATACGCGTTCGCGCTACTTCCCAGCCGGGAGTTTCCGATAGGAGACGGTGCGGCCGCCGCGGGCGGTTTCGGGCGGCTTCGGGCAACCGACCTGCCGGTCGGTCAAACTTGCCGATCCGGGGCTGGCGGGCGCCCCGGGCCGGGCTTACCACGCCAGGCGCCAGGCGGTGAACGGCTGGCCGCTTCGGACCTCGTCGCTCTCGCGCGGCGGGGCGGGCGGAGCGCCGTCGCTCCCGGCGGTTTCGCCGGTGAAGTCGGCGAGGATCGCATCGCGCAAGGCCACGAAGCGCGGATCGCTGCGTTCGCGCGGCCGCGGCAAGGCGACTTCCACAATGCGGCGGATTCGCCCCGGACGCGGCGCCATCGTGACCACGCGTTCGCCCAGATAGACCGCCTCGTCCACGTCGTGCGTCACGAGGATCATGGTGATGCGCTCGCGTTCCCAGATGCGCTGGAGCTCGTTTTGCAGGCGGCCGCGGGTCAGCGCGTCGAGCGCGCCGAACGGTTCGTCGAGCAGCAGCACGCGCGGACGGTTCACGAGACCGCGCGCGATCGCCACGCGCTGTGCCATGCCGCCCGAAAGCTGGTGCGGATACGCGTTTTCGAAGCCTTCCAGGCCCACGAGCGCGATGTGTTCCGCCACGGCCTCCTGTTTCTGCCGCTGCGACAGCGGGGCGTTGCGCAAAGCCGCGAAGATGTTCTGCGCCGCGGTCAGCCACGGAAAAAGCCGGTGATCCTGAAACACAATGCCGCGATCGAGCGAGGTGTCGCGCACGCGTTCGCCGCCCGCCATGATCGCGCCGCTGTATCCCGCATCGAGGCCCGCAATCAGGCGCAGCAGCGTGGACTTGCCGCAGCCGCTCGCGCCCAGCACGCTTACGAACTCGCCGGGGCGCACCCGCAGGGTCACGTCGTCGAGTACGACGAGGGCGTCGTCGCCGGTGCCGTAGCGTTTGCTGACGTGGAGAATGTCGATGCCTTCGGGTTGCGGCGCGGTCATGGCGTCTTCCTCGTTGCGCATTTGTCAAGGATTGCGAATGAATCAGCCGGCGATGCCGGTGCGTTTCTGGAGCACAGCGCGCTCCACGCGGCGGGCAGCGGCGTTGAGCGCCCAGCCCGTCGCGCCGACCACGACGACGCTGAACAGGACGAGGTCCATGCGGAACTGCTCGCTGCCGTCGATCAGCGTATTGCCGATGCCGCTGCCCGCCACCAGCAGATATTCGGCGCCGAGCGTCGCGAGCCACGAATAGATCAGCGCGAGATAGATGCCGGTGAAGATCGACGGCAGCGCGGCGGGCAGGATCACGTAGCGGATCAGCTGGAATTGCGAATAACGCAGCGCACGCGCGACCTCCACGTAGCGGGGCGGCACGGCGTGGATGCCGTCGCAGGTATGCGCGGCCACGGGCAGCAGGGCGGCGAGCGAGAGGAACACGATTTTGGCGGCGTCGCCGAGACCGAACCAGACGGAAATGAGCGGGATCCACGCGAAGAGCGAGATCTGCTTGAAGGTGTCGAAGCTCGGGCCGACGAGCCGCGCGGCAATGCGCGAGAAGCCGAGCGCGCCGCCGAGCAGCAGCCCGGCGAGCGAGCCGATCACGAACCCGCTCGCTTCGCGCGCGAGCGAAGCGGAAAGCGCGCGCAACAAGGCACCGGTCCTGATCTGGTCCCATGCGGTGTGCAGGACGTCGGCGGGGCTCACCAGCAGGCCGCTCTTCACGAGGTGCAGCGCGCTCACGGCCCACCAGAGCGCGAGCGCGACGAGCGGCAGCACGGCCCCGCGCAGGTCGGGGCGGTGCACTCGCTTGCGCGCGGGCGTGTCGCAGGCGCAGGCCGGGGCGCGGGTGGCGCGTCGAAACGGGTTGTGGGGCATGAGTTTTCCTCGGGCAGCAGAGCGGCGATTCAGAAGCGCGTCATTCGCGGAACGCAGACGGCATGCCCCGGCGCAGCCGCTTTTCGAGCGCGTCGAGCAGACGGTTGATGGCGAGGCCGATGGCGCCCACCACGACCACCGAGGCCATCACGAGATCGAGCTGGAAGAGCTGGCGTCCGTACACGATCAGATAGCCGAGCCCTTCCGACGAAGCGACGAGCTCCACCACGACGAGCGCGAGCCACGCCTTGGTGAACGCGAGCCGCACGCCGGTGGCCAGCGTGGGCACGGCGGCGGGCAGCACGACGTGCACGATGCGCTGCCAGCGCGTATAGCGGAACACGCGCGCGGCTTCGTCGAGTGCAGCGGGCGTCTGCCGGAAGCCCTGCAGCGTCGAAAGCGTCACGGGCACCAGTGCGGCGTGCCCGATCAGCAGGTATTTGAGCGGCTCGCCCACGCCCACGAGGAGGAGCAGGAACGGCAGCCAGCCCAGCACCGGAATCTGCACGATCGCATTGAAGCTGGGCAGCACCCAGGCCTCGAGCGTGCGCGAGAGCCCGAGCGCCGCGCCGATGACGAAGCCGAGC
Organism: Paraburkholderia ferrariae NBRC 106233; assembly: GCF_000685035.1. Lineage (GTDB taxonomy): Bacteria > Pseudomonadota > Gammaproteobacteria > Burkholderiales > Burkholderiaceae > Paraburkholderia > Paraburkholderia ferrariae. The sequence continues at coordinate 583,095 of NZ_BAYB01000002.1, forward strand.
AGCGTGCCGCCGGCGAAGCCCAGCACGACGCGTTGCAGGCTGATGAGCGTGTTGCGCGCGAGGTCGCCGCTCGTCGCGAGATCGACGAAGGTTTCGTAGACGCGTTGCGGCGGCGGCAGGATTTGCGGCGCGATCCAGCCGCGTTCGCAGCCGACGCTCCACAGCACATAGAGGAGCGCGGGCAGCAGCCAGGGAGCGAGGTGCCACGCAACGGCACGCAGCCATCCGGGAAGCGGCGCGCGTGCGTGCGCTTCGGTTGCCGCCGGCGCGGCCGCGCGATCGGGCGCGAGAGGAAGAGCGGTATCGGGCATGGGCGGCTCCGTGACGCGCTTAGCCGAGCGGCTTGCCGTTGGCGTCGTAGCGCGTCCAGTAGTGTTCCAGCCCCTGGGCGCGCAGCGCGTTGTCGAGATAGCGCGGCTCGAACCACGAATCGACGTCGACGCTCTGGCGGATCAGCTTCAGGCGCAGCGCGTCGTCCGCCACGGCCTTGTAGCGCGCAACGATGAACGGATCGATGAGCGGCGAATTGCGCTGCTTGAGACTTTGCGGCGGGTACTCCGCCTGCCACGAGGCGTAGCTCACGCCGCTCCTGGCCCAGAGCTTGAAGAGCGCGTCGCGGTTCGCCTCGTCGGACGACCAGCGCGCCTCTTTCACGAACACGTTTACCACGCGCTGCACGATGTCCGGATGCGCCTTGTCGAAGTCGTCCACGACAAGCAGATGCGCCTGACGCGTGAACTGCGCCCCATCGTTCTGCGATTCGTAGACGATGCGCGCGAGGCCCTGATCGCGCAGGCGGTAGAGGTGGTAGTCGTTGATCGAGGCGTCGATGCCCTTCGAAGCGAGCGCGGCAAGCGAACTCGCGACGTCGAGATTGATCACGCGAAGGTCGCGCTCGTCGAGCTGATTCGCGGCCAGCGCATTGTCGGCCACGAGCTGCAGGTTGGTGCCGCGGAAGATCGAGACGCGCTTGCCCTTGAGGTCCTTGATCGTATGGATGTCCGAGTCGGGCGGCACGCCGACCTTCACGCCCGAGCGCACACCCGACTCCAGCAGGATGTGCGTTTTCAGGCCGTTCGCGCGGGCGAGCACGGCGGGCAGGTCGCCTTGGTAGGCGAAGTCGAGCGACTTGTCGGCAATCGCTTCGTTGACCGCGGGGCCGGCGCCCTTGAAGAAGACCCATTCCACCTTGATGCCGTCCGGCGCGAATTCCTTTTCGAGCGACTGCCGGATCTGGACCGTCGCCGCAGGGGAGCCGCCGAAGGCCGGCGGATCGCCCGAGCCTTGCTGCGCGACACCGATGCGGATCACGGTGGGCTTGTCGGCGTAAGCGTTGAGGGCCGCGAATGCGAGTCCTGCGGCAAGCGCGGTGGCGAGAAGGTTCTGCAGAAGACGGTGTAGGCGCATGAACGTGGTCGTGAGCGTGCGAAGTCAGTACGTTAGTACAACAAACGAATAGACTCTGATGGTGGCTGAGGCCAGGCGCGGTATTGCGCGGCTTGCCTGCCTCGAACACATGCAGGCAGGCGCCGTGCCGTGCGCCTCAGCCAGGACGAGCCCTCATGGTAGTGGCGGCAGGGGCGGCGCCGAAGCGAGAAATCGTGCTAACGATCTGAACGGCAGAGGGAAACGGCGCTATCGCGGCGAGTGCGTCGCGATAGCGCGTGCGGGACGGGAGCCAAACGGGGAACCGGGTGGGGGATCAGGACTAGGCTGCGTGCGCCGCAGGGCCCGTGCGGCGTGCGGGCATGAAGTACCAGATGCCGCCGGCGATCTGCAGCACGACGAGAGCGGCCCAGACGGTCTGATGCGCGATGGCGGGATAGTGCCCGTCGACGGCGGTCCAGTGGCCGAGTACCGCGCCCACGGCAATCTGCGTGAGGAAAATGCCGACGAAGATGACGAGCGTGAAAGTGGTATTGACGCGGCCGATCAGGCGCGGCGGGAAGTACTCGGCGAGCACGGCGTAGGTGAGGATGCCGGTGCCGCCGAGCGCGCCGTAGGCGGCCCACAGCACGGGCGCGGGCAGCGGCACGCGCGCGGCCAGCAGGGCTTGCACAAGCACGAAGAGCACCATCGTCACGCCGGAGAAAAGCTGCACGCTCACGCCGCGGCGCTCGAACGCGCGGGCGAGCGCCCCGAAGCCGATGTTGCCGGCAATGAACGCGGCGCCGAGCACGGAGACGAGCGAGGCGGCGCGCGCGGCCACGTCCGCGGTGCCGGCGGGCACGACGTCGCGCAGGAACGCGCCTACCCACAGCGACTGCATGGCGTAGAACACGGTCTGGGTGAGGGCGGAGAAGGTCGCCGTCTTCCAGAACGCGTGGCTGCGCAGAATATGGGCGGTGCCCTTGAACTGCTCGAGCACGCTGGCCTGGTGGTGCGTATCGCGCGTGCGCGGGCCGCCCACCCAGATGATCGCGGCCACCGCCGCGGTGAGCGCGGCGAGGCCGAGACTCACGCCGCGCCATGGCGCGACGGAAAGCAGCCACGTCAGCGGCGCGCCCACGGCCACGCCGCCAAGCCCGCCCACGGCCATCACGAGGCCGTTGACGAGCGTGAGCTGCGCCACGGGAAAGTGCTGCGCCGTGGCCTTGAATGCGCCGCCAAGGCAGACCGAAACGCCAATGCCGATCAGGAGCCGTCCGACCATCATCATGCCGATGCTATGCGAGAGCCCGAAGATCAGTGCGCCGGCAGCGGCGATCAGCATGACGCAGGCCGTGACGCGGCGCGGCCCGAAGTGGTCGAGCAGGACGCCGCCGGGGATCTGGGCGCCCGCGAAACCGAGGAAGTACAGGCTCGTGAGCGTGCCGAGGTCCGTGGCGCTCATGCCCATTTCGTGCGACAAAAACGGCGCAAAGCCGAGATTGACCCCGCGAAAGAGATAGGAAACGAAGTAGCCGAGCGCAAAAACGGCGAATACGCGCAATCTGAGTGAAGTCATGATGCCGGGAGGCGCGAAAGCGGGTTGAATGCCTGGGTGTCGATTATTGGCGAAAAGCCGGGCCGGCCGCCAGCGAGAGATTTCAGACGGGATTGTGAGTAGAATTTGACGTCATGTCCCGACCGCTACCTCCTCTCCAGGCCCTGCGCGCGCTAGAAGCCGCGGCGCGGCGGCGCAGCTTCAGCCGTGCCGCGGAAGAATTGCATTTGACGCACAGCGCCGTGAGCCATCATTTGCGCGGGCTCGAAAACGAGCTGGGCGTCGAGCTTTTCCGCCGCGCGGGCAGCCGCATGATTCCCACCGCCGCGGGCGCGCAGCTGGCCGAGCGCGTGCGCCGCAGCCTCGACGAACTGCGCAGCGCGCTCGACGCGACGCGTCCCGGCGTGAGCGGCGTCACCCGGCTGGAGCTGAGCGTGATGTCCGATTTCGCCTCGGTATGGCTGATTCCGCGCCTCGGCGACTTCTACGACCGGCATCCCGACGTGGATCTCTCGTTGCGCATGCACGCAGATGTCACGCCGCCCGACCCGTATCCGTTCGACATCGGCATCTGGCATCGTCGCGTGGACGAGCCGGGCTTCCAGTTCCGCAAGCTGCTCGACGACCAGGTCGTGGCCGTGTGCAGTCCCGCCTTGCTTGCCCGCTATCCCGGCTTTCGCGTGGAAGACCTCGTGAAAATGCCGCTGCTGCGCTTTACGCGCCGCTCCTGGCGCGACTTCTTCGAAGCAGCCGGGGTGGCTGGCGACGAGCCCGAGCGCGGCCCGGTATTCGACGATGCCGGGCTCCTGCTGCAAGCCACGGTGGCCGGCCAGGGCGCGGCCACCGCGCGCCTTCAGCTTGCGCGCGGCTTCATCGAACGCGGCGAACTCGTGCAGTTGAGCCAGGTGCGCATTCCCGCTTCGCTCGACTACTACTTCAGCTGGCGCGAAGGGCACCCGCGCGAGGCGGCCATTCAGCAGTTCTATCGGTGGATCAAGGCCCAGCTCGCGAATTGAGCGCGAGGCAGGGCCATTGGGGTAATGCCGCATCGGGGTAATACTGCGTGGGGAGCTGTCAACGCGGAATGAATGCCGGACGTTGATGGTCAATAAAGGGATTGCATGACGCATGCGTACCCGAATGCGGCGCAAAAAGCTGTATTGAACCGATTGCGTTATTCGTCTCGCATGCACCATGACGGAACATGGCAATGGCCGTATTCGATGGATTGAGGTTTGCGTGAATGGATTGCAAATGTGGATTTGTGTTAACGGCAAATCGTTTTTCCCCCATTGAAACAGCGCCTTGTATCCGGACAGCGACAGTGCCATTACACGTTCATGACAAGGCGGCGCGGAAAACGGCACAATGCCCCTTGCCTGCACCAGCCCGGGCGCTTGCGGCGCCGGCGGCCGATGTTGCAGGAATCAGGCGCAGGCAGCACGATTGGCATCATCGTTCGAATATTTGGAGTATCGTTACTCTTCCGCAATGCAGTGAAGGCATCCCGAAAACGTTCGGGCCAGCCTCGGCTCCGCAGATGGCGTTGATGCCGTACCAGCCCGGCAATGGGCGCATACCGGCTTTGACGCAGATTTTTTTTGGCAGTGGTGGGTAGTTCACGGGTCCATTTCGTATTGCGTGGGCCGTCAATTCAAGAAAACTGTGACAACAGGAGAAACTGCATGAAGGCAATTCAGGCATTCAAACTGGCTGCCGGCACGATGCTGGTCGCCGCTTCGCTTCAGGTCTATGCGCAGGACGCATCGGCACCGGCCGCTGCCACGGCAGCGAGCGGCCCGACGACTGCCGCCAAGCAGCAGTACAACGAGTCGAAGGCGCAATACAAGTCGGCGAAGGCCGCTAACCGTGCGCTCGCCCGCAAGGTGCGCGCGGCGCTCGCGAAGGACAAGGACGTCAGCGTGGCGAACATCACCGTGCGCGCGAAGGACGGCGCCGTGACCCTGCAAGGCACCGTGCCGGAGCAGCCGCAAGTCGATCGCGCTACGGAAGTTGCCAAGGGCGTTGCCGGCGTGACCTCCGTGAAGAACGCGCTGACGATCCGTCCGGTCGGGACCTGATCGCCAGATCGCAAGTTAGCGCATACCCCAAGGGTATGCGTCAGGCCGCACAGGCAGTCCGTTTTCGGGCTACCTGTGCGGCCTTTTCACAGGGTCGTTTCCTGAGGTTTCCTGACTTCAGGGCTCGATGTAGTGCATCTGCGGCGACTCGCCGAGCAACAGCTGCTGGTTCGCATCGGCGGCGGCCCGCAGGTAGTCCCACAGCGAGGTGATGCGCCGCAGCTTGCGCAGGTCTTCGCGGCTGCACAGCCAGAAGCGCCGCGTCACCACGATCTCGTCGGGCAGGATCGCAACGAGGCGCGGGTCCGGCTCGGCCATGAAGCAGGGCAGAATGGCGAGCGCGCTGCCTTGCAGCGCGGCATGGTACTGCGCAATGACGCTGGTGCTGCACAGGCTCGCCATGACGTTGGGCACCGTGCGCTCCAGATAGAGCAGTTCGTGGCTGAACGCGAGATCGGCGACATAGCTGATGAACGCGTGGCGCCGCAGATCGGCCGCCGTGCGGATGCGCGGATGGCGTGTCAGATAGTCGGGTGTCCCATACAGCTTGAGCCGGTAGTCCGTGAGCTTCGTATAGACGTACTGGCCGCGCTCGGGCCGCTCCAGCATGATCGCGAGATCGGCTTCGCGCTTCGAGAGACTCACGAAGTGCGGCACCGGCAGCAGATCGATCGACATGTCCGGGTGCTTGCCCGAAAAGCGCGCGAGCTGCGGCGCGAGAAAGAAGCACCCGAAGCCCTCCGTCGAACCCACCCGCACCTGCCCCGATAACGACTGCGCGCCCAGCGCGAACTGCTCGCTGGCGGACTGGACCGTGGTTTCGATCGTGTCTGCATAGGCCAGCAGCTTTTGTCCTTCCGCGGTCAGCACGAAGCCCCCCGCGCGCGACTTGTCGAACAGCACCGTCCCAAGCGCCGTTTCCAGTTCGCGCACGCGGCGCGCGACCGTGGTGTGATCCACGCCCAGCCGCTTCGCCGCGGCGCTGGCGCGCTGCGTGCGGGCCACCTCCAGGAAGTAGCGCAGGTCGTCCCAGTTGAGTGTCTCCAGTTTGCTCGTTGTGTTTTTTTGCATATCGGATGGGCTTTTTCGTCTCTATACCGTGGATATTCGAATAAATATACTCGTTCGCAGACGTCGGGGCAGCCCGCTTCGCAGGCGCCCGGCTACAACAAGGACGGAGACAGACGATGCACATGCAGTCCACCCCCCAGAGGGCGGCAGTGGCCGCCCCCGTTGCGCGGCGCGCCCGCGACTATCTGCTGGCAGGCTGGGCCAGCATGGCCGGCACGACGATCGAGTGGTACGACTTTTTCCTCTACGGCACCGCGGCCGCACTCGTTTTCAACAAGATCTTCTTTCCCACGCTCGACCCCATCCTCGGCACGCTCGCCGCGTTCGCGACCTACGGTGTGGGTTTTATCGGCCGGCCGATGGGCGGCATCGTGTTCGGCCACTTCGGCGACCGTATCGGGCGCAAGTCCATGCTGCTCGCCACGCTCTTGCTGATGGGCATTCCCAGCATGGCGATCGGGCTGATCCCTTCGTATCAGAGCATTGGCTACTGGGCCGCGGCGCTGCTCGTGGCGATGCGTTTCCTGCAGGGCATGGCCGTGGGCGGCGAGTGGGGCGGCGCGGTGCTGATGGCCGTCGAGCATGCGCCGCGCGGCCGCAAAGGTTTCTTCGGCAGCCTGCCGCAGACGGGCGTGGGCTTCGGCCTGATCCTCTCCTCGCTCGCGATGGCGGCCGTCACGGCGCTGCCCGAAGCCGACCTGCTGGCATGGGGCTGGCGCGTGCCGTTCCTCGCCAGCATCCTGCTCGTGCTGATTGGCTGGGTGATCCGCGTGCGGGTGCCCGAATCGCCCGACTTCGAACGCATGAAGCAGAGCGGCCAGCCGGTGCAGGCGCCGGTGCTCGAAGTGCTGCGCCGCCAGCCGCGCGAACTGCTCATCATCATCGGCGCGCGCACGGCGGAGAACACCTGGTTTTATCTGGTGGTGGCGTTCGCGCTGGCCTATGCTGCTAATCAGCTGAAGATCCCGAAAGCCGCGATTCTGCACGCGATCACCGCAGGCGCCGTGCTCTCGCTCGCGACAATGCCGTTTTGCGGCTGGCTGAGCGACCGCGTGGGCCAGAAGCGCCTGTTTATCGCCGGCCTCGTGATCATGGGGCTGTTCGTGGCGCCGTTCTTTGCGATGCTCGAAACGCTGCATCCCATGACGGTGTGGTGGGCGATGGTGCTGGGCGTGGGCGTGGTGTTTCCGATTCTCTACGCGCCCGAATCGCAGCTCTTCGCCGCGCAGTTTCCCGCGCAGATCCGCTATAGCGGGATCTCGCTGTCCGTGCAGGTGGCGGGCGTGCTGGGCGGCGGCGTCGCGCCGATGATCGCGACCGCGCTGCTCGCATCCGGCGGCGGCAAGCCCCACTACGTGGTGGCCTATATGGTGGCGCTGGCGGTCGTCGCGCTCGTCTGCACGCTGCTCATGCGTTCGCATCACGACTGAATAGTGAATCGTATTCCTGATTATCCGGCGCGGCCCGCGCAGTTGCCGGGACCCGGACCCTTCCAACCCATGCGAGAGAGCTCAAGATGAACGCAGTCACCCAGGCATCGAATGCCCATGTCCCCACCGTCAAGCTGTTGATCGACGGCGAGTTCGTCGAGTCGAAGACGAACGAATGGCGCGACATCGTCAATCCGGCCACCCAGGAAGTGCTGGCGCGCGTGCCCTTCGCCACCGTCGCCGAAGTCGATGCGGCCGTGCAGAGCGCGCAGGCCGCCTTCGCGACCTGGAAGAGCACGTCGATCGGCGCGCGCCTGCGCATCATGCTGAAATTCCAGGCGCTGATACGCGAGAACATGGGGCGCATCGCGAAGACGCTCACGGCCGAGCAGGGCAAGACGCTGCCCGATGCCGAAGGCGATATTTTCCGCGGCCTCGAAGTGGTCGAGCATGCCTGCTCGATCGGCACGCTGCAGCAGGGCGGTTTTGCCGAGAACGTGGCGGGCGGCGTGGACACCTACACGCTGCAGCAGCCGCTGGGCGTATGCGCGGGCATCACGCCGTTCAATTTCCCCGCCATGATTCCGCTCTGGATGTTCCCCATGGCGATCGTGTGCGGCAACACCTTCGTACTCAAGCCTTCGGAACAGGACCCGCTCTCGACGATGGAACTCGTCGAACTCGCGCTCGAAGCCGGCGTGCCGAAGGGCGTGCTCAACGTCGTGCACGGCGGCAAGGAAGTGGTCGATGCGATCTGCTCGCACCCGCTCGTCAAGGCCATTTCGTTTGTGGGTTCGACCGCGGTGGGCACGCACGTTTATCGTCTCGGCAGCGAGCACGGCAAGCGCGTGCAGTCGATGATGGGCGCGAAGAACCACGCCGTGGTGCTGCCCGACGCGAACCGCGAGCAGGCCATCAACGCGCTCGTCGGCGCGGCGTTCGGCGCCGCGGGCCAGCGCTGCATGGCGACTTCGGTGGTCGTGCTGGTGGGCGCGGCGCAACAGTGGCTGCCCGATCTCGTCGAAAAGGCGAAGACGCTCAAGGTCAACGCCGGGCACGAATCGGGCACCGATGTGGGCCCCGTGGTCTCGCGCACGGCGAAGGCACGCATCCTGGGGCTGATCGAAACGGGCGTGAAGCAGGGCGCCACGCTTGCGCTCGACGGGCGCGACGTGAAAGTGAAGGGCTACGAGGACGGCAACTTCGTCGGGCCGACGGTGTTCACGAACGTGAAGACCGATATGGACATCTACACGCAGGAGATCTTCGGGCCGGTGCTCGTGGTGCTCACCGCGGCGAATCTCGACGAGGCCATCGCGCTCGTCAACGCCAATCCGTTCGGCAACGGCGTGGGCCTCTTCACGCAGAGCGGCGCGGCGGCGCGCAAGTTCCAGAGCGAGATCGACATCGGCCAGGTGGGCATCAACATTCCGATTCCGGTGCCGGTGCCGTACTTCAGCTTCACGGGCTCGCGCGGCTCGAAGCTCGGCGACCTCGGCCCCTACGGCAAGCAGGTCGTGCAGTTCTACACGCAGACGAAAACCGTTACGTCACGCTGGTTCGACGACGCCACGGTCAGCGACGGCGTGAACACCACCATCAGCCTGCGCTGAACGACAGGAGACACGCGTATGAAGATCGGTTTCATCGGGCTGGGACATATGGGCGCGCCCATGGCGCTCAATCTGCTCAAGGCGGGGCATACGCTGGTCGTGTTCGACCTGAGCGAGACGGCCATGCAGACGCTCGCCGAAGCGGGCGCCACGCGCGCCGCCTCGCCGAAGGCGGCTGCTTCAGGTGCCGAATGGGTCGTGACGATGCTGCCCGCGGCGGCCCACGTGCGCAGCGTGCTGACGGCCGAGGACGGCGTGCTCGCGGGTATCGGCCGGGGCGTGACCATTATCGACTCCAGCACGATCGATCCCACGAGCGCGCGCGAATTCGCAGCGCTCGCGGCGGCGCGCGGCAACACCTTTGTCGATGCGCCGGTGTCCGGCGGCACGGGCGGCGCGGTGGCCGGCACGCTGACGTTCATGGTGGGCGGCAGTGCCGCCGCGTACGAGAGCGTGAAGCCGGTGCTCTCGGGCATGGGCAAGAACATCGTCCATTGCGGCGACACGGGCACGGGGCAGGTTGCGAAGATCTGCAATAACCTCGTGCTCGGTGTCACGATGGCGGGCGTTGCGGAGGCGATGGCGCTGGGCGAGGCGCTCGGCATCGATCCCAAGGTGCTGGGCGGCATCATGAACACTTCCACCGGCCGCTGCTGGAGTTCGGATACCTACAATCCGTATCCGGGCGTGATCGAGACGGCGCCTTCCACACGCGGCTATGCGGGGGGCTTCGGCACCGATCTCATGCTGAAGGACCTTGGTCTCGCCACCGATGCCGCGAAGGGCGTGCATCAGCCGGCGTTCATGGGCGCGATCGCGCAGCAGCTCTATCAGGCCATGAGCAGCCGTGGCGACGGCAAGCTCGACTTTTCCGCGGTGATCAAGCTGTACCGCGGCGAGAAGGGCTAGGAAGACCGGGCGGCCCGCAACCCGGGTTGCGGGCCGCTCGTGATTTCGTTCGCGCCGCAAAACCCTAAGCAATCCTAATGCTTGAGGCGCGCCTCGACGCGCGCGATGAGGCGCCGGAACCAGCGCTCGAGCAGCGTGTTGGACGGAGCGAGCAGCGTGGAGCAGGCGAGGATGCGATAGACGTCGTTGCGCGTCACCTTCGACGTGCGCGCGGGATCGAGCCATGCCTCGTTCGCCACGAGCCTTTCGAGCGTTTCGAGTCCGATCAGGATCGGCCACAGGCAGGCGAGCCGCAGCCGCAGCGAAAGGCGAGGCAGCGCGAACGTGTAGTCGATCGCGGCGCGAAAGTGATCGAGCGCAATGCGCACGAGCTCGAACAGAATGCCGCGCGCCCGCGCGGATGCGCCGGGCTCCAGCAGATCGCGGGCGCCCAGGCCCGCCTGCGCGAGCATCGAAGCGGGCAGATAGCAGCGGCCGATGCGCAGATCCTTGCCGCAGTCGCGCAGCACGTTCACCATCTGCAGGGCCTTGCCGAAGCGCACGCCGCGCCGGTACATCGTTTCCCGCAAGGCCGGATCGAGCGTGCCGGGCAGGTGCCTGTAGGTCATCTTCGTCCAGAATTCGCCCACGCAGCCCGCCACCAGATAGGTGTAGCGGTCGAGGTCGTCCCACGTGGCGAGCGCCTGGATCTCGCCCGAACGTTCGTCGGGAAAGGTGCGCAGATCGAATTCCATGCCTTCGGTGAGCGTGGTCACGATCTCGCGGACGGCGGCGCGGTCGGCATCGTCGAGTTGTGCGAGCACGTCCAGCGCGCTGCCCAGCGACTCCAGCAGCAGCTTTTCGTCCGACTGGGTCTGCTGGCCCGCCACTTCGGCGGCGATGCGCGCGAGCCCGGCGTCGTCGTCCGTGACGCCGTTCACGCGCTCGCGCAGCGTGAGCAATTGCGCGAGGCGCCGGGTCGGGGGAATCAGCGCGGTATCGGCGATCGTGTCCGCGGCGCGGGCCAGCAGATACGCCTCGCCCACCGGATCGCGCATGCCCGCCGGGAGCACGCGCAGCGTCAGGTAGAACGATCGGGAAACGCCTTTGAGCAACGGGCCGAGCAGGAAGGCCCGGTTAGAATTCTGCATGTCGGAGAAGCGGCGGCAAGGGACGGATCGAACGAGAGCCGCATTGTATCGTGGACGTAAGGAGGCCAGCGCCCGTGCGCTTCGAGAAGGCGTTTTTCGATCTGCAGGTCCGCTTCGCCCTGGCTGCGGTGCGTATCGCCGGGGTGCCGCTCGAACGCGCGCTGCTCGACTACACCAATCTCTATGTGCGCTTCGGCGCCGGCCGCGAGTTCGATCCGGAGCATCCGCTCTGGGCTGGCTATCTGGAAGGCGTGGGCGCCGCGCGCGATGTTGTCGCCTGGACCTGGCAGTATCTCCAGCAGTGCCCCATGCACCTGGGCGCGCCGCGCGTGGTTGCGTCGCGCGGCTGCTTTTCGTACGAGCCTGCGGGCGAGGGCGCGGTTCGCCTGCATTTCGATGGACGCATTCCGGGCGACGCGTCGCCGCTTGCGGCCGCGCAGGCACTCGTGCGACGCGGCGAACTGCGCGCGCTGTTCGCGCTTCTGCGCGAGCACGCGGGCGGCACCGATCCGCTCGTGTACGGGACATCGTGGCTCTACAACCTTGACGCTTACCGGCGCCTCTTTCCCGCGGCCTATCTTACTGGCGCGCAGCCCGTTGCACGATTGCGGGCGCTTTCGCTGTGGGGGCAGTGCGTCGACCGGCATGGGCGTCTGCGTGTGGCGGTTGCCGACGAGATCATGAAACGGGCTTCGCGGCTGGGCAAAGGCGACGGTCTCGAAGCGTGCTTTCCGTTACAGGCACTGGCGGTTATGGCGCCAGCCCCGGTTTTTTATGAAGACCTGGCATGATCGGAACCCTTCGATTTCATTGTTCCGGGATGGGGCAATCCGGCAGATGCAATAGAAAGCAATTTGTCAGGAATAGTGGCGCTTACCATTACAGATCATTCCTGTCAGCCAGAAAGGGCTCCGGACCGATTTGGATAAAAGAAATGAAAATGAATTGAAAATGAAAGGTTTAATGATCAGACTACGGAGTTTAAGCACTGGACAATGCCGCCACATCCCCCCTATACTGCCTCGCTAAATATTTGTGCAAGTCATGGTTGTGGCAGTGTCGTAACGGTATGCGCGGCGGCGCCACACTATACTTCGCCGATGGTTTTGTCCCGGAGCGCCTTTCATGTCTTCGTCCACGGCTCTCGCCATCGATTCGCTGAGCGGCTTCGAGCTGACTGCAGACGGCCAGTACCTGATGTTGAACAGCAATCAGCCCGAGCCTGTGGCGCTGCATTGCTCGGTCATGCATGAGCTGCTTGCCGCGCTGTCGAATGCGATTGGCCGGTCCGAGCGTATCCGCCAGAAGGCGGCGGGCGCGAAGTTTGCCATGCCTTGCGAGGCGTGGGAGATTGGCCGCGAATCGGGCACCGTGCAGCATCTGGTGATGAGCTTTCGCCTGCCGGGCGGTGCGGAACTGTCGTTCCGCCTGCATCCGTCACAGGCCGCGCACATGACCGAAGTGCTCTCGCTTGCAACGGGGCTCGCGACGATCAACCGTCCGGGCGGCGTGAGCATGCAGTAAAAACGCAGTGAACGCGCGACGCGCCGCGTCGTTCCGGCCGCGAACGGGTTCGCGGCTTTCTTGTTGGCCTTAAATACAAACTCCTGCATGACGGCTTCAACTACCACGGCGCGCTACACCCGCGCGCTGACTTTCGCCGGTCTCGGCCTCGTAGCAACCGCCGCGAACGCCACCGAGCCTTTCGTGGTCAAGGACATCCGCATCGACGGGCTCTCGCGCATCGAGCCCGGCACGGTGTTCGCCTATCTGCCCATCAAGCAGGGCGATACGTTCACCGACGACAAGGCTTCCGACGCCATCCGCGCGCTCTACGCAACCGGCTTCTTCAGCGACGTGCGGATCTCGGCCGAGGGCGGCGTGGTGATCGTGCAGGTGCAGGAGCGTCCGGCCATCGGCACGATCGACTTCTCCGGCATTCACGAGTTCGACAAGGACAACCTCACGAAGGCGCTCAAGGCGGTGGGGCTCTCGCCGGGCCGCAGCTACGACAAGTCGCTGGTGGACCGTGCGGAGCAGGAGCTCAAGCGCCAGTACCTCACGCGCGGCTACTACGCCGCCGAGGTCACGACCACCGTCACGCCGATCGACCGCAACCGCGTGGGCCTGCTGTTCTCCGTCGTCGAAGGTCCGAGCGCGAAGATCCGCCAGGTCAACTTCATCGGCAATCACGCGTTCAGCGAAGGCACGCTGCGCGACGAAATGCAGTTGTCCACGCCGAACTGGTTCTCGTGGTACACGAAGAACGACCTGTACGCGAAGGACAAGCTCACGGGCGACCTCGAGAACATCCGCACGTACTACCTCGACCGCGGCTACCTCGAGTTCAACATCGACTCGACCCAGGTTTCGCTTTCGCCCGACAAGAAGGACATGTACCTGACGATCACGGTGCATGAAGGCGAGCCGTACACGATTTCGGGCATCTCGCTCGCGGGCAATCTGCTCGATCGCGAGGCGGAGCTCAGGAAGCTCATCACCATCAAGACCGGCCAGCGGTTTTCGGCAGCCAAGCTCAAGGACACGACGAAGGCGCTCGTGGACAAGCTCGGCGAGTACGGCTACGCCTTCGCGACCGTCAACGCCGAACCGCAGATCGATCAGCAGCACCACACCGTCAATCTCACGCTGCAGGTCGATCCGGGCCGCCGCGTGTACGTGCGGCGCGTGAACATCACCGGCAACACGCGCACGCGCGACGAAGTGATTCGTCGCGAAATGCGCCAGATGGAAAGCTCGTGGTTCGACTCGAACCGCCTCGCGTTGTCGAAGGACCGTATCAACCGTCTGGGCTACTTCACCGACGTGGACGTGACCACGGTGCCGGTGGAGGGCACGCCCGACCAGGTGGACGTGGACGTGAAGGTGACCGAGAAGCCGACCGGCACGCTCTCGCTCGGCGTGGGCTACGGCTCCGGCGAAGGCCCGATCATTTCGGCGGGCGTTTCGCAGGACAACGTGTTCGGTTCGGGCAACAGCCTTTCGCTGAACGTGAACACGGCAACCACCTTCCGTACGCTGTCGGTTTCCGAAGTCGATCCGTACTTCACGGTGGACGGCATCAAGCGCATTACCGACGTCTACTACCGCACCACGGAACCGCTCTATTACTCGAGCACGACCGACACGAGCTTCCGCATCATCTCGTACGGTGCGGATACGAAATTCGGCATCCCGTTCTCCGAAACCGACATGGTGTACTTCGGCCTCGGCATCGAACAGGACCGTCTGGACGTGGACTCCACCACGCCGCAGTCGTACCAGGACTACGTGAACGACTTCGGCCGCGTGTCGAACATCGTGCCGTTGACGGTGGGCTGGTCGCGCGACAATCGTGACAGCGCGCTGGTGCCGAGCCGGGGCTACTTCATGCAGGCCAACGCCGAGTACGGCACGCCGATCACGGGCGTTTCGTACTACAAGGCCGACCTGCAGTCGCAGTACTACTACTCGTTCGCGCGCGGCTTCGTGCTGGGCCTGAACTTCCAGGGCGGCTACGGCAACGGCCTCGAAGGCAAGCCGTTCCCGATCTTCAAGAACTACTACGCGGGCGGTATCGGTTCGGTGCGTGGCTACGAGCCGGGTTCGCTCGGTCCGCGCGACGCGAGCACGAACGACCCGATCGGCGGTTCGAAGATGATCGTCGGCAACATCGAACTGACCTTCCCGCTGCCGGGCACGGGCTACGACCGCACGCTGCGCGTCTTCACGTTCGTGGACGGCGGTAACGTCTGGGGCACGGAAGGCAACAGCATCGGCGCGAACGGCCTGCGTTACAGCTACGGTGCCGGTCTCGAATGGATTTCGCCGATCGGGCCGCTCAAGCTCGACGTCGGTTTCCCGATCGTCAAGCACACGGGCGACCAGTACCAGAAGTTCCAGTTCCAGATCGGTACGTCGTTCTAAACGTCCAACCCGGACAGTTCCTTATCCGAACCCGGAAGTCGATTGCCGTGGTGAGTTCGAGCGTGCGCTCGAGCCCTACGGCGATCGGGTTCGATCCTGCCGCGCTCCGGCAGCGTTTGTTCCCATCATCTGTTCCCGCTATTTGTCCCCGCCGTTTTCCCGATTCGCCTGAAGCGAGACGCGCTTGCCGTGAACGCGAGCGGGTTTCCGATGCGAAACACCCCCTAGATCAGCAGTTCGAGAGAGTGATAGAGCCGCCGTCGCTCGGGATCGCGCGACGCCTCCCCGGCGCGGATCGCCACCTTGAGGCAGTCGAGAAAGCACTCGGCGGCGGTCGAGAGCGGCACGCCCCGGCGGGCGACCACGCTCACCACGGTGCGATCCACTTCCTCGCGTAGTGCGAGCGCCCGCAGGTTCTCGCGTGCAAAGCGCGTTTCCACGAGCGGCCACGGAAAGATGCTTACGATATCGGTGTTCATGATGAGCCCCATGGCGACGATGAACGAGTGCGCTAGATGGACCGTTTTCGGCAGGGGCAGGCCGTGGCGGCGGAACACGTCGTCGGCGATCATGTCCTTGCTGCCCGGGTCCCAGTTGAGCAGCCATTCGCAGTCCTGAAGTTCCGTGAGCGAATGGGCGCCGGCGAGCGGATGGTCGCGGCGCACGACGACGGCCGATTCGGTGGCGAAGATCGGTGTCTGCACGAATTCGGCATGCAGCGACGCGGGTCCGGGCTTGCCGAGCGAAAAGTCGAGCGAACCGTCGCGCAGGCGCGGCATCACGATATTCAGCAGACCTTCATAAAACTCCAGTTGCATGTCGGGCATGCGCTCGCGAAAGAGCGTGACGGCGTCGGGCAGAAACGATAGCGCGAGCCAGGGCGTGACGCCGATGGAGAGCTTCCCGCCGCCGCGCCCGCGCCGTGCGTCGAGTTCGTCCTGCGCGCGCGACATCTGGTGCACGATGAGCCGCGCGTGCACGAGCAGCGCCTGACCCGCTTCGGTGAACGCAATGCCATTGGCGTTGCGCGTCACGAGCGCGATCTGCTGCTCGGCCTCCAGTTCGCGCACGGCTTTGGTAGCGGCGGCCGGCGAAATGCCGAGCTGGCGCGCAGCGGCGCGGATGCTGCCGGTGTCGGCCATGGCGACGAGCGCCCTGAACTGATGGAACTTCATGACTGATGGAACTTCATGACTGATGGAATTTCATGAGGGATAACCCGGGTGCGCACTTCTGGTTGGCGGGCCAACCATTGTAGGACTGTCGGTGAAATAACGGCGTCGTTATTCTGGGTCGTGACATCCTCACAGAGAGCGACCCATGAACACCATGACCATCCCGCCTGCAATCGCCGCGATCGAAGACGAGATGATTGCGCTGCGCCACGCAATCCACGCGCATCCCGAACTGGGCTTCGAAGAGTTCGTGACGAGCGACCTCGTTGCGGCGCGGCTGGCCGAATGGGGCTACGTCGTGCATCGCGGTCTGGGCGGCACGGGGGTGATCGGCACGCTGAAGGTGGGCAACGGCGCACGCCGGCTCGGGCTGCGCGCCGACATGGACGCGCTGCCGATCCACGAAAACACTGGTCTCGACTACGCGAGCCGCATTCCCGGCAAGATGCACGCATGTGGCCACGACGGCCACACGGCCATGCTGCTGGCGGCGGCGAAACATCTGGCGCAGTCGCGCTCGTTCGAAGGGACGCTCCATCTGATCTTTCAGCCGGCTGAAGAGGGCCTGGGCGGCGCGAAACGCATGCTCGACGAAGGCTTGTTCGAGCAGTTCCCCTGCGATGCCGTTTTCGCCATGCACAACATGCCGGGGTTTCCAACTGGAAAACTGGGCTTTCGCCCGGGTCCGTTCATGGCGTCTTCGGACACCGTCATCGTCGACGTGGACGGGCGCGGCGGCCATGGCGCGGTGCCGCACAAGGCCATCGACCCGGTCGTGGTGTGCGCGAACATCGTGCTCGCGCTGCAGACCATCGTGTCGCGCAACGTGCCGCCGCTCGACATGGCGATCGTGACGGTTGGAGCGATCCATGCGGGCGACGCGCCGAACGTGATTCCTCAGACCGCGCAGATGAAGCTTTCGGTGCGCGCGCTGCGCCCCGAGGTGCGCGATCTGCTGCAGGCGCGCATCACGGCGCTCGTGCAGGCACAGGCGGCCGCGTATGGCGCGACGGCGCGCATCGACTACCAGCGCCGCTATCCCGTGCTCGTGAACGATGCGCAGATGACCGCATTCGCCGAGGACGTTGCGCGCGAGTGGCTGGGCGAGGCGGGCCTGATCGACGAGATGGTGCCGCTCACCGGCAGCGAGGATTTTTCGTTCCTGCTGGAGCAGTGCCCGGGCAGTTATCTGATCATCGGAAACGGGGACGGCGAGGGCGGCTGCATGGTGCACAACCCCGGCTACGACTTCAACGACGACTGCCTCGCGACGGGCGCCGCCTACTGGGTGAAGCTGGCCGAACGGTTCCTGCGCGCCTGACCGATCCCGCCTGGGAGGAGACCCACGATGAACGCTTCCTCGCTGTCCACCGAGACCGCCGCCCCGTCGCAGCCCTCCACGCGCCGTTCGCGCGCGAAGGCCATCGCTGCGATCACGCTCGGCAACGGCCTCGAATTCTTCGACTTCACGGTCTATAGCTTCTTCGCCTCGATCATCGGCTCGCTGTATTTTCCCGTGCATGGCGCGCTGAACCAGCTGATGCTCGCGGTGGGCAGCTTCGGTGTGGGCTTCGTCGTGCGCCCCATCGGCGGCGTGATGATCGGTGCGCTTGCCGACCGCGCGGGCCGCAAGGTCGCCATGTCGCTCACGCTCTGGCTCATGGCGCTGGGCTCCGCGCTGATCGCGTTTGCGCCCACCTATGCGCAGATCGGTCTGGCGGCGCCGCTGTTGATCGTGCTGGCGCGGCTCATCCAGGGCTTCGCGGTCGGCGGCGAGGTGGGCGCTTCGACCTCGCTCCTGCTCGAATACGCTGACAACCGCACGCGCGGTTTCTACGGTAGCTGGCAGTTCGTGAGCCAGGGGTTGAACACCGCGTGCGGCGCGCTCGTGGGCGTGGCGCTTTCCACGGCGCTTTCGCCGTCCGCGCTCGAAAGCTGGGGCTGGCGCGTGCCGTTCGTGCTCGGCATGCTGGTTGCCCCGGTGGGTGTCTATATCCGCCGCCACCTCGACGAAACGCTCGTCCATGCCGAGCCCATCGAGAACACCGAGCCGGTCGCCGACGTCGCCCGGCCGCTGCGCGAGATCTTTACGCATCATCGCGTGGCGCTCGTGGCCGGTATCGTCACCACCATCGGCGGCACGGCGGCGAACTACATCGTGCTGTATTACATGTCCACGTATGCAATCAAGATCCTCGGCCTGCCGATGTCGGTGGGGATGAGCGCGGCGCTCATTGCGGCGCTCGTCACGGCGGTGTGCTCGCCGTTCGCGGGCAGCCTCTCGGATCGCGTGGGGCGCAAATGGGTGTTCGGCGTGTCGCGCGTCATACTGATCGCGGCGATCTATCCGGCGTTCATGCTGATCCATGCGTCGCCTACGGTGCCCACCGTGCTGGCGGTCGTGGCCGTGCTCGGCGCGGTGGTGGCGTTCACGGCCGTACCCAATATCGTGATGCTGCCGGAGCTCTTTCCGCAGACGATACGCGTGACCGGCATGTCGATCGTCTATTGCGTGGGCGTGTCGATCTTCGGTGGCTTCGCGCAGTTCTTTGCGACGTGGCTCATTCAGCTCCTGCACAATCCGCTTGCGCCAGCGTGGTATCTGATCGGCTGCGGAGCCGTTTCGCTGCTCGGGCTGCCTCTGATCCGCGAGCCGGCGGGGCGGCCGCTCGACTGAAGAACCGGCGCTACAGGCTTTTAGCGCTCGCGTGGAGAGTCTTTACGGGTTCTTTGCACGCGGCTTCGTAGAATGGGCTTCATGTTCAACAGCATGCGCACCGCCTGACATGGCGGTGCGCACACCCCGCAGATGCAAACGCACGAGACGCATCGGGCCGCCCGGGCCCTTTCGAAACTCATCTCGAACACTCATTCGAAGGCGGCCCCGCGGCCCGCTTCGGCACAGCGTATAGCGCCGCAGCGTGCGAGCCGCCTGGCTGCGCCGCGGCTGTCCAGCACCGCACAGATGGTCGTGCGCGTGGCCACGCGCGATGCCGAACTGGCGCGCCGCGCGCTGCATCGCATGCTGGGGAGTGCCCTTGGCGTGCATACCATTGATATCGATCGCCGGCGCGATCTTGCCTGCCTGCATGTCGAACTGGACCGCGCGCGCGTGGGTGAAGCGATGTCGGTTTTGATCCGCACGGTCGAAAGTGCGGAGTTCGGTGCCGTGCGGCTGCTCGAAAGAGCTTGACGGGCGGTTTGGAATTTGGGTTTCCGGATTGGGTTGTTGACCCGCGTCCGCCACAACCCCCGCCTTCGTTTCGAAATTCGAAACGAATCTCCCCATTGTTCCCGTATCGGGCGATCTGCCGTCGCATGAGGTAAACACGGTAGGCGCCCCCGTTCTGCACGATCCGGAAAAACAGTAGTATCTGAGCGAGTGCCAAGGCAGCATTCGCTTCCGGGTAGCATCGAAGCGTGCCTCGGTTCGTCGGTCCAGCGTAGATCGTCGACTACGGAGAACAGCATGACATGCGGAACCCGGCTTGCCCGTTTGTGCTTGTCGTTGGGGTTGCTCGTTGCAGTCGCTGCTTGCCATGACAATAAACCCGCCGCGTCGGCGCCGCCGGCCGCGAACGTGGACGCCATCGACGTTGCCCTGCGCGACGTGCCGGTGGTTTTCGACTACGTCGGCCAGACCGAGAGTTCGCAGCAGGTCGAGATTCGCGCACGCGTGAATGGCTTCCTCGAGCGGCGCGTCTATACCGAAGGCTCGCTGGTTCATGAGGGCGACGTCATGTTCGTCATGGACCGCAAGCCGTTCCAGGCGCAACTCGATGCGGCCCAGGCCGAATATGCGCAGCAGAAGGCGCGGCTCGATACGGCGCAAGCCAATCTGAATCGCGTGCGCCCGCTGGCCGCGAAGAATGCGCTGAGCCAGAAAGACCTCGACGATTCGCTCGGCCAGGAGCAGGCCGCCGCGGCCGCGCTCGATCAGGCGCGCGCCAATGTCACGAGCGCGAGCCTGAATCTCGGCTACACCACGATCACCGCGCCCGTCACGGGGCTGTCCAGTTTCGCGAAGAAGCAGGACGGCTCGTATATCGACGCGTCCAACAGCCTGCTCACCTACGTCGCGAAACTCGATCCCATGTGGATCAACTTCTCGCTCTCCGAAAACGAATTGCTCGATCTGCGCACGCAGACGAAGAACGGCACGCTCAAGCTGCCCGGAGTCGGCAAGCTCGAAGCCGTCATCGTGCTGGCCGACGGCAGCATCTATCCGCAGCGCGGGCGCATTGCGTTCACCGACGCCTCGCTCAGTTCGGAGACGGGCACCTACCTGATCCGCGCGGCGGTGTCCAATCCGGACGGCGCGCTGCGTCCCGGCCAGTTCGTGCGGATCAGGCTCGTGGGTGCGGAGCGCCCGAACGCGATTGCGGTGCCCCAGGATGCGGTGATCCAGGGGTCGCGCGGCGCATTCGTCTGGACTGTCGATGCCGATGGCAAGGCGCAGCAGCGCGCGGTCGAGACCGGCGAGTGGAACGGCAACGACTGGGTGATTCGTTCAGGACTCCATCCCGGTGACAAAGTCATCATCGACAACACGCTGCGCCTGATGCCGGGTGCGCCCGTCAAGGTGAACGTGGTGCCGGCGCCCGCGCCCGCAGTCAACGTGGCGGCGCAGGGCACGGCATCCGATGCGGCGGGAGGCAATGCTGCGCCGCCTGCGGCCGGTGCCAGCGGTGCGGGTGCGGCGGGGGCCTCCGGCGGGCAGGGCGCGGCCAGTCCGAACGCCCGTGCGAACCCCGATGTGAACCATAGTGCTGCCGGCGCCACCGCCGATAACGGCACCTCAACCGCGGCCAGCGCGGCTCCCGCCGGCGAGCGCACGTCGCTCTACTTCCCGCTCGGCAGCGCGAGCCTCGACGCCCAGTCGGCCGGGGCGCTCGCCGCCGTCGCGAAGACGCTCGCCGGCTCGCCCGACACGCGCGTGGTGATCTCCGGCTACACGGATTCGAGCGGTTCGTTTGCGCAAAACGAACGTCTCGCCAAGGCGCGCGCGGCGACCGTGCGTGCCGCATTGATCGTGGCGGGGGTGGAGAATGCGCGCATCGAGATGCGCAAGCCCGCGCAGATCGTGGCCAACGATGCGCCAGACAAATCCCGCCGCGTCGACGTGACGCTCATGCACGCGGCGGGAGGCTGATCGATGAAGTTCTCCCACTTCTTTATCGACCGGCCGATTTTTGCGTCGGTGGTGTCGATCGTGCTCGTGGTGGCCGGTCTCGTGGCCATGGTCAACCTGCCCGTCGCGCAGTTTCCCGATATCGCACCGCCGCAGATCACGGTGAGCGCGACCTATCCGGGCGCAAGCGCGGAGGTCGTCGCGCAGAACGTGGCCGCGCCGATCGAGCAGCAGGTCAACGGCGCCGACAACATGATGTACATGAGTTCGTCGAGCTCTTCGACGGGCAACATGACGCTCACGGTGTACTTCAACATCGGCACCGATCCTTCGCTGGCCCAGGTGGACGTGCAGAACCGCGTGAACCTCGCCGCGCCCACGCTGCCCGACGCCGTGACGGCGCAAGGCGTTTCGGTGCAGAAGCGGTCGTCGGCGTTCATGATGGTGATCGCCATCTATTCGCCCGACAACGCCTACGACCAGGCCTATGTGGCGAACTATGCCAACGTCTACGTGCTCGATGCGCTCAAGCGCATTCCGGGCGCGAACCAGGCGTCGATATTCGGTTCTGCTGACTATGCGATGCGCATCTGGCTCAAGCCCGACCGCATGGCCAGGCTCGGCATCACCGTCTCCGACGTGCAGAACGCGATCAAGGCGCAGAACCAGCAGTTCTCTGCAGGGCGCCTCGGCCAGTCGCCGACCGGCGGCCCGGTCCAGCAGACGTTCCCGGTGGCGACGAAGGGGCGCCTCACCGAGCCCTCGGACTTCGACAACATCATCCTGCGCGCGAGCGCCAACGACGCTGCCATCGTGCGCATCAAGGACATCGGCCACGCCGAACTCGGGGCGAAGGATTACTCGCTGCGCGGGCGCTATAACGGCAAGACGGCCACGCTGATCGCGGTCTATCAGCAGCCCGGCGCGAACGCGCTGCAGGTAGCCAAACAGGTGCGCGAGACGCTCGAACAACTGCACAAGAGCTTTCCGCCGGGCCTCAAGTACGAAGTGGCGCTCGACACGACCGAGTTCGTGCACGAATCCATCGTCGAGGTCCTGCATACGCTGCGCGACGCGGTGATACTCGTGATCGTCGTGGTGTTCGTGTTCCTGCAGAGTTTTCGCGCCACGCTCGTGCCGATACTGGCCGTGCCCGTGTCGATCATCGGCGCGTTCATCGGCATGACGGCGTTCGGCTTTTCGATCAACATGCTCACGCTGTTCGGCATGGTGCTCGCCATCGGCATCGTGGTGGACGATGCGATCGTGGTGATCGAGAACGTCGAGCGCAACATGAGCGAGTTCAAGCTGCCGCCGAAGGAGGCGGCCAGGCGCGCAATGGACGAGGTGAGCGGCCCGGTGGTCGCCATCGTGCTCGTGCTGCTGGCGGTGTTCATTCCGGTGGCGTTTCTTTCCGGCATCACGGGGCAGCTTTACAAGCAGTTTGCGGTCACGCTCGCGGTTTCGGTGGTGTTGTCGGGCGTCGTCGCGCTCACGCTGTCGCCCGCGCTCGCGGCCATCCTGCTCAAGCCGGGCGAGCACAAGAAGAACCGTTTCTTCAGATGGTTCAACGAAAAATTCGATTCGCTCACCGAGGGCTACGGCCGCTGGGTGCAGGCGGCCATCCGGCGCGTGGTGCTCTCGATCGGGTTGATCGTCGTGATGATGATTGCGACCGGCGGCCTCTTCAAGACGATTCCCTCGTCGTTCGTGCCGGTGGAAGATCAGGGCTATCTGCTGGGCGCGGTCGTGCTGCCCGATGCGGCGAGCCTCGACCGCACGGGCGAGCTCTCGAAGAAGGCCGAGGACTGGTTCGCGAGGCAACCGGCCGTGAGGTCGGTGGCCGCGCCGATCGGCTACAGTCTGATCGATTCGCAGTACAAGTCGAATGCGGGCACGCTCTTCATCACGCTCAAGGGCTTTGGCGATCGCGGCGAAAACGGTACGGCGCAGGATCTGATCCGCGATGCGAGCCGGGCGTTCGCCGGCTTCAAGGACGGTGTGGTCGTGCCGCTCAATCCACCATCCATCCCGGGTCTCGGCACGACGGGGGGCTTCGAGTTCTGGCTGCAGAGCACGGGCGACGGCACCTACCAGCAGCTCGAAGAGAAGGTGCGCCAGATGATTGCGAAGGCGCGCCAGAACCCGGCGCTGCGCAGCGTGAATTCCACCATCAATACGCGCTCGCGCCAGTTGCTCGTGGAAGTGGACCGCGAGCGCGCCGAAACGCTCGGCGTGCCGGTGCAGGACGTGTATTCCGCGCTGCAGACGATGTTCGGTTCGTCGTACGTGAGCCAGTTCCCGAAAGGCAGCCGTCTCTTTCAGGTGATCGTGCAGGCCGAGCCGCAATACCGCACGCAGCCCGACGACATCCAGCAGCTCTACGTGCGCAATGTCTCCGGCCAGATGGTGCCGATCAAGGCCGTGACGACGTTCCGCTTCGTGCCCGGCGCCGATATCGTGACCCGCTTCAACAATTTCCCCGCCGCGAAAATCACGGGCGACGCCGCGCCGGGTCATAGCTCGGGCGAAGCCATCGCGGCAATGGAGGAGATCGCGCGCGAGACGCTGGGCGACGGCTACAGCTACGAGTGGAGCGGTCAGGCCTACGAAGAAAAGAAGGCGGGATCGACGGCGGCCATGGTGTTCGCCTTCGCACTCCTGATGGTATTCCTCATTCTCGCGGCACAGTACGAGAAGTGGTCGCTGCCTGTTGGCGTGCTGCTTGCCGTGCCGTTCGCGATTTTCGGGGCGCTCGTGGGTATCTTCATACGCGGCATGGAAAACGACGTGTATTTCCAGATCGGCCTGACCGTGCTGATCGCACTGGCGGCGAAGAACGCGATCCTGATCTTCGAGTTCGCCGTGGAAATGCGCGAGAAGGAAAACATGACGCCTTACGAGGCCGCGCTCGGGGCCGCAAAGTTGCGCCTGCGGCCGATTGTCATGACCTCGCTCGCGTTCATTCTGGGTTGCGTGCCGCTCGCCATTGCAAGCGGGGCCTCGGCGGCGAGCCGGCGCTCGCTCGGCACGGGTGTGATCTTCGGCATGCTCGGCGCCACGCTGATTGCGCTCTTCTTCATCCCGATGTTCTTCTGGGGGCTGGAGACGCTGTCTTCGCGCAACAAGGCGAAGGCCGCACCCGATGCGCCGCCGCCGGCTCTGCCGCCCGCCGCGCCGCCTTCGCAGGAGGGCTGAGCCATGAAGCCCGCATGGAACCGGAATCGCGCAAGGAATCCGCTCGTGGCGCTCGTGGGCGCGGCATGCCTCGCGGCCTGCGCCGTGGGACCCGATTATCACCGTCCCGCCGTCGATACGCCTTCCACGTTCCGCTTCGCCGCGCCCAACGCCGAAGTGGTCGATGCCTCGCTCGACTGGTGGACCCAGTTCAACGACCCGGTGCTGAACGACCTCATCGCGAAGGCACTCGCGCAGAACAAGGACCTGGGCATCGCGGCGGCGCGTGTTGAGGAGTACTACGGGCGCTATGTGGTCACGCGCGCGGGACTCTTCCCGCAGATCGGCGCGAACTTCGGCGGCTCGCGCAGCCGCGGCGTGCCCGCGCCGGGCTATCCGCCAGCGGTCGGCAACCAGGTGCAGCTCGAAGGCACGGCATCGTGGGAGCTCGATCTGTTCGGCCGCCTGCGCCGCCTGACCGAAGCCGCGCGCGCCGATTACCTAGGCACCCAGGCCGCGCAGCAGGCCACGCGCATCGCGCTGATCGCGAACGTTGCCACGGCCTATCTGCAACTGCGCGATTACGACAACCAGTTGAGCATCGCGCAGGAAACGCTCAAGAGCCGCCAGGGCGCGCTCGAACTCTTCCAGGAGCGCTTCGGCGGCGGCGTGGTGTCCATGCTCCAGTTGAGTCAAGCCCGGTCGGAGTACGAATCGGCGCTGGCCTCGGTGGCTTCGATCCAGCAGCAGATCGCGCAGCAGGAATCGGCTATTTCACTGTTGCTCGGCCAGAATCCGGGGCCGATTCCGCGCGGCAGATCGATCACCGAACTCACGGCGCCGGCCATTCCCGCGGGGCTGCCTTCCTCGCTGATCGAGCGGCGCCCCGATATCCTGCAGGCGGAGCAGGCGCTCGTTTCGGCCAATGCCTCGATTGGGGCGGCGCGGGCGCAATACTTCCCGCAGATCTCGCTCACGGGGCTATTCGGCGCGGCGAGCACGGCGCTTTCCGGCCTGTGGACCGGCCCGGCGCGCGTGTGGTCGTTCGCGGGCTCGGTTACGCAGCCGATCTTCGAGGGCGGGGCGATTGCGGGTTCGGTGCATCAGGCCGAAGCGGTGCGCCAGGAGGCGTTGCTGAGCTACGAAGAAACCATCCAACAGGCCTTCGCCGACGTGGAGAATGCGTTGGTGGGCATTCAGCGCACGCGCGACCAGTTGAGCGCGACTTCGCGCCAGGTGGAGGCGCTTGCGCAGTACACGTCGCTTGCGCGCGATCTGTTCGAGGGCGGATTTACGAGCTATCTGGAAGTGCTCGACGCCGAGCGCAATCTCTTCTCGGCACAACTGCAGCAGTCGGCGCTGCAGGATCAGGAGCTGGCGCAGATCGTCGGCCTCTACAAGGCGCTGGGCTACGGCTGGACGCCGGCCGCCGACGCCCGGGCGAACACCGGGCAGCCCGCGCCGGCAGTGCCGCTCGCCGCGAGCGCGGCGCAGTCGTAGCGAAGGGTGGGATCAGGGCCGCTTTTGCGGCCCTTGGCGTTGCTGCATGCATGCGTGCGTGCAGGCGTTATGTTCTGAAGAAAAGCGCTGCGACTCCGTCGTTTGACGGAGTCGCAGCGCGCTCGCGGCACCGACGGGTGCCGTTGCGAATGAAGGGACAGCTCAGTCCGCTGCGCGCCGGTCGGCCAGCGCGAGTTCGCAGTCCTTGAGCACCTGCAGCACGAGCTTGGCCTGGTAGTTCAGGTCGTCGGTGTCGAGAATTTCCTCGACAGCGTCGCGCGCCCACGCGGCATCCACGAACCAGGCGTGCTGCTGTGCGATGTCCTGCGCGAGTGCGGTGAGCTTCGCGACCGCCAGCCAGTCGGCCTCGCGCCCGTGACGGTCGAGCCACTTGTGGGCCGCCTGGACGTGAAAGGCCGCATTGGGCCAGCTTTCGTTGAGGTAGTAGGCTCCCAGGCTCCCGCACGTGAGCCAGCAGAGCAATTCCACGCGGTCGCGCGGACTTAGGTGGTGGCGTACATCACTCATGGCAACGCTCGCTAAAGTAACAGCGTTCGATGGACGGGCACGCTCAGGTGTTCGACTCCGACGTTAAAACGATACCACGCCGCGCGCAAATGCGCCGCACCTCGAATGGCAGGAAAAACGCGAGTAGCAGGTGTAGCGTCGCCTGGCTCGCGCTCGCGCGCCAGTCAGGACAGACACCAGGATAGACACCAGAGGACTGACGCCGGGAGCGGCAGCCCTCATGGCGGAGCAGCACGCGGCGTACCCCGGTGTCGGGCGGGACGGATTGCCAGGGATGCCGAATGAACGGCTGCTGCTGGCAGCACGGGGACCACAGTGCTGCCGTGCGTGGGGTCAACGCATTCGCGCGCGCCCGCTCAGGGCAGCAGCCAGAGCGCGACGGCGTAGATCAGCAACGAAACCGCGAACGTCACGGCGGTATAGCCCATGACGCGCTGGATGCGGATGCCCGCAATCGCGACGATCGGCACAGCCCAGAACGGCTGCAGCATGTTCGAAACGTTCTCGGCCATCGCGACGGCCATGGCCGTGCGCGGCACCGAGGCATGCAGGCTCAGCGCTGCGGGCAGCACGAACGGCCCCTGCACGGCCCAGTGGCCGCCGGCGCTCGGCACGAACAGCGTGATGATGAGCGAGCTCAGATAGCTCCAGAGCGGCAGCGAAAGCGGCGTGGCGATGGTCACGAAGGCCTTGGCGATCATCGAGGCGAGCCCGGTGCCCTTCATGACGCCCATGATGCCGCCGTAGATCGGGTATTGAAGCAGCATCGAGCCGGTCTGGCGCGCGGCGCCGCGAATCGCATTCGCATAGGCGATGGGCGTGCGCTGAAGGGCAAGGCCGATCAGCAGAAAGATCAGGATTGTGGTGTTGATGTCCAGATCGAAGCCCTTTTCGCGCCACTCCATCGCGAGGTAGCCCACGCCGAGCACGAGCAGGAAGAGCGTGCCGAGCATCGACTGTTCGAGGCGCGTGGCGAAGGTGGGCGTGTCGCTGGTTTTCGCGTGCGGGTCGGCGCTGGACGTATCGGTATCGGTTTGCGCCGCTTGCCGGAACGAAACCACCTGGTCCGCCTTCGGATGCATGCGGATGAAGATGAACGTCATCACGACCACCACGAGCACGGTGGGCACGAAAACGAACGGCGCAAAGATGGTGGCGGAAAGCGGCACGACCTGGCCCGTCGCTTTTTCGACGAGATTGAGCGCGTTGCCGTGCGAGGCCTGAGACAGTGCGATCGAACTGGAGAGGCCGCTGTTGCAGATCGACCAGGCCGAGTAGCTGCCCGCGACCAGCCACGCGAAATCCACATTGACGCGCCGCGCGATCTCGCGCGAGAGCAGGGCGCCGACGATCAGGCCGAGCCCCCAGTTGAGCCACGCCGCCACCGCGACAACCGGGAACACCAGCAGCGCGGCGCGCGCGGGCGTTTGCGCATGAGCGGCGAGCGCGCGCAGCCCGCGCTGCACGACGGGCGCCTCGGCGATGGCGTAGCCGGTCGCGAGAATCAGGATCATCTGGAGCGCGAAGCCGAGGATGCCGAAGGTGCCGGTGTACCAGGCGTCGAGCAGCGTGGGCACGTTGCCGTGGGGCGCAATGGCGAGCGCCAGCACGGCGACGAAGAAAGTCAGGCCGATGGAGAGGACGAACGGGTCGGGCATGACCCGTTCGAAGACATAGACGAGGGCGGCGACAACGCCGCGGCGGCCGGTGGTGGCCGCGCTCGGGGCGGGATAGGTGTCTCGTTGCATGCTGGTGTTACGGTTGCGTGCGGCTGCGGGCGCACCGTGCACTGGGGGCGGCCGGGACCGTTGGCGTGCCGGCGTGCGCCGCGCGCGGCCGGGCCGTGGCGTGTGACGCTGGCCGACGCAATCGGCTGTGCTCCTCCATGTGCGCGTGGCGTAGGCCCGTCGCAGCAGGTTCATGTTGCGTCTTCGGCAAGAAGACGGCCTGCCCGTTCTTGTTTTTACTGGATGTTCATAATTCGAACATCATTTCGTTAATCGAACTACGCCATATTCGCTGTATGCCTGGTGGATGTCAAGCGGATCTGATGGCGGCAAGGCCATGAGCCAGCGGTTTTTCTGGTTCTTTTGTATCTCGGCGATAAGTGAAAGCAGTGTGAAAGCAGAGGGCCGCACGTGCATGCGGCGGTATGTCTGCAGCGTGGGTTGATCTTCCCTCAGTCTTTCGCAGAACGATGTTTCATAACGTTTTCGCCCGCGAACGCCGCACCCGGCCGCCACGATAGCAGCGCCTCCAGCCGCTGAAACCCCGCGCAACCCTGTCTACAATGCAATCAGCACGGCGCGCTCGCGCCTTGCACCTGCAACGCCCCAACGGAGGCTGGCGATGACGATACGTCTAGGTGAAGACGCACCCGATTTCACGGCGGAGACGACCGAAGGCACGATCCGCTTTCACGAATGGATTGGCGACCACTGGGCCATCCTGTTCTCGCATCCGAAGGACTTCACGCCCGTGTGCACCACGGAGCTGGGCTACATGGCGCGCCTGAAGCCCGAATTCGACCGGCGCAACACGCGCATCATCGGGCTTTCCATCGACCCCGTGAGCGACCATCGCAACTGGGTCAAGGATATCGAGGAGACCCAGGGCGCGGCGGTCAACTATCCGCTCATCGGCGACGCGGATCTCACGATTGCGAAGCTCTACGACATGATTCATCCGAACGCGAGCGGCGGCGGCCCGCGCACGGCCGTGGACAATGCCACGGTGCGCTCGGTGTTCATCATCGGACCGGACAAGAAGGTCAAGGCCATGCTGGTCTACCCGATGAGCGCCGGACGCAATTTCGACGAGGTGCTGCGCCTGCTCGACGCGCTGCAGCTCAACGCGAAGCACGCGGTGGCGACGCCGGTGAACTGGAAGCCGGGCGACGACGTGATCATCCCGACCTCGGTTTCGGACGATGCGGCGAAGGCGAAGTATCCGCAAGGGTTCAAGACGCTCAAGCCGTACCTGCGCGTCGTCGAACAGCCGAAGTGAGGGCGCGGCGAGTTGCAGCGGGTGTCGGTTGAGATGCGGGTTGCGGTTCGGGTTGCGGGGGAGGGGCGCCGCCGCGCGGCGACGGTAAAATGAGCGCCGGCTGACCCCGGCCGCTCATCGGCCTCTAACCAGAACGAACCCATGCAAAAGAAACCGGTCCGCAGCACCGCGGTGCCCGCCTACGAACAGATCAAGCGGTACGTCCTCGAGCAGATCGAAGAGGGTGCCTTGCGCCCGGGCGATGTCGTGCCCTCCGAAACGGAGATGGTCAAGGAGTTCGGCGTCGCGCGCATGACGGTCTCGCGGGCGCTGCGCGAGCTGATGGCCGAGGGCGTGCTCAACCGCGTGCGCGGCTCGGGGACCTACGTGGCGCCCCGGCAGTACGAATCGACGGTGCTGCAGATCCGCAATATCGCCGACGAAATCGCCGCGCGCGGCCATCGCCACACGGCGCGCGTGCTGGCGCTCGAACCGGGCGACGACCCTTCGGCCATTGCCGCGCTCGAACTCGCATCCGGGCCGGTGTTCCACTCGCGCATCGTGCACAGCGAAGAGGGCGAGCCGATCCAGTACGAGGACCGCTACGTGAATCCCGAAGTGTTCCCGCACTATCTGGAGCAGGACTTCACGCAGGAGACGCCCAATCACTACATGGTGCGGCTCGCGCCCGTGCAGCGCGCCGAGTTCCGCATCTATGCGCAGAAGCCCGATGCGCGTGTGCGGCAGTATCTGGAGATGGAGATTGGCGAGCCGTGCCTGCTGCTGATCCGGCGCACGTGGGTCGGCCGGCACGTGGCGACTTCGGTGCGGTTGTGGCATCCGTCGTCGCGTTTTCATCTTGCCGGGACGGTTTGAGCGCGTTTTTCCTGAGGGATTGCGGCCTGCCGACCGTGCACGCCTGCCGTACACCGCGCTATTAGCCAATGCGGATCTTTGCGCGGGCGACCAGGAGCACAGCGACATGCTGATCGGCTACACGGAAGAGGGCGCGCGAACTCACCGTCGTGCCCTACGTGCACGCGATGTTTTCCACGGGGCACGATGCCGCCAATCGCGAAGTCTTCCGTGCCGGGGATCCGGCGAATCTCGACTTCGTGGGGCTCGCGCTGCACGGCCCTAAAAAGGCCGTGGACAAGGCCGTAAAAGGGCTGCCCCTGCACGCGCGAGCGCGCGCTACGAAAGCGCGCGCAAGTGCTGGCGCAGTTGATCGACCGCCCCGGGATCGAAGGGCCGCTCGATTTCGGCATGCGTTTCCTGCCAGACGGGGAACGCCCTCGCGAGCAGCTTCCGGCCCTCGGGCGTGAGGTTGAGCAGCCGGCTGCGCTTGTCTTCGGGGTCCTGCCCGATGACGACGAGGCCGCGCCGCTCCAGCGGCTTGAGCGCGGCCGTGAGTGTGGTGCGATCCATCGCCAGCAGCGAGGACACGTCTTTCATCGCCGGCGGCTGTGGCCGGTTGAGCGACATCAGCAGCGAAAACTGCCCGTTCGTGAGCTCGAACGGGCGTAAGGCTTCGTCGAAAATGCGCGCGAGATTCCGGGCTGCCCGCTGCATATGCAGACAGAGGCAGCAATCGCGCACCATCAGCGTGGTTTCGAAGGGAAGTTTGTTGTCCGTGCGTGCCATGTTGCAATTATGTTGATATCAACCTATATTGTCAAGGCGCGGCGGCCGGCAGGGCATCGTTTCGCCGCGCCTTTCACCAGACGGAGGACACATGAGTGATCAGCACTTGTTTCTCGCCGTATATCTTGGCCGCAAGGACAGTCCGCAAATGAAGGCGTGGGACGCTCTTTCGGAGAGCGGGCGGCATGGCAGGGCGCAGGAGGGCATGCGCGCCTGGAAAGCGTGGGTTGAAAAGCATCAGGCTGATATCGTCGATATCGGCGGCCCGCTCGGCAAGACCCTGACCGTCGGCACGCACGGCATCGAAGCGACCGCCAACGCCATGACTGGCTACACGGTCATCAGGAGTGCTTCGCAAGAAGAGGCCGCGAAGCTGTTCGAAAACCATCCGCATTTCTCGATCTTTCCGGGCGAATCGGTGGAAGTGATGCCGGTGATGCCGATTCCCGGCGGTTGAGCACCGCCCTGTGCGGTGGCGTACCAGGCGCGCCGCATCGCGGAGATTCGATGCGCCGTGGCCTGCCAGGAGGAGGGGGTTTCGTCAATCTGGAGACTCGTCATGAAGCTTTACGGATTTCCCGGAACGCGCGCGCAACGCGCGCTTTGGGGGCTGAAGGAAGTCGATGCCGATTTTGAGTACGTGCATGTCAACCTGCTCGAGGGCGAGCACAAGCGGCCCGAGTTCCTGCGCATCAACCCGGCGGGAAAGGTGCCGGTGCTGGTCGATGGGGATCGCGTCATTCCCGAGTCGGCTGCCATCGTGCTGTATCTCGCCGAAAAATATCCGGAGAAGGCCTTGCTGCCCGCCGATATCGAGGAACGGGCGCAGGCTTTTCGCTGGACGCTGTTTGCGGTCACGGAGCTCGAACAGCCGCTCTGGCGCATCACCCGGCATACGTTCCTGTATCCGCCGGACCGGCGCCTGTCTGCCGATATCGAACTCGCGCGCGACGATTTCATGACCATGGCCGCGATTCTCGAGCAGCATCTCGAAGGGCGCCAGTTCATTGTCGGCGAGCGGCTCTCGGTGGCCGACTGCGTGACCGTCTACCTGATCGACTGGGCCAATGAGGCCGGCCTGATCGATTCGTTTCCCGGTTTGCAGGCGTACCTCGAACGCCTGTACGCGCGCCCCGAGGCGCCCCCGCGCATTGCCGATGCGCGCAAGGCGGCGTGACCCGCAGCACGTCTGATCGACTGCGCGCCGCAGCCACGTGCTGCGGCGCGCTTTTTTATTGTCTAGACAATGTCTGCCGGGCTCGTCGCGAAGAGCCGGCGTTCGCTACCTGATTTTCCGTAGATTTTCAGGGTAATTCCCTACGTCAACCCATTCGAAACGAGTTGTATATACAACTTGGTGGCGTTAGACTTGGCGCACGCCGCAGCGCTGTGCTGCCCCCGGACCGAATCACTGAATACGTACGGACGCCATGAACCACCCCAACTTCACCGATCCCCGCCTCGACCCCACCCGCACGATCCGCGCGCCGCGCGGCAGCGAGAAGATCTGCAAGACCTGGCTGGCCGAGGCCGCCTACCGGATGATCCAGAACAATCTGGACCCCGAGGTCGCGGAGCATCCGCACGCGCTCGTCGTGTACGGCGGCATTGGCCGCGCCGCGCGCAACTGGGAATGCTTCGACCAGATCCTGGCGTCGCTGAAAGACCTCAACGAGGACGAAACGCTGCTGATCCAGTCGGGCAAGCCGGTGGGCGTGTTCCGCACCCATACGGACGCGCCGCGCGTGCTGCTCGCGAACTCGAACCTCGTGCCGCACTGGGCCACCTGGGAGCACTTCCACGAACTCGACCGCAAGGGCCTCATGATGTACGGCCAGATGACCGCGGGCAGCTGGATCTACATCGGCTCCCAGGGCATTGTTCAGGGTACTTACGAAACCTTCTACTCGGTGGCGAACCAGCATTTCAACGGCAACCCGAAGGGCCGCTGGATTCTCACCGGCGGTCTCGGCGGCATGGGCGGTGCGCAGCCGCTGGCCGCGACCATGGCAGGCTTCTCGATGATCGCCGTGGAGTGCGACGAGACGCGCATCGACTTCCGCCTCAAGACGCGCTACGTGGACCGCAAGGCGAAGACGCTGGATGAAGCGCTCGCCATTGTCGAAGAAGCGAAGCAGACCGGCAAGCCGGTTT
>NZ_BAYB01000001.1 GCF_000685035.1 Paraburkholderia ferrariae NBRC 106233
CCTTCCTGATCGTTTGAAGAAAGCCGCGCTTGCGCTGGCCGTGAGCGGGTTCTCGGCGCTGGCCGTGCTGCCCGTGGCAGCGCACGCGGCGGACGCACTGCGCCCGGACGTGGCCAGGCCGCTGAACGACGCGCAGACGCTGTACCGCGCACACCGCTACCAGGACGCGCTCGCGAAGATCGCGCAGGCTGCGGCCGTGCCGAACAAGACGCCGTACGAGACCTACATGGTCGAGGAAATGCGCGGCGCCGCGGCCATGGCGGCGGGCGACAACGGCGTGGCGGCTCAGGCCTACGAGTCGCTGCTCTCGGGCGGCCAGCTCAAGGGTGCCGACGAGCAGCAGACCACGGCCGCGCTGGCCGGCATCTACTTCCAGCAGAAGAACTACGCGCAAGCGATTCGCGTGGCGCAGCGCTATCAGAAGGCGGGCGGCACGGACCCGCAGATGGCGACGCTGCTGGTCGAGTCGTACTACCTTTCGGGCGACTACGCGAGCGCCACGCGTCTCTTGAACGCGAGCGTCGATGCGCAGGTGCGTGCGGGCCGCGCGCCCGACGAAGCGCAGCTTCAACTGCTCGGCACCTGCGCGCAGCACGCGAACGATCAGACCGCCTATCGCGGCGCGCTCGAAAAGCTGGTGGCGTATCACCCGAAGCAGTCGTACTGGGATGACCTCCTGCATTCGATCAAGAGCAAGCCGGGCTACCTGGGCGCGCTCGACGTGGACACGTACCGTCTGCGCCGCGCAACCGGTTCGCTCACGAGCGCCGACGACTACATGGAGATGACGCAGCTCGCGATCGTTGCCGGCTCCACGGCCGAAGGCAAGCAGATCATCGATCAGGGCTTCTCCTCGGGCGTGCTGGGCCACGACGCGCAGACCGATCGCGAGAAACGCCTCCAGGCGCTCGCGGACAAGCGCGCGCAATCGACCACGGACCAGAACGGCAACACGGTTGCCCCGTTCGATGCCGCGTTCAACCAGGTGTTCGCGGGCCAGGCCAAAGCAGGCCTCGCAACCATGGAAGCGCTCATCGCGAAGGGCGGCCTGCCTCACCCGGATCTCGCGCAACTGCGTCTGGGCGAGGGGTACTACTTCGCCGGGCAGAAGGCGCGCGCGGTTCAGGTATTCAAGACCGTGAAGGGCACCGACGGCAGTGCGGACCTCGCCCAGTTGTGGATTCTGGTGGCATCGAAGTCGTAATGCCGGGTGGCGGGCGGCAGGCATAGCCGCTCGCCGCTACCGAAGGCAGGGTGGTAGACCACAATCTAGAGTAAGGAGTCCAAATCGACTGGGTGCGAATAACCGGTCCCAGGATTTCCGTCAAGAGACATCTGGTTCCGGTGCGCGAAAGCGAGGGGCAGTGTGTCTTCTTTGAGGAAAACAATTTGGCAATATCAAACTAATTTTGACGCGTGGTTTCTGGCTTGCTATGGTTTCGCCACTCGATAACAAGGCAGTTGTAGCAGCAACGATCGGCAGCAGGATTCGGGCGCTGCGCCAGCGGCTGCGGCGCACCCTGCAGGAAACGGCCACGATGGCGGGGATTTCGAAGCCGTTTCTATCTCAGGTGGAGCGAGGACACGCCACGCCTTCGATCGCGACGCTTTCGGGCATCGCCAGGGCGCTGGGCGTCACCGTGCAGTATTTCGTCGAAAACCAGGACAAGGCGCAGGCCGTATCCCGGGGCGACATGCTGAAATTTTTCGGTTTCGCCGGGTCGGCCAACCAGTTTGGCCGGCTCACCAACTCGGGGGCGAACCGGCTGCTCGAGGCGCATCTCGTACGGATGCCCGCGGGCGAAGCGGCATCGGAAGTCGCGACTTCCGCCGTGGAAGAGTTCATGTACGTCATGAGCGGCGAAGTGCAGCTCAAGCTGGAAGGTAAGACATTCGTGTTGCAGGCGGGTGACACGGCGCACTACGAATCGTCGGTGCCGCACGAATGGGTCAATACGGCCGACGAGGAAAGTGTGTTTGTCTGGGTCGGCACGCCAAAGCTGTTATGAGCGGTGCAGGGGGCGGTCCGGGGCAGGTTCCGGATGCCGTAGTTCAGTAGTGCGAATGAAAATGTAAGGTAAGGCATTCCGGGCGGAAAGGTCGTAAAGACGTGGTCGAGGCTCAACAGGGGCCGCCCGGGAGACGTATAAGCAAACGTCGGTTCGAGGGATGATGCAATCCGGTTGTAAGAACGTGAAGTGAATGAGTAGTCCGATTCGAATAGATGTTTGTGTGATGCACCGTGTCGTCGATGTTGCACGGACGAAAGACGTTCCGCAGCGCATGGATCGGCCGGAGGCGGATCCACCTCAGCAAAAAAGGGCGCGGCGCGACAGCGTCGTCAAATCTGGCAGCGGGGTTCACGAGACCTTGCTTCGCATAAACCGAAGTGGGCGTGACTGACGAGTGAGAAGGGGAAAAAGTGAAACAAAGGGTACTGGCGCTAGCCATTCGAAGAATAATCTGGGCTGAAGTAGCCTTGTCCGCGGCCATTGCCGCACCAGCGTTCGCGCAGAGCCAGCCGGCTGCAGGTGGCGGCGCGGCGACACCGGCGGCGCCTGCGGCGATCACCACGGCGCAGGCCGACACGGGTGCTGCGGGCGCAACTGCAGGCACGGCCGGCAACGCGAATGCCGGCGCGGCGGCTGCGACGAGCGACAAGAACGTCAAGAAGCTGCAGGCGTTCCAGGTGACGGGCTCGCTGATCCGCCAGGCGGACAAGACCGGGTTCAACCAGGTCCAGGTCATCAATTCGAAGCAGATTCAGGATTCGGGTGCGAAGGACGTATCCGACTACATGCGCCAGATCTCTGCCAACTCGGCTAATAGCTGGGGCGAATCGACGTCGGACAGCTTCGCTGCCGGCGGTTCGGGTATCGCACTGCGCGGCCTGAGCGAAAAGTACACGCTGGTGCTCGTCGATGGGCAACGTGTCGCGCCGTTCGCATTCGCGGTCAACGGCACCGACCAGTTCTTCGACCTGAACACGCTTCCGCTGGACATCGTCGACCGCATCGAAGTCGTGAAGACCGGTGCCGTGTCGCAGTACGGTTCGGACGCTATCGGTGGTGTGGTCAACATCATCACGAAGCATAACTTCCAGGGCCTGCAGCTCGACGGCAGCTACGGCGGCGCCACTCAAGGCGGCGCGGGCACGACCAAGTTCGGCATTCTCGGCGGCTTCGGCAACCTGACGTCGGACGGTTTCAACGTCACCGCGACGGCGAGCTACTACAAGTCGAATGGCTACACGCTTGCCGATCGCGACACGACCGAGAATCAGGACTTCAGCAACAAGCCGTTTGGCGGCAGCAACCAGCAGCCGTCTTACCTCCTGAACCCGACCACGGGTTTCGCCACGCCCTACGGCTGCACGAATTCCGTACCGTACGGCAACAGCATCATTGCCACGCAGCAGAGCAACGGTGCGATTAGCGGCGGCAACGTGTGTCTGAAGAACGTGGCTCAAGACGTGTCGATCGAGCCGATGACCGAGCGTCTGAACGCCAAGGTCCACGCCGACTTCAAGATCAACGACCAGACGACGGCATACGCCGACATCTGGGAAAGCAACAACACGACCACGGTCAACGATGGTCCTGTCGTCATCAACAACGGCACGACGTACAACCCGGCCACGAATACCGTCAGCCCGAAGATCTTCACGGTGCCGGGCAGCAATCCGTACAACACGACTGGCATCGACCAGGAGCTGTTTGGTTTCTTTCCGACCACGTACAGCTCCACCACCGATGCGAACTTCTGGCGCGCTGCGACGGGCGTGAAGGGCACCTTCTCGACCTACAATCGCGACTTCGACTGGAATGTGGGGTACACGCATTCCATGAGTACGGTGAGCAACACGTACGGCAGCGTGATCAACGCGCCCGCGCTGCAGGCCGCGCTGAATGACGGCTCGATCAACTATGTGAATCCGGCGGCTACGCCGACCGCGCTTCAAAGCGTCCTGACGACCGCGAACAATCTCGGCATTTCCAAGCTCGACGCTCTCGACGCCACGCTCTCGACGCCGAATCTGTTCCATCTGCCGACGGGCGACATCGGCGCGGGTCTCGGTGCGCAGTTCGCGCACGAAAGCGAGTTGATCGAGGAAGGCGCGAACTACGTTAATGGTACTGTGTTCAGCCCGAACCTGCAGGAAGTGGCCGGCGAGCGCAACGTGGCCGCCGTGTACTATCAGGTCGACATTCCGCTGATCAGCAAGATGCTGACCTTCAGCCAGTCGGGCCGCTACGACCACTACAGCGACTTCGGTGGTGCGTTCTCGCCGCGCTTCGCCCTGCGTTTCCAGCCGATCCAGCAGATCACGACCTACGCTTCGTATAGCCGCGGCTTCCGCGCGCCGGAATTCCTCGAGAATACGAATTCGTCGAACATCGGTATCATGGCGATCGGCCCGAACGGCCAGGACGAAAACGTCATCACGAAGGGCAATCCAGATCTGGCTCCGGAGCGCACAAAGAACTACAACATCGGCTTCGAGCTTTCGCCGACGCGTAACACCGACGTAGGCTTCGACTGGTACAAGATTCACGTCGACAATGCCATCGGCACGCAGCTCGACCCGTCGGCTACGGTGTACAACCCGGACGGCTCGATCGGGTACATGGTCAACCAGTATGCGAACCTGGGTTCGTTCGATACCGACGGCTTCGAAGCGACGTTCGCGCAATCGCTGCCGACGAAGATCGGTACGTTCAAGCTGACAACCGACTGGGCGTACGTATGGCACTTCAAGATGAACGGCATTGGCGGCCTCGCTTCGACGGTTGACGGCGCCGGTAATGACCTGACGCTGGCACAGCCGTTCGGCGGTTCGTTCCCGCGCTGGAAGGGCAACACGGATCTGTCGTGGAACTTCCACCACTGGAATGCGGATCTGGAGTGGCAGTACACGGGCCCGTACTCCAACGCACTGGGTCTGAACTACTCGACGGCTTCGTATAGCGTGTTCAACCTGAACGTCGCCTACACCGGCTTCAAGCACTGGACGCTCTACGGCGGCATCAACAACATCTTCAACAAGGCGCCTCCGTACGATCCGATCTGGACCGGCCAGATCGACCAGACCGGTTACGACCAGTCGCTGTACACGTACATGGGTCGCTACCTGCAAGCTGGCGCCACCTACAAGTTCTGATGGCCTGACGCTTAAAGCCTGAAGAACGAGACCGCTCCGGCCTTTCGTCCCGAAAGACGGAGCGGTTTTTTTAACCACGGATTTTCTTCAAGACGTATTCAGACGGTTCGGTATTTCGGCTGGATGGGAAGAAAAGTGCCTTGGCCACAAGCCTCGTCACCGAGTTAGAGCGATGAAGCTACAAGTGATGCTCCAGCCTTCGCAGGCGCTTGCTGAAATAATTGCGCAATGGCGTGCCGCCATGCGCATGGCCGCCGGCGTGGCGGCGCTCGTGACGCTCGCGCTGCCCGCTCATGCAGCGCCGGCAATCGCCCAGTACGACCAGCCCAAATACCCAACCGGCTTCACGCATTTCGACTATGCGGATCCGGACGCGCCGGATTCCGGCACCCTCACGTTTCCGAACTACAACCAGCTGCAAAGCTACGACTCGCTCAATCCCTTTCTGCTGCGCGGCGCGCCCGCACCGGACATCCAGAACCTGATGTTCGACACGCTCATGCAGCGCAGCTGGGATGAACTGGCCTCCGAATACCCGCTGATTGCCGACGACGTGGAAGTGGCGCCCGACCTGAGCTCGGCGACCTTCCACATCAACCCGGCCGCGCGTTTCTCCAACGGCGACCCCGTCACGGCCGCCGACGTCAAGTATTCCTTCGATATCCTGAAGAGCCCGCAGGCGTCGCCGATGTTCAACTCGCAGTTCTCGGTGTTGAAGAGCGCGACGGTGATCGACCGCATGACGGTGCGCTTCGACTTCAACCGCAAGGAACGCGACGCACCGCTGATCGCGGGCGACCTGCCGGTGTTCTCGCCGAAGTGGGGCATGCGTGCCGACGGCACGCGTCCGTCGTTCGACCAGATTTCGAACGTGCCGCCGATTGCGAGCGGCCCGTACCTGATCGAGCAGCGCAAGAACGACAAGCAGATCACCTATCGCCGCAACCCGGACTACTGGGCGGCGAACCTGCCTTCGCGCCGCGGCATGTTTCGCTTTTCGCGCATCACGTTCCTGCTGTATGCCGACATCTACACCACGCTCGAAGCGTTCAAGGCCGGCGACGTGGACCTGAACGTGGAGTACAGCGCGACGCAATGGGCGCGCAAATACGTGGGCAAGAACTTCCGCAACGGCATGTTGAAGAAGGGCGAATTCCCCGACGGTCCCGCGCAGATGCAGGGGCTCGTCATCAACATGCGCAGGCCGATGTTCCAGGACATCCGCGTGCGCCGCGCGCTCGGACTCGCGTTCGACTACGACTGGATGAACCGCATGATGTTCTACGGTCAGTACCGGCGTAACGAGAGCTACTTCGACGCGAGCCCGTTCGCGGCAACCGGCATGCCGAGCGCGAAGGAACTGGCGCTGCTCGAACCGTACCGCTCCGAAGTGCCGGCCGCCGTGTTCGGGCCGATGATCCAGCAGCCCAGCACGCTGCCGCCCAACTCGCTGCGCTCGAATCTGCGCGAAGCGCGCGATCTGCTCGAACAGGCCGGCTGGCACTACCGCGACGGCGCGCTGCGCGACGCGAACGGCACGCCCATGTCGGTCGAGATTCTCGACGACGAGCCGGGCATGGACCGCCTCTATCTGCCCTATATGCAGGCGCTCAACCTGATCGGCATTCACACGACGTTCCGCGAGATCGATGCGGCGCTCTATCAGAAGCGTATCGACAATTTCGACTACGACCTGACGACCTATCTGTATCCGCCGGTGACCATTCCGGGCGCCGAACTGGTGCGCCGCTTCGGCAGCGCGGCGGCGTCGCAGGTTGGTTCGGAGAACTATCCGGGCATCAAGTCGAAGGCCGTGGACGGTTTGATCCAGGACGTGCTCAAGGCGGGCACGCTCGACGATCTGGAGTCGGCAACCCGGGCGCTGGACCGCGTGCTGATCAACTCGTACTACATGGTGCCGGAGTACTATGCGCCCAATACGCGCGTGGGCTACAAAACCGGTTACAGCCATCCGGCCGTGGTGCCCACTTCCTACCAGGATGTGGACTGGCTGATCGACTACTGGTACGACGCGCGCGCGCACGGCGCCGCGGGCGTGGAGACTGCCGCGGCTGCGCGCCCGGCCAGTGCGGCTCAATGAGTGGCTCAAGGAGCGGTTTGATGAGCGGCTCGGTGAATAAACAGGAACCGATGAGGAATCTGATGAAGCGACGCTTGCCGTCCCTGGCGCCCGCAGCCCGCGAAATCGGGCAGCAGTTGCGCGCGGCGGCCCTTGTTCCCGCCGTGGCGGCAGTGGCGTTCTGCCTGTTCGGCACGTTCGCCGCTCCAGTGCAGGCGCGGCCCTCGATCGCCCAGTACGACCAGCCGAAGTATCCGGACAATTTCACGCATTTCGATTACGCGAACCCGAACGCACCCGATACCGGCAAGCTGAACTTCGAAAACTACAGCGAGCTGCAAAGCTACGATTCGCTCAATCCGTTCCTCGTGCGCGGCGCGCCGGCACCGGACATCCAGAATCTGATGTTCGACACGCTGATGCAGCGCAGCTGGGACGAACTGGCTTCCGAATATCCGCTGATTGCCGACGACGTGGAAGTGGCGCCCGACCTGAGCTCGGCGACCTTCCACATCAACCCGGCCGCACGCTTTTCGAACGGCGACCCGATCACGGCCGCAGACGTCAAGTACTCCTTCGATACTCTCGCGAGCCCGCAGGCCTCGCCGCTCTTCAACACGCAGTTCTCGGTCATCAAGAGCGCGACGGTGATCGACCGCCTCACGATCCGCTTCGACTTCAGCCGCAAGGAACGCGATGCGCCGCTGATCGCGGGCGACCTGCCGGTGTTCTCGCCGAAGTGGGGCATGCGCGCCGACGGCACGCGCCCGCCGTTCGACCAGATTTCCAACGTGCCGCCCATCGCGAGCGGCCCGTACCTGATCGAGCGGCGCAAGAACGACAAGCAGATGACCTACCGCCGCAACCCGAACTACTGGGCGGCGAACCTGCCTTCGCGGCGCGGCATGTACCGCTTCCAGGAGGTGGAATTCAAGCTTTACACGGACCACTACACGGCGCTGGAAGCCTTCAAGGCCGGCGACGTCGATGCGCGCATGGAATACTATTCGATGCTGTGGGCGCGCAAGTACGTGGGCAAGAATTTCCGCAACGGCATGCTGGCGAAGGCGACCTTCCCGGACGGCCCCGCGCAGATGCAGGGCCTGTTCTTCAACCTGCGCGAGCCGAAGTTCCAGGACCCGCGAGTGCGCAAGGCGCTCACGCTCGGGTTCGACTACGACTGGATGAACCGGATGCTGCTGTACGGTCAATACCGGCGCACCAACAGCTATTTCGACGCGAGCCCGTTCAAGGCAACCGGCATGCCGAGCGAGAAGGAACTGGCATTGCTCGATCCGTACCGCAAGGATCTGCCGCCGGCCGTGTTCGGCCCGATGATCCAGCAGCCCAGCACGCTGCCGCCGAATTCGCTGCGGGCCAACCTGCGCGAAGCGCGCGACCTGCTCTCGCAGGCCGGCTGGCACTATCGCGACGGCGCGCTGCGCGACGCCAATGGCACGCCGTTCACGGTGGAGATTCTCGACGACCAGCCGGGCATGGACCGTCTCTGCCTGCCGTATCTGCAGGCGCTTTCGCTGCTCGGCATCCAGACGAGTTTCCGCGAGGTGGACAGCGCGCTCTACGAGAAGCGGCTCGACAATTTTCAGTACGACATGACGACCTATATCTACTCGCCGGTCACGATTCCGGGCGCGGAGCTGCTGCGCCGCTTCGGCAGCGCGGCGGCGGATCAGGTCGGTTCGGAGAACTATCCGGGCATCAAGTCGAAAGCCGTGGACGGCCTGATCCAGGACGTGCTCAAGGCCAATACGCTCGACGACCTGGAAACGGCCACGCATGCACTCGACCGCGTGCTGATCAACGAGTACCTGGTCGTGCCCGAGTACTACCTGCCCAACGCGCGCATCGGCTACAAGACCACGCTGGGTCATCCGCAAACCGTGCCGATGTCCTACCAGTACGAGGACTGGATCATCGACTACTGGTATGTGAAGTCGCCGCAGCAACAGGCCGCGAATGCCGCGGCAGCCAGTTCCGCATCACACTGAGCAACGAGGATCACCCATGTTCGCTTACATACTCCGACGATTGATGCTGATGGTGCCGACATTGATCGGCGTCGTCACGCTGACTTTCGTCGTCACGCAGTTCGTGCCGGGCGGCCCGGTGGAGCAGATGGTGACGCAGTTGCGCCACGGCGCGAGCCGCGGCGGCGAAACCGGCAGCGGGGGCGGCGGCTATCACGGCAGCCAGGGCGTGGACCCGCAGCAGATCGAGCAGATCAAGAAGCAGTTCGGCTTCGACAAGCCGCCGCTCACGCGTTACCTCCTGATGCTCAAGAACTACGCCACGTTCGATCTGGGCCAGTCGTACTACCAGCACGACAGCGTCTGGAACGTGATCCGCTCGAAGCTGCCCGTCTCCATCACGCTGGGCTTGTGGACGGTGTTGCTCACCTACCTCATAGCGGTGCCGCTAGGCATCGCCAAAGCGGTGCGCAACGGGTCGCGGTTCGACACCATCACGAGCGCCCTCGTGCTGGTGGGCTACGCGATACCGGGCTTCGTGCTGGGCGTGCTGCTGCTGATGCTGTTTGGCGGCGGCACGTTCTGGCAGCTCTTTCCGATGCGCGGCCTCACGTCCGATAACTTCGACGACCTGAGCACGATCGGCAAGGTGCTGGATTACCTCTGGCACATCGTGCTGCCGGTGACGGCCTCGGTGGTCGGCAACTTCGCCATCGTCACGATCCTCACCAAGAACACCTTTCTCGAAGAGATCGGGCGCCAGTACGTGCTCACCGCGCGTGCGAAGGGGGCGCCCGAACGCGACGTGCTCTGGAAGCACGTGCTGCGCAATGCCGCGATTCCGCTCTTGACGGGTCTGCCCGCAGCATTCGTCGGAGCGTTCCTGAACGGCAACCTGCTGATCGAAACGTTGTTCTCGCTGGACGGCATGGGCCAGCTTTCCTACGACTCGGTGATCCGCCGCGATTACCCCGTCGTGCTCGGATCGCTGTTCCTGTTCACGCTGATCGGCCTTATCACCAAACTCATCGCTGACGTCTGCTATGTCCTCGTCGACCCCCGCATCCAATTCAACCGCCTGGACCACTGAGGCGTCGGCGGCCACGGCACCGGTGGCCTCGGTCTCTCCCTGGCGTCGTACGTGGCTGCGCTTCAAGGCGCAGCGGCTCGGCTACTGGAGCCTCATCCTCTTCACGGGCCTGTTCGTCATCAGCCTGCTCGGCGAAGTGCTGGCCAACGACCGTCCGCTTCTCGTGCGGTACGACGGCCACTACTACTTCCCGATCGTGAAGGAGTACCCGGAAACGCTCTTTGGCGGCGACTTCCCGGCGAAGACGAACTACCTCGATCCGTACATCCGCGATCGGCTTTCGGCGGGCAGCAACTTTGCGATCTACCCGCCGAACCACTTCCATTACGACACGATCGACTACTTCGCCACGCAGCCTTTCCCGGCGCCGCCGTCGTCCACCAACTGGCTCGGTACGGACCAGTTCGGGCGCGACGTGCTGTCCCGGCTGCTGTACGGCTTCCGTCTTTCGGTGCTGATGGCCATGGCGCTCACCGTGTCGGGCGTGCTGGTGGGCGTGCTCACGGGGGCGATACAAGGCTTCTATGGGGGGCGTACCGACCTGATCGGGCAGCGGCTGATCGAAATCTGGGCCTCCATGCCCGATCTGTATCTGCTCATCATTTTCGCCTCGATCTTCGAGCCCACCTTGTGGCTGCTCTTCATCCTGCTGTCGATGTTCGGCTGGCTCGTGCTTTCCGACTACGTGCGCGCCGAGTTCCTGCGCAATCGTTCGCTCGACTACGTGAAGGCCGCGCGCACGATGGGGCTTTCGAACTGGCAGATCATGTGGCGGCATATCCTGCCCAATAGCCTGACGCCGGTGATCACCTTCCTGCCGTTCCGCATGAGCGCGGCGATTCTCTCGCTCACGAGCCTCGACTTCCTGGGGCTGGGCGTGCCGCCGCCGACGCCGAGTCTTGGCGAGCTGCTGCAGGAGGGCAAGAACAATCTCGACGCATGGTGGATTTCGATTTCGGCATTTGCGGCGCTCGTCATTACGCTGCTGCTGCTGACCTTCATGGGCGATGCGCTGCGTAACGCGCTCGACACGCGCTCGAAGGGCTCGGCATTCGGAGGGGGCAAGTAATGAGCAGCACGTTGCTGGAAATCGACCGCTTCTCGGTTCGCTTCGGCGAAAAGGTGGCGGTGCAGGAACTGAGCCTGTCGATGCAGCGCGGCGAGCGCGTGGCGCTCGTCGGCGAATCGGGCTCGGGCAAGAGCGTGACGGCGCTCTCCATTCTCCGCCTGGTCGACCAGGCGAAGCTCTCCGGCCGCAT
The DNA here is from genome assembly GCF_000685035.1 of Paraburkholderia ferrariae NBRC 106233. Taxonomy (GTDB): domain Bacteria; phylum Pseudomonadota; class Gammaproteobacteria; order Burkholderiales; family Burkholderiaceae; genus Paraburkholderia; species Paraburkholderia ferrariae. The sequence continues at coordinate 11,579 of NZ_BAYB01000001.1, forward strand.
GCTGTTCGACGGCGAAGACCTGCTGCAGAAAACCGAGCAGCAGATGCGCGGCATTCGCGGCGCCGCTATCGCCATGGTGTTTCAGGAGCCGATGACGGCCCTGAATCCGCTCTACACGATCGGCAAGCAGATTGCCGAAAGCCTGCGCCTGCACGAGGGCCTGCGGCCCAACGAAGCGCGGGCGCGCGGCATCGAACTGCTGCGGCGCACGGGCATTCCCGAGCCGGAGCGCCGCATCGACAGCTTCCCGCACCAGCTTTCGGGCGGCCAGCGCCAGCGCGCGATGATCGCCATGGCGCTCGCGTGCCGTCCGCGTTTGCTGCTCGCCGACGAACCCACGACGGCGCTCGACGTGACGGTGCGCCAGCAGATCGTCGATCTGCTGATCGAACTGCAGGAGCAGGAAGCCGCCGATCGCGGCATGGCCGTGCTGCTGATCACGCACGACCTGAATCTCGTGCGCCGCTTCGCGCAGCGCGTGGCGGTGATGGAGAAGGGCGTGCTCGTGGAAACCAACACCACGGAAGCGCTGTTTTCGAATCCTCAGCACCCCTACACGCAGCGGCTGCTCGACAGCGAGCCGAAGCGCGCGGTGGACCCGGTCGAGCCGGACGCGCGCCGCATTCTGGACGTGAAGGGCGTGGCCGTGGACTACCACACGGCCGGCAAGGGCTGGCGCTCGCTTTTCGGCGGCACGAAGTTCCGCGCCGTGCACGAAGCGGATCTGAGCCTGCGCCGTGGCGAGACGCTCGGGATCGTGGGCGAATCGGGTTCGGGAAAATCGACGCTGGCGTTCACCGTGCTCGGTTTGAACCGGCCGGCACAGGGCGAGATCCTGATCGACGGCTTGCCGCTTTCGACGCTGCGCAATCCCAAGTCGCGGCGCGATCTGTATTCGCGCATGCAGGTGGTGTTCCAGGATCCGTTCGGTTCACTCTCGCCGCGCATGACGGTGGAGCAGATCATCGGCGAAGGGCTCGTTGTACACCGGCCGGAGATCGACGCGGCGGCGCGCCGTGCGCGCATCGGCTCGCTGCTCGAAGAAGTGGGGTTGCCGGTGGAATCGATGCTGCGCTACCCCCACGAATTCTCGGGCGGCCAGCGCCAGCGCATTGCCATTGCGCGTGCGCTCGCGGTGGAGCCCGAGCTGATGGTGCTGGACGAGCCCACGAGCGCGCTGGACGTTTCGATCCAGAAGCAGGTGCTCGCACTCCTGACGAATCTGCAGAAGAAGTACAAGCTGAGCTACCTGTTCATCACGCACGACCTGGCCGTGATGCGCGCCATGGCGCATCGCGTGATCGTGATGAAGGCAGGCCGCATCGTCGAGCAGGGCGATACGCTCGACGTGCTGCACGCGCCCACGCATCCCTATACGCAGGCGCTGCTCGCCTCTTCGATGGCGCAGGGTCCCGCTGAGATTTCGGAGAAACTCGCATGATCGACGAGCGCTGGGCGAGCGCAGCGAAGGCGCTCAAGAGCAGTGCCGACTTCTGGTCGCTGCGCGTGGTGGACGAGCAGATCGACGACCACGAAGTGCGCAACGATGTCGTACAGCCGCTGCGCACGGTGCACGAGCGCGGCGCGATGCTGACCGCCTGGGCAGGCGCCGGCGCGGGCTATGCGGCCACGGCCGACCTCAGCGCGGCGGGGCTGCAGCGCGCGCTCGACATTGCCACCGCGCGTGCGCAGGCGAGTGCGGCATACTCGCTGATCGACCATCGCAAGATTGCCCGCCCATCGGGCAGCGGCCGCTACGCTTCGCCGAACGCCGACGCGCCGCTTCTCACGCGCCGCGAATGGCTCGAACGCCTCTCGCACGAAAGCGCGGCGGCGAAGCTGGACGCGCGCATCGTGGAGCGCGTGGCCAGCATGCACATCGCGCAGGCGGACCAGCTCTACCTCACGAGCGACGGCGTGCGCATCGAACAGCGCTTTCGCTTTCTGATGCCGCAACTGAGCGTTGCGGCGCACGCCAGCGGCGACACGCAGGTGCGCACGCTGGGCGGCAACTACGGCACGCTCGCGCAGGGCGGGCTCGAAATTCTCGCGCGCTACGGCTTCGAAGGCTCGGGCGCGCGCGTGGCCGACGAGGCGCTGCAACTGCTTGCCGCGCCCAACTGCCCCTCGGGCAAGCGCGACCTGCTGCTGATGCCGGACCAGATGATGCTGCAGATTCACGAGTCGATCGGCCATCCGCTCGAACTCGACCGCATCCTCGGCGACGAGCGCAATTTCGCGGGCTGGAGCTTCGTGAAGCCGGAGATGTTCGGCAGCTACCAGTACGGCTCCGAACTGCTGAACGTGACGTTCGATCCCACGCTGCGCGAAGAGGCCGCCACCTATGCCTGGGACGACGACGGCAGTGCGGCGACGAAGCAATACCTGATCCGCGACGGCGTACTGGAGCGGCCGCTGGGCGGTGCGCTTTCGCAGCAGCGCGCGGGCCTGCCGGGCGTGGCGAACTCGCGCGCCTCGAACTGGAACCGTCCGCCCATCGACCGCATGGCGAACCTCAACATCGAACCGGGCAGCCAGACGCTGGATGCGATGATCGCCAATATCGAGCACGGCATCCTGATGTCCACGAACACGTCCTGGTCCATCGACGACCACCGCAACAAGTTCCAGTTCGGCTGCGAGTACGGCCGCCTGATCGAAAACGGCAAGCTCACGCAGGTCGTCAAGCATCCTAACTATCGCGGCATTTCGGCGAGCTTCTGGCGCAGCCTCTCTGCCGTGGGCGACGCGGGCACGCGCGAGGTGTTCGGCACGCCCATGTGCGGCAAGGGCGAACCGGCCCAGGTCATACGCGTGGGGCACGCCTCGCCCGCCTGCGTGTTCAGCAACATCGACGTATTCGGAGGCGCCTGATGAACGACGCGCTCTTCACGCGGGCCGGGTCGCCTGCGCGGGTTGACTGGCACACGCACTTCACGACGCTTGCCGGGGCCATCGACCGCCTGGTGCAGCCGGGCGAAACGGCGCTCACGTCGTTCGCGGGCGAACAGTCGGACTTCATTCGCTTCAACGGCGGCAAGGTGCGCCAGACGGGCCAGGTTTCGCAGGGCCGCCTCACGCTGCGCCTGATCGACGGCGCACGCCAGGCGTATTCCACGCTCGACATTTGCGGCGACGCGGACCAGGACCTGCGCGAAGTGGGCGCGACGCTGGAGACGCTGCGCGCGGGTCTGCGCGATGCCCCCGACGATCCGCACCTGCTTTACGACACCACCTCGTGGCAGCGCTCCACGCGCCGCACGGGCCGTCTGCGCGACCCGCACGCACTCGTGCAGGTGGTGGCCGAGTGCGCGCACGGCCTCGATTTCGTGGGCTTCTACGCGGGCGGCATGCTCGCGCGCGGCTTCGCCTCCACGCGCGGCAGCCGCGGCTGGTACGAAGTGGAGAGCTTCAACTTCAGCTGGTCGCTCTATCACCCGGGCGGCCGCGCGATCAAGACGACCTACGCAGGCGACAACTGGGACGACGCCGTTTTCGCCCGCAAAGTGCAGGAGGCCGCAGCGCGTCTGCCCGTGCTCGCGCTCGCACCGCGTGCGCTCGGGCCGGGCCGCTATCGCGCATGGCTCGCGCCCGCCGCGCTCGAAAACCTGCTGGGCGTGACTGCGTGGAGCGGTTTTTCCGCGCGCGCGCAGGCGTCGTCGCTGAGTTCGCTGTACCGGCTGCACGCCGGCGAGGTGGCGCTTGACCCGCGCGTGTCGCTGACGGAAGATCTCGACCTCGGCATCGCTTGCGCATTCAATGAGGATGGCTATCTTCGCGAGAGCGTGCCGCTGATACGCGAGGGGCGCAGCGCCGGGCAGTTGACGAACGCACGCACCGCGCGGGAGTACGGCCTTGCGCCCAACGGTGCGCCGGCGAGCGAGGCGCCTTCGTCGCTTGCCATGGCGGGCGGCGATCTGGCCGAGGCGGATGTGCTTGCGGCGCTCGGCACCGGTCTCTATGTCGGCAACCTCTGGTACGTGAATTACTCGGACCGCATGAGTTGCCGCCTGACCGGCATGACGCGCTTCGCGACGTTCTGGGTGGAAGAGGGACGTATTGTGGCGCCGGTCGATGCAATGCGTTTCGACGACAGTCTGTATGGCCTCCTGGGCGAGAAGCTGGAGCGTGTGGGCGCGCAGCCCGAACTGCTCCTCTCCGACAGCTCGTGGGGCGAGCGCGCAACGGGCGGCATGAAACTGCCGGGCGTGCTCGTCAGGGAGTTCGAACTGACGCTTTAAGGCGTCCTCCCCCTCACGGGCGGCCCGCGACGGCGCGAACAATAAGGAAAAGAACGATGCAGTCGAGGATACCCGAGGAGCTCGTCGTGCGGGCCATGCGCCCAGGCGATGCCGAAGCGTTTCATGCTCTGCAGCAATGCCCGTCCGTGCTGCGCGGGCACGCGCACGCGCCGTACGCCACGCTTGCCGAAACGCGCCAGTGGCTGGAGAAACTTGCCGCGCCCGCCGTTTCCATCGGGGCGTGGGTGGGCGAAACGCTCGTCGGCCAGGTCGAACTGCACCCGCAGAAGATCCGGCGCTCGCACGTGGGCCAGATCGCGATTCGCGTGCACGACGCGTGGCAGCGGCGCGGCATCGGCAGGCACCTGATCGGGCAGGTGCTCGATCTCGCCGACAACTGGCTCGGCCTGCGCCGCCTCGAACTGCATGTGTTCACCGACAACGCAGCGGCGATCGCGCTCTATCGTCAATGCGGGTTCGAAGTGGAAGCGCGCTTTCGCGGCTCGGTGCTGCGCGAGGGCGTATTCGCCGATTCGTTCCTGATGGCGCGTCTCGTTGCGCCCCTGCCGTTCGCCACGGAGTGACCGCCATGCCTCACGACCCGACCCCGTTGCCCGCACGCCTGCCGGCAGGCGCCATTCGCGTGCGCGCCAGCGAGCCGGCCGATCTCGAAGCCATGGCCGCCGTCATGAATATGCCCGGCGTGCGGTTCGGCACGCTTTCCACCGGCTACCGCACGCCCGAAGCGCTGCGCGCATGGTACGACCGCCACTCGCAGGGCTCCATCGTGATCTGCGCCGAATACGAGGGGCGCATCGTCGGCAATGCGGGACTCGAAGTCGGGCAACTGCGGCGCTCGCACTGCGCCACGCTCGGCATCGGCATTCACGACGCCTTCCAGGGGCGCGGCGTGGGCAGTGCGCTGATGCGCGCGCTCGTGGACTACGCGGACGGCTCGCTCGGCCTGCGCCGGATCGAACTGGAAGTGTTCGCCGACAACGCGGCGGCCATCGCGCTCTACCGCAAGTTCGGCTTCGTCGAGGAAGGCCGCGCGCGCGGAGGCTCGATCCGCAACGGCACACTCGCCGACACGCTGTACATGGCGCGCTACGCCGACGCGCCGCCTTTCGCCGAACCTTCATCCTCATAACTTGACCTGACGGACGCGCGCGTGCCCTTTTTCTTCATCAACAGACCGGTTTTTGCGTGGGTGGTCGCACTCGCCGTGGTGGTGGCGGGCATGCTGGCCATTCCCTCGCTGCCGGTTGCGCAATATCCGCGGCTCTCGCCGCCGCGCATCGTGATCGCCACGGAGTTTCCGGGCGCCTCGGCGGAAGAAGTGGACAACAACGTTGCGAGCATCATCGAGGAAAGTCTCGACGGCGCCGAAGGTCTTCTGTACTACGAAACGACTAGCGACGCGCTCGGCAACCTCGAAATCGACGTGACGTTCACGCCGGACACGAATCCCGACATCGCGCTCGTGGACGTGCAGAACCGCCTCAAGCAGGTGGAGGCGCGTCTGCCGCAGTCCGTCGTGCAGCAGGGCATCGACGTGGAGAAGGCGTCCAATACGTTCCTGATGCTCGTGGCGCTCACCTCCACCGACGGCACACGCGACTCCGCGCAACTGAGCGACTACCTGAACCGCTACATCATGCGCGACCTGAAGCGCGCGCCGGGCGTGGGTTCGGCTGAGCTCTGGGATGCCGACGAGGCCATGCGCATCTGGCTCGATCCGATCAAGCTGCGCGAGTATGGCTTCACCGCCGCCGACGTGAATGCCGCCATCGCGGCGCAGAACTCGCCGGTTACGGCGGGCACGCTCGGCAACGCGCCGTTCGTGAACGGCCAGCAGACCACCGAGTCCGTGAGCGTGAAGGGGCAACTGGACACGCCCGAGGAGTTCGGGCAGATCGTGCTGAAGGCGAAAACGGATGGTTCGCTCGTGCGGCTGCGCGACATCGCACGCGTGGAGATCGGGCGCGACGACTATTCGTTCTACTCGCGCCTGAATGGGCGTCCGGCGGCCACTGTTGGCATTCAGCTCGGACCGCGCGGCAACGCGCTCGAAACCTCGAACGCGATCCGCGCGCGCCTCGCCGAACTCTCGAAGCATCTGCCCTCGGGCGTCGCCATCGAAGTGCCGTTCGATACGGCCTACTTCGTGCGCGTGGCGATCCGCGAGGTCGTCATTACGCTGCTCGAAGCCGTGGTGCTGGTGTTCGCCGTGATGTGGCTGTTCCTGCGCGATCTGCGCTCCACGCTCGTGCCGACCGTCGTAATACCCGTCACGCTGATGGGCGCGTTCGTCGCGTTGTACGCGGGCGGAATGTCCATCAACGTGTTCACGATGTTCGGGCTCGTGCTCGCCATCGGCATTCTCGTGGACGATGCGATCGTGGTGGTGGAGAGCGTGCACCGCGTGATGCACGAACGCGGCCTGCCGCCGCGCGAGGCCACGCGTGTGGCCATGAAGCGCATCGGCGGGGCGATTGTCGGCGTGACGGCCGTGCTGACCGCCGTGTTCGTGCCGATGCTGTTCTTCACCGGCAACGTGGGCGGCATCTACCGGCAGTTCGCGGTAGCGATGATCGCGTCGATGCTCGTGTCTTCGTTCATGGCGCTTTCGCTCACGCCGGCATTGTGCGCGAATCTGCTGAGGATGCCGAAACATATGCGGCACGGCACGCGGCTGGCCGGTGCGAAGGGTGGCGTGGCCGGTCACGCCGCGCGCGCGTCGCGCGGCTATCGCACGTTCGTCGCGGCGATGCTGCGCCGCGCGCCGCGCCTACTCGTGATCTATGCCCTGCTGTGCGCGGGCCTCGGGCTGCTCTACTGGAAGTTGCCGCAGGGCTTCCTGCCCACCGAGGACGAAGGCCAGCTTCAGGTGATGATCCAGTTGCCCGCCGGGTCCACCCAGGCGCGCACGTTCGAAGTGGTGAAGCGCGTGGAGGCGATCCTGCGCAAGCAGCCGGCCGTGGGCAACGTGACGAGCGTGGTGGGCTGGAGCTTTTCGGGCAGCGGGCAGAACGTGGCCATGGCGTTCGTGGAGCTGAAGCCGTGGGGCCAGCGCAGCGAAGACGCCGAGACGCTGCGCGATGCGCTCAACGACCAGTTCGGATCGATACTCGACGGCGACGTGGATGCGGAACTGCCGCCGCCCGTGCCCGGCATCGGGCACTCGGAGGGCTTCACCTACCGGCTCGAAGATCGTGGCGGCGTGGGCATGGACGGGCTCAAGGCCGCGCGCGACCAGTTGATCGGTCTGGCGGGCAAGAGCCACGCGCTGACCAACGTGCACTCCGAAGATTTGCCCGACGCGCCGCGCGTGGAGCTCGATATCGACCGCAACAAGGCCTACGCATACGGCGTGCCGTTCGATCACATTGCCGACGTGCTCGGCAGCACGTTCGGCTCGAACTACGTGAACGATTTTCCGGCGGGCGGCCGCATGCGCCGCGTGATCGTGGAAGCCGACGCGCCGACGCGCATGGACTATAGCCAGTTGCTCGATCTGCCCGTGCAGAACACGGCGGGCGGCACGGTGGCGATGTCGTCCATTGCCACCACCCACTGGACGCTCGGCCCCGTGATCCTGAGCCGCTACAACGGCTATCCGTCGCTCGACGTCACGGGGCGCGCCGCGTCCGGCCACAGTTCGGGCGAGGCGATGGCCGAGATCGAGCGGCTCGCGCTCGCGCTGCCCGTGGGCGTGTCGGGAGAATGGACCGACACGGCGTTCGAAGAGGCCGAAGCCGCTCGGCAGACGCCGCTCCTCATCGGTCTCTCGCTGCTCGCGGTGTTCATGGTGCTGGCGGCGCTCTACGAAAGCTGGATCACGCCGCTTTCGGTGCTGCTGGTCGTGCCGCTCGGCGCCATCGGCGCGGTCTCGGCAATGCTGCTGCGCGGGCTGCCCAACGACATCTACTTCAAGGTGGGCATGGTGACCGTGATCGGCCTTGCGGCGAAGAACGCAATCCTGATCGTGCAGGCCGCGAACGTGCGCCGCTTGCGCGGCATCTCGCTCGGTGCTGCGGTGGTGGGTGCGAGCGCGGAGCGTCTGCGGCCCATCGTGATGACCTCGGCTGCGTTCCTGCTGGGCGTGCTCCCGCTCGTGCTTTCGCGGGGCGGCGGCGCGGAGAGCCGGCATTCGATCGGCACGGGCGTGTTCGGTGGCGTGATTGCCGCGACGGTGCTCGGTCTCGTGTTTACGCCGGTGCTCTACTACGTGGTGGCGTCGCGCGTGCGCGGCAAGCACGCGGAGGGCGTGGCGACGCGCGGCCGCGAGGTGCGCGTTTCGGAAGCGGAGGAAGACAACGAAGCAGAACTGCGCTGAGCGCGCAAGAGCCCGGCGGCGGGGCATCCCGCGCCGGACGCGCAGGATATGCCGGACGCAGCGCCCGTCTAGAAGAGGCGCGGCGTGCCTACCCAGACAAGCACGGTTTCCTGGCCGGACGTATTGGTCCACGCATGCGGAACCGTCGATTCGTAGTGCGCACTATCTCCCACGCCGAGCACGAACGACTTGCCTTCGAGCGTGAGCGTCACCTCTCCCGAGAGCACGTGCAGGAATTCTTCGCCCGCGTGCGTGGTGACTTCGCTTGGACGGTCGTCGCCCGGCGGCATGCGCACGAGGATCGCTTCGAGCTGGCGGCCGCCCGAGGGATTCGTCAGGCGTGCGTACAGATCGGTCGAGTCGGCGAAGCCGAAGAACTTGAGGTCCTGGCCGCGGCACACGCAGCCGGCTTCGGTGGGCGTATCCACGAAATAGCTGACCGGCACGCCCAGCGCCTTGGCGATGCTCACGAGCGAGGTGATCGAGGGGCTCGCGAGATCGCGCTCCACCTGCGAAAGAAACGGTTTGGACAACTGCGCCGCCGTGGCGATGTCGTCGAGGGTGCGGCCCTGACGCTGGCGCAACCCGCGGATCTTGCTGCCCACGGAGACGACGCTTTGTGAAACGACGCTGTGTGATTCGACGGCTTTCGAAACCATAACGGAACGTAATTGTCTGAGAAATGCGCTATGAACCGGAAACGTCGCCGCCGGAATGACATGATTATGGCGCGTTCCATTCGAATTTCTGGCCGCTATATCTCCGGCATACCAGATAGCACGCAATTCCCGGTATGCGGCGGAAAATCAGCCGATTACGATTTTAAATGGCAGGGAGTCCCCAAAAGTTTAATTCTAGTTCTCGCCATGTGGGTATGCGAACGAGGGGGATCGGACTCCGGCAGGCCGGGGTTTTGGCCCGTTGACTTGCCGTGCGTGGTGCATGGCTCGTAGTCATGCACCGTGCGAGCATAGCATTAATTGCGTGTCTAAAAAATAACCGGTAAATACGTGCGCCATGGCGTAATAGAAGCGTAACCGGAGCCCGTCGGGTTTGCGGGATCCGCCTCATTGCCGAAGATTGCCGATTGTTCACCGGCAGCAAACGTTTCGCTTAACGCCCCTTGCTTTGTTGCAATAGTCTGACTGAGCGGCGGCGGCTTGCGCAAGCCAGGTGAAATACTCCGCGCACTTTCCCGGAAGAGTCTCCACCCTCTCCCCGGCCCGCTTCTCCAGTGCTCCGCGCGCTGCCGGGTAACGCCGATACAGGTATTGACACTACCACCCAACTCACTGTTTTTTATGGATTTTTTCTGTGATGTCCTGCATGGGGCGGGCCTCGCGTGGCATAATCGTCGAACACCGTAATGCCCGGCAGTCACTCATTCCCCGCATATCATGGCAAAGACGCTCTACGACAAACTGTGGGACTCCCATGTGGTCCACACGGAAGAAGACGGTACGACGCTCCTCTATATCGACCGTCAACTGCTGCACGAAGTCACCAGCCCTCAGGCCTTCGAGGGCCTGAAGCTGCACGAGCGCCCGGTCTGGCGCATCAGCGCGAACCTGGCGGTCTCCGACCATAACGTGCCCACCACCGACCGCAGCCACGGCATCGCCGATCCCGTTTCGAAACTGCAGGTGGACACGCTCGACGCGAACTGCGATGCCTTCGGCATCACGCAGTTCAAGATGACCGACCAGCGCCAGGGCATCGTCCACATCGTCGGTCCGGAGCAGGGCGCAACGCTGCCGGGCATGACCATCGTGTGCGGCGATTCGCATACGTCCACGCACGGCGCGTTCGGCGCGCTCGCGCACGGCATCGGCACCTCGGAAGTTGAACACGTGCTGGCCACGCAAACGCTCCTGCAGAAAAAGAGCAAGAACCTGCTGGTGAAGGTGGAAGGCCAGTTGCCGCGCGGCTGTACCGCGAAGGACATCGTGCTCGCCATCATCGGCAAGATCGGCACGGCGGGCGGCACGGGCTACGCCATGGAATTCGGCGGCTCGACCATTCGCGCGCTCACCATGGAAGGCCGCATGACCGTGTGCAACATGGCGATCGAAGCGGGCGCGCGCGCCGGCATGGTCGCCGTGGACGACACGACCGTGGAGTACCTGAAGAACCGTCCGTTCTCGCCGCAGGGCGCGGAGTGGGATCAGGCCGCGGCCTACTGGAAGACCTTCCGCTCCGACGAAGGCGCGCACTTCGACCGCGTGGTCGAACTGAATGCCGCCGACATCGTGCCGCAGGTCACGTGGGGCACCTCGCCGGAAATGGTCACCTCGATCGACGGCCGCGTGCCCGATCCCGAGCGCGAGAAGGATCCGGTCAAGCGCGATGCGATGGCGCGCGCGCTGCAATACATGGCGCTCGAACCGAACATGCCGATCGAGTCCATCAAGCCGGACAAGATTTTTATCGGTTCGTGCACGAACGCGCGCATCGAAGACATTCGCGCGGCCGCTTACGTCGTGAAGAAGCTCGGCCGCCGCGTGGCGCCGAACATTCGTCTCGCGATGGTGGTGCCGGGTTCGGGCCTCGTGAAAGCGCAGGCCGAGCACGAGGGGCTCGACAAGGTGTTCACCGACGCGGGCTTCGAATGGCGCGAGCCGGGCTGCTCGATGTGCCTCGCGATGAACGCCGACCGGCTGGAGCCGGGCGAGCGTTGCGCCTCCACCTCGAACCGCAACTTCGAAGGCCGTCAGGGCGCGGGTGGCCGCACCCATCTCGTGAGCCCGGCCATGGCCGCGGCGGCTGCCATCGAAGGTCATTTCGTCGATATTCGCAAGCTGGGGTAAGGGTATGAAAGTAACGATTTTCTGGCGTCGCGTGGCGCTCCTCTCGCTGGCCGGCGCGCTGCTCGCGCTAACGGGCTGCAACACGGTGGCGGGTGTCGGCCAGGACATCAGCGACTCCGCGCGCACCGTGCAGCACGCGCTGTAAGCGCGTTCGCCGCATTGCGCGCTCCGGCGCGGCCGGGCGGCGTTCGCGCGCCCGGCTCACCCTGCATCCTTCAGGATCACGGATCATGGATAAATTCATCGTACACACCGGCGTCGTGGCGCCGCTCGATCGCGAAAACGTCGATACGGACGCGATCATTCCGAAGCAGTTTCTCAAGTCGATCAAGCGCACCGGCTTCGGCCCGAACGCGTTCGACGAATGGCGCTACCTCGACCATGGCGAGCCCGGCCAGGACAACTCGAAGCGCCCGCTCAACCCGGACTTCGTGCTGAACCAGCCGCGCTATCAGGGTGCCTCGATCCTGCTCGCGCGCAAGAACTTCGGCTGCGGCAGCTCGCGCGAGCACGCGCCGTGGGCGCTCCAGCAGTACGGCTTTCGCGCGATCATCGCGCCGAGCTTCGCCGACATCTTCTACAACAACTGCTTCAAGAACGGCGTCCTGCCGATCGTGCTCACCGAGCAGCAGGTGGATCATCTGTTCAACGAAACGTATGCGTTCAACGGCTTCCAGCTGACCGTCGATCTCGACAAGCAGGTCGTGCGCACGAGCGATGGCAGCGCCGAATATCCGTTCGAAGTGGCCGCGTTCCGCCGCTACTGCCTCTTGAACGGCTTCGACGACATCGGCCTCACGCTGCGTCACGCCGACAAGATCCGCCAGTACGAAGCCGAGCGCCTCGCGCGCCAGCCGTGGCTGAACAACCGCGTGCTCTGATCGTTTGCCCGAATCCAACGTACAACGAAACAAAACGAGGAATCCCAGCATGAAGATTGCAGTGCTGCCGGGCGACGGCATCGGTCCCGAGATCGTGAAGGAAGCCGTCAAGGTGCTGAACGCACTGGGCGAAAAGTTCGAGATGGAAGAAGCGCCCGTGGGCGGCGCGGGCTACGAGGCGAGCGGCCATCCGCTGCCCGAAGCCACGCTCGCGCTGGCGAAGTCGGCCGATGCGATCCTGTTCGGCGCCGTGGGCGACTGGAAGTACGACTCGCTCGAACGCGCGCTGCGTCCCGAGCAGGCCATTCTCGGCCTGCGCAAGCATCTCGAACTGTTCGCGAACTTCCGCCCGGCGATCTGCTATCCGCAGCTCACGGGTGCGTCGTCGCTCAAGCCGGAAATCGTGTCGGGCCTCGACATCCTGATCGTGCGCGAACTGAACGGCGACATCTACTTCGGCCAGCCGCGCGGCGTGCGCGAAGCGCCGGACGGCCTCTTCAAGGGCGCGCGCGAAGGCTTCGACACGATGCGCTATGCGGAACCCGAAGTGCGCCGCATCGCCCATGTGGCCTTCCAGGCGGCGCAGAAGCGCCAGAAGAAGCTCACCTCGGTGGACAAGGCCAACGTGCTGGAAACGTCGCAGTTCTGGCGCGACATCATGATCGACGTGTCGAAGGAGTATCCGGACGTCGAACTGTCGCACATGTATGTCGATAACGCGGCCATGCAGCTCGTGAAGGCCCCGAAGGCGTTCGACGTCGTGGTGACGGGCAACATGTTCGGCGACATTCTCTCGGACGAAGCGGCCATGCTCACGGGCTCGATCGGCATGCTGCCCTCGGCCTCGCTCGACAAGAACAACAAGGGCCTGTACGAGCCGTCGCACGGCTCGGCCCCGGACATCGCCGGCAAGGGCATTGCCAATCCGCTTGCCACGATCCTGTCGGCCGCGATGATGCTGCGCTATTCGCTGAACCGCGCGGAGCAGGCCGATCGCATCGAGCGTGCCGTGAAGAACGTGCTCGAACAGGGCTACCGCACGGGCGACATCCTCACGCCGGGGTGCCGGCAGGTGGGCACCGTGGCGATGGGCGATGCGGTGCTGGCTGCGCTGTAAAAAAAGTAGCAGGAAAAGGGCATGCCTTCGAGCGTGCCCTTTTTTCTTTATTGGGCTTGATCGCGGTATTGCATGCGCGTCGTAAATAGCGCAAGTTGCGGGTTTTCCCGCGCGAATTAGCGGTTTTCGTGTATATTGTTCCGATGGCGACGATCCCCCAGATCACCTTTATTTCGAAACTCCACGGCACGGCCCGTGCGATTTCGCTCGCCATTACGACGAAAGCCATTACCAAAACGATCACCATTCGTTGATCGCTCGTCGTGCCCGCTCATCTTCCCCGCGCGGCCACGCCGGGCGAGTGAAGCGGGGAAGTGTCCATTTCAAGGGTAAGTCATGAACGTAGGTCTCGTAGGTTGGCGCGGCATGGTCGGCAGCGTGCTGATGCAGCGCATGCAGGAAGAACGTGATTTCGACCTGATCGAGCCGGTGTTTTTCAGCACCAGCAATGCAGGCGGCGCGGCACCGTCGTTCGCCAAAAACGAGACTCGGCTCAAGGACGCCAACAGCGTCGACGAGCTCAAGAAGTGCGACATCGTCATCACCTGCCAGGGCGGCGACTACACGAATGACGTGTATCCGAAGCTGCGCGCGGCGGGCTGGAAGGGCTACTGGATCGACGCGGCTTCGGCGCTGCGCATGAAGGACGATGCGGTCATCATCCTCGACCCGGTCAACCTGGACGTCATCAAGGACGCGCTCGTCAAGGGCCAAAAGGATTTCATCGGCGGCAACTGCACGGTGAGCCTGATGCTGATGGCGCTCGGCGGCCTGTTCCGCGAAAACCTCGTGGACTGGATGACGGCCATGACCTATCAGGCCGCTTCGGGCGCCGGCGCGCAGAACATGCGCGAGCTGCTCGCGCAGATGGGCACGCTCAACGGTGCGGTGAAGGACGATCTGGCCAATCCTTCGTCGGCGATTCTCGACATCGACCGCAAGGTGCTCGCCGCCATGAACAGCGAAGCCATGCCGACGCAGCACTTCGGCGTGCCGCTCGCGGGCTCGCTGATTCCGTGGATCGACAAGGATCTCGGCAACGGCATGTCGAAGGAAGAGTGGAAGGGCGGCGCCGAAACCAACAAGATTCTCGGCAAGCCGGCCATGGGCCAGCCGGGCTCGATTCCGGTGGACGGCCTGTGCGTGCGCATCGGCGCGATGCGCTGCCACTCGCAGGCGCTCACGATCAAGCTCAGGAAGGACGTGCCGCTCGACGAGATCGACGGCATCCTCGCTTCGGCCAACGACTGGGTGAAGGTCGTGCCGAACCAGCGCGAAGTTTCGATGCACGAGCTTTCGCCGGCCAGGGTGACGGGCACGCTCACGGTGCCGGTGGGCCGCGTGCGCAAGCTCGCGATGGGCGGCGAGTATCTGTCGGCGTTCACGGTGGGCGACCAGCTGCTGTGGGGTGCCGCCGAGCCGCTGCGCCGCATGCTGCGCATTCTGCTCGACAAGTGAATCATTTAAACTACGCGGCTAATGACGCGTAGAGACGATGGAAAAGCGCCGCGCCAGCCGCGGCGCTTTTTTATTTTCGTCGGCTGGAGTCAGCGCTCGGGCGTTGACTCCGGTTCCATGCCGCACAGCGGCGGTTACGCACTACCTGTATCTGATTCGTCGACAGCCGCGCGAGCGGTATGCCAGGGCATCTGATGATTGTTCGATTTGATTCTGTTTCCGTCGCCATGAAGCGGCGGGCAGCCCGCGCCGCGGCAGCGGCGGTGTTTTTTGCACTGAGCGGCGTGGCCGGCGCGCAAGGCGGCAGCGCCGCGGCGGCGGCGAGTGCGGTGCCGGCTGCATCGTCGGCAGCGGCGGCGACAGCGGCTTCGGCTGCTGCGCCTGCCGCACCCATTGTCGGCCAGTACCCGGTTCATCCAGGGGAGTCCATCCACGACATCGCCGTGGACCTCACCCAGTCCCACGACAAGGGCCTGCTCGCGAACGTGAGCCAGGCGCTGTTCGATGCCAACCCCGGCGCGTTTGCCAGACACGATCCCAGCCGGCTGAAGATCGGCTCGGTGCTGAATGTTCCGGGTGTGCCGGGCGTGGTGGCCGGCGCTTCCGGCGTGACGGCGGCTTCGGCGCCTGAGGCTGCCTCGGCAGGCGCCACCAGCGCGACTGGCGGCGCTTCCGCGAGTGCGCCGGCTGCCGCGGCTCCAGCGGTTCCCGCCAGCGCGCCGGCCGTTGCTGCGGCAGGTGCCAGCGCCTCCGCGGCCGCCGCGGCCGCCCCGGCTAGCGCGGTATCCGCTGCGGCCGCCAGCGCAGCAACGGGCGCGACAGCCAGCGCGGCGGCCGCCGCATCGGCAGCGCAAGGTGCTGCAATGGCGGCGTCGGGCGCTTCGGCCAGTACGGCTGCGAGCCAGCCGGCCGCGGCCAGCGGCGCGAGCGATACGCATGTCTGGAGCGGCTCGATCGAAGCTGCTCCGGCCAGCGCGGCTTCCGGGGCGGCGCTCGCGCAAGCGTCGTCGCCGCAGGCGGCCGTTCCCGTGTCGAGCCTCCAGCAACTCCTGGCGCTCAAGAACCGCGTCTTGATGGCGTTGCAGAAGCACGGCATCGGCAAGCCCGCGCAGCCTGCGGCCGCGAGCAGCGGCGCGCCTGCCAATGGCGGCCCCGCGCCGAATGCTGCCGTGGGTGCGGCAAGCCCGGCACCGGGCGCTGCGCAGCCGGAACTCTCGCCGGTGCTGCTGGGCGTTGTGGCGGCGATCGGCGTGGTGGTCCTCCTGCTGATCGTGCGTTTGCTGACGCGCAAGCGTAAGAAGCCCGTGGAGACGGCCGATGACGTGCCGCCGACCGTGCCGGACTCGCCGGTCGCGGGCGGTGCTGTCGAGCCGCCGGTAATGAAAACGGCGGAGGTGCCCGCAGCGGCTGTTGCCGCTGGCGTTCCCGCAGCCCCCGCCGAAACCCCGCGCGAGACAGGCATTGCGCCGGCCGCGCCGCAGGCAGAGCTCACGCCTGAACTGCCGCAACTCGACGAAACCATCGATCACGCCACCGACGCCGCCAGTCTTTCGGCTGCCGCGTCGCTCGGTGGCGAAGCGTTGCCGCCCGCGCCCTTCGAAGCTGTAGAAGAGGCGCCGCAGCAGGCCAGTCCCGAGGCGCCGCATACGGACCACGCGGCGCATGACTTCCCCACGCCCACGCACGGCGTGGAGCCCGGCGAACCGGAAACGCTCGCGGACGCCAGCGAAGCCGCCGGCTTTGCCGCTGCCGCCGAACTGGGCGCATCGGCGTTGCCGCCGGAGGGCTTCGGGGTGCAGCCGCCCTTAGGCGAAGCGGAAGAGTTGGTGCGCGCGGCAGAGCCGGACTTGCCCGAGGCAGCGCAAGAGCCGACGCACGAACCTGCGCAAGAGCCGCAGCACGAATCTGCGCAAGAGCCGCAGCACGAACCCGCGCAAGAGCCGACGCACGAACCCGTGCAAGAGCCTGCCGCCGAACCTGCGCCGCCCCCGCATGTCGCCGAGCCCGACCTGCCCACGCTGGACCTTGGCACCCCATACACGGCCCCGGCCCCGGAACTGCACCTGCCCGGCGAACCGGCCCATGCGCCGCAACCTGAAACCGCGCAGCCCGAAGCCCCGCCTTTCGCAGAACCCGCATCGCCCGCAGTTGCCGCAGAAGGCATGAATTACGCAGCCGTACCGCCCGAGTTCCCGCAAGATGCCGTAAGCGCCCTCGGCGGTATCGACATGTCGCTGCCCCCCCGGGTTGCCGATCCAGCAGCAGAGCCGGCCGCCTCGCACGCGCCGCTTTCCACGGAACCGGTGAACTCGCCGGAAACGACGGCAGCCCAGGCCGTGCCGTTCTTCGATCCGCCCGCGCCGCCGGCCGGCGAAGCCATCGAAGCGGGCACCGCGGGTCCGGGCGCCATCGCGGGCCTCGGTGCGCCGCGGTTCGGCGCGCTGACACTCGACTTCGACCTGAACCTGCCGCCCGATTCGGCCGAGCCGCTGCCCGTTTTCACGCCGGAGCAACTCGCACGCATCGCCCGCAACAAGCTCGAACTCGCGCACGAATACATCGCGCTGGGCGATCTTTCGGGTGCGCGCTCGCTCATCAACGAGGTGATCGAATCGAACGATCACGGCACGCGCGCCGACGCGCAGGCGTTGCTCTCGACGCTCGCGCCGCTCTCCTGAGCGGAGCGCGCCAGATCCCATGCGTATCGCGCTAGGCATCCAGTACGACGGCGCCGCGTTCTGCGGCTGGCAATCGCAGCCGCACGGCAAGACCGTGCAGGACGCGCTCGAGCGCGCGCTGCGCGAATTCGCCTGTGTGCCGCTGCAGACCGTGGTCGCGGGCCGCACGGACACGGGTGTCCACGGTCTGGGCCAGGTCGTGCATTTCGACACTGGCCTCGACCGCACGCCGTTTTCGTGGGTGCGCGGCACGAACGCGTTTTTGCCGTCCACGGTGGCCGTGCAATGGGCCGAGCCCATGCCGGAGACCTTCCACGCGCGCTTTTCGGCCTTCGAACGCACCTATTTCTATGCGCTGTACGTGAATCCGGTGCGCTCGCCCATGCTCTCGGGCCGCGCGGGCTGGATCCACACGCCGCTCGACGTGGATGCGATGCGCGAGGCTGCCGCGTGCCTGATCGGCGAGCACGATTTTTCGGCGTTCCGCTCGTCGGAGTGCCAGTCGAAAACGCCGGTCAAGCATCTCCATCAGATCGACATCCGGCCGCAGGGCGACTTCATCCACTTCCGCTTCCGGGCCAACGCGTTCCTGCACCACATGGTCCGCAACCTGATGGGGTGCCTCGTGGCGGTGGGGCGCGGGCGCTACCCGGCGGCGTGGATGGCCGAGGTGCTGGCGGGCCTCGACCGCACGAAGGCCGCGCCCACGTTCATGCCCGACGGCCTGTATCTCGCCGAGGTAGGCTATCCTGACGAGTTCCGGGTACCGGGCCCGCATACGGCCAGCGTGCCGTGGAGCCAGATCTGGTCCGGCGGCGCCGGCTGACGCGCAACGAATTCGCCGTTACTTCGCACAAGTCACCTTTATCTGCCATGAACGCAGCCGATCCCATCGCCACCCAGCACCGCACGCGCATCAAGCTGTGCGGGCTCTCGACGCCCGAAGCGGTTGCCCATGCCATCGACCTCGGCGCCGACGCGATCGGCCTCGTGTTCTATCCGCCCAGCGCGCGCGCGGTGAGTGTGGCGCAGGCGGTCGAACTCACGCACGACATTCCGCCGTTCGTTTCGGTGGTGGGCCTCTTCGTGAACGCGACGCCGCAGTGGATCGGCGAAGTGGCGAGCAACGTTTCGCTCACGCTTTTGCAGTTCCATGGCGACGAAACGCCGGCGCAGTGCGAATCGCTCGCCGCCGTTGCCGGTTTGCCCTGGTTGCGCGCACTGCGCGTGGCGGCCGATACTCGGCAGGGCGATTTGATAGAATCGGCCAACAGTTATTCATCAGCCAGCGGCCTCCTGTTCGACACGCATGTCGAAGGGTACGGCGGCGGCGGGAAGGTTTTCGATTGGTCACTTATCCCCGCAGGGCTCGCGCGTCGGGCCGTTTTGAGTGGTGGCTTGAACGCGCAAAACGTCAGTGATGCGATCCGCCAGGTGCGTCCGTTCGCGGTCGATGTCTCCAGTGGCATCGAGGCGCCGGGCGCGAAGGGCGTGAAGGATCACGCCCGCATGGCGGCGTTCGTGCGCGCAGTGCGCGAAGCGGACGCGGGATAATCCGGGGGCAACCCCCTTGGGCTGGCAGGGCTTCGCGCAATGCGGGAGCACCACGCCGGCCGAGCGAGTGACTTATGTACAACTTACCCGATGAACGTGGCCATTTCGGCCCATACGGCGGCGTGTTCGCAGCCGAAACCCTCATGCAGGCGATCGACGAACTGCGCGACGCCTACGCGAAATTCAAGGACGATCCCGACTTCGTCGCCGAATATCGGCGCGAGTTGAAGCATTTTGTCGGCCGTCCGTCGCCGATTTACCATGCCCAGCGCTGGAGCGAGAAGGTGGGCGGCGCGCAGATTTATCTCAAGCGCGAAGACCTGAACCACACCGGCGCCCACAAGGTGAACAACGTGATCGGCCAGGCGCTGCTCGCAAAGCGCATGGGCAAGCCGCGCGTGATCGCCGAAACGGGCGCGGGCCAGCACGGCGTGGCCACCGCCACGATCGCGGCGCGCTTCGGCATGGAGTGCGTGGTCTACATGGGCGCCGAGGACGTGCGCCGCCAGGCCGCGAACGTCTACCGCATGAAGCTGCTGGGCGCGACCGTCGTTCCCGTGGAGTCGGGTTCGCGCACCCTCAAGGACGCGCTCAACGAAGCCATGCGCGACTGGGTCACCAACGTCGAAAACACCTTCTACATCATCGGCACCGTGGCGGGCCCGCACCCGTACCCGATGATGGTGCGCGACTTCCAGCGCGTGATCGGCGACGAATGCCGCGTGCAGATGCCCGAAATGACGGGGCGCCAGCCGGATGCCGTGATTGCGTGCGTAGGCGGCGGATCGAACGCGATGGGCATCTTTTACCCGTATATCGACGACACTTCGGTGCAGTTGATCGGCGTGGAGCCGGCCGGCGACGGCCTGGAAACGGGCCGTCACGCGGCCTCGCTCGCGGCCGGCACGCCGGGGGTGCTGCACGGCAACCGCACCTATCTGCTGCAGGACGAAAACGGCCAGATTATCGAGACGCATTCGGTTTCGGCCGGCCTCGACTATCCGGGCGTGGGCCCCGAGCACGCGTGGCTCAAGGACAGCGGCCGCGCGCAGTACGTGACCGTCGACGACGAGGAAGCGCTGCAGGCGTTCCACGATTGCTGCCGCATCGAAGGCATCATTCCCGCGCTTGAATCGAGCCACGCGCTGGCGTATGCGGCCAGGCTCGCGCCGACCTTGCCCAAGGACAAGATTCTGCTGGTGAATCTGTCGGGCCGGGGCGACAAGGATATGCACACGGTCGCCGAGCGATCGGGCATCCAGTTCTAGGCGCGGGAAGAGACGCAAGCGATGCGCGACGAGTTCGACGAGCCGCAAGTTCCCGCGCCCGAGGGCGCCCTGACCGGTACGGTTGCCGCGGAGACCTCCGCCGCGCCGCCGCTGGCCGGAGCGCTGCCGGTCGTGCCGGATGCCATCCGGCTCCTGAACCGCGATTTCCTGACCGATGCGGCGAACCTGCCCGATGCCTCGATCGACCTGATCGTCGCCGACCCGCCCTATGGGCTCGGCAAGGACTACGGCAACGACTCCGACATGCGTTCGGGCGAAGATTTTCTCGCCTGGACCTATGAATGGCTCGAGCTGGCCATCCCCAAGCTCAAGCCGAGCGGTTCGCTCTACGTGTTCTGCACCTGGCAGTACGCGCCGGAAATCTTCGTCTTCCTCAAGACGAAGCTCACGATGATCAACGAGATCGTCTGGGACCGGCGCGTGCCGAGCATGGGCGGCACGACGCGCCGATTCACCTCGGTGCACGACAACATCGGTTTCTTCGCGGTGTCGAGGAATTACTACTTCGATCTCGATCCCGTCCGCATCCCTTACGATGCCGTCACGAAGAAGGCGCGTTCGCGGAAAATATTCGAAGGCAGCAGGTGGCTGGAGCTCGGCTACAACCCCAAGGACGTCTGGTCGGTTTCGCGGCTGCATCGCCAGCACGCGGAGCGCGTGGATCATCCCACCCAGAAGCCGCTTGAGATCGTCGAGCGCATGGTGCTCGCGAGCTGCCCGCCGGGCGGCCGCGTGCTGGACCCGTTCATGGGCAGCGGCACCACGGCAGTCGCCTGCGCACGCCAGAAGCGCGAATTCGTCGGCTATGAAATCAACGAAAGTTACTGCGCGATCGCGCGCGAACGCGTGAGCGCGGCAGCGGCTGCTTCGGCCGCCGCGGCTTCCGCGTCCGCCGTGCAGCCCGCTGCGGCAGGCGCCTGATGCGCCGCCGCCGCTGCCGGACGCGATTTGCCGCGCAGTAACCCTTTGAAGCAGAGGACCCTGAAATGTCCCGTATCAAGAACACGTTCGACGCGCTGGCCGCCCAGCGCAAGAAAGGCCTTATCCCGTTCATGACCGCCGGCGATCCCGATCCGGCGCGCACGGTCGAATTCATGCACGCGCTCGCTGCCTGCGGCGCGGACGTGATCGAACTGGGCGTGCCGTTCTCGGACCCGATGGCCGACGGCCCCGTGATCCAGCAGTCGTCCGAGCGCGCGCTCGCGAAGGGCGTCACGCTCAAGAGCGTGCTGGCCGACGTGAAGCGCTTTCGCGAAACCGACCGGACAACACCCGTGGTGCTGATGGGCTACGCGAACCCCATCGAGCGCATGGGCGCCGAGGCATTCGCCGCGGCGGCGAAGGAAGTCGGCGTGGACGGCGTGCTTGTGGTGGACTACCCGCCCGAAGAGTGCGTCAACTTCGCCGAAAAGATGCAATCGTCGGGTATCGATCCGATCTTCCTCATCGCGCCCACTTCGACCGAAGCGCGCATTGCCGAAGTCGGCCGCGTGGCGAGCGGGTATGTCTATTACGTCTCGCTCAAGGGCGTGACGGGCGCCGCGAATCTGGACGTCGCGAGCATCACGAGTAAAATCCCGGCGATCCGGGCGCACGTGCCGCTGCCGGTGGGCGTGGGCTTCGGCATCCGCGACGCGCAGACGGCCGCCGCCGTGGCCGCCGTGAGCGATGCCGTCGTGATCGGCAGCCGTATCGTGCAGTTGCTGGAGCAGGCGCCGCCGCAGGAAGCCGCCGAAACGCTCAGGCAGTTCGTCGCGGGCATTCGAGACGCGATCGACGGCGTTGCGGGCGGTAATCGTCAAGAGCGTTAAGCGAGTTGCCGGACCTGCGGTAAAATCCATTTTTCGCCATGCGCGGTCGGGGTCGGAACCCGGCTCGTCCGCGCCGCGCATCACGAATCAAGGAAGGAAACTCAATGAGCTGGCTCGATAAACTGCTGCCGCCCAAGATCAAGCAAACCGATCCGAAAAGCCGCAAGAGCATTCCGGAAGGTCTGTGGATCAAGTGCCCCTCGTGCGAGGCGGTGCTGTACCGCAACGACGTCGAGGCGAACCTGCACGTTTGCCCGAAGTGCGATCACCACATGCGCATTGGCGCGCGCGAGCGCCTGGACGGGCTGCTGGACCCGGAAGGCCGCTACGAGATCGGCCAGGAAATCGTGCCGGTCGATGCCCTCAAGTTCAAGGACAGCCGCAAGTACCCGGATCGCCTGAAAGAGGCGATGGACGAAACCGGC
This sequence comes from Paraburkholderia ferrariae NBRC 106233, assembly GCF_000685035.1. Taxonomy (GTDB): domain Bacteria; phylum Pseudomonadota; class Gammaproteobacteria; order Burkholderiales; family Burkholderiaceae; genus Paraburkholderia; species Paraburkholderia ferrariae. The sequence continues at coordinate 34,179 of NZ_BAYB01000001.1, forward strand.
GAAACCGACGCCATGGTGGTGATGGGCGGCGCGATCCACACGCTGCCGGTGGTGGTGGCGTGCTTCGAGTTCGCGTTCATGGGCGGCTCGATGGGCTCGGTGGTGGGCGAGCGCTTTGCGCGCGGCGCGCAGAATGCGCTGGAGCAGCAGGTGCCGTTCATCTGCTTTACGGCCTCGGGCGGCGCGCGGATGCAGGAAAGCCTGCTGTCGCTCATGCAGATGGCCAAGACCACGGCCATGCTCACGAAGCTCGCCGATGCGAAGCTTCCGTTCATCTCCGTGCTGACCGACCCGACCATGGGCGGCGTTTCGGCCAGCTTCGCGTTCCTCGGCGACGTGGTGATTGCCGAGCCGAAGGCGCTGATCGGCTTTGCCGGCCCGCGCGTGATCGAGCAGACCGTGCGCGAAAAGCTGCCGGAAGGCTTCCAGCGTTCGGAATTCCTGATGCAGAAGGGCGCGATCGACATGATCGTGGACCGCCGCAAGCTGCGCGAAGAACTCGCGCAACTGATGGCCATTCTGTCGCGCCAGCCCGCCGACGCCGTGGCCTGACGCTCGGCCTGGCCCGGCCCGGCCCGCAAGCCGGGAGTGCCTGCGGCACCGTGTCGCAGGCTCCGGCAACCCGGCGATTCCCCCGCGCGCCGCAAGCGAAAGCAAGCGGCGCGTTGTCATTTCCGGGATAATGCCGTTTTTTCCAGCGGGCCCGATGCGCCGCCGTCCGAAGCGGCAGCTGCCCGCATTGCAAGCGATATCCGATGAGTACCTTTCCCACCCTCGATGCGTGGCTCACGCACCTCGAAACTGCGCATCCGGTCGGCATCGACATGGGGCTCAACCGGATACGGCAAGTCAAAGAGGCGTTGCAGCTAAAGTTCGACTGTCCGATCTTCACGGTGGGCGGCACGAACGGGAAGGGCTCGACCTGCGCGATTCTCGAAACGATCCTGCTCAAAGCCGGCTATCACGTGGGCTGCCATACGTCGCCGCACCTGCTGTCGTTCAACGAGCGCGCGCGCCTCGACGGCCAGCAGGCGAGCGACGCGGATCTGCTGCCGCACTTCGAAGCCGTGGAAGCCGCGCGTCTTTCGCTGCCGCAACCCGTTTCGCTCACGTACTTCGAATTCACGACGCTCGCGATCATGCATCTGTTCGCCTCGCGCGGGCTCGATGCGGTGGTCCTGGAGGTGGGGCTCGGCGGGCGTCTGGATGCCGTGAACGTGCTCGATACCGACTGCGCGATCATCACGAGCATCGACATCGACCACACCGAGTACCTCGGCGACACGCGCGAGAAGATCGCCTTCGAAAAGGCCGGCATCTTCCGCCCTGGCAAGCCCGCCATCTGCGCCGATCCGCTGCCGCCGCAATCGCTGATCGATCATGCCGAAGCGATCGGCGCCGATCTGTGGCTCTTCGGCCGCGATTTCCGCTATGAAGGCCAGGCCGGCAGCGAGCGCCAGCAGTGGAACTACGTGGGCCGCACGCTGCGCCGTTCGTCGCTGGCCTATCCGGCGCTGCGCGGGGCCAACCAGCTGATCAACACCTCGGCGGCGCTTGCCGCGCTCGAGGCGATGCGCGACCGCTTGCCGGTCTCGGCGCAGGACATTCGTCTCGGCCTCGCCAACGTCGAACTGCCGGGCCGCTTCCAGGTGCTGCCGGGCAAGCCCGCGGTGGTCCTCGACGTGGGCCACAACCCGCATGCCGCGGCCGTGCTGGGGCAGAATCTGGGCGGCATGGGCTATTTTCCGTACACCTACGCCGTGTTCGGCGCGATGCGCGACAAGGACATTGCCGGTGTGATCCAGCATCTGAAGGGCGAGATCGATCACTGGTGCGTGACCGACCTGCCCGGACCGCGTGCGGCATCGGCGCAACAACTCGAAGCGGTGCTGCGCGAAGCCGGGGTGGAAGACGGCCCGGACAGCAGCGTGACGGGCTACGAATCGCCCGCGGCGGCATTTCAAGATGCGCTAAAACGCGCATCCGAAAATGATAGAATTGTCGTTTTCGGTAGTTTCGTGACCGTTGCCGGCGTGATGGCCTGGCGAAAGTCGCGGCAGCACTGATCTGATCGCACGGCACTTGTTGGGCAGCTGGGCGCTACCAAGCCACGCAGACACCAGGCCAAAGCGGGCCAAAAGCAGCCATACATGGGAATTTTCTCGTTCGGCAAGAAAGACGAAGCGGCGCCCCGACGGCGCGGCGCCGAAGCCGGCTCGGGCCGGCGTAGCAGCCAGAACACGCGCGTGGAGCGGCGCAGCCGCCGGCCGGACCGGTCGGGCGATGCCGAAGCGATGCTGCTCGATCCCACGCTGCCCGAAAAGCAGCGCGCGCGCCGGCGGCTCGTCGGCGCGATCGCCCTCGTGGTGGCGGCTATCGTGATCCTGCCGATGGTGCTCGATTCGCACCCGAAACCCGTGACCGACGACATCGCGATCGACATTCCGAGCCGCCCGGCCACGGCCGACGACAAGAACGCGGCTCGCGACGACGCGGACGACACCCAGGCCGGCGTCGCGCCGGACAACCCCGGTGCATCGGGGCTCGCAGCAACGGCTGCCGCCGCCTCGGCGCCGACCACCCAGACAGCCCAGAACGCCAACACGGCGGCCACACCCTCGAAGAGCGCCGCTCCGGCGCAGAGCCAGGCCACCGCCTCCAGCAAGACCTCGCAGAACACGCAGACCGCCCAGGCGAGCACCGCCCCCAAAACCGCGGCCAGGCCGGCCGCGCCTTCGGCGACGACCCCGGCGGCTTCGAACCAGGAGACCGATTCGGGCAACGGCAACGCGGGCAACGGCGGCTCGCCGGCCACGCCTCCCGGCGCACGTTTCGCGGTGCAACTGGGCTCGTTTGCGAACGATTCGGCCGCGCGCAACTGGGTGACGAAGTTGAAAGCGGCCGGCGTACCCGCATATACCGAACAGCGCAAGCAGCCCGACGGCTCGACGCGCACGCTCCTGCGCGCGGGGCCGTTCCCGGATCGCGCGGCGGCTTCGGAAGCGATTGCGAAGGTGCGCGGCGCCGGTTTGATGTCGGGGTCGAACGGAGCAGCGGAATAAGCCGCCGATGTTCACTGCATTCGACTACGCTGTAATGGCGGTGATCGGTTTATCGGCGCTGCGCGGGGCGTGGCGCGGATTCATCGGCGAAATCTTCGGATTGATAGGGTGGGTGGCCGCGTTTCTCGTGGCATGCCGCTATGTGGAACGCGTGGTGCCGTGGATTCCGGCGCACTGGCCGGGCGGGGCCCTGACGCAGTGGCTGATCGCCTTTGCGCTGATCGTGATTGGCGTGGTGCTGGTGGCGGGCGTGGCGAATGCCCTGCTGGGGCGCCTCGTGCAGGTGAGCGGACTGTCCGGCGTGGACCGGTCGCTCGGTTTGATGTTCGGCCTCGTGCGAGGCGTCGTGCTGGTGCTGATTCTCGTCGTCCTCGGCGGACTGACCGAGCTGCCCCAGCAGGACTTCTGGCGCAATGCGCTGCTGCGGCCTTATGCCGAGCAGGGCGTGCACGAACTGAAACCGCTGCTGCCCGAAACGCTCGCGAGCTACGTTCGCATCTAGCGCAGACAAAGCGCAAGCAGCCTGCCCGCGCGGCGCAGGCCCGGCTCCGGCCGCCCGCCGCTGCTACCGATTCTCGCTTCTTTGAAGGACCTGCCATGTGTGGCATCGTAGGCGTAGTTTCCCGCTCTCCCGTCAACCAGCTTCTTTATGACGCGCTGCTGCTCCTGCAGCACCGCGGCCAGGACGCGGCCGGCATTGCCACCGCGGATGGCAGCACCTTCCACATGCACAAAGCCAACGGCATGGTGCGCGACGTGTTCCGCACGCGCAACATGCGCAGCCTGCCGGGCACGAGCGGCATCGGCCAGGTGCGCTATCCGACGGCCGGCTCGGCGTCGAGCGAAGAGGAGGCCCAGCCGTTCTACGTGAACGCGCCGTTCGGCCTGATCCTCGCCCATAACGGCAATCTCACGAACTGGCAGCAGCTCAAGGAAGAGATGTTCCGCGTCGATCGCCGGCACGTGAACACCAATTCCGACACGGAAGTCCTGCTCAACGTGCTCGCGCACGAACTGCAGACGGCCAGCTCCGGCCTCGAGCTCGATCCGGCGGCGCTCTTCAAGGCCGTTTCGGGCGTGCACAAGCGCGTGCGCGGCTCGTACGCCATCGTCTCGCTGATCGCCGGCTACGGCCTGCTCGCGTTCCGCGACCCGTTCGGCATCCGCCCGCTGTGCATCGGCAAGCTGGAAACGCCGGAAGGCACGGAGTGGATGGTGGCGTCGGAATCGGTGGCGCTCGAAGGCATCGGCTTTGAGTTCGTGCGTGACGTGGCGCCGGGCGAAGCCGTGTTCGTCGACTTCGAGGGCAACTTCCACTCGCAGCAGTGTTCGGCAACGCCGAGCCTGAACCCCTGCATCTTCGAACTCGTGTACCTCGCGCGTCCGGATTCGGTGCTCGACGGCGTGCCCGTGTACAACGTGCGTCTGCGCATGGGCGACTATCTCGCCGAGAAGGTCCGGCGCGAACTGCCCGACGTGAGGATCGACGTGGTCATGCCGATTCCCGATTCGTCGCGCCCCGCGGCCATGCAGGTGGCGAAGAAGCTGGGCGTGGAATACCGCGAGGGCTTCTTCAAGAACCGCTACGTGGGCCGCACCTTCATCATGCCGGGCCAGGCGATGCGCAAGAAGTCGGTGCGCCAGAAGCTCAACGCCATGGGCATCGAGTTCAAGGGCAAGAACGTGCTGATCATCGACGATTCGATCGTGCGCGGCACCACCTCCCACGAAATCGTGCAGATGGCGCGCGACGCGGGCGCGACCAAGGTGATCTTCGCTTCGGCGGCGCCGCCCGTGAAGTACCCGAACGTCTACGGCATCGACATGCCCACGCGCGGCGAGCTCGTCGCGCACGGCCGCACGGACGAGGAAGTGGCGCGCATCATCGGTGCGGACCACCTCGTGTATCAGGACGTCGAAGCGCTCAAGCAGGCGGTGCGCGACATCAATCCGGAGCTCAAGCAGTTCGAAGCCTCGTGCTTCGACGGCGACTACATCACCGGCGACATCACGAGCGCCTACCTCGACAAGATCGAGACCGCCCGCCTCGCGCCGCAGGCGCAGTCGGACCGCGATGCCGCGAGCGAAGCGCTGGAGGGCGGCGCGGCGCGCTCGCAATTGCACCTGCAGTTGTCGGTCGAATAAGCCGCGCGCGACGGGAGGCGCGGCACTTGCGCGTTTCCCGTGTTAGGATGAGGGCTTGCGTCGATTTGATCTCAGCTTGCGGACGCGGGGCAACCCAAAACAGCTAAAGCGAAAGGCATCGCGAACAGGTCGTCAGCCAGTTCGATATCCGATGCCCCGCTGCTGCCCCGAATACCCAAAGCCCGCTTCTGCCGACGCAAAGCGGGCTTTTTTGCGCCTGACGGTCTTGCGGCCCGAAGACATTCGAATGGGAAACAACACGAACATGGACGACACCTTAAACTTCGACACCCTCGCCGTGCGCTCGGGCACCCTGCGCAGCGAGTTCAACGAACATTCGGAAGCGCTCTACCTCACCTCGAGCTTCTGCTTTTCGAGCGCCGCCGAAGCGGCCGAGCGTTTCAGGCACTCCGAAACCGGCTACACCTACGCGCGCTTCACGAACCCCACCGTGACGATGTTCCAGGACCGGCTGGCCGCGCTCGAAGGCGGCGAGGCGTGCATGGCGACGGCTTCGGGCATGGCCGCGATCATGTCGGTGGTGATGTCGGCGTTGCAGGCGGGCGACCATATCGTGAGCTCGCAGAGCATCTTCGGCTCCACGCTCGGCATGTTCTCGCAGATCTTCAGCAAGTTCGGCATCACGACCACCTTCGTCGATCCCACCGATCTCGATGCGTGGAAGAACGCCGTGCGCCCCGAAACGAAGATGTTCTTCCTCGAAACGCCCTCGAACCCGCTGACCGAAGTATCGGACATCGAAGCAATCAGCAAGATCGCCAGGGCGGCGGGCGCGCTCTTCGTGGTGGACAACTGCTTCTGCAGTCCGGCGCTGCAGCAGCCGCTCAAGTTCGGCGCGGACGTGGTGATGCATTCGGCCACCAAGTTCCTGGACGGCCAGGGCCGTGTGCTGGGCGGCGCGCTGGTGGGCTCGAAGCAGTTCATCATGGAGAAGGTGTTCCCGTTCGTGCGCAGCGCGGGCCCCACGCTTTCCGCCTTCAATGCGTGGGTGCTGCTCAAGGGCATGGAAACGCTCTCGCTGCGCGTGGAAAAGCAGTCGGCCAACGCGCTCGAAATCGCGCGCTGGCTCGAAGCGCATCCGGCCGTGGGCCGCGTGTTCTATCCGGGCCTCGAATCGCATCCGCAATATGCGCTCGCGAAGCGCCAGCAGAAGGCGGGCGGCGCCATCGTCTCGTTCGAACTGAAGGGCGACACGCCCGAGCAGCAGCGCGAGAACGCCTGGCGCGTGATCGACAACACGAAGGTCTGCTCGATCACCGGCAACCTGGGCGACACGCGCACCACGATCACGCATCCGGCCACCACCACGCACGGCCGCATCACGCCGGAAGCGCGCGCGGCGGCGGGCATCACCGAGGGCCTGATTCGTCTCGCCGTCGGCCTCGAGAACGTGCAGGACATCCGCAACGACCTCGCGCGCGGGCTGGACGCGAAGGCCTGATCGCGCCGCTTCGTTTCGTTCGCACTGCGTCACAAGTGCTGCGGGCCGCGTGTAGCGGCCCGTTTTCGTTCATTGCCGAGGTTAGCTGCCATGCCCATCATTCGTGCGTTGTTCGTTTATCCCGTCAAATCGTGCGGTGCCATTGCGCTTGGCGAGGCGCAACTCGAAGCCGAGGGCCTGAAGTGGGACCGCCACTGGATGGTGGTGGACGAGACCGGGCGCTTCGTGTCGCAGCGCGAGCAGGCGGCGATGGCGCGCATCGTGCCGGCGTTCGTCGAAGGCGGTGTGGAGCTTGCCATGGCGGGCATGCCGACCCCGCTCACGCTGCCGTTCGAGCCGGGTAGCGATGCGCACCGCGTGACCGCGACGGTCTGGAAGGACACGTTCGAAGCCCTCGACGAGGGCGACGCGGCGGCGCGATGGTTCTCGCAGGCGCTGGGCGTGCCGGTGCGGCTCGTGCGTTTCGCGCCCGACGTCACGCGTCTGTCCAGCAAGAAGTGGACGAACGACGAGGACGTGCCCACGCAGTTCGCCGACGGTTTCCCGCTGCTCGTGACGAGCGAGGCCTCGCTGGCCGACCTGAACGCGCGCCTTGCGCAAAAGGGCGCGACGCCCGTGCCGATGAGCCGTTTCCGCCCGAACATCGTCGTGGACGGCGAGGGCGCCTTCGACGAAGACTTCATCGAAACGATGTCGATCGAAAGCGGCGCCGTGGTGCTGCGCTTCGCGAAGCCATGCGCGCGCTGCCCGATCACGACGATCGATCAGCAGACGGGGGAGCGCGACACGCAATGGCCCACGGAGCCGCTCGACACGATGGTGGGCTTTCGTGCCGACCCGCGCGTGGACGGCGGCCTCACGTTCGGGCAGAACGCCGTGGTCGTGGCGGGCAAGGGCAAGCGCGTGGCCGTGGGGGCCGAAGTCGAATGGGAGTGGCGCTTCGAGTAGCGCGGGCTGCGACCTTATTGAGGCGCTACTGAGGCCGCCATTGAGGCGCTACTGCGGCAGCGTGCGCCACTGCCCCGGTGCGAGCCCGAAGCGCCGCGTGAAGGCATGCGTGAACGCGCTTTGATCGCCGAAGCCCACCTCCAGCGCCACGTCGATCAGCGAGCGGCGCGGATCGGCGAGCAGCGTGAGCGCCGTGTCGAGCCGCAGCCGCTGCAGGTAGCGGTGCGGCGTTTCGCCGAACGCCTCCACAAAAAGCTGATGAAAGCGCCGCATGCCGAAGCCGCAGTGCGCGGCGAGATCGGCCATGCGCAGCGGCTCGGCCAGATGCGTGCGCAGCCAGCGGTCGATGCGCGCGAAGTCGAGGCCCGCGGCCGCGTCGAACGCGGCGCCGCCGGCAATGCCTGTTTGCGCGATCACCGCGGCGCACAGGCGCGCCGAAGCGTCCCAATGGAAGCGCCGCGCGCGCCCGTCGCCGCTGTCGGGCGACGCTGCTGTCTGCGCCGCGCGCTGCGCGATCTGCCGCACGAGCCCGGTGAGCGCGGGATCGATGGGAACGGCGCGCGCGGCGTCGAAGAGCCGTTCGGGCACGGCGAGCGAGGCAGCCGGCAGGTCGAGCACCAACTGCCGGTTCTCGCCGATGCCCGCATAGTCGTGCCGCGCGCCGGCCGGAATCAGCCAGGCGGAGCAGCAGTCGATACGCTCGCCCACGCCGTCCACGGTCATCTCCATCGCACCGTCGAGCCCGAGCACGATCTGGTGAAAATCGTGCAGATCGGTTTCCTCGATCGCGCCGTAGCGGCGCAATTCGACGCCGGGCGCGGTGACGGGGGCATGGTGATGCGGATTCATGGGCGGCAGCGGGCGGGCAGCAGCGTCTTGCGCAGAGGCTGCGCTCAGACCTCGAGCAGTTCCACTTCGAACACGAGCGTGGCGTTCGGCGGAATCACGCCGCCTGCGCCGCGCACGCCGTAGCCGAGTTGCGGCGGGATCGTGAGCTTGCGCACGCCGCCCACCTTCATGCCCTGCACGCCTTCGTCCCAGCCCTTGATGACCATGCCGCCGCCCAGCACGAAGGCGAACGGGTCGTTGCGGTCCTTGCTCGAATCGAACTTCTGGCCGTCCGTCAGCCAGCCGGTGTAGTGCACGCTGACGGTCTGGCCGGCCGTGGCCTCGGCGCCGGTGCCTTCGGTCAGGTCCTCGTACTTGAGGCCGGATGCGGTGGTCACGATAGACATGGGAAAACTCCTGAATCGGATGGGATGAAACCGGTATTGTAGGCGTTTCTTGCGGCGGCCCGAGCTATGGGCACGCAGTTGGCACCGCAAGTTGGCACAGCAGTTGGCACCGTAGTTGGCGCCACAGTAAGCGCCGTAGTCGGCATCCCGGTGGGCACAAGACGTGCGCGTCACGGCGTGCGCGTCACCGGCAGGCGCTTCGACGCGCCTGCCTATAATGAGGGCTCGCCTGGCCCGGGGTGGCCGGGCATAAGAGTGGGCCCGCGAGGGGCGAGAAACGAGGACACCGATGGCGTCGAATTCCGATTCCCGATCTGAGCGCATCGCAAGGCTGTGCGCCGAAACCGCGCTGTTCATGCGCGATCACGTGCTCTCGCGCGTGTCGCACGATCTGCGCAGCCCGTTGAACGCGATCCATAGCTGGGCCTATGTGCTCGAGCGCAAGATCGACGCCGTGGATGCGGCGGCGCAGCGCGCGCTGGGCGGCATCCGCACGGGCGTCGATCAGCAGGTCCAGTTGCTCGAATCGCTCGTGGACAAGACGCGGGCACAAACGCGCAAGCTGGCGATCGAGCGTGCGCCGTTCGCGCTCGATGCGCTGATCGACGAAACCGTCGACGACGTGCGCACGGCGCTTGCCGATGCGCGGGGCGTCACGCTGGCCGTGCAGGGCACGCCCACGGGCGCGACGTTCGACGGCGACCGCGAGCGCATCGCCCAGGCGCTCTGGCTGATGCTCGTATTCGCGGTGGAGACGAGCGCGCGGGGCGCGGGCGTGACGCTCGAGGCTGGCGCGGCCGCCAACGCCGCCCAGTTCGACGTGAAGTGGCACGCGACGCCGCAAGCGCTCGCCGACGACGCGGCGGCGCATCTGCTCGAACCGTTTGCGCGGGTGCAGGCGGGCGAGCTGCAGGAAACCGGGCGCCATGCCTGGGTGCTGGCGCTATGCCAGCGTGTGGCCGAGGCGCACGGCGGGAAGTTCGAGCAGACGCCGCTCGCGGAAGGCGGGGCCGCCGCGCTGAGTTTGAGCCTGCTCGCGGGATGATCCGGCAGCGAGGGGCCTGGCGCCGCTTATACTGATCGCTTCGCCACCCCGGAGCCTTCTGTCTTGATCCAGGTTATCGCCCTCGTCGGCGCGCTGCTGCTCGTAGCCCTCAACGGTTTCTTCGTGGCCGCCGAATTCGGCCTCGTCAAGCTGCGGCAGACGCGCGTGCAAAGCCTCGCGGCGCAGCACGGCCTGCGCGGCAAGCTGCTTGCGAAGGTGCACGGCCAGCTCGATGCGTATCTGTCGGCCTGCCAGCTCGGCATTACGCTCGCGTCGCTCGGCCTTGGCTGGATCGGCGAACCGGCTTTCGCGAAGCTGCTCTCGCCGCTGTTCGCGCTCTTCGGCGTGCAGTCGCCGGAAGTGATCCACGCGATTTCGCTCGTGTTCGCCTTCACGGTGATCTCGTTCCTGCATATCGTCGTGGGGGAGCTTGCGCCGAAATCGCTGGCGATCCGCGAGTCCGAAAAAGTTTCGCTGTGGACGGCCGCGCCGCTCTATGGCTTCTACTGGGCCATGTATCCCGCGATCTGGGCGCTCAACCGCAGCGCGAACGCCGTGCTGCGTCTCGCGGGCCTTTCCTCGGGGCACGGCTCGGATTCGCACTATTCGACCGACGAACTGAAGCTCATTCTGCGCAGCCGCCGCGCCGCGGCCCAGGCCGAAGCCGATGCGCGCGCCGATGGCGCTCACGGCGCGGAAGGTGCGAACGGTGCCCGCCTGCCTGCGCTGCCCGCCGCGGCGAGCGCCTATAGCGCCGACGAATGGAACACGCTCGCGCATTCGCTCGACTTTTCGCGCATGACTGTGTCGGACCTCATGCGGCCGCTGCACGAGATGGTGGGCCTGCGGCGCGATCTGCCGCTCGCCGAGAACATGCAGATCGTCGCGCGCCATCGTTTCAGCCGTTATCCGCTGTTCGAGGACGCCGCGGGCGAGCGCGTGGCGGGGCTCATTCATCTGAAGGATCTGTTGCTGGCCCGCGAGGCGGGCCACGCGCTCGACGATCTCGGCAAGTTCGTGCGCCCGGTGCAGTACGTGAAGCCCGAGGCGCCCGCGCTCGCGCTTTTCCGGCGCTTTCGCAAGGGCGCTCCGCACTTCGCGCTGGTGGGGCGCAAGGGCGCGCGGCCCAATGGTTTCCTTACGCTCGACAATCTGCTTGGCGCGCTGGTGGGCCAGATTCACGACGAATTCCATCAGGCCGATACGGACTGGACGCGCATGGACGACGGTACGCTGATGGGCCGCGGCAGCCTGCCCGTGGTGTCGCTGGAGCAGGCGCTCGGCATCGACATCGACGAAGGGCGCGCGGAGTCGGTGGGCGGTCTCGTGATCCACGCGCTCAACGATCTGCCCACCGAGGGGCAGCGCGTGTCGTTCCCGCATTTCGACATCGTCGTGAAGAAGATGAAGGGACCGCGCATCGTGCTCGTGCGCGTCTATCCGCAGGGACTGGTGGACGAGGGCGGTTGAGCGGGCCGTTCCGGCGCGCTCAGGTTCGTGCTCAGGGCTGCGTTCCGGCCCGTCCAGGGGCGAGATTCGACAGCACGGCCACGGGCAGCGCCGCGAGCACGTCGCGTACGAGCAATCGATTGCCCTCGCTGGCGGTTGTGGTCGTGTCGCTCAGCCAGTCGTGCCACTGGGGCGCGGCAAGTCCCTCCGGCAAGACGATCGCGGTATCGCCCCAGCGCTGGGGCGCGACGAGCGGCACGTCGCCCTCCAGCCAGGCGGCGGCGAGGCGCGTGCCGACGATTACCGCGCACGAGTCGCGATGGCGGCGGGCGAAAGCGATCACATGCGCCGCCCCTTCGCCGCGCACTTCGAGCGGCACATAAGCGCCTTCGCGCAGCAATTCCGGCGCGCGAGCCCGCAAGGCGAAGAGGCGCCGCAGCGTAGCGAACTTCACCCGGCCGTCGCGCCAGTGCGCGAGTTTCGCGCTGGGCGGTTCGTCGTCGATAGCCGCTGCGCGCGCCGCGTAATCGACGGGCCGGCGGTTGTCCGGATCGACGAGGCTGAAGTCCCATAGCTCCGTACCCTGGTAGAGATCGGGCACGCCCGGCGACGTGAGGCGCAGCGTGGTTTGCAGCAGCGCATTGAGCGCCCCGGCGGGCGCGATGCGCGCGACGAAGCCGGCGAGTTCGTGCAGGAAGCCGTCGCGGTGCTGCGGGGCGAGGATGTCGAACAGAAATGCCTGGCAGTCCGATTCATAGGCTTCGTCGGGCGAGAGCCAGTTCGTGCGCAGCTTCGCCTCGCGCAAGGCTTTTAGTTGCCACTGGGCGATGCGCTCGGCCAGTGCGCGCACGCCGGCTTCGTCGCCGGGGTCGAGGTCGGGCGGCCAGCAGCCCACGAGCGTCTGGTAGAGCATCGCTTCGGCGGCGGGGCCCGGCGCCCAGTCGGTGCTGCCCGCACGGTCGTTGCGGCGGTGCGGCAGATTCAGCGTGGACCACGCGCGCAGGGCCGCGCTCCAGTCGGCGGGCAGCTCGCTCAGCACGGCGAGGCGCGCGCGCACGTCTTCGCCGCGCTTGTGGTCGTGCGTTGCCGTGGCGAGCAGTGCGTAAGGCGCGTGCTTTTGACGCTCGGCATTGGCGGCATGGAAGTCTTCGACACTGCGGGCGAAGTCGTCCGGGTCCGCGCCCACTTCGTTGCGCGAGAGCAGGCGGCCGTAGCGATAGAGCGCGGTGTCCTCGTTTGCCTTCGCCGCGAGCGGGGCGGTGAGTTGCGAGAACAGCGCGAGCGCGGTGCGTTGCGCGATGAGCGCGTGGCTCAGCGGTGCGTTTTGCGGGCCGCCGTTGCCCGCACCTTTGGCGCTTGCCTTGATCGCGGCGTTATGCGCGGTGTTTTGTGATGCGCTTTGTGCCGCGGTCTGCGTGCGCTGCGGCTGAGGCTGCGGGTTCGGGTTCGCTGCCGCTGCCGCCGCGTCGCCCGCTTGCGCAGCCGTATCGGGAGAACGCGCGCCCAGCCATGCATCGACCTGATCGAGCACGGCGCGGTTCGCGCGCGGCAGGGCAGCGCGCGCCGCATCGAGCGCCACGCTGAAATAGCGGTTGTCGATTGGTCCGCGCAAGCCGTTCGCGGGATAGATGCGATAGACCGGGCAGTGCATGGCAAGCTGCGCGACCACGCGATGCACGCTCGCGTAGGTGTAGTCGCGCGTGGCGGTTTGTTCGCGCGCGATGCGGTGCAGCGCGCGCGCGGCGTGATCCAGTTCGGCGGCCAGATATGCGGCGAGTATCTCGCGGCGCGCTTCGAGCGCTACCTGCGCAAACGAAGCGTCCGATCCGCTGATCGCCGCCCACGTGTCCCCCAGCGGCGCGGCGCCCGCCGGGTCGTGCAGCAACGCGCCCACGTCGTTCATGAAATCGTAGCCCGTGGTGCCCTGCACGGGCCAGTCGGCGCGCAGCGCCTCGCCGCGCGCCAGAATCTTTTCCACCACCACATACGGCAGCGTCGCGCGCAGCGGCACCAGTCGCTGGCGCAGGCGCTCGCAGTATTCGCGCGGATCGGCGAGCCCGTCGATGTGATCGATGCGCAGTCCGTCGATCACGCCATCCGCGTAAAGCCGGAACACGAGCTTGTGCACGGCCTCGAACACGTCGTGCCGCTCCACGCGCACGCCGGCCAGCGCGCTGATGTCGAAGAAGCGCCGCCAGTTCACCTCGTCGGTGGCGGTGCGCCACCAGGCGAGCCGGTAATGCTGGCGTTCGAGCAGGCGGTGCAGGCGCTCGCGCGGCACCGGGTCCGCACCCGCATAGCCTTCCAGCAGGGAATCGATGGCGTCCGTGCCGTTGCGCTTGACGAAGGCGCGCAGCGCGTCGCGCGCCGCCGCCGCGCGCGGCTGGTCGTCGGGCTGGGTGGTGAGCCCCTGGAAGTGCGCCGCGAGCGCGTCGAGATCGGCGCGATTCGCCGACTGCAGGAGGGCCGCATAGTCGGTCGGGCAGACCGGGCACACGTGCGGGCCGTAGGCCACGACAAAGCGCCCGTCGCGTGCGTCGAACTTCAGTTCGATGCGGCCCGAAGCCAGTTCCTCGCCGTACTGCGCGCCGAGAAATGGCATCAGCACCTTGCCGCGCAGCGCGGGGTCGGGCGAATGCCAGTCCACGTCGAAATGGCGCGCGCAGGCGCTATGCCGCCCCCACTCGAGGATGTCGAGCCACCATGCGTTGTGCGAGCCGCCCACGCCCATGTGATTGGGCACGACGTCGATGACGAGGCCCATGCCGCGCTCGTGCACCGCGGCGGCGAGGCGCCGCAATCCCGCTTCGCCGCCGAGTTCGGCGCTCACGGTGCCGTAATCGACCGTGTCGTAGCCGTGCATCGAGCCGGGCTGCGCGGTCGTGACCGGCGAGGTGTAGAGGTGGCTCACGCCGAGCGCCGCGAAGTAGTCGAGCTGCGCGAGCGCGTCGTCGAACGTGAAGGTGTGATTGAGCTGCAGCCGCAGCGTCGCGCGGGGGTAGGTCATGGCGTCGGGCCTGTGGGCGGCGCGGCGGGCGTGCCGGAAGCGGTGGGATCGGCCTGCGGCGCCGCGGCGTCCGTGACGGCTTCGCGCGCGCGGACCACCGTTTCCACGCGCGCGGCAAACGCCGGGTCCGCGTAGAGCAGATCGACGGGAAGCGGCAGGCGCTGGCGCCAGTTCGGGTGTTCGTCGATGGAGCCGGGCAGGTTGGGCTGTTCCGCGAGCCCGAGCAGGTCTTCGAGCGGACAGGTCGCGAGCGGGCTCGCGGTGGCGGCCACGTAGCCGAGCGCGCCTTCGACCGGCGCGCGCTCCGGCGGCGGCAGTGCTTCGTCATGCGGGGCGAAGCCCGCTTGCTGGAGCGCCTGCCAGAGCGCCCGGCGGTCCACGTCGCGCTCCGCATGGGCGAGCGCGATGGGGTCTCGGCCGTCCGCGCGCGGCAGCGTCTGGCCGATGCGGTGGCGCCAGTCGATATCGAGTCCGCGCCACCAGCCGGCCACCGTGGGCAGATCGTGCGTGGTGGTGGTGGCGATGCCGTTCGTGTCCCAGCGCGGGGGCGCGAGAAACGCGTTGCCGTCGCGTTCGAACCAGAGCACGCGGATGCCGTAGAGCGCGTGCGAGGCGAGCCGCTCGCGCAGGCCGGGCGGCACGGTGCCGAGGTCTTCGCCGATCACGATGGCGCGATGTCGCCACGATTCGAGCGCGATGAGCCGCACGAGGTCTTCGAACGGATAGCGCAGATACGCGCCGTGCTTCGCGCTCTCGCCTTCGGGCACGAGCCACAGGCGCCGCAGGCCGAGAATGTGGTCGATGCGCACGCCGCCCGCGTGCACGAACGCGGCGCGCAGCATGTCGATGAAGGCGCGAAAGCCGCTGTTGTGCATCGCGCGCGGCGAGAACGTGGTGAGCCCCCAGCTCTGGCCGGCCTGGTTGAAGATGTCGGGCGGCGCGCCGACCGAAACGCGCTGGAGCATGTCCTGCGGCAGCGACCACGCGTGGCTGCCCGCGCCGTCGCAGCCCACCGCGAGATCGGCGACGAGTCCGATCGCCATGCCGGCTTCGCGCGCGTCCTGTTGCGCGCGCCCGAGCCCTTGTGCGGCGAGCCACTGCAGAAAGCGGTGGAAATCGACTTCGCGCCGGTTGGCGGCCGCGAACGCGGCCACCTCGGGGCTGCGCGGATCGCGCAAGCCGGCCGGCCAGTCGCGCCAATGTGCCGATCCGCCGGGGCTGGCCAGCATCGACGCCTGGAGCGCTTCGAAGCGCGCGTGATCTTCGAGCGATTCGCCGCCGCGCGCGCAGAAGGCTTCGAACGCAGCGGCGCGCGGCGAATCGCTCGCGCGCTCTTCCTTCTCGAAGCGTTCGAAGAGTGCGCGCAAGACCTGGAGCTTGAGCGGCACCGCGCGTTTCCAGTCGATCTGCGGCAGCGCTTCGAGCTCCTGCAACGCGGCTTGCGCGTGGACCGCCGCACAGGCTTCGTGCGCCGCCTGGGCGCCGAAGGTCGCTGCCGGGTCGATGTGGGCGACGTTCAGCCACAGCCGCGAGGAGGGCGCATAGGGGCTGAAATGGCCGGGCAGCGCGCTGAACATCGCATGCGTGGGGCTCACGGCCAGCGCCTGCGCGCCGTGCCGCGCGCTGTGCACCGCGAGCGTGGCGAGCGCCGTGTAGTCGCCGATGCCGCCGTCGCTCTTGCGCCGCAGCCCGTAGAGTTGCGCGGCTACGCCCCAGAGTGCGGGCACCCGGCCGGCCGCGCCGTGACGCGCGCGCCAGGCGTCGGCGATGGTGTGGCAGTGCGGTGGCGCCACGGCGAGCGTGAGGCGATGGTCGTTCACGAAGAGCGTGTGATAGCCGAGCTCGCTGAGCGGCGCGAGCAGGGCGGTTTCGCCCTTGGGCGACGTGAAGCGGCCCTCGATGCGCTCGCCGCTCTCCAGTTCGATGCGGTAGTGGCTGCCCGAGCGCACGGCCGAAGCCGGCAGCGCAATCGCGCTCTCGTATTCTGCCGTGACGAGCGGCGGCAGGCGCCGCGCCGACTGCTCCGCGTTGAGGAGCGCCGCGCTCTGGCGCAACTGTGCCGCGCTCGCGCACGGCAGTCCCGCGCAGGCGAGCAGTGCTTCGAGCGTGCTGTCCGGCACGCGCTGCATGACGCCATGCGCATCGGCCCATTCGACTTCGAAGCCGGCGCGCGCAGCGAGGCTCGCGAGCGTTTCCGTGCGGCGTGCCGTATTCATACGGGCTCCTCACGGTGGACGATGCGCGCGTCGTGATGGCTCGCGTACTCCGGCACGTCGCCGGTTAGCCACGCGAGGGTGGCGCAGGCCGGCAGCACGCCGTTGGCGATGCGGTCGCGTGCGCGCGGCGGCGTTTCGAACACCACCATGCCGTCCGGCTCGTGGTCCAGCGGCACGCCTTCGTGGCCGAGATTCAGCGCGATCGTGAGCACCGCGCCATCGGCGAGACGCCAGCGCGCGACGAGCGCCGCGAGGTCGTTGCCCGCGTCGTCGGCGAGCACGGTGGCGCCGAGCGCGCGCGCATGGCGCAGGCGCGGCATCAGCAGACGGGCGCGCACCGCAAGCGCCGACTTGTAGAAGTGCAGCCATTCGAGCCGCTCGCCGTCGAGGCGCGTATCGAGCGCCGGCGACGCATTCACGAAGGTTTGCCGATCGTTGGGATCGGGGATCTGCTCGCGCCGCGCGGGATCGGCGAATGCGCCGAACGTCGCGAACTCGCGGCGGCGCCCTTCGCGCACCGCATCGGCGAGCGTGCCCGTGTAGGCCGTGAAGTACTGGAACGGCTGCGTGGAGCCGTATTCTTCGTCCATGAACAGCAGGGGAATCTGCGGCGTGAGCAGGTAGAGCGCCGTGGCCGCGCGCAGGGCGTCGTCGTTGCGGGCGAGCGCGCGCAGCCGCTCGCCGAAGGCGCGGTTGCCGATCTGGTCGTGGTTCTGCAGGAACACCACGAAGGCCGTGGGCGGCAGATGCGCGCTCGGCTCGCCGCGCGGCTGTCCTTCGTGAACCGGCGACGGCTCGCCCTGATAGGCGAAGCCTTCGGCCAGCACGCGCGCGAGCTGGCGGATGGGGTGCTGCGAGAACGCGCGATAGTAGCCCTCGTTTTCGCCGGTCAGCAGCACGTGCAGCGTGTGATGGGCGTCGTCGTTCCATTGCGCGTCGAAATGGCATTCGAGCAGATTCGCCGCGTTGTGCTCGTTCTCCAGCACGAGATGCACTTGACGGCCGCTTTCCACGCGCGCGTGCACCTGGTCGGCCAGTTCGCGCAGCCAGGGCACGTTGCCGATGGCATGCGCGGCGTCGATGCGCAGCCCGTCGAAGCGGTACTCCGTGAGCCAGTAGAGCGCGTTGTCGCAGAAGAAGTCGCGCACTTCGAAGCGGTCGAAGTCGAGCGCTTCGCCCCACGGCGTTTTCACATCCGCGCGGAAAAACGGCTTCGCGTACTGGCCGAGCCAGTTGCCGTCCGGGCCGAAGTGGTTGTACACGACGTCGATGAACACCTGGAGGCCGAGGCCGTGCGCGGTATCGACGAGCGTTTTCAGTTCGTCGGGGCTGCCGTAGGCCGCGTGCGGCGCGTAGGGCAGCACGCCGTCGTAGCCCCAGCCGCGCTCGCCCACGTAGTCGTTCAGCGGCATCAGTTCGACGGCGGTCACGCCCAGTTCCGCCAGTGCCGGAAGCCGTTCGGTCACGCCGCGATAACCGCCCAGCGTGCCGACGTGCAATTCGTACAGCACGGTCTCTTCCCAGGGGCGGCCCAGCCACTGCGCGTGCTGCCAGGCATAGGCGCGCGGATCGAGCACTTCGCTCGGCCCGTGCACGCCTTCGGGCTGGAAGCGCGAGGCGGGGTCGGGCACAGCCTGGCCGCTCTCGATGCGATAGCGATAGCGCGTGCCCGGCCCGCAGGGCGCTTCGGCCTCGAACCAGCCGTTGCCGGTGGGCGTCATGTCGAGAGGGGCGGGCGGCGCCGCGCCGTCGGGCATGCGTTCGAACACCACCTGGGCCGTGCGCGACGAAGGCGCCCAGAAGCGAAAGCGCGTGCGCGGCTGCGCGCGCGATGCGCCGGTGAGCTGCGCGCCGAACGGCATGCAATGCATGTAATGGTGCGCGTGAGGACGGGTTGAAGTCGCAGACATGACGATTCCTGTTGCTATCCGGCCGCCCCGGAGGGTGCTGCCGTTCCTGGGCTCGTGCCGGGATTCATCCTCGGATCGGGCGGCGGCGGTGCATCGTCGCGCAGGGCCGGCTCGTGCACGGCCGCTTCGTGCGCGTTCTTGCGCGTGGGCCACGCGCACAGCACCGCGATGGTGTGCGCAGCCACTTCGAACGTGGCGCCGGGCAGCCTGTGCGGCGCTGCCTCCGGATGCGCGCTGTCGAGCAGCACGTCCCACTGCATGGACGGCGCGGGCGCCGAGAACGCAATCGCGGCGGGCGCGGCGTTCAGCATGATCAACAATACTTCTATTTCGCCGTCGAGGCCCGGCCCCGCACGCCGCATGACGAGCGCGCGGCCCTCGGGGTCTTGCCAGGCTTCGGGCGAAAGCGCTTCGCCGCGCTCGTCGAACCAGTCGATGTCGTGCACCTCGGGCAGCACTTCGCGCTCGCCGAACAGAAAACGTGTTTCGCGCAGCAAGGGATGATCCCGGCGCAGCGCGATGGCGCGCGCGGCGAAGGCCGTCATCGCCTCGCCTTCCGGGGAGGCGGCGAGCGTCCAGTCCACCCACGAAATCTCGTTGTCCTGGCAGTAGGCATTGTTGTTGCCGCGCTGCGTGCGGCAGGCTTCGTCGCCTGCCAGCAGCATCGGCGTGCCGAGTGCGACGAACAGCGTGGCAAGCATCGAGCGTGCCACGCGTGCGCGCGTATCGACGATGGCGGGGTCGTCGGTCGCGCCTTCCGCGCCCCAGTTCGCGCTCCAGTTTTCGTTGTGGCCGTCGTGGTTGTCTTCGCCGTTGGCCTCGTTATGTTTGCGATCGTAGGCCACCACGTCGGCGAGCGTGAAGCCGTCGTGCGAGGTGACGAAGTTGATCGACGCCCAGGGGCGCCGCTTGCGTTTGTCGAAGAGGTCCGCGGAGCCCGTGAGCCGCGCGGCGAGTTCGGGACGCTGGTGCGGGTCGCCGCGCCAGAAGCGCCGCACGCTGTCGCGAAAGCGGTCGTTCCATTCGGAGAAGCCGGGCGGATGATTGCCGAGCTGATAGCCGCCCGGACCCACGTCCCACGGTTCGGAGATTAGCTTGCATTGCGAGAGTACCGGGTCCTGGCGCAGCGCGTCGAAGAAGCCGCTGCCCGGGTCGAAGCCGTGCGCCTCGCGGCCGAGCGTGACGCCCAGGTCGAAGCGAAAGCCGTCGATGCGGTAGGAATTCGCCCAGTAGCGCAGCGAGTCGGTCACCATCTGCAGCACGCGCGGATGCGAGAGGTTCAGCGTGTTGCCGACGCCCGTGTCGTTGATGAGGTGGCGCTCGTCGCCGGGCACGACGCGGTAATAGCTGGCGTTGTCGAGGCCGCGCCACGAGACCGTGGGGCCGGTTTCGCCGCCTTCGCAGGTGTGGTTGTAGACCACGTCGAGAAAGACCTCGATGCCGGCCGCGTGCAGCTGGCGCACGGCAATGCGCATCATGTCGGGGTCGTAGCCGCCCAGGTACGAGGGCTCCGGCGCGAAGAACGCGGCGCTGTTGTAGCCCCAGTAGTTGCGCAGGCCGCGCTCCACGAGAAAGCGTTCGTTCATGAACGCATGCACGGGCAGCAGTTCGACGGCGGTTACGCCCAGCTTGTGCAGATGATCGATGAAGTGCGGGTTCGCGAGCCCGGCGAAGGTCCCGCGCGTATGCGCGCGCAGGTCGTGGCGCAGGATCGAGATGCCGCGCAGATGCGTTTCGAAGATCACGGTCTTGTCCCAGGGCACGTGGGGGCGCACGTCCTGCGACCAGTCGAAGGTGTCGGCCACCACCATCGCCTTGGGCATGGCGGGCGCGGAGTCGCGGCGCTCCAGCGAAAGGTCGGCGCGGTTCGAATGCACGCGGTAGCCGTAGAGCGTGTCGGACCAGCGGAACTGGCCGACGAGGCGCCGTGCATAGGGGTCGAGCAGCAGCTTGTGCGGATTGAAGCGATGCCCCTGCTGCGGCTGGTAGGGGCCATGCGCGCGCAGGCCGTATACGGTGCCCGGATGCGCGCCGGGCAGGTAGCCGTGCCAGATTTCGTCGGTGCATTCCGGCAGTGCGTAGCTCATGCGTTCCTTGCGCCCTGTGCGGTCGAAGAGGCACACCTCGATGCGCCACGCGTGAGCCGAAAACACGGCGAAATTGGTGCCGAGCCCGTCCCACGTCGCGCCGAGCGGCCACGGCGAGCCCGGCAGCAGGCGGTCGGGCATGCCGTTAGCCATGGCGCCGCCCCTTTCGTTGTTCTTCGTATTGCATCGTTATCCTGATGTTTTTCTTCGAGGGCGGTTTCGCTATCTGCGCAGCCGGAAATAGAGCGTGCCGAGCGGCGGCAGCACGAGCGCCGCCGACTGCGGCTTGCCGTGGCTCGCCACCGGTTCCGTTTCGATCTGGCCGCCGTTGCCCATATTCGAGCCGCCGTAGATCGAGGCGTCCGTGTTCATGACCTCTTCCCACTGGCCCGGCTGCGGCATGCCGATGCGGTAGCCGTGGCGGGGCACGGGCGTGAAGTTGCACACCGCCACGATCTCGCGGCCCGAGCCGTCCACGCGCCGCCACGCAAGCACGCTGTTTTCGCTGTCGTCGGCCACGAGCCATTCGAAGCCGCCCGGCTCCGCGTCCAGCACGTGGAGCGCCGGCTCGCCGGTGTACAGGCCGTTCAGGTCGCGCACGAGCGTTTGCACGCCGCGGTGCAGCGGATCGTCCAGCAGATGCCAGTGCGGCGCGCCGTCGTGGTCGAACTCCGCAAGCTGCCCGAACTCGCCGCCCATGAAAAGCAGCTTCTTGCCCGGATGCGCCCACATGAAGCCCAGATACGCGCGCAGGTTCGCGAAGCGCTGCCAGCGGTCGCCGGGCATCTTGCCGAGCAGCGATCCCTTGCCGTGCACGACCTCATCGTGCGAGAGCGGCAGCACGAAGCGCTCCGACCACGCGTACACCATGGCGAAAGTCATTTCGTGATGGTGATAGCGGCGGTGGATCGGGTCTTCGTGCATGTAGTGCAGCGTGTCGTGCATCCAGCCCATGTTCCACTTGAACTGGAAGCCGAGGCCGCCGTCTTCGGGCCGCGCGCTCACGCCGGGCCACGCCGTCGATTCCTCGGCCACGGTGATGACGCCGGGCCGCTGCGGCACGTACTGCGTCTCGTGGTTCAGGCGCTTGAGAAACGCGATCGATTCGAGGTTTTCGCGCCCGCCATACATATTCGGCACCCACTCGCCGGCATTGCGCGAGTAGTCGCGGTACAGCATGGAGGCCACCGCATCCACGCGCAGGCCATCGACGTGATAGCGCAGCAGCCACGCAAGCGCCGATGCGATCAGGAACGCACTGACCTCGCGGCGGCCGAGGTTGTAGATCATCGTGTTCCAGTCGGGGTGATAGCCTTCGCGCGGATCGGCGTGCTCGTAGAGCGCGGTGCCGTCGAAGTCGATCAGGCCGTGCGCGTCGTTCGGGAAATGCGCGGGCACCCAGTCGAGTATCACGCCGAGCCCCGCTTCGTGCGCGCGGTCCACGAATGCCGCGAAGTCGAGCGGCGAGCCGAGGCGCGCCGTGGGCGCGAACTGCGCGAGCGGCTGGTAGCCCCACGATCCGCCGAACGGGTGCTCGGCCACCGGCATCAGTTCGAGATGCGTGAAGCCCATGCCCTGGGCGTAGGGGATCAGGCGGTCGGCGAGCGCGGTCCAGTCGGGGGCCGGGGCGTCGGTGCCCTGGGTCGGCAGCCACGAGGGTGCATGCACTTCGTAGATCGAGAGCGCGCTGCGCACGCTCTGCCGTTCGCCGCGCGTCTGCAGCCAGTCGTGGTCGCGCCAGGCGTAGTGATCGAGCGCCTCGACGGGGGCAACGATCGAGGCCGTGGCGGGCGGGTTTTCGGTTTGCAGGGCACAGGGGTCGGCTTTAAGCGGCAGTACCTCGCCGCGCGCGCCGAGAATCTCGTACTTGTAGCGCGCGCCCGCCGCCACGCGCGGAATGAAGAGTTCCCAGACACCCGCTTCGAAGCGCAGCCGCATGGGATGGCGGCGGCCGTCCCATGCGTTGAAGTCGCCGACCACGGAAACGCGCCGCGCGTTGGGCGCCCAGACGGCAAAGCGCACGCCGGGCACGCCGTCGCATTCCAGCGGCCGCGCGCCCAGGCATTCGAGTACGGCATACGGGTCGCCGTCGGCGAGCCGGCGCAGCGCTTCTTCCGAAAGCTGCGGACCGAATGCATAGGGGTCCTCTACTTCCTGCACCACGCCTTGCCAGTCGATTTCGAGCCGGTACGGCACGGACTCGGCAACCGGGCCCGCAAACAGGCCCGCCGGGTGAATGCGCGTGAGTTCGGCCAGCGTATGGGCCCGGTCGCGCGCGAGCACCCGGACATGGGAGGCATTGGGCAGCCACGCCCGCACATAGGGCGTGCCGTCGATCGCGTGCGGGCCCAGCACCGCGAACGGATCCGCGTGGCGGGCGCCGGCGAGGGCGTCGATATCGTGCGCGGAGAGGCCCGCATCGCTCGCGTGGTCAGCCATGGGCACCTCCTGCGGGATGCGATCCCGTCGGCCCCAGCACGCGGCTCGCGAGCGCAGCGAGTCCGCGTACCGGCAGGCCGAGCCACGAGGGGCGGTTTGCCGCTTCGTAGCGGATTTCGTAGGCCGCTTTCTCGATGAGGAAAAGGTCGAGCAGCGCCTGCTCGTGCGAGGCGCTCACGAGCGGATGCGGCGCGTCCGCCACGGCGGCGCGGTAGTGGCTCAGGAACGCCTCGGCGGCATTCACGCGAAACCGCTCGAAGAGCGTGCGCTTGCGGTCGGCCGTTTGTTGCGGCGCGCTCTCGGTGGTCGATTGCGCGGCGGCGCCCGCATAGGAGAGCGAACGCAACAGACCCGCCACGTCGCGCAAGGGGCACGCTTTCGCGCGCCGGTACGAGAGCGCCCGCGCGGGCTCGCCTTCGAAGTCGATCAGATACGCATCGCCTTGCGCGAGCAGCACCTGGCCCAGATGGAAGTCGCCGTGGATGCGGATGCGCCACGCGGCGGAATCGGGCGGCACGCGATGCGAGACGGCTTCGATCAGCGCGTCGCGGCGCGCGAGGAGGCCCAGCGCGAGTTCGCGGGTGTCCTCGTCGAGCGTGTGCGCATTGCCCGAGGTATGGCGTTCGAGAATATCGAGTGCCTCGGTCAGCATGGTCTTCGTATCGTCGATCCAGTGGCGCACGTCGTCGCGCGTGGCTTCCACGGGTGCGAATGCGGGGTCGTCGGTGGGCGTGGCGAGCGCCGCGTGCAGCTCGCCCAGCCGCTTGCCGATGGTGCCGATCACGGTGCTGTAGCCCTGCATCGCTTCTTCCTCGTGGGCCTGATCGGTCGCGCCGTCGTCCACGGCAAGCGCCAGTTCGTCGATCGTGCGGCGTAGGTAGTCGAGCGCCCAGTCCCACGCGTTGCCCTGGTTGTCGATATAGCCTTGCAGGATGGCGAGCGTGTGCGGCACGCCGGCCGGATCGACGCGCACCACTTCGCCATAGAGCGGCGCCGTATTGGCGTAGCCGAGGTGCGTGAGATAGCGCGACATCTCCGCTTCCGGGTGCACGCCCGGCATGAGGCGGCGCACGAGTTTGAGCACGAGCTCATCGGCGATCACGAGCGAGCTGTTGCTCTGCTCGGCGGCGAGCCAGCGGATCTCGGGCATCTCGCCCAGGTCGAGCGCGTCGAGGCGTTCGGTGGGCCGGAAGTGGATCACGCTCTGCTGCACCGTGGTGACGGCCGCGCGTTCGCGCAGCTTGTGCAGCACGCCGTAGGCGAACCACGGCAGCGCGAAGGCGTCGGTGAGATAGCCGATGGTGCGGCCGCGGCGCACGCGCGAGAGCGCGAGCTGGATGTGCAGCGGCGTGGTGATATCGGTGCCCCAGGTGATGGCGATGGGCAGCACGTAGCGCTCGCTCGTGCCGTCGCCGAGTTCGGCTTCGATCTCGGTGAAGGCAAAACCCGCGCCGTGGATCGTGGTGAGCGCGGCGAGTCGCACTCCCTTCAACGGCTTGTCCTTCGAGGCGAACCAGCGCCGCCGCGAGAGCCAGGAAGGCAGCACTTCCGATTCGAGCAGGCGCACGTTTTCGGGTGTCGGTCCCGCCTGGCCTTCGCGGATCACCACGGTCACGAATTCGGGCAACTGCTCGGAAGCGGGCTGGCTCCATGCGGGGCGCTGGCTGCTCGAGCACAGCAGGAACCACAGGAAGCCGTAGGGCGGGAACGTGAGTAGATAGGGCAACTGACCGATGGGCGGAAACACCGAATCCGCCGTCATTTCGATGGGGGCCGTGCCCGCGTACTCGGACAGATCGAGTTCGACGGCCTGCGGCGCGCGCGAGAGATTCGCCACGCACAGGATGGGCGCCTCGCCCGGCATCTCGCGCAGGTACGCGAGGATCTTGCGGTTGGCGGGGCGCAGGAAGCGGATCGTGCCGCGGCCGAAGGCCTGCTTCGCGCGGCGCGTGGCGAGCATGCGCCGCGTCCAGTTGAGCAGCGAATGCGGGTCGCGGTTCTGCGCTTCCACGTTGATGGCGTCGTAGCCGTAGAGCGAGCCCATGAGCGGCGGCAGCACGAGTTGTTCGGGGTCGGCGCGCGAGAAGCCGCCGTTGCGGTCCGAGGACCACTGCATCGGCGTGCGCACGCCGTCGCGGTCGCCCAGGTGGATGTTGTCGCCCATGCCCAGTTCGTCGCCGTAGTAGATGACCGGCGTGCCGGGCATGGAGAGCAGCAGCGAATTGATCAGCTCGATGCGGCGGCGGTCGCGTTCCATGAGCGGCGCGAGCCGGCGGCGGATGCCGAGGTTCAGGCGCGCGCGCCGGTCGCTCGCGTAGGTGTTCCAGAGATAGTCGCGCTCGGAGTCGGTGACCATCTCCAGCGTGAGCTCGTCGTGGTTGCGCAGGAAGATCGCCCACTGGCAGCTATCGGGCAGATCCGGCGTCTGCTTCATGATGTCGATGATCGGGAAGCGGTCCTCGCTCGCAATCGCCATGTAGAGGCGCGGCATGAGCGGGAAGTGGAACGCCATGTGGCATTCGTCTTCGTTGCCGAAGTACTCCTGCACGTCTTCGGGCCACTGGTTCGCCTCGGCCAGCAGCATGCGGTTGGGGTAGTGCGCGTCGATGGTCGCGCGGATCTGCTTGAGGATCGCGTGCGTTTCGGGCAGATTCTCGTTGTTGGTGCCCTCGCGCTCCACCAGATACGGCACGGCATCGAGGCGCAGCCCGTCGATGCCCATGTCGAGCCAGAAGCGCATGATCTGCAGCACTTCGCGCAGCACGGCCGGATTGTCGAAGTTAAGGTCCGGCTGGTGCGAGTAGAAGCGGTGCCAGTAGTAGGCGCCCGCTACCGGGTCGTGGGTCCAGTTCGAAGGCTCGGTGTCGATGAAGATGATGCGCGTGCCCGCGTACTTCGCGTCGCTATCGGACCACACGTAGTAGTTGCGGTGATTCGAGCCTGGCTTTGCACGGCGCGCGCGCTGGAACCACGGGTGCTGGTCGGACGTATGGTTGATGACGAGCTCCGTGATGACGCGGATGCCGCGCGCGTGCGCTTCCTGGATGAAGCGGCGCACGTCGGCAAGCTGGCCGTAGTCGGGATGCACGTTGCGGTAGTCGGCAATGTCGTAGCCGTCGTCGCGGCGCGGCGACGGGTAGAACGGCAGCAGCCAGATCGCGGTCACGCCGAGCCCCGCGATGTAGTCGAGCTTCGCGAGGAGGCCCGCGAAGTCGCCCACGCCGTCGTTGTTCGCGTCGTAGAACGACTTCACGTGCACCTGGTAGATGATGGCGTCTTTGTACCAGTGCGGGTCGTCGGTGAGCAGCGAGGCTTTGCTGCGCCGCTGCGCCGCCGTGCCGGACCCGCCTTCGTGCGGGTCGTGCTCGGCGGGCGTGCCGGTTTCGTGGTCGTGCGGCTCCTGGGAGTCGGGATCGCGTTTCATGTCGCTCCTCCGGGCGGAAAGTCATCGTCGAATTCGGGGTGACCTTCCACGCGCGTTTCATCCGTTTCGGGCGGCGGCTCTTCGCGCGGCAGTCCGCGCGCGGGTTCGATGCGCCAGATCGCATAAGGCCGCGCATGCGGGTCGAGGCGCACGTGCTGCCAGCGGCCGTGCCACGCAAAGCGCTCGCCGGTGAGTTCGTCGGTGACAGCAAGCGGCGCGCCGTCGTCGAGGCGCCAGTGCTGGAATGTCTGCCACGGCAGTTCGAAATCCGCGCCCTGCTCGCTCCAGGGATCGAGGCTGATCGCCACGATCATCACGTTTTCGCGCGAAGGCGTGGCCTTTTCGAAACACAGAATCTGCTCGTTGCGTGCTTCGAGAAAGGTGATGCCCAGATGCGTCTGCAAGGCCGGATTCGCGCGCCGCATGCGGTTGAGCGCGGCAATCTCCGCGACGATGTTGCCGTGCCGGTTCCAGTCCCAGGCGCGCAGCTGATATTTTTCGGAGTCCAGATAGTCTTCGCTGTTGGGCGGTGCGCGGCCTTCGCAGAGCTCGAAGCCGCAGTAGACGCCCCACAGGCCGGAGAGCGTCGCGGCCAGCGCCGCGCGGATCAGGAAGCTCGCGCGCGCGCTGGTTTGCAGATGCCGCGGGTTGATGTCGGGCGTGTTGACGAAGAAGTTCGGGCGGTAGAAGTCGCGCACCGGCGTTTGCGTCAGTTCCGTGAGGTATTCGGTGAAATCGCGCTTGCTCTCGCGCCACGTGAAGTAGGTGTACGACTGCGAGAAGCCGAGCTTGGCGAGCCGGTACATGAGGCGCGGCCGCGTGAAGGCTTCGGAAAGAAAGATCACGTCGGGATGGCGCGCGCGTACGTCGGCGATCATCCATTCCCAGAACGGCAGCGGTTTCGTGTGCGGATTGTCCACGCGGAAGATGCGCACGCCCGCATCCACCCAGAACAGGATGGCGTCGCGCAGCGCGAGCCAGAGCGCGGGCTTCGAATCGTGCGCGTAGAACTCGGGGTTCACGATGTCCTGATACTTCTTCGGCGGATTTTCCGCGTAGCGCAGCGTGCCGTCCGGGCGCCACGCGAACCAGCCGGGATGCGCCTTCAGCCACGGATGGTCGGGCGAGCACTGGATGGCGAAGTCGAGCGCGATTTCGAGGCCGTGCGCGTGCGCGGCAGCCAGCATGCGGCAGAAGTCTTCGAGCGTGCCCAGTTCCGGATGAATGGCCGTGTGGCCGCCTTCGGCCGCGCCGATCGCATAGGGGCTGCCCACGTCGCCGGGCTGCGCATTGAGCGCGTTGTTGCGGCCCTTGCGGTTCGCGAGGCCGATGGGATGGATCGGCGGGAAGTACAGCACGTCGAAGCCCATGTCGCGGATGCGCGGCAGCTTGGCGATCACGTCGTCGAAGGTGCCGTGCCGGCTTTCGTCGTCGCTCATGGAGCGCGGGAAGATTTCGTACCAGCTCGCGAAGCGCGCGGCGCTGCGTTCGGCGTCCACGCGCCGCACGTGTTCGTCGCGCGAGAGGAACGGGCGGTGATGGGCGGCGCGCACCGCCGCCGCCGTGGCGGGCGCGGCGAGCAGCGCACAGCGTGTGTCGGTGTCGGCGCCCACGAAGCGGTGCACGATCGCATCGAGCGCGGCGCGGGTGCGCGCGTGAACGTCGCCGGCTTCGTCGGGAGCGTCGGAGGTGTCGGCACACGCGAGCACGAGCGCGAGCAGGCGGCTCGCTTCCTCCATCTCCAGATCGACGTTCTGGTTCGCCGCGCGCTTTTTCTGCACGTGATCGGCGAGCGAGGCGAAGTCGTCGCGCCAGGCGAGCACCACGTATTCGTAGCGGCCCACGCGGTCGAGCGGGAAGTGGCCGCTCCACATGTCGGTGCCCGCGGGCTGCACGGGAGTCATCGGCGATTCGTGCCAGGCCGTTTCGTCGGCGGCGCGCCAGAGCACGGCGGCGTCGATGCGGTCGTGGCCGTCGGCGAAAATCGCCGCGCGCACCTCCACGCGTTCGCCCACGGTGCGCTTGGCCACGAAGCGGCCTTCGTCGACGGAAGGCGTCACGCTTTCGATGGCGATGCGCGGCGCGGCGAGCGCTTCCACAACGCTCTTGTGGCCGCTCGTGCGCGACTTCGCGAGGTCTTCGGGCGGCGCGAGCACGACCGGGGGCGCCGCGAGCGCGCGGAACAGCCAGCATGCGCCCGCGGGCAGCGTGAACGCTTCGGGCACCGCGCTCGCGTCGCGCCGTGCCTGCGTGCGCGCCGCGCGCAGCGTTTCGGCGTCGAGCGGCGAGAAGCGCGTGAAGCCGCCCGGCGCGCCGTCGAGAAGGCGCGCCATGCTCACGCGCACGGGCGCGGCGAGCGCGGGGTTGACGAGGGTGAGCACGGCGTCGTCGGCGTCGCGCAGGTCGGCGCGGTCGCCGCGCAGCACGGCCATGATGGGGGCGCCCGGGCCGTTCAGCGCGCGCAGCTCGCCGTTGGTCTGCAGCGTCCAGGTTTCGCGCTGCAAGGCATTGGCGTGGGCAATGTCGGTGCAGAGGTCGAACGCAGCATGCGCTTTCGCTGCGTTGAACGCCGCCGCGCTGCCGCCGGCGTGGTGCACCGCTTCGGTGAGGCCGTATTCGAAGCCCATCGGCACGAGCCAGCCGGTGCCGAGCGCTGCCGCGGCGCGCAGCATGCGCCGGTAGGCGCGCTCGACCGCGCGCGCGTCCGTGGCGCCTTCCTGGTCGTGCGCGTAGCGTGTGCCGTAGGGTGCCTCGGGAAATGCCACGGGCGAGCCCACGCGGCGCAGTACCTCGTGCTCCTCCACGAACCAGCTCGAGGAAAAGTCCCACCAGCGCAGCGACGAGAACGCGGCGTCGAAGCCCGCGCCTTCAAGACGCGCGATTTCGGCGCGCGCGAGGCCGGGCGTGGCGGCGAGCCAGCGCGTCTGGCGATGGCGCTCGCGCACCACCTCGAAGATGCCGCGCAGGACGGCCGCGGGCACGCGGTGCGGCGAGTCGATGCGAAAGCCGCCAAGGCCAGCCTGCACCAGTTCGATCATGCGCTGCGACCACCACGCGGCGAGCGGGGCGGCGGCGCGTTCGAAATCGGCGTAGGCCACGTTGGCCTCGGGTTGGCCGTGGCGCGGGTCGAGCCGCGCGTCCTCGGGCTCGAACGGGTGAAACCATTCCGCATGCGCGGCGTACAGCGCGCCATCGGCGGCCGCGCGGTCGAGCGTGAGGTCGGCGAGCAGCGTGAGGCCGTGCTCGCGTGCGGCGTCCACGAGGACGCGCAACGCTTCGTCGGCGGATTGCGACGTTTCGAAGACAGGGTGAAGACGGGCATGGTCGGCGACGATGCGGCCGTCACCGGAGGAACCGGGCGCGAACAGCGCCCCGATCAGCACATGGTCGAAGCCGAGCGAGGCCGCATGGGCGAAGCAGGCAGGCCACGCGTCGAGCGGCCCGACGAGGGCGGAATGGACGAAGTAGATCCGCGGCGCATAGGCATGTGGAGGTTCCATCAATCGTATTCCCGATGCGTCGGGCAGCGCGGATGCGCTTTCGCGCGATCACGTCGCCCGGAGGGTGCCGGAGCCGCGGCGTGGGCTTTTGCTGCGCCCGCGGCGGCGCGTCCTGTTCAATGTAGTGCAAGAGCAGGCCGGAACCAAACCGCGAACGTCGCAAGGCTCTTGGAGGGGCATTCAGCAAGGGGCATGCCCGGCGACGGGGCGGAGAACGCCCCGGAGGAGGGAGGGAACGCGGCGTTAGCCGCCTACCATGCTGGCGGCGATGTTCACGCACAGGCCCAGCACGGCCACATTGAAGTAGAACGAGAGGATGGACTGCGCGAGCACGCTGCGCCGCGCGCTGCGCCCGCGCATGCCCACGTCGGCGGTTTGCGAGGCCACGGCGATGGTGAACGAAAAGTACAGGAAATCCCAGTAATTCGGCGCAAGCTCGCGGTCGGGAAAGACGAGCGCGGGCGCTGAGGGATCGGACCCGTAGAACACGCGCGCGTAATGCAGCGTGAAGATGGTGGGAATGAGGAACCACGCGCCGATCAGCGTGAGGCCCGTAATGGCCGAATGCAGCACTTTCGAAGCGATGCCGAGGTCCTTCGTGGTGCCGAGTTCGAGCACGATCGCCACGATGCTCGCCACCGTCGCGGTGCAGATCACGAAGAGCACCGCGCCCGCGTTTTCGTCTTCGCGCTGGGCGTTGCTGCGCACGCTCTCTTCGCTGGCGAAGGCCATGTGCACCCAGATCAGCACGAGGTAGACCCAGATCGCCGCGTCCCAGCCCAGCAGCACGCGCGCCGTGGGCCTGAGCGCGGCCGGCGAAAGGAAGCCCACCGCGAGTCCGGCCAGCGCCCCGAGCATCATGTATGGGCGGTTGCGTAACACCTGAGGGTAGAGATTCATGTCGTCGTGAATGTGGCAAAACGTTGGGCAGGGGCCTGCTGCGGCGATTCTATCGTGCGTTTTATGCCATGCATGATGGCAACGGGTTTGTCTAATCGCGCCAGGAAAGGCTATATTGCTTGCGCGGCGCGTCATCGGCACCTTTCATCCGGAAAGGCGCCGTGCACGCCGCAACACGATAGCAAACCTCGTTCGTATCGCCCCGGACCCGGCAGGCAACATGGCTGCCGGCTCGCTACGAAACTCATCTGGAGTCCGCATGACAGATGTGACGCAGGACGGGACGCCCCACACCTCGGGCCACCGGCCCGGCCGCCGGCACTTCGTGACCGGCGCGTGCGCCGCCGCGGCGGTGCTGGCTTTCACGATGGCCGGGCGCCCCGGCTCGCTGCCCGGCTTCGCGCGCGTGTTCGCCGCCACCTCCCCCGACGACAGCGGCTACGACGCCTTCATCGCGCTCTCGCAACGGCTGACCGGCCGCACCAGCTTCGACAAGCTGCTCGGCGAGCGCATCTATGCGTCGCTCGCCCGCGCGAACAGCCAGTTTGCCTCGAACGTGGGCGCGCTCGGCGGCTGGCTGCAGAGCCACGGCGGCGTGCCCTCGGACAGCGTGACCGCGGCGCTCAAAGACGCGCAGCCCGAACTCGCGACGACGGTGGGCGACATCATGCGCGCCTGGTATCTGGGCCTCGTGGGCGATTCTCCGCATATCGAGGTGGTGGCGTACGAGAAGGCGCTGATGTTCGATCCGGTCAACGATGTGCTGACCATTCCGTCGTATTGTCGCGACGTGCCGTTCTATTGGACGAAAAAGCCCGGCAGCAGTTGAGCACGGGCGGTTGTAGCAGTGGCGGACGTGCCGCATTCCGCACGCCGGCCGGGCAGAGCGTTCCGGCAGGCGTGCCAGGGCCTGGGCACGTCACGCATGGCCTCGCGCGTGCTGCCTCTCGCACGCGACGGCCGCCGCGTCGGCGTGGCGCGGCGGTTGCGCAATGCCGCGCGCGGTCCCCACAACGAAAGCCAGAAGAAAGAGGACGACAATGGCGATAGACAACTCTGCCGACGTAGTCGTGGTCGGTTCGGGCGTGGCGGGCAGTCTGGTCGCGTATCAGCTCGCGCAGGCGGGCGCTTCGGTGATCCTGCTCGAAGCCGGGCCGCGCCTCGCGCGCTGGCAGATCGTGGAGAACTTCCGCAACTCGCCCGCGAAAGCCGACTTCGCGACACCTTATCCCTCTTCGCCTTACGCCCCGCATCCCGAATACTCGCCGGCCAACGACTACCTGATCCAGAAAGGCGACTATCCCTACAACTCGCAGTACCTGCGCCTCGTGGGCGGCACGACGTGGCACTGGGCCGCCGCCGCGTGGCGGCTCCTGCCCGCGGATTTCCGCCTGAAAACGCAATACGGCGTGGGCCGCGACTGGCCGTATCCGTACGAGACGCTCGAGCCGTGGTACCAGGCGGCCGAGGAGGCGCTGGGCGTGTCGGGGCCGGGCGCCTCCTACGATCTGGGTTCGCCGCGCTCGCATCCCTATCCGATGAGCATGCTGCCGCTTTCGTACATGGATCAGCGCTTTTCGGACGTGCTCAACGCGAACGGTTTTCACGTGGTGCCCGAGCCGGTGGCGCGCAACAGCCGGCCCTACGACGCGCGTCCCACCTGCTGCGGGAACAACAACTGCATGCCGATCTGCCCGATTGCGGCGATGTACGGCGGCATAGTCCACGCCGAAAAAGCCGAGCATGCGGGCGCCAGGCTGATTGCGCAGGCGGTGGTCTATCGCGTGGAGGCCGACAACAAGGGGCTCATTACCGCGGTCCACTACAAGGACCCGAACGGCAACAGCACCCGCGTCACCGGCAAGCTTTTCGTGCTCGCGGCGAACGGCATCGAAACGCCGAAGCTGATGCTGATGTCCGTGAGCGATGCGTTTCCGCACGGCATCGGCAACAGTTCCGACCAGGTGGGCCGCAACCTCATGGATCACCCGGGCACGGGCGTCGCGTTCCTCGCCAACGAGCCCTTGTGGCCGGGCCGCGGGCCCATGGAAATGACCTCCGTGGTGAACTTCCGCGACGGTGCGTTCCGCTCCGACTATGCCTCGAAGAAACTGCATCTTTCGAACGGCGTCGGCACGATGGCGGTGACCGCCGCGCTCATCAAGAACGGCGTGACGGGGGCCGAACTGGACCGCCAGATCCGCGACCGCGCGGCGCGCACGCTCAACATCAACAGCTTTCACGAGCATCTGCCCGAGCCGCAGAACCGCGTGCTGCCCTCGGGCGAGCGCAAGGACGCGCTCGGCATTCCGCAGCCCGAGATCTACTACTCGATCAACGACTACGTGAAGAAAAGCGCGGCCAATACGCACGATCTGTATGCGCAGATCGCGCAGCTCTTCGGCGGCACCGAGGTCGCCTTCGACGACACCTTCGCGCCGAACAACCACATCATGGGCACGACGATCATGGGGGCCAACCCCGCGGACTCGGTCGTGGATGCCGACTGCCGCACGCATGACCATTCGAACCTGTTCATCGCGAGCAGCGCGGTGATGCCCACCGCGGCATCGGTGAACTGCACGCTCACGATTGCCGCGTTGTCGCTGAAGCTGGCCGACAAACTGCGGCACGAGCTCTGATGCGCACCGGCCGGAGACAGACGATGAACGAACGACAGTCCCCTTGCGTACGCGCCGCCCTGCTCGCACCCGTGGCCCGCACCCGGCACACGCGCACCGCGCTGGCAGCGGTCTTTTTCTGTGCTTTCGCGCTCTATGTTGCGTGGCACGCCTCGCACGACGGCGCGGCCCGGCCCGTGGACGAACTGCCCCTGCCGGCCGCGCATGGCCAGGCATCGGACGCGACGCCCGACGGCACGGCGGTCAATCAGCCCGAACTCGTGAAGCGCGGCGAGTACCTCACGCGCGTGGGCGACTGCGTGGCCTGCCACACCGCCGACAAGAGCCGTCCATTCGCGGGCGGACTTCCTATCGTCACGCCGTTCGGCAAGATCTATACGCCGAACATCACGCCCGACCCGGACACCGGCATCGGCCAGTGGAGCGACGCCGACTTCATGCGCGCGATGCACGAAGGCATCGGCAAGAACGGCGAGCGGCTCTATCCGGCGTTCCCGTATGTGGAATTCACGCGCGTCACCGAACAGGACGTGCAGGCGATCCGCGCTTATCTGAACACCGTCGCGCCCATTCACTACGCACCGCCCGCCAACGAACTGCGCTTCCCGTTCAACCTGCGCTGGCTGATGGTCGTCTGGAACCTCTTCAACTTCAACGAAGGGCGCTTCGTGCCGGACCCGCAACAGAGCGCCGAATACAACCGCGGCGCGTATCTCGTGAAAGGGCTGGCACATTGTGAGGAGTGCCACACACCGCGCAACTTCATGCAGGGCTTGAGCAAGAGCGAGCGCTTCGCGGGCGCGACCCAGGCGGGCTGGCAGGCCTACAACATCACGCCGGACAAGGCGGGCGGCATCGGCAACTGGAGCGACGACGAACTGATCGCCTATCTTTCGACCGGCGCCGCCGCCGGCCACGCAAACGCGGCGGGACCGATGGCCGAAGTCGTGCAGAACTCCACGCAATATCTCACCGACGAAGACCTGCACTCGGTCGTGGCCTACCTGCGCGGGCAGCAGCCGATTTCGGGCGGCGTGACGCGCTCGCGCGACTCGTGGGGGAAGCCTGCCGTGGACGACGTGACGACGCTGCGCGGCACCGAAGTGACGAGCGTGAACGGCGTGCAGCTTTTCGTCGCGAACTGCGCGAGCTGCCACAACTGGACCGGCGAAGGCATCGGCGCGAGCGCGCCGGGCGCCTACCCCGCGCTGATTCACAACAGCGTGGCGGGCGCGGCCAGCCCGGGCAACCTGGCCATGGTGATCCTGCACGGCGTGACGCGCAAAACGAAGGATGCGGACGTGCTGATGCCCGCATTCGGCAGCGAGCTCACCAATGACCAGGTTGCCGCGATTTCGAACTACGTGACGAAGCAGTTCGGCAATCCGCAGGCGACGATCACGCCCGATCAGGTCGGCACGCTGCGCGCCCAGCCGCAGTGAGCGTAGCTTCGGGCGCGCAGCCTGGCGCGCCCGGCATGGGGCACCGCAAGCGGGTGGGGGCGCGCAGGCGCGCGCCTCCCAGGCCGGCACGCCGCCTGCGCGCAGACGTGACACGCGCGGACTGATCGGCGGCGCTATCATGAGGGCATGATTCCCGCACCCATTCCTGTTATCGAGCATCACGCAGGCAACACCGCCGGCCGCGATTTCGTGGTCGGCGATCTGCACGGCTGCGTGGATGCGTTGCGCTTTCTTTTGCGCGAGGTGGGGTTCGACGCGTCGCGCGACCGGCTGTTCTCGGTGGGCGACCTCGTCGATCGCGGCGACCAGAGCGTGGAGGCACTGGCCCTCCTCGACAAGCCGTGGTTCTTCGCGGTGCTCGGCAATCACGAAGACACGATGTGCGCCGTGGCCGAGGGCCGCCAGCCGCGCTATCGCTGGTACGGCATCGGTGGCGGGTGGGCCGAGTCGCTGCCGGAGGGCGCGCTCGTGCAGCACGCCGCACGCCTGCGCAAGCTGCCGCTCGTGCGCGTGATCGGCGAAGGCGGCGCGCGCTTCAACGTGCTCCATGCGGAATTTTTCGGCGACGATGCCGAGCTCGACGCGGCCCGCTTCGACGACACCGTGCGCGAACGCCTGCTCTGGGGACGCGCGCTCGCGCTCGGCGAGGCGAGGCCGAAGCGCGGCCTTTCCCCCACCTACTGCGGTCATACGCCGATGCGCGAAGTGCGCCAGATCGGCGCGCAGATCTTCATCGATACTGGCGCGTTCATTCCCGAAGGTCGCCTGACGATAGTCGAGGCGCTCACGCAGCGGCAGTGGTCGGCCTCGACAACCGAGGCGCGCGAGCAAGGCGCCGCGCAGATAGCGCTGCCCTGAAGCAGCGGCTTCCCGGCCGCCGTGCGTTTGGGCTCGGGTTTTGTCGCTCAGCCCACGCGGTTCAGTTCGAACACCATATCGACCGCCTGGCCGTTCCAGTTGTATTCGAGGTAGGCCGCGTGATGGCACGCGCGCACGATCGACGTGCGCAGCGCGGCAAGACACTCGCCGCCCGCGTCGCGCACGGAAGGGTAGGCGATGCCGGGCGCGCCCGCCGCCCGCACCGCGCGGCCAAGCGCCTGGCCGGCCCCGTAGTCGAGCGGCGAGAGCACGGCGGGGTCGAGCGCGGGATCGTCGCGCAGATCGACCACTTCGCCTTTCGCTTCCACCGTGTAGAGCCGCATTTGCTGGCGCAGCGGCGGCTCGCGGGTTGCGGCGAGAAACAGTGCCGAGTGGTAGCGCGTCTCGGCAATGGCGGTCTCGCGCGAGCGCGCGCAGTAGAACACGCCGTAGCTGCCGTCGGAAAAACGGCTGCCCTGGGGATTCAGGTGCGTGAAGGCGGCCATGATCGGGCCATAGCCGGGGCCGAAGCGGCGCTCTTCGCGCGGCACGAGATCGAGTTCGCCGGTTTCCGTGCGCAGGCGGTCGTTGGTGAGGGCTTCGAGCGCGTAGAGCGCCTCGAAGTCCTCGGCCGATGCCACGCGGTCGAACAGGTTCACGGCGGGAAAGCGGGTGGGAATGACCCGGTACGCCGGCGACCATGCGAGCGGCGCGCTGCGCCAGCGGTGCTGCCAGTTCGTTTGCGTCACGCCCAGCCGCCCCGCATCGCATCCAGATACTGACGCACCGCCACGAGGTCGCTGACATTGCCGGCCAGCATGCGGTCGAGCGCGCGCCGGCCGCCGAACGGCGGCGCGCTGTTGGGACGCTTGACCCAGGCGTCCGCGGCGGCGGGCTGGGGCAGCAGGATCTGCAGCGCCTTGTAGATGCCGAGCAGCAGCGAGAGCCGCTCCAGCGTGTCGCGGCCCAGGCGGGCGGATTCCGGCGTTTGCTTCCACTTGAAGAAGGTCGAGCGGCCCGGCGAGCCGAGCAGGACGATTTGCTCGTCGGCCGTCAAATCCCAGTCGCGCGCGATGTTGAAGAAGGCGCGCAGGCCGGCCGCCGACATCTGGGTGAGGGTGGGCTCGGCCCCCGGTCGTCGGGTCGGGGCGGCAGGCGAAGAAGCGCTCGCATACGGCATGATTGAGTCCTAAAATGAACTTTGACTAAATATTAGTCCATATATGGATTATTGCAAGTTCAGGTTGGGTATAATCGCCGGCCGGTAAACCAAAGATCGAGACGGGTAGTCAGGAGGGCGACGTGCGGGCAGTGGCAGTGTTGGTCGCGGCAATGTGGATATCGACGGCGGCCGTGGCGGCCGGGTCAGGCGGGGGCGCGGGGGCAGCGGGTGTGCAGCAGGCGCAGACGGGTGCCCGGGCGCACGCGGGAAAGGGTGCGCATGCCGCGAAACGCGGGAATCACGCCCGCAAGCCGAAGCGCGAAACGCACGCGAAGCCGGGGGCGGCCCGAACGCATCCGAAGGCAGCGCATCACGGCGGCAGTCATTCGGCGGCGCATGCCCGGACGCACAAGGCCAGCCCGCATGCCGGCGCGGCCCATGCGGCGAAGGCGCCCCATGGCAACCCGCACGCCGCGGCACAGGCGCATGCGCGAGAGGGTGCGGCCCATGCGCCGCGCCGTGCGCCGGCAAAACCCGCTGCAGCGCGCCCGGCCGCGCGCCGCAAACTCGTGGTGCAGGCGTCCCCGGCGTCGGCTAACGCACCGCATCGTTCCTCCACGGCACAGCCGCGCGAGTTGCCGCCCATCCTTGGCTGACGTCTGGCTTACCCGGCCCCGAGGCTCGCGGCGAGCAGTTGCAGCGTAGCCGCGGAACGCGGCTCGCGCACGCGCGAGTAAAGCTGCACGCGCGAAGCGGGCAGCGTGGGCAGACCGAATCGCGCGCTCACGTCCACGAGCGCGCGCGGCGCCACGCGCCGCGCGAGCGGCGAAACGGCCAGTCCGGCCTCCAGCGCCGCGCCCACGGCGGCCACGCCGCCGCCCACGAACACCTTGTTCCAGACAATCCCTTCCGTATCGAGCGCCCGGACCGCCATGGCGTGCACCGCGCAGGGCGGCGCCACCAGCGCGAGCGGCAGCGGTACGCCCGGCTGCCAGTGGAAGCCGGGCGCGGCCAGCCAGACCAGCGGCTCGGTGAAGAGCGTCTGCGCGTCGCCGCGCGGCAACTCGTGGTCTTCCTGGCGGATGATCGCCGCGTCCAGCCGGCGCTCGTCGTACTGGGCGAGCAGGGTTGCCGACGATCCCAGATGAAGCTCGATCACGAGCCCCGGGTCGTGCGCGCGCAGGCTGGCGAGCTGGCTCGCGAGCTGCGCGTCGGCGACGTGCTCGGAGAGGCCGAGCGCCAGGTGCCGTTCGTCGTCGGTCAGCACGCCTAGCGCGCGCTCATGGGCGCCGAGCAGGTCGCGCGCGGCACCGAGGAACGCCAGCCCATCGGGGGACAGGCGCACGACGCGCGGCGTGCGTTCGAGCAATTGGCGCCCGAGATGGCTTTCGAGGCGCTTGAGCTTGAGGCTGACGGCGGATTGCGTGGTGTCGAGCGCGTCGGCGGCGCGCGTGAAGCTGCGCAGTTCGGCAACCAGCACGAACGCGCGCACGGCATCGAGGTCGAGCGGTTTCATCTCATGATTCATTTCTATTGTAAATAGATGAAATATCTATCCATATCTGTTAATCATGATGATGCTCGCCTAAGCTTGTGCATGTCAATTCGATCAAGGAGAACGACATGCCCTTTACCCGAATCGCCGTGCGCGCCGGCAAGCCCGCCCAATACCGCGAAGCGCTCGCCAAGGGAGTCCATCGCGCGCTCATGGAAGTGTTCAAGGCGCCGGAAGACGACTTCTTCATGCTGGTCAACGAACACGACGCGGAGAACTTCTTCTTCGGCCGCCATTACCTGGGCATCGAGCGCAGCGACGACCTCGTGATGATCCAGATCGCGGTAAGCAACACGCGCGGCCAGGATCAGAAGAAGGCGCTATTCGCGCAGATCGCGCGCAATCTCGCGGACAGCCCAGGCGTGCGGCCCGAGGACGTGTTCGTCAATCTGGTGGATGTGGCGCGCGAGAACTGGTCGTTCGGCAACGGGATTGCGCAGTACGCGACGTGAGAGATCGTAGGTAATCCGGCGTTAGCGCGAACTCGACAGCGGCTTCGCGCCCCCGCCTCAGCCTCGCCCTCTCGTCGATGCCTCCGCTTCATGCAACCAGGTCGTGAAGCCATCTCTCGCTGGCGAAAGGGCGTTGAGCAGCATCAGGGCGCTCACCTGGCCGCGGTGGCCGGTGCCATGGTTGATGATGTGCACGAGCATTTCCTCCCGGGACATGCAACCCGGGGCACCATCGGTGAACACGAAATCGATCCGTTCCGCCAGGGCGTCTTGCCCGAGCCCGGACACATACTCTATGTACTCCTGATCAGATGTTCTGATGTCCGCGGCCAGATCGTCCAGCGTCGGCAACTCGCTCAGGTTGGCCGACGTATAGGGGTGAGTCTTACGCTGCAGATGCGCGGCGAAGATCCGGTCGACGACATAGCTGTGGCTCAGGGCCTTGACGGCCAGTCGGGTCAGGGTGAATCGACGCAACGGGCCAAGCCTCGCCAGCGCGGTCAGCAGCTCGTCATTTGCCCAGGCCTTGTATCGGAACAGATGTTGCAAGGTGTCGTGCATGTCGTGACTTCCCGAGAGTTTTGCGCGTCGCGCGCATTGTGCAAGGTGCTGCCTTGCATTTCCATGTTGGGTAATGTACGAGCTATCATTCGCTTTTCATACTCGCATTGGCGGCGTGGAAAAATGGCACGTAGACCGCTCACAAAACCCAGGAAAGTCGCTACTCAGCAGCGATCGCGCGCGATGGTTGATGCGCTGATTGAAGCGACTGCTCGCATTCTCGTCAAGGAAGGCTTCGACAAGGCCAGCACCAACCGCATCGCAGCGGTGGCGGGAGTGAGCGTTGGTTCGCTCTACCAATATTTCCCCAGCAAGGAGGCACTCGTTGCTGCCGTCATCGAGCGCCACCAGCGGGAGATCATGCAGATGGTCCGGTGCGAGTTGGCGGGGGTCCTGGCCGAACCGGTCGACAAGGCGGTGCGCAAACTCGTCACGGTTGCGGTTAAGGCTCACCGTGTCGATCCCAGGCTGCATCGCGTACTCGCGGAGCAGATTCCGCGCGTGGGCGAGCTCGAGAAGCTGGAAACGTTCAACCGCGAGAACTTCACCCTGTTCAGCACTTATCTGGAGCGGCACCGCGACGAACTGCGCATCGACGACGTGGGGCTCGCATCCTATGTCTGCGTAACGACCATCGAGGCGTTGACGCACAACGCAGTGCTGCACTATTCCACGGTGCTTACGGATGCAATGATGGAGGCGCTCATCGACGAGGCGGCGCGCCTCGTGACTGGGTATCTGAAGCGGTGAGGGCGACGACGACCGTGACCGCTATTGATCGGCCGCCGGGATAATGCATCCGCAAACGCCCGGCGTTAGTCGAATTGAAAGCGCAGCACGATATAGTTTCGTGGCTCGTACCCGCAGCGCCACCTCGCCTTACACGAGCGTTGCCGCACCATTCCGGATCGCATACACCATGAAGCATTCCCGCCGCACATGGCTTGGCCGAAGCCTCGCCGTTCCTCTGGGCCTCAGTCTGTCCCCGCTACTTTCGCTGCGCTCCGGCCTGGCCGCCGCTGCCGCTCCCACGCCTGCGCTTGCCATCGTGATGAATTCCGGCGAAGCGAGCGTTTCGGTCATCGACATGACGACGCGTCGCGTCGTCCGCACGCTGCCGACGCTGCGCGAGCCCAGCCACTGGGCGCTCACGCCGGATCGCAGCAAGCTCTACATTGCCGACGCAAGCGGTAATGCGCTGTTCATCGTCGATCCGCGCACCGGCACCGCGATTGGCCACAAGACGATTGCGGATCCCTATCAGCTCGGTTTCAGTCCCGACCACCGCTACCTGGTCGTCAACGCGCTGCGCCTGAATTACGTCGATATTTATCGGGCCGACGACTTGACCCTCGTCAAGCGTTTCGAAGTGGGCAAGATGCCGAGCCACCTCGACTTCACCCCCGACTCGCGCACGAGCTTCAGCTCCATGCAGGAGTCGGACACGCTCGTGGCGTTCGATCTCACCAACATGACGGTGCGCTGGACCTCGAAGGTCGGCGCCACGCCCGCCGGGGTGCTGTGGCACAACGGCAAGGTGCTGGTCTGCGTGATGGGCGCCGATCACGTCGCCGAGGTCGATCCGGCGGACGGCAAGGTGCTGCGCAAGATCAAGACGGGCGTCGGCCCGCACAACATCTTCCTCACGCCGGATGGCAAGACGCTTTATGTGAGCAACCGGATTGGCGGCTCGCTGGCGGCGCTCGATCCCGTCACGTACGAGCTTCGCCGTACGTATCCGTTCCACGCGGCGGGCCCCGACGACGTCAGCGTCGGTCCGGACGGCATGCTGTGGGTGACGCTGCGTTTTCGCGAGCAGGTCGCAGTGCTCGATCCCGCGAGCGGCAACTACGAGACGATCGAGGTGGGGCGTTCCCCGCACGGCATTTTTCTCACGACCGAGCTGAGCCGCCCAGGCCTCGTCACGGCCGAAGCACTGTGACAGGTTCGCCATGCTGACATTCATCGACAGGCTCTTCAACATGCTGGCCGGCGAGATCGACCAGTACCTCGTGTTGCCGGTGCTCTATCACTTCGGCTGGATGGAGTGGGAGGAGCTTTCGTTCGACTGGGCGCTCATTTGCGTCTACGGCTTCTTCGCCGTGATCGCCACCTACGCCGTGTGCTGGCCGCTCGAAGCCTTCTTCCCGATCGAACGCTGGGAGGATCGCAAGGCCGTGCTGACCGACGCGTTCTATACGGTGCTCAACCGCGTCGGCGTGCTGCCGGTCGTCAGCTTCCTCCTGTTTTATCAGGTGCAGGTCTGGGTCAACGGTTTTGTCGTGAGCCTCGGCTACATCCCGCCGACGCTCGAAACGATCATTCCGTCGCTGCTGGGGCATCCGGTCATCACCTTCATCTTCTATGCGTTGATTCTCGATTGCGCCGATTACTGGCGGCACCGGCTTTCCCACGCCTTCCGCAGCTGGTACGCGCTGCATGCCCTGCATCATGCGCAGCGCCAGATGAGCTTCTGGTCCGACGACCGCAATCATCTGCTCGACGATCTTGTCGCGGGCCTGTGGTTCGGCGTCGTCGGTCTCGCGATCGGCATTCCGCCGCTGCAGTTTCCGCTGCTCTTCCTGTTCATGCGGTTCATCGAAAGCCTCAGCCACGCGAACATCAAGCTCTCGTTCGGCTGGCTCGGCGACAGGCTGCTCGTGTCGCCGCGCTTTCACCGGCTGCACCACGGCCTGCGCGCTGCCGGCCGCAATTCGTGCAACTATGGGGCGGTGTTTCCGTTCTGGGACATGCTCTTCGGCACGGCCGACTTCTCGAACGAATATCCGCCGACCGGCGACAAGCGGGCGCCGGAATCGATGGCGACGGGCGGTTATCTGGCCCAGCAGCTTGGAGGCTTGCAGTTCTTCCTGGCCGAATATCGCGCTGCATCCCGCAGCGCGCGCCGTCGCAACTCGTGACACCCTGGGGCGCCGGCATGCGCGGGTGCCGCGCCCTGCTCCCGCCGCGCTTCGGTGGCGGCCGGCGGGTGTTCTCTCCGTAGGTGAATGAATGTTGCGCAGAACCCATAGCCGGCTTCTCAGATATACGGCGTGCAGGCGCGCAGGTTCGCTGGCACGTAAGGCAATCGGACTGGCGATCGTGTGCGCCGGCTTTGTGTTGATCGTGACGAGCCTGTTGCGATGCGGCTCCCTTTTGTGCAGCCGGTAGTGCTTCCAGTAGTGTTTCCGGTAGTGCTTCCGCGCGGGTAGCAGGGCCGCCGCGGCGGACGCACGTGCCCGCGTGCCAGCATTGCGGCACGCGGGCGTTCCTGTGCGCGTTCGATCGCGAACGCGCACAGTCATGGCGCACAACCCAAAGACAACGCAAGAACAGCGACAGCGCCGCTTCAGGCCTGCGAGGCTTTGACGAGTATCTGATACAGCGAATCTTTGAGCTGCAGCTTCTCTTTCTTCAGTTGCTCGATTGCCATGTCGTCGGCCGGCACGATACCGGCCTCCATGTTCTTGATCTCCTGGTCCAGTTGGTTGTGACGGTGGAAGAGCCGCGCAAAGTGGTCGTCTTCGGTCTTGAGCTGCGAGATCAGGTCTCTGAATTCCGGGAACACTCAATACTCCTTAAGAAAAGCAGGGTTGTCGACAATAAATGTAAACATTCTTTCGCTGCCGCCGATTTGTTGTCTTGATAATAGTCAAAGTACATAGGGATGGGCGGCAGCACGCGCGTCTTTCTCGCGGTCGGCCCTGTCAGGGTTCTGACAGGGCGTTGTACTATGAGGGTCAGTAGATCCGTGGTCGCCGTTTCGATTCCCCCGTCACTTTGCTGCGTCCTCCGTCCGATCGCTGGAGCGTTCATGGTTCGTGTTCTGGAAATCGTGCTGGACATCGTTCTTCTCGCGCCTGCCGCGCCCCACAAGCATGCCCCGCGCGGCTTGGCGGCGCCCGCCACGCTGGCGGCGGCATTCATTGATGCACTGCCGCAACTCGGCACGGCGACAGTCGGCGGGGCGCGCGTCGCCACCACCCTGTTCGGCCGCGACGACTGCGATACGCGGCGGGCCCTCGACGGCTGGCGGATTGCCGTGGAGACGCGCGGCGACGCGAGCAAGGTCGCCGTGTCGCGCCGCCATGCCCTGACGCCCGGCATTCACGCGATCACGCCGATCTTCGAGGCCCCGCTCGATGCCGACGGCATTGCGGATTCGCTGTTCGATGCCGCGCCCGAGCCGTTTCGCGAGGCCCT
The DNA here is from genome assembly GCF_000685035.1 of Paraburkholderia ferrariae NBRC 106233. Lineage (GTDB taxonomy): Bacteria > Pseudomonadota > Gammaproteobacteria > Burkholderiales > Burkholderiaceae > Paraburkholderia > Paraburkholderia ferrariae. Next base: position 77,904 of record NZ_BAYB01000001.1, read on the forward strand.
GGCCGCAGTGGGCAAGCCGGTCCCGGTAGTGGGGTTGAGCGCCGTGCGTTACCGCTGGCCCTGGGTGCGCGACGGCATCGAGGCCGAGCTGATACTCGATGCGCAGTTGCACGAAACGGCAACGGCTTCCGATCTCGCCGAGGAAGGCCCGCGTCTGCACGAGTTGCGCGTGCGCGCGCCATGGCCCGACGACGCGGATCCCGCCCCCATCGCCGACGTGCTGTTCGCTTGCGCCGACGCCTTGATCGACGCCGCGCCCGCCGACGCGCCCGCGTTCGTGCGCATGACGGACGCACTCGAGCGCGCCGCGACCGGCAGCCTGGCCGGCGGCACCGAAGCCGCGCGCGCCGCGCCCGTCGATCTGGCGGGGGCGCACACGGACGCGGCCGCGCTCGTCGCCATCGGCCGCAACATCAGCGCGCAATGGTTCGGCAACGACGCAGGCGTACGCGATTCGCCGAAAACGGAGTTCATCCATCAGATGCGCGTTTCGCAGCGGCGCCTGCGCACGGCAATGCGCATCTTTGCGCGCTGGCAGGACGAGACCTGGAGCGCGCAGATCAAGCCCGATCTGAAGTGGCTGGGCGACTTGCTGGGCGAGGCGCGCGACCGCGATGTCTTCGTGGAATCGACGCTGCCCGCGCTCGCCGCCGCCGACACCGAACCCGAGCGCTGGGCGGCCGTGCGCGAAGAGGCCGACCAGGCGCGGCTCGTGGCGCGCGCCCGCGTGCGCGACGCACTGCGCTCGCCGCGCTATGCGCATGTTGCGCTGGCGTGGCTGCGCTGGCTGGCCGCATTGGCCGCCCGCGTGTACGGCGAGACGGCGGGCGAGGGGCCGCACGACACCGCGCGCCCGCTCCACGAGCAGGCGCAAAAGCGGGTGCGGCGCTATTACAAACACCTCGCCGAGACGCCCAGGCTCACCGCCATCGACGAAGCGAGCCGGCATCAAGCGCGCATCAACGCGAAGTACCTGCGCTACACGCTGGAGTTCTTCGCGCCCATCGCCTCGCGCCGCACGCGCACGGAAACGGCGCGCACGCTGGCGCGGCTGCAATCCGTGCTGGGCGACGGCAACGACGCGGCCGTGGCGCTGCGCTTTATCGAAGCGATGGCCATCGATCCCTATCTGCTCGGTTTCGCGCGCGGCTGGTGCGAAGCCGTCAAGCGATCCACCGCGAAGGAAGGCGAGCGGCTGCTGCGCGAATTGCCCAAACCGAAGGTCTCGGGCGAGTGAGGCCCGGACTGTGTTCCGTGCGGCACGCGTCTCTATAATCGAACGCCCTTACTCTGGCGTCCTTGTGCGCGATGAACCCTTCTTCTTCCGATTCGTTGCCGGCCGGGGCGACCCCTCCCGAACTCGGCGTGGGCGGCGCGCTCTGGTTTCAGTCCGGCCAGCAGATGCTGGGTGGCGCCACGCGCATCGGCCTGCTGGCCGCCATTCGCGCAACCGGCTCGATCACCGGCGCCGCGAAGGCGGTGGGCATGAGCTACAAGGGCGCGTGGGACGCCATCGACGCGATGAACAACCTGGCGGGCGAGCCGCTCGTGGTGCGTGCCGCGGGCGGCAAGGGCGGCGGGGGCACGACGCTCACGGCGCGCGCGCTGCGCCTCATCGAGACCTGGCACGCCATCGAGCGCGAGCACCGGCGTTTTCTGGAGCGGGCGGCCGCCGCTGCGGCGGCGCTCGGCGGCGAGAACGCCGCGGGCCAACTCGACAGCGATCTGGCGCTGCTCGGCCGCTTTAGCCTGCGCACCAGCGCGCGCAATTATCTCTACGGCAGGGTTTCCGGCATCGCGTGCGGTGCGGTGAACGACGAGGTGTCGCTTGCGCTGCCCGGCGGTCAGACGGTGGTGGCCGTGGTGACGCGCGAAAGCACCGAAGCGCTGGGACTCACCGAAGGCGCCGCGGCGGTTGCGCTCGTGAAGGCTTCGTCGGTGGTGCTGGTGGCGGGCGATCCGCAGGCGGCGGCCCGGCTCTCGGCGCGCAACCGCCTTGGCGGGACGATAGACGAGGTGCGGCGCGGGGCCGTGAATGCGGAGGTGACGCTTGCGCTGCCGGGCGGCACGGTGATCGCGGCGGTGGTGACGGATGCGAGCGTGGATGCGCTGGGTCTCGTGGCCGGTGCTGCGGCCACGGCGGTCTTCAAGGCTTCGAGCGTGCTGCTGGGCGTGAGCGGCTGAACGCCGTGTTCGCTCAGGCGTGCCGCGGGGTCGGGGTCGGGGCGGCCAGCGTGTTGCGCGTCTGCGAGAGGGGCGAGGCGGCCGACGGATTGTTGCGGTTGGCCTTCCAGCGGGCGCGCACATAGGGTTGCTCGTGGCCCGATACGGTCAGCGCGAGGTGCGTGACCCAGCGGTGCGTGGGCACCCGAACGTTGTGCAGCGCGAAAGTGAGGGCAACGAGACTGAGCGTAACGGCTGCCGCCGAAATGCGGCCTGCCTGCGCGTTCCACCAGTAGCGCACGAAAATGAGCGCCGTGAGCGCGCCGACCACAAAGCCGGCGACCGCTTCGGACGGCGAGTGTGCTTCCAGCACCACGCGCGAGAGCCCCACGGCCACGCCCATGGCGAGCCCCGCCGCGACCCCCGCGGCGCGCAGCGCCGGCCGGGCGCCTTGCAGCATCAGGAAGAATGCCACCGGATAAACGGCCGTGGACAGCATGGCATGACCGCTCACGCCCGTGAAATCGAGCTCGCGCACGCCGACGCCCCAGCCGAGGAAGGCAATCTTGGTGACCGTGACGACACCGATCGAAGCGCCGAGCAGCAGCAGCCAACTCGCCGCCATCCGCATGGAGTAGCCGGCGGCGAGCCACAGCGCGATCGCGAGCGCGAGCGGCAGCGTCAGCCCGGCGCCGCCGAAGTTCGTGATCGCGTACCACTGGTGAAGAGGCAAATCTGGCATGGCTCGGCGCCGCAACGGCGCAAATGAAAAGGGTTATCCAGCGAGGTTGGCAACGAACTTGCCGACGACGTTACTGGCTTCACGCGCAAGCGGCCTTCCGGGCGGACATGCGCGTCACATAGTCTTCCAGTATATCCCTCTCGAAAAACCTCGGCATCGGCTCCATCTGTCTGACCTGTGGTTGCGCTGCACGATGGCCGCGTGGAGTTTCTGCGCTTCGTTCTGCAGTGTCCATTGATTAGTGCTATTGTGCATTGCAACAATAAAACGTTGCTGGATTCTCCAGTTACGTATCCGACCCCCTTTCACAAGGCCGATGATGACGAAAGATCTGACGAAGCTGTGGGCGGGTGGCATGCGACGTCTGCTCGCCATCCAGAATCGCGCCGCTCGCACGGCGCTGCAGGAAGCCGGCGCTCACGCGCCCCAGGCGCACGCCCTCTGGCGAGCCGCCCAGACCGCGGCCACCGAGGCGGCACCAGCTACCCAGGCCGCCGCTCCGACTGCCGCCCGTGCTGCTGCCCCCGCTTCTGCCTCCAGCGCCAGCCGCCCCACGACGCCGCCGCGCGAATCGCGCGTGGGGCCGCGCGGGGCCGCCTGGGCGGGCGGCGAATGGCGGCGCGCCGAGCACGTCGCGCCGGCCACGCCGCAGCGCGGCGCGCGCACGCTCGCCTACGGGCTCTACCTGCCGGCGGGGGG